>NZ_JBHUJS010000015.1:0-888 GCF_042683405.1 Pseudoduganella sp. GCM10020061 | reverse complement strand
CCGTACTCCCCAGGCGGTCTACTTCACGCGTTAGCTGCGTTACCAAGTCAATTAAGACCCGACAACTAGTAGACATCGTTTAGGGCGTGGACTACCAGGGTATCTAATCCTGTTTGCTCCCCACGCTTTCGTGCATGAGCGTCAATCTTGACCCAGGGGGCTGCCTTCGCCATCGGTGTTCCTCCACATCTCTACGCATTTCACTGCTACACGTGGAATTCTACCCCCCTCTGCCAGATTCTAGCCTTGCAGTCTCCAACGCAATTCCCAGGTTAAGCCCGGGGATTTCACGTCAGACTTACAAAACCGCCTGCGCACGCTTTACGCCCAGTAATTCCGATTAACGCTTGCACCCTACGTATTACCGCGGCTGCTGGCACGTAGTTAGCCGGTGCTTATTCTTCAGGTACCGTCATTAGCGCCGGATATTAGCCGGCGCCGTTTCTTCCCTGACAAAAGAGCTTTACAACCCGAAGGCCTTCTTCACTCACGCGGCATTGCTGGATCAGGCTTGCGCCCATTGTCCAAAATTCCCCACTGCTGCCTCCCGTAGGAGTCTGGACCGTGTCTCAGTTCCAGTGTGGCTGGTCGTCCTCTCAGACCAGCTACTGATCGTCGCCTTGGTGAGCCTTTACCTCACCAACTAGCTAATCAGATATCGGCCGCTCCAGGAGCACAAGGCCTTGCGGTCCCCTGCTTTCATCCTTGGATCGTATGCGGTATTAGCGTAACTTTCGCTACGTTATCCCCCACTCTTGGGTACGTTCCGATATATTACTCACCCGTTCGCCACTCGCCGCCAGGTTGCCCCGCGCTGCCGTTCGACTTGCATGTGTAAAGCATGCCGCCAGCGTTCAATCTGAGCCAGGATCAAACTCTTCAGTTTAA
>NZ_JBHUJS010000014.1:315093-315424 GCF_042683405.1 Pseudoduganella sp. GCM10020061 | reverse complement strand
CCGGCCCTCTGGGTGCCGCCACCGCTGGAGCAGCGCCAGTTGCGGGCCTGGAGTGACCGGCTACTGGCATTAAAGGACATCCGGCAGCAGGAATGCAACCGCATAGAATCCCACACATTCGCGGGGCAAACAGAGCTGGTGGAGCACGTTAACCAGCATGTGCGTTGGCTTGACGAGCAGATATCCCAACTGGAGAAGGATATTGATGATCATATCGATCGACATCCCGACCTGAAGCGCGACGTAGACCTCATCACATCAATCCCGGGCCTTGGTCGCGCTACCGCGGCCAAGGTGCTTGGACATTTAGGGGACGTACGTCGCTTCGACA
>NZ_JBHUJS010000014.1:0-314989 GCF_042683405.1 Pseudoduganella sp. GCM10020061 | reverse complement strand
CCGCTGCTTAACGTGTTCGCCGAGCGGTTGTTGGCCAACGGGATGGCTCCCAAAGCCGTGATTGGCGCTGTAATGAGGAAGCTTGTCCACCTCATTTACGGTGTGATCAAGTCAGGCAAGCCCTTTGATCCACATTTCTTAAATCGACGGCTTGTAATTCAAGACGGTATCTGACCCCGCGCTTGAGATAGCGCAAACCAGGGGTCAGGCACCAGGGGAAGGGCGTGCCTGACCCCGGGTTTGATGTAGCGCAAACGGGAGGTATCGTTAGCCTTCGATGGTGGCTTCGGGTTCCTGGATGGGAGGGGCCGGCGGCGGTGGTGACTGCTCGACCGGCGGGTCGATTTCTTCGACCTGGACTTCTTCGGGGTCGGGCAGCGGCTCGGTAGGCTGGTACGGGTCGGCCGGCTGGCCGTCCTCGGTCTGCAGTTCGCCCGGGTCCTCGAACACTTCTTCGGGCTCTTCTTCCACTTCGACGCGCGGGCGCGCCGGCGCGGGCGGACGCCCGCCAGGGAAGACGGCGCGCGGATCGAGCTTGTTGGCGTCGAGCGTGGTCTTGAAGAAGTCGCCAACCAGGCGGATCGCGTTGTGGCCGCCCTGCCCCCAGTAGTTGCTGCGCATGGTGACGCGGTTGTCGTTGAAGCCGACCCACGCGCCCCCCACCAGCTGCGGATGCATGAGGATGAACCAGCCGTCGGCGTTGCGCTGCGTGGTGCCGGTCTTGCCGGCCACGTCGCCGTAGATGCCGAAGCGGAAGCGCACCGCCGTGCCGGTGCCTCGGTTGACGACGCCGCGCATCATGTCGATCAGGGTGACGGCCGAGGCCTGCGACATGACCTGTTCCGGCGCGCCGTTCCCGAAGGTGGCGATGACGTTGCCGGCGCGGTCGGTAATGCGCCGCACGAATACGGGCTTGCGGTACTGGCCCTGTGAGGCGATCGACGCGTACACATTGACCATTTCCAGCAGCGTGACCGGGCTGGTGCCCAGCGCGAGCGAAGGCACCCGGTCAAGCTTGCTCTCGCGGATGCCCAGGCCCTGCGCCAGGCTGACGATGCCGCCCACGCCCACGTCCTGCATGACTTGCGCGGTGACGGTGTTCTTGGAGTACACCAGGCCGTCGCGCATCGGCACCATCCGCCCGCTGGTGCCTTCCATGTCGGTCGGGCGCCACACGGTGCCGTCGCCGGCATGGATGTCGAGGACGGCGTCGCGGTACTCGTGGTCCGGGGTCAGGCCCTTTTCCAGCGCGGCCGCGTACACGATCGGCTTGAAGGTGGAACCGGGCTGGCGCTCGGCCTGCGCCACGTGGTCGAACTGGTCGCGCCGGAAGTCGCGGCTGCCGACCCAGGCCTTGACCTCGCCGGTGCGCGGGTCGAGCGCGACGAAGCCAGCCTCCAGGCGCGTCTTGGCCGCGCGCAGGCTGGCCATGAAGTCGCGGTCCGCGCGCAGGCGCCTCACGGCGTCCTTCGGATCCTCGCCCGCCTCCACCGCCTTGCGGTAGCTGTCCGATTCGCGGATGAAGGCGTCCAGCAGGCCGCCGTGGCTGCGCCAGAAGTAGTCGAACGGCTTGACGTAGCTGCGCATGTCCGTGTAGTCGCTTGTGGACGAGGAGGACCATACCGATGGTTCGCTCCATTCGACGTCGGCGATCGCCTGCAGTGTCTCGGCCTGGCGCGCGACCGCTTTCTGGGCCGCCGCCTGCAGCTCGGGGTCGAGCGTGGTGTGCACCACCAGGCCGTCGCGCTGCAGGTTGTAGTCGTTCTCGTCGGCCCATTCGATCAGCCACTTGCGCACGTAGGCGGTGAAGTGGTTGTCGCTGTCCTTGCCGTTCTTTTCCAGCTGGCGCTCGAAGCGCAGCCGCAGCGGGCGCTTCTTGAGGGCGTCGAAGCGCTCCTTGCTGATTTCGCCGCGCCGCATCAGCTGGCCCAGCACCACGTTGCGCCGTTCCAGCGAACGCTTCGGGTTGCTGACCGGGTTGTAGTAGTTGGTCCCCTTGAGCATGCCCACCAGCGTCGCGCTCTCGAGGATGTCGAGCTTCGCTGCCGGTTTGCCGAAGTAGGTGCGCGCGGCCGCTTCGATGCCGAACGCGTTATACAGGAACGGGACGGTGTTCAGGTAGGCTTCCAGGATCTCGTCCTTGCTCATCGCCGATTCGATCTTGATGGCGGTGACGATCTCCTTGAGCTTGCGCGAGATGTTGCGCGAGCGCCCGATCTCCTTCGGGAACATGTTACGAGCCAGCTGCTGCGTCAGGGTGGAGCCGCCCTGGCGGTCGCCGCCCGCGCTGTAGACCAGCGCCGCGACCGTTCGGCGGAAGTCGATGCCGCTGTGCTCATAGAAGCGGTGGTCTTCGGTTGCGACCAGCGCCTTGATCACGTGCGGGGAGATTTTGTTGAGCGGGACATGCTCGTGCACGCCCTCTTCGAAACTGGTCAGTTCGCGGCCGTCGGCGCCGACGATCACGGTCGGCTGCGCCGCGCGCGCCTGGCGCAGGTCGCTGATGCCGGGCGTGAGCGGTATCAGGATCAGTATCCACAGCAGCAGCGCGAGCAGCAGCGCCGCGCCGCCCCACAGCCCGACCAAAACGAAGCGCTGCCACAGCGGGCGCGCCATCAGGCGTGCATGCATTCCCCGCAGGCGCGACCCGGCAGCATCCACGCTGCGGCGGTGCATGCCGCGCCAGCCGTCCCCACTGTTACCACCCTGATCCTGATCCATCGAATACCTGTACGAACGTCAACCCTGCGAGTATAGCCGACCGCGCCCGGGCCTTCGGTGTGCTTCCTCGCTTTGTTTTCTCCATTACCGCCAAGAAAAATACTCTTGCCTCCGTGAATGAGAATCGTTATCATTACTATCTGTATTCACTTATTGCCCAGAAAGTCCGTCATGATCCAGCTCTCCCCTCTCGCCCGCTCCGTCGCGCTCGCCTGTGCCACCCTGGGCGCGGCCAGCGCCGGCGCGCAGGAAGCCGCGCCCGCCAACGAAGGCCAGTCCGAGGTGGTGATTACCGCGACCCGCGCCAGCAAGGCGGTGGAGAAGATCCCGGGTGCAGTGTCGGTGATTTCCCAGCGCGAGCTGTCCACCCAATATGCGCTGGCCGACGATCCTTCGGCCGCGCTGGCGATCTACGTGCCGGGCTACGCGCCCAGCCGCCAGAAGCTGACCTCGCAGGGCGAATCGCTGCGCGGCCGCCAGCCGCTGATCCTGCTGGACGGGATCCCGCAATCGAACCCGCTGCGCAACGGCGCGCGTGAAGGCTACTTCGCCGACAGCGCGATCATCGAACGCGTGGAAGTGATCAACGGCGCCTCGGCGATCCAGGGCATGGGCGCGACCGGCGGCATCATCAACTACATCACCAAGTCGCCGCGCAAGATGGGCACCACCAGCTCGGTGCACGTGCGCGCCACCACCCAGTTCGAGAGCGACAGCATCGACTGGAAGACCGGCTACACGGTCTCGCACAAGACCGAAGCGTTCGACCTGTTCGCCTACGCGGGCGTGCAGCGGCGCGGCATGGGCTACGACGGCGAGGGCCGCCCGCTCGGACTGGACACGGTCCAGGGCGACACCATGGACAGCCGCGGCAACGACGTGTTCTTCAAGCTTGGCAAGGACTTCGGCGACCAGCGCGTGCAGCTGTCCGTCAACCGCTTCGAGCTGGAAGGCGACGGCGACTACCGCACCGTGCGCGCCAACCTGGCAGCCGGCATCCCGACCTCGTCCGAGCGCGGCACCCCGCCCGGCACGCCGCCGCGCAACGAGGCGCGCGCGATCAGCCTGGACTACCGCCACGCCAGCCTGGGCGGCGGCGCGCTGTCGACCCAGCTGTTCAAGCAGGACTTCACCGCGCTGTACGGCGCGGCCACGTCCAGCACCTTCCAGGACGTGCGCCTCGCGCCGGTCGGCACGCTGTACGACCAGTCCGAGATCGTGGCCGACAAGCGCGGAGCCAAGGTCACCTACGTGCGTCCGGATACCCTGGTGGAAGGCCTGGAAGCGACCGTCGGCGTGGACTACCTGCACGACAACACGCGCCAGCGCCTCGCGATCACCGACCGCACCTGGGTGCCGCCGCTGGAATTCACCTCCACCGCGCCGTTCGCCCAGCTCGAATACGAGTTCGGCGCGTTCACCGTGCGCGGCGGCCTGCGCCGCGAGTTCGCTGAACTGAACGTCGACACCTACACCACCCTGGCGGCCTACAACAACACGCTGGTCAAGGGCGGTTCGACCTCGTTCGCCGAGACCGTGTCCAACCTGGGCGTGGTCTGGCGCGTCGGCGGCGGCTGGTCGGTATTCGCATCGAGCTCGGAAGGCTTCGGCCTGCCGGACGCGGGCCTGGTCCTGCGCGGCATCAACCGCCCCAACCAGTCGGTCCCCAGCCTGATCGCGCTGGAGCCGGTCGTCACCCGCAACAACGAGGTCGGCGCGACCTGGCGCGGCGCCTGGGGCAACGTGGGCGCGTCCTACTACGATTCGCGTTCGGACGTGGGCAGCGTGATCCGCGTGGTGAACGGCATCGGCCACGTGGACCGCGTGCCGACCCATGTGAAGGGCTGGGAGGTGTCGGGCGAGGTCAGGCTGTCGCGCGCGCTGTCCGCCTTCGGCAGCTACGCCACCACGCGCGGCAAGACCGCGATCGCACAAGGCACGCCGCTGGACGTGGCGCTGGGCGCACGCAACCAGGGCCCGGACAAGGCCGTGCTGGGCGCGAACTGGCAGTTCGCACCGCGCTCCAACCTGCGCGTGCAGGCCACCCACCTGGCCGACCGCGACATCAACGAGGGCCGCTTCGCCGGCGCGTCCAACCTGGAAGAGCACTTCAACGGCTACACCGTGGCCGACGCGATCGCCAGCTTCGACACCCGCTACGGCCAGTTCGGCGTGGGCATCGAGAACCTGTTCGACCGCCAGTACATCGGCTACTACTCGCAGTCGTCGACGCTGGACAAGACGATCAACACCTTCGCCGGCCGCGGCCGTACCTTCACGGTCAACTGGTCGTACCACTTCTGATTGCCGCCCCGGCCCGCCTCCGCGCGGGCCGGACTATGCGGCCAACGGCAGTTCCCCGGCGCCGGCGGCGCCCTTCCTAGCCGGCCACGACGATGTCGCGGCCGCGCGCCTTGGCTTCGTACATCGCCAGGTCCGAGCGGCGGATCGCCTCGGCGAAGCGCTCGTCGGGGCGGCACTCGACCACGCCGGCCGAGAAGGTCAGCTTGAACGGATAGCCCGCGTCGTCCAGCACCAGCTTGCGCACCCCGTCCAGCATGCGCTCCACCACCTTCATCGCGTCGGCCAGCATGGTGTCGGGCATCAGCATCAGGAACTCCTCCCCACCCCAGCGCGCCAGGGTATCGTCTTCGCGCAGGAAGCGCCTGACCTCGCGCGACAGCGCACGCAGTGCCGCATCGCCCCCGGCATGGCCGAAGCGGTCGTTGATCTGCTTGAAATGGTCGATGTCGATCAGCGCGATCGAGGTGGGACGGTGGTCCCCGCTACTGCGGCGCTCTTCCTGGTCCAGCAGTTCGTGCATGTGGCGACGGTTCGACAGCGCGGTCAGTTCATCGGTGGTGGCCAGCGTCTCGATGCGCGCCAGCGCGCTAATCAGGTTGTCGGCCTGCCCGCGCAGGCGCTGGCGCAAGGCATGCAGGTCGCGCGTGATGAGCGTCACCGCAATCACGGCGGCGGACGCGATGATGACATTCACGATCTCGGAGCGCAGCGGGAATGCGGCCGGATCGAGCAGGTGAATCGTCGCAGCGGTGGCGACCAGTCCAATGATGGCGAAGGCGCTGAGCGCGATCGTCTGGCGCGGCCGCAGCGGAAACGCCAGGAATACCACGATCACCGGCAGGCCGATCAGCAGGTTGGCGTGGACCGAAGGGAGCAGCGCATACAGGATCAACAGGAAGCTCACCGCCAGGAAGCCCTGCGCCCATGCCAGCTTCCAGTGCGGGATGCCGCTGTACGGCGAGCGCCTGATCAGCACATAGAAAATGGCCAGGTGTGCCACGGCGAACGCGATGACCCCGATGCCGGGCGCCAGCGCGAGGGTGCCGCTGACGATTTCGTCGAGAACGAGTCCGATGCAGATGATGTACAGGACCGCGTTGGACGCCCAGTAGCCCAGCATGCGCCTGATCCTGTCCTGCGGCGTGATCTTGCCGCGCGGGCGTTCCACCTTGGTTGACATGACGTTCCCGGAAAGATTACGAGGAATATAGTAATCGGGACGCGATCCGGCCAACAATACATTTCAATTGAACACGAGAGCGATCCGGCAGGGAACATAATGCCTGCCCTGCCGGGACCGCGGATGGCGTCAGTGCCAGAGTCCCAGCACAAGGCCGAACAGCAGGAACTGCGCGGTATGGTAGCCGCCGTCGATCAGCCACAGCTTGAACGAACGGTTGGCGAACTGGTAGTTGATACCGAAGCTCGCCGCCACGCAGGCGAAACCGACCAGCAGGCCCATTCCCAGCGCGTGCGCCAGCGCGGGCGCGGGGCCCAGCAGCGAAGCAAACGCCAGTGCCGCGACCAGCGAGAACACGAAGCTGACGCCGAATACCTTGGCCGGATGCCCGGCCGTCGGCACGCCGCCGTTTTCCTCGTTCCACGCGCGGCCGAACAGCACCGGCGAATACCACAGCCCGCCCAGCATGAAGCTCGATACGGCAGCCAGCACGACTGCCAGCAGGTTGAACTCGAATCCCATCTCTTCACCACCCCATTTATTGTTTTCTGGACCGCCATCTTACTTGATCGGTACAGGGGCAGGAACATGCTTAGTCGCGCAGGTCGTCCACCGCGTGTGCGCCGAACGACGGGCCGAGAAGATAGTTCACCACATGGGTCGCGCATTCGGACGGTGCGACGAGCTCTCCTGCCTGTTTCAGTTCGACGAAGCGCGAGCGCAGCGGGAAGCGTTCCTCGGGCGTCGCGCGGATTTCCGCCTGCATGTCGGTGTCGACGATGCCTGGCGCCAGGCTGCTGATCCGCAGGCCGGCGTGGCCGTCGAGCGCCACCGTGCGCGCATGATGGTCGAGCGCTGCCTTGGTGGCGCAATACACGCTCCAGCCCTGATAGGCGTTGCGGCCCGCGCCGCTGGAGATGTGCAGGATGCGGCAGGCGGCGGCCTGCTGCAGCCGGGCCAGCGCGGCCGACAGCATGAGCGGCGCAGTCACGTTCAGGCCGACGGCCAGCGCCACATCGGCAGGGTCCTGGTCTTGCGGCGGTCCGACCGGCTGCACCGTACCCGCGTTATTGACCAGCAGAGCCAGCGAACACCCGTCCAGGAAATCGCGCAGGTCGTCCGTGAGCAGCCAGTCGCGCAGCGCGTCCGGCCGCCCGAGGTCCAGTGCAGCCTGGGTGAGCAGGTCCGGAAACGCCGCCTGCAACGCGTCCGCCTGGCCGCGCGCAATGCCCAGCACCGGGATGCCGCGCCACATCAGGTCGCGTGCGATGGCTTCGCCCAGTCCCCTGGTGTGGCCGGTCACAATGGCTTTCATCGGTGTCATGAAGTGTCCTCCCAATGCGTTGGCGGTATCGTCTGCGGACCGCCTACCGGTTGTGGAATCGAAGGTGCTCTTCGATGAAGGTCGAGATGAAGTAATAGCCGTGATCGTAGCCCTCGTGGCGGCGCAGCGTGAGCGGCTGGTGCGCCTGTTCGCACGCGGCTTCGAACAGGTGCGGGTGCAGCTGGCTCTCCAGGAATTTGTCCGACAATCCCTGGTCGACCAGGATCCCGCGCGGAAACGGGATGCGGCTGTTCGCCATCAGCGCGGTGGCGTCGTACTGGGTCCATTGCGCGCGGTCCTCGCCCAGATAAGCCGAGAATGCCTTGATGCCCCACGGCGCCTGGCTGGGCGCGCAGATGGGCGCGAACGCCGAAACGGACGAGAACAGTTGCGGGTGGCGCAGCGCCATGACGAGCGCTCCGTGCCCGCCCATCGAATGGCCCATGATGCCAAAGCGCGCCGCATCGACGGGGAATTCGTCCAGCACCAGCTGGTGCAACTCCAGGAGGTAGCTGTGCATCCGGTAGTGCGCGCGCCAGGGCTCGGCCGTCGCATCGGCGTAGAAGCCGGCGCCCACGCCGAGGTCCCAGCTGTCGGCCTCGCCCGGCACCCCGGCGCCGCGCGGGCTGGTGTCCGGCGCGACCAGGATCTGCCCGAGCTGCGCGGCCACGCGCTGTGCGCCGGCCTTGATCATGAAGGTCTCTTCGGTGCAGGTCAGCCCGGCCAGGTACATCACCGCCTGCACCTTGCCTGTCGAAGCCTGCGGCGGCAGGTAGATCGAGAAGCGCATCGGCAGGCCGATCGCGGCGGAGTCGTGGCGGTAGAACCGCTGCACGCCGCCGAAGCAGGCATGTTCGCTGATCAGTTCCATCGCGCCCTCTTCAGTACAGCACCACCGAGCGGATCGACTCGCCACTCTTCATCAGGTCGAAGCCTTCGTTGATGCGTTCGAGCGGCAGCCGGTGGGTGATCAGGTCGTCGATATTGAGCTTGCCGTCCATGTACCAGTCGACGATCTTCGGCACGTCGGTACGGCCACGCGCCCCGCCGAACGCGGAGCCTTTCCAGGACCTGCCCGTGACCAGCTGGAACGGACGGGTCGAGATTTCCTGCCCGGCAGCCGCTACGCCGATGATGAAGGACTGTCCCCAGCCCTTGTGGGTGCATTCCAGCGCCTGCCGCATCAGCGTCGTGTTGCCGACGCACTCGAAGCTGTAGTCGGCCCCGCCATCGGTCAGCTGGACGATGTCGTCCACTACGTTCGCCGTTTCGTTGGGGTTGATGAAGTGCGTCATGCCGAACTTGCGCGCGATCTCCTGGCGCGCCGGGTTGATGTCGATGCCGATGATCTTGTCCGCGCCGACCATGCGCGCCGCCTGGATCACGTTCAGGCCGATGCCGCCCAGTCCGAACACGGCCACGTTCGCGCCCGCCTCGACCTTGGCCGAGAACAGCACCGCGCCCACGCCGGTAGTGACGCCGCAGCCGATGTAGCAGACCTTGTCGAACGGCGCGTCGGACCGAATCTTCGCCAGCGCGATCTCGGGCACCACGATGTAGTTGGAGAACGTGGACGTGCCCATGTAGTGGAACAGCGGCGTGCCGCCCAGCGAGAAGCGCGTGGTCGCATCCGGCATCAGGCCGCGGCCCTGGGTGGCACGGATCTTCTGGCACAGGTTGGTCTTGCGCGACAGGCAGAATTTGCATTCGCGGCATTCCGGCGTGTACAGCGGAATGACATGATCGTCTTTTTTCAGCGTCTTCACGCCGGGTCCCACGTCGACCACGATGCCCGCGCCCTCGTGGCCGAGGATGGCCGGGAAGATGCCTTCCGGATCGGCTCCGGATAGCGTGTAGTAGTCGGTGTGGCAGATGCCCGTGGCCTTGAGTTCGACCAGCACCTCGCCTTCGCGCGGACCGTCCAGGTCAACCTCTTCGATGGTGAGCGGTGCGCCGGCCTGCCATGCAACTGCTGCTTTGGTCTTCATGTTCTTCCTCGTTCGGTTGCGGTGACGAGAGCATAACAATATTCTCCCGACCTTGCGGGAACTGCCGCCCGTGGCGTAAGCTGGTCCGACAAGCAAGGACAGCCAATGGAACCCGCCTTCACGATCCGCCGACTGGAAACTGCCGACGCGCCCGCCTACCGCGAGCTCCGCCTGCGTTCGCTCGCCGACTCGCCGGATGCGTTCGGCAGCACCTGGGAAGCCGAACAGGCGCTGCCGCCCACCCACTGGCAAGACCGCCTGTCGGCGGCAGCGGTTTCCGGCCGGGACTGTCCCCTCGTCGCCGAACGCGATGGCGCAGCGCTCGGCCTGCTGTGGGCCAGGCAAGACACGGCCCAGCCCGCGCTCGTCAACCTGTTCCAGATGTGGGTGGCACCGGAGAGCCGTGGCTGCGGGGTAGCATCCGCCCTGCTGCGCGAAGCGATCGCCTGGGCACAGTCCATGCAGGCCAGCGTGGTGCAGCTTGGCGTGACCTGCGGCGACACTCCGGCCGCACGGCTGTACGCCCGCGCCGGTTTCCTTCCCCACGGCGAACCGGAGCCCCTGGGCGACGGCTCCCCGCTGCTGTCGCAACCGATGCGCCTCGCACTTCACAGGGAACAGGCTGCCTGAACGGGGGTTCCGTGGGCGTGCCGCGACAGCGCCGCGAACGGCGTTGAATCTTCGACAAGCTTCTGGTACAACCTTAGCTGCGTATTCACCCACGCAGCTTGTTGGTTTTTCTCTGGGCCGCGCCTGCCGGCCCGGTCCCGACTAATCAATGCGAGAAGGATGATCCCGATGAAAGCAGCACTCTTGCGCTCCGTTGCCTGCCTCGCCCTCGCCGCCAGCGCGATGGCCCAGGCCCAGAATTATCCTGACAGGACAATCACCATGATCGTGCCGTTCGCGGCGGGCGGCCCGACCGACACGGTGGCGCGCCTGCTCGCGCAATCGATGGGCAAGACGCTCAAGCAGCAGATCATCGTCGAGAACGTCGGCGGCGCCGGCGGTACGATCGGCGCGGCGCGCGCGGCCAAGGCCAGGCCGGACGGCTACACGATCTTCCTGCACCACATCGGACAGTCGACCGCGCCCAGCCTGTACCGCAAGCTCAGTTACGATCCGGTCGCCGCTTTCGAGCCGATCGGCCTGGTGACCGACGTGCCGATGACGCTGGTCGCGCGCAAGGATTTCCCGGCCCGCGACTTCAAGGAATTCCTCGCCTACGTCAAGGCCAACAAAGACAAGGTCACCTACGCCAACGCCGGTCTCGGCTCGGCCTCGCACCTGTGCGGCATGCTGTTCATGACCGCCATCGGCACCGACCTCACAACCGTCCCGTACAAAGGCACGGGCCCGGCCATGAACGACCTGCTGGGCGGCCAGGTCGACTTCATGTGCGACCAGACCACCAACACCACCAGCCAGATCAAGGGCGGCAAGATCAAGGCCTATGGCGTGACCACCAGGAAGCGCGTGCCTTCGCTGCCGAACCTGCCGACGCTGAACGAAGCAGGCCTGCCCGGCTTCGAGGTGGCGGTCTGGCACGGCATGTACGCGCCCAAGTCCACGCCCAAACCGGTCGTGGACCAGCTGGCCGGGGCGCTGCGCGCCGCGCTCAAGGACCCGGCCGTCGTGAAACGATTCGCCGACCTGGGCACGGAGCCCGTGCCGGCCACGCGCGCCACGCCGGAAGCGCTGCGCGCGCACCTGCAAGCCGAGATCGCGCGCTGGAAGCCGATCATCACCAAGGCCGGTGCCTACGCCGACTAGATCCGGCTCGGGCGCCGGGGCGGGTCCGCCCGGCGCCCCGGCGCGGCCAGCCGGCCAGCCCGACCGGCATCCCCACCCGGAGAATCACGTGCCCGCATTCATCCGCCATCCGAAAGATTTCTGGACCGGCATCATCTTCCTGGCCTTCGGCCTGGCCGCCATCGTGTTCGCGCTCGAGCTGCCGATGGGGTCCGTCGCGCGCATGGGCCCCGCCTACTTCCCTTCCGTGCTGGGCGGGCTGCTGGCCCTGATTGGGCTGCTCGCGGTGGTGCGTTCGTTCCTGCGCGACGGCGAGCCGGTGGGGAGCTTCCACATCAAGGGCATGGTGTTGGTGCTCGGCTCGATCCTGCTGTTCGGCTACCTGATGCGGGGCGCCGGGCTGGCCCCGTCCATCGTCCTGCTGGTGCTGCTGAGCGCGCTGGCCAGCCCCGGCTTCCGCTTGCGCTGGGCGCTGCCATTGGCCATCGGGCTGGCCGTCTTCGCCGTCTTGATGTTCGTGCGGCTACTGGGCTTGCCGATGCCCGTGATCGGCCCCTGGCTGGACTTCTGAGCGGAGCCAACGCACATGGACATCCTCGCCAATCTCGCGCTGGGCTTCGACACCGCGTTCACGATGACCAACCTGATGTACTGCCTGATCGGCGTGTTCGTCGGGACTGCGGTCGGCGTGCTGCCGGGCCTCGGGCCGATCGCCACCATCTCGATGCTGCTCCCGGTGACCTTCGGCCTGGAGCCGACGTCGGCCCTGATCATGCTGGCCGGGATCTATTATGGCGCCCAGTACGGCGGCTCCACCACCGCGATCCTCGTCAATTTGCCGGGCGAGTCCTCGTCCGTGGTCACTGCCATCGACGGCCACCAGATGGCACGCAGCGGCAGCGCCGGACGCGCGCTCGCCACCGCCGCGCTGTCCTCGTTCTTTGCCGGGACCGTCGCCACCATCCTGCTGGCCTTGTTCGCGCCGCCGCTGGCCGAGCTCGCGCTCAGGTTCGGCCCCGCGGAATATTTCTCCCTCATGGTGCTGGGCCTGGTCGCCTCGGTCGTCCTGGCCAGCGGCTCGCTGCTCAACGCCGTCGGCATGGTCCTGCTGGGCCTGCTGCTCGGGCTGGTGGGGACCGACGTCAACTCCGGCGCGCAGCGCTATACCTTCGAGATGCCGCAACTGGCCGACGGGATCAACTTCGTGATCGCGGCGATGGGCATGTTCGGCATCGGCGAAATCATCCGCAACCTGGAACACGACGAAGGCGCCCGCAGCGTCCTCGCGCGCAAGGTCAGCCGCCTGATGCTCAGCAAGGAAGACTTCAAGCGCATCGTTGCGCCCGTGCTGCGCGGGACCGCGCTCGGCTCGGCGCTGGGAATCCTGCCCGGCGGCGGCGCAATGCTGGCGTCGTTTGCCGCCTACTCGATCGAAAAGAAGGTTTCGCCCAACGCCGGCGAATTCGGCAAAGGCGCGATCGAAGGCGTGGCCGCGCCCGAAGCGGCAAACAACTCCGGCGCGCAAACCTCGTTCATCCCCATGCTCACGCTGGGCATCCCCGCCAACCCGGTGATGGCGCTGATGATCAGCGCGATGATCATCCAGGGCATCCAGCCGGGACCTGCCGTCATGACCGAGCAGCCGGCGCTATTCTGGGGACTGGTGGTGTCCATGTGGTTCGGGAACCTGTTCCTGGTGATCCTGAACCTGCCGATGATCGGCCTGTGGGTGCGGATGATCGCGGTGCCCTACCACCTGCTCTACCCGGCCATCCTGACCTTCTGCGCCATCGGCGTGTTCAGCCTGAACAACAGCGAATTCGACGTCTGGCTGCTGGCCATCTTTGGCCTGCTTGGCTACATCTGCGCCAAGCTGGGGGCCGAGCCGGCGCCGATGCTGCTCGGCTATATCATCGGCCCCATGATGGAGGAGTACATGCGGCGCGCGCTGCTGCTCTCGCGCGGCGATCCGATGGTGTTCGTGGAGCGTCCGATCAGCGCGGCCATGCTGGCGCTGGCGCTGGCCGCGATGGCGGTGGTGCTGCTGCCGGCACTGAAGAAGAAGCGCGAGCAGGCCTTCCAGACGGAGTGACGGCGCTCACTCGCGCACGGGATTTTCCGGCACCAGCAGGAGCAGCTGGTCTTCGATCACTTCGAACTCGAGCGGCGGCGCCAGGTGCGTGACTTCGCCGTCGATCGCCACCTTCACGCGGCGCCTGCCGTACCAGCCGCGCTGCCACACCGTCATGCGCCTGAAGCCGAACGCGATCAGGTCGCCGGACCCGCCCAGCTGGCCGAACGCGCCGCGCACCAGCAGGCCCAGCGTGGCCAGCTTGCCGATCGAGCGCGGCGCCACCGCCGCCAGCCTGCCTTCTTCCAGCGCGAGCTTCATCGTCTCGATGCCCACCTGCTCCATCTGGAGCGCATTGTTCCCCACGAATAGTGTCGTGGTGCGGATGGTCTCGGGCGCGCCGCCCAGGTCGAAGCGGATGGTCAGCTGCTTGCGAAAGCCCAGGATGGTCTTGATCGCCGAGAGGAAGGCGATGACCCGGCTGCGCCCATACTGGCGCTTGTCGCGCTCGCGCTGCTCCAGCAGCGTCGGGTACAGTCCCACGCTGGCATTGACCAGGAAGATGCGGTCGTTCAGGCGGCCCACCTGCACCGGCTGCACATGCGCCGTCAGCAGCGCGCGCACCGCCCCGGCCAGGTCCTGCGGGATCCCGTGCGTGCGGCCGAAATAATTGAAGGTCCCCTGCGGCAGCACCCCGAACGGACAGCCGCTGGAGAGCGTCGCGCGCGCCACCGTATTAATGGTCCCGTCACCGCCCGCCGCGACCACGATGCCGCCAGCCTGGCGCGCCTTGGCCACCGCCTGTTCCGCGACCTGCGCCAGCTCGCCGGGGTCCTCCACCACCGTCAGCTCGAAACGCCTGCCCGCGCGCGCCAGCTCCTCCTCGATGGTCTGGCGCTGCAGATCGGTCTCCGCATGGCCGGAACCGGCGTTGAGGATGATGTACAGCGGCAGGTTGCTTGGCTCGGTAGGCGTCATACATGTCGGGGCTGTTCGTTGTGCCCATCATGACACGGTGGAGGACAAGCCTGCCGCACGAACGGCCCCTGTACTTCGGCGGAAAAGTTCTCTATGCTCAACATTTTCCTACTCCGCACCGCCGATGGGTTCTCCGCCTCTGTTGCACAAAGGTTGTGCCGCCGCACTGCTGTGCGCATTGCAGGCCGCCGCCAGCGCACAGGCGCCCCCCGTCCAGCCGCCTGTGGCCGCGCCGGCCGCCAAGCCTGCGCCGGCTGGCGCCGCCGCACCTGCCCCGCCCCCTTCAGAGGTAACGGTCGTCGGAGCCCGGCCGACCAACCGGGCCGACCGCCAGGTCTACGACATCGGGAACGACCCTGGCGCGAGCAACGACACCGCCGCCGATGCGCTCAACAAGGTGCCGTCGGTATCGGTCGATCCCGACGGCAATGTGACACTGCGCGGCAAGCAGAACGTCCAGGTGCTCATCGATGGCAAACCGTCGGCCATGCTGCAGGGCGAGCAACGCGGCGCCGCGCTGAACGCCCTTCCCGCGGGCGACATCGCCTCGGTCGAAGTCATCAACAACCCGGGCGCCCAGTTCGGCAACGAGTCGGGCGGCGGCCCCGTCATTAACATCGTGATGAAGCGCACGCGCCGCGCCGGCGGCTTCGCCGTCCTCAACGCCAATGCCGGCACCGCCGGTCGCCGCAACGCCTCGCTGAACGGCAGCTACCATGCCGGGCGCTTCGGCGCGCAGGGATCGGTCCACATGCGCCAGGACGGGCGCGGCTCGTCCGGGCATGCCGCGCGCACGCGCATCCACCCGGTCACCGGCGTCGAGAGCCGCAGCACGCAGGATACGTCCTCGCGCGGGCTCAACGACTCGGCGGGATTCAGCGGCTCGCTGACCTACAACCTGGACGAGCGCGACAAGCTGGCCGCGAACGCGTCCTTTTCCCGGCGCGGCAACGGGCTGGACGCGCACGACCGCTACGTCCACTTCGGGCAGGACGACATCGCCGACAGCGACTACGAACGCAGCACCATGCGCACGGGTGAGAGCGACCACTACAGCGTGGGCGCATCCTGGGAGCGCAAGGGCGCGCTGCGCGGCGAACGATTCAGCGCGGACCTGCGGCTGTCCTCCTCCGACACCCTGGGCGACAATGCATTCACCAACACCTACACGCTGCGTCCTCCGGGCGTGCTGGATACGCGCAGCCGACAGGCCGGCACCACCGCCAACCGCATCGCCGACCTGACCGCCGACTACGAGCGGCCGGGCGAGAGCGGCACGCTCAAGCTGGGCGGCAAGTGGGCCGGGCACACGGATACCTTCGACACGCGCTACACCAGCATCGACCCGGCGACCGGCATCGAGACCGTGAACCCGGTGCGCACCAACCGCTTCCGCGTCGGCCAGGCCAGCGTTGCCGTGTACGGCTCCTACGAATGGCGGCCCGGCGAACGCTGGGGCGTGCTGGGCGGGCTGCGGGTCGAGCACATCCGGCTCGACATCGACCAGATGACCAGCGGTATCCGTGCCGACAACCGGGACACCAGCCTGATCCCGAGCTTCTACATCAACTACAGCCTATCCGAGGCCACCGATGTCCGCCTGAGTTACGCACGACGGTTGCGGCGGCCGGATGCGCGCGAACTCAATCCCTTTGTGGTGTACCGCGACGAGTTCAACGTCTCTTCCGGCAACCCGCACCTTCGCCCGGGCACGAGCGATTCGCTGGACCTGGGGCTGGAAACCAGGATCGGCACGGTCGAGACCAACCTGCGCGCGTTCTACGAACATGACGCGCACGAGATCTCCGAACGGCGCTACTTCATCAGCGAGACGGTGCTGCTGACCACGCGCGACAACAGCGGCAGCAGCCGCAGCGCGGGTCTCGAATTTTCGGCGAACGGAAAACTGCTGCCGAACCTGACCCTGCACACCAGCGGCACCGTGAACCGCATGGAACAGCGCAGCTGGGACGAGCAACTGGGCGGAGATGCGCGACGCAGCGCGACCTCGCTGACGGGCCGGGCGCGTTTCAACTACAAAGCGACAAAGCAGGATACCGTGCAGCTCACGCTGAGCGCGCAGGGGGCATCGCTGTTCGGGCAGGGATCGCGCAAGCCGTATTCCCATGCCAGCGTCAACTACCGGCGCACGCTGACCCCGGCGCTGAGCCTCGTACTGAACGTGAACGACGTATTCGGTTCGACCGGATCGGATACCCGCATCGAGACGCCCGTGCTGAGGGAGCGCAACGTGCGGCGGTTCGACGGGCGCGTGGTGTATCTCGGGCTGTCCTATCGGCTGGGTGGCGTTACGCCAGCGCCGGGCGCGAACCGGCCGCGGGACTGAAGTCCGCTTGCCTGCCCCTTTCCCGGCTTGTTGCTAGAATTGGGGACCTGCACTGGACGAATGAGCGCATGCCACTGGACAGCATCTGGAAGGACTTTCACCCGGCTGTCGCCGCGTGGTTCGGCGCGTCCTTCCCGGCGGCGACCGAGGCGCAGCGGCGCGCCTGGCCGCTGATCCAGGCCGGCCGTCCAACCCTGGTGGCGGCGCCGACCGGATCGGGCAAGACGCTGACCGCCTTCCTGGCCGCCATCGACGCGCTGGTGCAGGAGAGCAGCGAGGCCGCCCTGCCGGACGAAACGCAGGTGCTGTACGTGTCGCCCTTGAAGGCGCTGTCGAACGACATCCGCCTGAACCTCGACGCGCCGCTGGCCGGCATCGGCGCGCAACTGGCCGCACTGGGACTGCCCCCGCATGGCATCCGCACCGCGGTGCGGACCGGCGACACCACGACGGCCGAACGCAACGCCATGCGCAAACGGCCGCCGCACATCCTCGTCACCACGCCCGAATCGCTGTACGTGCTGCTCGGATCGGACAGCGGGCGCGCCATGCTGTCGACCGTGCGCACCGTGATCGTCGACGAGATCCACGCCGTCGCCGGCAGCAAGCGCGGTAGCCACCTCGCCCTCAGCCTCGAACGCCTGGACGCGTTGTGTGGACGCCGGCCGGTGCGCATCGGCCTGTCCGCCACCCAGAAACCGCTGTCGCTGGTGGCCGACTACCTGGTCGGGCGCGGCGGGGGCGACTGCGCCGTGGTCGACGTCGGCCACGTGCGTGCGCGCGACCTGGGGCTCGAACTGCCGCCGGTGCCGCTGGAGGCGGTCATGCCCAACGAAGTGTGGGACCGCGTATACGACCGCATGGCCGAACTGGCGGTCCAGCACAAGACCACGCTCATCTTCGTCAACACGCGGCGCATGGCCGAACGCATCGCGCGCCACCTGGGAGAGCGGCTGGGAGCGGAACACGTCGCCGCGCACCACGGCAGCCTGGCCAAGGAATACCGGCTCGATGCCGAACAGCGCCTCAAGCGCGGCGACCTGCGCGTCCTGATCGCCACCGCCTCGCTCGAACTTGGCATCGACATCGGCGACGTCGACCTCGTGTGCCAGGTCGGCTCCCCGCGCAGCATCGCCTCCTTCCTGCAGCGGGTAGGCCGCTCCGGCCACCACGTCGGCGGCATCCCGAAAGGCCGCCTGTTCCCCACGTCGCGCGATGACCTCATCGAATGCGCCGCCCTGCTCGATTGCGTGCGGCGCGGCGAGCTCGATGCCCTGCGCATCCCGCGCGCTCCGCTCGACGTGCTGGCGCAGCAGATCGTCGCCGAAGTCTCCTCGCGCGAATGGCGCGAGGACGACCTGTATGAACTGGTACGCCGCGCCTACCCCTACGCCAGCCTGGAACGCGCGCGCTACGACGCCATCCTGCGCATGCTGGCCGAGGGCTACACCACCCGCAACGGCGTGCGCGGCGCCTACCTGCACCGCGACGCCGCCGCCGGCACCTTGCGCGGCCGGCGCGGCGGCAAGCTCGCCGCCGTCACCTCCGGGGGCACCATTCCCGACAACGCCGACTACACCGTCCTGCTCGAACCGCAGGGCCACTCGGTCGGCACCGTCAACGAAGACTTTGCGGTCGAGAGCATGGCCGGCGACGTCTTCCAGCTCGGGAACACCTCCTACCGCATCCTGAAAGTCGACGCCGGCAAGGTGCGCGTCGAAGACGCCCACGGCGCCGCCCCCAGCATCCCGTTCTGGCTGGGCGAAGCCCCGGGCCGCAGCGACGAACTGTCGGCCGGCGTCGCCCGCCTGCGCGCCGCCATCGAACACGAACTCACCTACCCCCCTTCAGAAAACCCAACCCCGGGGTCAGGCACCTTGTTAGGAACCGTCCCAACTTCGCCTTCGGAAAATGCCGCAGCGGGAGTCCCGTCCCCATTCGACAGCCCCGCCGTGGGGTCTGGCACCTTTTTAGGAATCGGCCCAACGGGTTTTTCGGATAAAGGTGCCGGACTCGACCGTGCCGTGGCCTGGCTGGACGAGCACCTGGGCCTGCACGAGGAAGCCGCGCGCCAGATTGTCGAGTACCTGGCGCGCTCGCGCGCCGCGCTCGGCGCGCTGCCGACCCAGGACACGCTGGTGATGGAGCGCTTCTTCGACGAGTCGGGCGGCATGCAGCTGGTCCTGCACGCGCCGTTCGGCAGCCGCATCAACCGCGCATGGGGGCTGGCGCTGCGCAAGCGCTTCTGCCGCACCTTCAATTTCGAGCTGCAGGCGGCGGCGACGGAAGATGCGATCATCCTGTCGCTGTCCACCAGCCACAGCTTCCCGCTGGACGAGGTGTGGCGCTACCTGCGCTCCTCCACCGCGGAGCATATCCTGGTCCAGGCCCTGCTCGATGCGCCCATGTTCAATGTGCGGTGGCGCTGGAACGCCACGACCGCCCTGGCGCTTCCGAGATTTACCGGCGGGCGCAAGGTGGCGCCGCAGCTGCAGCGCATGAAGAGCGACGACCTGCTGGCGTCGGTCTTCCCCGACCAGGCGGCGTGCCTGGAAAACGTCGTCGGCGAGCGCGAACTGCCCAGCCATCCGCTGGTCGATCAGACCCTGGACGACTGCCTGCACGATGCGATGGACAGCGACGGCTGGCTGGCCCTGCTGCGCCGCATCGAAGCCGGCGACGTGCGCCTGCTCGCGCGCGACCTGCCCGCGCCCTCGCCGCTGGCGGCCGAGATCCTCAACGCCAACCCGTACGCCTTCCTCGACGATGCGCCGCTGGAGGAGCGCCGCACGCAGGCGGTGCGCAGCCGCCGCTGGAGCGATCCCGAATCCCCGGACGACCTGGGCGCGCTCGACGCGGATGCGATCGCCAGCGTCGCCGCCGAAGCTTGGCCGCAGGCGC
This sequence comes from Pseudoduganella sp. GCM10020061, assembly GCF_042683405.1. NCBI lineage: Bacteria > Pseudomonadati > Pseudomonadota > Betaproteobacteria > Burkholderiales > Oxalobacteraceae > Pseudoduganella > Pseudoduganella sp. GCM10020061. The sequence goes on along the minus strand of NZ_JBHUJS010000014.1, from coordinate 295,423 downwards.
GCAACAGCGACGAGGTGCAGGAAGCCCTGGTCGCGCTGTCGTTCATCACCCGCGCCGAGGCGCTCGCGCAGGACGGCTGGCCAAGGTGGCTGGAACAGCTGGCCGAAAGCGGCCGCGTGACGCGCTTGCGAGGCGACGCCGGCGTCGATTTCTGGGTGCCGCTCGAGCGGCTGGACTGCCTGCAGGCGGCCTACCCCGAGGCCACGGCGACGCCGGCCCTGACGATCCCGGAAAGCCATCGCGGCAATGGCGACGCACCCTGGTCGCGCGACAGCGCGCTGGTGGAGATCGTGCGCGCGCGCCTGACCGGCTTCGGACCGCAGCCGCTTGCGCACATCGCCGCCGCCATGGCGCTGCCGGAAAGCGCCGTCGCGATCGCACTCGCACAGCTGGAAAGCGAAGGCTATGTGATGCGCGGCCGCTTCACGCCGGGGACAACGGAAGAGGAATGGAGCGAACGCCACCTGCTCGCGCGCATCCACCGCTACACGATCCGCAGCCTGCGGCGCGAGATCGAGCCTGTCGAGCAGCAGGACTTCATGCGCTTTTTGTTCGACTGGCAGCACCTGACGCGCGACACGCAACTGCAGGGGCAGGATGCGCTCCCCGAAGTCCTGGCGCAGCTGGAAGGCTACGAAGCGGCCGCCGGCGCATGGGAAAGCGACCTGCTCGCCCTGAGGCTGCGCGACTACTCGATCCTGTGGCTGGATGAACTGTGCCGGTCAGGGAAACTGGTGTGGACGCGCATCGGCGCGCCTCTGTCGGCGTCAGGCGGTCCGGTGCGCAGCACGCCGATCGTGCTGCTGCCGCGCCGCCAGGCCGCGCGATGGCTTGCGCTGCCCGGTCCGGGCGCCCCGCCGGAAGTATCGTCCCGCGCTGCGCTGGTGCTCGATGCGCTGCGCCAGCATGGCGCCATGTTTTTCGACGAACTGCAGCACGACGCGCGCCTGCTGCCGGTGGAACTGGAGAACGCGCTCGGCGAACTCGTGGCGACAGGCCTGGTCAACGCCGACAGCTTCGCCGGCATGCGCGCGATGCTGCTGCCCGCGACCAAGCGCGCCAGCAATGACAAGCGGCGCCGCCGTGGCGCGGGTCCGTCGATGGAGGAAGCGGGACGCTGGGCGCTGGTTCGGAGAGGCGACCCGCCCCCTCCCGCACCATCAGATGGCCGCCCGGCCCGCAAGCCGCGCACCGATCCGGAAACGCTGGAGCATGTCGCCATGACGCTGCTGCGGCGCTACGGCGTCGTGTTCTGGCGGCTGCTGGAGCGCGAGGCCTCGTGGATGCCATCGTGGCGCGAACTGCAGCCGGTGTACCACCGGCTCGAAGCGCGCGGGGACATTCGCGGCGGGCGCTTTGTCGCCGGTTTCTCGGGCGAGCAGTTCGCGCTGCCGGAGGCGATCCCGCTGCTGCGCGAAGTGCGGCGGCGACCGCAGGACGGCACGCTGGTGACCATCTCCGGCGTCGATCCGCTCAACCTGTCCGGCACGCTGCTTGCGGGCGACAAGGTCCCGGCGCTGGCGGGCAACCGCGTGCTGTTCAGGGACGGGCTGCCGGTGGCGACCATCATCGCGGGGAAGCTCGACTACCTGCTCGACCCCGGCACGGACCGGCCCTTGTGGCATGCGCACCTGGTAGGCCACTGATCCCGGCCAGGCGCGCGGCTTACGCCGGTGCGCGTGCGGCGATGGGAGCCAACCCGCGCAGGCGCAGGGCAACCAGCATGGCCGCGCCCAGCGTGGCGAGCAGCAGCGACACCACGCCGGTCCAGCCAGCCGCGTCCCACGCCATCCCCGCGACCCAGGCCACCAGGCTGCCGCCCAGGTAATAGAAGAACAGGTACAGCGCGGACGCCAGCGCCTGCGGCGCCCTCGCCCGCAGCCCCACCCAGCTGCTTGCGATCGAGTGCGCGGCGAAAAAGCAGAAGGTCACCAGCGCCAGCCCGCCGATTACGACCGCCAGCGACGAGGACAAGGTGAGCACCAGCCCCGCCATCATCAGCGCCAGCACCATCCACAGCACGTTGCGGCGCCCGTAGCGGTCGGCCATGCGGCCCGCCCATACCGAACTGTAGATGCCGATCGTGTAAAGCACCGAGATGGCACCGACGGCGCCATGACCGAGCCCGAACGGCGCTCCGAGCAGCCGGTAGCTGATGCAGTTGTACAGACTGACGAAGACACCCATGACCAGCAGACCAAGCGCGAACAGCCAGCGCAGCCCCTCGTCGCTGAAATGCGCGCGGGCGCCGTCCGCCAGCGCGCGCAGGCCGGGACGCGCCGGCCGGAAGTTGGCCTGCGCCGGAAGGCTGCGGCAGAATTCCCACGCAGCGTAGAGGCCCGCCGCACCGGCAGCGGCCAGCGCGATCCGCCATGACAGCAGGTCGCTGCCGATCGACACCAGCACACGGGCGAGCATGCCGCCCAATGCGCTGCCGCCAATGTACATGCCCATCGAGATGCCCAGCGAGGGACGGTCGATTTCCTCGGCCAGGTAGGCCATCGCCACCGCCGGCATGCCGCCCAGCGCCACGCCGAGCAGCGCGCGCAGCACCAGGAGCTGCATGTAATCCTGCGCGAACGCGCACAGCACGGTCAGCACGCTGGCGGCGGCCATGGCACCGGCCATCAGCGGCTTGCGGCCGATCCGGTCCGACAGCGCACCGCTCACGACCAGGGACACGGCCAGCGTCAGCGTGGAAATGGACAGCACCCAGCTGCCCTGCGCGGCAGTCAGCGCAAATTGCGCGGCCAGCAGCGGCATCAGCGGCTGCACGCAATACAGCAGCGAGAACGTGGCCAGGCCGCCAAACAACATGGCGCGGTTGATGCTTTTGAAACGCGGGCTTCCGGCAATTGCGGCATTGGACATCGGGACCTCCTTGGAACGAAGCCCATCTTAAGTTTGCGCTTTAATACAGTCCAATATATATTTCCCGCATTACTTATCGAATAAAACGATCAATCATGGAACTGCGCCACCTCCGCTACTTCATCGCCGTCGCGGAAGAACTGCACTTCACGCGTGCGGCCGAGCGGCTGCACATCGGACAGCCGCCGCTCAGCCAATCGATCCAGGCGCTGGAAGCCGACGTCGGCGCGCAGCTGTTTGCCCGTACGCGCCGCTCGGTGCGGCTGACCGATGCCGGCAAACTGTTCCTGGCCGATGCGCGCCGCATCCTGGCGATGGCGGAGCAGGCGTCCGAGACCGCGCGCCGGGCGCAACGCGGCGAAGCGGGCGAGCTGCGTATCGGCTTCACCTTCACGACGCCGCTCACGCCGTTGTTCGCGACCGTGATCAACCGTTACCGCAGCGAGTACCCCGCAGTCAGCCTGACGCTGCACGAGATGGCGACGGCGCCCCAGCTCGAAGCGCTTGAGCAGCGCGAACTCGACCTCGCATTCATTCGTCCGCCGGAACGCGCCTTGCCCGACAGCCTGGCCGCCGCCGAACTGCGGCGCGACCGCCTCATGGCAGTGCTGCCCGAGCGCCTGCCCATCGCGCGCAGGAAGAAGGTCGCGATGCGCGAGCTGGAGCACCTGCCCTTCGTGATGTATCCGCGCAGTGCCGGCACCAGCATCTACCACCAGATCTTCAGGCTGTGCAGCGATGCGGGCTATGCGCCGCAGATCGCGCAGGAAGCGAAGGAGGCCTCGACCATCATCGCGCTGGTGGCGGCAGGATGCGGCGTGTCCGTGCTGCCGGCATCGTTCGACCGGATCAACATGGACGGCGTGTGCTACCGGCCCTTATCCGACGCGGGGGCAACGACGGCACTGCTGCTGGCGCACCGCAAGGACGACCAGGCGCCGCTGGTGGACGCCTTCGTGAAGCTGGCGAGGGAGTCCGCGCGCGCTTAGGCAGCCGGTCTCCATGCAAAAAATTGTAGGACTAAGACTACAAAACCGCGAGGACATTGCCTACAATCTGATATATGCATGCCCATTAGAATCCCGCGTGTCGAAAATCCAAGACCGGCTTGTTGCCGGGGCAGCTTAAGGCGTTCCTTTGTCTACCGTTTCAGAAGCCCAGTCCGTACTCTTCGTTAGCGCCGGCAATGCCGGCCGCAGCATCATGGCCGAGTCCGTATTGAACAAACTGGGCGAAGGCCGGTACGTTGCCTACAGCGCCGGTTGCCACCCGACACGAAAGGTCAACCCGCTGGTCCTGGAGGTGCTGCGCGAGCGCGGCTACCCGACCGACGGGCTGGAGAGCAAATCATGGCACGCCTTCTCGATCCCGCTGCCTGACCCGCTGCAATACGTCATCTCCGTCTGTGCGAAAACCGCGCGTGTGCGTCCGCCGGCCTGGCCCGGCTCCCCGCTCACCCTGGAGTGGGATTTCCCCGACCCAACCGCGAGCGATATGCCAGCGGCCGACCTGCGCATCGCCCTCACCCGGGTATGCCTCGACATCGAACGCGCAGTCCGCAATTTCCTCGACGAAGGGGCCTGAGCGGTTTCCAATGTCCTGCGGCGCCGCTTCAGAGCCAGCGGCGGACACGTGAACAGTAGCTGTCGTACGCCGCCCCGTGGCGTTCGCGCAGGAACGCTTCTTCGAGGCGGACCTGGAACTGCATCAGCACGTCGCCCACCAGCCACAGCCCGGCCGTCAGGGCGTTGGGACGAATCAGCACGAGGCTGAACAGGCACAGCCGCATCGCCAGGAATACGGGGTTGCGCGAGACCGCGAACAGGCCGTTCGTCACCAGTCCGGTGGCGTGGGCGCGGTCGATGCCGATGCGCCATGACCGACCCATCTGGAACTGCGCCACGATCGTCCAGCACATTGCTATCGCGAAGCCCAGCCAGCCTGCCGCCTGCCACACGGGAGATGCGAGCCAGGGGATCACGCCAAGGGCCGCGTCCACGCGTGGCCAGCATGCCTGCGCAAGGACATACACGAACAAGGCAGCCACGACGCCGCGCATCCCGGATGTAACGAAGCCGTGCGCGTCATCACCGGACGGCAGCACGTAGGGGTTGATGCCCGTACGGCGCCAGACGCGCCAGGATGGCCACACGAAGGCGGTGGCGAAATACAGCAGGAAAGCGGCGCACAGCAGCGCCGGTTCATTCGACAGGGGCATGAGGCAAATCTCCGTATGGATGGGGGTCGGAGGCATTACAAACCCTGTAGCCGCTACAGGGTCAAGCGGTTTGGCGGAATCGGCCATAAATGGGCCGATTCCGCCATCCTTCGCTGGCACGACACGTTAAGGTTCACGTAATCGACGCGGCGTAACATGATTCCTGCAGAGCCTTCATGGCGATCCTTATACCTCCCTCACCGGAGGTATTTTTTTGTGGGCACCCCGGATTTGACGCACTGTTGCGTATCGTGACGCACGTTTTTCCGGAGTTGTGTAAGCTAAGTAGCAACATTTCCCACTTGGAGCAAATCATGAAAAAGACTACTCTCACCGCAATCATGCTGGCCGTCGCTGTCGTGGCGACCGGCTGCAACAAACGTGACGATATGGGCCCGGCGCAGGAAGCCGGCAAGGCCGTCGACGAGGCAGGCGCGAACGTCGCCCGCGAAACCGCCGAAGGCGTGGAAGCTGCCGACCGTGCAGCCGAACGCGCCGCCGCCAATGTCGATGCCGCAGCCGAGCGCGCTGGCGATAACATCGAACACGCGGCGGAACATGCGGAAGCGAACGTGGAACGCGCTGGCGCGGAAGTTCGCCAGGAGACCAAGGAAGCGGTTCGTGCGACCGGCAAGGGCGTCGAGCGTGCTGGCGAGAAGATCCAGGACGCATCGAAGTAATCGATTTTCCGGCGTAAGGAAAGCGGTCGACTGGCCGCTTACTGAACATTGGGGACGGCTTCCGTGGGGAACCGTCCCCTTTTCAATTTCGCCCGCGACGAGCAATTGAAAGAAAAAGGCCCGGTACGCGACCGGGCCTTCTGGGCGGTCCGGGCCTCGCCCGGGACGCAGTGGTAATTACGCCGGAGCGTTACCCGGATGCAGCAGCGCGCGGCGGCGTGCGTAGCCGAAGTAGATCACCAGGCCCAGCACCAGCCAGATGCCGAAGGCGATCCAGGTGGTCTTGCTCAGGAAGGTCATCAGCGCGAAGCAGAAGACGATCGCCAGGATCGGGACCAGCGGCACGCCAGGGCAACGGAAGGCGCGGTGCAGGTCCGGACGCTTCTTGCGCAGCACGATCACTGCTACCGACACCAGGCAGAATGCAGCCAGCGTACCGATGTTGATCAGCTCAGCCAGCACGCCCAGCGGCACGAACGCGGCGATCACGCCGAAGATGATGCCGACGGTCCAGGTCGCGAAGTACGGGGTGCCGTATTTCGGATTGATGGAGGACAGGCGCTTCGGCAGCAGGCCGTCGCGCGACATGGCGTACAGCACGCGGGTCTGGCCGTAAGCCATCACCAGGATCACGGTGGTCATGCCGAGGATCGCGCCCAGGTCGACGAAACCGGCGAACCAGTTTTCGCCTGCGTACTGCAGCGCCAGCGACACAGGGTGGTCGATGCCCAGGAATTTCTGGTAAGGCACGATGCCGGTCATGATGGCCGCCACGACCACGTACAGCACCGCGCAGATCACCAGCGAACCGATAATGCCGATCGGCAGGTCGCGCTCAGGACGCTTGACCTCTTCCGCCGCGGACGTTACCGCATCGAAACCGATAAAGGCAAAGAACACCAGTGCCGCAGCACTCATCACGCCCGAGACGCCGAACGGCATGAACGGCTGCCAGTTGGCAGGCTGCACGTGCTTGGCGCCCACGACGATGAACAGCAGCACGACGCTGACCTTGATCACCACCAGGATGTTGTTCAGGCGGGCCGATTCGCGCACGCCCCACGACAGCAGCGTGGTCAGGACCAGCATGATGACCAGTGCAGGCAGGTTGAACCAGGTTTCCACGCCCGGCAGCGCGCCCGGCGCCGCGGTCAGCACGGTCGGCAGTCCCAGCCCGAACCCGCTCAGCAGCGACTGGAAGTAGCCGGACCAGCCGACCGACACGGCCGACGTTGCCAGCCCGTACTCGAGCAGCAGGTCCCAGCCGATCATCCAGGCGACGATTTCGCCCAGCGTGGCGTAGCTATAGGTGTAGATGGAGCCGGCGACCGGCACGGTGGAGGCGAACTCCGCATAGCACATCGCAGCGAAGCAGCAAGCCAGCGCTGCCACCACGAACGACAGGGTCAGCGCCGGGCCGGCCGTAACCGCGCCGGTGCCCGTGAGCACGAAGATGCCGGTGCCGACGATCGCGCCAATGCCCATGAAAATGAGGTCGGTTGGACCAAGCACTTTCTTCAGTCCGCCTGGGGAGCGGCTGTCGGCCACCATGGTATCGAGATTCTTGGTCCTGAAAATACTCACTACGTCTTCTCCAGTATCTAAATTTATTATGGGTGTCGCGCGAGGCGAAGCGATGCGGTTCACGGCCTCTGTAACTTCCCCGGGCGTGTCCACCAATCAAAGCAACGCTATTCTAGCCTTCGATTAGGCAATGTTGAACGTCAAATATGCGCCCAAGCATGACTTTTTCGTATCAGGGCCACGCCCGGCGGCCAAAATAAGGGGGGCAGCGACATTTTTGTGGCGGGTATTCCCCGACTGCTCTATAGTTGCGCCCCTGGCGCCTACCCATCGTCACAATTATAAAAATACCAAAGATTGCATCCCGGCGGAAGTTTCCGGTCAGCCTCCCATCGGGCCGCCACGCGGGCCGGAATCGTGGCAACCTGTGCGCTACCACCTCATCCGGTACGTACAGATGCCCCACGATCCCGACAACCGCTTCGCACAGCTCATGGTCGATCTCGGCAAGCCCGGCTGCGATCCGGTCTCGCTGATTCGCAAAGGCCTGCCCGCGACCCTGCTGGCCGACGCCGCGACCTACCTTGGCCTGCCAGTCACGCGCCTACGATCCCTGGCCGGCGTCTCGCCGCACACCGCACAAGCGCTCGCATCGCGCAAGGGCGCCCTCGACGCCTCCGCGTCCGAACGCATCTGGCGACTGGCCGATGTCACTGCCCTCGCCCTTCGCGCCTTTCCCGGCGAAGAAGCAGCGGTCGCGTGGCTGCGCGCGCCGCATCCCGTGTTCGGCCACACGGCGCCCTTCGACTGGCTCGACACGGAACCCGGCGCCGCTTCGGTCAGGCGCGTGCTCACCGACATGTCCCAGGCACAGCACCCCAGCTAGCCCCATCGTCCCCCTCGGGCGATATGCGACAATCCTGCTTTACGTACAGCCAGCAACAGCATGCAGAAATTCGAACAGCGACGCGACCGCTTCGACCTCTTCCACCGGATGGACAGCCCTGCGCTCAATATCGCTTTCACGCTGGACCTGCCCGACTTCCGCCCCTGGTGCAACGAGCATGGCCTGCCGTCCTTCCATGTGCTGCTCTACGCGATCCTGCGCGCGACCCTGCAGGTGGAGAACTTCCGCTACCGTCTCCTGGAAGACCAGGTCTTCCGCATCGAGCGGCTGATCCCCTCCTACACGGTGATCAACCAGAACCAGGACCTGAACTTCACCCAGTTCGAGTGGACCGACAACCTGCGCGAGTGGGTCGCACGCAGCCTGGCCGCGCGCGACCAGGCCGTGAACATGGTGGAGTTGAACGATACCTACAGCAGGATGTCGCCGCGCGACGCGAGGGAGCAGGTGTTCGTCACCTGCATCCCGTGGCTGGACTTCACCGCGATCCAGCACCCGACCATGTCGGTGGCGGCGCCGGACATTCCATCGATCGCGTGGGGAAAATACCGCGACGCGCCGCACGGACGCGTGCATCTGCCGTTTTCGGTGCAGGCGCACCACGGCTTTGTGGACGGCTTCCACATCCACCAGCTCGCCCAGCAGATCGCGGCAGAAGTCGCGGAACTGATGCGCCAGCCCGTGTAGGCGCGGCTTACCTGGCCGCCGCCGCGCTGCGGAAGCGCTTGAGTTCCGCCATCAGCCATGGTCCGCTGTGCGTCGCGGCTCCGCTGCCGCAGCGGACGAGGTACGCCTTGCCGCTCATGCTGCTGCTCGACGCCGCGCGCTCGATGAAGCTTTCGGCATTCGACACCAGCTTGCGCTTGGCCATGTAGTCGTACTTGTCCTTGAGGTGCTCGCGCGCCTTGCTCCCCTCATACCAGGTGCCGTTGCGGTTGAATTGGCAGCCCGGGCTGGCCACGTAGTTAAGCAGATGCGCGATCTCGCGCTCGGTGGCCAGCGGCTGACTGGCCAGCGCCGGTGCGCCCGCAGCAAACAGGAAGGTGGCGAATACTGCCATGTTGCGAAGCCGTGCTTTCATCTTTTCTCCAGGCTGCAATTCACTTTGAAGGGATATTGGACCACATTGAAGCGTTGAGTACTGCACTATGCACTATCGCGGGTTCGCGCCTGCACGTAGCGCCAGAAGCCGGCAACGGTGTCCGCGCCTGCGAAAGCGGCATCGTAGACGTCCTGGCTGGTGAACGAATCCCGATAGCCGGGCAGATGGCATACCTCCGACTTGATGCGCAGGATGGCGGAGCGCACCTGTGGCGTCATCCTGCCTTCGATCGCGCGGCAATGTGCGAGGCGCTCTGCACTGACTTCCGGCGTAACGCCCCATAGATCGATCTTCCAGCCGCCACTGGACAACTCGTCGGTCTTGATGCCCCAGTAAAGGCCGCGCAGGACTTCGGTACTCGGGTAGTTCAGGTGGTCGGTGAACGAGAGCTTGCGCGGGCGTAGCGCCTGGCCGATCCGGGCGCCCAGTTCCAGGAACCGGCCCGCGTCGGGAGGCGACATCTCGAGGTAGATGTCGAGGTCGCGCCAGGTCATCAAACCCATGCTATAGCTGCCGCTCACATGCGCGCGACCGTATTCCGCCATCAGGTCCAGAATGCCAGTGCGGGCCAGCAGCGCATCGGCTTCCGCACGCAGCGAGGACGCCAGTTCATCGGTGTTCATTGCAGCGCCTTCCTCGCGTTGGATGGGGACCAGTAGATGCGCATCATATAAGCCCGGCACAGCTTTCGACAACAGGGATGCAGCCAACTCCGTTTTCCGTAACGGCCCATCCGTGAAATAATCGCGTCATTCAGCGGCCAAGCCGCAACGCATCTCAACCGGAGCACGCATGACCTTTGACCTGATGGTGTTTGCACCCGAGGCCGCGCCCGCAAAGCGCGCCGCCTTCCTCGACTGGTACGAACAGCAGACCGACTGGAGCGACGACCAGGCTTACGACGACCCGGCCCATTCTGCGCCGGCGCTGCAGGCGTTCTACGCCGACCTGGGAGCGGAGTTCCCTCCCGCGCCGGCGGATTCGGATGAGCCGACCGGCACCGAATACATCATCTGCCCTGCCCTCATCTACATGACCTTCCTCGACTGGGACAAGATCGACCGCGCGCACGAGGCGGTGTTTGCGCTCGCCGCCCGACATGGCCTGGGATTCTTCGATGTGAGTTCGGACCTGGCGGAAGTTTGGCTGCCCGATAACAAGGGCGGCCTGCGCATCGCCCATTCGGAGTGACGAGACATGAACCCCATGCAAAATCTCATCGCGGAACTGATGCGGCTCTACCTGCCCGCGGGCGCTGTCACGGCGGAAGCGCTCGAACAGCACATCCTCGGCCCCTCCAGCGAGTTCGATCTTGTGGATGCGGATGGCCAGGTCCGGGCGATTGTCATCCCGTTCCGGAAGGAGCCAGGGAGCGAAGACCAGCACTGGACCAGCCTCTGCACCGTGGCGAACGCGATCCAGTCGGAACTGGCGTTCCCCGCCCCTGCCGTCAGCGTCTCCGGCGGCGATGGCTACCGCCTGTGGCTGTCCCTGGAAACGCCCGTTCCGGCGGCTCAGGCGCAGGAATTCGTCCACCTGCTTTGCCAGGCATTCGTGCCCGGTGTCGAGATGGCAGCCGAGGCTCTTGATGCCCCCATCGAACTGCCGCCGTGCCTGAGCAAGCGCACGGGCAAGTGGGCAGCGTTCATCCATCCGGGTATGGGCGCGTCGTTCGCTGAGGATGCGGGACTGGAGATGTCGCCAGCGCTGGGCGGCCAGGTCGCCTTCCTCGAAGGCTTGCTGAGCATCGGCGCGGACCAGTTTGCGCGCGGCCTGGCAACGCTCGGACAAAGGATGGGAGTAGCGCCGGAGGTGACGCTTGCGCAGCCGCAGCGCGCCGTCGACATTGACGGCCTGCTGCTCAAGGACGCCACGCTGGAGGATATCGTCCGCCACCTGCATTCGAAGAATATCGAACCCACGTTCCGGCACGTATTGCCGCCGTCGCGGCACTAAGCTGCGGCGGTAGCGCCGCAGCAGCAGGACCGCTTATTCGTCGAACTCTTCGGCGAGGTTCTTCCAGCCACGGCTCTTGGCAAAGGCCGCGAATTCCTCGGGCGCTTCCAGAACGATGACGCGGCTTTCCTGCAGGCCGGGATCGCTGTGCGCGAAGTCCGGCCCCTTGTATCCGGCCGAGCGCAGCCGGTCGATGATCTGGCGGATGAGCACCGCATCCTTGTAGGCGCCGGGATCGAGCTTGGCGGAGAAGTGCACGTACACGTCGATAATCCCGTAGCCCTCGTCGAAAATGCGGATCGCTTTCACGTCGAGGGTACGGCCGTTGCCGTCCGTTGCCTGAAATGGGCCGGACAGCTCGATGTCGGAGTCAGTAGTCATGCAGGCAGCATACCATCGCGGGGCATGCGGCGCAGGAGGCGAACACTTACATGGGCAGGGGCAAGATCTTGTACCATGTCGGCCTAACCCGAATGGATCCATGATGAATTACCTGAGCTACGAAGAATACCTCGACGAAGTCACCACGCTTCTCACCGAAATGTACGAACTGGACGACGCCTCGGCGATCAAACTGGTGGTGTCCGCGCAGGACGCAGAATATTTCGTTGCGCACGATGACAACGAAGAGATGCGCACGCTGGAACGTGCAAAGGAAGACGCCACCACGCTGTACAAGGCAAGCCAGAACAGGGTCCAGACCCAGAAGAAGCAGCAACAACGCGTCTGGCAAAGCAAGAAGAAATAAACACGGGCGGTCCGCAGCCGAGGGGACTGCCGCCGCAGGCCGCTGAGCGGGCAGTTCCGTCCCCACGAATAGCGGTGCTGCTTGCAAAAAAGCGGGGGACAGTCCCGTAGGGACGGTCCCCGCCCACGCTGCTTCTCAGCGAGGGTAAGTGAATCCGGTACGGATATCCATTGGCGCCAGCCGCTTACCATCCCGCACCATCAACCGTTGCGGTGGCTCTTCGCCGGCCAGCGCGCGTGACTTGGCCAGCAGCCCCTCCCCCTTGCGTAACAGAGCGTCGCAGCGTTCGTACACGTTGGGACAGCCGGTCGCAGCCAGCAGCGCCTGCACAATGGGAATCTTCCACAGATCGACACCGCCAGCATTGAACTGGCAGACCAGGTAGCCTTCGGCGCCGCCGTAGCTGTGCACCAGCAATCCCGGCAAGCCATCCTTTTCCCCGTCGATCAGTTGCACCAGTTCCTGTGGATCGGCGCTGCGCAGCGCATCGGCGCGCCTGGCAATGGCGGCCTGCACGCGACGCTTCATCATCGCATGATCGACCGGCTCGTCCTCACGCAACGACCACACACGGGCGGCGATCTGCGACTTGGCGTTGTATGCGGCGCGCGCCAGGAACTGGCGTGACGAGGACTGCACGATCGCCGTGGAGCCGGGCTTGTTACGTTCCTGCGGTTTGCCTTCGACCTTGTCGATGGCGGAAACGTAGATCCATGGGTCGCCGGCAAGGATGCTTTTTTCCTTGCCTTGTTTGATGGTGATGATGAGCATGCGCGGCTTTCGTTCTCGGACCCGGATGATACAGCATGCGCGGATCGCCTTATCCGGGCGATCGCGATACGGGTCACCTCACCGTTGCCCATGCTTTGCCCGACCACTTCGCGGCAGCCATGGCGCCAAGCCATGCCCCCGATTGCATGATCAACTGCCTCTGCGGTAACGGAGAACGCCGAGGATGGCCAGGCCAGCGGCCAGCATCGCGGGCGCTGCTGGCTCGGGCACGGGCATGGGCGGAGGCGTGATCTCGAACCGTGTCTGCGCAGTCCAGTACACATTTGATGAGCCGGTTGATCCATCAGCACGCAGGAGCTCAGTGCTAATCCTTTCGCCGGCAATAATAGTCCACGTCGACGACGAGCCATTCTCGTCCGAATACCTTGTCCACGTAGTGAACGAGAGATCTCCCGTGAGGTGGTAGCTAAAGGCCTGCAGCTCGCAATAGGTACCGACATCGCAGTAATCCGGACTTCCGATACCGTAGTCATAGATGAACAGACGGAAAGAACTCAGTTCGTCAAACTCGATGACCCCGTCGTCGTCCACATCCGTTCCGGAAAACTCTCCGCGCCACGTGTAATTGGGCTCGAATTTCGCCTGATCCTCTACATAAAAGCCTGTATAGGAAAACTCCCACGTTTCTGCTTGAGCGAAGGCGCTCGCGAATAATGTCATCGCAACTGCAGCTATCGTTTTCCTGAACATGGAGCCTCCTGGCGTCTGGGTTGATCGGCGTGGACCTGGCATCAGGCTACCGCAAACCGAGAGTCATCCGTGTTCATTACCTTTGGTTACGGACGAGTCCGCGCGCTCCCGATCATGGCCTCCCCAGGCCGACGCTTCAACAGGAAAAACAGGAGCAAGGAGGCCGCAGAGCGGCTTGCGGCTTACGCCTAGCGCCGCGCTGCTTTCTCCCGTGCGAGGTAGACGCGCAGGTCTTCGAAGGTCACTGCACCGCGGCGTTCAACGTCGATCGCGTCGAAATTCCTCGCAACAAAGCCGAAGCGTTTCGCCTCGTCGACCGTCAGGCTGCCGTTATTGTCGGTGTCCGCTGCCTGGAACTGCGCCTGCAACTTGGCCAGCGCCTCCGCGCGCAGCGCCGCACCGGTCGCCGGCGCTTCCGCCGGCCGAACCCGCAGCGCGGGTGGCACCGTAGCGTCCGTGCTGATCGGCGCCTGTGCGCAGGCCGTGCCGGCAGCAGTCATGAGCAGGAGTAGTAAGTGCATGGTCTTCATTGTGCCACCAATGTGCTGTTGTAGAAGGCGCGCAGGTCGGCCTCCTGGAGGAGGCGCACTTTGTCGTCGAGGTAACTCATGTGCCCGCTGTTGTAGTTGCGAATGAAGATGCTGTAGCCAGTGCCCAGCCGCGCGAGGTCAAGCTCGTTCTGGTAGAACGGCGTGGCCAGGTCGTGGTAGCCGCCCATGGCGAGCACTTTCATCTGTGGATTGAGCGTCAGGGCGGCGGCCAGGTCGGGAATGGTGTCCGGCAGCGCCTTGCCGTCGTGGGCGAAGTTCCACTGGTTGAGGACGTTGTTCGAGCCCAGGTATGGCGTTTTTGCGGTATAGAGCAGTTCGGTCTCGAGGTAGCTCTTGATCGTGTTGTTGAAAGCACTGCCGACCACGCTGAGCGATGGGTCGCCGCCAGCCGCCAGCGGACTGCCTACCGGCGCCGTGACACGGGCGTCGTAGCGTCCGATCACGTACCCCGGCATCACGCGGGGCCGGAAGGCGCCGGGCACCATCGAGAACTCCTGCTTCCAGGTCAGCGCCGGCAGGCCGGTGTAAGTCACCAGTTGGTTCACGGTGGTGTCGCTTGGTGGCGTGCCATTGGTCAGGAAAGCGGCGACTTCGTTGCGGTAAGGGCCCGAGGCAAACGCCCGCGCGCTTTGCAGCACGGACGAGAAGTCGGTCGGCAGGCTGCCGTTCTTGTGGTACGCCGCCACGGCCGCGTAGCTCGGGATGTAGCCTTCGCAACTGACCTGACCGGGATTGAACACGCCGCAGTTGGAGTTGTAGTTCATTGCAGGGGACTGCAGCATGACGCCGGTCACGCGGACGCCGGCGCTCTCGAGCATGTTGGCCAGCACGGCCGTGCGCGGGCCGCCGTAGGATTCGCCGAACAGGTACACGGGCGAGGCCTGTCTGTTATTGGCTGCCAGGTAGCGGCGTACAAAGTCCCGGAAGCCTGCCGCGTCCTCGTCGACACCCCAGAAGTGCACATTGGTGCGCGGCGCGACTGCCTGCGAATAGCCGGTACCGATCGCGTCGACGAAGACCAGGTCCGACTGATCCAGCAGCGTCTCCTGGTTGTCGACCATTTGCACAGGCGTAGCGGGCGGCGTGGTGGACGGGAAGTTGGTGGCCAGCCGGCGCGGCCCGAATGCGCCGAGATGCAGCCAGATGGATGCCGAACCCGGTCCGCCGTTGTAGAAGAACGTTACCGGCCGCTGCGCCGCTGGTTGGCCGCTGACGGTATAGGCGACGTAGAAGAAGGATGCGACCGGCTGCCCCGTTTGCAGGTCGGTGGCTGTCAGGTGGCCGGTGGTGGCCTTGTACGTGAGCGGCGCGCCATCGACGGTGATGGTCTTGTCCACTGTGGCGGCGTGCTCCTCTGCGCCAGCCAGCGATGCAGTGGCCGCGCCGGAATAGCTGATCGGGTCGGAATAGCTGCCCGGCAGGGCGACGACCGGCGGCGGCTGGGGCACCGGTGCAGGCGCCGGGGCGCTGTCACCGCCACCGCCGCCGCAAGCGGCCAGGACGAGGGCGAGCAGTACGCTGGCCAGGTTGGGTACCAGAGCGGCGCGGCGCGACCGTCGTGCAGCACTTCGAGTGGCCATGTTCGTCCTCGTGCATAACTGATGGGATTGCCACCAATTATGCACCTGCTGAGCAATAACTCAACAGTATTCAAACACGGATAATCGGCGGGTGCCGCCTGGGCGGTTTAGGTCAATGCAGCGAGAAACGCTGCAGCCGTAAAACCGTTGCGCAGATGGCGTTCCCTCCCGTTTCGCCTTATCACCACATAGGGGGTGCCGACCGCGAGGTACCGCTTGTACGCAGCTGCACAGTCGGGATCCGACCCGATGTCGCATTCCGTGTACGCGAACCCGTGCTCATCGAGCCAGCGTTTCGCCATTTCGCAGTAAGCGCAATCCGGCTGGGTGAAAATGATCACGTCGCGAGCGTTCATTGAGCTGGCGAGGGTTCTCATCTCGATTTCATGACGGGGGCCTGTTCTGGCTTTCACTTCAAAACTGGCAACGCAAGCGAATCGATGAACTTTCACGATTCACATCCGTACAAGCATTCTTTTGGAACCAACTTTTTTCGCTGCTCAAGTAACGACGTCGTACCGGTGACACGGTCAATTGCCTTGATCAGTGCATTGATGCGATCGATCGGGGCAGTAGGGTCGATGCATCCGCTATAAAAAACGACGCTCTTGTCGTGCCCTCCTCCCCGGCTCACGCTGAAACTGAGGGTTGACATGTCGGTGACCGTGCCTTTGCAACCGTCGCCTTCCACGTAACGGTCACGCATCTCATAGAAGCGCACGTCACGAAGCGCCTGGGCGATCGACTCCAAACCGCGCCGGTCGATGCGAGATTCATGCGGACCACCAGAATGCTCGAAGGTCGGACCGGAATGAAGCACCCGGCCATCGGAGAAAACCTTCACCTCAAAGGCGGGACAGTCGAAGAGGCAAGCCGATTGCTCCGCCGTAAGAACAGCGAACTCGGTGAACGGCTGCGGTGCCGTGCGGCCCCGCGGGCCAGGGTCTGAGCATGCCGAGAGGCACGCGACGATCATCATCCACGCAAGTGTTCTCATCGATGCATTCTAAAGCCTATGCCGGGTGGTGGCGCGTTCAAACGTCTCTGCAATCTGTTGGGATGGCGGAATTGGTCCAAATATGGTCGATTCGGCCAAATCATCGTAGGTAAAATCTTGATGGCAATTTCTACCGAAGAGTTGGCGACCTATTGATCAATAGTTCACCCTGATTTTTTACCCAGTTCATCCGCTCATCACCGGTACCGGGTTAAGTCCGACACCGCGACAACACACGCTCGCGCACACTGCCGACCAGCGTCGCGTGACCGTAGACCGGAAATGACGCGCGACATCGGCCGCGACTACGCGTAGTAGTGCCTGACACTACCCATGGTGCCAGGAGTCGAGCCCCCTCTGAATTTGATGTATCTAGCGAGTGTGACGTATTAGTCTGGAGCGGTGATACATCACTTTGGAGCGCTCAAATGAATATGCGGAACCTTAGCGGCATCAGCGTTTGCACAACCTACGTAATATGCATCGCAGCTTGGTGGGCGATTGTTATGCTCACACAGGTAGCGAGCACGTGTGATCTGGCTTTCTTGGTGATGTTGCCGTTTCTCATCCAGATCATCGTAGCGGACGTCATTGGTGTGTTTCCATGGGTGGACTCGCAAATTAGCGCAGGTAACGCTGCGGCAGTTTTCGGAACGATGCTCGCTGTCACCTTCTTCTTGCTCTACTGGATCGGCTGGTTTGTAGAAGCGTTGAATGAGACCCCTACAATTCCTGACCACGACGCTTGTTGAGGCCCCGCGCTCAAGCATTTGTGCCGGAAAATGGTCAACGAAAACCGAGATTCCCGATAAATCCGGCTAAACTGGGGCGACGCCGCAATTCATTCCTCAGGGTGCAACTGATGAAACCAAGACCTAAACTAAACAGCAAGATGAGACGGGGTCTCATCGCATTCTTTGTAGGATTGGGAGGCGGAGGTATAAATTTCTTAGGATGGGAGATCGGCTCCCGGAATACATCGATAGTGGGATTCGCGATCAGTGCAGTGGCAATTGCCTACGGGTTATATTGCGTTGCAACTACATTTACTGGAATTGTTACCCAACGATTGGATGAATGAGCGGTCAACGGCTTTGCTAAACCGCAGCCCATCCGCGTCTCATCACTAACGCGTCGATGGTAGCTCCATCGCTCCGAAAATATTGTCCGACTACCCCCACTTGGGCAAAACCGTTTGATCGATAGATCTGACGAGCGCCCTTCCAATCAGGGTGAACGATCAGGACTGCGCTGCACACCGCTGGAAACCGTTGTCGGATGTGCGCGAGCGATTCGGAAAAGAGGCGTTTCGCAAGGCCCATGCCTTGGCGTGCCGGATCGATCACCATGGACGAGATGTAGAGTTCCTGACCGTTCGGATCGTGCGTCGCGGACGCCGCGTGGTCGCGGGCGAAGCGCTCGCGCGGGACTTCCGTAGCATACGGCCAGAGTTCGGCGCAAAGATAGCCGGAGAGTTTGCCGGACGTATCGGCAAGGACCAGGCAGCCTTGCGGGAAGCTTGTGATACGGTCACGAAAAGTATCTTCCGTTTCCTGAATGGCGGCCGCAAAACCAGCGCGCTCGAGGCGCATGATTTCCGAGAGGTCGGCTATCGTGGCTGGGCGGAGGGTGAACTGTGTCATGAGGTAGCGACCGAGGCTGTGTTGACGTTCGGCTGGATCAAGATGCGACCGCGTGGGGACGTCGATGCTGGAAAACAAAAAGCCCGCATTTAGCGGGCTGACTTTGTTTGGAGGCGAGGGCCGGAATCGAACCGGCGTAAACGGCTTTGCAGGCCGCTGCATAACCATTTTGCTACCCCGCCGCGTGGGGAAGAATTCACGCTGCCACTGCTGCGTCAATTCTGCAATTCTTGGAGCGGGAGAAGAGTCTCGAACTCTCGACCTCAACCTTGGCAAGGTTGCGCTCTACCAACTGAGCTACTCCCGCATAGGAGTCTGTTCGTGCATTCTTAGAGTGGAGCGGGAGAAGAGTCTCGAACTCTCGACCTCAACCTTGGCAAGGTTGCGCTCTACCAACTGAGCTACTCCCGCACTGCAAAGAACGACGATTATAACATGCTGGACTGGAGCGGGAGAAGAGTCTCGAACTCTCGACCTCAACCTTGGCAAGGTTGCGCTCTACCAACTGAGCTACTCCCGCGTCGTCACAACAGGCAGGCATTATAGAGGTTCTAAATGATCTGTCAAGGAAACGAACCTGCTTTTTCTTTGATTAATGGCCATGCTTTTTTCAGGTAGTAGAACATCGACCACACGGTCAGCACGCCGGCAATCCAGATCAGTACTTCGCCCCATTCCTGCAGGTTGACGCCGAACAGCGG
Organism: Pseudoduganella sp. GCM10020061; assembly: GCF_042683405.1. Taxonomy (NCBI): domain Bacteria; kingdom Pseudomonadati; phylum Pseudomonadota; class Betaproteobacteria; order Burkholderiales; family Oxalobacteraceae; genus Pseudoduganella; species Pseudoduganella sp. GCM10020061. Next base: position 276,463 of record NZ_JBHUJS010000014.1, on the reverse strand, counting down.
GTCATGGAACAGCAGCATCGGAATCGCGACCATTTGCGCGGCGGTCTTGATCTTGCCGATCTGGTGCACGGCCACCGATTTCGATGCGCCCAGCTGTGCCATCCATTCACGCAGCGCGGAAATGGTGATCTCGCGGCCGATGATGATGAAGGCGATGATGGCGTTGGCGCGGTCGAGTTGCACGAGCACCAGCAACGCGCCGGCGACCATCAGTTTGTCGGCGACGGGATCGAGGAAGGCGCCGAACGCGGAAGTCTCGTTCCAGCGGCGGGCCAGGAAGCCGTCCAGCCAGTCGGTGAGCGCGGCGATGATGAAGACGGCGGTGGCCGCAATGTTGCGGTCCTCCAGCGGCAGCCAGGCGGTGGGGAGGTAGAAGACGCCAACTACCAGGGGGATCAGGGCGACACGTAGCCAGGTCAGCAGAATCGGGATGTTGAGGGGCATGAAGCTGGGCTCTGTGGGTATCGTTTTTTTGTAGATGTCGTTCATGCAGGTGGTGCCGGCCAGGCGTTGCTCAGTATGGGGTCCTGCTCTCGCGGGAGTGACAGTTGTGCGGTATGCATGCTGTTGTTGCTAGTGTATCTCGACGGCAGGAAATAGACTAGCGATGTGGCAAAGGCGGAGCGGGGGTGGCTGCCGTTCTTGGTGGAGCGGGATAAAAAGCTGGGGACGGTCCCCGGGGGGGACAGTCCCCGTTCTTGGCGGAGCGAAGGAAGGCTGGGGACAGTCCCCGTTCTGGGCGGAGCGAAGGAAGGCTGGGGACAGTCCCGGAGGGACAGTCCCTGTTCTTGGCGGAGCGGGATAAAAAGCGGGGACGGTCCCCGGGGGGGACAGTCCCCATTCTTGGCGGAGCTGCGTAAAGATCGGGGGACGGTCCCCGGTGGGGACAGTCCCCTTCCACTTCTGGTGGCTTAGTGGAGCTGGCGGTAGATTTCTTCGGCCAGGGAGGTCGAGATGCCTTCCACCTGCATGAGGTCTTCGACGCTGGCGTTGATGACGCCGCGCAGGCCGCCAAAACGTGCCAACAGGCGCTGGCGGCGTTTGGCGCCGATGCCTTCGATTTCCTCCAGACGCGAGGCCTGGCGGGCCTTGGCGCGCTTGGCGCGCATGCCGGTGATGGCGAAACGGTGCGCTTCGTCGCGGATCAGGGCGACCAGCATCAGTGACGCGGATTCCTTGCCCAGCTCCAGCGGGGCGCGGCCGTCCGCGAAGATCAGGGTCTCGAGGCCAACGCGGCGCCCTTCCCCTTTCGCTACGCCGACGATGGTGCTGATGTCGAGGCCAAGCTCGGTGAACACCTGGCGCGCCATCTCCACCTGGCCCTTGCCGCCGTCGACAAGGACGATGTCAGGCATGATGCCGTCGCCGTTCGCGACCTTTTCGTAGCGGCGCGTGAGCACCTGACGCATGGCGGCGTAGTCGTCGCCCGGCGTGATGCCATTGATGTTGAAGCGGCGGTATTCGGAGTTCTGCATGGCGTGGTGATGGAACACCACGCACGATGCCTGCGTCGCTTCGCCCTGCGTGTGGCTGATGTCGAAGCATTCGATGCGCAGCTGGTCGATGTCTTCGATGTCCAGCCCCAGCGTTTCGACAAGCGCGCGCGTGCGCGACTGCTGCGAGCCCTGCTCGGACAACAGGCGCGCCAGCGAGATCTCGGCGCCCTTCTGCGCCAGCTCCAGCCACTGGCGGCGCTGGCCGCCCGGCTGGAACACGAGGTTGATGCGGTGGCCGCACTGTTCGGTCAGCGCGGCCATCAGCGCCGGCTGGTCGAAGTCGATATTCAGGATCAGGAAGTTCGGAATGAAGCTTTCGCTGTAGTGCTGCGCGAGGAACGCGGCCAGCACTTCCTCTTCGATCGAGCCCTCGGCTACGGTTTCCGCTTCCGCCACGTGGGTCGGGAAGTAGGCGCGGTCGCCCAGGTGGCGGCCGCCGCGCACCATGGCCAGGTTCACGCAGGCGCGGCCGCCCTGCACCACCACGGCGATGATGTCGAGGTCGGCGTCGTTGGTGCTCTCCATCGCCTGCTGGTGCAGGACCTTGGACAGGGACTGGATCTGGTTGCGCACCGCCGCTGCGCGTTCGAACTGGAGGTCGGCGGCGTAGGCGTGCATCTTCTGCTCCAGCTCCTGCAGCACTTCGGTCTGGCGGCCGCGCAGGAATTTTCCGGCGTTCGAGACGTCCAGCGCATAGGCTTCGTTCGTGATCAGGCCCACGCACGGCGCGCTGCAGCGGCCGATCTGGTGCAGCAGGCACGGGCGCGTGCGGTTGGCGTACACGCTGTCCTCGCAGGTGCGGATCATGAAGACCTTCTGCAGGATCTGGATCGATTCCTTGACCGCCCACGCGCTCGGGAACGGGCCGAAGAACTGGTTCTTCTTGTCGATCGATCCGCGGTAGTAGGCCATGCGCGGGAAGTCCTGGCCGGTGAGCTTGAGGTACGGGTAGGACTTATCGTCGCGGAACAGGATGTTGTAGCGCGGCTTGAGCTGCTTGATCAGGTTGTTCTCGAGGATCAGCGCTTCGGCCTCGCTGTTCGTCACGGTGGTCTCGAGCCGCGCGATGCGACTGACCATCATGGCGATGCGGGGGCTCGACAGGTTCTTCTGGAAGTAGCTGGAGACGCGCTTCTTGAGGTCGCGCGCCTTCCCGACATACAGGACGTTGTCGTTCTCGTCGAAATAGCGGTACACGCCTGGCAGGCCCGGGAGCTTGGCCACGGTGGCCAGCACCTGCGCGCGCAAATCAGGTTTTGTTACTTCTTCTGTCATGCTTCCTGGGTGACGATGACGAAGGAGACGCCGTAGTCGGCTTCGTCGGTGATCGATACTTGTGCGGAGAGTCTATTTTGCCGCATAAATTCATCGATTGCTCCGCTGCAGACGATTATTGGCTTACCGCTAACGTCATTCAGGATCTGGACGGAGCGCCAGGTCATCGGCATGCGCATGCCAAGGCCGACGGCCTTGGAAAATGCCTCCTTGGCCGAGAAGCGCGTGGCGAGAAAGCGCAGGCCGCGCAGCTCGTTCTTGGCGCGGCGGGCGCGGAATTTTTCCAGCTCCTGCGGGCCGAGGACCTTTTCGGCGAAGCGCTCGCTGCGGGCGAGCGCGGCTTCGACACGCGAGATCTGGACGATGTCGGTGCCGATCCCGTAAATCATTTTGCCCCCAGCCTCGCGGCGACCATGATGGCCTTCATTTCGCGCACGGCGTTTTCCCAGCCGGCGAAGATCGAATGCGCGACGATCGCGTGGCCGATGTTCAGCTCATGGATGTCGCGGATCGCGGCGATCGCCTGCACGTTCGTGTAATGCAGGCCGTGGCCCGCGTTGACCCGGAGGCCGCGCGCAGCGCCCACTGCCACGCCTTCGCGGATGCGCGCCAGCTCGCGCGCCTGGTCTTCGCCCTCCGCGTCCGCATAGCGACCGGTATGCAGCTCGATCACCGGCGCCCCCACGTCGGCGGCGGCGTTGATCTGCTGCGCATCGGCGTCGATGAACAGGCTCACGCGGATGCCTTCGCGCTGCAGCTGCTTGACCGCCGCTTCCACGTCCTTGTAGTGGCGCACCACATCGAGTCCACCTTCGGTGGTCACTTCCGCGCGCCTCTCGGGAACCAGGCACACGTCCTGCGGCTTGATGGAGCACGCAAAGTCGAGCATCTCCGGCGTGACGGCCGCTTCCAGGTTCATGCGCGTCACCAGCTGCGGGCGCAACGCAATCACGTCGGCGTCCCTGATGTGGCGGCGGTCTTCGCGCAGGTGCAGGGTGATGACGTCGGCGCCGGCCTGCTCGGCCAGCAGGGCCGCGCGGATCGGGTCGGGATAGGCGGTGCCGCGCGCATTGCGCAGCGTGGCCACGTGGTCGATGTTCACGCCCAGGTCGATCACCGGGCCGGCAGGCTGGAGGAAGCTCATGTTCTTATAGTTGCATCAGGTCGATCAAAATCTGGCGCGTGTTCAGCGGCGCGCCGCCCAGGTGGTAGGACAGCAAAAAACGCATCAGCTGCTTGCTCTGCTGCTGCGTGGTGCCATCGCTGTAATCTTCGTTTTCCATGTCGATCAGCGTCCTGCCCGCCACCGCCGGCCAGGTGTCGTCGGCGTGCGCGAGGCGCGGGCCGCGCTCGGGGTCCACCACGTACAGCTCGTCCGGTGTCACCGGTTCGCGCGTCACGGTATCCACGGTCAGCGGCGCGGCGACGCCGGTCTCCTTCAGCAGGGCCATCTCGAACTTGCGCAGGACGATCTGCGCCGGCTCGTGGTGCCCCAGCTCGTTGAGCGCGGCAACGTAGCGGTCGAACAGCGCCGGATGCGCGTCGTCGCGCGCCAGCAGCTTGACCAGCAGTTCGTTGAGGTAGAAGCCGCACAGCAGCGCGGTCTTTTCCAGCGGGAGCATGCCCCCTACCCACTCCGCGCTGATCATGGTGCGCAGCTCGGACTTGCCGCTCCAGCTGGTGGACAGCGGCTGGAAGGTCTGGAGCACCGCGCGCAGCGCGGAATGCGGGCGCTTGGCGCCTTTCGCCACCAGCGCCACGCGGCCGTACTCGCGCGTGAACACGTCGACGATCAGGCTGGTTTCCTTGTAGGGGTAGCTGTGCAGGACAAAGCCGGGCTGGCCGAGCACACGCGTCTCGCGGCTGGAGGAGCGCGGTCGCTTCGGAGCGGCCGCTGATGGCTGGAAGGCTACCGGGTCCGCGACGAAGGTGGCCACGCTATTCGTATCCGTACGCCCGCAGACCCACTTCGTTGTCGGCCCAGCCGGACTTCACCTTGACCCAGATTTCCAGGTACACGGGGCCGCCGAACAGCTTTTCCATGTCCAGGCGCGCCTGGGTGGAGACTTCCTTCAGGCGGGCGCCCTTGTTGCCGATGACCATGGACTTCTGCGTGTCCCGCTCGACCAGGATGGCGGCGAACACGCGGCGCAGGTTGCCCTCCTGCTCGAACTTCTCGATCAGGACGGTGCTGGTGTAAGGCAGCTCGTCGCCGACCAGGCGGAACAGCTTCTCGCGTACGATCTCGGCGGCCAGGAACTTCTCGCTGCGGTCGGTGATGTCGTCTTCGCCGAATACCGGCGGGTTCTCGGGCAGGAACTTCTTGATCTCGCCTTCCAGCGCATCGAGCTGGAAGCGCAGCTTGGCCGATACCGGCACGATCGCGGCAAAGTTGAACTTGCCGGCCACGTTCTGCGCGAACGGCATGAGCGTCGCCTTATCCTTGGCGCGGTCCGATTTATTGATGACCAGGACCACCGGCACGTTGGTCGGCAGCAGGTCCAGCACCTGCTGGTCCGCAGGGCCGAAGGTGCCCGCCTCCACGATGAACAGCACCACATCGGCGGCGGTCAGCGTGTTGGTGACGGTCTTGTTGAGCGTCTTGTTCAGCGCGTTCGAGTGGCGGGTCTGGAAGCCCGGGGTATCGACGTAGACGAACTGCGCGTCCTCGCGCGTCTGGATGCCGGTGATGCGGTGGCGCGTAGTCTGCGCCTTGCGCGAGGTGATCGACACCTTGGCGCCGATCAGCTGGTTCATCAGCGTGGATTTGCCCACGTTGGGGCGGCCGACGATGGCGATGTAGCCACAACGGAATGCTTCGGTTTGGGTTGTGGTGCTCATGCTAACTTCGTTTCAGCCTGCTTTGATTTGTCGGTGGCGGCGGCCGCTTTGTCGGCCTTCTCGCCCTTGTCGGCCTTGTCGGCCCTGTCAGCCTTATCCGCCTTGGCGGGCTTGTCGCCTGCGCCATTGGCGGTTGTCGCCTCGTCCGGCGACTGTACGGTGGCGATGCCCGCGAGCTTGAGCTGCGCGGCCCGTGGCCTTGATTTGCGGGACGAACCCGGGGATTTCAATAGCGACTGTTCCGCCACGTCGAGCGCCAGCTTGGCGGCGGCCTGTTCGCCGGCGCGGCGGCTGCCGCCGCGGCCGTACACCTGGATGCCGAGCTTGGGCACCAGGCATTCGATTTCGAATTCCTGGCTGTGCGCGGCGCCATGGGTGGCCACCACGTTGTAGGTCGGCAGCGAGATCTTTTTGCTTTGCAGGAATTCCTGCAGCAGGGTCTTGGCGTCCTTGCCCAGCGTGCGCGGGTCGACCGAGTCGAGGATCGGAATGTAGAACGCGCGGATGACGTCGCGCGCGGTGTCGAAGCCGGCGTCGAGGTAGATCGCGCCCAGCAGCGCTTCCAGGGTGTCGGCCAGGATCGATGGACGGCGGAAGCCGCCCGATTTCAGTTCGCCTTCGCCCAGGCGCAGGAACTGCGACAGTTCCAGCTTTTGCGCGATCTCGAACAGGGACTGCTGCTTGACCAGGTTGGCGCGCAGGCGCGACAGGTCGCCCTCGTCGATTTCCTTGAAGCGTTCGTACAGCACCGAGGCGACCACGCAGTTGAGGATCGAGTCGCCCAGGAATTCGAGCCGTTCGTTATGCAGGGCGCTGTGGCTGCGGTGCGTCAGGGCTTGCTGCAGCAGGGCAGCGTCCCGGAACGTGTAGCCTAAGCGCGTCTGCAATAACTGTAGATTCATTGTGGGTGTGTGCCCTTTTTACCGGGTCGCGGCGCTGTCCGGTACCACGCCGTCGGCGGCCGTGGTGCCCTGGAACTCCAGCAGCAGGCTGGCGTTGCCGACCAGCGGAATGACCTTGTCGTAGGCGAAGCTGATCTCGGTATCGCCAGTTTCCTTCGAAATCACGAGATCGGTCGCGCGGACGGCGGTAATGTCGTTGATTTCGCGCGCCTTGGAATAGGTGCGGTGCATTTCCGTGATCGAACCGCCCGCTTCCTTGGTGTCCGCGATCGCCTTCTTGATGTTGCTGTATTCCATGTAGGCGGGCAGGATCTTGGCCGCCAGGATGCCGGCGAAGCCAAGGATGGCCAGCACGACGATCAGGCCGACCAGCGAAATGCCGCGCTGCGAACGGAAGGAAGCTTGCATGTTATCCCTTTCAGACATTACTCGATACCGCCAATGCGGCGTGGATTGCTCAGGTTCATCCACACGACGACGGCCTTGCCGACAATGTTCTTGTCAGGGACGAAACCCCAGTAGCGGCTGTCCAGGCTGTTGTCGCGATTATCGCCCATCATAAAGTAATTGCCCTCAGGAACGATACAAGTAATTTTATCGTATGAGTATGTACAGTTCTGCTTGTTCGGGAACTCGTCGACCGGGGACTGCAGGCCGTTGGAGGCATGGTTCAGGATGCGGTGCGGCTTGCCGGCCAGGTGTTCCATGTACTGCTTGTGGTAGACGGACTGCTCGTCGTCCAGGTAGTCTTCCAGCGGCTCGTAGCGGATTTCCTTGCCGTTCACGGTCAAGCGCTTGTTTTCATAAGTAATTTTATCACCCGGCACACCGATGACCCGCTTGATGTAGTCCTGGCTCATGTCCTTCGGGTACTTGAACACCATCACGTCGCCGCGCTGAGGGCTGTTCAGCTCGATCACCTTCTTGTTGATGATCGGCAGGCGGATACCGTAGGTGAACTTGTTTACCAGGATGAAGTCGCCCACCAGCAGGGTCGGCACCATCGAGCTGGACGGGATCTTGAACGGCTCGAACAGGAAAGAGCGCAACACGAACACCAGCGCGATCACCGGGAAGAAGGAACCGGAGTACTCGATCCAGGTCGGCTGGCGCAGCATCGACGCTTCGATCGCGGCGCGGCTGGTATTGTCCACCTTGATGCCATCGGCTGCCATTTTGGCATTGCGGGCATCGAAAGCGGCCAGCGCCACATCGGCGGCCTTGCGGCGCTGTTTGGCCAGGTAGAACACGTCCACGCACCAGATCAGGCCCGTCACCACCATGGCGACGAACAGGATCAGCGCGAAATTCGTCAGGATTGTCTGCACGTTATTTTTCGTCCACTTGTAGGATTGCCAGGAATGCTTCCTGCGGGATCTCGACCGAGCCCACCTGCTTCATGCGCTTCTTGCCGGCCTTCTGCTTTTCCAGCAGCTTCTTCTTACGCGAGATGTCGCCGCCATAGCACTTGGCCAGGACGTTCTTGCGCAGCGCCTTGACGTTCTCGCGCGAGATGATGTTGGAGCCGATCGCGGCCTGGATCGCCACGTCGAACATCTGGCGCGGGATCAGCTCGCGCATCTTGGCCGCCACGGCACGGCCGCGGTACGGCGCGTTGGCGCGGTGGACGATGATCGCCAGCGCATCGACCTTCTCGCTGTTGATCAGCATGTCGACCTTGACCACGTCGGCCGCGCGGTACTCCTTGAACTCGTAGTCCATCGAGGCGTAGCCGCGCGAGGTGGACTTGAGCTTGTCGAAGAAGTCCAGCACGATCTCGGCCATCGGCATCTCGTACTGCAGCTTGACCTGGCGGCCGTGGTAGCTCATGTCCAGCTGGATGCCGCGCTTGGCGATACACAGCGTGATGACCGAGCCCACGTACTCCTGCGGCATGTACAGGTTCAGGTGCACGATCGGCTCGCGCACTTCCTCGATCTTGGACGGATCCGGCATCTTGGACGGGTTGTCCACGTTGATCACGGTGCCGTCGCGCATGGCCACCTCGTACACCACGGTCGGCGCGGTGGTGATCAGGTCCATGTCGAATTCGCGCTCCAGGCGCTCCTGCACGATTTCCATGTGCAGCAGGCCAAGGAAGCCGCAGCGGAAGCCGAAGCCCAGCGCCTGCGACACTTCCGGCTCGTACATCAGGGCCGCGTCGTTCAGCTTGAGCTTTTCCAGCGAGTCGCGCAGCGCGTCGTACTGGTTCGCTTCGACCGGGAACAGGCCGGCGAACACCTGCGGCTGCACTTCCTTGAAGCCGGGCAGCGGCGCAGCCGCGCCGTTCACCGCGCTGGTGATGGTGTCGCCCACCTTGGCGGCCTTCAGTTCCTTGATGCCGGCAATGACAAAGCCCACCTGGCCTGCCGACAGCTGCGGCAGCGATACCGAACGCGGGCTGAACACGCCCACGCTCTCGACCAGCTGCACCGAGTCGGTTGCCATCAGGCGGATTTTTTCCTTCTGCTTGAGGGTGCCGTTCACCACGCGCACCAGCATCACCACGCCCACGTAGTTGTCGAACCACGAGTCGATGATCAGGGCCTGCAGCGGCGCGTCCGGGTCGCCCTTCGGCGGCGGCACCTTGGCGATGATCGCCTCGAGCACGTCTTCCACGCCCATGCCGGTCTTGGCCGAGCAGTGCACGGCGTCGCCCGCTTCGATGCCGATCACGTCCTCGATCTCGGCGATCGCGTTGGGAGGATCGGCGTTCGGCAGGTCGATCTTGTTCAGGACCGGCACCACTTCCACGCCCAGGTCGAGCGCGGTGTAGCAGTTGGCCACGGTCTGCGCTTCCACGCCTTGCGACGCGTCGACCACCAGCAGCGCGCCTTCGCACGCCGACAGGGAGCGCGAGACTTCGTAGCTGAAGTCGACGTGGCCCGGGGTGTCGATCAGGTTCAGGTTATACGTTTCGCCATCGCGCGCCTTGTACTGCAGGGCCGCCGTCTGCGCCTTGATCGTGATGCCGCGCTCGCGTTCCAGGTCCATCGAATCGAGCACCTGCGCTTCCATCTCGCGGTCGGACAGGCCGCCGCACAGCTGGATGATACGGTCGGCCAGCGTCGATTTGCCGTGGTCGATGTGCGCGATGATGGAGAAATTGCGTATGTTCTTCATTAATTCAAAAGCCAAAATGGGATGGAGCGGCGCTCATTGCGCCGAGGTCGCCCGCGCGCGGCACCCAATAGAAAAAAAGCGCCCATGCGAGCGCCTTCAGCCAAGCGGGTACGACAATTGGTCTCGGACCTTCTCCGACCCCGGCATTTTACCGGATTTCAGGTCAGAAAGCCCGTCTGAGGAGCCTTGCCCCAGTGAAAACGCGGCATTTTAACAAAAAACCAAGCCCCGGCAGCCCCGGGATGGCCGCGGCGCCGCCCGGGGCATGGGGTTTGGAGGCGCCAGCGGCGGGGCGACAGCGCCAACTCAGCGGTTCGGCGTCACCCTCCACACGGTGTTGGAGAGGTCGTCGGCCACGATCAGCGCGCCGCGCGGGTCGACCGTCACGCCGACCGGACGCCCCCGGGTCTTGCCGTCCGCATCGCGGAAGCCGGTGACGAAGTCGATCGGCTGCCCGCTGGGCCGTCCATCCTTGAACGGAACATAGATCACCTTGTAGCCGACCGGTTCGGTGCGGTTCCAGCTGCCGTGCTCGCCCACGAAGGCTCCCTGGGCGAACGCGGGACCCATGGCGGGAAGGGAGAAGTCCAGGCCGAGCGCCGCGACGTGCGACCCCAGGCTGTAATCGGGCTTGATCGCGGCGGCGACCTTGTCCGGGTTCTGCGGCTTGACCCGGGTGTCGACGTTCTGCCCCCAGTAGCTGTAGGGCCAGCCATAGAATCCGCCTTCGCGTACCGAGGTCAGGTAGTCCGGCACCAGGTCCGGCCCCAGCTCGTCGCGTTCATTGACCACCGTCCACAGCTGGCCCGTGTCGCGATGGAAGGCCAGCGCCGTCGGGTTGCGCAGTCCCGTCGCATAGGGCTTATGCAGGCCGGTCTCGGCGTCGATCTGCCATACCATGGCCCGGTCGACCTCCGCCTCCATGCCGCGCTCGGTGATATTGCTGTTCGACCCGATGCCGACGTACAGGAAGCGCCCGTCCGGGCTGATGGCCAGCGCCTTGGTCCAGTGATGGTTGATGGCGGACGGCAGCTTGGCCACCGTGGCCGGCGCCCCGTTGGCTTTGGTCTGGCCGTCCTGGTAGTCGAAACGCACCAGCTCGTCCTGGTTCGCCACGTACAGCTTGTTGCCGGCGTACGCCAGGCCGTAGGGGGCGTTCAGGTTCTCGGCGAAGACCGTGGCCATTTCGTATTTGCCGTCGCCGTCGGCGTCGCGCAGCAGGGTCAGGCGGTTGCCGCCCTTGACCTTGGTATTGCCCTGCGCCTTGATGTAGCCAGCGATCACGTCCTTGGGCTTGAGCTTCGCGGCGCCGCCGCCGCGCCCTTCCGCCACCAGGATGTCGCCGTTGGGCAGGACCAGCGTTTGCCGCGGGATTTTCAGGCCGGTCGCGATCGCCGTGATCGTGTAACCCGCAGGCACGGTTGGTTTCTGGCTGCCCCACGGCGCCGGCTCGGCGATCGTCATGCTGGGCAGCACACCGCGTTGCGGTTCCGGCAGCGTGGGGTTCGGCCCCAGGGTTTGCGTGCCATTGCCCGCGTCGTCGCATGCGCTCAACACCAGCGCCATGCCCAGGACTGCCACAGTATTCCATCGTTTCATGGCGCCACCTCCCTGCGCGAACCCAGGCCGGCCCAGGCGCTGGCGATCGCCAGCACGGTCACGATCACGGAGAGGACCAGGCTGCTGGGCATGGAGGCCCATGCATCCCGCGCGTGCGCGAACGCGTTGAACAGTCCGAGCACCCAGGTTGCCACCAGCAGCAGCACATACATGACCGGGCGCCCTGCCTTGCGGTGGGCCCGGATGAGGTTGGCCAGCGCGAACAGCAGTGCAATTCCGCAGAACACCAGTGCGCCGGCGATCAGCCACGACGCGAAGTTGCTCCACTGGATCTGGTAGGTCTGGAAGTAGGCGATATCGCTCAGCAAGGCACCCAGGAACAGGGCGACGGCCCCGCCCATCATGACCGCGTGGAGCGGTCCGGGCGAATGGCGATAGATGGGACTGGCGGTGACGGGTGTGGACATGGCATGGCCCTGACGGTTGTTGTCTTGACCACATAGTATCGGTTCCATGCCGATGGTGACGCAGCGTTGGCATGGCCCCTGCCGGCCCTCCCGCGGGTTACGCCGCGTGGGGCGGCGGAATCCCTGCGCCGGCTTCCGCGAGATAGCGCGCCACCGCGTCGCGGTCGAGGAAATAGTGGCACAGCTCGGGCTGGTCGAGGCGTCCGTACAGCACGGGCACCAGCTCGTCGAAGCGCTCGACCAGGTTGTCGTCGGCATCCACGTCGATCACGTCGATGGTGAATTGCTGGCCGGGCGGCTGCATGGCGCGCAGGGCGTCGAGCATGTCGTCGCACAGGTGGCAGTAGCTGCGCGAGTAAAGCGTAAACTTCATAGATTCCTGGTTCTCGGCCGGCGTTATTGGCCGGCATGCTCAAGTCCGCGGACGGAACTGCCCGCTCAGCGGCCGCTGGGGACAGTCCCCTGTCGATCAGCGGGGTTTGATGACGACGTAGGTGGTGGTGTCGTCACGCCGCACCAGCAGGGCGACGTTCTTCTTGGGATCGAGCTTGCTGACCAGCGCATTGAACTGCTTCGCGCTGGTGACGGCGGTGCTGTTCACTTGCAGCACCACGTCGCCGCGGCGGATGCCCACCCGGGCCGCCGCGCCTTCGGCCGCGTTGACCAGCACCCCGCCCTCCACGCGCAGCTCCTTGTGCTGCTCGGCGGTGAGGTCGCTCACGTTCAGGCCCAGCTCGTTGGGCGCCTGCTTCGGCGCCGGCGCCTCGGGCGCGACCTTCGGCGCCTTGTCGTCCTGTAGCTCCACCACCGTCACGGGAATGTCCTGCTGCGCGCCCTTGCGCCATACCGTCACGATGGCCTTGCTGCCCACCGGCGTGTTGCCCACCTGGCGGCGCAGGTCGGACGAGCGCTCGATCGGGACGCCGTTGAACTTCAGGATGATGTCGCCCACCTTGATGCCCGCCTTGTCCGCGGGACCGTCCGGCTCCACCAGCGAGATCTCGACGCCGCGCGTGGTGCCCAGGCCGAGCGACTCGGCCACTTCCTTGCTCAGTTCACCCATCAGCACGCCGATGCGGCCGCGCGTGACCTTGCCGGTGGTGCGCAGCTGGTCGGCCACGCGCATCGCCTCGTCGATCGGCACGGCAAACGAGATGCCGTTGTAGCCGCCGGACAGCGTCGCGATCTGCGAGGTGATGCCGATGACGTCGCCGCGCAGGTTGATCAGCGGGCCGCCGGAGTTGCCCGGATTGACCGCCACGTCGCTCTGGATCATGGGCAGGTATTCGCCGGTTTCGCGCGACTTGGCCGAGATGATGCCGGCCGTGACCGTGTTATCGAGGTTGAACGGCGAGCCGATCGCGATCACCCATTCGCCCACGCGGATATTGCGCGAGTTGCCGACCTTCAGGCTGGGCAGGTCGCGGCCTTCCACCTTGAGCACGGCCACGTCCGAGCGCTCGTCCGCGCCCAGCACTTTGGCCTTGAACTCGCGGCGGTCGGTCATGGTGACGATCACGTCGTCCGCGCCGGCCACCACGTGCGCATTCGTCAGGATGTAGCCGTCGCTGGAGATGATGAAGCCGGAGCCGACGCCGCGGGCGATGTCTTCTTCCGGCCCGCGCCTTCCGCGCGGGACCTGGCCGCGCGGGACCGGTGCGCCGAAGAAGCGGCGCAGGAATTCCTGCATCTCTTCGTCGGTGTTGCCGGCCTGGCGCGCCTTCTCGGTGGTGCGGATGTTGACCACCGCCGGGCCGACCGCATCGATCAGGTCGGTGAAGTCCGGCAGGCCGGTGACGGCTGGCGGGTTCACGGGCGCCGCGGACAATGCCGCGGGCGAGGAAAGCGCGCCCGCACAAGCGAGGAGCGCTGCGATCAGGGTCTTGCAGCCAATCGTGTTCATAGGTCGTCGCAGAGAGTAGGAGCCGCCAAGGGGGACGTGTCGCAATGTTAAGCTAATTTGGCAAGCTTGTCGCGACACGGAGGACTTCCCTGCGGGGACCGCCCGCCCCTACGGACGCGGGAGCGCAGATGCGGGCGAAGGGGTTTGCGGTTCGGCGCTAAGGGAGGCGGGCGCGGCGCGGCCTTCGGCGTCGAGGCGCGCGGCCAGGCGTTCGCCGAACCCGCCGGACAGCGCCGCGCCGTCGGCCTGGCGCAGCGCGTCGCCGATCTGGTGGTACAGCGACCACGCCTGCTGGCCGTCGCGCCCCAGCAGCGCGGCGAACGCGAGCTCGAGGTCGGCGTCGGAAACCTCGCCGTCCACCAGCGCAGAGACCAGCTCCCTCATTTTTTTGTGTGTGTCCATTACTTCACTGCAGTATGTAACCGGAGGTTGCTTCAGCTATTTGCGCTTGTCAACCGTGCTTTCGACCAGCGGGCGCAATTTTTCGGCAATCGCCTCGCGCGCGCGGAAGATCCGGCTGCGCACGGTGCCGATCGGGCACGCCATGACTTCGGATATCTCTTCGTACGTCAGTCCTTCCAGTTCGCGCAGCACGATGGCGGTGCGCAGCTCCAGCGGCAGCGCGTCCATCGCCAGGTGCACGGTGATCGCTATCTGCTTGGACGCGAACATGGCCTCGGGAGTTTCAATGTCGCGCAGGCGTTCCGCTTCTTCCATCGCTTCCGCCTTGTCCACGTGCGGCCCGCCCGTGGCCGAGTTGCGGCGTCCCTGCGTGACCAGCATGTTCTTGGCGGTGTTGATGCCGATCCGGTACAGCCAGGTGTAGAACGCCGCGTCGCCCCGGAAATGGCGCAGCGCGCGATACGCCTTGATGAACGTTTCCTGCACCACGTCCTCGGCCTCGGCCTGGTCATGGATCAGCCGTGAAACCAGGCGCATCAGGCGACGCTGGTACTTGGCCACCAGCAGGTCGAATGCGGCGCGCTCGCCGTCCTGGGCCCGCCGCACGAGCAGCTGGTCGCCTTCGCGTTCTGTTGTCACTGCGTTCCCCACGCCGCGGCCGCGTGCTTACGGTCTTTGAGCTTGGCCGCCTGCAATAAGTTCAAAAGTTTTCGGTTCCCTCGCACCCGCGTCGCGCGCTGCAATTGCGCGCAGCGCCGCGGCAACACGGCGGAATTCTCCGCCGCGGATCGCATCCGGCAGGACGACGAGATGCCGGCGCCGCCCCTGCCCGTCCGCCAGCTCCAGCACCAGCAATCCCGGCAGGAAAGCGGAGCCGGACAGCAGGCGCACCGGGATCGGCTGTGGCGCGGAATCGTGCGTCTGCCATTGTTGTACCGTTACCGTGATGGCCCCGACTCCAGATACATCAATGCGCCGCGCCGTTGGACGCTGCGCTGCACCAACGAGGCACGCAATCGCGGCGCCCGCGTGAACGCACGGTAAGAATATGGGGAGATGAAAGGCGCCAAGCCAGGCCGTGGCGATGCCGGCGGCAAGCGCGGCATGCAGCGCGGCGAACGCGGCCAGTGCGGCGCGCACGGTGCGCGACGGGCCGAGTGTGACGGAGGTGGCGATGGACATGGCGAAGGTCCCGGCGGATCGATGTTGGACCTTGCGGGCGCGCCAAAGTTCAGCGGGACAGGACTGTCCTCTCCCGCCGGACATAAAAAAACCGGCCGCGAGGGCCGGTTATTTCTAGCGGAGCGACGGGGCTCAGACTTTGCCGAACACCAGCGTGCCGTTCGTTCCGCCGAAGCCGAACGAGTTCTTCACCGCGACGTCGATCTTCATTTCACGCGCCGTGTTGGCGCAGAAGTCCAGGTCGCAGTTCTCGTCCTGGTTGAAGATGTTGATCGTCGGTGGCGAAATCTGCTTGTGCACGGCGAGTACCGTGAACACCGATTCCAGGCCGCCGGCGCCACCCAGCAGGTGGCCGGTCATCGACTTGGTCGAGTTGACCACCAGCTTTTTGGCGTGGTCGCCAAACGTCTTCTTGATGCCCTGCACCTCGGCCACATCGCCCAGCGGCGTCGAGGTGCCGTGTGCGTTGATGTAGTCGACCTGGTCGGGATTGACGCCGGCGATATTCATTGCCGACACCATGCAACGGCTCGCGCCGCTGCCATCTTCCACCGGGGACGTCATGTGGTACGCGTCGCCGCTCATGCCGAAGCCGAGCACTTCCGCGTAGATCTTCGCGCCACGAGCCTTTGCGTGCTCGTATTCTTCGAGGATCATGACGCCGGCGCCCTCGCCCAGCACGAAGCCGTCGCGGTCGCGGTCCCATGGACGCGAAGCGGTTGCCGGATCGTCGTTGCGCGAGGACAGTGCGCGTGCAGAGGCGAAACCGCCCAGGCCCAACGGCGAAATGGTGGCTTCGGCGCCGCCGGCGACCATCACGTCCGCATCGCCGTACTCGATCAGGCGCGCTGCCGCGCCGATGCAATGCAGGCCGGTGGTGCAGGCGGTGACGATGGCCAGGTTAGGGCCGCGCATGCCGTACTTGATCGACAGGTTACCGGAGATCATGTTGATGATCGATGCCGGCACGAAGAACGGCGAGATACGGCGTGGGCCGCGCTTGTCGTAGTCTTCCTTGGTGTCTTCGATCAGCGGCAGGCCGCCGATGCCCGAACCGACGATCACGCCGATACGGTCGGCATTCTCTTCGGTGACTTCCAGGCCGGAATCCTGCACTGCCTGGATACCGGCGGCCATGCCGAAATGGATGAAGGTATCCATATGGCGGGCATCTTTACCCGGGATGTAGTCCTCGATGTTGAAGCCCTTGACCTCGCCCGCGAAACGGGTCGAGAAAGCGGATGCGTCAAACTTCGTGATGTTGGCAATGCCTGACGTGCCCGCCAGCGCCGCGCTCCACATGTCGGCAATGTTGTTGCCGATTGGCGAAACGCAGCCCAGGCCGGTAACGACGACACGGCGGTTGCGTGAACGGCTCAAGCGATTCTCCCGCAGACCTTAGGCCTTGACGTGCGCGGTCGCGTAGTCGATCGCCTGCTTCACGGTGGTGATCTTTTCCGCCTGCTCGTCAGGGATTTCCATTTCGAATTCGTCTTCCAGTGCCATCACCAGTTCAACGGTGTCCAGCGAATCTGCGCCGAGGTCGTCAACGAACGACGATTCGATTTTGATGTCTGCTTCTGCAACGCCCAGTTGCTCAGCGACGATTTTTTTAACGCGTTGTTCGATATCCGACATGTTAGGGCTCCATTATGTGTGTTACGGAAAGTGCGCGCATTTTATCAGGTTTGCGCGGAATAAAACTAATTTCGGCATTAGCGGCTAAGTGCGCCGAAAGCAATACTAATTTTCGACAACGTACTCTAATCGGTGCGATTCCACCGTTAGTTCATGTACATTCCGCCATTCACGTGCAGGGTCGTGCCGGTGATGTAGCCCGCATTCGGACCGGCCAGGAAGGCCACCGCATGCGCGATGTCGTCCGGGCTGCCCAGGCGCGCCAGCGGAATCTGCGTGAGCAGGCCGGCGTGCTGTTCTTCGGACAGCACCTTGGTCATGTCGGTGTCGATGAAGCCGGGCGCGACGCAGTTCACGGTGATGTTGCGGCTGCCGATCTCGCGTGCCAGCGCGCGGCTCATGCCCGCGACGCCCGCCTTGGCGGCTGCGTAGTTCATCTGGCCTGGGTTGCCCGACGAGCCCACCACCGACGTGATGTTAATGATACGCCCTTGTTTGGCCTTCATCATGCCGCGCAGGACGAGGCGGGACAGGCGGCCCACGGCGGTGAGGTTGGTCGCGATCACGCTGTCCCATTCCTCATCCTTCATGCGCATCGCCAGGTTGTCCTGGGTGATGCCCGCGTTGTTGACCAGGATCGACAGCGAACCGTAGGTCTTCTGCACGTCCGCGATCACCGCTTCGCACTGCGCAGGATCGGTCACGTTCAGCACGACGCCCTTGCCGGCATCGCCGAGGTATTCCGAGATCGCCGCAGCGCCCGCTTCGCTGGTCGCGGTGCCGACTACCTTGGCGCCCTGGCGTGCCAGTTCCTGCGCGATGGCCTTGCCGATGCCGCGCGACGCGCCAGTGACGAGCGCAACTTGATTGGTCAGGTTCATTCTGGTCCTTATTATTGGTTGAAGGTTGCGAGCACGCGCTCGAGCGAGGCCTGGTCGACCAGCGCTTCGCCCGCGAGGTTGCCGTCAATGCGCTTGGCCATGCCGATCAGCACCTTGCTTGGTGCGCATTCGATGACCTGGGTGACGCCTTCGGCGGCCATATTCTGCACCGTCTCGACCCAGCGCACCGAGCCGGCGGCCTGGCGCACCAGCGCATCCTTGATCGCGGCCGGATCGTTCAGGATAGCCACGTCGACGTTGTTGATCAAGGCGATCTGCGGTGCGGCGAACTCGATTTTGTCCATGTAGTCGCGCAGGCGGTCCGATGCCGGCTTGAGCAGCGAGGAGTGGAACGGCGCGGAGACGGCCAGCTTCATGGCGCGCTTGGCGCCCTTGGCCTTGGCGATCTCGCAGGCGCGGTCGATCGCGGCGGTGTGGCCGGCGATGACGGTCTGGGTCGGTTCGTTGAAGTTGACCGGCTCGATCACGGAGCCCGGCAGCTCGGCTGCGGTTTCGGCGCACACGGCGCGCACCTCGTCGGCGGAGATGCCCAGCACGACGGCCATGCCGCCCTGCCCGACCGGCACCGCTTCCTGCATCGCCTGGGCGCGGAAGCGCACCAGCGGCACCGCGTCCTTGAACGGGATCACGCCGGCCGCGACCAGCGCGGAGTATTCGCCGAGCGAGTGGCCTGCCACAAGGTCAGGCTGCTTGCCGCCGGCCGCGATCCAGGCGCGGTACACGGCCACGGCCGCGGTCAGCATCACGGGCTGGGTGTTGGTGGTGAGGTCGAGGTCTTCCTTCGGGCCTTCGGCGATCAGCTTGCCGATGTCGAAGCCGATGGCGTCGGAGGCTTCGGCCACGGTCTGCTCGACCACCGGGTTGCCGGCGAAGCCGTTCAGCATGCCGACGGCTTGCGAGCCCTGGCCAGGGAATACAAATGCGAATTTGCTCATATTTTTGGTGTCGGGGACTGTCCCTGCGGGACTATCCCCTGCCTTTGTTTTGAGGTGTTCGAAAAGAAGACTGGGGACTGTACTGCCGCCTTGGCGCGCAGGGACAGTCCCCAACGGCGCTACATGCGAGCCAGGACGGCGCCCCAGGTGAAGCCGCCGCCGACGCCTTCCATCATGACGTTCTGGCCCGGCTTGATGCGGCCGTCGCGCACGGCGGCGTCGAGCGCGAGCGGAATCGACGCGGCCGAGGTGTTGCCGTGCTGGTCGACGGTGACCACCATCTTCTCGGGCGGCAGCCCGAGCTTCTTGGCGGTGCTGTTCATGATGCGGATGTTGGCCTGGTGCGGGACCAGCCAGTCGATCTCCGACTTGTCCATGCGCGCGTGGTCGAGCGCTTCCATCGCGACCTGCTCGAGCACGGAAACGGCCAGCTTGAACACTGCCGGGCCGTCCATGTACAGGAAGCCGCTGCCCGCCACCGCGCCGCCGGCCAGGTTGCCCGGGATCGACAGGATGTCGGAGTGGCGGCCGTCCGCGTGCAGCTTGGTGGCCAGGATGCCCGGCTCTTCGGACGCGGTCAGCACGATCGCGCCGGCGCCGTCGCCGAACAGCACGCAGGTGGTGCGGTCTTCGAAATTGAGGATGCGCGAAAATACTTCGGCGCCGATCACCAGCACGTTGCGGTGCGCGCCCGACTTGATGAACGCATCCGCGACCGACACGGCGTACACGAAGCCGCTGCACACGGCCTGCACGTCGAAGGCCGCGCTGTTGTTGTGCATGCCGAGCTTGCGCTGGACGATGCAGGCGGTGCTCGGGAAGCTGCCGTGGAAGTCCGGGGTCGAGCTGGCCACGATGACCAGGTCGATTTCCTCCGCCGTGCGGCCGGCCATCTCGAGCGCCTTCCTGGCCGCTTCCACAGCGAGGTCGGACGAGTGCTGGTCGACGGCCGCGTAGTGGCGCGCGCTGATGCCGCTGCGCGAGACGATCCATTCGTCGGAGGTCTCGATGCCCTTGGCTGCCAGCTGCACTTCGAGGTCGTGGTTGGTGACACGCTGTGCAGGCAGATAGCTGCCGGTGCCGATAATCTTGCTGTACAGAGTCATGCTGGCCGTCCTGCTTAAGTTGTTGAGCCTGGCGTTTGGTTGCCCGGCGCCGAATCCGGGGCTGGCATCAGCTCAGCAATCATTGTTGCCAGCTGCGCCTGGACATTGTATTTGGCTGCATCAAATGAACGCTTGATCGCCCACTCATAGGCGAACGCGTCGGCCCCGCCATGGCTCTTGAACACCAGGCCACGCAGGCCCAGCAGGCCGGCGCCGTTGTAGCGCGAGGGATTGAGGCGGTTCGAAATGCGCTTGAGGGCGGATTTCGCGATCAGCGCACCGAGCATGGTCAGCGGATTGCGCTTGAGCTCGGTGGTCATCACATTCTTGACGAAGCGCGCCAGCCCTTCGACGGCTTTCAGGGTGACATTGCCGACAAATCCGTCGCAGACCACCAGGTCGGTGGTGCCCTTGAAGATGTCGTTGCCTTCCACGTTGCCGTAGAAATTCAGTTTACCCCGTGCGTGGTCTTCCTGCAGCAGTTTCGCGGTGGCCTTGACCACCTCGTTGCCCTTGATCTCTTCGGTGCCGACGTTGAGCAGGCCGATGGTCGGGCGTTCGATGCCTTCCATGGCCGAGACCATGACCGAGCCCATGATGGCGAACTGGTGCAGGTGGTGCGGTTCGCAGTCCACGTTGGCGCCCAGGTCGAGCATGTAGGTCGGGCCGTCCTTCTGGTTCGGCAGGATCGAGCAGATCGCCGGGCGGTCCACGCCGGCCATGGTCTTGAGCACATAGCGCGACACGGCCATCAGGGCGCCGGTGTTGCCGGCCGAGACGCAGGCGTCGGCGCGGCCGTCCTTGACCAGCTCGACCGCCACGCGCATCGAGGAGTCCTTCTTGCGGCGCAGGGCGACTTCGATCGGGTCGTCCATCTCCACCACTTCGGCCGCATGCACGACCGACAGCTGCGGATTCGACTCGGCCTTGCACTTGCGCAGCTCGGCGCGCACGTCGTCCTCGCGGCCAACCAGGATCAGCTCGGCGTCAGGATGGTGCTTGGCGAAGGAAATTGCAGCGGGAATGGTGACCGACGGGCCGTGATCTCCGCCCATGCAGTCGATTGAAATTTTGATTGTCATTTGATGATGCTAGCCACGCCGGAACCGGCAGGCAGGAGCCGCGCGTTTCACAAGCCGCGAACAAAGAAAAAGCGGCTCAACGCAAGGATCTTACGTTGTACCGCTTTCATCTTACCTTGGGAGGTCGGAACGTCGATTACTCGTCGTTCTTGGTCTTCAGGACCTTACGGCCACGGTAGAAACCGTTCGGGCTGATGTGGTGACGCAGGTGCGATTCGCCGGTGGTTGGCTCGACCGCGACGTTTGGCGCCACGAGGAAGTCGTGCGAACGGTGCATGCCGCGCTTGGATGGGGACTTCTTATTCTGCTGAACTGCCATGATGACTCCTAATACTTAAACTTAAGTTCTAAAATTCTAACACAATCGACTTGCAAATACATGCGCATCGAGTATCCCAGCGGCAAATAGTTTGCCGACATGTTTCACGCTGCCTTACCTATAACTACCTACTGTAATACTCGACACTACACGCGTTTGACACGTTCTTTACGGCTTGAGTCCCTTCAGGACATCAAACGGCGAGGGCTTCCCGGCTTTCAGCGCGTCCAGCGCGGCCGTATCGGGGCACACCTCGTGTTTCGGCGCCTGCGGCAGGGCCAGCAGGGCTTCATCTTCAATCAGGTCACGGATATCGCAGGTGCGGCTACCGACGATCACGTCGATGCTTTCGTCGTCAATGATCGATTCGATCTCGTCGGCTTCTGCGTCGTCCTTGCCGAGCATGAGCACGGTGGACGAATCAATCTTGTATTCAAACGGGGTCAGGCAGCGCTGGCATTCCAGCTGCACGGGACCGGCGACCAACAGGACGATCTGCGGAAAGCCGTGCGGCTTGCTCAGCGAACCTTCCAGCGACCAGGCGATCTCACCGCTCGCATCGGCACAATCGGCTGCGAGCCGCTTCATTTCTGCGACTGGCGTGACGCCTTCGCGGCGGCCGTTGGCTCGACAAAACTCGAAGGCGTCGATGACAAAAGCGCTCATTTGCAGAAACTTTCCCCGGAAAACCTGCGATAATAACAGGCTTATCGCTGTGAAGTCAAAGACTTAGCCGATATTTTAGAGTGTTTTTGCCGCGCCTGTTGCATTCGAACCGCCCCATGACAAACCCGCCACGCCTGATCCTCGCGTCCAGCTCCGCCTACCGGCGTGAACTGCTCTCGCGCCTGCAGTTGCCGTTCGACGCCATGGCGCCCGACATCGACGAGACGCCGCTGGCCGGCGAAGCGCCGGAGGCGACCGCGCTGCGCCTGTCGCTGGCCAAGGCGCAGGCCGTGGCGGCACTCGCGCCGGGCAGCCTGGTGATCGGGTCGGACCAGGTGGCGACGCTCGACGGGCAGCAGATTGGCAAGCCAGGCAACCACGAGAACGCGCTCGACCAGCTGCGCCTGATGCGCGGGCGGCGCGTGGTGTTCCATTCGGCGCTGTGCCTGTACGACGGGCGCCATTCTACCTACCAGCTGGAAAACGTGCAGACCTTCGTGACCTTCCGCGACCTGCCGGACGCGGAGCTGGACGCCTACCTGCGCATCGAGCAGCCCTACGACTGCGCGGGCAGCGCCAAGAACGAAGGGCTGGGGATTGCGATCCTGGAGCGCGTGGACAGCGTCGATCCCACCGCGCTGACCGGATTGCCCCTCATCGCACTGACCTCCATGCTGCGCCGCGCCGGCGTGGCATTTTTCAAAGAATAAGCACACCACATGAGCGGCACCCTTTTCCTGATTCCCAATACGCTCGGGCCGACCGAGATCCTCGCCAGCGTGATTCCTCCGCAGGTGCTGGAGATGACCGCGCGGCTCGACTACTTCGTCGCGGAGAACGCCAAGACGGCGCGCGCCTTCCTCAAGCAGGTGGCGCTGACGCATCCGCTGGCCAGGCCCCTGCAGCAGATCGAAATCGTGGAGCTGAACGTGAACACGCCGGCGCAGGCGCTGGCCGGCATGCTGGCGCCGCTGGAAGCGGGACGCGACGCAGGGCTGCTCTCGGAAGCGGGCGTGCCCGCGGTGGCCGATCCGGGCGCGGACCTGGTGCGGCTCGCGCACCAGCGCGGCGTGACCGTGCGGCCGCTGGTGGGGCCGTCGTCGCTGCTGCTGGCGGTCATGGCGAGCGGACTGAATGGCCAGAGCTTTGCGTTTAACGGCTACCTGCCGACCGATGCCACGCTGCGCACCAAGCGCATCCGCGAGCTCGAGCTGCGCTCCAGGCAGGAGAAGCAGACCCAGCTCCTGATCGAGACGCCGTACCGCAACGCCGCCATGCTGGAAGCGCTGGTGGCGGCATGCCAGCCGCAGACGCTGGTGTGCGTCGCCACCGACCTCTCGCTCGCCAGCGAATCCGTGCGCACCCAGCCGGCCGCCGCCTGGAAGAAGGAGCTCGCAGCCGGCAAGGCGCCCGACTTCCACAAGAAGCCCACCGTCTTCCTCTTCCTCGCCGCTTAGGTACCGGGGACTGTCCCTCGCAGGCGACTTCCCCCTGAAAATGGCGGAATCGGTCATGTTATGGCCGATTCCGCCACGTCGAGCGCGCGAGTCGGGCGGGATGGAATGGGGTGCGGGCTAAAAATCAGGGGGCGGTACCGCCCGCTCAGCGGCCGAAGGGACAGTCCCCGGCGGCGGCTAGGCGGCGAGCGCGAGCTCGTCACTCCAGGTGATGGCTTCGATTTCGATTTCGGTCAGGTCGGCCGGGGTCAGGCCCACCTTGCGCAGGAGCTGGCCAAATTCATCGGTGCGGAAATGGTCGATCTCGATGGTTTCGACGATGCGCAGCATGGTGCCGAGGTCGCCCTTGCGCTCGAGCAGCGCGTCGCGCACTTCGTCCGGCAGGTCGAGGTTGCCCAGCACTTCGGCAATCGACATCGAGAACATGGCATCCATCAGCGAGAGGATGCCGACCGTGAAGGCGGAAGCGATCGCAGCCTGGTCCTTCGGCCGCAGCCGCTCCATCATCAATTCCATGCGCTTGCCGCGCGCGGCCGCCGTCAACAACAGCGGCGAATGCAGGTCGACCGGCGCGCCCGGCTTGGAGTACAGCAGGATCTGCAGCCAGCGCCCCAGCTGGCGCGGGCCGAGCGTCTCGAGCGCCTGCGACAGCGATTCGATCTTGCCCCGGTGCTCCACCATCGGCGAATTCAGCAGCCGCAGCAGGTTGGCGCGGATCTGCGGCTCTTCGCCGGCCGAGGATTCGATTTCCTGCTTGTCCGCGTTCGATCCGATCAGTTCGATCAGGTGCAGCAGCGCCAGTTCGGACGGCGCGATCTTTTGCCCCGTCAGCACGGACGGCCGGGCGAAGTAGTAGCCCTGGAAGTAGTCAAAGCCGAGCCTCATGCACAGTTCGGCCTCTTCCGGCGTTTCCACTTTCTCGGCAAGGAGCTTCTGCCCTTCCCCGCGCAGCGACTTGACCAGCTGCGGCAGGCGTTCGCGGCCGGTCGCCTTGATGTCGACCTTGATCACATCGACCAGGCTCTTCAGCTGTCGCACGTCGCCCGCGTCGCACACCACGTCGTCGAGCGCGAAGCGGAAGCCGTTCTTCTTCAGTTCGACCACGCGATCGATCAGGCGCGGCGTGGCCTTGACCGTCTCCAGTATCTCGAGGATGACCTTGTCGGGCGGCAGGAAGCGGATGAAGTCGCTCATCAGGACAATTTCGTCCACGTTGAGGAACGCCAGCCGCCCGCCCAGCACATGCTGCATGCCGAGCTGCGAGGCGTGCGAAATCACCGCCGCCGTCGCCGCGGCCTGGTCGGTCACGTCGACGGCAGGCTCGTCCGCATGGCGAAACAGGAGCTCGTACGCGAACAGGTGCTGGTCGCGCCCCAGGATGGGCTGGCGCGCAAGGTAAAAGTGATCGGTGACACGCACGCTTGCGGTGTCAGCCAAGGCTAGTTCAGGGGGCATAGGTTCAGGCGTCTGCGTTTACGCCCTGACTATACTACAAAAAAGACATTGTTAATTTTCTTGCATCACTTGCGTGCTCGGCCTGCGCGCGGGGCCGGCGTGCCCTCTTTTGCTGCGCCGGCTGCCGCTGCGGGACGGGGCCGCTGGCTGCGCGCCGGGGCGCCGCCGGGACGGCCGGAACCGGCTTCGGCCGGACGTGCCGGCGCGCGGCCAGGACGGCCGGCAACGGTGTCGGCGCCGCGCGCGCGCGGTGCCGGCGCCGAGTCGGGCGCCTGGCCAGGGACGCGCAGGCTGCCCTTGCCGATCGGGTTGTTGCGGGGAGTGCGGACGGTCCCGTCAGGCATGATGCGGGCGCCGGCAGCGCCCGTGACCTGGGTGCCTTTTTCGATGACGAAGGTCGCGCCGGCATCGGTGCCGAGTACCTGCACCAGGTACGGCATCGTTTCGCGCAGGGTCGCCTCCAGCGTGTACGGCGGGTTCAGCACGAACATGCCGCTGCTGTGCAGGCCCACCCCGTCGGGGCCGGGCGTGCGCGTAGTCAGGGTCACGTTCAGCCATTCCTTGGCCGGCAGGCGCTTGAGCTTGTCGGCGAACTGGCGCGACTCCATGCGTTGCAGCAGCGGGTACCAGACGGCGTACACGCCTTGCGGGAAGCGGCCCAGCGCCAGCTCGAGCGCGTCCTTCACGTAGCGGTAGTCGTTCTTGTCTTCGTATGGCGGGTCGATCAGCACCAGGGCGCGGCGCGACGGCGGCGGCAGCAGCGGCTTAAGCGCCGCAAAGCCGTCGGAACGTTCGATCATCACGCGCTTGCCGCGCTGCGGCGGACGGATGCCCTGCTCGGCGGCGTGCGCCTGCAGCTTGCCGAAATTATCGGCAAGCAGGCGCACGTCGGCCGGGTGCATTTCGAACAGGCGCAGGCGGTCCTGGTCGCGGGCGACCTTGTCCGCGCAGAATGGGGAACCGGGGTAGTAGCGCATCTTGCCCGACGGGTTCATCGACTTGATCAGGTCGACGTATTCCTTGAGCGCCGGGGGCAGGTCCTTGCGGTCCCACAGCTTGCCGATGCCGGTGTCGTATTCGGCGGTCTTGGCCGCGAACTTGTCGTCCAGCGCGTAGACGCCGGCGCCGCTGTGCGTGTCGATGTAGGTGTAGGCGGCGTCCTTCTGATTCAGGTACTCGAGAAGCTGGATCAGCACGAAGTGCTTGAGGACGTCGGCGTGGTTACCAGCGTGGAAAGCGTGGCGGTAGCTGAACATGGGGTGGCCTATAAGTGCGAATAGCCGCCATTATAGGTTACGGGGGGCTGCCCCCAACGGCGACCGTCCCGAGCTTTTTGCGGGAGCAGCCTGATCGCACGCTGAAATGCAGGGGACGGTACTGCCCGCTCAGCGGCTTGCAGGTACAGTCCCCCTCCCCCGCTTACGCGACTTTTTTGTCGAAGAACTGCTCGTCTTCGGTGGAGCCGTGCAGCGCGGTCGTCGAGCTCTGGCCCTGCTGGATCGCCTGGGTCACGGAGTCGAAGTAGCCGGTGCCCACTTCGCGCTGGTGCTTGACCGCGGTGAAGCCTTTCTCGGCGGCGGCGAATTCGGCTTCCTGCAGCTCGACGAAGGCGGACATCTGGCGGCGCGCATAGCCATGCGCCAGGTTGAACATGCCGTAGTTGAGCGCGTGGAAGCCTGCGAGGGTAATGAACTGGAACTTGTAGCCCATGGCGCCCAGCTCCTTCTGGAAGCGGGCGATGGTGGCATCGTCCAGGTTCTTCTTCCAGTTGAACGACGGCGAGCAGTTATAAGCCAGCATTTTGCCGGGGAATTTGGCGTGCACCGCCTCGGCGAACGCCTTGGCGAAAGCGAGGTCGGGCTTGCCGGTCTCGCACCACACCAGGTCCGCATAGGGCGCATAGGCCAGCGCGCGCGAGATCGCCTGCTCCAGGCCCGGCTTGACGCGGTAGAAGCCTTCCACGGTGCGCTCGCCGGTTGCGAAGGCCTTGTCGTTCTCGTCCACATCGGAGGTGAGCAGGTCGGCCGCTTCGGCATCGGTGCGGGCGATCACCAGGGTCGGCGTGCCCATCACGTCGGCGGCCAGGCGCGCTGCGGTGAGCTTCTCGACCGCTTCGCGCGTGGGCACCAGCACCTTGCCGCCCATGTGGCCGCACTTCTTGACCGACGCGAGCTGGTCTTCGAAGTGCACGCCGGCGGCGCCCGCCTCGATCATCGCCTTCATCAGCTCGAAGGCGTTGAGGACGCCGCCAAAGCCCGCTTCCGCATCCGCCACGATTGGCGCGAAGTAATCGATGTCGTCCTTGCCTTCCGCCCACTGGATCTGGTCGGCGCGCTGGAAGGTGTTGTTGATACGGCGGACCACCAGCGGAACCGAGTTGGCCGGATACAGGGACTGGTCCGGATACATTTCGCCCGCGACGTTGGCGTCGCCGGCGACCTGCCAGCCGGACAGGTAGATGGCTTTCAGCCCTGCCTTCACCTGCTGCATGGCCTGGTTACCCGTGAGCGCGCCCAGCGCGTTGACAAAGGGTTCGTTGTTCAGCAGGTCCCACAGTTTTTCCGCGCCACGCTTCGCCAGCGTGTGCTCGATCTGGAGCGAGCCTCGCAGACGGACCACGTCCTCTGCCGAGTAATTGCGCACGACGCCTTTCCATCGCGGATTGTTTTCCCACTCCTGCTGCAGGGCTGCTACTTGCTGTTCACGGGTTGCCATGGTGCCTCTCCTGGTTGATCAAGTGATGTGAATTCCGTTAGCAAAATCATAGAACGAATTGTGCGCGGCACCATTGGTCTTATATAAGACACATGAGCAAAATATTATCCTTTAAAATCAACAGATTACCTTAATCATGCCATGATGTGAAATGATATATCTCAAAATGGAAGAGCGCGTCTGATTGCGCGAAGCCAAGATTTTGTAATGTGAGATATCAGTTCCGGATGGTGAAAGCGACCCTCCCTGGGCGCGAGGCTTGCGGCCGCGCAACCGTTTGTCAGGCTCGGCTATTGAGCCAAGCCCAAACATTGTTCCGGCGCGACTTTTCGTCCTCCGGCCGGTGCTACATTGGATGAGCAGTCTTATCAATCCATTAATACGGAGATCAGCCATGACTTCAAGCATCAAAAGGGCTTTAACGATGTGTGCCATTGCCGCCGCCAGCCTCGGCGCGTCATCCCTGGCACATGCGCAGTTGACCTATCAGGGAGTCACGTTCACTCCTTCGTTCTCGGGCAACGTGCTGACCATCGAGATCGATGCCGCGAATCCGACCGGCGACTGGTCGGATGCCACCGGGATCATCGCGCTGCAGGTCAAGGAAGTGGGAACGTGGACCAGCGTGACGTTCAGCGGGCCCGGGGCAGCATCGGGCTGGACCGTCCTCCCGAATGAACTCAACGCCAACGGATGCGATGGCGGTTCGTCCGGCATACAGCGCGCATGTGCCATCGGCGCCGAGGTCCCCCTCACCGACAACATGATCTTTACTTACACCTTTACGGGAGGCACCCAGGACTTCAGCAATCCGCACATTAAACTCATCTTCGTCGACGCCGAAGGGGAAAAGACCGGCAGCCTGCTGTCGATGAACGTGCCGGCGATCCCTGAGCCGAGCACCTACGCCATGCTGCTGGGCGGCCTGGGCCTCTTGGCAGGCGCACGCAGGTTCGCATCGAAGGCAGCCTGATAATGCGCCACGCCGGTTTCCCGTTACCGCATTCGTTAGTGGACGATGGGAAACGGGAAGCCGGATCGATAACTCAGCATTATCTCGGCAGGTATTGTTGAGATAATGTGGCGCTTGCATATATTCAACAACTCAGCAATACCTGCGATTGTTTCCTCATCTCGCGGTCGAATGAATTTTTATGGAACACTCGAGTCCGATAAAAATTTTAAGCGAGTCCTCATTTTCACGTAAATACAACATCTTCTCCGATATCGCGGTGCTAAATTTACTGCGCAGTCTGTCATTAAATTTATTACAAGGATTGGAGATCAAAACATGACTACAAATATGAATAGGGCAATCAAATGCGCAGTTGCAGCTGCCACCTTCGGTATTTCGGCGGCAGCAAGCGCCCAGCTCACCTACCAGGGCGTGACCTTCACCCCTTCATATTCAGGCAATGTCCTGACCATCGAGATTGATGCGGCAAATCCCACCGGCGACTGGGCGGATGCCACCGGCATGATCGCCCTGCAAGTCAAGGATATCGGAACCTGGACGAGTGTCTCGTTCAGCGGACCCGGTGCCGCGGCCGACTGGGACGTCGTCCCTAACGAACTGAACGCGAACGGCTGCGAAGGCGGAGACTCCGGCAACATGCGGGCTTGCGCAAGCGGAGACGTGGTCGCGCTCACGGACGACATGCTGTTTACCTATACCTTCACGGGAGGGACCCAGGACTTCAGCTATCCACAGCTCAAGGTGATCTTCGTGGATGCCCAGGGCGAAAAAACCGGCAGCCTGCTGTCGATGAACGTCCCGGCGATTCCTGAACCGAGCACCTACGCCATGTTGCTGGGCGGACTGGGTGTCCTTGCGCTGGCACGCCGGCACGCAAAGAAGACCAGCTGATCCCGAGGCCTGATCCACGTCCCGTGCCGCGCTGCCACAGCGCGGGATGAGGACAGGATGGGGAAACGAGGACAACGATGATTACAAGTTTCGATAGGGCAATCTCAACGTGCGCACAAGCAGCGGTCCGCCTGGTACCTCGCAGGTGGCCGGCGCACAGACCAAGGTTCCGGGCGTGGGGGGACACGCAGTCTTGTTCAGGCAAACTCCTGGGTCCGGAACTTCATGCGGCCAACTCGTCGGGAGACGGGTGAGCCGCAGACTATGCGGGCGCGCCACGATGCAGGCAGATCGCCATCGCCTCCGGCGCGCCTTCCGTTCGAAAGCGACATGGCGCTTTCATTTACTCAAACTGGGGGGACCCAGGAGTTCAGCACACCACATAACGGGGTGCATCGGGAGAGCGGGGATCGAAGGCAGCGCAGGCAGCCCGGGATTCCTGTCGGTACCGGAGCTTCATCAAGCACCTATGACATGCTACTGGACGGTCGTGGTCGCACGGCCACCGCCGGACCAGAACGTGAGGAAATCCTGACGCCGCGTCAGCCCAAGTGACCTTTTCCCCGAGCCAGGCTCCCGCAGACAACCGCGGCTCGGGGCTTCAGCCTTTGGCCACAATATTAATAATGAGCATTTAATTGCTCATCTTTATTCTTTTATTTTCCGAACCCCAATAAATCAATTTCCAAAACATAATAAATTACCGTTCGTTATCAATTAAATTTCCATACCGAATGTTTCTAAAATTATATTTTTAGTTTTTCGGTAATATTTGCATAAACGCGACATTTTTTCGATATTCCAGTGATAAATTTACTCAGCAGTTCCGGGTTAATTTCAATTACACAAGGAATGGAGAATAAAATGACTAACAGCATGAAAAGGGCTCTTTCGATCTGCGCACTCGCCGTGGCTTCCCTGGGCGCATCGTCCGCTGCAAATGCACAGGTGACTTTCCAGGGCGTGACCTTTACGCCATCCTGGTCGGGCAATGTACTGACGCTGGAGATCGATGCTGCGAACCCGACGGGAGACTGGTCGACCGCAGAGGCGTTAGGAGCTCTGCACATCAAGTCGATCGGCAGCTGGGATAGCGTCGTCATGTCCGGCCCCGGTTCGGCTGGCTCGTGGACCATCGTGAATAACGAATTGAACGCGAACGGATGCGTCGGCGGTGGCGGCGGCGGCAATCAAAGTGCCTGCGCATCGGGAAGCCTGATCCCGTTGACCGACGACATGGTGTTCCAGTTCACCTTTACCGGCGGCTCGCAGGATTTCAGCATGCCACACATCAAGGTGCAGATGTTCGAGATGGATGGCGAACGCAAGGTCGGCAGCCTGATGTCGCTCGACATTCCTGCCATTCCTGAGCCAAGCACCTACGCGATGCTGCTGGGCGGCCTGGGCCTGCTCGCCGTGGCACGCCGCAACGCAAAGAAAAACGCTGCCTGATCAGGCAATCTTGTGACGGGCGATCACTGTCCCGTCGCGGTCCGCATACAGCCAGTCACCGGGCTGTATGTGGAGGCCGGCGACGCACACGCGCGCGTTGCGCTCCCCTTCCCCCTTCTTTGAACTGCGCAGCGGGTGCGTCCCCAGCGCCAGCACGCCAACCTCGCGGGCGCCGATCTCCTCGCTGTCGCGCACGCAGCCGTACACCAGCACACCGGACCAGCCGTTATCCTGCGCCAGCGTGGCCAGGTTGCCGCCCACCAGCGCGCAGCGCATGCTGCCGCCGCCATCGACCACCAGCACGCTGCCATGGCCGGGCGCTTCCAGCGCCGAGCGCACGATGGCGTTGTCCTCGAAGACCTTGAGCGTCACGACGCGCCCGCAAAAGCGCGTACGTTTGCCGTAGTGGCGGAACACGGGTGGGAGGATGGCGAGCTCGCCGCTGGCCAGGAAGTGGGGGTGGTTGTCACAGAGATCGGCTGTGGCGAAGGGCATGGCGGGCTCCGGTGGGGGTTGCGGGACCGCCCCCGGAAGGACGGCCCCCTGGCGCTGCCGGGATGAGTGGGCAGCGTGACTGCTTCAGGCAAACAGCGGCGGACTGAACCCTCCGGGGACGGTCCGCTTTCCGCTTAAGCCTCGGCCGATGCCGGCTGCGCCGACTTGTCGAAGGCGATTTCGTTGCCGCGCACGTGTATGTGGATCGTGTCGCCCGGGCCGAAGCGGCCTTCGAGGATAGCGCGCGACAACGGGTTCTCGATCTGCTGCTGGATCGCGCGCTTGAGCGGCCGCGCGCCGTAGACAGGATCGTAGCCCGCTTCCGCGATCTTCTGCAGCGCCTCGTCGGAGATATCGAGCGCCATGTCCATGCGCGCCAGGCGCTCCTCCAGGTGGCGGATCTGGATCTTGGCGATCGCGCCGATGTTCCGCTCGTCCAGGCCGTGGAACACCACGATTTCGTCGATCCGGTTGATGAACTCGGGCCGGAAGTGTCCGCGCACCTCGGCCATCACGGCCAGCTTGACCACTGCCGGGTCGTCCGAATCCATCGACTGGATCTTGTGCGAACCGAGGTTGGAGGTCATCACGATCACCGTGTTCTTGAAGTCCACCGTGCGCCCCTGCCCGTCCGTCATGCGGCCGTCGTCGAGCACCTGCAGCAGCACGTTGAACACGTCCGGGTGCGCTTTTTCGATCTCGTCGAGCAGGATCACGCTGTACGGCTTGCGGCGCACCGCTTCGGTCAGGTAGCCGCCCTCGTCGTAGCCGACGTAGCCCGGCGGCGCGCCGATGAGGCGCGCGACGGAATGCTTCTCCATGAATTCGCTCATGTCGATGCGGATCAGCGACTCCTCGGTATCGAACAGGAATCCGGCCAGCGCCTTGCATAGCTCGGTCTTGCCCACGCCCGTCGGGCCCAGGAACATGAACGAGCCGTACGGCCGGTTCGGATCGGCCAGGCCGGCACGCGAGCGGCGGATCGCGTCGGACACGGCGACGATCGCCTCGTCCTGGCCGACCACCCGCTCGTGCAGCTTTTCCTCGATGTGCAGCAGCTTGTCGCGCTCGCCCTGCAGCATGCGCGAGACCGGGATGCCGGTCGCGCGCGACACCACTTCGGCGATTTCCTCCGAGCCGACCTGGGTGCGCAGCAGGTGCGGCCTGGCCGTTTCCTCTTCGCTTTCCGCATGGTGCTCGGCGGTCTTGAGCTGCGTCTCCAGCTCCGGCAGGCGGCCGTACTGGAGCTCGGAGACCTTCTGCCAGTTGGCCTGGCGCTTGGCTTCCTCGATCTCGAAGCGGATGCGCTCGATCTCTTCCTTGATGTGCGTGGTGCCCTGCACCTGCGCTTTCTCGGCCTTGAGGATCTCCTCGTAGTCGTTGTATTCGCGTTCGAGCTTGGCGATCTCCTCCTCGATCAGCTCGAGGCGCTTGCGCGACGCCTCGTCCTTCTCCTTGCGCACGGCCTCGCGCTCGATCTTGAGCTGGATAATGCGGCGCTCGAGCTTGTCCATGACTTCCGGCTTGGAATCGATCTCGATCTTGATCTTCGAGGCTGCCTCGTCGATCAGGTCGATCGCCTTGTCGGGCAGGAAGCGGTCGGTGATGTAGCGGTGCGACAGCTCGGCCGCGGCGATGATCGCGGCGTCGGTGATTTCCACCTTGTGGTGCAGCTCGTACTTGTCCTGCAGGCCGCGCAGGATCGCGATGGTCGCCTCCACCGAAGGCTCCTCCACCATGATCTTCTGGAAGCGGCGCTCGAGCGCAGCGTCCTTTTCGATGTATTTGCGGTACTCGTCGAGCGTGGTCGCGCCGATGCAGTGCAGCTCGCCGCGCGCCAGCGCCGGCTTGAGCATGTTCCCTGCGTCCATCGCGCCTTCGGCCTTGCCGGCGCCGACCATGGTGTGGATTTCGTCGATGAACACGATCGTCATGCCTTCGTCCAGCGCCAGTTCCTTCAGCACCGACTTGAGGCGCTCCTCGAACTCGCCGCGATACTTGGCGCCGGCCAGCAGGCCGGCCATGTCGAGCGACAGCACGCGCTTGCCCTTGAGCGAATCGGGCACCTCGCCATTAACAATGCGCTGGGCCAGGCCTTCCACGATCGCCGTCTTGCCCACGCCCGGCTCGCCGATCAGCACCGGGTTGTTCTTGGTGCGGCGCTGCAGGACCTGGATCGCGCGGCGGATCTCGTCGTCGCGGCCGATCACCGGGTCCAGCTTGCCCATGCGGGCGCGCTCGGTCAGGTCGAGCGTGTACTTCTTGAGGGCTTCGCGCTGGCCTTCCGCCTCGGGCGATGTGACCGGTTCGCCGCCGCGCACCGCGGTGATGGCCGCTTCGA
Organism: Pseudoduganella sp. GCM10020061; assembly: GCF_042683405.1. Lineage (NCBI taxonomy): Bacteria > Pseudomonadati > Pseudomonadota > Betaproteobacteria > Burkholderiales > Oxalobacteraceae > Pseudoduganella > Pseudoduganella sp. GCM10020061. Next base: position 242,882 of record NZ_JBHUJS010000014.1, on the reverse strand, counting down.
TCGACTTGCGCGACAGCCCGCTCTCGCGCGCCAGCCGGCCCGCCTCGGACTTGTCCTCGGTGAGCGCCAGCAGGATCATCTCGGTCGACACGAACTGGTCGCCGCGCTTTTGCGACTCGCGGTCCGCGAGGTTCAGCAGCGACATCAGGTCGCGGCTGACCTGGGTCTCGCCGCCGGTGCCGCCGACCTTGGGCAGCTTGTCCAGCGCGGTACGCAGCCCGTTGGCCAGGGCGCCTGCATTCACCCCGGCGCGCTGCAGCAGCGAACGCGCCGCGCCATCGTCCTGGTTCAGCATCGCCGTCAGCAGGTGCACCGGCTCGATGTACTGGTTTTCGTTTCCAACTGCCAGGCTCTGCGCGTCGGACAGCGCTTCCTGGAGCTTGGTCGTGAGTTTGTCTTGACGCATGGTGATGCCCCCTGGGATTTTAACTTGCCCTCTAGATATGGCTCCCGCCCGCGTTTTCAAGCCGGGAGACAGCAATTGTGCGCCCAACGATCACGCCATAGCGCCAGCTTGCCGCGTTGGGCCGCGGGCAATCTCATGAGGTCAGCCAATGCTGCTGGCGGGGCCGCCGGGCGTCCCGGGCTGTGCGTCCCGGGCTGTGCGGCGCGGCGCCGGGCTTAGCCCGACAAGGCGCGCCAGGTCGCGAATCCCGCCGCACATGCTGCCAGCGAGCCGAACAGGTGCAGGCCGACGTGCGCCAGCGCCCAGCCGTACTGGCCGCGCCCGAGCAGGAGCACCGATTCGCCGGAGAACGAGGAGAACGTGGTCAGCCCGCCCAGGAAGCCGGTGATGACCGCCAGGCGCCATGCCGGCGGCAACGCAGGGTGGTGGGCAAAGAATGCCAGCGCCAGCCCGGCCAGGTAACTGCCGGCCACGTTTGCCACCAGCGTGCCGGCCGGGATGTGCAAGTGCAGGCGCGCCAGCCACAGCGACAGGCCCCAGCGCAGCCAGGCGCCGATGGCAGCGCCCGCGCCTACCGCCAGCCAGTTGATGGCGCCCGCCGCACCCGCGCCCTGCCCTGCCGCCATCAGCCTGGCCTCCCGCCTGCCGCGCCGGTGGCGTCCCACTTGGCCAGCGCCGCATCGTCCGACACCCGGGCATCGACCCAGCGCGCGCCGGACGGAGTCTGTTCCTTTTTCCAGAATGGCGCTTCGGTCTTGAGATAGTCGATGATGAATTCGCAGGCGTCGAATGCTTCGCCGCGGTGGGCCGAGGCACATGCGACCAGTACGATCTGCTCGCACGGGCGCAGCGGCCCGACGCGGTGGATCACGAGCGCGGCGTACAGCGGCCAGCGTTCGCTGGCGCGCGCCGCGATGCTCTCGAGCGCCTGTTCGGTCATGCCAGGGTAGTGTTCCAGCTCCATCTCGCTCACGCTGGCGCCGTCGTTCATGTCGCGCACCGTGCCGATGAAGGTGACGATCGCGCCCACGCGCGGATTGCCTTCGCGCAGGCGCGCCAGTTCGGTGCCGGCGTCGAAGTCGGCTGCCTGCACCCGCACGTCGATCATTTGTGGTCCTTTACGATGCGTGGATACAGGTGTTCGATGCGCGCGGCGGTGCGCGCGTCGGACAGCGCGGGGAGCGCCAGCAGCGAGTGGAAGGACGCGCTGCCCGCGCCCGGCTTCTGCCCTGACTTCAGCGAGCTTTGCAGCACTTCTACCTGCAGGCGCAGGCGGTCGCGCGCGAACTCCGCGCCGCTGTCGATGCCCGCGCTGATTTCCAGCTTGAGCAGGTCGCGCAGCAGCGCGTCGCGGTTCGCCTGCAACTGGCGCGCGTAGGCTTCGCGGTCCGCGTCGAGCGCGCGGATGGCGGCGTCGAAGCGCGCGCCGAGGAGTCGTTCCAGGTCCTGGCGCAGCGGCGCCAGCGCAGCCCAGCGTTCCGTTAAACGGGCGGCATCGGCAGTACCGGCAACCAGCTGTTCTTCCAGCTCCTGCACCAGGCGCAGCTTGTCGCGCAGTGCGCCGGCCTGCGCAAGGGTGGCGGCGTGGCGCGCCACGTCCATCTTGTGCTGGAGCGCCGAGACGGCCGCGTGGTAGCGTTTTTCCAGGCGCTGCTCGACCGCGCGCGGCGCCGGGCCGGCCGCGTGCCAGTCGGCGGCGGCTTCGCGCAGCAGGCGGGCCGCGCCGTCGGCGTCGCTGGCCTGCTCCAGCCGTTCGCAGATCGCTTCTTTCGCGTGCTGGTGCGCGCGCCGTTCGACGTCGGCGGCATGGGCGCTTTCCTTGCGGCGTGCGAACACCTCGTCGCACGCGCCGCGGAATTTCTGCCACAGCGCCTGCTCCATCTTGCGTTCGAGCGGCAGCGCCCGTGCGGCCTGCTGCCACTGCTCCTGCGCCTGCTTCATCTTATCGAGCGCGTGGCGGTCCTGCGGGTTCAGTGCGCGCACCTGCTCGATCAGGCGTTCGCGCTGTTCGCGTTCCTGCTCGCGCCGTTCGGCCAGCGGCGCCGACAGCTGCTGCATCGCGCGCGAGAACTCCGCGTCCAGTCGCTTCTTGTCCTTGCGGTCGATCGGACCGAGATGGGACCACGCCAGTTCCAGCCGGTGCACCGTCGATGCGAGGTGCTTCCAGTCCGGCGCCTGCCCCTGCGCGAACGCTTCCGCTTCGCGCACCGCTTCGTCCAACAGCGCCTGGCCCTTGGCCGCGCTGGCGTGGCGCTCGTCCGCCAGGTGCTTGAAGTGGGCGGCGGCAGGCGCGTAGGCCGCGCTGCAGGCCGCATCGAAACGCTCCCACAGGCTGCGCGGCGCGGCGCCGGACACCGCATCCAGCTTCTTCCAGCTTTCGCGCAGGCCGCCGACCTTCTGGGCCAGCTCGCCCATTGGCAGTTTCTGCTGCTGCAGTTCTTCCGCGCTGCGCACCAGCTGCTCGCGCGAGACGTTGCCGCCCCAGCGCGCCCAGTCCGACAGGCGTTTCAGTTCCGAGCGCGCGTGCGCCAGCCGCTCGGCCTGCGCCGCGCTCAGCTTGATGCCGCGGGTTTCCTTCATTGCCTTATCGAGGTCGCTCGCGACATGCAGTGCGCCCGATGCCAGCGCCGCATCGAGCGCATCCATCTTGTCGAGGAACGCGCGGTCGGGCGGCGGCAGCGCGGGCTTGGCGGGCTTGTGCTTGCGGGCTTCCTGAGCGGGACCAGGCTGCGCGGCGGCTTCGGGCTGTGCCGGCTCCACAGGAGCGGCGGACAAATCGTGCGCCGCTTCGGCGCCGGCGGGTGCTGCGGGCGCCTCGGCAGGCGCCGCGGCCGTGGCGGCCGCCTGCGCTGGCGCGGCCGGAGCCGGAGTCGGTGCCGGCGCCGTGCGCGCCTGCTGGATCGCCGCCTGCGCTTCCGCCTGCAGCTGGCGTGGCAGCGCGGCCGACTCGCCGTCCGACAGCGCGGCATCGAGCGCATCGGCCGCTTGCGCCAGCTGGTCCGGGGCGGCGCGTTCCGCGGCCAGCTTGCGCAGCGCGGCCAGCTTGTCGATCACGCTGCGCTGCTGCGCCACTTGCGCCTCCAGGCGCCGGCCCAGCGTCGCGCGCACTTCGTCGAACTGCGGCGCAAGCGGTGGCGCGGAGATGACCGACCAGCGCCGGTCGAGTTCCGCGACCTGGTTGGGCGTGAGATTGTCGGCGCCGGCCAGCTGGCGCGCCAGCGTCAGGCATTCTTCGCCGCGCTGCATCTCGGCCTGGTGATGGCGGATCGTATCGAGCCGGAAGTGCATCAGCTTGGCCACCCGGCGGTCGCTGTTGCGGATCGCGTTATACACGCGCTCGAGGTGTTCGGGAGAGTAGACGCGCTCGGCAGCGGCCAGGCGCAGTTCGGAATAATCGCAGCGCAGGATGAAGTCGGCGATCGCGGCCTCGTCCGACCCCAGCGCGGCCAGCTCCGCAGCCATGGCGCCGCGCGCGGCATCGCCGGGCGACGCCATCGCGGGCTTCACGGCGGGATCCGGAACGGGCACAGGTGCACCTGCATTTTCGCCCGGGCGCTTGAACAGGAATTCGAACATGACGCGCTATCAATCATTCAAAGACACCATCATAGCAAGAATCGCACCGGTTCAATTCGACGCGCCTAGCTTGCCATGCCGCGCACCAGGTTGTTGTCGACGCGCATTGGAGGCGGGACTGGGGTGATGCTGCCGCGCGGACGCGTGCGCAGCGTGGCGCGGGGCTTGACCGACCTGGATTCGGCGGCGATCAGCTGGTGCGCGATATCGAACCAGGTTTCGACAGGGAGCGCCGTGCGCGCGACCGGGAACAGCTCGCGCTCCTCGCGTTCGAGGCGGGTCAACAGGGAGGAACAGAACTTGTCGGCCGTGTCGCAGAAGCTGGCGACGGCCGACTTGCCTTCGATGGCGCCGTCGCGGGCGCGGGCGAACAGCCAGTTCATGGCCTGGGCGGCAGTGCGGCGCAGCTGGTCGAGCTCGGCCAGCAGCCGGTCGGCCACATGGGTCAGCTTGCGTACCGCGGGAATCAGGACCAGCTCCACCTTGCGGTGGTCGAAGGCGTCATACAGGCGCTGCATGGCCAGGCAGGCGAAATCGACCTGGCCGCTGGAAAGGGAAGGTTCAGGAGCGAACGTGGAACGGATCAGGGTGTGGAACGCATTCAGGCTGGCGCGCACACTGGCGTGCTCAACCGACATCGCAACAAGTGAATAAGTAGCTGTAAGCATGCATTCTCCTGGGCAACAAACTAAGAGTCATAAGTAGTCCAGTGTAGAGTTCCCCATTCCCTGCACGTTTGATTTTCCTCAAATTCGTCCATATCGATGAACCGGATCGGGGAACCTTCCCCGGGGCCCGATTGTGCTAGGGTGAAGGCACATCGTCTCCCTTTCGCCACAGCGATGAAGGCACCGTTTGCCTGCCTCGCCCCGCTGCTGAGCGCCCTTGCGCTGGCCGGGTGCCGCGGCCCCCCGCCCGACTTCTTCCCCGGCTATGCGGAAGCCGATTACGTGCGCCTGTCCAGCCCGATCGGGGGCGTGCTGGCGCGCAGCCACGTCGAGCGCGGCGCGCTGGTCGCCGCGGGGGCGCCCCTGTTCGTGCTGGAACAGGACAACGAACGGGCTGCCAGGCTGGAAGCCGAAGCCCGGGTCGCGCGGGCGCGCGCCGTACTGGCCAACCTGGAAAAAGGAAGCCGCGCCGAAGAACTGGCCGTGCTCGACGCGCAGCTTGCGCAGGCCGAGAGCGCGCTGCGCCTGTCCGAGGCGGACCTGGCGCGCCAGTCCGCCCTCGTGGCGCGCCGGTTCATTTCCGCCGCCCAGTTGGACCAGGCGCGCAGCGCCGCCGCGCGCGACCGCGAACGCGTGCGCGAAATGCGCGCCCGCCGCAAGGTCGCCCGGCTCGGCGCCCGCAGCGACGAACTGGCTGCGGCGCGCCAGGAAGTGCAGGCAGCGCTGGCCCAGCTGCGCCAGTCCGAATGGCGGCTCGCCCAAAAGAGCGTGGCCTCCCCGCTCGCAGCGCGCGTGGCCGACGTGCTATACCGCGAGGGCGAGATGGTCGAACCGGGCGCCCCCGTAGTCAGCCTGCTCGCGCCGCAATACATGCGCGCGCGCTTCTTCGTCCCCCAGAGCGCGCTGGGCAGCCTGCGCATCGGCCAGCGCGTGCGGCTGCGCTGCGACGGCTGCCCGCGCGAAGTCCCAGCCGCCATCACTTATATAGCGGCGGAGGCCGAATACACGGCGCCGCTGATCTACAGCCAGGAAAACCGCAGCACCCTGGTCTTCATGGTCGAAGGGCGGCCGCTGTCGGCAGCGGACGCCGCCCTGCTGCATCCTGGGCAGCCGCTCGAAGTACGCGTCGCGGACGGCGCGCGATGAGCGCGCCGGTCGCCATCGACGTGCGGGGCCTGACCAAACGCTACGGCGCGCGCACGGTCGTGCGCTCGGTCGACCTGCAGGTCGCGCGCGGCGCCATCTACGGCTTCCTCGGCCCGAACGGGAGCGGCAAGACCACCACCATCCGCATGCTGTGCGGCCTGCTCACGCCGGACGAAGGCGAAGGGCACTGCCTCGGCTTCGACCTGCGCACGCAGGCGCGCCGGATCAAGCGGGAAGTCGGCTACATGCCGCAGCGCTTCGGCCTGTACGACGACCTCAGCATCGAAGAGAACCTCGACTTTGTCGCTGCCGTGTACCAGGTGCCCGGGCGACGCGACCGGGTCGACCGCGCACTCGCCCAGCTGGGACTGGCCCAGCGCCGTGGCCAGCTTGCCGGGACACTCTCGGGTGGCTGGAAGCAGCGGCTCGCGCTGGCCGCCTGCCTCCTGCACGACCCGCAGCTGCTGCTGCTGGACGAACCCACCGCCGGCGTCGACCCGTCCGCGCGGCGCATGTTCTGGGACCACCTGCACATCCTGGCTGCCCACGGCATGACGGTCCTTGTCTCGACTCACTACATGGACGAAGCGGAGCGCTGCCACGCCCTCGCCTTCATCTCGCAGGGCCGGCTGCTCGCGCGTGGCACGGCGGCTGAACTGGTGTCGCACGCGGGCCTGTCCGTGCGCGAAGCGGGCGGCTCGCCGCTGGCGCTGGCGGCGCTGGCCGAGGCCATCGGCAGCGCGCCCGGCCTGCGCGGCGTGGCGGCGTTTGGCGCGAACCTGCGCATCCTGGCGCAATCGGATGCCGAGCTCGATGCCGCGCTGGCCCCGGTGCAGGGCCTGATCGCGCGCGAAGGCATCCGCATCGCGCGCGCCGAGCCGGGCCTGGAAGACGCCTTCATCGCCCTGACCGACGACGGCGGGGGCGCGCCGCAGGACGGGAGCTGACATGCGCGCACGGGAATCCTGGGGACGCTTTGCCGCGATCCTGGTGAAGGAATTCCGCCAGGTGCGGCGCGACCGGCTCACATTCGCGATGATGATCGCCATCCCCATCATCCAGCTGGTGCTGTTCGGGTACGCGATCAACACCGACCCGCGCCGCCTGCCGCTCGCCGTCGTCGCCGCCGACCACAGCCCCTTCTCGCGCAGCCTGGTCGCGGGCATGGAGAACTCGCGCTACTTCAGCGTGACGCACCGGCCGGCCAGCGAGGGCGAAGGCGACCGGCTGCTGGACGAAGGGCGCGTCCAGTTCATGCTCGTGATCCCGGCGGACTTCAGCCGCCGGCTGGTGCGCGGAGAGCGGCCCTCCTTGCTGCTCGCCGCCGACGCGACCGATCCCTCCGCGGCCGGCAACGCCCTGGCCGCGGTGGCCGGCATCGCGCGCCAGGCGCTCGAGCGCAACGCCACCGGCACGCTGGCGCGGCTGCGCAGCGGCCCGCCCGCGTTCGACGTGCGGGTCCAGCGCCGCTACAACCCCGAGGGCCTGTCGCGCTACAACATCGTCCCCGGCCTGCTCGGCGTCATCCTGACCATGACCATGGTGATGATGACATCGCTGGCCGTCACCCGCGAATACGAACGCGGCACCATGGAGAACCTGCTTGCGACGCCGGTGCGGCCGATCGAAGTCATGGTGGGCAAGATCGTCCCGTACATCCTGATCGGCTACGTCCAGGTCAGCGTCATCCTGGTTGCCGCCCACTTCCTGTTTGCCGTACCGATGGTGGGCAGCTTCCTGCTGCTATCGCTCGTCCTGAGCGTCTTCATCGCCACCAACCTCGCGGTCGGCTTCATGTTCTCCACCGTCGCGCGCAACCAGATGCAGGCCATGCAGCTCACCTACTTCTACTTCCTGCCCTCGGTCCTCCTGTCCGGCTTCATGTTCCCGTTCCGCGGCATGCCCGGCTGGGCGCAATCGATCGGCGAACTACTCCCGCTGACCCACTTCCTGCGCGCCGTGCGCGGCATCCTCCTGAAGGGAAACACCCTGGTGCACATCGTCCCGCACCTCTGGCCCCTGCTCCTGTTCCTGCTCGTCGCTGGCGCCGTCGCCCTCAAGCGCTACCGCCAGACCCTGGACTAGCCCCCGATAAGAAAATGCCGACGCCCCGCTCCAACTTCCCACGGGGTCTGGCACCACTTCCCCTTGGGGTCAGGCACCGGTTTCGGAATGGACGGACAGCGCGTTCGGACTTTTCCTCATCATTTCACCGGGGTAGGACGATGCCGACACGAACCTTCAGCATATTGCTGCTAGCGCTTTTCCTAAGGTGGGTATCGGAATATTCGTCAAAAGGTGCCTGACCCCGGGCTCAGGGCAGTGCGGTGCGGAGGGGCGCGGCGAAGGGGTCGGTTGCGGTGATGTCGACGGCGGGACAGCCGTGCCAGGTGGCGAGCCGGCGCACTGCACCGCCGATGTCGTTCGCGAAGGCGTCGCTGATACGGACGCCAGGCTCCAGGACGACAGATTTGAGTTCGAAGCGTCCGTCGCGCCGGTGGGCCTTGGCGTCGATGCGGCCGACAAGGGCGCCGCGACGCAGGACTGGCAGTGTGAAATAGCCGTACTTGCGCTTGGCGGCCGGCGTGTAGCACTCGAGCCGGTAATCGAAGCCGAACAGCTCCTGTGCGCGCCGGCGGTCCCAGACAATCGGGTCGAATGGCGACAGGATGCTGGTCAGGGTCGGGGCGAGCCGGCCGTCGATTGCGTCTTGCAGCAGGCCGGCGTGGTCCGGGTGGACGTAGACGGGGTCGTCCCAGCCCGCGACGCGCGCGCGCAGCAGTGCGCCCGTTGCGACCAGCGCTTCGGGATTCACGCGCGGCGGCCTGGTGCGGTAGTAGTCGGGAATCCACGACGCCTTGCACACGCCCAGCGCTTTCACGGTCTGAAGTGCAAAGCGCCGCATGACTTCTTCCATCGGCAGGTCGGTTTCGTGCCGGCGCGGATGCACTCGGTCCGCCAGGTCGTACACGCGATGGAAGTTGTGGCGCCGCGCGATCATCAATTCCCCTGCGGTAAACAGGACTTCGAGCGAACGCTTCTCCGGCTTCCACTCCCACCATCCGCCCGCCTTGCCGTCGGTGCGCGCGAAATCGGAGGATCGCACCGGGCCGTTGGCGCGGATGTGGTCGAGCAGCGCACCGACTTCGGCGCTGCGCTCGCGCATCCAGGTGGCGGAGTACTTCCACCCCATCGCCTCCGGATCGCGCATGCGATGCCGGAACAGCGGGTAGTCTTCGATCGGGATAAAGCACGCCTCGTGCGCCCAGTACTCGAACAGGCTGCCGCCAGCCAGCAGCTGGTCGAGCCACTCCGTGTCATACGCGCCGAGCCGGCTCCACAACACGAGGTAGGGACTGCGCGCGACCACACTGATGGTGTCGATCTGCAGGACTCCCATGCGGCGGATGGCGTCCAGGACGTCGTCCCGGGTGGCGCTCTTGCGGCGCGGGTTGAGCATGCCTTGCGCGGCGAGGTGCAGCGCGCGCGCGGCAGCGGGCGTGAGTGTCGGTTCGGTCATCCCGCTATTGTAATTATGAAAAGCAGTGTGCGTGCGATGCCGACGGCGTCAATTCGCGACGGGGCGGCTCTGCTATAGTACCGCCTCACCGCATCTCAGTGGCTCCCCATGCGCATCCTGCACACCTCCGACTGGCACCTTGGCCAGGCCCTGCATCACTACGACCGCTCGTACGAACACCAGTGCTTCCTCGACTGGCTGGTCGACCAGGTGGTGGAGCAGGACGCGGATGCCCTGCTGGTCGCGGGAGACGTATTCGATAACGCCAATCCCCCCGCCTCCGCGCAAAAGCAGCTCTACCAGTTCCTGCAGCGCCTGCACACGCGCGCGCCCAGGCTCGACGTGGTCATCATCGCCGGCAACCACGATTCGCCGGCGCGGCTGGAGGCGCCCGGCCCGCTGCTGGAGCTGCACAACGCGCGCGTCGTCGGCGCCCCCGTGCGCACGGCCGGCGGCGAGATCGACATCGAACGCATGCTGGTGCCGCTGCACGACCGCACCGGCGCCGTGGCTGCATGGTGCATCGCGATCCCGTTCCTGCGTCCGGGCGATGTCCCGCGCGCCGACACCGGCGCGGAGGGCGATCCCTACCTGAACGGCATCGCCCTGCTCTACCGCCAGGCCTTCGATCTGGCGATGCAGCGCCGCACAAGCGGCCAGGCGATCGTGGCGATGGGCCACTGCCACATGCTGGAGGGCCAAAGCTCGGTGGACTCCGAGCGCCGCATCGTCATCGGCGGCACCGAGGCGCTGCCGGCGACCATCTTCGATCCGTGCGTGGCCTATGCGGCGCTCGGCCACCTGCACCTGGCGCAGCGCGTCGGGCGGCAGGAGCACCTGCGCTATTCCGGCAGTCCGCTGCCGATGTCGTTCTCCGAAGTGAACTACCAGCACCAGGTCCTGCGCGTGGACCTGGAGGGGCCAAAGGCGGTCGCGGTGGACGCGCTCCCCGTGCCGCGCTGCGTCCAGCTCCTGCGCGTGCCCGAGCATCCCGCTCCCGTGGAGGAAGCGCTCGCCGCGCTGGAAGCCTTGGCGCTGGATGACTGCGAGCCGCACCGCCAGCCCTACCTCGAAGTGCGCGTGCTGCTGGAGCGCCCCGAGCCCGGCCTGCGCGCGCGCATCGAGGCGGCCATCAAGGGCAAGCCGGTGCGCCTGGCGAAGATCGAACCGGTACGCAAGGCCACAGTTGCGGGCGCCGCCGGCCCCGCCATGTCGCTCGACGAGCTGGCGCAGCTGCAGCCGGACGATATCTTCCGCCGCCTGTACCAGGACCGCTTCGGGGAAGCCGCGCCCCCAGACCAGCTCTCGGCCTTCCACGAGTTGATGGGCGAGGCGGCGCCATGAAGATCCTGCGCATCGCGGGCGCCAACCTGGCGTCGCTGGGCGAACCCTTCGAGGTGAATTTCGAGAGCGAGCCGCTGGCCTCCGCCGGCGTGTTCGCGATCGGCGGGCCGACCGGCGCGGGCAAGAGCACCTTGCTCGATGCCCTCTGCCTGGCGCTCTACGATGCGACGCCGCGCCTGGCAAAAGCCGGACGCAGCGCCGGCACGCTGCCGGATGTGGGCGAGGAGACGGTCTCGCCCTACGATCCGCGCACGCTGCTGCGCCGCGGCGCCGCGGAGGGCCACGCCGAAGTGGATTTCGTCGGCAGCGACAATGCCCGCTACCGCGCACGCTGGAGCGTGCGCCGCGCGCGCACCAAGGCCACAGGAGCACTGCAAAAGTCGGCACTGTCGCTGCACCGGATGGCTGACGGGGTGGCGCTGGGCGGCACCAAGACCGAGGTGGCGCAGGAGATCGTGGCCCGCATCGGCCTGTCGTTCGAACAGTTCACGCGCGCGGTCCTGCTGGCGCAAAACGAATTCTCTGCGTTCCTCAAGACCGACGAGAGCGAACGCGGCGAGCTTCTGGAAACGCTGACCGGTACCGAGGTCTATACCGCGCTGTCGCGGCGCGCATTCGACCGCTACAAGGAAGAACAGGCCAGGCTGCAGCAGCTGTCCTCGCGCCTTGCCGATGGCATGCCGATGGACGCCGGCCAGCGCGCGCAGGTCGAGCAGGATGCGCTGGCTGCCGAAACCGCGCTGGAGTCCGCGCGCGCGGCGCGCGACGGGGCGGAAGCGGCATGGCGGTGGCAGCAGGACGACGCGCGCCTGGCTGCCGGCGTCACGCAGGCGGAGCAGGCGCTGGACGCCGCCCGTGCGGAACAGGCCGGGGCGGCCGCGCGCCGCCGCAAGCTCGCGACCATCGACGCGGCGCAGCCTGCGCGCCAGCTGGCGGCGGACGTGGCGCGCCTGCGCGACGAGAGCGCGGCGGTCGCCCAGGCCACCTTGGACGCCAGCGCGCAGCTCGAACGGTCGCAACTGGCGGCACGCGAGGCGCATGCCAGCGTGGAAACCGCGATGGGCGAGCTTGAAGCGGCCGAACACGCACAGCGGGAAGCAGCTGCGCACCTGATCGAGGCCAGGGCGCTCGATGCGCGCATCGGCGCGCTCACTCCGGGCCACGCCGCCGCGCGCCAGGCGGCGCAGGATGCGGGCGAATCGGCCATACGCGCGCAAGCGGCGCTGGACGCACTGGCTGCGGAGCGCGCCGCGCTCGCGGGGATCCGCGACAAGTCCGCCCAATGGCTGGACGGCCGGCGCGCCATCGAGCCGCTGGCCGCGCACTGGACACGCTGGCAAAAGATGTTGGCCGACGCCGCGCGCGCGTCCGGCCAGCTCGCGCAACTTTCCGGCGCGCGCGATGCAGCCGCGGCCCAGGCAGCGTCCGCGGAACTCGCGGCCCGGCAGGCCCGGGAAACACTGGACGCGGCCGCGCAGCGGGCGCTCGAAGTCGACGCAGCCCGTGCCGCCGCCATCGACGCGGCCGCAAGGTTCGACTTTGACGCCATGCGCAGCAAACGGCAGGAAATCGACCGCCAGCGCGCGGCCCTGGCGGCGGCGGAACATCGCTGGCGGCAGCTTGCCGCGGCCACGTCGTCGCTCGCCGACGCGCGCGAGCGGCGCCAGCAAGCGCTCGCGTCCAGGGACGCGGCGGCGGCGGCGCGCGCACAGGAAGAAGTGGCGGCGCCCGCGCTGCACGCGGCGCTCGCGCAGGCGGAAGCGTCCCATGCGGCCGCCAAGGCAGCCTGCGCAGACAGCGTGGAGCGCCTGCGCAGCACGCTGGAGGACGGCAAGCCCTGCCCGGTCTGCGGATCCGAAGCGCATCCGTGGCATCACCAGGATGACGTCCTCAAGGCGATGCTGCACAGTTTGGAAGCCCAGGTGACGCAATGCCGCGCCGCCGTGCGCGAGCATGTCGCGCGCGACGCGTCGCTTGCCTCCACCATCGCCCACTGCGCGGAACAGGTGGCAACGTTCGAGCGCCAGATCGCGGAGCTTGACGAAGCCCAAGCACTGGCAGCGCGGGCATGGACGGACGATCCGCACAGCGCGCACGGCGAGGTGGATGCGGGCTGGTTCGTGCAGCAGGCGGACGCGGCCCGGTCAGCAGCAGAGGAACTGGAACGTACCGAAGGCGCGGCCCGCGAAGCGCTGGCAGCACGCGAACGCGCGCAGCAGGCATGCGACGCCGCAGTGGCCGCACGCGGCGCGGCGCAGGAAGCGGCAAGCGCCGCACAGGCCGCGCATGACCGCGCAGCCGCGGCGCGCGACACCGCCGAGGAGCGCCATCGCCACGCCGCCGCCGCGCTGGACGCGCTGCTCGAAGACCTCGACCACGCATTCGAGCGGACCGAGTGGCGCGATGAATGGCATGCCGAGCCCGCGGCCTTCCTTCAATCTTGCGAGCAAGCGGTCGCGGGCTGGATGGAGCAGTCGCGCGCGCTGGCGGAGGCCCGCGACAAGCTCGCGGCACTCGAGGCCGGCCACGCGGCCGCCATCGAACGCCACAGCGCGGCCCATGCAGCACTGGAAGCTGCGCGCAGCGCGCTTGCGCAGGCGGACGCGCAGCTCGCACGCCTGCGCACCGATCGTGAAGCGCTGTTCGGAGGCCGCGCGGCGGACGAGGTCGAGCGCGGGCTGGCCGCCAGTGTGGCGCAGAGGCGCGAAGCACTGGCGGCGCGCCAGCTCGGCAGCCAGCAGGCGTCGCACGCGGAAGTGCGTGCCCGCGAAGCGCTCGAGCACGCGCGCGCTCGCGGCCAGTCAAATGCGGAAGCGCTGGGACAGGCAGTTGCGTGCCTGGACGCGTGGATCACGCAATTCGATGCTGCCGCGCGCGAGCTGGATCAGATCCCTGACGCCGAGGCGCTGCGCCTGCTGCTCGCCACCGATCCGGAGTGGATCGACGGCGAACGTGCCGCACTGGCGCGGCTGGACGCAGGCGCGGCCTCGGCGGCAACGGTCCTGGCCGAGCGCCGCGAGCAGCACGCACGCCACCGCGCTTCGCCGCTAGCGACGGACGCCGCCCCGGGATTGCTGGCAGACGCGCTGGCGCAGGCCCGTGCCCGCTGGGACGCCGCAAACCACACGCTGGTGTCGCTGCGCCTGCAGCTGACACAGGACGACGCGCGCCGCGAGAGCGCGCAGACCATCATGGGCCAGGTCGCGCAGCAGCAGGAAGTCGAGCGGCGCTGGGCGCGCATGAATGACCTGATCGGTTCGTCGGACGGCAAGAAGTTCCGCAACTACGCGCAGCAGTTCACGCTGGACGTGCTGCTCGGGTACGCGAACAGCCACCTGTCGCACCTCGCCAAGCGCTACCGCCTCGAGCGCGTGCCCACCGCCGGCGGGCCTTCGCTCGGCCTGCTGGTGCGCGACCAGGACATGGGCGGCGAAGTCCGCTCCGTCAATTCGCTGTCCGGCGGCGAGTCCTTCCTGGTCTCGCTCGCGCTCGCGCTAGGCCTGGCGTCGCTGTCGTCCAACCGCGTGCGGGTCGAGTCGCTGTTCATCGACGAGGGCTTCGGCAGCCTCGATAGCGAGACCTTGCGTGTAGCGATGGACGCCCTCGACAGCCTGCAGGCGATGGGCCGCAAGGTCGGCGTCATCTCGCATGTGCAGGAAATGGCCGAGCGGATTTCCGCGCGCATCCTCGTGCAGCCTGGCGGGGCCGGCCTCAGCACGGTGACGGTGCCGTAAGGGCGCCTTCCCCAAATGGTAGAATCCCCGCTTTTCCACGCATCCTCCAGCACCATGAACAAACCTGCCCGCTTCCTGACCTTCAAGTGCGAAAAGTGCGCCAAGCCAGTCAAGGTCCACCTGCAGAAGGTATCGGCCTGCTCGCACATCCAGCCCTACCAGGGCATGTGCAGCTGCGGTGAGCTCAAGCTGCACGCGACCGGCAGCCCGGATGCCGTCGCGTCCTACCTCGCCTCCGGCGGCGACAACTGGTCGCACCATCATCACTGATACCGGGACTGCCATGCATGCCACCGACACGAACGCCCCCGCCCTGATCCACTGGACCGAAGGCGGCGAAGCGCGCAGCGCGCGCTGGCGTTCCGAGAGCGGCATGCCGCCGCCCAAACGCGTGGTCATCGCGGACGACAAGACCCCGGCCGACACGGCCTACAGGCTGGCCTGCGAAGGCACTGCCCTGCTGTGGCGCGGCGACTTCCAGAATGCGCGCCAGCTGCTGCAGGCGCTCGCGCGCCGCGCCGACCACAAGGGCGGCCACGGCAAGCGCAAGCCAGCCAAGGTCCCGGCCAGCATCACCGAAGCGTTCCACCTGCACCGCCAGGCGCAGTCGCAGCGTGCCCGCACGCTGGCGATGCTGCTGATCCCTTTCGAGGGCGACTATTCCATCCCGCTGCGCCGCGCGCCCGACGTGGCCCAGGCATGCAACGAGGCCTACGGCCGCGGCGGCGAACCTTTCGTCGCGTCGCTGCGCGAGCTGCTCGGCGTGATCGGCGCGCACGAATGGCGCAAGAACGGCGTCGAGATCGCGGCGCTGGACGACCGCATCCACCCCTGGTACGGCGTGTTCTCGCCGATCCGCGGCGAGTACATCGACCTCGTGGCGCAGGCGCCCATCCCGCGCGGGACCCGCCGCGCGTTCGACATCGGCACCGGCACTGGCGTGTTGTCGGCAGTGCTGGCGCGGCGCGGCATCGAACATGTCGTCGGCACCGACCAGGACGATCGCGCCCTGTCCTGCGCCCGCGAGAACATCGCGCGCCTGGGCCTTACCGGCCGCGTCGAGATCGTGCGCGCGGACCTGTTCCCGGAAGGCCGCGCCCAGCTCATCGTGTGCAACCCGCCTTGGCTGCCGGGCCGCCCCAGCTCCGCGATCGAATACGCGATCTACGATCCGGACAGCCGCATGCTCAAGGGCTTCCTCAACGGCCTCGCCGCGCACCTGGAACCGGGCGGCGAAGGCTGGCTGATCCTCTCGGACTTCGCCGAACATCTCGGCCTGCGCACCCGCGCCGAGCTGACCGCCATGTTCGATGCGGCAGGCCTGGAAGTGGCGGGCCGCCACGACGTGCGTCCCGTGCATCCCCGTTCCAGCGACGCCACCGACCCGCTGCACGCCGCCCGTTCGGCCGAAATCACCTCGCTCTGGCGCCTCGTTCCACGTTAATTGTGCCGCGCGTATTGCGCATGCCACTTGCAATCGGTACAATGCGCCCACTCAGACGCGGGGTGGAGCAGTCTGGCAGCTCGTCGGGCTCATAACCCGAAGGTCACAGGTTCAAATCCTGTCCCCGCAACCAAATGCCATAAAACGCGCGACGCTTTCCGATCATGAAAGATAAAAAAGATAACGCGACGTTTGAGCTGCCCGGTCTCGGAGCAGCGTGGTTTGCTCCGCCCTCACCCAAGGATTCGGCCACCGAATCGCGCCCCCGCGTCCGCCGCCCTGCCCTCAAGCAGGAGCAATTGACACTGCTCGACGAGACCGACGCGACCGGACTGCCTGTGTGGCGCCGCGACGAAGGCCTCGACCTGACCGGCCTGCCCGTCTGGGCAAGCAACTGATTCCCGCTTTCGAGCACGATCCAGCCCGGCTTTGCTAGACTGGGCCCATTCCATTTTTTCGTTCGCCCCCATGACGCAGCCTGCCGCCTTCTCCACCCTTCCGCTCGACCGCGCCTTCCTCGACAACCTGGATTCGCTCGGTTACAAGGCGATGACCGATATCCAGGCCGCGTCCCTGCCGTCGGTGCTGGAGGGCCGCGACCTGATCGCGCAGGCCAAGACCGGCAGCGGCAAGACCGCGGCATTCGGCATCGGCCTGCTCAACCGGATCAAGCCGGCGTGGTTCGCGGTGCAGGGACTGGTGCTGTGCCCGACGCGCGAACTGGCCGACCAGGTCGCGAACGAACTGCGCCGCCTGGCCCGGTCCCAGCCCAACGTCAAGATCCTGACCCTGACCGGCGGCGTGGCGATGCGCCCGCAGATTGCATCGCTCGAGCATGGCGCCCATATCGTGGTCGGCACGCCGGGCCGCATCCGCGACCACCTGTTCCGCCAGACCCTGCGCCTCGATAACGTCCAGACGCTGGTGCTCGACGAGGCCGACCGCATGACGGACATGGGCTTCTACGACGACATCGCGCAGATCGCGCAGGACTGCCCGCGCCAGCGCCAGACCTTGCTGTTCTCGGCCACCTACCCGGACGACATCCGCCAGGCGACCGCGCCGTTCCTGCGCGACCCGGTCGAGGTGAAGGTCGAGGCGCAGCACGACAACACGCGCATCGACCAGCGCTTCTACGAGATCGGTTTCGACGAACGCGACGAGGCGGTGGTGCGGCTGCTCAAGCACTTCCGCCCCGTCTCTGCGCTGGCCTTCTGCAACACCAAGGTGCGCTGCCGCGAAGTGGCCGAGAACCTGCGCGCGCAAGGCATCTCCGCCCTGGCGCTGTATGGCGAACTGGAACAGCGCGAGCGCGACGAGATCCTGGTCCTGTTCGCCAACCGCAGCTGCTCGGTGCTGGTAGCGACCGACGTGGCGGCGCGCGGGCTGGACATCTCCAGCCTGGACGCGGTCATCAACGTCGACATCTCCAAGGACACTGAAGTGCACATCCACCGCATCGGCCGCACCGGCCGCGCCGGCGGCACCGGCCTGGCGCTGTCGCTGGCGGCGCCGAACGAAAAGAAGTGGGTCAAGCTGATCGAGGAATACCAGAACGCGCCGGTCGAATGGCACGACCTGAAGGAACTGGACGAAGGCGACCCGCATGTGGAGCCGGCGCCAATGGTCACCATCTGCATCATGGGCGGCAAGCGGCACAAGCTGCGTCCGGGCGACGTGCTGGGCGCACTGACGGGCGACGCGGGCCTCACCAAGGAGCAGGTCGGCAAGATCAACGTGATGGAGTTCGCGACCTATGTCGCGATCGACCGGCATGTGGCTGACCAGGCGTTCGCGCGGCTGGCGAAGGGCAACCCGATGGGGCCGGACTTCGGCGCCATCAAGGGCCGCAACTTCAAGATGAAATTCGTCGAGGTCTGAGCCTCCGGGACTATCCCCGGAGGCGACCGACCCCTGATCCTTAAGCGGGTTTGACCGACGGCAGGAACTGCGGCGCCCTGCGATGCAGGGTCGCCTGCTCATACGCGTACGCCATCCCGATCAGCGCGGCCTCGCTGTAAGCGCCACCCACGAACGAAATCCCCACCGGCAGACCATGCACATAGCCCGCCGGTACCGTCACGTGCGGATACCCGGCCACCGCCGCCGGCGACGAGAAGCTGCCGCCGTAATGGTCGCCGTTGATGAAGTCCGTCAGCCACGCCACGCCGCCCGTCGGCGCCACCAGCGCATCGAGCTTGTGCTCCTTCATGACCTTGTCGATGCCTTCGCGGCGCGAATAGCGGTGGTTGTTGGCCAGCGCCTTCTTGTACTCGTCCTCCGACAGGCTGCCCTTCTTGTTCGACGCGATCAGGTGCTCCTGCCCGAACAGACTTAGTTCCTTGTCGCGGTGCTGCTCGTTGAACGCGATGACATCGGCCATCGACTTGATGCGCGCGTGCGGCGCGTAGCCTTTCAGATAGTCCGCCAGGCCCGGCTTGAACTCGTACAGCAGCACGGCCATCTCGCTCTCGTCGTACTTGTTCGTGTTGGGCACCTTCACATCCACCAGCACCGCGCCCTGCGCCTTCAGCACGGCCAGCTGCTTCTCGATCTGCGCGTCAACCGCCGGATTGCGTCCGAAGAAGTCGCGCGCCACACCCAGGCGCTTGCCCCGCAGCGCGCCCTTGTCGAGCGCGCGCGCATAGTCCGACGCCTTGCCGGCGCTGCCCCTGGTTGCGGGATCGGCGTCGTCCACGCCGGCCATGGCGGCCAGCAGATAGGCTGCATCGGACACCGTGCGGGTCATCGGGCCGGCCGTGTCCTGCGACGCCGAGATCGGGATGATGCCGCTGCGGCTGACCAGTCCCACGGTCGGCTTGATGCCCACCAGGCCGCACGTCGACGCCGGCGACACGATCGAGCCGTCGGTTTCGGTGCCGACCGTCAGCGTGGCCAGGCCGGCGGCCATCGCGGCGCCGGAGCCGGAGCTCGATCCGCTGGTGTTGCGGTCCAGCGCATACGGGTTGCGTGTCAGCCCGCCGCGCGCGCTCCAGCCGCTGGTCGAATGCGAGGAGCGCATATTGGCCCATTCCGACAGGTTGGTCTTGCCGAGAATGACCGCGCCGACGCGGCGCAGCTGGGCGGCGACGAACGAATCGCGCGTGGCGCGCACGCCATCCAGCGCCAGCGAACCGGCCGTGGTGCACATCGCGTCGCCGGTAGCGAGGTTGTCCTTCAGGAGCACCGGGATACCGTGCAGCGGGCCGCGCACCTTGCCTGCGGCCCGTTCACGGTCGAGGTCCGCAGCAATCTTCAGCGCGTCCGGATTGATTTCGATGATGGAGTTAATGCGGGGACCGGCCTTATCGATGGCCTGGATGCGGGCGAGGTAGCCTGCGGCGAGCGAATGCGCACTCAGTTTGCCGCCTGCCATCAGCGCCTGCAGCTCGCTCACCCCCAGGTCGAGCGAAGCGTCCGTAGCGGCTGCGGTGGAGGAAGCGGCGGCGCCCGATACTGCGAGCGCGCTGGCACCCAGCCCGATCTTGACGAAATCCCTGCGATCCATCATGTCTCCTTGTTGTTGAATAGACATAGAATAGCAGCGACCCGCAAAAATGGGGACAGACCCCATTTTCGAAATGGGGACAGACCCCATTTCCGCCTTCCCGCCATGCCGAAAATGGGGTCTGTCCCCATTTTTAAAAAAAAACGCTGCCAGCGGCAGCGTTCTTTGTGAAGCGTCGGGCGATTAGGCGCGAACGACTTTCTTGTACTCGTTGGTACGGGTGTCGATTTCGATGACGTCGTCGGTCGACACGAACAGCGGCACCTGGACGGTGTGACGCTTCGACTCGATGGCGTTTTCGATCTTGGCTTCTTTCAGGACGTTGCCCGAAGTGTTGCCCTTGACTGCCGGCTCCGAGTACACGACCTGGCGTGCGATCACGGTTGGCAGTTCCACGGAGATTGCCTTGCCGTCGTAGAAGACAGCTTCGCATTCCATACCGTCTTTCAGGTAGTTCAGCGCGTCGCCGAGGTTTTCTTCTTCGATTTCGTACTGGTTGTACTCTTCGTCCATGAAGACGTACAGCGGGTCGGCGAAGTACGAGTAGGTCACCGGCTTCTTGTCCAGAACGACGACGTCGAACTTGTCGTCACCGCGGAAAACGTTTTCCAGCGGTGCGTTCGTCAGAAGATTCTTCATCTTCCACTTGTAGGTAAAGCCCGTGCGGCTCGAGCCGTTGACGTCGGAACGCAGCACGATGAAAGGCTTGGCATCGACCATGATGATGTTGCCAACACGAATTTCTTTTGCGGGTTTCATATTAAGGAGAGTGAACTTAAAAAGGGTTTGCAGTAACCGAGCATCATACCATGTTCTTCCGTGGAACGCCTACCGGTGCGACCGCGCGAACTGAAGAATATTGCCCGTAAAATCGCCTAGATTAAGCATTTGCCCAGTCCATTCCTCCGCCCTGCGCGAAATAAGAGACAGATCGGCATGCAGTAATGGCCATTGCGCCGCGAGGCCAGCGTCTTCCAGCGCGCCATTCCATCCGAGGGAAAATGCAAACAGGCTTTCGATATCGGGCGAATAGCGGTGCAGGAAGGCGCGCAGTTTTTTATGGTGCAGGTTTTCGTCCTGATGATAGATATGCCAGACAAATGGCTTGCCGGCCCATTGCGCGCGCACGAACGAATCCTCGCCGCGCACGAAATTCAGGTCGCAGGACCACAGCAGTTTGTCGTAATCCGGCTGCGCAACAAAAGGAACGATGCGCACGGTCAGCGCGCCGCGGGTAGCGACCGCGCCCGCCTGCGGTTCGCCACCGATGAAGGCGCGGGCCGCGTCGGCCACCACGCCCTCCGGCACCAGGCACGTGACGGGCACCGGACCTTGCTGCCATGCCTCGAACAGTTCCGTGACCGGTGCGTGCTGGTAGCAGAACAGCGACACTTTGAGGCCGGCCTGCTCGGACGGCGTCACGCCGAGCCCCGCCAGGAACGCCGCCGCGGCGCCCGGATCGGACACGAAGCGGCGGCGCTCGTCGAGCAGCGACGCTTCGCGCAGCAGCCCACCGGTCTTGCTGGTAAAGCCGGGGAAGAAGAAGTACTTCGTCAGCGGCAGTTGCGGATGCGAAGACGGCAGCGTGTGGCAGCCCTCCACCCATTCCTCGGCGGTGAGTCCTTCGAGGTTGAACCACACGGGCTTTGGATCGCACTGCGCCATCGCCTTGATGTAGCCGGGCGGGATGTCGACGGCGAAGAATTCGATGACGATGTCGGCGATATCGGATGGCGCGAACTCGCCATCCTGGCTTGTCCAATGGCGGACGGTTACTCCTGCGATGTGCTGGATACTGGCGTCCACATCGACATCCGGGCGGATGCGCTTGAACGTGCGCAGGTCATCGACCCACAAGGTGACGCCAATGCCATGTTCCTGCTGCAGTTGCAGCGCGAAGCGCCAGCAGATGCCGATGTCGCCGAAGTTGTCGACGACCTTGCAGAACAGGGCGAGGGTTTTCAGGTCGCGCAGGGACATCCGGACGGGCCTCTCTTGCCAACTCAGTATGGATCCCCGCATCCGCGGGGATGACGTGCCAAAGTTACCGCAGAAATGAAAAACCGGAGCACCTATCCGCGTGTACTGCGGTGGTCTGCTCCGGTCTTAACTGGCGTCCCCACGGGGATTCGAACCCCGGTACTCACCGTGAAAGGGTGATGTCCTAGGCCTCTAGACGATGGGGACAGAAATCTGCCCTGGATGCCTGCGCATCCGGCCTATGCTACGTGTTGTGTGTGCCGAGTTGGCGTCCCCACGGGGATTCGAACCCCGGTACTCACCGTGAAAGGGTGATGTCCTAGGCCTCTAGACGATGGGGACCCGGACTACAACATTTACTACCTTCTTCGCAGACTTGGTGGAGGTAAGCGGGATCGAACCGCTGACCTCTTGCATGCCATGCAAGCGCTCTCCCAGCTGAGCTATACCCCCGTTAGCGCGAAGAAGCAGTATTATAGGGGACGCCTTGCTTCTTGCCAAGGGCATCCCCTAAAAATTTTCAAAGAAATTTCTTTACGCGTGCAACAACGGTGTCGCGGCCAAACAGTTCGAGCACGGCGTCGATCGCAGGCGTCTGCAACTGGCCGGTGACGAACAGGCGCAGCGGCATCGCGATCTGCGGCATCTTCAATCCGTGCGCGGCCAGCACTTCCTTGATCATGGCGCTGATTGCAGCCTTGTTCCATTCCACCGTCTGCAGGCGCTCCGCAAACTGCGCGAGTGCAGGCTTGACCGCATCGGTCACATGCTGCTCCAGCAATGCCGGATCCGGCTTCGGCTCACGGTAGAACAGCATGGCGGCATCGGCGATCTCATTGATGGTGTTGGCGCGCTCCTTCATCAGCGCGATTACCGACGCCAGCGGCGGCGCACCGTCGAACACGGCGCCGTCGCGCTGCAGCTGCGGCATGGCCAGCTGCGCCAGGCGCTCGTTGTCGGCCTGCTTGATATAGTGGTTGTTCACCCACGCCAGCTTGTCGAAGTTGAACTGCGCAGGCGACGCGGTCAGGTTCGACAGGTCGAACCATTCGCAGAACTGCTCCATCGAGAAGATCTCGTCGTCGCCGTGGCTCCAGCCAAGGCGGGCCAGGTAGTTCAGCATCGCTTCCGGCAGGTAGCCTTCATCCGCATAGTTAACCACGCTGACGGCGCCATGGCGCTTGGACAGCTTCGAACCGTCCGAACCCAGGATCATCGGCAGGTGGCCGTACTCCGGCAGCGGCGCGCCGATCGCGCGCAGGATGTTGATCTGGCGCGGCGTGTTGTTCACGTGGTCGTCGCCGCGCAGCACGTGGGTGATCTTCATGTCCCAGTCGTCGACCGCCACACAGAAGTTGTAGGTCGGGGTGCCGTCCGGGCGCGCGATGACCAGGTCGTCCAGCTCCTTGTTGGAGATGGTGATCTGGCCCTTGACCACGTCGTTCCAGGTCACGTCGCCGTCGAGCGGGTTCTTGAAGCGCACCACGGGCTTGCGGCCTTCCGGCACTGGCGGCAGGACCTTGCCCTCTTCCGGACGCCAGGTGCCGTCGTAGCGCGGCTTCTCGCCGGCCGCGCGCATGCGCTCGCGCATCGCTTCGACTTCTTCGGGCGACGAGTAGCAGTGATAGGCTGTGCCGGCCTCCAGCATCTGCGCCACCACTTCGCGGTAGCGGTCCATGCGCTGCATCTGGTAGAACGGGCCTTCATCGTGTTCCAGGCCGAGCCACTTCATGCCGTCCAGGATCGCCTGCACCGCTTCGGGCGTCGAGCGTTCGACGTCGGTGTCCTCGATGCGCAGGATGAACGTGCCGCCGAAGTGGCGGGCGTATGCCCACGAATACAGCGCGGTGCGCGCGCCGCCAAGGTGGAGATAGCCGGTTGGGCTGGGAGCGAATCGGGTACGGACAGGCGTGGTCATTGAGAGTAGACAGCGAAGAAACGAAAGCCGCTATTTTAACCGGATGTAGGGGGACTGTCCCTCGGGACCGTCCCCAGCTTTTTGGCTGGAGTTGTCGGAATCGGCCAGAAATTAGGCGAATCCGCCAAAAAATGCGGGGGACGGCACTACCGCCCCTGGCGCCTATGGGACCGTCCCCAGCATTTTGGTTGGAGTTGGCGGAATCGGCCAGAAATTAGGCGAATCCGCCAAAAAATGCGGGGGACGGCACTACCGCCCTGGCGCCTGCGGGGATAGTCCCCTAACGGCGGGCGACCTGGCGCGCGGTGTCGACGAACGCCTGCACCGCCGGCGCAGCCCGCGACAGGTCGCGCATGCCAAGCCCCACGCGCCGCCGGATCGCCGGCCGGAACGCCACCGTCTTCAGCCGGGGATAGGCGCAATCCAGGTCGCCCGGCAGCGCCAGCTCCGGCATCACCGCCACCCCGTCGCCCGCCTGCACCATCCCGAGGATCGTCATGACCTGCGAAATGCGGTAGCGCACCCGCAGCGTCAGCCCCGCCTTGACGAAGGCCGGCTCCACCAGCGCGCCGCATCCGGTATCGGACATAATGAATGGCAGCGCGTGCAGGTCGGACGCCGTCACCGTTGACTTGTCCGCCAACGGATGCGCGGCCGGCACGATTGCCACCATCTCGTCCTCCACCAGCGGCACCGTATCGAAGCTCTCGTTCGGCAGCACCACAAAGCCGATGTCGACCCGGCGGTCCTGGATCCACTGCTTTACCTCGTTGTCCGACCCCTCGTCGATCTGCACTTCCACCCCGGGGTACTTTGCGCGAAACGCATGCAGGATCGCGGGCAGCAGCTTGAGCGAGGACGTCGGCCCGAACGAACCGATGCGCACCAGGCCCTGGCGCAGGCCGCGCGCGGCCGCCACTTCCTGCTGCATCGCTTCCGCCAGCCCGAGGATCTCGCGGGCGCGCGTCAGCAGGCGCTTGCCCACTTCCGTGACCTCGACGGACGACTGATGGCGCACGATCAGCGGCACGCCAAGCTCCTTTTCGAGCGACTTGACCGCGTGCGAGACGGCGGACTGGCTGATCCCGAGTCGCAGCGCAGCTGCGGTAAATCCCTGGAGCTCGGCGACGAGGGAGAAAATTTCAAGCTGGGTGAAGGTCATCGGTGGCCCATGAGCGTTTGCTCATTTTTCTATGAGTGGCGATTAGCAATAATATATGATCATTACAACCCGGCCGCAACCCCTCCAGACCATGAAAACCTCCGCACCCGACGCTGCCATCGTCCCGCCCCCACTGCCCTCCTCGGCACCCGCCACACTGACTCCGGTGTACCTCAAGCTCGCCGGCGTCGCGTTCCTGTGGGGCGGCACCTTCATCGCCGGGCGCACGCTGGCGGCCGAGATGCCGGCGCTGGTCGCCGCCGCGGCCCGTTTCGCGGTGGCCGCAGTACTGCTCCTGCTGCTCGCATGGCGCATGGAAGGCGGCCTGCCGCGCCTGTCGCGCCAGCAGATGTTCGCCACGGCGGCGCTCGGACTCACCGGCATCTTCCTGTACAACCTGTGCTTCTTCGGCGCGCTCGGCCAGATCCCGGCAGGACGCGCGGCGCTGTTCGTCGCGCTGAACCCGATCGTGACGGCGCTGGCTGCGGCCGTGATCCTGCGCGAGCGCCTCACCTCGCGCAAATGGGCAGGGATCGCGCTGGCATTCGTTGGCGCCGCCATCGTCATCACACGCGGCGACCTGGCCGGCGCGGCGCAGGACATCAGCCAGTCGCTGGGCGCGGGAGAACTGCTGATGCTGGGAGGCGTGGTCAGCTGGGCGGCCTACACGCTGATCGGGCGGCGCGCGCTGACCAACCTGTCGCCTATCGCGGCCACGACCTATGCGGCGCTGTGGGGACTGCTGTTCCTGTCGATGGGCGCCGTTGGGCAGCTTGGCGATGTGGACTGGTCGAATGTGCCGGTCACGGCGTGGGCGTCGGTGGTGTACCTCGGCGCATTCGGCACGGTGATCGGGTTCGTCTGGTACTACGAGGGTGTAAAGGCGATCGGCCCCTCGCGCGCGTCGGTATTCAATAACCTGGTGCCGGTATTCGGGGTGGTGCTCGCTGCAGCGCTGCTGGGCGAGGCGATCCTGGTGTCGATGGTGGTGGGTGGCGCGCTGGTTGTCGCCGGCGTCACCCTCACCAACCGCTAACGGCGGGTCGGGGACTGTACCATTCAAGGACAGTCCCCCAGTCCTCAATCGTTCTTGACGACGATGTTGGGGAACTTGCTGCTCATGTCCTTCGCCTTCTCGGCGATCTTGATGGCGACCTTGCGCGCGATCTCTTTATAGACCTGTGCGACGGCGCCGTCCGGATCGGCCACCACGGTCGGCCGGCCGGAGTCGGTCTGCTCGCGGATCGCCAGGGTCAGGGGCAGCCTGCCCAGGAAGTCGACGTTGAAGTCTTTCGTCATCTTCTCGCCGCCGCCTTCGCCGAAGATCGCTTCGGTATGCCCGCAGTTGGAGCAGATGTGGGTGCTCATGTTCTCCACCACGCCCAGGATCGGGATGCCGACCTTCTCGAACATCTTCAGGCCCTTGCGCGCATCCAGCAGCGCGATGTCCTGCGGCGTCGTCACGATCACGGCGCCCGTGACAGGCACCTTCTGCGACAGCGTCAGCTGGATGTCGCCGGTCCCCGGCGGCATGTCGACGATCAGGTAGTCCAGGTCGCGCCAGTTGGTCTGCTCCAGCAGCTGCTGCAGCGCCTGCGTGACCATCGGGCCGCGCCACACCATCGGTTCGTCCGGATCGATCAGGAAGCCGATCGACGACACCTGCACGCCGTAGTTCTCGAGCGGCTCCATGGTCTTGCCGTCCTTCGACTCCGGACGGCCGGCAATCCCCAGCATCATCGGCTGCGACGGGCCGTAGATGTCGGCATCGAGCACGCCGACTTGCGCGCCCTCCGCCGCCAGCGCGAGCGCCAGGTTGACGGCGGTGGTCGATTTGCCCACGCCGCCCTTGCCCGAGGCGACGGCGATGATGTTCTTCACGGTCGGAAGCAGCTTGATCCCGCGCTGTACGGTGTGCGCGGTGATCTTCGAATGCACGTTGGCAGTGGCCGAACCTGCGCCGGCAGCCTTTACGGCGCCTTCGGCCGCCGCGCGGATCGCAGCGAACTGGCTTTTGGCCGGGTAGCCCAGCTCCACGTCGAAGGTCACGCTGTCGCCTTCGACCTTGACGTTTTTGATGGTCTTGCTGGAGACAAGGTCCTTGCCCGTGTTCGGATCGATGACCGCGGAAAGGGCTGCCTTGACTGCGTCCTGATTGATGCTCATGCGTTTCTCCATTGGTGAGATGGCAAGTCTATAGCAAAACACTTACTGTCACCCTGATAAATCCACTGGTAAAATGGTCTTTTCACCGTTCACCAACCCTTCAAGACCATGACCCGCAAGCTGTTCGTCACCACCGCCCTACCTTACGCAAACGCTGCTTTCCACATTGGCCACATGATGGAGTACATCCAGGCCGACATCTGGGTGCGCTACCAGCGAATGCAGGGCGCGGAGGTGCACTTCGTCTGCGCCGACGACGCGCACGGCACGCCGATCATGATCGCCGCCGAAAAGGAAGGCATCACGCCGCAGGAATTCGTCGCGCGCATCGCGGCCGGCCGCCAGCAGTACCTGGACGGCTTCCACATCGCCTTCGACAACTGGCACTCGACCGATTCGCCTGAAAACGTCGAACTCTCGCAGGGCATCTACCGCCGCCTGCGCGATGCGGGCCTGATCGTCACCAAGACCGTGGACCGCTTCTTCGATCCGGTCAAGGGCATGTTCCTGGCCGACCGCAACATCAAGGGCGAGTGCCCGAAGTGCGGCGCCAAGGACCAGTATGGCGACAACTGCGAAGTGTGCGGCGCGGCCTACCAGCCGACCGAACTGGTGAACCCGTTCTCCGTATTTACCGGCTCGACCCCGATCCTCAAGCCCTCGGAGCAGTACTTCTTCAAGCTGTCCGATCCGCGCTGCTTCACCTTCCTGAAGGAGTGGCTGAACACGCCGGGCCGCCTGCAGTCCGAGATGGTCAACAAGGTGTCCGAGTGGCTGGGCGAATCCGGCGAAAAGCTGGCCGACTGGGACATCTCGCGCGACGCGCCCTACTTCGGCATCCCGATCCCTGACGCGCCGGGCAAATTCTTCTACGTGTGGCTGGATGCGCCGGTCGGCTACCTGGCCTCGCTCAAGAACTACTGCGCCAAGTCGGGCATGGACTTCGACGCGCTGCTGAACGACCCGGCCACCGAGCAGGTGCACTTCATCGGCAAGGACATCGTCTCCTTCCACCTGCTGTTCTGGCCTGCGATGCTGAACTTCTCGAACCACCCGATCATCGACAAGCTCAAGGTCAACGTGCACGGCCACCTGACCGTGAACAACGAGAAGATGTCCAAGTCGCGCGGCACCGGCATCTCGCCCCTGCGCTACCTGGACCTGAAGATGAATCCGGAGTGGCTGCGCTACTACATCGCGTTCAAGCTCAACTCCAAGGTCGAGGACCTGGACTTCAACGGCGACGATTTCGTCGCGCGCGTGAACTCGGACCTGGTCGGCAAATACGTCAACATCGCCAGCCGCTGCGCCGGCTTCATCGCCAAGAAGTTCGGCGGCAAGCTGGCCGATTCTCTGTCGCCGACTGCGCAGGAATGGATCCGCAAGGCGCTGACCGTGGATGGCGCCGAGCGCCAGGCCAGCATCGCCGCGCACTTCGATGCGCGCGAGTACGGCAAGGCCCTGCGCGAGATTATGGAGATCGCGGACATCACCAACCAGTACGTCGACGAGAACAAGCCATGGATCCTGGCCAAGGATGAGAGCAAGGTCGCGGAACTGCACGAAGTGTGCACCACCGCCCTGATCCTGTTCCGCCAAATCACCATCATGCTCGCGCCGGTGCTGCCGGAAGTCGCGCGCCGCGTGGCCACGTTCCTGAACGACGCCACGCTGTCCTGGAGCGCCACCAAGGGCTCCGCCGTGTACGAAACCATGCTGGGCCGCGAGATCGGCGAATACGCCCACCTGATGACCCGCGTGGACGCCAAGATGGTCGAGAACCTGTTCGACAAGCCCGTCCTGGCAGCACCGGCGCCTGCGGCAGCTCCCGCCGCCACACCAGCAGCGGCCGCAGCTCCTTCGCAGCCAACTACCGGCATCGAGGAACTGGCGCCCGAGATCAAGATCGACGACTTCTCCAAGGTCGACCTGCGCATCGCGAAGATCGTCAACTGCGAACACGTGGAAGGCTCGGACAAGCTGCTGCGCCTGACGTTGGACGTGGGCGAAGGGCGCATGCGCAACGTCTTCTCCGGCATTAAGTCGGCATACCAGCCGGAACAGCTGGTCGGCAAGCTGACCGTGCTGGTCGCGAACCTGGCCCCGCGCAAGATGAAGTTCGGCGTCTCCGAAGGCATGGTGCTGTGCGCGTCGGCCGCCGACGAAAAAACCAATCCAGGCCTGTACGTGCTGGAACCGTGGCCGGGCGCGCAGCCGGGCATGCGCATCCGTTAAGCCATGGGGATAGTCGTCCGGGCCGCGTCTGACGACGATGCCCAGCTGATCGCGGACCTGACACGCGCCAGCTGGGCAGGCAAGATCGTCGAGACTTCATCCGGCCACAACGAAACCGCCGAGCAGGTCGCCTCCGATCTGCGCCACGGCGGCGCCTTCATCCTCCTGAGTGACGGCGAGCCGGTCGGCTCCGTGCGCTGGCTGCCGCTGGACCTCGACCCGGACGTGTGGGAAATCGTGCGCATGGGCGTGCTGCCGGGCTACCGCGGCGCCAACCTGTCGCAGCATCTGCTGGAAGCTGTCATCCACGCCGCCTACGACCGCAGCGCCACCGAACTGCGCCTGGCGATCCGCGGCGACCAGCCCATGCTGATCGACTTCTACGCCGCGATGCAATTCGAACTGGCCGACGAGCTCGAGCACTCCCACGCCGGCGACGCCGAACCCTCCCCCCGCGTCATGCGCCGCCACCTCTAAAAAATGGGGACAGACCCCATTTCGAAAATGGGGTCTGTCCCCATTTTGGGGGATTTCCCCAGCATTGGCTGGTCAAGGTAAAATAGCGCCGACTTTCCTCCAACCCATCGAATCATGAAATTCTTGAAACAACACTCCCTGTACGAGTCGGACCACTCCCTGTTCATCAAGAAGCTGAAGGAACAGAATCCGCAGATCGAAGAAGATCAGCGCCGTGGCCGCGCCATGCTGTGGGATAAAGCCCCGCTGACGCTGGACGAGCAGCAGCGCCGCGCCGACTCGCGCGTCAAGCAGCAGCCTTACGTGTACCAGACCAAGGTCTGATACCGCGGGCCACACACATGTTGCCTACAGAGTCGGCGGCGGTCGTCCTGGCCGATCCGGTCGCCGAACTCGACGCGCTGGCCGGCGCCGCTGAAGCTGGCGCCGCGCCCGGCGAACCTGCTGTCGCCTTCGCGAAGCTGTACGGCGAGCCGCTCACGCGGCTGCCGCAGGACCTGTACATCCCGCCCGACGCGCTCGAGATTTTCCTCGAGACGTTCGAAGGGCCGCTCGACCTGCTGCTGTACCTGATCCGCAAGCAGAACTTCAACATCCTCGATATCCCGCTCGCGCAAGTCACGCTCCAGTACCTCAAGTACGTCGAGCAGATCCGCCTGCACAATCTCGAACTGGCCGCCGAATACCTGCTGATGGCGGCGATGCTCATCGAGATCAAGTCGCGCATGCTGCTGCCGCAAAAGCAGGCCGCCAGCGACGACGAGGCGGACGACCCGCGCGCCGAACTGGTGCGCCGCCTGCTCGAATACGAGCAGATCAAACTGGCCGCCTACGACCTGAACGCGATCCCGCAGGTGGACCGCGACTTCACCCGCACCGAGATTTTCATCGAGCAAAGCCTCACCCCGGTGTGGCCGGACGTCGATGTGGACGACCTGCAGCGCGCCTGGGCCGACGTGATCCGGCGCGCCAAACTGGTGCAGCACCACAAGATCAGCCGCCAGGAGCTGTCCGTGCGCGAGCACATGTCCGCCATCCTGCGCCAGCTGCAATCGTCGCGCTTCGTCGAGTTCTCCGACCTGTTCGACCGCGGCGCCAGCGTGCCGGTGGTGGTCGTACACTTTGTCGCGATGCTCGAGCTCGCGAAGGAAACGCTGATCGAAATTACCCAGGCCGAACCATTCGCGCCAATTTACGTACGCCTCGCGTACTCGCCGGACTGACAAAGTCCGCGCCTCCCGATTCAAGCAGAAAGACCAATAATATGAAGATCGTCACTACCATTGAAGAATTGCGCGACCAGCTTAGCGGCCAGCTGCGCACGGCATTCGTGCCGACCATGGGCAACCTCCACGAGGGCCACCTGTCGCTGATGCGCCTCGCACGCAAGCACGGCGATCCTGTGGTGGCGTCGATCTTCGTCAACCGCCTGCAGTTCGGGCCGAACGAGGACTTCGAGAAGTATCCGCGCACCTTCCACGCCGACGTGGAAAAGCTGGAGAAGGAAGGCGTGTACGTGCTGTTCGCGCCGACCGAGAAGGACCTGTATCCGGAACCGCAGGAATACCGCGTGCAGCCGCCGGCGGGCCTGGGCAATACGCTCGAAGGCGAATTCCGCCCGGGCTTCTTTTCCGGCGTGACCACCGTGGTGCTCAAGCTGTTCTCGTGCGTGCAGCCGCGCGTGGCGGTGTTCGGCAAGAAGGACTACCAGCAGCTCATGATCGTGCGGAACATGGCGCGCCAGTTCGCGATTCCGACCCAGATCATCGCTGCCGAAACCTGGCGCGCGGACGACGGGCTGGCGCTCTCCTCGCGCAACATGTACCTGTCTGCGGACGAGCGCGCGGAAGCGCCGCGCCTGTACCAGGCGCTCAACTACGTGGCCGACGAGATGCGCGCGGGGCACACGGACGTGTTCTCGCTGGAGCGCGCGGCGATGGACATGCTGGCGCAGCGCGGCTGGAAGCCCGACTACATCTCGATCCGCAAGCGCGTCGACCTGCAGCCGCCGACCGGCGGCGACCTGGCCCAGGGCGAGCCGCTGGTGGTCCTGGCCGCGGCGAAGCTCGGCACTACGCGCCTCATCGACAACCTCGAGATCTGATGTAGAAAAGGGGACCGTCCCGACAGGACGATCCCCCTTCTGCGCTGCCATCGTCATTCCCGCGAACGCGGCGAAGACGGCAGGAGCGGTTTACATGCTGAGGTTCTGGGCCCAGGCAAGCGCGGACAGGTGCGCCTTGTTGACGTCGGCCGGGCTGATGCCCAGCGAGTGCGCCAGCGATTCCACCAGCGCGCTATTCAGTTCGCACGCTTCGGCCAGCGCAAGATAAGGTCCGTACATGCCGCCGCGCGTGAGCAGCGCGCGCACCACTTCATCCGGCAGCTGGATGGTGTCCAGCACTTCCTTCATCGGCAATCCCAGCAGGCGGTCCAGCAGCGAGAACATGCCGGTCACGAACAGGTTCTCGCCTTCGCCGCGCGCCAGCGCCTTCTGTCCCAGCAGCTCGGCCAGGCGGCCGCGCACCACGGCGGTCTCCATCAGCACCGGGGAGTAGCCGCTGGTGGACGCGGTGGCCAGCAGCAGCGTGAGCCAGCGGTACATCGGCGAATAGCCCAGCATGGTGATGGCCTGGCGCAGCGACTGGATCTCGCGCCCGGAACCGAAACCGGCCGAGTTGATGAAGCGCAGGAGCTTGTACGACAGCGCCGGGTCGCGCTTGAGCACATTTTCGATCTTGGGAATGTCTTCGTTCTGCTGCACCATCTGCATCAGCTGCAGGATGATGGTCTGCGCCGGATTCATGCCCTTGACCGGGGAGCCCGGGCGCGGGGTCAGGTGCAGCTTGCCCACGAACGCGTCCAGGCCGAGCGCGGCGCAGGCGTCGAAGTCGGCCCAGGTGGTGACCGGACGGCCCACCATGCGCACGCCGGTCTGCTTGAGCGAGGCGTAGGTGCGCGCCTGCGCGGCCACGTCGGCGCCGGCAAAGCGCACTTCCACGTAAGAGACGCTGTGCGCGAGGTTGCGGCCCAGGTGCGCCAGGTCGCCGTCGCGCACCGAGATGCCGACGCCGCCCGCGCGCAGACCCTGCGCCGCGGCGCGGGTATCGGGATTGGCGAGGTCGGAGGCTTCCAGCGTCAGTACGGTCTTCTCGGGCGGCAGGTCGTGCAGCGCGTCGAGCGACAGCATGGCCGGCACCGCGTCCAGGAACAGGATCTTGTCGCGCAGGAGCCAGCCATTCTCCTCGTGATGCACGTGCGCGGCGACGAAGGCGACCAGCGATTCCAGGTCCGGGCCGGTGATGACCTGGCCTTTGTGCTTCTGCCAGCTCAGTTCATAGCCGAGCACCCGTTGCTTCGGATCGAGCAGGGGCTCGCGGACGAGGAAATTTGTTTCGTGCATGGGAAGGTGCGGCGCCGGCCAGTATCAGAAGCCGAGCGAGTCGAGCAGGTCGTCGACCTGGCCCTGGTTCGCGACCACGTCGTTATTGCCTTCGGGGTTGATCTGCGGTCCGTTCAGCAGGCTGTTGTCGAACTCGCGCTTCACTTCGGCGGGCGCGAAATCGACCAGCATCTGCACCAGCTGCTGTTCAAGGTTCTGGGCGATGGT
The DNA here is from genome assembly GCF_042683405.1 of Pseudoduganella sp. GCM10020061. NCBI lineage: Bacteria > Pseudomonadati > Pseudomonadota > Betaproteobacteria > Burkholderiales > Oxalobacteraceae > Pseudoduganella > Pseudoduganella sp. GCM10020061. The sequence goes on along the minus strand of NZ_JBHUJS010000014.1, from coordinate 209,988 downwards.
GGTCACGCGCGAGATCACCTGGCCGGTCAGGTCCTGGAAATCCTGCGCCATCATGATGTCCATCAGGTAGCGGCGGGTGGCGGCGGTGCCGGCCTGCGCTTCGCCCAGCCGGGCGATGGTCTGCTCGGCGAGCTCGCGGGCGGGGCCCTGCAGCGTGCCGGCATCGAGCATGGCCTGCCAGGACGAGGACAGCGCGCCTGCGTCGGCGGCGATCTTGTCCTGCAGCGGGCTGGCCGCGTCGGTGGCGTTGAGCACGCGCTGCGCGGCCTGCTCGCTCATCTTGGCGACGTACGAGAGCCGGTCGCGCGCATCGGGGATGTCGCTGGCGGCTTTTTCAATCAGTTTGTCCAGGCCCAGGCCGCGCAGGTTTTCGTGCAGCGCGCGCGTCATGTGGCCGATGCGGGCAAGCACCTCCTGGTTCGTGCCCTCAGGCGCCAATTGGGCGGCGCCGGCAAGCTGGGACATCAGTTCGCTCCCAGCTTCTCGAAGATCTTGTTCAGCTTTTCGTCCAGCGTGGCGGCCGTGAATGGCTTGACCACGTAGCCGTTGGCGCCGGCTTGCGCGGCGGCGATGATGTTTTCCTTCTTGGCTTCCGCGGTCACCATCAGCACCGGCAGCTTGGCCAGCTGTGGATCGGCACGGATGTTCTGCAGCATGGTCAGGCCGTCCATATTCGGCATGTTCCAGTCGGAGACAACGAAGTCGAACGGTTCGCTGCGCAGCTTGGCCAGCGCCATCACGCCGTCTTCAGCCTCGTCGACGTTGGCATATCCCAGCTCCTTCAACAGATTCCGGACAATGCGGCGCATCGTCGAGAAATCGTCTACTACTAAAAAACGCATCTTTGGGTCTGCCATGAAGGACTCCGTGTTTCTCTATTCTGGTTGGTTGGTATCAGCCATGCTGAAGCAGGAAGCATAGCATTTTTTTGTTGCCTCTAAGCATAAAAGTAGGCGATTCGGCTCTGCTTTGCATGGATCAGACACGCAGCGAGCGGCTGCTGTTGGCGGCCAGATGGCCCAGCACCATGCCCGGCAATGCGGACAGCGAACCTACTTCGTGGGTGGCGCCGAGCGCGATCGCTTCGCGCGGCATGCCGAACACCACGCAGGAAGCCTCGTCCTGGGCAAAATTATACGCCCCTGCCGTCTTCATCTCCAACATGCCCTGGGCGCCGTCCTTGCCCATGCCCGTCAGGATCACGCCGACCGCGTTCTTGCCCGCCGCGCGCGCGGCCGATCGGAACAGCACGTCGACCGACGGGCGGTGGCGGTTGACGGGGTCGGTTTGTTCGACGCGGGTGACGTAGTTCGCGCCCGAGCGGGCCAGCAGCAGGTGCGAATGGCCGGGCGCGACCAGCGCATGGCCCGGCAGCACGCGCTCGTCGCCCTGCGCCTCGCGCACCGAGATCTTGCAGAGCGAGTCGAGACGGCGCGCGAACGAGCTGGTGAAGCCTTCCGGCATGTGCTGGGCGATCAGGATGCCCGGGCAGTCGGACGGCATCTGCATCAGGAATTCGCGGATCGCCTCGGTGCCGCCGGTGGATGCGCCGATGATGATCAGCTTCTCGGACGAGGTGAGCGGGTTGCGCAGCTGCGGCAGCGGCGCCGACGGCGCGCCCTGCCCGGCCGCCAGGCGCTTGATGCGCGCGCGGGCCGCGCCCCGGATCTTGTCCGAGATCAGTTCGGCGTACTCGCGCATGCCGGTCTGGATCGAGATTTTCGGCTTGGTGACGAAATCGACCGCACCCAGTTCCAGCGCGCGCATGGTGATTTCGGAACCGCGTTCGGTCAGCGAGGAGACCATCACCACCGGCATCGGGCGCAGGCGCATCAGGCGCTCCAGGAAGTCCAGGCCGTCCATCTTCGGCATCTCGACGTCCAGGGTCAGCACGTCCGGGTTGGTCTGCTTGATCAGTTCGCGCGCCACCAGCGGGTCGGGCGCGACGCCGACCACTTCCATGTCCGGCTGGCTGGAGATAATTTCCGTCATCACGCTGCGTATCAGCGCCGAATCGTCGACGATCAACACTTTGATTTTCATGGTCATTGCCTTTTTTATTCTCAGAACAGGTCGATTTCGCCGGCGACCGGTTCGACCTTGAGGCGGCTGGCGTAATCGAGTTCGCGTTTTGCCACGGTATCGTTCTGGGTCTGCATCAGCTTTTTCACCAGCACCTTGCCGGTGCGCGGGAAGAAATACACCTTGCGCGGGTAGATGTCGTTCAGGTCTTCGGCCACCACGCGGATCTGCTCCGTCTTCAGGTAGTTCATCACGAAGGCCGCATTGCGTTCGCCCACGTTCATCGCGGTAAAGCCGCGCAGCACCGCGCCGCCGCCGAACACCTTCGCTTCCAGGTTCTCGCGGCGCGCGCCGGCCTTGAGCAGTTCGTTGATCAGGACCTCCATCGCGAAGGTCCCGTAGCGCATCGAGGCCGACACCGGGCTGGCCGGATCGCCGCCGTCGGGCAGCATGAAGTGGTTCATCCCGCCCAGGCCCGTGACGCGGTCGCGGATGCAGGCGGCCACGCAGGAGCCGAGCACGGTCACGATCAGCATGTCCTGGCCGGTGTAATAGAACTCGCCCGGCAGGATCTTGGCCGCATCGCAATCGAAGGTGCGGTCGTAGTAGACGTTGGTGGCGAACTGCCGCTCAGTGTTCCCGTTCATCAGGCCCCCGCCAGTTCATACACCGTCTTGCCGCGCAGGCGCAGCGCCTCGGACACGTACAGGAAGTTTTCGGAGTGCCCCGCGAACAATAACGCGTGCGGCTTCATCAGCGGCACGAAACGCGCCAGGATCTTGCGCTGCGTCGCCTTGTCGAAGTAGATCATCACGTTGCGGCAGAAGATCGCGTCGAACTGCCCGCCCACGCTCCAGCTGTCCGACAGCAGGTTCAGGGGGCGGAAGCTGATCAGCTTTTGCAGCTCCGGGCGCACGCGCACGAAGCCGGCCTGCGCGCCCTTCCCGCGCAGGAAGAACTGGCGCAGCCGCTCCTGGTCCATCTTGCCGATCCGCTCGATCGGGTACACGCCGCGTTCGGCGGTGGCCAGCACGTTGGTGTCGATGTCGGTGGCGATCACCTGGACCGGCGGGGTCATCGAACCGAAGGCCTCGCACAGCGTCATCGCGATCGAATAGGCTTCCTCGCCGGTGGAGCTGGCGGCGCACCAGACCGTGATCGGTTGCTCGCGCAGGCCGCGCACATGCTCGGCCAGCAGCGGGAAATGGTGCGCTTCGCGGAAGAACGAGGTCAGGTTGGTGGTCAGCGCATTGGTGAAGGACTCCCACTCGTCCTGCATGCGGCCTGCTTCGAGGTCGTCGAGGTAGCGCGAGAAGGAACCGATGCCGGTCGCGCGCAGGCGCCGCGCCAGGCGGCTGTACACCATCTCCTGCTTGCTGGCGGCCAGCGAGATGCCGGCGCGCTGGTAGATCAGGGCGCGCACGCGTTCGAAATCACTATGCGTGAAGTTGAACTCTTTCGTTGTTTCGGGTTTCATCGCGGTACTTAAAGCTTCAGGTGTTTCGGTGTTCGATACCGCATGCGCGATTCAGACTAAGGAAAAATGGGGACAGACCCCATTTTCGAAATGGGGTCTGTCCCCATTTTTTATGCGGCGAGCTTTTCGAGCAGGCCCATGTCCGGCGAGGACATCAGGCGGTCGATGTCGATCAGGATCAGCATGCGCTCGTCGATGGTGCCGAGGCCCATCAGGACCTGCGCGTCGAACGAGGATCCCATCTCCGGCGCCGGGCGGATCTGCTCGCGCGTGAGCGTGGTCACGTCGGAGACGCTGTCCACCACCATGCCGACCACGCGGCCACCCACATTCAGGATGATCACGACGGTGAACTGGTCGTACACGGGCGTGCCGAGCTGGAATTTGATGCGCATGTCCACCACCGGGATGATGATGCCGCGCAGGTTGATCACGCCCTTGATGAACTCGGGCGCGCTGGCGATGCGGGTCACGGCTTCGTAGCCGCGGATTTCCTGCACCTTGAGGATGTCGATGCCGTACTCCTCGTCGCCGAGCGTAAAGGCCAGGAATTCGCGCGCGCCTTCGGCGTCGAGCCGGCTGGTTTCCTGCACTGGGTTGGACATGGTGGGCTCCTAGGAAAAAATGGATTCGTCGGTGAGCTGGCGCGAGGAACGGATCAGCGCCGAGACGTCGAGGATCAGGGAGACGCCGCCATCGCCAAGGATGGTGGCGCCGGAAATGCCGGTGACCTTGCGGTAGTTCGATTCGAGGTTCTTGACCACGACCTGCTGCTGGCCCACCAGTTCATCCACGAACAGGCCGGCCTTCTTGCCGTCCGATTCGATAATGACCACGATGCCCTGCGAGGGGTCGGTGTGGCGCGGGACGATGTCGAACATCTGGTGCAGCGGCACCAGCGGCAGGTAGTCGCCGCGCACCTTGAGCACGCGGCCCTTGCCGGCGATCTCGCGGATGTCGTCCGCCGCCGGCTGCAGCGATTCGGACACGAAACCGAGCGGCAGGATGTAGATCTCCTCGCCGCAGCGGATCGACATGCCGTCCAGGATCGCCAGCGTGAGCGGCAGCGAGATCGAGATGGTGGTGCCGAAGCCCTTGGCCGAGCGGATGTCGATGGTCCCGGAGAGCGCTTCGATATTGCGCTTGACGACGTCCATGCCGACGCCGCGGCCCGACACGTCAGTGACGATGTCGGCGGTCGAGAAGCCCGGCGCGAAGATCAGCTGCCAGACCTCGGCGTCGCTCATGCTGTCGGAGACGGCCAGGCCGTTCTCGGCCGCCTTGGCCAGGATGCGCTCGCGGTTCAGGCCACCGCCGTCGTCCGAGACTTCGATGACGATATTGCCGCCCGAGTGGCCGGCCGACAGGAACAGGCGCCCGGTCTCGGTCTTGCCGGCCGCGCGGCGCGCTTCCGGCATCTCGATGCCATGGTCGATGCTGTTGCGGACCAGGTGCGTGAGCGGATCGACGATGCGCTCGATCAGGCCCTTGTCCAGTTCCGTGGCGGCGCCGTGGGTGATGAAGTCGACCTTCTTGCCCAGCTTGCCGGCCAGGTCGCGCACCATGCGCGGGAAGCGCGAGAACACGAAGTCCATCGGCAGCATGCGGATCGACATCACCGCTTCCTGCAGGTCGCGCGTGTTGCGGGTCAGCTGGCTGACCGAGGACAGCAGGCGCTCGTGCAGCATCGGGTCGAGCGTGCTGCTGCGCTGCTCGATCATCGCCTGTGTGATCACCAGTTCGCCGACCAGGTTGATCAGCTGGTCGACCTTTTCGATCGACACGCGGATCGACGAGGACTCGGCCGCCGGTCCCGGCGTGCCCTTCTCTTCCTTCTTTGCCTTTTTCTCGACCGCTTCCTCGGCGGCCGGCGCGGCTTCCGCCTTGATGCCGGCGGCGGCGCGGATGTCTTCCAGCGGCTGGAAGAAGCCATAGCCCTGGTTGTGCTCCTGCGCGGCGCGCGGCGCGGCGGCTGCCGGCGCCGGGTCGTCCATGTCGAAGAAGCCGTAGCCCAGTTCCTGCTCGGCCATGGCGCGCTCGGCCTGCTCCGCCTTGCGCTGCTCCTCGGTGTATGGCGCTTCCTGGACCTTGAGGTCGTCCGGATTGAAGATGAACGAGCAGATCGCGATCAGGTCGTCGGCGGTTTCCAGCGTGGTGACGGTGAGCGCATGGCGTCCGCCCGGCAGCGGCGAGACCGCAACGCGGCCCAGCAGGCCCATCTCGGCGGTGAGCGCGTCGATGTCGCGCTGGGCCGCGGGCGGCACTTCGATGCGGTAGCGGCGCGCGCCCTCCAGCTCGGGGTGGGCGTTCGACTGCTTGGCCAGCGAGAATGCGGGCGCCGGGCGCGACACCTGCGGCACCGGGTCCTCGGACAGGTGCTGCAGCATCATGCGCACGTCGCCGACGGCGTCCTTGTCCACGTGGGCGCCGTTGCGGTGCCCGTCCAGCTGCATCTTGAGCGAGTCCTTGGCCGCCAGGAAGGCATCCACATGCTCCTTGGTCAGCGCCATCTCGCCCTTGCGGATGCGGTCCAGCAGCGACTCGAGGACGTGGGTCACCTCGGTCATGTCGTTCAGGCCGAACGTCGAGGCCCCGCCCTTCACCGAATGGGCGGTGCGGAAGACCGCGTTCAGGTCCTCCGGGTCGGGCGATGCGACGTCCACGGCCAGCAGCAGCCGCTCCATTTCAGCCAGCAGTTCCTCGGCTTCGTCGAAGAAGACCTGGAAAAACTGGCTAATGTCGATGGTCATGATGAAACTCCGTGTATTCGGCGGTGCTGCAATGCAGGCATCAATGCCGCATTAGCCGATGACTTTCTTGACCACTTCGATCAGTCGTTGCGGGTCGAACGGCTTGACCAGCCAGCCGTTGGCGCCGGCGGCGCGGCCCTTGGATTTCATCTCGTCGGACGATTCGGTCGTGAGCATCAGGATGGGCACCTTGGCGTAGTCGTCCAGCGCGCGCAGTTCGCGGATCAGCGCCAGGCCGTCCATGCGCGGCATGTTCTGGTCGGTCAGGACCAGGTCGACCACCTGCTGCTTCGCCTTGTCCAGGCCATCCTGGCCGTCGACCGCTTCCACCACCTGGTAGCCGGCCGCCTTCAGGGAGAACGCCACCATCTGGCGCAGCGAACTGGAGTCGTCTACCGCGAGAATTGTTTTTGCCATGTCTGCTCCTGATTCTTGTGTTTTGTTTGTCGTGAAGGACTGCGCCGCGCGCGCCTCTCAGAATAATTCGATGTCGCCGCTTTCCAGGTGCTGCTGGCTGACCGACTTGCGCAGCACGCTGCGCAGCTCGAGCGACTGGATCGCGAGCGCCATGCTGACCTTGCCCAGCAGCTCCGAGATCTGCTCGGGATCGCTCTCCGGGTTCATGTGGGCGCCGTGCGCGCCCAGCGTGGCGAGGAACTCGCGCAGGCCGGTCACGCGCTTGAGCGTACGGTCGAGCAGCTGGCTGGTCATGTCCTGGAACTGCATGCTGGTGATCGCCGCGTTCACGTGCACGCCCACCTGGCCGGACATCGCTTCCAGCCCGGCTGCCTGCTGCGGATCGGGCTTGCCGCCTGCCAGCAGCAGGTTGATCGTGTCCTGCTGCGCGCCGACCGCCGCGTTGATCGCGATGAAGTTCGCGGTCAGCTTCTCGATCGCTTCCTCGAGCAGCAGCTCGGTCTGGATCAGGTCCGCTTCCACCTCCGTGAGGTGGCGCTTGCCGTGGTCGGACACGCCCGACAGCAGCCGCTTCACATGCGAGCCCAGGATCTTCTTACGCCTTGTCATCCATCCCCTCCATCCTCTTCACCTGCCTACTGCACTGCCGGCGCCACTGCGCCAGCCGGCGGCACTGTCGCGGAAGCTTCTTCCGGCGCGGTCGGCGCCGCGACCTCCAGCCTGCCGCTTTCGCGCGCCACCGCTTCTTCCGTCTTCTTGTTCATGACGATGATGCTGATGCGCCGGTTGATCGGGTTGAACGGATCCTTGTCATCCAGGTTCACCGCCGAGGCCAGGCCCACCACGCGCATCAGTTTGTTCTCGTCCATGCCGGCCGCCACCAGCTCGCGCCGGCTGGCGTTGGCGCGGTCCGCCGACAGCTCCCAATTGGTGTAGCCGGCGTTGGCCGGATACGGCGTCAGGTCGGTATGGCCCGAAATGCCGATCTTGTTGGGCACGTCGTTCAGCACCGAGCCGATCGCGATCAGGATGTCGCGCGTGTAGTCCTGCAGCCGGGCCGAGGCCAGCGCGAACATCGGGCGCTTCTGCTCGTCCACGATCTGGATGCGCAGTCCTTCGCTGGTGATGTCGAGCAGCAGCTGGTTCTTGAACTTGCGCAGCTGCGGGTTGGCCTCGATGGTCTGTTCGATGCGGGCCTTGAGCTGGTCCAGCCGCGCCCGTTCCGCGCGCTCAAGCTGCATCTTCGCCGCGCGCAAGTCGTAGGTCTTGCGTTCCGGCAAAGTTTCGCCTTTCTTGACCTGGCCGTCCTTGCGCGACAGGTCGGTGCCGCCGCCCTGGATCACGGACGAGGAGTCGCCGCTGCCCGAGCCGCCCGACATGGCCACTTTGAGGGGGGTCTTGAAGTATTCCGAGATGCCATTCAGGTCGCCCTTGGTGGTCGAGCCGAGCAGCCACATCAACAGGAAGAAGGCCATCATCGCGGTCACGAAGTCGGCGTACGCGATCTTCCAGGCGCCACCGTGGTGGCCGCCGCTGACCTTCTTGATCCGTTTGACGATAATCGGTCGTAAACCGTCATCGGCCATAAGCACTCCGCATAGCAAGCATGATGTTCACAGGATAAGTCGCGCTTACTTTGCCTTCGACTTCTTGATGTGCTCTTCGAGCTCCATGAAGCTCGGGCGCTCGGTCGAGTACAGCACCTTGCGGCCGAATTCCACCGCCAGCGCCGGCGCGTAGCCGTTCAGGCTGGCCAGCAGGGTGACCTTGATGCACTGGTACATCTTGGCCTCTTCCTCGACCTTTTGCTCCAAGACCGAGGATAGCGGCGTGACGAATGCATAGGCCAGCAGGATGCCCAGGAAGGTACCGACCAGCGCTTTCGCGATCAGGATGCCCAACTCGGCCGGCGGGATACCCACCGATTCCATCGTGTGCACAACCCCCATCACCGCCGCGACGATACCGAAGGCAGGCAGGCCATCGCCAACCTTGGCGATCACATGCGCCGGCACCAGCGCTTCATGATGGTGCGTCTCGATCTCGTTGTCCATCAGGTTTTCGATCTGGAAGGCATCCATGTTTCCGGACACCATCAGGCGCAGGTAGTCGGTGATGAACTCGACCACGTGCGGATCGGCCAGCACGGCCGGGTACTTGGAGAACAGGGGGGATTCTGCCGGCGCCTCGATGTCGCCTTCAATCGACATCAGGCCTTCCTTGCGGACCTTGGAGAGCACGTCGAACAGCAGCGCCATCAGTTCCATGTAGAGCGCGCGGGTGAACACCGAGCCCTTGAATGCCTTCGGCAGTGCGGACATCGTGGCCTTGATGGCCTTGGCGTTGTTACCGACGAAGAAGGCGCCCACGGCGGCGCCACCGATCATCAGCAATTCAAGCGGCTGGAACAGCGCAGCAAGGTGACCGCCGGTCAGTACGAATCCGCCGAAGACGGATGCACAAACGATCACATATCCAATCAGTACTAACAAAGCGTGCTGCTCCCATTGTTAAAGTAAATTCCTACCGGTAACTACGATAGCGTGAAGCATGTAACCGGGCAAGTAATAATGGCCTTGGTGTCGCCTAAAAGTCCCACATGTAAAGACGGGGGCCACCCGGTTTGACATTTACCGTTCGCGTGGGCGGATGGCCGGGAATATCGAACTCATAACTTGCCAGGATCGCGCCCGGCCGCATCTCGGAACTGGCCTTCTCCCAAAGCGCCGGCATGGCGGCCGGGGACAAGTAGGCAAATACGGCGTCGTAGTCGGAAAACTTGAGGGCGGCGTAGTCGCCGCGCACGAAACGGGCCCGCGTGCCGGCGGCGCGCAGGCGGCTGACCAGCCAGGGCAGCGGTGCCAGCTCGATGCCGGTAACGCTCCAGTCCGGGTAGCGGCGCGCCAGGTCGAGGGTGAAGCCGCCGAGTCCGCTGCCGATGTCGATCACCTTCAGCGGACGGCCGGCCGGAACTGCGTCGGCGAACGCCCTCCAGACCGCGCTGCCCGAGGGATAGTACGGGACCCTGGTGCGGAAGGTCGACCAATAGCTGATCAGCATGACAAGGAACACAGCCAGGTAGATCCATGCCGGGACGGCGAAGGACCGGGCCGCCAGCAGGAGGACCGGGAATACAAACTGGATCGGCAGCCACCATACGGGCAGGCGCGCACGCCAGGAGATCGCCGCGGCCAGCGCGCCCTGCACCAGCGCGGCTGTGGCAAACCCGGGCGCCAGGCCGGCCCGGGCGGCGCCATACACTATGAATAAGGTGGGAATGAACACGCCGGCCTGGATCAGCGCGGCGCGAACCGCCGGAAGGGCAAGCCAGCTCATAGGGATGTGGGCGTTAACGCCGTCATCCCGGCGCAGGCCGGGATCCATACTGAGTCGGTCGGCAGGAATGAAGTCGCCATGGGGAGATACAGCATGGATCCCGGCTTGCGCCGGGATGACGGTGGGGGATTCGGGAATGGGCGGTCAGGCGGCGAGCAGCGCGGCGGCGTCTTTGGCCTTGCGGGTCTTGCCGGCGCGCGAAGGCATGTGGCACAGGCCGCACAGGTAGCCCTGGTTCAGGTCCATGGTATCGACCACGAACTTGCCCTGGCATTTGTCGCAGCAGGCGGTGCTCAGCATGTCGCTCTGGAAGAAGCGCACCAGCGTCCATGCGCGGGTCAGCGACAGCACCGGCTCTTCGCCCGCTTCCGGCGGCATTTGTTCGAGGTACAGCTTGTACGCCTTCATCACGGCCTGGATGCCGGTCGCTCCGGCGTGCTCCACCAGGAACTTGTGGATGTTAATGAACAGCGAGGAATGGATGTTCGGCTGCCAGGTCAGGAACCAGTCGGTCGAGAACGGGAGCATGCCCTTTGGAGGGGAGACGCCGCGCAGCTCCTTGTACAGCTTGAGCAGGCGCTCGCGCGACAGCGACACTTCGGTTTCCAGCAGTTGCAGGCGGGCACCCAGCTTGATCAGTTCGATGGCCAGCTGGATTTCCTGTGCTTCCGAGACGACGCTTTTCTTGCTCATGTTTCCGCTCCTGGGGGATGCTTAGGCGATTTCTTCGACAGCCTGGCCGGCCATCAGGATGGCGGCGTGCGACTGGGCCAGCGCACGGTCCTTGCTGTGGCTGGTCAGCATGGACAGGATGGCGGTGTCGTCGAAGCGGAAGCGGGCCAGCATCATGTTGCCGGAAGCGAGCTTGAGGATCTGGGCATTGCTCATGCTTTCGATCAGGTCGGCGATCTCGGCGGAGATGCCCAGGCGGAAAATGGCGGTGACCTTGTCTGCGCGGATCATTTGCTGAGCCAGCATCAGGTAGCTGAGGTTGGCGTCGCGAATCTCAGCCATCATGTCGTTTGCAGTCATTTTGCCTCTCCTGTTAGTCACACCTGGCGATTATGTTTGCGTTGCCAGTGAGAAGCATTGTGACCGTGGAGAAACTTTGCGGGAATAGGGGAAGGTCTGTATTTTGAGTCCGGAAATAGCGGACGCGACCCGTCGGCGTTTGTCCTACAAACACGCGCGGATCGACCTATTCTCCCTATGAAGACAGGGGTACGGAAGATGGTGGCCGAAGCCCAGATTGTGGTCCCTTACGACTGTTGCGCTAGAACAACCATACGTCGTTTACGTCAACACTTCGTCCAACTTTAGGGTGCGGCGGGAATTTTTTTTGCTCTTGGCATCCGCCGTCGATAGGGTTTTCGGCAGCGCTTTGGAAAACTTTAGGGTTGTTTGCAAAAATTTTTAAAAATTTTTCGAACCACCCTGAACGCGCATTACTGCCCTATCGAAGACGGTAACGGCAGCGGTTATGAGAACTTTAGGGTCTCGCGCGAAAAAATTTGAAATATTTTTCATCATGTTACAAACCGTACAAACGACCACGATTCCTGTAACAACTGGCCCGATCTGCGCGCAATGGTGCCGATCCTGCGATATCGTGACTCATTCAACAACATTCGGGCCGATCCGCGCGGATCTGCATGTATTTGTTGCCAACTGGTCAATTTATTAGCCATCGGGACACAAATGCTTGTAAACTTCCGCATCCAATCCTGAGAACGCCCCATGCCTGCTGACACCATCTGGGACATCAGCCCGCTGATCTCCGCCGCCATTCCCGTTTGGCCGGGCGACACGCCTTTCGACGCCGCGCCGACCTGGGAAATCAAGGATGGCTGCCCGGTCCACGTCAGCAAGATGACGATGACCACCCACCTGGGCGCGCACACCGACGCCCCCAGCCACTACGACAGCGCCGGCAAGACCATCGACCAGGTCAGCCTGCAGACCTATATTGGCCCGTGCCGCGTGATCCACTGCATCGGCGCCGCGCGCGTCGAGGCCGCGCACCTGGAAGGCAAGCTCGATGGCACCCCGCCGCGCGTGATCGTTCGCACCTATGCCAGCGCGCCGCGCGACTGGGACGCGGGGTTCGCGCCGATCGCGCCGGAAGCCATCGCCCTCCTCGCACGCCACGGCGTGACGCTAATTGGCACCGACACCGCCTCGCTCGACCCCCAAGATTCCAAGACGCTGGACGCCCACCACACGGTGCGCACGCACGGCATGGCGATCCTCGAAGGCGTGGTCCTCGACGACGTCGCGGAAGGCGACTACGAACTGGTCGCCCTCCCCCTCAAACTGGCCGGCATGGATGCCAGCCCGGTGCGCGCGATCCTGCGCCGCCAGAACAAGGAGAATTGATTGATGACCCGCGAAGACTGCGTGGCGCGCGACGAGCGCGACCCGCTTGGCCTGCTCCGCAACGCGTTCGACCTGCCGGAAGGCGTGATCTACCTGGACGGTAACTCGCTGGGCGCGCGCCCGAAAGCAGCGCTGGCGCGGGCCACCGACGTGGTGGCGCAGGAATGGGGCCGCGACCTGATCAAGAGCTGGAATACCGCCGGCTGGTTCGACATGCCGCGCCGCCTGGGCGACATGCTGGCGCCACTGATCGGCGCCGCCGCCGGCGAAGTCGTCGTCACCGACACCACCTCGCTCAATCTGTTCAAGGCACTGGCCGCCGCCGTCAAGCTGCAGGCGTCCAGCGCGCGCCGCGTGATCGTCACCGAGCGCAGCAACTTCCCGACCGATATCTACATGGCGCAGGGCCTCGCGTCCTGGCTCGAGCGCGGCTACACCGTGCGGCTGGTCGACAGTGTCGACGAGATTCCCGCAGCGGTCGACCAGGACTGCGCCGTGCTGATGCTCACCCACGTGAACTACCGCACCGGCTACCAGCACGACATGGCCGCACTGTCGGCGCATGCGCGCGCCCAGGGCGCGCTCACCGTCTGGGACCTGGCACATTCCGCCGGCGCCGTGCCGGTCGACCTGCACGCGGCGGGCGCCGACTTCGCCGTCGGCTGCACCTATAAATACCTGAACGGCGGCCCCGGCGCGCCGGCCTTCATCTGGGTGCCGCAGCGGCACCAGGCCGCGTTCGTCCATCCGCTGTCCGGCTGGTGGGGCCACGCCGCGCCGTTCGACATGGCGCCCGACTTCGCGCCCTGCTCCGGCATCGGCCGCGCCCTGTGCGGCACGCAGCCGGTGGTGTCGCTGGCGATGGTCGAGTGCGGACTCGATATCTTCGCGCGCACCAGCATGCAGGACATCCGCGCCAAGTCGCTCGAACTGACCGACCTGTTCATCGAGCTGGTCGAATCGCGCTGCGACGGCCATCCTTTGGAACTGGTCACGCCACGCGAACACGCCAGGCGCGGCAGCCACGTGAGCTTCACGCACCCGCACGGCTACGCCGTCATGCAGGCATTGATCGAACGCGGCGTGATCGGCGACTACCGCGAGCCGGCCATCATGCGCTTCGGCTTCACGCCGCTGTACACGGGCTACGCCGACGTCTGGGACGCGGTCGCCATCCTCAAGGATATCCTTGACGGACAGGCCTACGACATCAACACGCGCCGCGGCGCGGTCACCTGAGAACACGAGGAACACCATGTCCGATACCAAAGACAAGGACGCCAAATCCTGGCACGGCGCCCGCATGGACTTCAGCAAGACCATGAGCTACGGCGACTACCTGGGCCTGGACAAGATCCTGAATGCGCAGCACCCGCTCTCGCCGAACCACAACGAGATGCTGTTCATCATCCAGCACCAGACCAGCGAATTGTGGCTCAAGCTGATGCTGCACGAGCTGCACGCAGTGCGCGAGAACCTGCGCAGCGACAGCCTGGAACCGGCCTTCAAGATGCTCGCGCGCGTGGCCCGCATCATGGACCAGCTGGTGCATGCGTGGGACGTGCTGGCGACCATGACGCCGCCGGAATACACTGCCATCCGCCCCTACCTCGGCGCCTCATCCGGCTTCCAGTCGCACCAGTACCGCGAGCTCGAATTCGTCCTCGGGAACAAAAACTCAGCCCTGCTGGCGGTGCATCAGTCCACCGCCGCGCACGAAGTGCTCGAGCGCGAGCTGCACACGCCGTCGGTGTACGACGAGTCGGTGATGCTGCTGGCGCGCAGCGGCTTCGACATCGACCGCGACCGCATCGAACGCGACTGGACCACGCCGACAGTATCGAACGCCTCGGTCAAGGAAGCATGGCTGGGCGTGTACCGCGATCCCGAGCTGCACTGGGCGCTGTACGAGCTGGCGGAAAAGCTGGTGGACCTGGAGACCGCCTTCCGCTTCTGGCGCTTCCGCCACGTCTCGACGGTCGAGCGCATCATCGGCTTCAAGACTGGCACCGGCGGCACCGCGGGCGTGAGCTACCTGCGCAAGATGCTCGACGTGGTGCTGTTCCCCGAGCTGTTCGAGCTGCGCACCGAGCTATAAGGACACCCCATGTGGACCATCATCATCCTCGTCCTGTTCGTCGTCGCGGGGGTCGCCGCGCTGGCGCTGGCGCTGCGCGCGAAGCCGGCCCAGCGCAATAACAGCGCGCGGAACGACAACGATTCGGCGCCCGCGACACCTGATGGTGGCGGCGACGGCAACGCAGACTGACCTGCTCCATCGACAGGAGAATGGCAAGTGAAAGAATGGATCGCGGCCTGCGCACTCGGCCTGGTCACCCATAGCGCCACAGCCAGCGCTGTAGTGCCTGCCGAATTCGGCATCGGGCCGTGGCGGATCGGCATGACGAGCGCTCAGGTGCTGTCGTTCGCGGATTTTGGTCCCTACAGGAGCGATCCCGAGAACAGCGGTATCGAGACGGCGAACGGTCTTTTCGGAGGCAAACGCTCCACCGTTTCCTTTGCCTTCGACAAGGGAGCATTGAGCACGATCCAGGTCTGGAAATACGAGGGCAGCGAACCCGCAGCCGCGAAAGAAGCGATCCTGGATGTATACAGATTGTTCGTACAGCGCTTCGGCGGCGCCACCGTTGATGGCGTCGATGTCGACGGCAAGGCGGAGCTTTCCGAAGGTGCGCTCAAGGCCGTACTGGATTCAACGATCGATGGAACGATCAAGGCAGCCGCGGACATGCGCAAGCAGAATCCGGGAACGATGGTGGCAGCGACGTTCGATATGCGGCCAGTGAAGCAACCGGCCGGCAGCCGCCTTCAGCTGCGGTGGCGCTATACGAGCAAATACAACTCCCTGTACGTGGTCCTCTACCAGGATCGCGCGAACGCCCCGCTACGCAAAATGGAATCCGCGTTCGAGGTTTCGGCAGAGTGAGGCGGAACAAAAACGCCGGCTTGCAAGCCGGCGTTTTTTTGCTCCAGGCTGCGTATGAACGCTGGCTAAAGAGCGGGGGACGGTACTGCCCGCTTAGCGGCCTCCGGGGACAGTCCCCTTTCTCCGCTTACTTCGAGAGCAGGAGCTCGTTGATGCGCTTGACGAAGGCTGCCGGATCCGTGAGGGAGCCGCCTTCGGCCAGCAGCGCCTGGTCGAACAGGATGTGCGACCAGTCCGCGAACTGCGCGCTGTCCGCGTTTTCGTACTTCAGGCGCGTGACCAGCGGGTGGTTCGGGTTGATCTCGAGGATCGGCTTCGATTCCGGCGCATTCTGGCCGGCGGCCTTGAGCATGCGCACCAGGTGGCCCGACAGCTCGTGCTCGTCGGCGACCAGGCAGGCCGGCGAATCGGTCAGGCGGAACGTGACGCGCACGTCCTTGGCCTTGTCGCCCAGCGTGGCCTTCATCTTCTCGACCAGTTCCTTGTAGTCCGACTCGGTCTGCTCGTGCTCCTTCTTCTCGGCTTCGTCTTCCAGCTTGCCGAGGTCCAGGCCGCCTTTGGCGATCGAGACCAGCTCCTTGCCTTCGAACTCGGTCAGGAACGACAGCATCCACTCGTCCACGCGGTCCGTCATCAAGAGCACTTCCACGCCCTTCTTGCGGAAGATCTCCAGGTGCGGGCTGCTCTTGGCTGCATTGAAGGTGTCGCCGGTGACGTAGTAGATCTTGTCCTGGCCTTCCTTCATGCGGCCGATGTAGTCGGCCAGCGAGACGGTCTGCTCGGCGCTGTCGTGATGCGTCGACGAGAAGCGCAGCAGCTTAGCGATGCGGTCCTTGTTGGTCGCGTCCTCGCCGATGCCTTCCTTGAGCACCTGGCCGAATTCGGTCCAGAACGTGGCGTACTTGTCCTTCATGGCCTGGTCTTCCGACGTCGCCATGTCTTCCAGCATGCTCAGGATGCGCTTGGTCGAGCCTTCGCGGATCACGCGCACGTCGCGCGACTCCTGCAGGATCTCGCGCGAGACGTTCAGCGGCAGGTCGTTCGAGTCGATCACGCCCTTGATGAAGCGCAGGTAGGTCGGCATCAGCTGCTCGGCGTCGTCCATGATGAACACGCGCTTGACGTACAGCTTGATGCCGCCGCGCTTGTTGCGGTCCCACAGGTCGAACGGCGCGTGCGCCGGCACGTACAGCAGCTGGGTGTATTCGCTGCGGCCTTCCACGCGGTTGTGGGTATAGGTCAGCGGCGCCTGGAAGTCGTGTGAGACGTGCTTGTAGAACTCCTCGTACTGCTCCGGGGTGATGTCGGACTTGGAGCGGGCCCACAGCGCGCTGGCCTGGTTGACGGTCTCAAACTCGTCCTTGAGCACCGTTTCGTTCTTCTCGGCGTCCCACTCCTCCTTCTGCATCACGATCGGCAGGGAGATGTGGTCGGAGTATTTACGGATGATCGACTTCAGCTTCCACGACGACAGCAGCTCGTCCTCGCCTTCGCGCAGGTGCAGGATGATGTCGGTGCCGCGGCTGGCCTTCTCGATCTGCTCGACGCTGTAGTCGCCCTCGCCGGTCGATTCCCAGCGCACCGCGTCGGACGCGAACAGGCCTGCGCGGCGGGTTTCGACGGTGATCTTGTCGGCCACGATAAAGCCGGAATAGAAGCCCACGCCGAACTGGCCGATCAGGGCCGCGTCGGCCTTCTGGTCGCCCGACAGGCGGCCGAAGAACTCCTTGGTGCCCGACTTGGCGATGGTGCCCAGGTGCGAAATCACCTCGTCGCGGCTCATGCCGATGCCGTTATCGGAAATGGTGATGGTGCGCGCCGCCTTGTCGAACGAGACGCGGATCTTCAGCTCGTGGTCGTCGCCGTACAGGGCGTCGTTGTTGATCGCCTCGAAGCGCAGCTTGTCGGCCGCGTCGGACGCGTTGGAAATCAGCTCGCGAAGGAAAATCTCCTTGTTGGAGTACAGGGAGTGGATCATCAGGTGAAGCAGCTGTTTTACTTCTGCCTGGAAGCCAAGGGTCTCTTTTTCGGCGACTGCCATGTTATTCCTCGTTGGTTCAAGTGGGTTGGATTACGACTTTCGCAAGGTGGGGCCTGTTTTCGGCATTTCAAGAGCCCGGCCGCGTCTCCTGGGCGCGCTCCAGGAAATCCCACGCGGCCCGGTCCAGCGCAGCCACGTTCAGGCGCATGCGGGTAGACGGCTGCCGGGCCGGCGAAAACAGCGCGCCAGGCGCCATCAAGATCCCTTGCGCGTGGGCCGACAATGCCAGCTCGCCGGTGTCGCGGCCGGCGTCCACCCACAGGAACATCCCGGCCGATGGCGCGCCCTCCGGCAGCAGGCCGCAGCGCTCCGCCATGCGCACGGTGCGCGTCCGGACCGCGTCGAGGCGGGTGCGCAGCCTGTCCGCGTGCTTGCGGTACAGGCCTTCGGACAGGATCTTGTAGATCACGCGCTCGCCTACTTCGCTGGTGGTCAGCGTGGCCAGCAGCTTGCGCTCCGCCAGCCGGCGCGCATGCTCTTCCGAGGCTGCGATGAAGCCGACCCGCAGGTTCGCCGACAGCGTCTTGGAAAAACCGCCCAGGTAGATCACCCGCTGCAACTGGTCCAGCGCAGCCAGCCGGGTCACCTGCTGGCCCGGCGCAAGCAGGTCGCAGTAGACATCGTCCTCGACCACGGTAATCCCATGTTCGCCGGCGATGCGCAGCAGCTGGAACGCCTTCGCCGCCGACATCGAGGTGGAAGTGGGGTTATGCAGTACCGAGTTCACGATGTACAGCCGCGGCTTGTGCCGGGTCGCCAGCTGCTCCAGCTGGCCGATATCGGGACCGTCGGCCAGGCGCGGCACGCCCACCACGTTCAGCCCCATCGAGGCAAACGCGGCGAATGCCATGAACCATCCCGGGTCGTCCACTAACACGGTGTCGCCCGGCCGGGTGAATTCGCGCGCCACCAGGTCGAGCGCTTGCGTTACCCCGACCGTGGTGACCAGCTGCGAGGGATTCGCCGCGATCTCCAGCTCCTCCAGCTTGAGCTGCAGTTGCTGGCGCAGGGGCAGGAATCCCTGCGGGACGCCGTAGCTGAGCAGGACGCTGCCGTGCTGGCGGCTGACCGCGCGTAGCGCATGCGACAGCAGCGGCGCGTCCAGCCAGTCCTGCGGCAACAGCCCGGTGCCCGGCTTGGTATGGTGCGACTGGCTGAACATGTTCCGCACCAGCCAGGAGACATCGAGCGGCGGCCGCAGCACGCCGCCATCGGCGGACGGCGCCGGGCCCTGGGCGGTGCCTGGACGGGCACGGACGAAGAAGCCCGCGCCGCGACGCGATTCCAGGTAGCCGTGCGCCACCAGGCGGTCGTAGCTGGCCACCGTGGTGAAGGTCGAGATGCCGTGGGCTGCGGCGAACTGGCGGATCGAAGGCAGGCGCGCGCCGGGGCGCAGCACGCGCTCGTCGATGCGCGCGGAAAGCGCGCGCACGATCTGTTCGACCAGCGGCTCGCCGTCGCGCGACAGCGGGGCCGCCAGCAGCCGGTGCGGTGTATTGGTCATATCACCATCACAGTGCGAAAAGTGTGGAGGAAAGTGTATTGGTGCTGTACTGGTCAGTTGGGTAGGATACAACCTTATTCGACAACTGATCAATCCGCCATGTACCTGCCCACCATCGAACAACTCGACTCCGCCGCGAGGATTGTCTACGGCGCCATGCTTCCGACCCCACAGCATGCGTGGCCGCTGCTGGAGGCCGAACTGGGCACCCGTACCTGGCTCAAGCACGAGAACCACACCCCGCTCTCCGCCTTCAAGGTGCGCGGCGGCCTGGTGTACATGGATGCGCTGGCCAAGCGCGAACCGGGCCTGCGCGGCGTGATTGCGGCGACGCGCGGCAATCACGGGCAGTCGGTGGCGTACGCCGCCCGCCGCAACGGCCTGCAGGCCACCATCGTGGTCCCGCACGGGAACAGCAGCGAGAAGAATGCTGCGATGCGCGCGCTGGGCGCCACGCTCATCGAACACGGCGCCGAGTTCCAGGAGAGCCGCGAACATGCGGTCGCGCTGGCGGCGCGGGACGGCCTGCACATGGTCCCGTCCTATCACCCTGACCTGGTCGCGGGCGTCGCGACCGGATGGCTCGAGCTGTTCCGCGCCTGCCCGGAAATCGACCTGGTGCTGGTGCCGATTGGCCAGGGCTCCGGCATCTGCGGGGCGATCGCCGCCCGCCATGCGCTCGGGCTGAAGATGGAGATCATCGGCGTGGTGTCGAGCCACGCGCCGGCCTACCAGCTGTCGCTGGCCCGCCGCGCCGCGGTCGAAGCGCCAGTCACCACGCAGCTCGCCGACGGCCTGGCCTGCCGTGCGCCGGACGCGCAGTCGCTGGCGACGGTACTGGAATGCGTCGACGAGATCATCGCGGTGACCGACGACGAGGTGGCGGCAGCAATGCGCCTCCTGTTCAAGGCCACGCACAACGTGGCCGAAGGCGCCGGCGCGGCGGCGCTGGCGGGGGCGCTGCAGCTGCGCTCCTCGGGTCGGCTTGCGGGACGCACCCTCGGACTACCGCTCACCGGCGGGAACGTCGATAGTGAGCAATTTAGCAAGATCCTGAGGTAAGGGGACTGTCGCGACGGGACTCTCCCCCATGTACAATAGCGGTCTGTCACCTTTTCACTGCACTGGAAACTTCATGTCCGCACAAGACAAACTCCAAGAACTCGGCATCACCCTCGCCGCTCCTGCCACCCCGGCCGCTGCCTACGTCATGTACGTGCAGACCGGGAACCTGGTGTTCATCTCCGGCCACATCGCCAAGAAGCCTGACGGCACCCCGTGGGTGGGCCAGCTGGGCAAGAACATCGCGCTGGAAGAAGGCCAGGCGGCCGCACGCAGCGTCGCCATCGACCTGATGGGCACCCTGAAGGAAGCCTGCGGCGGCGACCTGGGTCGCGTCAAGCGCATCGTCAAGGTCATGAGCCTGGTGAACTCCACCCCTGATTTCACCGACCAGCACCTGGTCACCAACGGCGCCTCCGAGCTGCTGGGCGAAGTGTTCGGCGACGCCGGAAAGCACGCGCGCTCCGCGTTCGGCGTGGCGCAGCTGCCGCGCGGCACCTGCGTCGAAATCGAAATGATCGTCGAAGTCGCCTGATTGCTTTTTCGGGCGCGGCTCACCCGGCTGCGCCTTTTTCAGAGCCGCCACAAGCGCGCTTGCACGGGCCGCAAGCCCAAACACTTTGCGAGACCAGCATGAAAATTGAAAATCCAAACCCGATCCAGTGGCATTTCTCGGAACGCGCGCAGCAGCTGCAAAGCTCCTTCATCCGCGAGATCCTGAAGATCACGCAGCGTCCGGAGATCATCTCCTTCGCCGGCGGCCTGCCTTCGCCTGCGACCTTCCCTGTCGAGCGCATGAAGGAAGCCTATGACCGCGTGCTGACCAACACCGGCAAGATCGCCCTGCAATACGGCCCGACCGACGGCTACGCGCCACTGCGCGAATGGATCGCCAATTCGCTGTCTACCGAAGGCGGCAAGATCGTGCCGGAGCAGATCCTGATGACGTCCGGCTCGCAGCAGGCGCTCGACCTGCTGGGCAAGGTGCTGGTCGACGAAGGTTCGCGCGTGCTGGTCGAAACCCCGTCGTACCTGGGCGCGCTGCAGGCGTTCTCGGTGTACCGCCCGGAATTCAAGTCGGTCGACACCGACGATGACGGCCTGGTGCCGTCGTCGATCGACGCTGTCGCCGAAGGCGCGCGCATGCTGTACGCACTGCCGAACTTCCAGAACCCGACCGGCCGCAGCCTGTCGGTCGAGCGCCGCGTCGAGCTGGTCGAGACGTGCGCCCGCCACGGCCTGCCGCTGATCGAGGACGATCCGTACGGTTCCCTGAGCTACAAGGGTGCGCCGATGCCGAAGATGGTGGCGATGAACCCGGACGGCGTGATCTACATGGGCTCCTTCTCCAAGGTCCTGACCCCTGGCATCCGCCTGGGCTACGTGTGCGCCCCGCTGCCGCTGGTGCGCCGCCTCGAGCTGGCCAAACAGGCCGCCGACCTGCACACCGCGCAGCTGACCCAGATGGTCGTGCACGACGTGGTCAAGGACGGCTTCCTGGACGAGCACATTCCGACCATCCGCACCCTGTACGGCAACCAGTGCCAGGTCATGCTGGACGCGATGGCCGAGCATTTCCCGTCCGGCGTCACCTGGACCAAGCCGGAAGGCGGCATGTTCATCTGGGTCACCCTGCCAAAGCACATCGACGCGATGAAGCTGCTGGACCTGTCGCTGGCCGCCAAGGTCGCCTTCGTGCCGGGCTCGCCGTTCTACGCGAACGAGCCGGAGACCAACACGATGCGCCTGTCCTTCGTGACCGTGCCGCCAGAGCGCATCCGCGAAGGCATCGCCATCCTCGGCAAGCTGATCGCCGGCATGATGTAATGTAAAGGGGACCGTCCCCGCAGGGGGACCGTCCCCAGCCTTGTGATCGCACCATTCGCGCGGTGCCAGTCTCTGCCGTCAACGACCGGAATCGGCTACCTACATGAGGAATCGGCCGCGAGTGGCACATCCTTGAGAGCCTGCTGCAAGCGTGTAACGGGTATCGCGTAACGCGGACGCACGCTGTCAGCGGTGACGCGGAAGAACGATGCGTATTGTCCCGCCAAGTCGTTGTAGTCCTCGCGTGCGATTGACAGGTCCGAGGCGAATTCGCTTTGGTCGATTTCCTGCATCAGCGAAGCGGTCCAGCAAGGAAGCCAAGGAATCGGGCGCCCCTGAACGACCAGGTGGTACTGCCCGTCACGGCTCCTGGCAACAGGCCAGGACCTGTAGCGCAACATTTCCAATGCCGTGCCATTCGAATTGAGCAGCATTAGCTTTGCGGGTTCGGCGCCGCCGACTTTCATCGCGCCCCAATGGCTGCCAGTCACTGCATAAAACTCGTCGCCAACTTCCGCTCCGGACACGTGCTGAAGCACGCGCGCCTTGAACCAGGTGGGCGGAGGGTTCAGGCAAATGACGACCTGCGTAGCGTCAACGGCGTTGGCTTGTGGTTTGGGGCAATCGTAGCCCTTCAGGTAATCGGTGGCGACCAATTCCGCGACCACCAATGTCAACCTCCCCGCCCCCTCGTCAAACTTGGCGTAGGTGGTAGGTACTTCTCTCGCGAACGGCGACGCCGCCCCCGCCGCTTGACATGGTCCTACGGCAAAGATCATGGCTATCAGGATCGATGGTGCGAAGACGTGGAACATGGGACTCCGGTAGAGACGCTGCGGTTGGTGAATTGTCAACGCCGATTATGGCTTACCCCGTTTGGTGAAAATGCGCGGATTACCACAATCATCATTATCCTGGCGCGATACGACGGTGCGCGCTTTGGCTTGGCGCAGCCGCTCCGATCAAAGGGGGGCGCAGCGGCGCTATAATGCAAGACGCTTACGAATCTAACAACGCTGCCGTGAATCCGAATCTCGACAAGCTGCACCCGTATCCCTTCGAACGCCTGCGCCAGCTGTTTTCCGGCGTCGTTCCCAATCCGTCGTGCCGCCCGATCAGTCTTGGCATCGGCGAGCCCAAACATGCGACGCCCGCGTTCATCGAACGCGCGCTCGCCCACAGCCTGGCCGGCCTGGCCAACTATCCCAGCACGATCGGCACCGACCAGCTGCGCAGCGCCATCAGCGGCTGGCTGCAACGCCGCTACAGCATCCCGCCGCCGGATGCTGCCACGCAGGTCCTGCCCGTGAATGGCTCGCGCGAAGCGCTCTTCGCGATCGCACAGGCCGTAATCGACAGCTCCAACGCGCCAATCGTCGTGTGCCCGAACCCGTTCTACCAGATCTATGAAGGCGCGGCCCTCCTGGCCGGCGCCGAGCCGTATTACGTCAACTCGATCCCGGCCCGCAATTTCGCCTGCGACTACGCCAGCGTGCCGGACGAGGTGTGGGCGCGCACCCAGCTGATGTACGTGTGCTCGCCGGGCAATCCGACCGGCGCCACCGTCTCGCTGGAGGACTGGCGCCAGCTGTTCGAGCTGTCCGACCGCCACGGCTTCGTGCTCGCGTCCGACGAGTGCTACTCCGAGATCTACCACGACAGCGAGCCGCCGCTCGGCGCGCTGGAGGCGGCCCACAGGCTGGGACGCCACGACTACCGCAACCTGGTGGTGTTCTCCAGCCTGTCCAAGCGCTCCAACGTGCCGGGCATGCGCTCGGGCTTCGTCGCGGGCGACGCCGCAATCCTCAAGAAGTACCTGCTGTACCGCACCTACTCGGGCGGCGCGATGTCGCCGCCAGTGCAGGCCGCGTCCATCGCAGCCTGGAGCGACGAGGCCCACGTGCACGGCAACCGGGCCAAGTACCGCGAGAAGTTCGCGCTCATCACGCCGCTGCTGAAGGCCGTGATGGACGTGGAGCTGCCGGACGCCGGCTTCTACCTGTGGGCCGACATCTCGCGCACCGGCCTGTCGGACGAAGAATTCGCCCGCCGTTTGTACGCGGAATATAATGTAACGGTCCTGCCCGGCAGCTACCTCGCGCGCGATGCGCACGGCGTGAACCCTGGTGCACACCGCATTCGCATGGCGCTCGTCGCCGAGGTGGATGAAGGACTGGAGGCGGCGCAACGCATCGTCCAGTTCTGCCAGCGCCTCAAACAAGACAACACCTGAAAAGACATGACCCAACAACTGCAGAACATCATCGACACCGCCTGGGAACAGCGCGCCGAAATCAACCCGTCCAACGCCAGCGCCGAAGTGCGCGATGCGGTCGCCCACGTGATCGCGGGCCTGGACAACGGCACCTTGCGCGTCGCTGAAAAGACCGGCGCCGACTGGGTGGTCAACCAGTGGATCAAGAAGGCCGTGCTGCTGTCGTTCCGCCTCGAGAACAACAGCGTGATGCCGTGCGACGGCACCATGCAGTTCTACGACAAGGTCCCGACCAAGTTCGCCAGCTACACCGCCGACGATTTCGCCAAGGGCGGCTTCCGCGTGGTGCCGCCGGCCGTCGCGCGCCGCGGCAGCTTCATCGGCAAGAACGTGGTGCTGATGCCGTCGTACGTGAACATCGGCGCCTACGTCGATGAAGGCGCGATGGTCGACACCTGGGCCACCGTGGGTTCGTGCGCGCAGATCGGCAAGAACGTGCACCTGTCCGGCGGCGTGGGCATCGGCGGCGTGCTGGAACCGATGCAGGCCAACCCGACCATCATCGAGGACAACTGCTTCATCGGCGCGCGTTCGGAGATCGTCGAAGGCGTGATCGTGGAAGAGAACTCGGTGATCTCGATGGGCGTGTACATCGGCCAGTCCACCAAGATCTACAACCGCGAAACCGGCGAGGTGACCTATGGCCGCGTGCCTGCGGGCTCGGTGGTGGTGTCGGGCAGCCTGCCGTCGGCCGACGGCAAGTACAGCCTGTACTGCGCCGTGATCGTCAAGCGCGTGGATGCGCAGACGCGCGCCAAGACCGGCATCAACGAACTGCTGCGCGGTATCTAAAACAAACAATAGGGACGAGGGAGACACACCATGGCAATGGAGCGCCTGTTTCAGCTGATGAAGGAAAAGAACGCATCGGACATGTTCTTTGCGGTGAATTCCCCCGTCCATATCAAGATCAACGGAAACCTCATCCCGATCAACCAGCAGAAGCTGGAACCGGAAAACATCCGTGCGCTGCTGGCCGAGATCTGCTCGGACGACGAAATGCAGGAACTGCAGCGCGAGCATGAGCTGAACATGGCGATCTCGGTACCAAACCTGGGCCGCTATCGCCTGTCGGCCTTCGTGCAGCGCGGCTCGATCTCGGCGGTGTTCCGCTTCGTGCCTGTCGATATCCCGCCGCTCGCGGAGCTGGACCTGCCGCCGGTGCTGTCGGAACTGATCATGGAAAAGCGCGGCCTGCTGCTGCTGGTCGGCGCGACCGGGTCCGGCAAGTCGACCACCATCGCCTCGATGCTGGACCACCGCAACGAGCAGCGTCCCGGCCACATCCTGACACTGGAAGACCCGGTCGAATACCTCTTCAAGAACAAGAAGTCGATCGTCAACCAGCGCGAGATCGGCAGCGACGCCAAGAACTTCCACACGGCGCTCAAGAACGCGATGCGCCAGGCGCCGGACTGCATCCTGATCGGCGAGATCCGCGATCAGGAAACCATGGCGGCGGCGCTGGCCTACGCGCAGTCGGGCCACCTGGTGCTGGCCACCCTGCACGCGAACAACAGCTACAACGCGCTGAACCGCATCATCAGCTTCTACCCGATCGAGAACCGCCCGGCCCTGCTGCAGGACCTGTCGGCGGCGGTCAAGGCGATCGTCTCGCAGCGCCTGGTGCGCGCGGCAGCGGGCGGCCGCCGCCACGCTGCGGTCGAGGTGCTCGTCAACACCCGCTACATCGCGGACCTGATCGAGAAGGGCGAGATCGGCCAGATCAAGGAAGCGATGGAAAAGAGCCTGTCGCCGGGCTCGCAGTCGTTCGAAGGCGCCCTGTTCAAGCTGGTCAAGGATGGCCGCATCACGCAGGAAGAAGCGCTCGCGAATGCCGACTCGGCCACCAACCTGCTCTGGCTCCTCAACAACGGCCCGGAAAGCGGCGCCGCGCAAGAAGAAGCCGACAAAGAAAAGGCCCCCGAGACCTCCTTCACCGAATTCACGCTCAACACCTGATACCGGAAATGGGGACAGACCCCATTTCCATAATGGGGACAGACCCCATTTTCAGTTTCTCAAGAGATACCCGAAATGGGGTCTGTCCCCATTTCGGCGTTATGTCCCCATTTCGGGTCTTCAGCGAATAATGGGGACAGACCCCATTTTCAGTTTCTCAAGAGATACCCGAAATGGGGTCTGTCCCCATTTGGGTTAGCGCAGCGCCGCTACCCAGGCTTTGAGCGGGTCCGTGTCGGCGAGCGAGCCGGGGTAGAGCTTGTGCGGCTGGTACGGGCCGTAGTCGCCCAGGCCGACCGCCACCTTCTGGAGGGTCGAGAAGGTCCGCATCCCGGACGGCAGCATCACTTCGTACACTTCCATGTAGCGCGTCGACATGTCGGTCGCTTCGCCCACGTGCAGCGCGCCGAGCTGGCGGAAGGCGTTGGTCGCCAAGAGGCAGGAGCTGAAGCAGCGGCTGTCCGTCACGATGACCAGCCGCCCCTGCATGGCTGGCGCCGGCAGTGAAGCGGGGACCTTTCCCTGGTCCACCGTGCGCACCGATGCCGCGCACGCCGGCAAGGCAGGCGAGAAGTTGCGGCCCTCGGTCATCGCCTTCGTCATGTCGTCCGCCACTTGCGCGTAATACGCGGCGCTGTCGTTGTCCTTGCGCGCACGCGCCGCGTCGCGTGCTGCGGTCACCGTCTTGCGGTTCTGCTCCGACACCCGCCAGTAGGAGCCACGGCAGCCGTCGGCGGAGATGTCGAGCGCATCGACGCGCGCCCTGCCGTGCAGGATCCGCGCGATCTCGCTGGAATAGATGGAATTCCCTCCCGTATTGCCGCGCATGTCGATGACGACCATCGGCGCGCTGCGCAGCGCTTCCGCCTGTTCGCTCACCGCCTTGACGACATCGGCCGCCGCGTTGCCAAGCGTGCCGAGCGCGATCCAGTAGCCGCCGTCGAACTTCGACACGCCCATGCCCGCCGCCGCGCGCGGGATGATCCTGGCAGCCCGCTCGGACAAGCCGGTCTGCAGCACCTGCCTGAACTCCAGTTGCACCTGCTCGGTCGCGCCGGCGACGGTGCGGAAGGTACACGCGGACGGCGCCTTGATGAAGGGGTTGGCGTCGTCAAGCAGCAGCCCGGGCGCGCGCTTGCTCAATTCGGCCTCGATCTCGGGCGGCCCGCCGAACAGGCCGATGCGGGTCTTCGCCCAGCGGTCGAATTCTTCGCCATCGCAGGCGAGGATCTCGGCATCGCGTAAGCCTGCCCCGCCCTGCTTGCGTTCATCCAGTCCCACGTACCATTTGCCGCCGCGCCGCACCGGCATGATGCCCGGCCACTTGCGCACTGCCCAGGAGACGTGCGGCGCGGTCCAGATGTGGCCGTCCCGGAATTCAGCGGCGAGGCCGTTCATCAGCGCGTTGTAGGCGCCGAAACTGTCGACCTTCGGCAGGCGTTCTTCGACGTGCCGCCGCGCCAGCGCAAGCCGCGCGAGGAACTGCGTGTCACCCAACTCCTGCGTGGCCCCCGGGTGATTTTCCTCGATGAGCTTGAGGGCGGCGGCCGAATCCGCTGCGGCGATCGCACGCCACGCCTGGGCGACCGGTGCCTGCTCGGCCAGCGCGAATGCCGGGACTAGCGCGAGCACGCCGCCGGCCAACCATTTTCCAACCATTTCCGCCCTCCACAATCGATGGGTCAAATGGCCGATTCTATGTGAGGAGGGCAGCGAAGAATGTCTTAAATTGTCACTCGCGCGACGACGCGGACAGGCGTTTCGCACCAGTCGCGGAAGCCCATCCTGAGGTACAGGCCGTGCGCCGTGGCGTTGGTGGACATCACGTGCAGGAACGGGGTTTCGCCACGCTCCAGCATGCGCCGCACCAGCTTGAGCGTGAGCCTGCGCGCCAGGCCACGGCCCTGGTAGTCGGGATGGGTGCACACACCGCTGATCTCGCGCAGGCCGGGTGCGCACATGCGCTCTCCCGCCATCGCCATCAGCCTGTCACCGTCGAAATAGCCGAAGTAGTCGCCCAGCTCGATCGTGCGCGGGCCGAACGGCCCGGGACGCATCATGGTCGCCAGCTCCAGCGCGCGCCCGGCATGCGCGGCGGTCAGCGGCACCGCGTCGGGCGCCTCGTCCTCCGCCGGCGCCGGCGCATCCCAGACCATCCGGTACATCGTCGATTCGAACGCCACGCTCCAGCCCTGCGGCGCAGCGCCGGTCCAGCCGTCGCAGTAGAACTGGTCGCCTGGCTGGCAGAACGCCGCGAGCGCGTCGAAGTCGGGCTGCAGCTTGTCCGGGAAGCCGACAATCGGCGAAAAGCCTTCGGCATAGCGGCGCGCGGCATCGCTGCCGGACGAGAAACGCAGGTGCGGTCCGTTCAGCGAGTTCCAGAAAATGTTATCGAGTGGGTGCGTCATCGTGGCCGAGTGTAGGGCCGTGGGGCGCCGCAGGCAACCTGCCGGCACTCAATCGTCTTGCGAAAAACATCCCCAGCCGTCATTGCGCCCGCCCAGCGGTTCGGCAACCTGCCGCAGGCGCTCCTCGAACGCGGTGATTGCGGCATGATCGGGCGCCATGTGGTTCACCACCACGACATCCCAGGGGCAGTCCTCGTCCACTTCGCTGTGATCGACGGTGACGGGATAGGCCGGGCTGAAGGCCGCGGCGAAACGCTGCGCGCGCTCTTCGTCCGGGAACACCAGCGTGAAGTCGATATTGCGCGGCACCGACAGGTCGTCGCCCTGCTCGGCCATCTGGCGCAGCACGTCGCCATTTTCGTCGTCTGGAAAGTCAGGAATGTGGGCCATGCGAGTCCTCGGTAAGTGATCTGTGGGCAGTGTAGGCGCGAATTGGCAGTTCGGCAACATTCTGGTCTTGGCGGCCTGAGGCCGTAAGCGGGCTGCGCACAGGGCGACGCGGCCATATCGAACGTATAATGTCGGCCTGCCCTCCCACCCTTTTGCCCGTTCCCGTATGAAACTATTCGGCATTCCCAACTGCGATACCGTCAAGAAGGCCCGCACCTGGCTGGCGGACCAGCAGCTTCCTTTCGATTTCCACGACTTCAAGAAGCAGGGGCTGGACCGCGATACGGTCGCCGGCTGGCTCGCGCAGCAGGACTGGGAAGTGCTGGTCAACCGCAAGGGCACGACGTGGCGCGGCCTGCCGGACGAGCGCAAGGCCGCCGTGACCGACAAGGCCAGCGCGCTCGAGCTGATGCTGGAATACCCGTCGGTGGTGAAACGCCCGGTCCTGCTCGACGCGCAACAGCAGGTGCACGTCGGCTTCTCCGACGACAAATACCGCGGGATCTTCAAGGTATGAAGGCACCGTCGCGCACCCTCGCCCTGACCGAGGAACTGATCTCGCTGTCCTCGATCACGCCGGACGACGGCGGCTGCCAGCGCCGCATCATCGAGCTGCTCGAGCCGCTCGGCTTCACCTGCGAGACAGTGGTATCGAACGGCGTCACCAACCTGTGGGCACGCAAGGGCACGCACGCGCCGGTGCTGGTGTTCGCCGGCCACACGGACGTGGTGCCGACCGGCCCCGCCGCGAAATGGACCTCGGACCCGTTCAAGCCGGAGATCCGCGAGGGCAAGCTGTACGGCCGCGGCGCGTCCGACATGAAGACCTCACTGGCCGCCATGGTGGTCGCGGTCGAAGAGTTCATCGAGGCCAACCCGGGCCACAAGGGGTCGATCGCGTTCCTCGTCACCAGCGATGAGGAAGGCGACGCGGTCGACGGCACCGCGGTCGTCGTGGAGCAGCTCAAGGAGCGCGAGGAGTCGCTGGACTATTGCATCGTGGGCGAGCCCACCTCCGCCCACATCCTCGGCGACACGATCAAGAACGGCCGCCGCGGCTCGCTGTCCGGACACCTCGTCATCAAGGGCATCCAGGGCCACATCGCCTACCCGCAGCTGGCGCGCAACCCGATCCACCAGGCCGCGCCGGCGCTGGCCGAACTGGCGGCCGAGCACTGGGACGAAGGCAACGAGTACTACGCGCCGACCTCCTTCCAGATCTCGAACATCAAGGCCGGCACCGGCGCCAACAACGTGATCCCGGGCGAGCTGTGCATCGACTTTAACTTCCGCTTCTCGACCGCCAGCACCGCGGACGGCCTGGAAGCGCGCGTGCACGCGATCCTGGACCACCACAACCTCGAATACGACCTGCAGTGGACCCTGTCCGGCCGCCCGTTCCTGACGCCGAAAGGCACACTGTCCGACGCGGTCTGCCAGGCCATCTGCGACGAAACCGGCGTACACACGGAACTGTCCACCACGGGCGGGACTTCCGACGGCCGCTTTATCGCGGAGATCTGCCCGCAGGTGATAGAATTCGGGCCGCCCAACGCCAGCATCCACAAGATCGACGAACACATCGAAGTGCGCTTCATCGATCCGCTCAAGAACATCTACCGCCGTACGCTGGAAAAACTGCTTTCCTGACCGGGGACCATCATGCACAACACGCCATTCACCACCGTTCGCGACATCCTTCGCTACGCCGTCACCCGCTTCAATACCGAAGGCCTGGCGTTCGGCCACGGCAGCGCCGATGCGCTCGACGAGGCGGCCTACCTGATCCTGCATACGCTCAAGCTCCCGCTCGACAAGCTGGAGCCATTCCTGGACGCGCGCCTGCTGCCCAACGAGGTCGACAAGCTGGTCGCCATCATCGAGCGGCGCGCCAAGGACCGCGTGCCGGCGGCCTACATCACCAACGAAGCGTGGCTCGGTTCGTACAACTTCTACGTCGACGAGCGCGTGCTGGTGCCGCGCTCCTTCATCGCGGAGCTGATTCCCGAGCAGTTCTCGCCGTGGGTGCAGGATCCCGATACGGTGTCTAACATCCTTGAGCTGTGCACCGGCTCCGGCTGCCTCGCGATCCTGCTGGCCGATTCGTTCCAGGCCGCGGTGGTCGATGCGGTCGACATCTCGCGCGACGCGCTGGCGGTGGCCGAGCGCAACGTGCGCGAATACCAGCTCGAAGGCCGCATCAACCTGATCGAGTCCGACCTGTACGAGCATGTCCCGTTCAAGAAGTACGACCTGATCGTGACCAATCCGCCGTACGTGAACTCGACCTCGATGTCGCGCCTGCCCAAGGAGTACCTGCACGAGCCGCAAATCGGCCTGGACGGCGGCAAGGACGGCATGGACCTGGTCCGCAAGATCATCGCCGGCGCCGCCGAGCGCCTGACCCCGGACGGCCTCCTGATCGTCGAAATCGGCAACGAGCGCGAGTTCGCCGAAGCCGCCTTTGGCGACATGGGCCTGACCTGGGTCACCACCAGCGCAGGAGACGACATGGTCTTCCTGCTCACCGCCGAACAACTGCAAACCGTTTAATGATCAAGTTTTCCAACGTCAGCCTGATGCGCGGCACCAAGCCGCTGCTCGAATCGGTTGACCTGACGCTGAACCCCGGCGACAAAATCGGCCTCATTGGCGCCAACGGCGCCGGCAAATCCAGCCTGTTCGCCATGCTGCGCAACGAGCTGCATTCGGACCAGGGGTCGATCGACTTCCCTGCCCGCTGGCGCATGGCCTATGTGGCGCAGGAGACGCCGCCGCTGGACCGCGCGGCGCTCGACTACGCCATCGACGGCGACGTGAACCTGCGCCGCCTGCAGGCCGAACTGGAGCGCCTGGAAGGCGAGCCGCACGACGACGCCAACGGCATCGCGCTGGGCGAGGTGCACAGCGCGCTGGCCGACGCCGACGCCTACACGGTGCAGTCGCGCGGCGAACAGCTGCTGCTGGGCCTGGGCTTCACGCTCGACCAGATGAAGCAGCCGGTGGCCAGCTTCTCCGGCGGCTGGCGCATGCGCCTGAACCTGGCGCAGGCGCTGATGTGCCCATCGGACCTGCTGCTGCTGGACGAACCGACCAACCACCTGGACCTGGATGCGATCATCTGGCTGGAGGACTGGCTCAAGCGCTACGAAGGCACGCTGATCATCATTTCGCACGACCGCGATTTCCTCGACGAGATCGTCAACGTGATCGTGCACATCGACGAGCGCAAGCTGAAGCGCTACGCCGGAAACTACAGCGCGTTCGAGCGCCAGCGCGCCGCGCAGATGGTGCTGCAGGCCGGCATGATCGAGAAGCAGCAGCGCGCCCGCGCCCACCTCGAGTCGTACATCAACCGCTTCAAGGCCAAGGCCTCCAAGGCGCGCCAGGCGCAGAGCCGCATCAAGCAGCTGGCCAAGATGGAGGAGCTGGCGCCGCTGCGCGCGGCCGCCGAGTTCTCGTTCGAGTTTCGCGAGCCGCTCTCGGCGCCGAACCCGCTGCTGGTGCTGGAAGATGTCGATTGCGGCTACCACACCGAGGAAGGCGACAAGGTCATCGTCAACCGCGTGAACTTCTCGCTGCAATCCGAGCAGCGCATCGGCCTGCTGGGCGTGAATGGCGCCGGCAAGTCCACGCTGATCAAGACCATCGCCGGCGAACTGAAGCCGCTGGCAGGCGAAGCGACCGTGGGCAAGGGCCTCGTGATCGGCTACTTCGCCCAGCACCAGGTCGAGATGCTGCGCCACGACGAGTCGCCCCTGTGGCACCTCGCCAAGATCGCGCCGACCGTGCGCGAGCAGGAGCTGCGCAACTTCCTGGGCGGCTTCAACTTCCCGGGCGATATGGTCACCAGCCCGATCCGCCCGTTCTCGGGCGGCGAGAAGGCACGCCTGGCGCTGGCCCTGATCGTGTGGCAGCGCCCCAACCTGCTGCTGCTGGACGAGCCGACCAACCACCTGGACCTGGAAACGCGCGAGGCGCTCACCATGGCGCTGGCGCAGTTCGACGGCACGCTGGTCGTGGTGTCCCACGACCGCCACCTGCTGCGTGCGACCACCGACCAGTTCATCATCGTCGCCGACGGCAAGCTGATGCCGTTCGACGGCGACCTGGACGACTACAAGGACTGGCTGTTCCAGACCAAGCTTGGCAAGGGCACGAACGTGCTGCCCGCTGCGGGCAAGGAGAACAAGGCTGCGTATCCGGCATCCTCGCCGGTCGCGCCGCCGCCGGCGATCGACCGCCGCGACCAGAAGCGCCAGGAGGCGGAGCAGCGCCAGCGCATGGCCGCGATCCGCAAGCCGCTGGAATCGAAGATCAAAAAGCTGGAAGAGCAGATCGCCAGGCTGAATGCGAAAAAGTCCGAGGTCGACGCGCAACTGGCCGACGAAGCGATTTACGATGTGTCCAACAAGGACAAGCTCAAATCGCTGCTGAACGACCAGGCCTACGTCAGCAAGGATATCGTCCAGCTCGAGGAGGAGTGGCTGGCGCTGCAGGAGCAGCTGGAAGCGGCCGCTTAAGCCGTGTGCTGGCGCGGGCCGGCCGACCTGCGCTTGATGGCCATCAGCTTGTCGATGTCCACCAGGACCAGGCGCCGGCCTTCCGCTTCGCCCAGCCCCATCAGGTAGTCCGCGTTGTGCGAAGCGCCGGGCATGGGACTGATCTGGTCCTGGCGCAGCTGCACCACGCCGGTCACGCCGTCCACCACCATACCCATCACGCAGTTGTTCAATTCGAGGATGATCACGTCGGTGGCCGGATCGGGCGGCGCCGGCACGCCCTCCATCGCCGCGCGCATGTCGACGATGGGCATGATCACGCCGCGCGACACCGCCACGCCGTTCAGCACCTCACCGCCGCTGGCCACGCGTTCCAGCGACTTGAGCATGCGCAGTTCCTGCACCTTGTTGAACTCGAGCCCGTACTCAAGCCCACCCAGCGAAAAGCTCAGGAACTCCATGGTGCTCGTGCTCGCGGGCTTCTTCGATACGCTCGTATCCATAAGATGGGTTCCTTGACTAGGTGCCCCATCCTACTCTTGCGGCGCAGGCCTATTGTTGACTGCAATCAATCTAATTCCCCGCTTGCAATGACTTCTGGTTTCATTACAATGGGAATGCTGCAGAAAATATAACAATTAAGGAACTGCAATGTATCAATGGCTGCAACGCCTGTTCACGGGCGGCCCCGCTTCGCGCACGGAACGCGAGCTCCATGACATCGCGCCCGGCACCACTTGGGTGCCTCTACCGCAACATGCGGATCCCGAGCCACCGCCAGTCACACTGGCCGTCCCGGATGGGCCCGTCGGCAGCGGCAGCGCCATTCCGTTCGAGCAGTCCGACCATCTCAATCGCCTCTGGAACAGCTGGGCCTTCGGCACCAACGGCGAAGCAGTGCTGGACACCAGCCCGGTCGAGGAAGCTGCGCTCGACGCGGTGCGGACGGTGGTCAACTCGCAGCAGTCGGGCGCGGCGATGGTGCGGCGCATGCCGGGGCTGATCCCGCAGCTGCTGCAAAGCCTGCGCAGCGACAACTTCTCCGGAGCGCAGCTCTCGCGCACGATTTCGGGCGACGTGGTGCTGGTCGCGGCCGTGATCCGGCTGGCCAACAGCTCGATGCACGGGACCGGCAAGACCATCAATAGCGTGGAGCATGCGGTGATGGTAATCGGGCAGGAAGGCCTGCGCCAGCTGATCACCAGCGTCGCGTTTCGGCCGATCATCGACATGAACTCGGGCTACTACACGCGCTTGCTGGCGCCGCGGATCTGGGAACGCTCGGAGCGCTGCGCCAACGCCAACCGCACGCTCGCGCCCGAAAATGGGGTCGAGCCGTTCGAGGCCTTCCTGGCGGCGCTGGTGCAGAACACGGGGCTCATCGTCGCCTTGCGCCTGATGGACCAGGCGGCCAGGGACGACCGCACGCTGGGCTCGGAGATGTTTTGCGCCCAGCTGGCGACGCTGGCGCGCAGGCTGTCGTGCAGCATCGCGCAGGAGTGGCACTTCCCACAGTCGGTAACGCATGCAATCCGCGAACAGGGCAGCGTCGCCAAGGGCGCCGTGATGTCGCCGCTGGGTCGGCTGATGGCGCTGTCCGACTACATGGGCAAGGCGCGCATGCTGGTCGAGAACGGCGTCATCGAAGAAGGCGACCCGGACGTGTTCGAACGCCTGCCGATGGCTGCCGGGCGCTGCTACGAGGCGCTCGCCGCCATGCCCGCCGACGCCTGACCGGCTGCCGGGGACTTCCCTGCAAGGGACTGTTCCCCCCGCACTTCAGCCTGCGCAGCCTTACCGTCATTCCTGGCGGATTTCGCCATAAATGGGCCGATTCCGCCACAGCGATGAAGCGGGACAGTCCCTTTTATTCGGAGGGAGCGACCGTGCTCCAGTGGACGGAGCCGGTGCTGCCGGAGGCAATACGCTCGCCCAACTGCTGCCCGCCGCGCAAGCGCGCCTTGATCTCTTTGACGGGGAGGTGGTAGACGCTGCTGCCGTCCGGATTGAAACGCATGGTGCGCACCATGACGTCGCCCCGCAGTTCGCCAATCTCGACGCTGCTGGCGCCGGAGCTGGCGTTCTTCTGCTCGACAAGCTGGGCGATCAGGTCGGCGCCCGCCTTGCCCTCGGACTGCGCGGACTTCACTTCCAGCGACAGCTTGCCGATCGCCTTGAGCTGCGGCCCGACCGCGAGCGCCATCTTCTGGAACTGCGGCACCTGATCGGCGGTGAGGGTGATTTCCTTCTTGCGGATCTTCGATGCGAGCATGACGTACTTGCGCACGTCGGGCTCGTTCTGCAGGGTGTCCAGTTCGGCCTGGCGCGACGCGGCCACCATGTGGAACAGTTCGACGCGCTCCTGAAGCTGGGCGATCACGTCGTTGATCCTGGCGTCGTCCGGCACCAGCGCGTACACCAGCATCTCGATCTGCCGGCGAGGCCCTGCTGTCCCGATGGTGACGCTGCGCGCCGCCACCGCGCAGCCTTCGGCCTGCCCCACGGTCAGCACGTCCGCCATGATCTCGCAGTTGACGGCATGCTCGACCGAGACGCGGGTGCCCGAGATGACGCAGTTCTCCGCGCGGCCCAGCGTGACTTCGCCGTGCGCCGCCTGCACGATGGCGCTGGAGGCGACGCCCTTGACGTGGATGTTGCCGCGCGCGTTGCTGGCGCTGCCGCCCACCAGGTTGTTGTTGAGGGTGACTGTGCCGCCACGCGACACCACGTTGCCGAAGACGTCCGCGTGCACGGTGATGTTCTCGCCCTCGACGACGCGCTTCTCCTGGATCTCGCCGAATTCCTCGTAGTCGCCGGTCAGCTGCAGGTTGCCGGTGGTGCGCGTGCTCACGCCCTCGTAGCTGACGATCTTGGCTCCTACCGACAGCTGGCCGGTGCCGGTGTCGACGTTGAGGAAGCCCGCGACGGTCGATACCAGGAACTCGCCCTCGGCGGTGTGCTCGATGCGCATGCCCGGGCCGGCCAGCGCCTGCAGGTCGACGTCGGCGGGGATCGCAGGCTCCAGCGGGAAGCCGGCGAGGTCGATGCCGGCCACGCCCAGCTTGCGCGGCACCTTGTGCAGCAGGCGCACGTTCTCCTTGATCTGCGGGAAGCGGTTCTGGAACGACATCAGGTCCAGCTTGCCGTTGGCCAGCTGGCGCGGCGCGTCGTTGCGGTGGATGTCGTCGGAGACTTCGTTGATGACCGCGTCCTGCCCCGGCGTTGCCGGCAGCGCGCGTGCGACGGTCACGCGGTCCTGCTTGCCCGATACGATGGCGGCGCGCACGGCGGCGACATCGATGCCGAAGCGGATCCCCTTCGACCACATGTCGGCGATGAACTCATCGAGCGTGAGCTGGGCCGGGACCGGGCTGGCAAAGGGGTCGTCGGCGTCCTCGATGAACACCGGTTCGAAGTAGTATTCGGCGGTGCCGGATTCGATCTTGACCGCACGGTAGAGCGCGCGCCGCACGGGATCGAAGGGAACGATCTTGTCGGCAAAGCGCACCGCGCTCTCGTCGGCCGGCAAGGCGGGGCCAATCCCGAACAGCAGCCGGATGAAGAGCGCGTAGTTCAGGCCGGCGAAGCAGTTCCCCGCAGCGAACACGCCGTCGACGGCGGACTGGAATGTGCGGCCGGACACGGCGGCCTCGGCGTACACGCCGTCCGCACGGGAGATGATGCCATGCTCGACCCCATCCGCAGGCGCAAGCCCGGCGGACAGCTCGACGCCGCTGTCAACCATTTCTGTCACTGCCTCGCTCCAGACCCTAGCAACATTGCTGCCGTAGCAACAATACTTAAATATAATTATTTTCCAAGCGTATCATGATGTCGGTTGGAAAATAACCATTGGTCGAAAAAAAGGCAGCCGAAGCTGCCTTTGTTGCGATCCTGTCTTACCGGCGCCCGCGCGGGCGCGCGTAGATATCCTGGTTGGCCTCGTTGATCTGGCGGCGCAGTTCGCTGCGTTCGTCGGCGGTCATGCGGCCATGGCGGCGCTGCCCTTCCTGCTGCTCCTGCTGCTCCTGCTGCGCCTGGAGGATGCGGCGCTGCTGCTCTTCGTACGCGCGCTGCTCACGCTGCATCTCCTGGCGCGCCTGCTCCTGGCGGTGCATTTCCTGGCGCTGCATCTCGCGCTGCAGGTCGCGCTGCGCCTCACGCTGCTGCACCTCGCGCTGCGGCTGCGGGCGCTCTGGGCGCGGCTGCGGCGTTTCCTGCGCCTGCGCGCCGGATGCGGCCATGACGCAGGCGAGGACCAGGCCCGAGCCCAGCGCGAACAGGCTGCGCGCTGCCGCCGCCGTGCGGGCATGGACAACCTGGGAGATGTGGGACGCGTTCTGCATGTGTTTCTCTTTTCCGATGCCTTGTAAACAGATAAGCTTGATTCAACCGTAACGGCAGTGTATGGCCAAACTTTGCAGGTGGTAAGACCGATTGGGTAAAGTTTGTAACACTTTGTAATGACTTCCGCGCGAGGTGTATTCCAGCCCGATAAGACGTTACCATAGCGACATCAATCTGACAAATTTGACAGGCAATGAACACCCAAAATACACAAAACACTGGTGGCGAAGCAACGACCGGGAACGCCGGCCACGGCGCCAAGATCATGGTGGTCGACGACGACGTACGCCTGCGCGATTTGTTGCGCCGCTATCTCACGGAACAAGGCTTCACCGTGGTCACGGCCGAAAGCGCCCCGGCTATGAACAAGCTGTGGCTGCGCGAGCGCTACGACCTGCTGGTGCTGGACCTGATGCTGCCGGGCGAGGATGGCCTGTCGATTTGCCGCCGCCTGCGCGGGGCCGGCGACCAGACTCCGATCATCATGCTCACCGCCAAGGGCGAGGACGTCGACCGCATCGTCGGCCTGGAGATGGGCGCCGACGACTACCTGCCCAAGCCGTTCAATCCGCGCGAACTGGTGGCGCGCATCGGCGCTGTCCTGCGCCGCAAGGGTCCGGACGAAATCCCGGGCGCTCCTTCGGAAACCCCGCAGACCTTCGAGTTCGGCCAGTTCGTGCTGGACCTGGGCACGCGCACGCTCAAGAAGAATGGCGAGACCGTTCCCCTGACCACCGGCGAATTCTCGGTGCTCAAGGTGTTCGCCCGCCATGCACGCCAGCCGCTGTCGCGCGAGAAGCTGATGGAACTGGCGCGCGGCCGCGAATACGAGGTGTTCGACCGCAGCCTGGACGTGCAGATTTCGCGCCTGCGCAAACTGATCGAACCGGATCCTTCCAGCCCGCTGTACATCCAGACCGTCTGGGGCCTGGGCTACGTATTCATCCCTGAAGGCCAGCCGCGATAGTGCGGGATCCGGGAATGCCAAAGCGCCTGGCCTGGATCAGGAGTGGCCTGTTCTGGCGCACCTTCCTGCTGCTTGGAATCCTGACCACCCTGTCCATGGCTTCATGGGTGGGGATGATCAGCTACGTCCAGCGCGGACCGCAGGCGCAGCAGCTGGCCGCGCAGGTGATCTCGGTGGTCACCATCACCAAGGCCGCCCTCACCCACTCGGCGCCCGAGTTGCGCCGCGAGCTGCTGTTCGAGCTGGTGGCCAACGAGGGCATCCGCATCTTCACGCTGGAGGTGACCGACGAGGTGGACCCGCCGCCGGACAACCCGCTGATGGAAGACATCGAGGCCATCGTCAAGGCCAAGCTGGGATCGGACACGCGCTTTTCCGCCCGCGTCAACGGATCGGCGGGCTTCTGGGTCAGCTTTAACATCGACGACGACAAGTACTGGCTGATGCTCGAACGCGAGCGCATCCAGGGCCTGACCGGCGTGCAGTGGCTGGGCTGGGCCAGCGTGGTCGGCCTGCTGTCGCTGGTGGGCGCGGCGCTGATCTCGAGCCTCATCAACCTGCCGCTGGCGCGCCTGACGGAAGCCGCGCGCAGCATCGCGCGCGGGCGCCGTCCGGACCCGCTGCCGGAAGAAGGACCGACCGAGATCATCGAGGCGAACCGCAGCTTCAACCAGATGGTGGACGATTTGCAGCGGGTGGAATCGGACCGCGCGGTCATCCTGGCCGGCATCTCGCACGACCTGCGCACGCCGCTCGCGCGCATGGGGCTGGAGGTGGAGATGGCGTCGCTGTCGCCGGAAGCGCGCGAAGGCATGCAGTCCGATATCGCGCAGATGGATGCGATCATCGGCCAGTTCCTCGATTACGCCAAGCCGACCGAGGCGTCGAGCTTCGTGCCGGTGGACCTGACCGCGATGCTGGAAGAAGTGGGCCGTGAAGCGGCGCGCATCCCGTCCATGCGCGTCCATTGCGATATCGCGGAAGACATCCATGTGATGGGCAATGCCACCGACCTGCGGCGCGTCTTCAACAACCTGGTGGAAAACGCGCGCCGTTACGGCCACACGCCCGGCACGGACTTTACCGAGCTCGATATCCGCTGCCATGCGCACGGCCTTGGCCCGATGCGGCGTGTGATCATTGAGATTGGCGACCACGGCGCCGGCGTGCCCGCGGAGGCGATCGAACAGCTGCTCAAGCCGTTCACGCGCATGGATACCGCGCGCGGACAGGCCAACGGCGCAGGGCTCGGCCTGGCCATTGTGGAAAGGGTCATCTCGCGGCACAATGCGGAGCTGCATGTCCGCAATCGCGAGGGCGGCGGCCTGCTGGTGCGCATCATCATGCTGCCGGCCGCCTGACAATCAAAGAGGATTCCACATGACCGAACCTGGCTACCACGACGTGGAGCTGGCCGCGCGCCGCATCGAAGGCGTAGCGCACCGCACTCCCGTGCTCACCTCACGCACCGCCGACAGCCAGGCGGGCGCGCAGCTGTTCTTCAAGTGCGAGAACTACCAGCGCATGGGCGCTTTCAAGTTCCGCGGCGCGTATAACGCCATCGCGCAGTTCACCGAAGAGCAGCGCCGCGCGGGGGTGCTCACCTTCTCGTCCGGGAACCACGCGCAGGCGATCGCGCTGTCGGCACGGCTGGCGGGCATCCGCTCGGCCATCATCATGCCGCTCGACGCGCCGGCGATGAAGATGCGCGCCACGCGCGAATACGGCGGCGAAGTCATCACCTACGACCGCTATACCGAAGACCGCGAAGAAATCGCCCGGCGCCTCGCCGCCGAGCGCGGCATGACGCTGATCCCGCCGTACGACCATCCGCACGTGATCGCTGGCCAGGGCACGGCGGCCAGGGAGCTGTTCGAAGACACTGGGCCGCTCGACGTGCTGCTGGTGCCGCTGGGCGGCGGCGGCCTGCTCGCGGGCAGCGCGCTGTCGGCGCGCGCACTGTCGCCGGACTGCCGCGTGATCGGCGTGGAACCTGAAGCGGGCAACGACGGGCAGCAATCGCTGCGTCGTGGCGAGATCGTCACCATCGCCGCGCCCAAGACCATCGCCGATGGGGCGGCGACCACGCACCTCGGCCAGCACAACTTCAATGTGATCCGCAGGCTGGTCGACGACATCGTCACGGTGCCGGACGAGCAGCTGGTGCAGACCATGCGCTTCTTCGCAGAACGGATGAAGATGGTGGTGGAGCCGACCGGCTGCCTTGCGGCGGCGGCGGCCATGCTGGGCGCCGTGCCGGTCGAGGGCAAGCGCGTCGGCGTCGTCATCAGTGGCGGCAACGTCGACCTGGCCAGCTTCGCCCGCTTCGTCTCGTAGCACCGTCACCACCAATGTCATCCCGGCGCAGGCCGGGATCCATACTGAGCCGGCTTTCCCTTGGCAAACTCAGCATGGGCTCCCGCGCACCCGAACGGCATTGAACCAAATCGTCCAGCCAGGCTCTAAGCTTTCAAGTCAGTTTCACCGGAGACAAAAATGTTAAAGACTGTCGGTGTCGTCCTGCTCGCAGCAATTGCCCTCATCCTCGGCCTGGCCGCTGCCAAGCCCGATACGTTCACGGTCACCCGCCACATCGAGATCCAGGCACCGCCGGAAACCATCCACCCGCTGGTGGCTGACTTCCGCAACTGGACCTCATGGTCGCCGTGGGAAGGCCTGGACCCAACGATGCGGCGCACCTACAGCGGCGCGGAGTCGGGTGTCGGCTCCGTGTACGCGTGGGACGGCAACGACCAGGTGGGCGCAGGCCGCATGGAAATCGTCGGCATGTCGCCCCCGCGCGACATCGCCATCCAGCTCGATTTCGTGCGCCCGTTCGAATCGGCCAACCAGACCCGCTTCATGTTCGAGCCGCGCGGCGACAGCACCAAGGTCATCTGGCAGATGAGCGGCCCGATGCCATTCATTTCCAAGATCATGAGCGTGTTCGTCAGCATGGACAGCATGATCGGTCCCGACTTCGAAAAAGGCCTCGCCAGGATCAAGGCGCTGGCCGAAAACCGCACCACGCGCTAGCCGGCCAGGGGACTGCCTGCCAACTCAGCGGCTGCGGGACTGTCTCCGGACTTCCCGCCGCGAGATGACAAACTTCCACTACACCAGCCGCTTGGTGTATCATGCGCGTTCGCTAGGGGTCCTGGACATTTACCGTCCGGGTGAGAAATACCCTTCGTACCTGATCTGGATAATGCCAGCGAAGGAAAGCGCAAAGCTGTTCTCCCACCTTTGAATGCTCCCGCGTTGGCTCAGGTTTTTATAACAACGAGCTAACAACATGCCCAATCAATCCCTGAAGTACACAGCGCTGGCACTGGCGCTGACGCAAGCGTTTGTCGCCCCCGCATTTGCAGCCGATGAATCCCCTGCACCGGCGGTGCCCGCCGCGCAAGCCGCGGCAACGCAAACCGCGCAAGAAGTCGTCATTACCGCACAGCGGGTGCACACCACCAAGCACGCCACCGTCGGCGGCTTCTCCGAGCAGCCGCTGGTCAAGACGCCCTCCTCCATCATGGTCATCGATCGCGCGTTGATGGACGACCTGGGCATCCGCAACACCACCGACGCGGTCAAGCTCGACGCCAGCATTTCCGACTCGTACAACGCGGTCGGCTACGCAGAACAGTTCTCGATCCGCGGCTTCGCCCTCGATAACGCATCGAGCTACCGCAAGGACGGCATCGCCATCCCGGCCGACACCCAGATCCCGCTCGAGAACAAGGAGCGGCTGGAGGTGCTGAAGGGCCTCGCCGGCCTGCAGGCAGGCGTCGCTTCGCCGGGCGGCATCGTCAACTACGTCGTCAAGCGTCCCACCCAGTCGCCTCTGCTGTCCGCCACGGTCGGCGCGAGCGAGCGCGGCACGCTGTACGGCGCGGTCGACGCGGGCGGACGCTTTACCGATTCGCGCTTCGGCTACCGCATCAACGCGGCCGGCGAGCGCCTGCGCTCCTACGTCAAGGGCGCCGATGGCGAGCGCCAGTTCTTCTCCGCGGCGTTCGACTGGCAGATGTCGCCGCAGGCCCTGCTGCAACTGGACATGGACTACCAGCACAAGTCGCAGGTCACCGCGCCGGGTTACCAGCTGATCGGCAATGTCGCTCTGCCGGCGAACGTGTCGCCGAAGACGCTGCTGAACGACCAGCCCTGGACCAAGCCGGTGGACACCGACAGCACCAACCTCGGCCTGCGCTTCGAGTACCGCTTCAACGACGCATGGAACATGTCGCTGGCGGCCAACAAGCATTGGTTCAAGCGCGACGACTACACCGCCTTCCCGTATGG
The DNA here is from genome assembly GCF_042683405.1 of Pseudoduganella sp. GCM10020061. Classification (NCBI taxonomy): domain Bacteria; kingdom Pseudomonadati; phylum Pseudomonadota; class Betaproteobacteria; order Burkholderiales; family Oxalobacteraceae; genus Pseudoduganella; species Pseudoduganella sp. GCM10020061. The sequence goes on along the minus strand of NZ_JBHUJS010000014.1, from coordinate 167,079 downwards.
CTGCAGCCAGGAGTTCCTGTGGCCGGGCTACTGCTCCAACGGCGACTATGACGTGTACGACTACCAGAGCCTGGGCGAGAAGAAGACCCCGGCGGGCGCGCAGGCGATCGTGCAGGGCAAATTCGCGACCGGCGCGGTGGCGCACCAGCTGACGGCGGGCGCTTCCTTCTACGAGCGCCACGACGTGTTTGGCGACTACGTGTACGAATTCGCTGGCGTCTCCAACATCTACAAGAACGTGATCGTGCCGCCGTCGGGCCTGACCTTCGACTGGGACACGGTGCGCGAGCAGAACACGGAGCGCGAACGCGCGGTCTTCGTGCAGGACATCGTCAGCCTGGGCGACGCGTACACGCTGCACGCCGGCCTGCGCCATGTGTCGGTCAAGCGCAACGGCGTCGATGAGAGCTTCACGCTGCCGAACGTCGCGCTGGTGTACGCACCGTCCGGCCTGTGGTCGGTGTACGGCTCCGTCGCGCACGGCATGGAGCATGGCGGCTACGCGCCGATGGAGACCGAAAATCCGGGCCTGCCGCTGCCGCCTAGCCGTTCGCACCAGGTGGAGATCGGCGCCAAGGCATCGGTGAGCGACATCCTGAATGGTTCGGTCACGCTGTTCCAGATCCGCAAAGGACTCGAGTACACCGACGCCGACAACTTCTATGTGCGCAATGGCGACCAGACCCACCGTGGCATCGAACTGGCCGCCAGCGGCCGCCTGTCGCTGAACCTGCGCTACGGCGCGTCGGCGACGGCGCTGCAGACGCGCCAGGAAGGCACGGGCGACCCGGCCATCGACGGCAAGCGCGCGACCAACGTCCCGCAGTTCAAGTCGAGCGCATGGCTGGAGTATTCGGTGCCGCAGGTGCAGGGCCTGAAGGTGAACGGCGCCTGGCAGTTCTCCGGCAAGAAGGCCTTCGACAAGGAGAACCTGACCTTCGTGCCGAAGTACCACGTGTTCAACCTGGGCGCGTCGTACACCACGCGCGCCGGCGGCGGCAACCTGACGCTGCGAGCCAACGTGGACAATGTGTTCGACAAGTTCTACTGGCGCGACGTGACGCCGGCGCTGGGCGGCTACCTGCTGCCGGGCGCACCGCGCGTCTTCAGGGTCTCCGCGCAGTACGACTTCTAAACAGGGGGGGCGGGGACGGTCCCCACCGGGGTCCGTCCCCTGATCTTTAGCCGCCGTCCCGCCCAGCCCGGGAACGGGGCCTGTATGCTAATGCGTGCGCCCGCCCGCATCCACAATGTCGGCACCACCCTGCACCGCTACGCGCACCGCCACCCGCAACCCTTCCATCACATCGTCCAGCGCCATGCTCGGAGCCCCTGGAAACGCCGCCGCCTGCAGCGGCAGATACGGAATGTGGATGAACCCGGCCCGCATCGCCTTCCCTTCTGTGTGATGCATCAGCCCATAGAACACATGGTTGCACACGAAGGTCCCCGCAGTCTGCGACACCGATGCAGGCAGTCCCGCCTCCCGCATCGCTTTCACGATCGCCTTGATCGGCAGCGTAGAGAAGTACGCAGCAGGCCCGCCAGCGACCACCGGCGTATCGACCAGTTGCTGCATGCTGTTGTCCATGATCGGCGCATCGTCCACATTGATCGCAACCCGTTCCACCGACAGGTCCGCGCGACCGCCCGCCTGCCCTACCGCGATGACGATGGAAGGCCGCAGCTCGTCGATGATTTCGCACAGCACGCGGTTCGCCTCGCCGAACACGCACGGCAGCTGGCGGCCGTGCACGACGAAGCCGGCTTCGCGCCAGCCGTCCAGGTGGCGCACGGCCTCCCATGCCGGGTTGACGGTGGCGTTATTGAATGGCTCGAAGCCGGTCAGCAGCACGGTAGTCGTCATGGTCATTGATGCATCAGGAAGTAGAGCAGCACGATGTTCGCGGCCAGGATGCCCAGCGCGGTCGGAATCTGCGCCTTGATCACGCCGTACTTGTCAGGCAGCTCCAGCAGCGCGGCCGGGATGATATTGAAGTTGGCCGCCATCGGCGTCATCAGGGTACCGCAATACGCGCTGAACATGCCGATCGCCGCTATCACAGCCGGGTTGGCGCCGAAGACGCCGATCAGCACCGGGATCCCGACACCTGCAGCCATTACCGGGAAGGCCGCGAAGCCATTGCCCATGATGACGGTGAACAGCGCCATGCCGATACAGTACACCGCGACGGCCACCAGCTGCGACTCCATCGGGATGTACGAGGTGGTAAGGAACGCGACTGCCTTGCCCACGCCGGCCTGCGCGAACAGCAGGCCAAGCACGGCGAGCAGGTGCGGCAGCACGACGGCCCAGCTGATCGCATCGATCATGCGGCGCGACTCGCGCATGCCCTGCAGCGGGGTCGAGCGGGTCAGCCAGCATGCGCCGATCACCGCGAGCAGCGCGCCGCAGCCCAGGCTCACCAGCGTGAGGTGCTGCTGCTCGAGCACCGGGATGCCGCCGAATTCCACATCCTTGAACAGGGTGGAGCCGATCAGCGTGACCACGGGGATCGTGAGCGCGGGGATCAGCAGCTTGTTGCCGAGGCGTGCGGCGCTGGCGCGGCGCTCCTGCTCCGGCGGCACCTGCGGCTTGCCGTGGCTGACGCCGCCGAAGCCCGCCACGAGCGCCATCGCCACCATGATCGCGCCCGCGATCACGTGCGGCATGGCTTCGCCCGCGAGGTAGATGGCGGCGTACATGGCCCAGAACAGTGCGGTGGTGTAGCGCTTGGGGTTCGACTTGTCGGTGGCCGTCATCGCGGCGACGATCAGCAGCATCGCGCCCAGCACCAGGTAAAAGTAGTCGAGCTTGATCATGCGCTTTCCTTCGCTTCGCGCGCGATCTGGGCACCCAGCAGGTGCAGCCGCCACGCGTGGATGAAGAATGCGCAAATCGCGGTCGGTACGCCCCACAGCGCGATGTGCAGCGGTTCGACCTGCACCCCTTCGGCCACCATGAACGTGTGCATGAGCACCACCGCGCCGAATGCGACGAAGACGTCTTCGCCATAGAACAGGCCAACGTTGTCGGTAGCGGCGACCATGGCGCGGATGCGGTAGCGCAGCTTGTCGGACAGCTTGGGATGGTCGCGCTCGGCCGCGGCTTCGGCCATCGGCGCGACCAGCGGGCGCACCATGGTCGGGTGGCCGCCGAGCGAAGTGAGGCCGCCGGCGGCGGAGATCTCGCGCACGGCAAGGTAGACGATCAGCAGGCGCGAGGTGGTGGCGGCGCGGATTTTGGCCACGGTCGCCTGCGCGTGTTCTTTCAGGCCGAAGCGCTCCAGCAGGCCGATGGCAGCGAGCGGCAGCAGCACGATCAGCGGCAGGTTGCGCGTCTTGATGAACGCGGCGCCGAGCGACTCCAGGATCGCCACCGGCGGCATGGCCGCCGCGAGCCCGGTGGCGGCGCAGGCCGCAATCACCACGAGCATCGGGTTGGCGCGCATCAGGAAGCCGGCTGCGATCACGGCTACGCCGACCAGCGGCCACAGGTTTACTGCTGTCTCCATCGCTCTCCCACTTATTGTCATGTCCGGGTGCTTCCCGGTTTCCTGGCCTCGGTCAGGCTCTATTTCTTGCGCCGGTCCTCGCCGCTGCGCCGCTCATGCAGCTCCAGCTGCGCCAACACCTGGGCCGCGCGCTCCACCCTCGCATCCACACTGCCCTCCAGCAGCGTGTACGCAATCCCGCGCGCCTCCAGCGCACCGATCACCTGCCCATGCACGTAATCGCGGATCTCCGCCGACTCGCGCTGCAGTCCGTCCGCCTCCCACGGCGTATCCGGCGCGGCGACAAACGTGGCCGCATACGCGTGGCGCGCCGCCAGCCGCGCCAGCTCCTCATCCACGCGGTGCCAGTAGAAGCGGCTGTACAGCGCAGTCATGAACGGCGTGGTATCGCAGAACAGCAGATGCGACGCGCGCGCTGCCGCTTCATCTTCGCGCGCCAGTTGCGTGCGCGCGATCAGTACCTGGTCCGCCTCGAACGGCACGCGCTGGCGCGTATCCACGAACTCGCGCAGGTACTCGGGCACCCACAGCGTGTCGTAACGTTCGGCCAGCGCGGCAGCCAGCGTCGACTTGCCGGACGACTCGGCGCCCAGGATGGCGATGCGGGCGACGGTCACAGCGCGCGCCTCCACACGCGCAGGCCCTGCGCTGCAAGGGCGATGAATATCGCATACAGGATCGCGGTGAACATCAGGTCCTTATACACGTAAAGGCCGACATACAGGATGTCGACGATGATCCAGACCACCCAGTTCTCCAGCTTTTTCCGCGCCAGCAGGACCTGGCCGACCAGGCTGCCGGCGGTGAGGAAGGCGTCGGGGTAGGCGACGTCGGTGTCGGTGAAGCGCGACAGCAGCATCGCCACGGCCCCGAACAGCACCAGCCACGCGACGGCCGAAGAGGCGATCCCCTTTCGCGACAGGCGCGAGACTTTCAGCTCCCCATGGTCTGCACCGCCGCGCAGCCACTGGTACCAGCCCCAGAAGGCCGCGCCGATGAACATGAACTGCAGCGACATGTCGCCGTACAGCTTGGCGTTGTAGAAAACCACCGCGTAGGTGGCGGAAGAGACGATAGTGAACAGCCACGCCCAGTGATTCTGGCGGATCGTCAGGAGCACCGTGATTACCGCCAGCGCAAAGGACAGCAGCTCCATCGGCGTGGTCGGCAGGCCAAACAGTGTGATCGCTTCGTTCATCAAGTCAACAATTCAAAAGCAACAGGCAGCGCGTGCTTGCCCCGGTGTATCGGTAAGCAATCCGAAAACACCTGTCGGGAAACTCCCCAAAACAGCGCCAACCCGATGTAGGAACCAATATCCGCAGAATGGCGTCGGAAAATTCCTAATTCGGTGCCTGACCCCGGCGGGGGTAAAAATTCCGGTTTGGGGTTCGGACATGCCTGACCCCGAAAGGAAAAACGGACGGGGTGAGCCGTCCGTTTGGGGCTATTTCTTGTATTTGATTTTCATTTCGGCGAGGACGTTGTCGGCACGGTCGACTTCCTTCATCACCCACAGCATGTAGCGGATGTCGACGTGGATCGCGCGCGTGATGGCGCTGTCGAAGTACCAGTCCTTGGTCACCGACTCGTACGTGGAGTCGAAGTTGAGGCCAACCAGTTCGCCGTTCTTGTTCATGACGGCGGAGCCGGAGTTGCCGCCGGTGGTGTCGGCGCTGGACAGGAAGTCGACGGGGACGGTGCCCAGCACAGGGTCCTTGAAGGCGCCGTAGCGCTTGGCCTGGATGGCTTCACGCAGCTTGGCCGGCGCGTCGAACGGATCCTTGCCGGTGTGCTTTTCCAAGATGCCTTCCACGGTCGTGAACGGGCCCTTGCTGATACCGTCGCGCGGGGAGTACGGGCCGACGGTGCCGAAGGTGACGCGCAGGGTGGAGTTGGCGTCCGGGTAGACCGGCTTGCCCTGCGATTTCTTCCACGCGATGACGGCGCCCATGTATTGCGGGATGGTGCGGTCAAGGTTGCCGTCGATGTCCTTGCGGCGGTTCTCCAGGGCCAGCGCTTCGCCGTACATCTTGACGGCCAGCTGGATGAACGGATCGGTCGACTGTTCGAACGCGGCCGGGGACTTGTCCATCCACGCGAGGCGGGTGGCGGTGTCGCCCAGTTTGGTCTGCTGGTACAGGGCCGGGACGCTCGCTACCGCTGGCAGCATCGGTTCGATTCCCTTGGCGCGCATTGCCGGCGGCAGTTTGGCGTAGCGCTGCAGGGCGGCGACGAAGCGGGCTTCGTCGACGCTGCCGACGAACGACTGCTCGAGGCGCTGCAGGCGCGCTTTGATGAAGGAGATGTCGCGTTCCTGGTAGCCGGTCTCGCGCTCGGCGTCGGGCTTCTGGCGCTCCAGCGAGAGGCGGTACAGGGTCTGCGCGCTCTTGAGCAGTGCGCTGGTGGTGGCGATCGAGTAGCCCAGTTCCTCGTTGGTCAGCGCCATGTCGGCGGCGATCAGCTTGTCGAGGTCGGACAGCATGGCGGTCGGCGCGGCGGACTGGTTCTTGGCCAGCCAGGCGCGGAACTCGGCATCCTGCACGTCCTTGATCGAGGCGATGTCCTTGCGCGCGAAGCCGTCCATCAGGCCCTGCGTTTTCTTGAGGACGTTGTTGGCGGACTTGACGACGTCGGCGTAGCGCACGGCGTTCGCTTCGTTGCCATTGGTGGCCTGCGCGATCACGCCAAGGTCGGCGGTGATTTCGGCGGCGCGCGCCGGGAAGTTGACGTCGCGCGCGAAGCGGATCTCGGACGGCAGCTTGTAGCGGCTGGTGCGGCCAGGGTAGCCGGCCAGCAGGATCGGGTCGCCCTGCTTCAGGCCTTCGGCGGAGACGACCAGGAAGTCTTTGGATTTGTACGGGACGTTGTCAGGCGAAGGGTCGGCGGGACGGCCGTCCTTGCCGACGTAGGCGCGCAGGAAGGCGAAGTCGCCGGTGTGGCGCGGCCATTCGAAGTTGTCGATGTCGCCGCCGTAGTTGCCGATCATGTCGGCCGGTGCGTACACCAGGCGCACGTCGCGCACGCGCATCTGGCGGATGCGGTAGTACTCGAGGCCGCGGTGGAAGGCGGGCACGGAGCAGCGGTAGGACTTGTCGGTTTCGCACTCGGCGACCAGCTGCTTGATGCGGCCGGCGACCGCTTCGTTGAAGGCGCGGCCGGTCATCGACGACGGCAGGCCCTTGAGCACGCGGTCGGTGACGTTTTCGACCTTATCGGTGACGTAGATCTGCAGCGTGGGGCCGCCAGGCAGTTCTTCGGCGCGGGTCTTGGCCAGGAAGCCGTTGACGATGTAGTTCTTCTCTGCCGTCGAGTTGCGCTGGATCGCGGAGTAGGCGCAGTGGTGGTTGGTGACGACCAGGCCTTCCGGCGAGACGAACGACGCCGAGCAGCCGCCGGTCGAGACGATCGCGGACATCGGGTGCTTGGACAGGTCGGACAGCTTTTCGGCCGGGATGGTGATGCCGACGCGCTTGAGTTCCGCTTTCAGTTGCGGAAGCTGGTGCGGCTGCCACTGGCCTTCGTCGGCGTGGGCGGCGCCCGATGCGGCAAGGCCAAGGAGGGCGACAGGCAAGGCGAGAGTTTTGAACAAGATAGTACCCCTGATGAGAAACGTCGCAGGAGTATAGCCGAATGCGTGTTGGCAAAGAATGTTTACGCGGCGATTCCGCCCGTCCGCCATCCCGCGAAAGCGGGGATCCTTGCCGAATTTGCACCGCTGGAGCGATGGGGACAGTCCCGGTGCGGGACCGTCCCCTGCCGGATTACGGCGAAGTGCACATGCAGTGGACGACGGCATTGAACGGCGCGCCGCGCACCGCCGACTGCTTGAGAAACTCCATGTCGGCCGCGACTTCGCCGGCCACGTCCGCCGGCAGCGCGTCCAGCAGCCCAAGCTTGACCTGCACCGCAAGTGCCTGCGACGCCGACGCGCCGAAGAACTGCAGCAACCGGTCCAGGCTGCTGCTCTCGCGCTCGATGTAGGCGACACGGTAGTCGCCACTCAGTTTGGCGCGCTTGGCGGCCGAGTCGATGGCGTCGCCGAACGAGCCGATACGATCGACCAGGCCGCGGTCCAGCGCCTGCTGGCCCGTCCAGACACGGCCCTGCCCCACTTCGTCGATTTTGGCTGGCGTGGTCTTGCGCGCCTGCGCGGCACTGCGCGTGAAGCGGGTGTAAATGTTTTCGACCGACGACTGCACGACCTCCACCAGGCGCGGGTCGATCGGGCGCAGCGGATCGAAGGCGCCGGCGACCCAGGTGGTGGTAACGCCATCGGCACGGATGCCCAGCTTTTCGCCGACCTTTTCGGCCGTCGGCACCAGGGCGAACACGCCGATCGAGCCGGTGATGGTGTTGGCGTCGGCGATCACTTCGTCGGCCGCCATCGAGATCCAGTAGCCGCCCGATGCCGCCAGGTTGCTCATCGAGATGACGACCGGCTTGCCGGCCGCACGCGTCAGTTCCAGTTCGCGCCGGATCAGTTCCGAGGCGAACGCGCTGCCGCCCGGCGAGTCGACGCGCAGCACGACAGCCTTGATCTGGTCGTCCTCACGCGCGGCGCGAATCAGGTTGGAGGTGGAGATGCCGCCGATCGTGCCCGGGCCGGCCGAACCGTCGCGGATGGTGCCGGAGGCGACGATCACGGCGACGCCCTCGCCGAACAGCTTTGGACGGTTGCGTTCGAGGTAGTCGCTGAAGGAGACCTGGCGGAAGCTGTCACCGCCGTCGTCCGCGACGCCGCGCTTGATCATCATGGTGCGGATTTCGTCGCGGGTCTTGAGGCCATCGACCAGTTTGCTGTCCAGCGTGACGCGCGCCAGGTCGCCGCCCCGGTCCTTCAGGCGCTGCGGCAGGTTGTCGATCAGCTGCATGACGGCGCCCGCCGGCAGCTTGCGCTGCTTTTCGACGTCCGCGGTGTAGTTGGCCCACAGGGCGTTATAGAGGTAGGAGTCGGCTTCGCGCGAGGCCTGCGACGGGCCGTTGCCGATGTACGGTTCGGCCGCGCTCTTGTAGGCTCCGACTTTCATCAGGTTGACCGTCACGCCCAGCTTGTTCAGGCCTTCGCCGTAGTAGTTGCGGTAGCCGCCGAAGCCTTCCAGCATGACGCCACCCATCGGGTGCGTGTAGATTTCGCTGGCGTGTGAGGCGATGCCGTACTGGCGCTGGGTGAAGCTGCCGCCCCAGGCGATCACCGGCTTGCCGGCCGCCTTGACGCGGTCGATCGCACGCGCGACTTCGCCGATCACGGCCAGGCCGGCGTAATCCAGCTCGTCGGTGATCAGGACCACGCTGGAGATCTGCGGATCCTTGGCGGCCGCGTTCAGCACGGTCAGCACGTCGCGCAGCTGCATGCTGCGCTTGACTTCGCCGCCGGCCAGCCCTTCGATCAGATGCTCGGACGGGCGCCCGCGGGTCTGCTCGAGCAGGTCGCCGCGCAGTTCGACCACCAGCGCGGTCTTTTCGCCAAGCGGCTTGACGCCGCCGCCGAAGATCGCCCACAGCACGAACACCGCCAGCAGCAGGAACAGGAGGTTGAAGAAGGTGCGCCGGGTGGCGTCGACGCCGCGCCAGAAGGCGCCCAGGCCGCGCCGCATGGCCGAGAATGGTTTGAACTTCATCTGCTACCTCCGACTAAAACTTGTGTAGGTCAGGCGGTGACGGCCTGGCGGCCCGCCTGCTCGGGGCGGGAAATCGCGTACAGGCCGATGAACACCATCAGGCCATTCAACATCAGCAGTTCCAGGCCCAGGCGGTACGAACCCAGGATGTGGGCCTGGTTCGCCTCCAGCAGCGCGCACAGGATCGGCGCGGCGATGGCGATGTACGGCACGCGGCGGTCGTCAATCGAACGGCGGGTGAGGATGCCGAACGCGAACAGGCCGAGCAGCGGTCCGTAAGTGTACGCCGCCAGCTTGAGAATCACGTTGATCATGCTCGCGTTGTCCACCCATTTGAAGATCATCACGATCGCCAGGAACAGGAAGGCAAAGCCCAGGTGGACCGCCTTGCGCCAGCGCAGGCGCTGGGCTTCGCTCAGGTCGGTGCGCCGCTTCAGGCCCAGGATGTCGATGCAGAACGAGGATGTGAGCGCGGTGATGGCGCCATCGGCGCTCGGGAACAGCGCGGAGATCAGCGCGATCAGGAAGATGATCTGGACCACGGCCGGCAGGTGGTTCATCACCACCGCCGAGAAGATCTTGTCGCCGGTCTCGGTGACGCCGGCGATCGGCGCGTACAGGTACAGCAGGCCGCCCAGGAACAGGAAGGCGGACAGCACGATCACCAGGATCACGGTCAGGCTGAGCAGGTTCTTCTGCGAGTCCTTCAGGGTCTTGACCGAGATCGTCTTCTGCATCATCTCCTGGTCCATGCCGGTCATCGTCAATACGATGAAGGCGCCGGCCACGATCTGCTTGAGGTAGTAGCTCGGGCTGTCGACGGAGGTGGTGAAGATCTTTGACAGGCCGCGCGCATCCATCTGCGCCAGGCTCTCGGCCACGGTCAGGTCCATGCGGTCGAGCAGGAACCAGACGCAGACGGCCAGGCCGCCGAGCATGCAGGAAGTCTGCAGGGTGTCGGTCCAGACGATGGTCTTCACGCCGCCCTGGTAGGTGTACATCAGGATCATGCCGAGGATGACCAGCGTGGTGAGCCAGAACGGCACGCCCAGGCTGTCCAGGATGATCGCCTGCAGCACTGCCACGACCAGGTACAGGCGCGCGGTGGCGCCGAACAGGCGCGAGACGATGAAGAAGCCGGCGCCGGCCTGGTAGGAGCGGCGCCCGAGGCGCACGTCCAGGTAGTGGTAGATCGAGGTGAGCCCGAGCCGGTAGTACAGCGGGAGCAGGATGTAGGCCACCGCAATGTAGCCGAACACGTAGCCGATCAGGATCTGACCGTAGCCGAAGCCGTCCGCGCCGACCGCGCCGGGCACGCTGATGAAGGTGGCGCCGGACAGCGTGGTGCCGACCATGCCGAAGGCGACCAGCATCCAGTTGCTGCTCTTGTTACCGATGAAGAAGCTGTCGTTGTTGGCGTTGCGGCCGGTGAACCAGGCGACGGCGAGAAGCAGTGCAAAATAGGCAATGAGGATGGCGAACAGGATGGCAGGAGACATAGGCTGGCGGTGTAATGGACAATCCGCCAGCAATATACACTAGATGTCCTGCCCGATCACCCGCCGGAACGGGCCGATGCAGGCATCTTCCAGCGACTCGGCGGCGCACATGATGAAGACGGTCGCGGTCGCGTTGAAGCGAATGTAGTTGGTGGAGGTGGTGCCGACCTTGAGCACCTGGCCGGCGCAGTCGGCGCCGCCGTTTTGCTTGGTGATCTTGTCGTCGAGCTTGTAGAAGCCCTTGTCGCTCGGCTGCGAAGGAATGCGGAACTCGCTTTCGGAGACTTCCTTCGCGCTCATCACGAGGGTGGTGCCGTCGGCGCGGAAGCGGTAGGTTTCCGAGCAGGATTGCTCTGGCAGGTTGAGCTCCCAGATGCCAAGGATGGGGTGGTTGGAAGCCGGCGCGACGGGTGCGGCGGCACAGGCGAGCGACGCGGCGCTCAGTAGGCTAGCGGCGAGTTTGGTGCGCATGATGGGCTCCCGAAAGGATTCCTTACGGGTCCAGTATGCGCTTGGGATGGCGCGCCGAATGTGCGCAGCCGCACGCTTTGTGGGGACTGCCCGCAAGGACCGTCCCCTTCGCTCGCTCAGGCTTTGGGCTTGGCGGGCCGGCGCGGACGGGCGGCCGGCTTGCGCGCGCGCTTGGGCGCCGCTTCCTGCTCGGCTGCCGGCTCTTCGGCGGGAGCGGCGGCCTCAGGCTCCTGCACCGGCTCGGCTGGCGCGACGTCCGCTGCGGCCTTGGCGGCTGCCTTGGCCTTGCGCGCCGGGGCCTTGCGGGCCGGACGGCGGCGCGGCGTTTCGGCCGCTTCTCCTGCCGGCGCTTCCTCTGCCATGGGCTGCTCGGCCACCGGCTCAGGCGCGGCTTCCTGCTCGAACACCGGTTCAGGCATCTCGGCGATGGCCGCCGCTTCCTGCGCCAGCGCTTCGGCATGCTCGGCGTGCTCTTCGCGCGCCTTGCGGCCGCCACGGGTGCGGCGGCGCGGCTCGGACTTGCCCCGCGTCGCCGGCTCGGCATGCGCCTGTTCCTGCTGCGCGGATGGCTGCTCGCCCTGCTCCGCGTCCTGCTGGTGCTGCACCTGAACCTGCTCGGCAGCCTGCGTGCCGCTCGGACGGTACACATAGGCGCCGGACTTTTCGTCGCGCCCGAATTCCAGCAGGCCACGCGCCTGCGCTTCTTCCAGCAGGTTGCCGAAGGTGCGGAAGCCGAAATAGGTCTCGTTAAAGTCCGGACGGCGCCGCTTGAGCGTGTCCTTGAGCAGCGATGCCCAGATCTTGCCGCTGTCGCCACGCTCGAAAGTGAGCGCGTCGAAGGTCTCGACCACCATCTCGATCGCCTCGGCCTTGCGCGATTCCTGCTCTTCCTTGCGGCGGCTGGATTCTTCCGGCGAGCGCTTCGGCTGCTGCTGTTGCGGCTGGCGGCGCGCCACCTGGCGCTGGCGCTCGCGCACCAGGTCGTCGTAGAAGATGAATTCGTCGCAGTTCGCCACCAGCAGGTCGGAGGTGGACTGCTTGACGCCCACGCCGATCACCTGCTTGGCGTTCTCGCGCAGCTTGGACACCAGCGGCGAAAAGTCGGAGTCGCCGGAGATGATCACGAAGGTATTCACGTGCGACTTGGTGTAGCACAGGTCGAGCGCGTCCACGACCATGCGGATGTCAGCAGAGTTCTTGCCGGACTGGCGCACATGCGGGATCTCGATCAGCTCGAAGTTCGCTTCGTGCATGATCGCCTTGAAGCCCTTGTAGCGGTCCCAGTCGCAGTACGCCTTCTTGACCACGATGCTCCCTTTGAGCAGAAGCTTTTCCAGCACCGGCTTGATATCGAATTTCTCGAAGTTCGCGTCGCGAACGCCGAGTGCGACGTTTTCGAAGTCGCAGAACACAGCCATGCTGAGGTTGTCGTGGGAAGATGCCATGGTGATCAGAAGTTATAAGTGTTGCAAAAACGAGGATTATACCGACTCGACCGCATCCGACCCGCACGCCGTGCGCGTGCGCATCACGGAGCGACGCGCCGCTCGGCTTTGGCGCGCTCGATATAGCGGTCCACATCCTCCTGCAGCAGCAGGCCGCGGTCGCGCAGGGCTCGCGCGCTCAGCGCTACCGCCTTGGCGTATTCCAGCCGGCTGGGGTAGCGCTGCGCGATCGACAGGCGCGGATCGCCTTCCTTGCGGGTGACCGGCAGCGGCACCGCAAAGCCGTCCAGGCCGCACAACTGCCCTTGCGCAAAGCCCTCGCGACGCAGGTTCCAGCCGGCGTAAGTGGCCAGCGGCACGTCGATGTCGGGCAGCCGGACGCCCGCGATGTCATGGCCGTCGGCGTCCACGACCGGCACCAGCAGCTGGTAGCGGCGCGCGGCGTCCGTCTGCGCGGGAACGGCGCCGTAGTCCACCACATGCAGCCAGTTGATCACCTGCGGATAGCGCACGCCATAGCTGGACAGGTCGGGGAAGCCGGTCGCTTCGGGGCGGGCCGGCGCAAGCCTGTAGCCGGCGATGGTGGGGTAGCTCGAGGCGGGTGGCGGCGTGCCGTCGCGCGACCACGCCGCCAGCCGCTCCAGCAGCGCGCGCACCAGCGGCGCCTGGGGCGCGGTGCTTTGGCGGTAACTGCACACGCCCGCGAGCGCCGGTTCGTCCGACCACACATGCTGGGTCGACGACATCAGGTAGACGCGCACGCCTTCCGGCAGTGCGATGTCTTTGCCGGCGCCGTCGGTGACCACCAGCGAAGCGCGGCCCTGCCAGAATTCGGTGCTGCTATCGACGTGCATCAGCTTCGGACAGGTGTTATCGGTGGCGCAGCGCGCAAAGATGCCGTCGGTGCGGCCCGAGACCGGATCGGTCGTCACGCCATAGCTGAACGGGAACTGGTCGCCGGGCGTGAAATGCTCGCCGTGCTGCTTGCTGTTGCGCGACGGACGCCCGAAGCGGTAGTTGGTAAAGCTCTTCTTGGCCCCCGCGATCAGGGGCATGGCGCCGTCGAATACGCGGCCGCCCTGCGGCGCTGCATTGAAGCCTTGCCAGATGAAGTCGCGCAGCACGCGCCCGGACTGCGAGACGCCGACCGCCAGCGCGACCTGCGGATCGATGTCGGCCACGGGATTATTCCCGGCCGTCTCGTCCTTGAGGAACTGGGTGACGTCGCGCAGCGCGGCCAGGCCAAGGCCCATCACTTTCGGGTCGCGCGCCTCATAAACGAATTCGTAGATCGCGCCGGCGTCGAATGCCTTCGGGCGGTCGATCTCGATCTCGCGGGGCGACACCCAGCGCCAGGAGATTACGTCGACCGGGGCATCCTGCATGTGGGCGCGTACCCGCAGACGCGCGCCCTGCTCGCCCGCCGCCGGATAGGCCAGCTTCATGCGGCTGACCGGCTTGACGTCGTCGAACACCGCCTCTTCCACCGTCATCCCGGTGAGCGGCTTGCCGCCATCGCTTGCCAGCGGCAGCTCCATGCCGGCCACCTTGCCGTCGCCGGCCAGCGGCACGTCGCCCTGCCAGCCGATCCACACCAAGGTGTGACCCTGCCGCATCGTGTAGCCGGTGCCAGCGGCGTCCTTGCTGGCCAGGGCGCCGTTGCCTTCGTTCGCCATGCGCATGAACAGCTTGTTGCCACGGTTCGGCACGTCCACCACCATCACGCGCGATGCCTTGGCCGCGTCGCGTGGGCGCAGGACGATGACGTCGGTCTTGTACCTGACCCAGGCGCCGCTGCGCTGTGCCATGCCGATATCGGCGATGGCGCGGTTGGCGGGGTGGTGCGGATTGACGCGCATGTGCGCGATCGCGGTCACCGTCTCGTACTGGCCTACGCCCTCGAAACTCGCGCCGCCAAATGCCGGCGTGCGGCTGACCACTTCAAAGCGCTCGACCTCCGCCGCGGGAGCGTTCGGGCCGCGCAGGTTGATGCCGCAACCGGCCAGCGCCAGCGCGCCAATGGCGCCGGCGAAGATGTTCATGAGCTTCAATGGGACTCCGTGAGCTGGACGGTCGCCTGGTCGCGCGCACCGCCGAAAAATCTGTCGAGGCAGGCCGCGAACACGGGTTCGCCGGGCGCCGCCAATGAGAACAACGTCATCGACGAGTGAAACTTGAGGTTGTCGGGGTAGCCGAAGATGTCGTCGGCCGATGCGGCGCCCGACGCCAGCGCGGCATGCGCGCACTCGCGCAGGCGTGCCCCCAGCACCGGATGGCCGGCGTAGGCGCGCGCCTCGTCGAGCGATGCGAGGCCGTAGTACTGCGCAGTGGCGCTGCGGCCGAGGCCAGCCAGCTGCGGGAACACGTACCACATCCAGTGGGTACGCTTGCGGCCCGCCTGCAGCTCGGCCAGCGCCTGGGCGTAGACCGGGGCCTGCGCCGCGACGAAAGGCTCGAAGTCGAATGGCGTGCGCATCGCCTCAGTCCCCGTGGATGACGGCGCCGCGGTCGGCCAGCAGCTGGCGCAGGATGCCGCGGTGGCAGCGGTTCTCGTCCTCACAGTAGCAGCCGACGGCGAAATCGGCGCTGTGCGAGAGCGCGGCCAGGGTGTCGATGAGGTGACCGGCTTCGGGCTGCGCCATCTCCTTGCGGTAGCCGCGCACGAAAGCGTTCCATTCGGCGTCCGTCCGGGCGGTGCGGCCTGCGGTCATCAGGTCGGCGGTGGGCGCCAGGTTCGGAAGCCAGACGTCGTAGTAGTCGCGGCTGGCGAATTCTTCCTTGGGTACGCCGCGTGGTGGGCGGCGCACGGTGCCGATGCGCAGGCCTTCACCCTTCGCGCGGGGTTCGCCAAGCCTCACGATGCGCACTGCCATGTCGCCTCCTTTTCCAGTGCAGAAGTCGCGCCAGCTGAAGTTCAAGGAACAGTACCCTAGCAGCTCAGGCGCGCGCCATCCTCTAGCATACGCGCGAATTCGGCGGCCGGCACCGCGGGGCTGAACAGGAAGCCCTGCAGCTGGTCGCAGCCGAGATCGCGCAAGAACGCCATCTGCTCCGCATTCTCGACGCCTTCCGCCACGATCTCCTGGCGCAGCTGCTGCGCCATCGTCACGATCGCGCGCGCGATCGCGCAGTCGCTTTCCTCGTGCGGTAATCCGACCACGAAGGAACGGTCGATCTTGAGGGTACTGATCGGGAATTTCTTCAGGTAGGACAGGCTGGAATAGCCGGTGCCAAAGTCGTCCAGCGCCAGCGCCAGCCCCATCGCCACCAGCTCGTTCATGATATCGACAACGGCGTCGCTGCCGCGCACGAGCAGGCTTTCGGTCAGCTCCAGCATCAGCTGCGAGGGCTCGACACCGTGGCGCGACAGCACCTCGTGCATGCGCTCCGGCAGGCGGCGGTCGAACTGGCGCGCGGACAGGTTGACCGCGACCGTCGGCGCGGCCACGCCGGCGTCCAGCCACGAACGCACCTGGCGGCAGGTCTCGTCCAGCACCCATGCGCCCAGCTCGTAGATCAGGCCAGTCTCTTCCGCGACGGGAATGAAGACATTCGGCGGGATCATGCCGCGCTCGGGATGACGCCAGCGGATCAGCGCTTCCGCGCCGACGATGCGCCCGCTGCGCAGGCTCACCTTGGGCTGGTAGTACAGCTCGAGCTGGGCGTCGCGCAGCGCGGTGCGCAGTTCGGACTCGACCCGCATCTGCTCCTTGGCGCGCTGGTCCATCTCCTCGCGGTAGAACAGGAAGCCGTTGGCGCCGCCCTGCGCCGACTTGGCCAGCGCCACGTCGGCAAAGCGCATCAGCGACGGCAGGTCGGTGCTGTCTTCCGGATAGGTGGCAATGCCGATGCTGGCACTGGCCTGCAGGCTGTGGCCGGCGATCGAAACCGGGGCATTGAGCGAAGCAAGCAGCTTCTGCGCGACGATGCCGGCGTGCTCGCGCTTCTCGATCTGCAGCAGGCCGACCGCGAAGCGGCTGCCGTCGATGCGCGCGAGGATGTCGGCGGTGCGCAGCGTTTCCGCGAACAGCCTTGCCGCTTCGCGTACCAGTTCGTCCGCCACTTCGTGCCCGAGCGTGTCGCTGATGGTGCCGATGCGGTGCAGCTCGATCACCAGCAGCGCGCCGTATTCGCCGCTGCGCATCGCCTCGGCCATGCGCTGGCTCATCAGCGTGGCGAGCAGGCTGCGGTTCGGCAGGCCGGTGAGCGGGTCGTAGTTGGCAAGGCGCTGCATCCGCACTTCCGCGTCCTTGTGGACCGTGATGTCGGAAAAAATCGAGAACGTGTGGGTGATCTGGCCCGCGTCGTTGCGCACCACCGAGATCGTGACCGCCTGCGGGAACAGTTCGCCGTTCTTGCGCTTGCCGATGATCTCGCCGCGCCACGGCGCCGCGCCCTTCATGGCCGCGCGCACCTTGGCGCGGAATTCCGCGTCGTGCACGCCCGAGCGCAGCAGGTCCGGCGTCTGGCCGATCGACTCGGCCGGCAGGTAGCCGGTGATGCGCGTGAAGGCGCCGTTGATCGAGACGATGCGCTCGTTGGCATCGGTGATCAGCACGCCCTGGTCGGTGTCTTCGATGATGCGCGCGTGCAGGCGCATCTTCTCGTCCGGGCTCAGGTGCTCGGCCATCGGCGACAGGTGCACGCGCATGCCCACCGGGCTGCCCGTGTCGTCATGGATCAGCGAGAGCGCCAGGCGCACCCAGATCGATTCGCCGTTCTTCTTGCGCCGGCGCGCTTCGATCAGGCCGCTGCCCTGCTCCAGGAACAGCTCGGCGATGCCGCCGTCCTCGCTGTCTTCCTCATACAGGAACAGCACGTGCTGGCCGATCGCTTCCGCGGCCGTATAGCCGAACAGCGCCTCGGCGCCGCTGTTCCAGCCGGTGAGGTAGCCCGCCATGTCGAGCAGGATGACCGGCTCGTCGGACAGTTCGAATTCGCCGGCGGCCGGCGCGCGCGCCTGCTCCAGCGCGAGTTCCAGCTGCGTCAGCGTCGCTTCCAGCTCGGCGCCGGTTTGCTTGCGGGCTGCCAGCGCCAGCGCGCGGCAGCGGTCGAGGATCGCATCAGGCACTGGCGCTGCTTTCACGGACGGCGCCCAGCATGAAGACGGATGCTTCGGCCATGGCCTGGTTGAATTCCTGGTGGCTGACCTGCAGCGCCGCCAGGTGCGCGCTAACGCGATCGAACTCTCCGCGCTCGGCCTGTTCGATCGCCAGCAGCAGCGCGCCCAATTCGCCGTCATGGTCCAGCAGCGCGGCATGGACCGCCTCGCCGATCGACAGCGGCGCCAGCACCTCCGGCAGCGGCATGCCGAACAAGGTGCCCAGCAGCGAGAACATGCCCGTCATGAAGCCCTGCTCCTGCGTCGTGCGGTCCAGGCCCGCGGCACGCGCCAGCAGTTCGATCGCGCGGCCGCGCACCGCCACCCGGGCCAGCAGCATGGCCGAGCGCGGATCGCCGTCGCGCGCGGCGAACAGCATCAGGTTGAGCCAGCGCCGCAATTGCGAACGGCCGAGGATCAGCAAGGCCTGGGAAAAGCTCGTGATCTTGCGCGTTGCGCCCATGCCGAGCGAGTTCACCAGGCGCAGCAGGTGATAGGACAGGGCGGGGTCGCGCCGCAGCAGTGCTTCGATTTCGTGGTTGTCCGCGTCGCTGGCGACACATTGCACCAGCTGCAGGGCCAGCGCGCGCGATGCGGCCTGCGCCGCGCCCAGCCTTGGCGGCGCGCTGAGGCACCAGTCTCCGCCCACCCAGCGTACGCCGGCAGGAACCACGGCCGGGTCGAACGTCTGGCCCGGATCGAACACCTCACCGGGAGCGACTGCCGTCCAGCCGGCGGCTTGCAGCTGTTCGGCCAGCACCGGATCCGTCGAGGCAGGATACAGCCGCGGGAAGGTGGCGAGGCTCTGGAACGCTTCGTCTTCGAACAGCGGCGCCAGGGCGGGCACGTCGCCCGGGCCGGCGTCGAACAGCAAGGCTGCCGGCTTGGAGCGGATATCGGCAACGACCTTCAGGAATATCAGCGGCGCCTGGGCGGGTGCGGTCATGAGTGGTTGCAATAGAGCAATAATGAATCGCTATGTTACTCTGAAAACATATCGGTAAGCCAAGTTAACCGGCCTGCGCCTGTGGTATCCAATGAACGTCATGCGCAGTCTGCAGATCGGCGGAGATATGCTAAGTTAGGCATGGATCGGCAGGATCGGCTCAGTTAATAACAAATAGCAACAATACAGCGGAGATAGGCGGCGATGTTACAGATACGGAAGAGCGAAGAACGCGGCAATGCGGACCATGGCTGGCTGCATTCGAGGCACAGCTTTTCGTTCGCCGACTATTACGATCCCCTGCACACGGGCTTCGGGCCGCTCCTGGTCATCAACGAGGACCGCGTGGCGCCTGGCATGGGATTCGGCACCCACGCGCACCGCGATATGGAAATCATCTCCTACGTGCTCGACGGCGCGCTGGAGCACAAGGACAGCCTGGGCACAGGTTCGGTGCTGCGCTATGGCGACGTGCAGCGCATGTCGGCCGGCACCGGCGTGCGGCATAGCGAGTTCAATGGATCGAAGGCGGAACTGGTGCACTTCCTGCAGATCTGGATCGAACCGTCGGTTCGCGGCATCCCGCCAAGCTACGAGGAAAAGCACTTCCCAACCGAATCGAAGACCGGGCGGCTGCGGCTGATCGCTTCGGGCGATCGGCGCGACGGCTCGGTGCTGATCCACCAGGATGCGTCCGTGTACGCGGCCATCATGGGCAGCGGGCATGTGCTGGCGCACGCGCTGGCGCCGGGCCGCCTCGGATACGTGCACGTCATCCGGGGCAGCGTGGACGTGAACGGCGTCACGCTCAAGGGCGGCGACGCGGCCAAGCTCAGTGGCGAGCCTGAAGTGATGCTGGCAGGCGCCGACAACGCCGAACTCCTCCTCTTCGACCTCCCGCCTCATTAATTATCACCGCCACCGGGGGGCCGGTCCACGGGCGGGGTCGATTTCCGTTACACTTGCGCCTACAGCAATAGAAATTACGGACCACACGCCATGCCCGCAGTACCCGACGAAATCCTCGACTACACCACCTCGTGCGCCCTCCCCACCCCGTGGGCACAGTTCACGCTGCACGCTTTCGTCGAGCATTCGACCGGCAAGGAGCACCTTGCCATGACCCTGGGCGACATCGGCAACGGCGAACCGGTGCTGGCGCGCGTGCACTCCGAATGCCTGACCGGCGACGTGCTGTTCTCGCAGCGCTGCGACTGCGGCGCCCAGCTGGAAGGCGCGCTCCAGCGCATTGCCGAAGAAGGCCGCGGCATGCTGCTGTACCTGCGCCAGGAAGGCCGCGGCATCGGCCTGGTGAACAAGATGCGCGCCTACCGCCTGCAGGAAGCGGGCGCGGACACCGTCGAAGCCAACCTGCAGCTCGGCTTCCACGCCGACGCGCGTAATTACGCGCTGTGCAAGCCGATGTTCGAGCACTTCAAGATCACGTCAGTGCGCCTGATGACCAACAACCCGCGCAAGATCGACGCTGTCGAAAAACTCGGTGTGACCGTCACCGAACGCGTGCCGCTGCTGGTCAACCGCAACCAGTTCAACCGCCGCTACCTCGATACCAAAGCCGCCAAGCTGGGCCACATGATGACGCCCGTTTCGGAGCCTGCAGCGCACGACGGCGAAGCATAAGGTCCAAATACGTTATGCTGGTGATAAGAGAGACAACACCATCCCACCATAGCGCATGAAATTACCGATCACTGCAGTCCTGCTGTCCTGCCTTGCCGCCGTCGCGTTCGCCGCGCCCGCGGCCGTCACTCCAGCCAAACCGGACGCAAAGTCCCCGCCCGGGAAAACCGCACCGGAAAAATCTGGCGCCGACGCCAAGCAGGGCGAAGACGAAGACGGCGAGAGCGCCCTGCCACCGCCCTCCTCGTCCGCCCAGAAGGTCTACTCGGCCGCCAAGGCCGACCTGCTCCAGATCCGCATGCTGCTCAAGAGCGGCCGCAGCCAGTCCTCGGTCGGTTCCGGCTTCATGATCGGCACCAGCAACCTGGTGGTCACCAACTACCATGTGGTCTCGCAGATGGCGATCGACCCCGACGTCTATGTCGGCGAATGGGTCGACACCGACGGCAAGAGCGGCCCGCTGGAACTGCTGGCGGTCGACGTGCTGCACGACCTGGCGGTGGTGCGCATCAACCGCAACGGCACCGGCTTCTTTAACGTGCCGGAAAAACCGGTGCAGCTCACGCAGGGCCAGTACCTCTACTCGCTCGGCAATCCGCTCGACCTGGGCTTTGCGATTTCGGAAGGCGCGTACAACGGCGTCATCATGCGCAGCTTCTACGACCAGCTGATGTTCACCGGCCCGATCAACTCCGGCATGAGCGGCGGCCCGAGCGTGACCGCGAATGGCCTGGTCGCGGGCGTCAACGTCTCCAAGCGGCTCGATGGGGAGCTGGTCAGCTTCCTCGTCCCCGTCAAGTATGTGCAGGAACTGCTCGCCAAGGTCGCGAAACAGGCCAGGCCGCCGAAGGAGTTCAACCCGCTGATCGGCCAGCAGCTGCTGTCGCACCAGAAGAGCATGATCGACAAGCTGCTCGAAACGCCGCTGTCGATCAAGACCATGGGACCGTACAACGTGCCGGTGCGCGAATCGGAGCAGGTGCGCTGCTGGGGCGACTCCAACGTCAAGGACGAAGCCCGCTTTACCGCCTACACCATCAACTGCACGATGGAGTCCGCCATCTACATCTCCGAATCCCAGCAGACCGGCCAGGTGTCGATGAGCCACCAGTACGTACGCTCGAACAACCTCGACCAGGTACGCTTCGCCAACCTGGCCAGCTCCCTCTTCAAGGTGGAAAACCTCGGATCGAACAAGGACACCCGGCTGACCGCGCCATCGTGCACCGAAAAATTCGTCAAGACCCGCACCTTGCCGCTGCGCGCGGTGATGTGCGTGCGCGCCTACCGCAAGTTCGAGGGACTCTACAACTTCACGCTGCTGACCGCGAGCACCGACGACGCCTACGCGAACCTTCAAAGCCGGCTTGACCTGCGCGGCGTCTCGTACGAGAACGGCCTGCGCACCAGCCAGGCATTCCTTAACGCGCTGGGACGCGGAGGCCGCAAATGAACGGCCCCTTCTACATCGAGACGCTGGCGCGCAACGGCGATGTGCTGCACCGGCACCAGGTAGGGCAACTCCCGATCCGCATCGGCCGCGGCTATGACAACGACTACATCGTGGACGACGCGCACACCGCGCCGAACCACGTGGTGGTGGAGCGCGATGAAGCCGGCAACCTGGTCATGCGGGACCTGGGCACCCGCAATGGCGTGATCCACAAGGGCAAGCGCAAGACCTTGCTGCCGCTCGATGGCGACACCATCGTGCGCATCGGGCACACGTCCCTGCGCGTGCGCAGCGCGGACTACCGGGTCGAGCCGGAACTGCTGGACCGCACGATGCACCGCTGGGAAGGCGCGGTGCCGGGCCTGCTCGGCATCCTTTTGATCGCGGTATTCACGCTGTTTACGGTATGGCTGAACGATACCGAGGACTTCGACCCGATCAACTACCTGCAAGCGGCAGCGACCGGCATCGCCGGCGGCCTGGCTTGGGCTGGGCTGTGGGCGGTCGGAAACCGGCTGTTCGGACGCCATGCGCGACTCGGACGGCACTTATTCATCCTGGGCAGCGCGCTGGCTGCGGTAACGGTATTCAAGATCGTCTCCAGCATGGTGGGATATGCGTTCTCGCTCGATGCGCTGGTCCGCTACGGCAGCCACGTCGCCATCGCGATCGCCTGCGTCATGATCTACTTCCACCTGCGGACCATCAAGCCGCACCGGCCACGCAAATTCGTGATCCTGTGCGCGTCGCTGTTCGTACTGGGGTCGGGTCTGACCCTGCTCTCGAACCAGCAAAGCAGCGGCCAGTTCGCGGACGAGCACTACATGTCGGTCGTGCTGCCGCCGTCGCTGCGCGCGAGCCCCGACTATCCGGTCGAAACTTTCTTGACCGACGTGAAGGCGCTCAAGCCGGACCTGGACGTGGAGCGCACCAAAAAGGTGGGCGAGGGCTTTGCGACCGAGGACGACGATTCCGACTCCGGCTCGGAAGAGTGACCCCGAGGCGATAACAAGCTGATCCGATTTTATTGGACATTTGGAAAGGCCTAAGTAATAGTATTGGTTGCTCCCCGCAACTAACTCCTACTCATGGCCCGCATCCAAGCAAACGCACAAGCCGCGTCCTCCGTTCCGGGCCTTACGCTCAACGGCACTGCCGGCGACGACTGGCTGACTGGCAGCCAGGGTAACGACACGATCAGTGGCAATAGCGGTCGTGACGACCTGGATGGCCAAGACGGCGACGATCTCATTTACGGAGGCGATGAGCCGGGCATCCTTCACTATGACGGCGACTACATTAAAGGAGGCGCCGGCAACGATACCGTGTACGCGGGAGCCGGGAACGATCGCATTGTTGGCGGAACGGACAATGATCTGCTCGACGGCGGCGCGGGGAACGACACCATGGAGGATCTTGCCGGAAACAACACCCTGCGCGGTGGCGACGGCAATGACAGCCTGAATTCGCAGGGCGGTTCGCTGCTCGAAGGGGGCGCGGGGGACGACACGCTGAAGGGCGGTCTCAGCGATACACTCGCAGGCGGGGATGGCGACGACGACATCATATTACTTCCATTTGGAATTCCCGCCACGACCGCTACCGCCAGTGGCGGCAATGGCGCGGATCACTTTACGCTCATGGACACGTCTTACCTGGCCTCCATCGACCTGGCGGGCGGCGCAGGGGCGGACATCTTCCGCCCGACGGGAAACATGAGCCTCCTGACGTGCACAATCACCGATTTTTCTGTTGGCCAGGATGGAGACCAGATCGATCTGGGCGCACTGCTTCCCTATGGATTTATTGGCAATCCGTTCTCCAGTCCACATCCACTCGTGCGCCTGGTTCAGGATAACGCCGACACCTTGGTGCAGGCACTCTCGCCATATGGAGGAGACGTGTATCTGCCCGTCCTGCGGCTGGCGGGCGTTGCAGCCAGTACGCTGACGGCAGACAACTTCGTGGGCGGCTATAGTCCCTCCGGCGGCTCTTCCGGGGCAACGCTGGTCGGCGGGGCCGGCAACGATACGCTACAGGGAGCCCTCCTCGATGACCAACTCGACGGCAATGACGGCGACGACGAACTGTATGGCGGGCCTGGCAACGACTCGCTCTCCGGCGGCAGCGGTAATGACACCCTGGTCGGTGGCCTTGGCGTCGATGTGCTGGATGGCGGAACTGGTGACGACACCTTGTCTGACTACGACGGCCAAGCCACGATCCTTGGCGGCGATGGGCGGGATGCGATCGCAATCTCGGCGGCGGGCGCCGCCTACGGTGGCGAAGGCAATGATCACATGGTTATCGGCTCCACCAGTGGCGCCGTCAGCATACTGGCGGAAGGCGGGATCGGGAACGACACCATCGAGCTGAAGGGGTCTGGCGCCCTGATCACGGCCAGTGGCGGCAGCGGCGCCGATGTATTTGTCTTTGACGGCCTTCCTAACGGATCGAACGACATACTGGACTTTTCAGCCGCAGAAGGTGACAAACTCAACTTATTGGCGCTGCTTCCTTACGGACTCAACGCCAATCCCTTCGGCGCGGCGGGTTACCTCCGCGCCGTCCAGGTCGGCGCCGATACGGTCGTCTCGTTCGACCGGGACGGCGCAACCGGCACCTCCTACGGTTGGCAGACGCTTGTCACCCTCAAGAACACAAGCGCATCAACACTTACGCCTGCGAACTTTTCCGGCGCGCTCAATCCAAGCGGCGCAAGCGACGGAGGCACGTTTGACGGCACCGCCGGTGCCGATACCTTGATAGGCGGCATCCTCAACGACACGCTCAGCGGAGGCGCTGGTGCGGACCGGCTTATCGGCATGGCGGGCGACGACCTTCTCATCGGCGGGGACGAGCCGGCAGGCGCTGGCGACTTCCTGTACGGTTACGGCGGCAACGACACACTACGTGGAGGCACTGGCGATGACCTCCTGGACGGCGACAGCGGCAACGACCTGCTCGAAGGAGGTGACGGCGCGGACACATTGCTCGGCAGTTTCGGCGACGATGCGCTCGACGGTGGCGCGGGAGATGACGACCTGGAGGATGCAATCGGCTTGAACTACCTCTCCGGCGGCGTGGGAGACGACGCCATGTCCGGGAGCGGCACGATCGACGGCGGAGCGGGGAACGACACCATCGGTGGCGGTCAGCATGACGTGACCCTGCTCGGCGGAGCGGGAAACGATTCGATCCTGGTCCAGGCCGCGAAGGACAATAGTGTCAACGAAGCCGAAGTGTATGGTGGCGACGGCGAGGACCACATCGAGGTTGCTGCATCTTCGCGGCCCTACTCCGTGAACGCAACCGGCGGGAACGACAGGGACATTTTCAAATTTGGCGGAATGTTCGGGCCATACCTGCCATCGGTCCAGTTGCGCATCACGGACTTCAGCGCTGGCGCTGGCGGCGACCAGCTCGACCTGAGACCAATGTCGACTTACTGGCAGCTGGACGGCCAGAGTCCGTTCGGCACTCCGGGCTACCTCCGGATAGTACAGAACGGCGCCGACACGTGGTTGCAATATGACGCGGACGGCGCTGCAGCCGGAGCGTACGGATGGACTACCATCGCCATCCTGTCCGGCGTCAGCTCGTCGGCGCTGACGGCGCACAATTTCATTGGCGGGTATTGGCCGGACGGATCCACGGCTGGCGTGCGGCTCGACGGCTCGGATGGCAATGACGTACTCATCGGAGGCTTTTGGGATGACACGATCTTTGGCGGCGCCGGCGACGATACCCTTGGCGGTGGCTCTGGCGACGATTCGCTGGACGGCGGCGACGGGAATGATCTGATCCGGCCTTACCACGGCAATGACACCGCGGACGGTGGCGCCGGGGACGACACGATCGACGGCGGCGGTGGCAGGCAACTTCTCATCGGCGGCGACGGCAATGACACGCTGTTCGGCGACAGCGGCACCAACACCCTCGAAGGCGGCGCTGGGGACGACAAGCTCACGTCGAGCGGAGGCACGAGCCTGCTCGATGGCGGCATTGGCGATGATGTACTGGTGGGCGGACGGAACGACACGCTGCTCGGCGGCATCGGGAATGATACGTTCAGTATCAGGTCAAGCGGCGCCCACCCCTTCGCGACCGCACTCACCGCGCATGGCGGCGATGGCAACGACCGCTTCCTCGTCTGGCTGTCACAGGCAAACGAAAGTGTAAGGGTAGCCGGCGGCGCGGGTGTCGACACCTACGGGATGCTAGTCTTGAATGACGTGATCTCTTACCACGTCGTCGATTTCCAGGTTGGCGAAGGTGGCGACCGCATCGACCTCGCCGCCCTCGCAGAGGAATGGGCAACCACCGCCGGACAGCCGTTCAGCGCGCCCTCTGCATTCCGGCTCCTGCAGCGCGGCGCGGACGCGGTACTGCAATACGACAGGGATGGGCCATCTGGCGCGACTCCTTTCCAGGACATTCTGGTGCTCGATAACGTGTCGGCGAGCGCGCTGGTGTCCTACAACTTCGGCGGCATCCAGCTCGGCGGTGTCCCGGGCGGGCCTGCAAACTACCTTGGGACTACTGGCGCGGATGCATTCGATGGCGGCGCGGACAACGATACGATCGCTGGCGCCGCAGGCAATGACACCTTGCGCGGCAATGGCGGGAACGACTCCATCGACGGCGGCGCAGACAACGACGCACTGCACGGCGGCGCTGGCGCCGACCAGCTGTATGGCGGGAATGGCGCCGATACCCTCGACGGTGGCGACGGCAATGATGTTATCGACGGCGGAGCCGGAAATGACCTGCTTATCGACAGCAGCGGCCAGAACACGCTACACGGCGGTACCGGGAACGACCAACTGCGCATCAGCGGCGCGGCGGGAAGCGCGCTGTACGGCGACGATGGCGACGACCAGTTACTGGGCGCTGCCGGCAACGACACCTTGCATGGCGGCACCGGCAACGATGTCCTCAACGGCGGCGGCGGCGACGACCGGATCAATGCGACGGAAGGAAGCGACACGGTCAATGGCGGAAGCGGAAATGACCGCATCGACGCCGCCGCGCCTGGCGCGAGCACGCCCGCCCTCGTGATCGACGGTGGCGCCGGCAACGATTCGATCAGGCTTGCGTTCGGTGTTGGCGCCAGCGGCGAAGTGCTGGCGCGGGGCGGCGATGGCAGCGATACCTTTACGGTGCTGAACGCGGTCGAGCACATGAACCTGGTAGTTGGAGACTTCTCCGTGGCTGGCGGCGACATGCTGGACCTGCAGACCCTTCTCCCTGCCGGCGCTGGTACGCAGGGACGGCTTCAGGCGACGCAGGCTGGCGCGGACACGGTGATCTGGTACGACCGGGACGGCGCCGAAGGCAGCGCAGCCACCTGGCAGCGGCTGGTAACGCTGACCGGGGTCGACCGCACGCTGCTGGACGAGGCACACTTTGCTGGCGGGCTGCTTCCCGACCGTCCGGGGGTCCCGCTCAACCGTGAAGGTACCGACGGTGCCGACAGCATGATGGGCGAAACGCTCGACGACACCATGTCGGGCGGTCTCGGAAACGACACCATTTCCGGAAGCGAGGGCCACGACGTGCTCTCAGGCGGGGCAGACGACGACCTCCTGCTGGGCGGGTTGGGCGAAGACTCGCTCTCGGGCGGCGACGGCGCAGATGTCATCGAAGGCGGCGACGGCAACGACGCAATCGACGGCGGTAATGGAAATGACAGCGTCAAGGGCGGTGCCGGCGACGACATCATCCTCGACACCGACGGACACGATACCCTCGACGGCGGCGCCGGAAACGACCGCATCGATGCCGGATCCGGCAACGATGCCATCAATGGCGGCGCCGGCAACGACACGGTCGACGGCGGCTCCGGCAACGACCTGATCATCGCTGATAGTGGGCACGATACCGTCGATGGCGGAGCGGGCGACGACATCATCCGTGCCCGCTTCGATAGCGGCGCCGCCTCCGCAGTGCGCGCAACGGGCGGCAGCGGCAGGGACACGTTCATGATCGAGGGCGTAGCCGAATCGGTCAACGTGTCGATTGTCGACTTCTCGGTCGCGGACGGCGACGTCCTCGACCTGCTGCAACTGCTCGCCCCGGAGGCCCGTACCGGCGACGGCGTGCGCAAGCACCTGCGAACCGAGCAGGTGGGCAACGATACGGTCATCTGGTTCGACCGCGATGGCTCGGGTTCGGGCACCTACGGCTGGCACCAGTTGCTGACGCTGGCCGGCGTGGACCGGGCAAGCCTGGGAGCAGTCAATTTCGCGGGCGGGCTGGCGCCACACCTGGACGACGTGCCGGAACATTTCGTCGGTAGCGCGGGGGCGGACAGCATCACCGGCGGCCGCTTCGACGACCTCCTGGAAGGTAACCTGGGTGACGACAGCCTGGCGGGCGGCGCCGGCAACGACGAACTGCACGGCGGTGACGGCAACGACCAACTGCACGGCGGCACCGGCAACGACCAACTGCACGGCGGCGACGGCATGGACACGCTTGCCGGCGGCACCGGAAACGACGTGCTGTCTGGCGGCGCCGGCGACGACTGGTTGTCCGACTCGGATGGGAATGACCAGCTCTACGGCGAATTCGGGGCGGACTACCTTCAGACCACTTCGACCGGTGCCACGCTGCTCGATGGTGGCGACGGCGACGACACCCTGGTGGGCGGCGCCGGCGACGCCACCTTGCGCGGCGGGAGCGGCGACGATGTGCTCCGGATCGCGGGAGATGCAGGCGCCCCGGCCCCGTCCATCGTGCTCGAAGGTGGCGCAGGCACCGACACCTATCACCTCTCCGGGTCTCCGGTTGCCGTGCGCATCAACGACTTCCAGGCTGGGGTTGGCGGCGACCGGCTCGACGTTCTCGGCTTGATCCCGGCAGGCGCAGGTCCCGGCGATCCGTTTGGCGCGGGCTTGCTGCGCGTGGTGCAGGCGGGAGCCGATACTGAGCTGCAGCTGGACCAGGATGGTATCGACGGCGCCCAGTACGGCTGGCGCACGATCGCGGTGCTGGCCGGTGTGGACGCCAACGCGCTCTCCGCCGACAACTTCAAGCACAGCATGGTGCCCAATCGCCTGCCCATCCTGGGAACGCAGGGCGATGAGGTCCTGTCTGGCGGCGAACCGGATGACATCATCAGCGGCCTCGATGGCAACGATAGCGTGTTCGGCTTCGATGGCCACGACGTGCTCGACGGCGGCGCAGGTAGCGATTCACTGGAGGGAGGAAGCGGGAACGACACCCTCGCCGGCGCCGATGGCAACGACACCCTGCAAGGGCAAGATGGCAGCGACCACCTGATCGGCGGCGCTGGCGACGACATCCTGAGCAGCGGCGAAGGAGACGGTAACGACCTGCTCGAAGGTGGCGCAGGCGACGATTATCTCCACGCGTCGGGCGGCTACGATACCCTGTACGGTGGCGCAGGGAACGATCAACTGGATGCATACGAAATCTCGGGCCACGTTGGCGGCGGGGACGGCGACGACCGGATCACGGTGAGCGCTGCCAGCGGCCAGGCGCTCGCCGTATCGATCGACGGCGGGGCCGGTCAGGACCATATCAGTGTCTCGATGTTCCATGTGGCGTCCGCCGTCGTACACGCTACCGGCGGCAGCGGCCGTGACACGTTCTCCGTTTCCTTCACGACGGCAGGAAGTAGCGTCACGATTGGTGACTTCTCGGTCACGGACGGCGATATCCTGAGTCTCCAGGCCGTGCTTCCGCCCGAGACGGGGAATCCGTTCGGCGTGCAGGGGTACCTCCGTGCAGAGCAGGCGGGCGACGACACGATCATCTGGTTCGACCGTGACGGCGCCGCTGGCAGCGCATTCACCTGGGAACAACTGCTGACACTGACGGGAGTCGACCGTTCCACACTGAGCGCAGCAAACTTCCATGGTGGACTGGACATCGACGGCAGGCAGGCGCCGGTCCAGCTCTCAGGCGACAGCGGCGCTGACCGCCTGAATGGCAGCATGTTCGCCGACACCTTGTCCGGCGGCCTTGGTAACGACACGATCGGCGGCGGCGCCGGCGACGACAACCTGGCGGGAGGCGCAGGGAACGACCGCCTCGATGGCCACACCGGGAACGACACGATCGACGGCGGCGAGGGCATCGACACCGTCCACTTTGCAGGCGATGTCTCGAAATATAGCTGGACCTGGGACAATGGGGGCCTGATCGTCACATGCAAGGAGGGGTTGGATGGCACCGACCGACTGACCAACGTCGAGCGCATCAGCTTCGCAACCTCGACGATCGCATTGGACGTCGGTGCGGATGGTACTGCGGGCCAGGTCTACCGGCTCTATCAGGCTGCCTTCGGACGCACGCCTGATATCGCTGGGCTCGAATGGTGGATCAAAGCGGCAGATGCAGGGATGTCGCTGGCGGAGATCTCGGGACACTTCATGCAGTCGCCCGAGTTCGCGTCGCTGTATGGCAGCACGCCAAATACCGCGGAGCTGGTCAAGGCCTACTACATCAACGCCCTGCATCGCGAGCCGGACGACGATGGCCTGGCCTACTGGATCCAGGTGCTCGACAAGGGATACGCCACGCCGGAAGTGGTCCTGACCGGCTTCAGCGAGAGCACGGAGAACCAGGAAAGCGTGGCCAAAGTGATCGGCGCAGGCATCACGTTGGGACCGTGGGCTTGAGATGCCTGGCTACGCAGACGGCGGCCCTTTGAGCTCAACGGTATTGCCTTCCGGGTCCTCTATGTAGATCGAGGGTCCGTTTCCTTCGGCGCCGTAACGCATTTCGGTAGCGCCCGCGTGCACCTGCATGGTGTCCAGATGGCGTCGTATCGCCGCTTCGTCGAACGGCTCGACGCGAAAACAGAAGTGGTCGAGGTTGCGCCCTTCCCTGCCCGGCGCGGCGCCGCCTTCCCTGCCCAGCTTTCCATCGACCGGGACCAGATCGACCAGGCAGCTTCCGGCCCGCAGCTGGATGAGGCCGATGTCATCCTTGCGGCGCTCCACCTCGCATCCAAGCACGTCGCAGTAGAAAGCGATCATTGCGTCCAGGTCCCGAACGCGCAGGACGATATGGTCGATATGGCGAATCCTGATCATGCCAGCGCTCCTGTTATCAAATACGGCCGCGCCTGAACGCGGCCAGGAATCGTTTTGCTTCCGAAGGCGACAGCACAACAACGGGATCGCCGTGATGCGCGTAGAGGTAGCGAGGCCCGCCCAAACGGTCCGTCAACTTGGCATTCAACAGGAAGCTGGTCCCTTCCGGATAATCCTCACGCAGCCGGCGCGAACACTGCACCTTGAGCGTTGGCGCGAATGCCTGTCCTGGCATGGGGCGGATCACCAGCCCACCGGTGCGCGGGTCGCGGACCGACTGCACGGCCACCTCGCGGTAGGCGTAGATGTCGCGCGCCATTACGCGGCTGCCGGAGCTGCCCGGACCACGGGCGCCTCGCGGATCGGAAGGTTGGCGGCGGCCGCCGCGAGCGCCAGCGCGATGTCCGCATACCACATCCAGTTGTAGTCGCCGAAGTGCACGAATGCGAGCCCGCCCAGCCAGGCGCCGAAGAAGCCGCCGATCTGGTGCGACAGCAGCGTCAGGCCAAACAAGGTCGCGAGATAGCGCGTGCCGAACAGCTTGCCGACCAGGCCCGCGGTCGGCGGTACCGTCGCGAGCCAAGTGAAGCCGAGGGCTGCGGCGAACACGTAAAACGTGAGCGGAGTCTTCGGCGCCAGCAGGTACAGCACCACGATGACGGCGCGGCTGGCGTAGATCCACGCAAGCAGGGACTTCATGCGCACGCGCGACGACAGCGCGCCGGCGAACAGCGAGCCGGCGATATTGAAGAGGCCAATCAAGCCGATCGCGGTGGCGGAGACGCTGACCGGCAGGCTGCACAGCGCGACTTCGCCCGGCAAGTGCGTGACCAGGAAAGCGATGTGGAAGCCGCAGGTGAAGAAGCCGATGTGCAGGCACAGGTAGCTGCGGTCGCGCATGGCGTCGCGCACTTGTCGGCCCAGGCCGATTCCAACCGGTGCTGCGGGCGCCGGCGTCGCGCCCGGCTTGACGCCGGCGCTGCGGCGCAGCGGCCACGCAAGAGGAATCGTGAGCAGCGTGGTGGCAGCCATGGTCAGCATCGCGACGACCCAGCCGACGCTGCTGATCAGGGCCTGCATCAGCGGCGCGAACACGAACTGGCCAAAGGAGCCGCCGGCGTTGATGAAACCTGCCGCGAAACCGCGCCGCTCGGCCGGTAAGCGCTGCGCCGTGGCGCCGATCAGGATCGAGAAACTGCCGGCGCCTGCGCCAGCGGCGGACAGGATGCCCAGTGTCAGGATCAGGCCGAATTGCGAATCGACGAACGGCGTCGCCGCGAGGCCGGCCGCCAGCATCAACGCGCCAACGATCAGCACGCGCACGGTGCCGTACTTGTCGGCCACTGCGCCGAACACAGGTTGCGCCGCGCCCCACATGAACTGCCCGATTGCCATCGCAAAGCTGATCGAGGCGATGCCGAGACCCGTCGACGTATTGATCGGAGAGAGGAACAGACCTGTCGTCAGGCGTGCGCCCATCGTGATCATCAGGATCGCGGAGGCCGCGAGGATCAGCAGCCACGCCGCGCGTGAGTTCATCGTCGGGTTGTGCATGCGTGATCTTTTCTGATGTCCGGGTTAGCGAGAAATTATAACTGGAGCGCGCGTCCTCATTCCTGCGAACTGCCTCTGCCCTACCCTCACCCCTCTCGTATCCGACCCGCAGCGGATCTCTGAATATTTTTTGGAATCGATTTCCACGGCGAAATTAGCCTGTGATGGGACAAACAAGCTTCACATTGCCACCCTTGGCCTGTGGCTGAACAAAATCCGCGCCACCGAAAAACAGGACCATACACGAGCCAGAAAATCTACGGACGTCGGTCCGTTTCTCCAAACTGAGGCTCCACCAATAGTTGCAAAACTGAAACCACTAAACTGATAAATAACGCTAAAAACGCTCAGACACCGCCAAAACCAAAAGAGCCGGACCCACTACGCTTAAGCGAACGCCCTGGCCGAGAATAGACGATGACATTTCACAATTCTTATAGTGGAAGACGGAATAAAACGAAGACGCTAACTGTTAAGTTGGCTAGCTTGTCTTTATTGTGCGCTTTTATTAACGCAGCGACATATATAGTCCTGCTACCTTTGTTTGGCTGCAAACATGGTACGCCTTATCCTTTCATGATATGCATCGGGGTTGGCATGGTCATTGCCGCCCGGGCAGCTTGGCACAGCCTTGAAGATCGTAAACTCAGGCCACTCGTCCGAAGTACCGTATCGTCGGCGTTAGCGGCAATTATAGGCTTTGTTGCGACCTTCCTCTCATTGTTTGCAATCGTTAATATTGTTGGCTCCTGAATAGTTCGGAGAATAGATCGTCGCGCTCAGCCGGTTTCAGCTCTGCTCTTAGGGTCGTAGCTGCTCTAGATCGCTTTATTGATCCTGATTGGCGCCGATGCTATCAAATGCATCAATCGCGAATGAAATCCTCCGCGCACGTCGTTGCGATCGTGCGTAGCTCCAGAATTTCTTACATCGCGACGTCTTCGGAGAACCAAAGAATAGGTGAACCTAGAAGACTTTGATCTTTGCGAAGGATGTTAATGAAATTTATAAGTGTTGCAAGATTTTTCCTCGTCATCGCCACACTCTCGTTTTGCGGTGCCAATCTAGCGGGTAGCACGTCAGCTTACGCTGCCCCTCCCCATCAGTGCGAGCTCCGACTTTCATCATGGTGTATCGCTGAGGGCGCTTACGAGGTAACACGTAGACTAGCCGATGACTCGATCCACGATAGAGTCTGGATTCTCAAAGACAGATTCGAGCCTCATTCGAAACTACGGGTATTAGAGCCCTACGGATGCAAGACTGGCTATGCGGATACGCTTGAGCTGATCACATATTCTCGGAAAGCAAAATGGGAAAATACCGAATGGGCAAGTGCGCGTATTCGGATAAAAAAGGACGCGTCATGCGACTTGATACTTCTCTTCGAAAAAAATTCTGCACTCGACAGTTGGGCGCTCTTGGGCGGTCTGCAGCTGATTCGCCCTTGCCGGAATGAGCAGTGTGCGGGCCCAGCAGTATCGGACCTAAGACGCGATCTACTGGATCAACATCAACGAAAGCAGTCACGATCATCCCGAGCCAACGGAGAGAAATAGCGAAACTGCCCGAAAAGAGGAGTGCGCGGCAGTTGGAGCAACCCCGCGCAGGGACGTCAGACTAAATCCTCGCGTCCTGGATGATACCTACTCCTACGATCCGAACGCGAACGTCGCGTCGATTATCGGCGGCATCACGTCAGCGTGACGACCTGCACCCTGGGATACGATAACTTGGACCGATTATTGACGGTCAGCGCGCCCAACCTGTGGGGCAAGGCCACTTACGCGTACGACGCTCTCGATAACCTAACCTCCAGCAGCATCTCAGGCGGAGCAACCAACGACGGGCACGGCCAACAGGTCAGCGTGATTGGCACCGATGGAGTGAATCGAGTGCTCGTCTACGGGAACGACGGCAAGCTCCGCTACGCAGGAATAACCGGCATCACGGGCTCCAAATACATTTACCTGGGAAATCACTCGTCAACGGATCGGGTGCTGGCATCAAGGTCGCTAACCAAGCGACCACTGTCAAGCCAAACTCATGGATAAAGGAGGTCAAGATGATCCAAAGGCAGTTCAACGCGATAAGGCATCCAAATGAGCCAGGTCTTCACTAAAGCTGTCGCGGTCACTCTACTTTGCAGTGCTTGCTCTGCTACAGAAGGACAGGACTTACAGGTCGCGTTTGAAGGCGGCACGGCTACGGTAACTATCCGCGATGTACGCCCATTCAGCACACACGAAAACGCATCCAGTTTGATCATCCATGGCGATCTAACCATAAAGTCCAGTCCCGCTGGACTGAAGAACGCGAATCTGAGTTGCTTCTTGCTCCAAGAGGGCACCAAAGTGAGTACTGCTCCATATGTGGATAGCGTTGCTCACATCCTTACCAAACATTACCCAGCCGATGGTGACGGCGTTGTGAGAGCGCGTGTGTACTGGATAATATCGAAAGCCAACCGCAGAAGCTTAACGCTCGTCTTCGACCAGAACTTGAGCCCCTGTTCAGAAACGATAGTTCGTTAATCGGCTTCGCACGGCTTGAGGAAGACTGGGGGATTTACTCCACGTTCCCACAGCGCGCTGCTGCTCACGCCACGCGGATCAGCATCGCCACGGCCTCGGCGGCGATGCCCTCTTCCCGGCCGATGTAGCCCATCTTCTCGTTGGTCTTGGCCTTGATGTTGACCTGCTGCGGCGAGACGCCGATGTCCTCGGCGATGCGCGAGATCATCTGGGGGATGTGCGGCGCCATCTTCGGCTGCTGCGCGATGATGGTCGCGTCGATGTTCCCGATGGTGTAGCCGGTATTCAGCACGCGGTGCGCCACTTCGCGCAGCAGCGTGCGCGAATCGGCGCCCGCGAACATCGGGTCGGTATCCGGGAAGTGCTTGCCGATGTCGCCCAGCGCCGCGGCGCCGAGCAGCGCGTCGATCACGGCGTGCAGCAGCGCGTCCGCGTCCGAGTGGCCTTGCAGGCCGGTCTTGTGCGGGATGGTCACGCCGCCCAGCACGAGTTTGCGCCCTTCGACCAGCGCGTGACAGTCGTAACCGATGCCGATGCGGAACGGCGGGGTTGGATTATAGGATGCCAGTGCCATAGTCTTTCGTGTCTCTCTGTTCTCAAGTATCGGGTGATGCGAGGTACATCTCGGCGATGCGGATGTCGGCCGGCAGGGTCACCTTCAGGTTGCGGGGATGCCCTTCGACGAGCCGGGGCGACAGGCCCAGGGCTTCGACGGCGCTGGCGTCATCGGTGATGGCGGCAGCGTCATGGGCGGCGGCCAGCGCGTCGCTCAGCAGCCGGTAGCTGAACATCTGCGGGGTCTGCGCCAGCCACAGGCCGTCGCGGGGAACCGTCTGCACGCTGGCGCCCTGGCGCTTGACGGTGTCCACCACCGGCAGCGCGAGCAGGCCGCCCGCCGGGTCGTCTCCGACGGTGTCGATCAGCCGTTCGATCAGCTGCGCGGTCAGGCCGGGGCGCGCGGCGTCGTGCACCAGCACGCGGTCTTCGTCGCGCAGCTGGTCGCGGATGGCGGCGAGGCCATTGCGGATCGATTCCATGCGGGTAGCGCCGCCGCAGCGCAGCACGGTCACGCCGCCGGACGGCACGACGGCGTCGATGTAGCCGTCTGCCTCGCTGACCACCACAAAGGTGTGCGCGATCCTGTCGCACGAGAGGAAGGCGGCGATGGTCCGGCGCAGCATCGGCTGGCCGGCGATCTCCATGTACTGCTTGGGCGTGGACGCGCCCATCCTGCTGCCGACGCCGGCGGCGGGGATGAGGGCGACGTAACGCGGCTGCTGCTGTGTCATTGCTTGGTGTTCCTGCTGCTTGCTGGTCCGATAATAGACTGTACCGCACCTGCGCAAACTTTGCTGAGGCGCGAGTACTCCTCGTAGGAGTCGATGGCGGCGTGCACCGGCTCCACCTTCGTCAGTTCCGCCTTGATGTAGGGGATCCAGCGGGTGTCGATTTCGCGGCCCAGCATGGCGTTGGACTGGCCGCGCGGCGCGTACATGGGCTTGTCGCCAAAGCGCGCCGCGAGGGCCGCGCGCACGCTGCGGGCCACCTGTTCCATGTGGTCGGTGTACAGCTTCACGTGGCGCAACTCATGCGACAGCACTTCGCGGTACGGACAGGTGCCGGGACCGAACTCGCGCGAGATGTAGACCGTGATCGGGGAATACCAGAGGTTGACCACGATGTGCGGGGCGATGCATTCATAGTCGCTGTCGCGGTCGTGCAGGATCGAGCCGGTGGCGTCGATGGTCACGTGCGATTCCGTGCGCGTGAGTCCCAGCACGAAGCCGCGCTGGGCGCCCTGCTCCTTCAGCTGCGTCAGCTGGTGGAAGGACTTGGTGTTGTCGACCAGGTAGCCGGCCTGGCGCGCGACCAGCGTGGTGGTGGTCCTGGCAATGGTGTCCTCGCAGCGCGCCTGGAAAGGCGTGCGCGCTGCTTCCGCGGCCAGCGGCCAGCACAGCACGAGCAGCAGCGCCAGGACTCTCATGGGGTCAGGCCGGTTGCCAGGTCCCGGACACGATTTTCTCCAGCCAGAACAGGCCGATGATCGTTTTCACGTCGGTGATCTTGCCTGTCCTGACCATCTCCAGCAGTTCCGGCACGGTCGCGGTAAAGCATTCGAGGAACTCGCCTTCGTCCAGCTTGGGCGCGCCGGCGGTCAGGTCGCGCGCGAGAAAGAGCTCGAGTCGCTCGTCGGAGTACGCGATCGCATTGTGGATGGTGCAGACGTAAGTCCACTCCTTCGCGGTGTAGCCGGTCTCTTCCTCAAGCTCGCGCTTGGCGCAATCGAGGTCGGCTTCGCCCGGGTCGATCTTACCTGCCGGGAACTCGATGAATTCGCGCTGCATCGGATAGCGGAACTGGCGCTCCACCAGCACCCGGCCGTCGGCCAGCAGCGGCAGGATCACCACGGCGCCGGGATGGCGGATGAATTCACGGTGGGTTTGCTTGCCGTCAGGCAGTTCGATCAGGTCGCAGTCGACCTTGAGGAACTTGCCGTCATACACCGTCTCACCGCTAACGCGGCGCTCTTTCAATGACATACGCGCTCCAACAAAATGGGGACAGACCCCATTTTACATTTTACGGTCACGGAAAATGGGGTCTGTCCCCATTTCGAAAATGGGGTCTGTCCCCATTTCGGGGCGCGATTCAGGTGTGGTGGCGGCGGAGGTAGCGCAGGACGAAGCCGGGGAAGGCCAGCACCAGGAACAGGGGGACGGTGACGGCGTAGAATTCCCAGCCCTGTACGAAGGCGCCGCCAATGCTGGATTCGAGCAGGCGCGCGAGCAGGCCGACAACGATGTAGAGGGCAAGCAGTTCGAGCAGGCGCACCCACAGCGGCTTGTGGGGTGCGCCCTCTTCCGTCCTGCCTTTCAGGGCGATCACGCCGAACAGGCGCTCGTTCATGAAAGGCAGGTTGGCGGCGGCGACCGCGAGCGCGATCACCAGCCAGGCAGCCAGCGATACATCCATCAGGAGGCCAGCGTTGCGCTCATCGCGCGCAGGCAGGCTTCGAGCAGGAACGCTGGCACGATGCCGGCAACCAGGACGAAGATGCCGTTCAGGGACAGGGCGATGCGCATGTCGGCAGGCGCCGAGATGGCTGCGGTATCCACCGGCTCGTCGAAGTACATGACCTTGATGACGCGCAGGTAGTAGTAGGCGCCAACCAGCGAGAACAGGACGGCGGTAATCGCGAGCCACACGGCGCCGCTGGCGACGACGGCCTGCAGCACTGCGAACTTGGCGGTGAAGCCGATCATCGGCGGCACGCCGGCCAGCGAGAACAGCAGGATCGCCATCACGGCAGCGAACCATGGCGAACGCTTGGCCAGGCCCTTGAAGTCGTTCAGGTTTTCCGCTTCGAAGCCGTTACGCGCCAGCAGCATGATCAGGCCGAAGGT
Organism: Pseudoduganella sp. GCM10020061; assembly: GCF_042683405.1. Classification (NCBI taxonomy): domain Bacteria; kingdom Pseudomonadati; phylum Pseudomonadota; class Betaproteobacteria; order Burkholderiales; family Oxalobacteraceae; genus Pseudoduganella; species Pseudoduganella sp. GCM10020061. The sequence continues at coordinate 128,827 of NZ_JBHUJS010000014.1, read as the reverse complement.
GCCCAGCGTGGTCAGCACGTAGGTGATCGAGTAGAACAGCGCCGAGGTGTAGGCGGTCGCCATGTTGGAGTGGTCGGCGCCGTTCACGCCGGCCAGCAGGCCAAGCAGCACGAAGCCCATCTGCGCGATGGTGGAATATGCCAGCATGCGCTTCAGGTTGGTCTGGGCGATCGCGGTGAAGTTGCCGATCGCGAGCGACATCACGGCCAGCACCAGCAGCATCTGCTGCCAGTCCACTGCCAGCGACGGCAGGCCTTCCACCAGCAGGCGCACGCAGATCGCGAACGAGGCCAGCTTCGGCGCGGCGCCCAGCAGCAGCGTGACGGCGGTCGGGGAACCCTGGTAGACGTCCGGCACCCACATGTGGAACGGGACCGCGCCCAGCTTGAACGCCAGGCCCGAGACCAGGAACACCAGGCCGAACACCATGATGGTGCTGTCGGCGGTGCCGGCGGCAGCGACTTTGGCCATGGTGCTGATGTCCAGCGTGCCGGTTGCGCCGTACAGCATCGAGATGCCGTACAGGAGGAAGCCGGATGCCAGCGCACCAAGGACGAAGTACTTCATCGCAGCTTCGGTCGACATGGCGTGGTCGCGGCGCATCGCCACCAGCGCGTACAGCGCGAGCGACATCAGTTCCAGGCCCAGGTACACGGAGAGCATGTTGTTGGCCGAGATCATGACCATCTGGCCGACCACGGAGAACAGCGCGAGCACGTAGAACTCGCCGCCCAGGTGGCCGCCGCCGGTCATGGCGCGGTCGGCCGCGTACTTGCGCGAGTAGATCAGGGTCAGCGCGGTCGCCAGGTAGGTGAACAGCTTGAGCAGGTTCGCCATCGGGTCGGAGACGAACATGTTCGACATCGTGTACACGGTGGTGCCGGCAGCGAAGTCGACGTACGAGATGAACGCGGCGCCCGCCAGCGCGAGCAGCGACATCACGTAGGTCAGGTGGCGCTTGGCGTCCGACAGGAACATGTCGATCAGCAGGATCGCGGAGGCCGCGACCACCATGAAGATCTCTGCGTACAGCGGGACAAGGTTAGGGGTATTCATGTAAGTCATTCGCTTATTGTGGAAGCTTGCCTGCAGCTACGTGCTGCAGCAGGTCGGCAACCGAAGTTTGCATCGTGTCCGTGAACGGCGCCGGGTACAGGCCCATGTACAGGGTGGCCAGTGCCAGCACGCCCAGCATGAAGAATTCGCGGCCGTTCAGGTCCGTCAGTTCGGCCACGTGCGCATTGCCCACCGCGCCGAAGATGACGCGCTTGACCATCCACAGCGAGTACGCCGCGCCCAGGATCAGGGCGGTGGCGGCCAGGATGCCGGTGACGAAGTTGAACTGCACCGAACCCAGGATGACCATGAATTCGCCGACGAAGCCGGAGGTCGCAGGCAGGCCCGCGTTGGCCATCGAGAACAGCACCATGAAGGCGGCGAAGCGCGGCATGGTGTTGATCACGCCGCCGTAGTCGGCGATCTGGCGCGAGTGCATGCGGTCGTACAGCACGCCGATGCACAGGAACATCGCACCCGACACGAAGCCGTGCGAGATCATCTGGACGATACCGCCCTGCACCGACATGTCGTTGAACATGAAGAAGCCCAGCGTGACAAAGCCCATGTGCGCGATCGACGAGTACGCGACCAGCTTTTTCATGTCCTTCTGGACCAGCGCGACCAGGCCGATGTAGACCACGGCGATCAGCGACAGCACGATGATCAGGCCGGCGTATTCCTTCGACGCGTCCGGGGTGATCGGCAGCGAGAACCGCAGGAAGCCGTACGCGCCCAGTTTCAGCATGATCGCGGCCAGCACGGCGGAGCCGCCGGTCGGCGCTTCCACGTGCACGTCCGGCAGCCAGGTGTGGACCGGGAACATCGGCACCTTGACCGCGAACGCGGCCAGGAAGGCGAAGAAGATCAGGGTCTGCTCGCCCATCGACAGCGGCAGTTGATGCCACTTGAGGATGTCGAACGAGCCGCCGGCGGCGTTGTACAGGTAGATGATCGCGACCAGCGTCAGCAGCGAGCCGAAGAAGGTGTAGAGGAAGAACTTGAACGACGCGTACACGCGGTTCTCGCCGCCCCAGATGCCGATGATGATGTACATCGGGATCAGGGTCGCTTCAAAGAAGAAGTAGAACAGCAGGCCGTCGGTCGCGGTGAACACGCCGATCATCAGGCCGGACAGGATCAGGAAGGCGGCCATGTACTGCGACACGCGTTCCTGGATCACTTCCCAGGCCGAGATCACGACGATGATGGTGATGAAGGCGGTCAGCGGCACGAACCACAGCGACAGGCCGTCCACGCCGAGCGCGTACATGATGTTGAAGCGGCCGATCCACGGGGTCAGCTCGACGAACTGCATGCCGTGCGCGGCGTTGTCGAAGTGCTGGATCAGCGGGATGGTCGGCAGCAGGCTGACGATCGCGCCCACCAGTGCGAGCCAGCGCACCAGGCCCTTGTTCGACTCGCGGCCGATCGCCAGCAGCAGCACGCCGAAGACGATCGGCAGCCAGATGGCAAGGCTCAGGTACGGAGGAAATGTAGATTGCATCATGGTTTCTTATTTCTTTGCGAACGTCGTTAAGCCTGCCAGAACGGGAAGTACTTCACGAGGAAGAACAGCACGCCGAGGATCATCACAAATGCATAGTGGTAGATGTAGCCGGACTGCAGGTGGCGCACGATGCCGGCGATCCAGCCAACCAGCTTCGCGCTGCCGTTGACGACCAGGCCGTCGATCAGGTTGCGGTCGCCCACGTTCCACAGGCCGCCACCCAGCACGCGCGCGCCGCCGGCGAACACCTTCTGGTTGAACGCGTCCATGTAGTACTTGTTGTCCAGCAGCGTGTGGATGCCCTTGAACTTGGCGTAGAACCAGGCCGGCACACGCGGATTGACCATGTAGCAGTAGTAGGCCGCGGCGACGCCGCCCAGCGCGAGCCAGAACGGTGCGGTCATCAGGCCGTGGGTTGCCATGGCCATCGGGCCGTGGAACATCGCCTTCAGTTCGGCCATCGCAGGATGGTTCGAAGCGACCGTGATCACGCCGTCGAAGAACGAGCCGTGCAGCATCGGGCCGATGGTCAGGTAGCCGATGATGACCGACGGGATCGCCAGCAGGATCAGCGGCAGGGTCACGACCAGCGGCGACTCATGCGGCTTCTCGCCCGGCGCCAGGCCGTGGTGGTGGTCGTGCGAACCTTCGTCTTCTTCATGGTGCGCGTCGGAGTCGTGGCCTTCGCTGTGGTGGTGCGGCTTGCCGAAGCGCTCTTCGCCGTGGAACACCAGGAAGTACATGCGGAACGAGTAGAACGCGGTCACGAACACGCCGGCCAGCACCGCAAAGTACGCGAAGCCTGCGCCCGGCACGTTGGCGGCGTGGGTCGCCTCGATGATCGAATCCTTCGAGTAGAAGCCCGAGAACAGCGGGGTGCCGATCAGCGCCAGGGAACCCAGCAGCGAGGTGATCCAGGTGATCGGCATGTACTTGCGCAGGCCGCCCATGTTGCGGATGTCCTGGTCGTGGTGCATGCCGATGATGACCGAGCCGGCGCCGAGGAACAGCAGCGCCTTGAAGAACGCGTGCGTCATGAGGTGGAACACGGCGACCGAGTAGGCCGAGGCGCCCAGCGCCACGGTCATGTAGCCCAGCTGCGACAGCGTGGAGTACGCGACCACGCGCTTGATGTCGTTCTGGATGATGCCCAGGAAGCCCATGAACAGCGCGGTGATGGCGCCGATCACGATGACGAAGGACAGCGCGGCGTCGGACATCTCGAACAGCGGCGACATGCGCGCCACCATGAAGATGCCGGCGGTGACCATGGTCGCCGCGTGGATCAGTGCCGAAATCGGGGTCGGGCCTTCCATTGAGTCTGGCAGCCAGACGTGCAGCGGGAACTGGGCCGACTTGCCCATCGCGCCGATGAACAGGCAGATGCAGGCGACCGACATCACCATCCAGGTGGTGCCCGGCAGCGTGGCGTTGGCCAGCGCGTCCTTGGCGGCGAACACTTCCTGGTAGTTCATCGAGCCGGTATAGGCCAGCACCAGGCCGATGCCCAGGATGAAGCCGAAGTCGCCGACGCGGTTGACCAGGAATGCCTTCATGTTGGCGAAGATCGCGGTTGGGCGCGTGTACCAGAAGCCGATCAGCAGGTACGAGACCAGGCCCACCGCTTCCCAGCCGAAGAACAGCTGCAGGAAGTTGTTGGCCATGACCAGCATCAGCATCGCGAACGTGAACAGCGAGATGTACGCGAAGAAGCGGTTGTAGCCTTCGTCTTCGGCCATGTAGCCGATCGTGTAGATGTGGACCATCAGCGACACGAAGGTGACCACGCACATCATCATCGCCGACAGCGAGTCGATCTGGAAGCCGACTTCCAGCGGCATGCCTGCCACCGTCATCCAGTTATAGATGGTGCCGTTGAAGGACGCGCCATCGAGCACCGCCAGCAGCGTGTGCAGCGACAGGCCGAATGCGACCAGCACGCCGAGGATGGTGGCGACCGTGGCCACCTTGCGCCCGACGACGTTACCGAAGAAGCGTGTACCAAGCAGGCCCGCCACCATGGAGCCCGCGAGGGGCGCCAGGGGAACTGCGAGCAGGAGGTGTGGGTTGAGGATTTGCCCCGCCATGTTAAACCTTAGTCTTTATAGTTCGAGGATGAATCAGCCCTTGAGGCTGTCCAGGTCTTCCACATTGATCGTGTCCAGGTTGCGGAACAGGACCACCAGGATCGCAAGGCCGATCGCCGATTCGGCGGCCGCCACGGTCAGGATGAAGAAAACGAAGATCTGCCCCGCCGCGTCGCCCAGGTAGTGGGAGAACGCGATGAAGTTCATGTTCACCGCCAGCAGCATGAGCTCGATGGCCATCAGCAGGATGATGACGTTTTTCCGGTTCAGGAAAATGCCCACGATCGAAACCGCGAACAGGATGGCGCCCAGAACCAGGTAGTGGGCCAGCGATAAAGTCATGGTGCCTCCTTAGGCTCGACAACGGCAGGCGCTTCCACGACTGCATCCATCTTCACGATGCGCAGGCGGTCGTTGCGCTTGACGCGCACGGCCATGCCCGGATCGTAGTGCTTGGTGTCCTTGCGCTTGCGCAGTGTCAGCGCCACGGCGGCGATGATCGCCACCAGCAGGACCACGGCGGCGATCTCGAAGCCGTAGATGTACTGGGTGTAGATCAGCAGGCCAAGTTCCTTGGTGCCGCCGATGTGGTAGGCCTGGGACAGGGGCGCTGCATTGAAGTTGCCGAACGAGTGGAACAGCACCGCTGCCATCTCGATGACGATCAGGCCGCCGACGACCGCGGCCACCGGCAGGTACTTCCAGAACCCGGCGCGCATCTTGTCGAGGTTAATGTCGAGCATCATGACGACGAACAGGAACAGCACCATCACGGCGCCGACGTACACCAGCACCAGGACGATCGCCAGGAACTCGGCGCGCAGCAGCAGCCACAGGCCGGCCGCGTTGAAGAAGGTCAGCACCAGGAACAGTGCCGCATGCACCGGGTTGCGGGCCGTGATCACGCCGATCGAGGCGAAGATCATGATGACCGCGAACGCGTAGAACAAAACGTTAGTGAATTCCATTACTTCCCCAATCAACGGTACTTCGCGTCTGCCGCGCGGTCGGCTGCGATCTGGGCTTCGTAGCGGTCGCCCACTGCCAGCAGCATCTCTTTGGTGTAGTACAGGTCACCGCGCTTTTCGCCGTGGTACTCGAGCGTGTTGGTCTCGACGATCGAATCGACCGGGCAGGACTCTTCGCAGAAGCCGCAGAAGATGCACTTGGTCAGGTCGATGTCGTAGCGCGTGGTGCGGCGCGAGCCGTCGTCACGCTGCTCGGACTCGATGGTGATCGCCATCGCCGGGCACACCGCTTCGCACAGCTTGCAGGCGATGCAGCGCTCTTCCCCGTTCGGGTAGCGGCGCAGCGCGTGCAGGCCGCGGAAGCGCGGCGACAGCGGCGTTTTCTCTTCCGGGAACTGCACCGTGATCTTGCGGGCGAACATATAGCGGCCGGTCAGGGCCATGCCCTTGAACAGCTCGGTCAACAGCAGGCTGTTGAAAAAATCTTTTACCTTGGTCATTTCAATCGCCTCTTAATCCCAAATATTCCACGGGGTCTGCATCCACGTAGCGACGAACACCAGGTAGAACAGGGTCAGTGGAATGAATACTTTCCAGCCCAGGCGCATGATCTGGTCATAGCGGTAGCGCGGGAAGGTGGCGCGGGTCCAGATGAACAGCGACACGATCAGGAAGGTCTTCAGGAACAGCCAGAAGAACCCGCCGAAGCCGCCGCCGAATTCCAGCACCGCCAGCGGAGCGCTCCAGCCGCCGAGGAACATCACCGAACCGAGCACGCCGATCAGGATCATGTTCGCGTATTCGGCCAGGAAGAACATCGCGTAGGACATGCCCGCGTATTCCACCATGTGGCCGCCGACGATCTCGGACTCGCCTTCCACCACGTCGAACGGGTGGCGGTTGCACTCTGCCAGGCCGGCGATCAGGTACACGACGAAGATCGGCAGCAGCGGCAGCCAGTTCCAGGACAGGAAGTTCAGGCCCATCTCGGCCATGCGGCCGGTCTGCTGCTGCTGGGCGATGTCGATGAAGTTCAGCGAACCGGACACCATCAGCACGACCACCAGCGCAAAGCCCATCGCGATCTCGTACGAGACCATCTGCGCCGAGGCGCGCATCGCGCCCATGAACGAGTACTTCGAGTTCGAGGACCAGCCGGCGATGATGATGCCGTACACCTCCATCGAGGTGATCGCGAGCAGCAGCAGCACGCCTGCATTGACGTTGGCCAGCACCGCCTCCGGACCGAACGGCACCACCGACCAGGCGGCCAGCGCCGGCATGATGGTCATGATCGGGCCGATCAGGAACAGGGTCTTGTTGGCGCGCGCCGGGAGGATGATCTCCTTGAACAGCAGCTTGAGCGCGTCGGCGATCGGCTGCAGGATGCCGTTGAAGCCCACGCGGTTCGGGCCGATACGGATCTGGATCCAGCCGAGCAGCTTGCGCTCCCACAGGGTCAGGTACGCAACCAGCAGCATCAGCGGCGCGGTCACGGCCACGATCTTCATCATGGTCCAGACCAGCGGCGCGGCGCCGCCGGTGTAGTCGACGACCAGGCCGTGCAGGTTGGTCACGAATTCAGGATAAGCCATCAGACACCCTCCCCTGCTTTTTCAACTTGTACGGCACCGAACATCGCGCCCAGGGTGGCGGTGGATTCGTGTGCGGCAGGCACGCGCACTGCGTTCGCAGGCAGCGTGGCGTCGACCGCGGCTTCCAGGACGGTCCAGCCGGAACCCTGGCTGACCTTGACCTTGTCGCCCGCGTTCACGCCCAGTTGCGAGGCCAGCGCGGCGGACAGGGTTGCCTTCGGCGGCTGCCCGTCGGCCGTGCGCAGCAGCGGCTCGGAGCGGCGCGCGATCGCGTCGGCGAAGTAGATCGGCACGTCGGCGATACGCTCGACCGAACCGGACGTGCCCCATGGGGAAGCCTTCAGCGCGGCGTTGCCGATGTTGGACAGGCGGCCCGACAGGTTGGTCACGCCCGCGCCCAGCACTTCGTCGCGGATCGCTTCCGAGGTTTCGTAGTCGAAGCCCGGGATTTCCATCAGGTTGCCCAGCACGCGCAGCACCTTCCAGGCCGGACGGGCGTCGCCCAGCGGCTTGACGGTGCCGTTGAAGCTCTGCGCGCGGCCTTCGCAGTTGACGAAGGTGCCCGAGGTTTCCGAGAACGGCGAGACCGGCAGCAGCACGTCGGCGTAGTCGAAGCCGTGCTTGAAGGCGGACATGGCGACGACCATGTCGGCGCCGGCCAGCGCTTGCGCAGCCTGCTGCGGATTGGCAGCGTCCAGCAGCGGTTCGGCGTTCAGCAGCACGTATGCCTTCTTCGGGGCGGCGAAGGCCGCCTCGTTCGAGGTGGCGCCGGCCAGGTAGCCGCCGACGGTGTTGGCAGCTTCGGTCAGGTAGCCGAATTTCGCGCCGGTCTGCTGCGCGATCCACTGCGCTGCGGCCGCGATCGCGGAGAAATCAGGATGGTGCGTGACCGCGTTGCCCAGCAGGACAGCGCCGCCTTCGGCCGAGAAGGTGGCAGCGATCGCCTTGGCGGCATCGGATGCCTGGCCGTCGAAGCCGGCCGGCTTGGCGACGCCCTTGGCGTCGGCGACGGCAACCACGATCTCGGACAGCGCAGCCAGCCAGTCGGACGGCGCTGCGATCATCTTGGCGGCCACCGGCATCAGCAGGTTTTCGTCGGTGCTGTGCAGGACCGACAGCTGGGCGCCGGCCTTGACGGCGGCGCGGATGCGGGTCGACAGCAGCGGATGGTCCTTGCGCAGGAACGAGCCGATGATGAAGGCGCTCTTGAGCGTGGAGACTTCCGCGATCGGCATGCCCAGCCATGGCGTGACGGCGCCGTCCAGCGCGAAGTCGCTCTGGCGCAGGCGGAAGTCGACGCTATTGGTGCCGATCCCGCGTGCCAGCTTGCCCAGCAGGTGCAGCTCTTCCAGCGTCGAGTGCGCGGTGCCGTAGGCGGCGATCGCGTTGGCGCCGTGCTCGTGGCGGATGTTGCGCAGGCCGTGCGCGACGTATTCCAGCGCGGTCTGCCAGTCGGTTTCCTTCCACTCGCCGCCCTGCTTGAGCATCGGGCGGGTCAGGCGGTCGGCGGTCGACAGGGCTTCGTACGAGAAGCGGTCCTTGTCCGAGATCCAGCATTCGTTGATCTCTTCGTTCTCCAGCGGGAGCACGCGCATCACGTGGCCGCCCTTGACCTGGACGATCAGGTTCGAGCCGAGCGAATCGTGCGGCGACACCGACTTGCGGCGCGACAGTTCCCACGAACGCGCGGTGTAGCGGAACGGCTTGGAGGTCAGCGCGCCGACCGGGCACAGGTCGATCATGTTGCCCGACACTTCCGAGTCGACGGTCTTGCCGACGAAGGTGGTGATCTCCGAGTGCTCGCCGCGGCCGACCATGCCGAACTCCATCACGCCGGCCACTTCCTGGCCGAAGCGCACGCAGCGGGTGCACTGGATGCAGCGGCTCATCTCTTCCATCGAGATCAGCGGACCCGCGTCCTTTGGCGCCACCACGCGCTTTTCTTCTTCGTAGCGCGAACCGCTGTTGCCGTAGCCGACCGCGAGGTCCTGCAGCTGGCATTCGCCGGCCTGGTCGCAGATCGGGCAGTCGAGCGGGTGATTAATCAGCAGGAATTCCATCACCGAGCGCTGCGCCTGCACCGCCTTGTCGCTGGCGGTGCGCACGATCATGCCGGCCGAGACCGGGGTCGCGCAGGCCGGCAGCGGCTTGGGCGCCTTCTCGACTTCGACGAGGCACATGCGGCAGTTGGCCGCGATCGACAGCTTCTTGTGGTAGCAGAAGTGCGGGATGTAAGTTCCGATCTTGTTGGCCGCGTCCATCAGCATGGAGCCGGGAGCGACTTCGACCTTCTTACCGTCAATTTCAATTTCAACCATGAGATTTCTCTGGCTTCTTAAATGTATGCGGGCACGAGGCAGTGCTTGTGCTCGATGTGGTATGCGAATTCGTCGCGGAAGTTCTTGATCATGGCGCGCACAGGCATCGCGGCGGCATCGCCCAGCGCGCAGATGGTGCGGCCCTGGATGTTGTCGGCGATCGAGTTGAGCATGTCGAGGTCTTCCGGGCGGCCCTGGCCGTGTTCGATGCGGTGGACCATGCGGTACATCCAGCCGGTGCCTTCACGGCACGGGGTGCACTGGCCGCACGATTCCTCGTAATAGAAGTACGACAGGCGCAGCAGCGACTTGACCATGCAGCGCGTTTCGTCCATCACGATCACGGCGCCGGAACCGAGCATGGAGCCGGCCTTGGCGATCGAGTCGTAATCGAGGTCGGTTTCCATCATCAGGTCGCCGCGCACCACCGGTGCGGACGAGCCGCCAGGGATGACTGCCTTGATCTTTTTACCGCCGCGCATGCCGCCGGCCAGTTCCATCAGGGTCGCGAACGGCGTGCCAAGCGGGACTTCGTAGTTGCCCGGACGCTCGACGTCGCCCGAGATCGAGAAGATCTTGGTGCCGCCGTTGTTCGGCTTGCCCAGGCCGGCGTAGGCTTCGCCGCCCATGTTCATGATGAACGGGACCGCCGCGAAGGTCTCGGTGTTGTTGATGGTGGTTGGCTTGCCATACAGGCCGAACGACGCCGGGAACGGCGGCTTGAAGCGCGGCTGGCCCTTTTTGCCTTCCAGCGATTCGAGCAGCGCGGTCTCTTCGCCGCAGATGTAGGCGCCGTAGCCGTGGTGCGCGTGCAGCTGGAACGAGAAATCGCTGCCCATGATGCGCTCGCCCAGGAAGCCTTCCTTGCGCGCCTCTTCCAGCGCTTCCTCGAAGCGCAGGTAGTCCGCGAAGATCTCGCCGTGGATGTAGTTGTAGCCCACCGTGATGCCCATCGCGTACGCGCCGATGGCCATGCCCTCGATCAGCGAGTGCGGGTTGTAGCGGATGATGTCGCGGTCCTTGAACGTGCCCGGCTCGCCTTCGTCGGTATTGCAGACGAGGTACTTCTGGCCCGGGTACTGGCGCGGCATGAACGACCATTTCAGGCCGGTCGGGAAGCCCGCGCCGCCGCGGCCGCGCAGCGACGATGCCTTCAGCTCGGCGATCACCTGTTCAGGGGTGATCTTCTCTTCGAGGATGCGGCGCAGCGCCGAATAGCCGCCACGCTTGACGTAGTCGGCCAGGTGCCAGTTCTGGCCATCGAGGCCAGCCAGGATCAGGGGTTTGATGTGACGGTCGTGCAGGGAAGTCATTTCTTCAGCTCCTCCACCAGCGCGTCGATTTTCTGTTCATTCATGAAGCTGCACATGCGCTTGTTATTGACCAGCAGGACCGGTGCGTCGCCGCAGGCGCCCATGCATTCGCCTTCGACCAGCGTGAACTGGCCGTCTTCGGTGGTGCCGCGGTAGCCCACGCCCAGCTTGTCCTGCAGGTACTGGCCCATGCGTTCGCCGCCGGACAGTGCGCACGGCAGGTTGGTGCAGACGGTGATCTTCTGCTTGCCCACCGGCTTGATGTTGTACATGTTGTAGAAGGTCGCGACTTCCTGCACCGCGATCGCCGGCATGCCGATGTAGTCGGCGATGTCCTGCATCGTTTCCGGCGCCAGCCAGCCCTTCTCGTCCTGCGCGATGGCCAGCGCGGCCATCACTGCGGACTGCCGCTGGTCGGCCGGGTACTTGGCCAGCTCGCGGTCGATTCGTTTGTATGCTTCTTGGGATAACAACATGATGTGCCTTTAACGGTCGATCTCGCCGAAAACGATGTCCTGGGTGCCGATGATGGTCACGGCGTCCGCGATCATGTGGCCGCGCGCCATTTCGTCCAGGCTTTGCAGGTGCGCGAAGCCCGGTGCGCGGATCTTCAGGCGGTATGGCTTGTTGGCGCCGTCCGACACGATGTAGATGCCGAATTCGCCCTTCGGATGCTCCACCGCGCTGTACGCTTCGCCCGGCGGCACGTGCATGCCTTCGGTGAACAGCTTGAAGTGGTGGATCAGCGATTCCATATTGGTCTTCATGTCCACGCGCGACGGCGGAGCGACCTTGTTATTGCTGGTCATGACCGGGCCCGGATTCACGCGCAGCCAGTCGATGCACTGCTTGATGATGCGGTTGGACTGGCGCATCTCTTCGATGCGCACCAGGTAGCGGTCATACGAGTCGCCGTTGGTGCCGACCGGGACGTCGAAGTCCATCCTGTCGTACACCGCGTACGGCTGGGTCTTGCGCAGGTCCCAGGCGATGCCCGAGCCGCGCAGCATGGCGCCGGTGAAGCCCATCGCTTTCGCGTCTTCCGGAGACACCACGCCGATGCCGACGGTACGCTGCTTCCAGATGCGGTTGTCGGTCAGGAGCGTCTCGTACTCGTCGACGTAGCCGACGAAGCGCTTGCTGAAGTCTTCCAGGAAGTCGAGCAGCGAACCCTGGCGGTTCTCGTTGCGCTGCGCCAGTTCCTTCTCGTTGCGGATCAGCGATGCGCGGTACTGCGGCATCGAGTCCGGCAGGTCGCGGTACACGCCGCCCGGGCGGTAGTAGGCCGCGTGCATGCGCGCGCCCGATACGGCCTCGTAGGCGTCGAACAGGTCTTCGCGGTCGCGGAACGCGTACAGGAACGGGCCCATCGCGCCGACGTCGAGCGCGTGCGCGCCCAGCCACATCAGGTGGTTCAGCAGGCGCGTGATCTCGTCGAACATGACGCGGATGTACAGCGCGCGCTCAGGCACTTCCACGCCGAGCAGCTTCTCGATCGCCATCACGTACGCGTGCTCGTTGGACATCATCGACACGTAGTCGAGGCGGTCCATGTACGGCACCGATTGCAGGTAGGTGCGGGTTTCCGCCAGCTTCTCGGTCGCGCGGTGCAGCAGGCCGATGTGCGGGTCGGCGCGCTGGATCACTTCGCCGTCCAGCTCCAGCACCAGGCGCAGCACGCCGTGCGCTGCCGGGTGCTGCGGACCGAAGTTCAGGGTGTAGTTCTTAATCTCAGCCATTATTTCGTCCCGTAGGTTTCTTCGCGGATCACGCGCGGGATGATCTCGCGCGGTTCGATCGTGACGGGTTGGTAGATCACGCGGGCCTGCTCGGGGTCGTAGCGCATTTCGACGTAGCCCGAGACCGGGAAGTCCTTGCGGAACGGATGGCCGATGAAGCCGTAGTCGGTCAGGATGCGGCGCAGGTCGTTGTGGCCTTCGAACAGGATGCCGAACAGGTCGAACGCTTCACGCTCGTACCAGTTGGCGGCACGCCAGATGCCGGTCACCGATGGCACCAGCGGCATCTCGTCGTCCGGGGCGAACACGCGCACGCGCACGCGCCAGTTCTTTTCGATCGACAGCAGGTGGGTGACGGCCGCGAAGCGCGGGCCTTCCCAGGTGCCTTCGCCGTAGGTCGAGTAGTCCACGCCGCACAGGTCGATCAGCTCGTCGAAACGCAGGGTCGCGTCGTCGCGCAGCGTTTGCATGACGTTCAGGTAGTCGGCGGCCTTCACGACGATCGTCACTTCGCCGAGCGCGGTCGTCATCGCGATGCGCTCGCCGAATGCCGCGGCCAGCGCGGCTTCGAGGTTTTGGATTTTTGCGGTCATGATCAGCGCGCGATGGTGTCGTTACGTTTAATCTTGTTGTGCAGCTGGAGGATGCCGTACAACAGCGCTTCCGCGGTCGGCGGGCAGCCTGGCACGTACACGTCCACCGGCACGATGCGGTCGCAGCCGCGCACCACCGAGTACGAGTAGTGGTAGTAGCCGCCGCCGTTGGCGCAGGAACCCATGGAGATGACCCAGCGCGGTTCCGGCATCTGGTCGTAGACCTTGCGCAGCGCCGGCGCCATCTTGTTGCACAGGGTGCCGGCGACGATCATCACGTCGGACTGGCGTGGCGATGGACGGAACATGAAGCCGAAACGCTCCAGGTCGTAGCGGGCCGCGCCCGCGTGCATCATCTCGACCGCGCAGCAAGCCAGGCCGAACGTCATCGGATACATCGATCCGGTGCGGGCCCAATTGATCAGCTTATCGGCTGTGGTGGTGATGAAACCTTCTTTCAAGACGCCTTCAATAGCCATGGCTTATTCCCAATCAAGGGCACCTTTCTTCCAGATATACCAAAAACCGACCACGAATTCGGCGATGAACACCATCATCGTGACGTAGCCCTGCCAGCCCAGCTCCTGCATGGAGACGCCCCATGGGAAGAAGAATGCCGTTTCAAGGTCAAACAAAATAAACAGGATCGCCACCAGGTAGTAGCGAACGTCGAACTTCATGCGCGCGTCTTCGAAGGCTTCGAAGCCGCATTCGTACGGGGAGAGTTTCTGGGCATCCGGCTTGTTGCGGCCCAGCACGAAGCCAAGCGCCTGCGGAATGACGCCGACCGCAAGGCCGACGAGGATAAACAATAGAACGGGGAAGTAATTCTCGAGGTTCACGTGAAGAGCCCTGGTAGTCGGTTAAACAAACGCTGCTTTTCATCGCAGCGCCTGCCGTTTAAACCTGGCTTTTGGCCTACACCAGGATCGAACGGCTGATCCTCGTAAAAAAGCCAGCTTAGGCATGAGCACTATTCGTGCGCCCTTGCTGGCCCTTAGATAATTTCTGGTGCCGACGGCGAGACTCGAACTCGCACAGCTTGCGCCACTACCCCCTCAAGATAGCGTGTCTACCAATTTCACCACGTCGGCTAAGAGACCGCTATTCTAACCGCGGGAGCACAGTTTGCCAATGCCAAATTTGCGCTGCCGCAAGGAAAAAATAGATTTTTTACTCTTTTTTCCCACTCTGGAGCAAGCCCGTTCCGGGAAGCTCCGGCCTTCGCAATGCGCCCTTCGGCCAGGGCAGCTACAGCGAGTGTAGCGAAGGTTCAAAACAGGGACGCACGCTTGCCGGCGATCACACCGGCGAAGGCTGGAGCGCCGCCACCCCAGCGAAGGCCGGGATGACGGGGATACGATCAGCGTGCCGGGGCCGGTGCCGGAGCGGCCGGGACGTCAGCCGGGACTGCCTGGGCGGCAGCCGGCGCAGCGGCGCCGGGAACGGTAGCGTCGGCGGCAGGAACGGTTGCAGCAGGGGCTGCAGGAACAGTTGCAGCGGGTGCGGCAGGAACGGTCGCGGTCGGAACGGCCTGGCCGGCGCGCTCCATCACGCCGCCGCCATCGGTGCTGGCTGCGCCGCGGTTGCCGCCCATCGAGGCCAGGGCCAGCGTGGCGCCGAAGAACACCACTGCGGAGATCGCGGTCAGCTTCGACAGGAAGTTGGACGAGCCGGACGCGCCAAACAGCGAACCCGACGCACCGGAACCGAACGCCGCGCCCATGTCGGCGCCCTTACCGTGCTGCAGCAGCACCAGGCCGATGATGGCCAGTGCAGAAATCACCTGCACCACAACGATCAGATTGAACAAGGTGTCCATGTTATTCCATTCCAAGTTGAGTTAATTGTTTATGCTGCCTGGACGATGGCCAGGAAGTCGGCCGCCTTCAGCGACGCCCCTCCGATCAGGCCACCATCGATATCCGTTTGCGCCATCAGTTCGCGGGCATTGTCCGGCTTCATGCTGCCGCCGTACAGGATCCGCACGCCTGCGCCGGCGTCCGCGCTCTTTTCCTTCAGCTGCATGCGCAGCTGCGCGTGCACTTCCTGCGCCATCGCGGGCGTCGCCGTCTTGCCGGTGCCGATCGCCCAGACCGGCTCATAGGCCACCACGATGCCCGAGACCTGCTGGCCGTCGAGCAGCGCCAGCACCGCCTCCAGCTGGGCCGACACGACCTGGGTGGTGCGGCCGGCTTCGCGCTCTTCCAGCGTCTCGCCGACGCACACGATCGGGGTCAGGCCCGCGGACATTGCGGCGACGGCCTTCTGGGCCACCAGTTCGTTCGATTCGCCGTGGTAGGCGCGGCGCTCGGAGTGGCCGACGATGACATAGCTGCAACCGAAGTCCATCAGCATCGAAGCGGAGACTTCGCCGGTGTAGGCGCCGCTCGCGTGGCGCGACACATCCTGCGCGCCCCAGGCGACCGGCGTACCGGCCAGCAGCTGCTGGCACTGGGCCAGGTAGGGAGCGGGAGCGCATACGGCGCAGTCGGCGCCGGCCGCGCCAGCGCCTTCGGCCACGCCCTTCAGCAGGGGCGCGTTGGCAGCCAGGCTGCCATTCATTTTCCAGTTTCCGACGACGAGTTTGCGACGCATTGCCAGCCCACGAGTCAAATAACCCGTTATTGTAACTTGCGTTACGCAAGCGGGTCAAACGACAGCCCCGCTGCACAGCAGGCAGGGCCGGCCTGCCCTACCCTATTGGGCTACCTCGCCCCATCAGGCGCGAACCTGCGTGCGTGCGCCTGCACCAGCGCCGTCAGCATCACCACCACCAGGCACGCTATCCAGACCGACCACAGCGTATGTGTCAGGAAGTGTGCGCCGCGCAGTTGCTGACCGATTCCCATGGCTGCGCCCAGCGCGATCCCCACGAATGCCGCCCTGCGCGCGGCGCCGGCACTTCCCGGCAGCCAGTAGACGGCCAGCGACACCAGCCACAGCGCGCTCGACGCGTGCCCGGCCGGCAGGCAGTGGCCCGCAACAGCCCCCGCCGGCAGCGACTCGAAAATGCGGACATAGGGCTGCTCGCCGCCATAGCGGGCCAGGTCCCACGGACAATGCGAGGAGCTTGCCTGCTTGAGCAGGCTGATGACCAGCGGGACGCAGATGGCGCTAAGCGCGACGATCCGCATGCGCACCCGGTCCAGCGGCGTGCGGCTGCGCTGCGGCGCGAACGCATCGACGGCGGCGCGGCCCACGCAGAAGGCGGCTGCCAGCAGCATCAGCCATTTCAGGATGACGTGGTTGAAGCGGTCTGCCAGCCAGGCATCGCGCCACGGGAAGGCGTGGAGGCGCATGTCGAACGCGGCGTCGGCCAGCGCCAGGTCCACGTCGGTGTAGCGCCCGATCCACCAGATCAGCGGCGCGAGTGCGGCCAGGACGAAGGCGATGCGGCGCATCGCATCCTTCCCGAGCACGACCGGGGCGGCGGCTGCGGACTGCATCTCAGGTGCGGCGCCGGCAGGACGCAAACAGGTCCAGCCGAGGGTTTCGCGCGACCGTGTCCACCCCAAGCATGCCGAGCACGGAATGGAACACGTTATCGTGGGAGAGCGGGCGATCGCCGGCCTCCTTCAGGCAGGCGCGGTCGATCTGGAAGCGCTCGCTGAAGCCGTCGGACATCCACAACATCATCGGCACCTCGGTCTGCTCGCGCGGCGCGAACAGGTAAGGCGCACCGTGGAGGTACATATTGTTCTCGCCCAGCGACTCGCCATGGTCGGAGAAGTACAGCATCGCCGTATCCACCGACTCCCGGGCAGCCGCTTCGCGCAGCATCCGGATGGTCTGGTCGAGGAAGTGGTCCGTATACAGGATGGTGTTGTCGTAGGCGGCCTCGATCGATTCGCGCGAACACTCGGCAAACTGGTTGCTCGTGCATACCGGGCCGAAACGGCCAAAACCTGGCGGATAGCGCTTCGCGTAGGCCGGCCCGTGGCTGCCCTGCTGGTGCAGGACGACCACCAGGTCCTTGTCGGTGCGGCGCAGGAGCTCCGGCAGGCCGTCCAGCAGCAGCTCGTCGTAGCAGGACTCGGCATTGCAGCGGCTGTCGGGGCGCGCGTGGGTGGTCATGTCCTCGTACCTGACGCGGTCGCACACGCCCTTGCAGCCGGAATTGTTATCGCGCCACAGCACCTCGAACCCGGCGTGCGCCAGGATGTCGAGCAGGCCCTCCTGGCTGGATGCCCTGGCATTGGTAAATCCTTCCCGCCCCAACGCGGAGAACACGCAAGGGACCGATACCGCCGTGGCGGTGCCGCAGGAACTCACATGGCGGAAGTTGATCAGCCCTTCCTGCCGCGCCAGCTGCGGATTGGTGTCGCGCGCATACCCATTGAGCGAGAAGTTGGCGGCGCGCGCCGTTTCGCCGACCACGATGACGGTCAGGGTGCGCCGCGGCTGGCCCGCCCAGCCATGCGCCTTCCTGGCATCGCGCCCGAGCGGGGCGACGACGACCTGGCTGGCGAACCGGTTGCCGGCATAGCCGTGCACCGCCTGCACCACGTTGGTCGGGATCAGCAGGAAGCGCAGTTCGCGATGCTCGCGCAGCACCGGCGCCAGGCTCTTGAAGAAGCACACCAGCAGCAGCCCCGCCAGCAGCAGCGAACCGGAGGCGATGCCGGCACGCTGCAGGAGGCCGCGCACGCCAAGCGGAAAACGGATCTGGGTGCGCGCGATCAGCCATGCGGGCACCGCGCCGAGGATCACGACGGTTGCCGCCAGGTCCCAGCTCAGGAGTTCAGAAGCTTCCCGAAAGTCGGTCTCGGCCACGTTCTGCAGCATGTTCTTGTCGATCACGATGCCGTAGGACGTGACGAAATGGCTGGCCACCGCCGCCACCAGTACCAGCACGATCCAGGCCGGCTTGGCGAGGTAGCGGAAGGTCGCCAGGGTCAGGATGGCATTGAACACCAGGACCACAATCAGGAATGTTGCGGCGAGAACCGGGAGCTGCGACCAGCCGCCCGCGGCCTGGCTGAGCGTCGCCCAGAATTTTGCGTTATATGCGCTTGCCAGCAGCAGCGCCACAGCCAACGCGAGCGCCGAGGCATCGATGCGCCGGGATGCCAATTTGTCCACTCGATCTTCCTTCCACATGCAACCCGGAACGGGTCGTTTCGCGAAGGATACAAACCAGTGGATTAGCCCGCAGTGAAACCGGCGTCAGGATTGCGTCAAGACAGGTGAAAGGTGATCGTAAAACGGCTGCCCCCGCCAGGCCGGTCCTGGTACGCGAGATCGGCGCCGAGGTACGCGCAAATGCGCCTGACCAGCGACAGGCCGAGGCCCGTGCCTGCCGAGCCGCTGGACGGGATGGACGTGGCGCCCTGGCCCAGCGTCTGCCGTACCGACGCGGGCAGGCCCGGGCCGGTGTCTTCCACGATCACCCGCCCTGGCTCGAGCAGGACGGTCACCGCGCCCTGCTCGGTGTACTGGCAGGCGTTGCGGATCAGGTTTCCCAGCGCTGCGCTGCACAGCTCCGCGGGCGCACGCACGCTGACCTGGGCATCGCCCACGCAGCGCAGGGTGACCGGCCGGCCGGCGACCAAGTCCTGGTAGCGCGCGGTTTCCCGGCGCGCCACCTCGCTCACCGGGACTGGCGCAAGCAGCCCGACCTCGGGTTTGCGGGCCAGCACCAGGAGCACGCTGACGCATTCGCTCGCCTCCTGCGCGGCGCGGCAGATGCGCAGGGCCGGCCCGCGGATAGCCGGATCCTGCGTGCTCTCGACCAGGATCTCGGCAGCGCCCATGATGACCGTGAGCGGGGTACGCAGCTCATGGCTGACATCGCCCGTGAAGAAGCGTTCGCGATCGAGGAACCCGCGCAGTTCAGAGGTATGCGCGTCGAGCGCGCGCGCGAGGACGCCCAGCTCGTCCCTGCGCCCGGTGAAGGGCAAGGAGGTGGCGCCCCGGCTGACTGCGTCGGACAGTTCGCGCATCGGGACCACGATCCTGCGCCCGATAAAGCCGCCCAGGAACGCGGCCAGCACGAGCAGGCCGACGAACAATGCGCCGAACAGCGAGTACACCAGCAGTTCAATTTTTTCGTAGTCGCTCTCGCGATCGACGACCAGGTAGGGACCCCATTCGTCCGAGCCGGCGAGCACGTGCAGCCCGGCGCCGTCCACGACCGTATGGGACACCCCCTGCGGCAGCTCGCGCAGCGTCGCCGGAATCTGCTCGCCGCGATAGAAGCGCAGCCCCGCTGGCAGGTCGGCGGCCAGTCCGGCGGCATGCCGCGGCCGGGCCCACTTCTCCACGGCGGCAAGCCGGTTGTCGACCAGGTAGCCCTCGATGCCCTCGATCGCCAGCGCGGTCAGCACCGCAAAGAACAGCGTCAGCACCGTCCCGAACAGGACGAACGCGAAGACGATGCGCCGGCTCAGCGAATCACTCGGGCGCATCGGGAATCGAGAGGCGGTACCCCACGCCGGGCACCGTGTGCACCATCGCGGAGGCGAACGGCTTGTCGATGGCCTGGCGCAGCGCATGGATGTGGGTGCGCAAGGCGTCGCTCTCCGGCCGGTCGTCGCCCCACACCGCCTGCTCCAGGGTCTCGCGCGACACGATGCGCGGCGCCGCGGCCATCAGGCAGCGCAGCAGGATGTAGCCGGTCTTGGTGAGCTGGATTTTCACCCCGGCCCGCGATGCATCGTGCATCTCGGGATCGAACACGAGGTCCCCGAAGCGGAGGGTCTGGTGCGTCGCGTGCTGGCCCTGGGAGCGCCTGACCAGTGCGCGCAGGCGCAGCTCCAGCTCGACCAGCGAGAATGGCTTGACGAGGTAGTCGTCGGCGCCGCTATCGAAACCGGCGACCTTGTCCGGCAGGCTGTCGCGCGCGGTCAGCATCAGGACCGGCGTGGTGATGTGCAGGTCGGTGCGCAGCTTCTGGCACAGCTCCAGCCCGTTCAGGCCGGGCAGCATGACATCCAGGATGATCACGTCATACGGATTCTCGGAGGCGAACGCCAGGCCGCCGTAGCCATTGCGGGCGGAATCCACCGTATATCCCTTCGGCTCCAGGAATCCGTAGAGATTGGCCAGGATGTCGGGATTGTCTTCGACGATGAGGATGCGCATTTGGCTATTCTAAGCTGCCAGGACGGTTCTTGAAATAAGGGGACCTCACAGCACTTCGAGCACGATTTTACCGATGTGAGTGCTCGACTCCATCAGCGCATGGGCCTGTGCGGCCTGCTCCAGCGGGAAGGTGCGGAACACCACCGGGCGGATCTGGCCGCCATCGATCAAGGGCCAGACGCGCTCGCGCAGCTGCTGCGCGATTGCCGCCTTGAAGGCGACCGGACGCGGACGCAGCGTCGAGCCGCTGACGGTGAGCCGGCGGCGCAGGACCTGGCCGAGGTCGAGCTGCGCCTTCGCGCCGCCCAGCAGCGCAATCAGCGCAAGGCGGCCGTCGTCGGCCAGGCAGTCGATCTCGCGCGGGACGTAGTCGCCGCCGACCATGTCCAGGATGACATCGACGCCGCGCCCATCGGTCAGCTCCTTCACGACCGCGACGAAGTCCTCGGTCTTGTAGTTGATGCCGCGCTCGGCGCCCAGCTCCTCGCAGGCGCGGCATTTGTCGTCGCTGCCGGCGGTCGCAAACACGCGGTGGCCCAGTGCGGCCGCCATCTGGATCGCGGTCACGCCGATGCCCGAGGTGCCGCCCTGCACCAGCAGCGACTCGCCGGGCGCCAGCTGCGCGCGGTCGAACACATTGCTCCAGACGGTAAAGAAGGTCTCCGGCAGCGACGCCGCTTCCACCATCGTCAGGCCGAACGGGACCGGCAGGCACTGCGCCAGCGGCGCGGTGCAGTACTCGGCGTAGCCGCCACCCTGCACCAGCGCGCAGACCTTGTCTCCCAGCTGGAAGCCGCTGCCCTCGACCTCTCCGCCGACGATCTCGCCGGCCACTTCCAGGCCGGGCAGGTCGGAAGCGCCAGGCGGCACCGGGTATTTGCCGAGCCGCTGCAGCACGTCCGGCCTGTTGATGCCGGCTGCGTGGACGCGAATCAGCACTTCGCCCTGCTTCGGCACGGGCGTTGCGCGCTCGGTGGGCTTGAGGACGTCCGGCGGTCCGGGCTGGGTGATTTCGATCGCTCGCATGGTCGCGCTTGCCAAGTTGGTAAAACGCGATTGTATGCCGGATGCGGCGGAGCGGTGCGCTGTGGGCACGCAGCAGGACGGTGAACAGCTCAACTTTTGGCGGAATCCGCCATGACATGACCGATTCCGCCATGACCGGGCAGGCCGGAGGGCGGGTGTTACTGCTGGGGAAACGCCTCGTTTAACCGTGCATTTGCTCGTTTAACCTCGCGTGTTTGGCGAGGCTAGCAGTGGGAAGTATGTGACACGCGAGTAAAAACGAGGATAAACGCGGACAGAGGAGGCATTTGCAGCCGAGCACCCTCCCACCTCCGGCATACGCGCCCGTCACAGCCGCACTTCGTGTTTCCGCTTACTGAAGTAGTCGACGAGATCGCAGACCTCGCTCATCGCCTTCCTTATTGCGTAACGAGGCCCGAGCGGGACTTCTGCGGGAGCGGGCGGCCCGGCTTCCAGCTGGCGGAGAGAGCCTGGCCTTCCTGGATCTGTTCCTGCGTCATGTGACGCGCGATCGCGGCGCGCTGGTCGATGGCGTTCTTGTTCCCGCTGGCGGCGGCAAGGTTGAACAGCATGTAGGCGATCACGCGGTCGTGCGGCATGCCGGCGACGTGATAGCGGTACATGAGGCCCAGCGCGTGCTGCGCTTCCGGGTGGCCGCGCTCGGACGCGAGCCGGAACCAGTAGACCGCCTGCTTGTATTCCTGCGGGACGGCGTTGCCGGTGTAGTACATCGCGCCGATCACGTACATCGCGTCGGCCTTGCCCTGCATCGCAGCCTTGCGGTGCCAGGCGAGCGCCTGCTTGTAGTCGCGCGCGACGCCGCGGCCCATGTAATGCATCAAGCCCAGCAAGTGCTGGGCGTCCGCGTGGCCGGCCTTGGCCAGGGGCGCGATCTCTTTCAGCGCCAACGCATAGTTCCTGGCGTTGTAGGCTTTGGCCCCTTCCGCGAAACCGGCCTGCGCGCCGGCTTGCAGGCCGAGTGTCAATGCAACGGCAACGAATATTCTTTTCATTCTCTCGCTCGTATTGCTGTGGTCCGTACTACTTCCAGTTGACGTTTCCGAGGCCATCGACGCTGACCTTGCGTGCCGCCGGCTTGCCGAACACCGTCACGGACCCCATGCCGGACAGGTTCAGGTTGGCGTTCTGGCGTGCGTGCACGACGGCGTTGCCGAGGCCGGACATGTCGAGGTCCACGCTCAGGGATTCGAAGCGGCGCGCGTCGAGTCCTCCGAGGCCGCCCAGCGACGCCTTGAGGGTCTTGCTAGAGCCGGCCAGGGTGACATAGCCTGCGCCGTGCAGGTCGACGTCGTAGCTGTCGCTGTCGCCGCCTTCGATGTTCAGGCTGCCCAGGCCGCCGAGCTTGGCGTTGACGTTGCGGTAGTTGCAGACCACCTTCATCGAGCCTGCGCCGTCCAGTGCGAGATGCAGGTCGGTGCCGCTGAAGCCGCGGATGTCGGTGGCGCCGAGGCTTTCGGAGACCACTTCACGCAGCTGCGGCAGGGTCAGTTCGGCGCTCACGCTCTTGTGCGAGACCACGTTCCCGCTCTGCATTTCGGTGTCGATGTTGATGGTGTCGCCCTTCTGCACGGCGACCGTTTTCGAGACCCAGCGCGGATCGCCGGTGATGACCAGGCGTGCCACGTCGCCCTGGCGGACTTTCAGGCTGACCAGCCCTTCCACTTTGACGCGCACGGTGCGCGCATCGACGGGACGGGTTTCGGTGACGTGCTTGTGTTCCTGTCCGGCGACGGCGGCGCCGGCTGCGGTCGCCAGCACCAGTGCGCTCATGCTCATCTTGAAAAACGTATTCATCACTTCTCCACTCTGTCTTGTTATTGTCCGGTTCGAGCCCGGTTTTGTCGGCGTTACCTTATCAGCAACGCGCGGGGCTTTCCAGCTTATTTTGCGGCGACCAGCAGGTCGGCCGGCGCCAGGCGCTTGGCCGTGACGACCACGGTGTGGACCTTGCCGTCGAGGACTGGCTGCGCATCCAGGCGGGCCTGGGCGGCGGCGGAAGCGCCGGTGGTGGTAACGGCCAGCAGCGTCGCTGCGAGGAAGACAGCTTCCATATTGCGTGCGATGTTCATTTGAGCCTCCTGCGTGTGATCGGTTATTCGATGTGATCACTGTAGCGAAGCACCTCGTGCGGCTCCATCGATATGCGATGAACTGCAAAATCGGCGACATGGGCGTGCGAAATCGCGCGCTGGCATGTTTCAGCCTCTACGGTAAATCAGGCGGCGATCACTTCTTCGCGTACGAACCTGAGCCGGATGAAACCAGGACGGTTGGCTTCGTCATAGTGGCAACGCAATGCATCACGAACCGCACGGTGGAGTGCGGGTATATCGGCGGCTTGAGTGAAAATCGATTCGCCGAGTGCTCGCGCGTTATAACCGCCCTCCTCGGCCGTCTCCACCACGAATGTCACTTCTTGCATATTTCTCTCCCGCGCATGCCCGGTGATGAATGATTCTATCTGCGCGAAGTTTGCGGCGTGCTGTACCCGCCAGGAATTGGCGGAATCGGCCATAAATTGACCATTTCCGCCATGGCAGACTCAGCATGGGTCCCGCCTTTGCGGGGACGACGGCGACAAAAAAGCCGCCGGGCTTGCGCGCGGCGGCTTTGCTCAGGCGTTAGCCCGGATTACTGCGGTGCTGCTTCGCCTTCGGCGGCTGCAGCCTTCATCGACAGCTTGAGGCGGCCGCGCTCGTCGGTCTCGATGACCTTCACGCGCACTTGCTGGCCTTCCTTCAGGTAGTCGGCCACGGCGTTGACACGCTCGTTGGCGATCTGCGAGATGTGCAGCAGGCCGTCCTTGCCCGGGATGACCTGGACGATCGCGCCGAAGTCCAGCAGCTTGAGCACGGTGCCGTCGTAGGTCTTGCCCACTTCGACCGATGCGGTCAGCTCTTCGATGCGGCGCTTGGCTTCCTGGCCGGCAGCAGCGTCGACGGAAGCGATGGTGACCACGCCTTCGTCGGTGATGTCGATCTGGGTGCCGGTCTCTTCGGTCAGCGCGCGGATGACGGCGCCGCCCTTGCCGATCACGTCACGGATCTTCTCAGGGTTGATCTTGATGGTGATCAGGCGCGGTGCGAAGTCGGACAGTTCGGTCTTCACCGACGGTACGGCCTTCTGCATTTCGCCCAGGATGTGCTGGCGGCCTTCTTTGGCCTGTGCCAGTGCAACCTGCATGATCTCCTTGGTGATGCCCTGGATCTTGATGTCCATCTGCAGCGCGGTGATGCCCTGCGCGGTGCCGGCCACCTTGAAGTCCATGTCGCCGAGGTGGTCTTCGTCACCCAGGATGTCGGACAGGACGGCGAAACGGCCGCCTTCCTTGATCAGGCCCATCGCGATGCCGGCGACGTGCGCCTTCATCGGCACGCCGGCATCCATCAGCGCCAGGCAGCCGCCGCAGACGGACGCCATCGACGAGGAACCGTTCGATTCGGTGATCTCGGACACCAGGCGCACGGAGTAGCTGAACTCTTCCGGCGTTGGCAGCGCGGCGACCAGCGCGCGCTTGGCCAGGCGGCCGTGGCCGATTTCGCGGCGCTTCGGCGAGCCGACGCGGCCGGTTTCACCGGTTGCGAACGGAGGCATGTTGTAGTGGAGCATGAAGTCGTCGGTGTACTCGCCCATCAGCGCGTCGATCTTCTGGCTGTCGCGGGCGGTGCCCAGCGTAGCCACGACCAGCGCCTGGGTTTCGCCGCGGGTGAACAGCGCGGAGCCGTGGGTACGCGGCAGCACGCTGGTGCGGATCGAGATCGGACGCACGGTGCGGGTGTCGCGGCCGTCGATACGTGGCTCGCCTTCCAGGATCTGGGAACGCACGATCTTGGCTTCCAGGTCGAACAGCACGTTGTTGACTTCGGCGGCGTCGAACGCCACCGACTGGCCCTGCAGGGCTTCGTCGGACAGGGCTGCCAGCACTTCGCTGTAGGCGTCGCGCACCTTGGTGGTACGGGCCTGCTTGTCCTTGGTCTGGTACGCTTCGCGGATTTTCGCTTCGCCCAGGCGTGCGACGGCGGAGATCAGCGCCTCGTTCTTCGGCGCCGGCTGCCAGTCCCACTCAGGCTTGCCGCCTTCGGCGACCAGCTCATGGATCGCGTCGATCACGGCGCGCATCTGGGTGTGGCCGTAGACGACCGCGCCCAGCATGATTTCTTCGGACAGCTGCTTGGCTTCGGATTCGACCATCAGCACGGCCGCTTCGGTACCGGCGACCACGAGGTCCATCTCGGACGACTTCAGTTCGGTGGTGGTCGGGTTCAGCAGGTATTGGCCGTTCGCGTAGCCGACGCGCGCTGCGCCGATCGGGCCGTTGAACGGAACGCCGGAAATGGCGATGGCGGCGGAAGCGCCGATCATCGAAGGGATGTCCGGATCGATCTCAGGGTTCACCGACAGCACGTGGATGATGACCTGGACTTCGTTCAGGAAGCCTTCCGGGAACAGCGGACGCAGCGGACGGTCGATCAGGCGCGAGGTCAGCGTTTCCTTCTCCGAAGGACGGCCTTCGCGCTTGAAGAAGCCGCCAGGGATCTTGCCGGCCGCGTAGGTCTTCTCGACGTAGTCGACGGTCAGCGGGAAGAAGTCCTGGCCCGGCTTGGCGTCCTTGCGTGCGACCACGGTCGCCAGCACCACGGTGTCGTCCATCGACACCATGACGGCGCCGGAGGCCTGGCGGGCGATCTCGCCCGTTTCCAGGGTCACCGTGTGGTTGCCGTACTGGAAGGTTTTCGTAACTTTATTAAACATGGGTAATCCCTTTCTATTTGCCGACAGATTTTCAGGGGCTGTCGTTCACCTCACCACAGGCGCCCCACTGGGCGCCTTTACAACCAGCATCCTTTCAGGACGCCTTAAAACGAAAAATGCCCGCGGCAGCGAACTGACGCAGGCATCTTCTTTAAACCGGTTCCGGCAATTACTTACGCAGGCCGAGTTTAGCGATCAGGTCGCGATAACGGTTCAGGTCCTTGTCCTTCAGGTACGACAGCAGGCTCTTACGACGGTTGACCATCTTGATCAGGCCGCGGCGCGAGTGGTGGTCCTTGGTGTGTGCCTTGAAGTGGCCGTTCAGTTCGTTGATGCGTGCGGTCAGCAGTGCGACCTGGACTTCCGGGGAGCCGGTGTCGTTCTGGCCACGTGCGTTGTCCGCGATGATCGCGGCTTTGTTGATGTTTTCTACGGTCATGATCTTACCTTTCACATGCGGTACACAGAGTCGGAACCTTGCGTACCGTGAACTACGTTGATAAAGCTGGCTTGGGCCAGACCGGGGATTATAGTGCAAAACGGCCGCCATCGCTAGTGCGGGTGATGCATCATGTGGCGGTGAAGCTCAAAGGAGTGGCGATTATGGCAAACATGACAAAACTGCCAGCGCTGGCGCTCGCGGCGCTGCTGTCGGCCTGCGCGGGGCTGGGCGGGCCGCCGCCCGCGCCGGGCGACTCGATGGAAACGGTGCAGTCGAAGATGGGCGTGCCCAGTGCGATCCACAACCTCCCGTCCGGCACGCAGTATGAATACAGCGGGCCGTATGCGCAGTATGCGCACATGGCGCGCTTCAATGCGGAAGGGAAGCTGGTCTCGTTCGAGCAGGTGCGCACGGGGCAGCGCTTCGCGACGCTCAAGCCTGGCGTGGCTACCAAGGCGGACGTGCTGGCCAGCGTCGGGCAGCCGTCGGAGACCTCGCGGGTCCACATGCACAATTACGAGGTCTGGTCGTACCGGTACAAGGAAAACGACGTGTGGAACTCGATGATGCATGTGCACTTCGACCAGAACGGCGTGGTGCAGCTGATGCAGAGCGGCCCCGACCCCATGTACGAAGAGAAAAAACGCTTCTAGGCGGACTGCTCGCAAAAGCGGAGGCGGTTGCCGAAGGGGTCGGCAATCTGCATCTGGCGGCCCCAGTCCATTTGGTCAATGTGCGGGCGGGAATATTTGTAGTGCCTGGCGAGCAGCTCGGCCTGGTAAGCGTCAATGCCGGTCATCGGGACGAAGACGGTGCTGCCCGGGGTGGCATCACCAAAATGTTCGCTGAGGTGGAGGACCATCCGGCCGCGGCTGATCTGCGCGTAGATCGGCATGCCCGGCTCGAAGCGGTGCTCCCAATCGATCTTGAAGCCGAGGAAATCGAGGTAGAACGAACGCGCCGCCTCTTCAGAAAAGATGCGCAGGATCGGGATGGGTGGGGACAGGTCGATCAATCTCGGCTCCTTTTGCGGCCGTCCCCGCAAAGGCGGGGACGCATACGCAGTTCGCTGCACTCGTTCAGCGTGGTGCGGGGATGACGGTTAGCGGCGTTCGCTTTCGTCGACGGGATCTTCGGTGGTCTGGATGATCGAGACCGGCTTGCCCTTGGCCAGGCGCCAGAAATAGATGGCGTAGCCGGACAGGCCGTACACGACGAAGATCGGCCACAGCACTTTCGGTGGGTCGATCGACACCAGCGCGAACGCCAGCGCAATCAGGAACACGAAGATGAACGGCACCGACTTCTTGAAGTTGACGTCCTTGAAGCTGTAGTACGGGACGTTCGTCACCATCGTGATGCCGGCGAACAGCGCCACCGCGAACGAAATCCACGGGTACTGCATGCCGTTGACCTGGAGGTCGTACATCATGAGGACGAAGCCGATCACCAGCGCGGCGGCGGCCGGACTTGGCAGCCCCTGGAAGAAGCGCTTGTCGACCACTTCGATATTGGTGTTGAAGCGGGCCAGTCGCACGGCGGCGCCGGCGCAGTAGATGAAGGCGGCGATCCAGCCGATCTTGCCAAGGCCGCGCAGCGACCATTCGTAGATCACCAGCGCGGGCGCTGCGCCGAACGAGACCATGTCGGACAGGCTGTCGTACTGCGCGCCGAATTCCGATTGCGTATTGGTGAGGCGCGCGACGCGGCCATCCAGCCCGTCCAGCACCATCGCGACGAACAGCGCATAGCAGGCTTCTTCGAAACGCAGGTTCATCGACATCACGATCGCGTAGAAGCCGCAGAACAGCGCTCCGGTGGTGAACATGTTGGGCAGCAGGTACACGCCGCGGCTGCGCTTGCGCGGGCCGCCTTCCACCGGCTGGCGGCGGAAGCGGGCGAAGCGCGACTTGCGCGGCGCCTTGGCGGCATGTCCGTTGCCGTGCTTGGGTTTACGTCGGGGGAATGCTGGCATAGCTCATCCGTTCTTGTTGATGTTTTGGACTCATTATAGTGGGGCCAACGCATCAACGCGAATCGGATGGGTTGGGGACCGTACCCTCCTTGCGTTACTTGAAGCGGACTTTGCCGACGAGGCGCATGTTGAGGGTGGTGTCGCCGGGCTCGAAGGTGGGCTCTTCGACCTGCGCGGACTTGGCCTGCGCGCGTTCCATCATCATCATTTGCGGCGCAGCGGCGGCAGCGTCGCCGGCATAGTTGCCCGATCCTTCGAAGTCGACGGTGTCCAGCACCGCGTCGTTGACGTTACGCCCCATGGCAGCGGCGATGGCAGCCACGCGCTCGTTCAGGTTCTTGTAGGTGGCGGCAATGCGTTCGGCGTCGAGCTTCTTCTGGGCCTGCGGCGACAGGTGGAAGTTCAGGCCGTTGAGGGCGACGACCCGCTGCGCGGCCGCTACCGTTTTCTCCAGCGTTGCGAGATTGGTGGTTTTGACCTGCAGGTACTGGCCGACACGCCAGGCGACTGGCGCCGGCTGCTTTGGCACTGCATTCATCGGCTGTGGCGGGCGGTCTTCCGGATAGACCGGGAAGGTGTAGTAGCCGTAGGTCTTGAGTTCCGCGCGCGGGTCGGCGGACTTGATGATCGCGGTGCCCTCGCGCATCTTGGCGTTGACGCGCGAGGCGGCGACGGACTTGTCCTTGTGCTGCTCTTCCACCATGAACGTGGCGGTGGCCATATCGTTGGGCGCCGTGACTTCGCCGTTGGCGGGTACGATTACCAGGGTGCCGGTGGTGGGGATCTGCTGGGCGCTGGCCTGGGTCGCCACGACAAGGGCAGCGAGGGCGAGCAGTTTGTGAGGCGACATGTCGTTTTCTCCGGTGGGTGGGTTTTTAGCAAAGATACAATCAAACGGGCAGGAAATGTCGCATGGTAATAATTGCTTGCATTTTTCGCAGCAGGCTGTCGATCTTTTACCGCGCCGATCGTCGTTGTGACTGAGGGCTGTCCTCTACTTTTCACGGAAAACACCATGTCTACGAATACTGTCCGACTACATCGCGTGCTCAAGGCCAAGCCGGAGCGCGTCTACCGTGCCTTCCTGGATGCCGATGCGCTGGCCAAGTGGCTGCCGCCGCATGGCTTTACCGGGAAGGTGCATCACCTCGATCCAAAGGTGGGCGGCAGCTACCGGATGTCGTTCACCAATTTTACGAATGGGCAGAGTCATTCGTTTGGGGGCGACTACCTGGAGCTGGTGCCGGGTGAGCGTTTGCGGTACAGCGCGCAGTTCAATGATCCGGGGCTGCCGGGGGTGATGCAGACGACCGTCACGCTGCGCGCCGTGTTCTGCGGGGTGGAGGTCAACATCGTGCAGGAAGGGATACCGGAGCAGATTCCGGCGGAGGCTTGCTATCTCGGGTGGCAGGAGTCGCTGGTGCTGCTGGGGCAACTGGTCGAGGCCGAGATTCGCGAATAGTCCGGGGACTGCCCCAGTGGGGACAGTCCCCTTCCCTCCTCAATTCTTCGTGGTGTCGACAAGCTTGTTCTTGGCGATCCACGGCATCATGGCGCGCAGCTTCTCGCCCACCTGCTCGATCTGGTGCTCGGAGGTGAGGCGGCGGCGCGAGATCAGGGTCGGCGCGCCGGCCTTGTTCTCGAGGATGAAGCTCTTGGCGTATTCGCCGGTCTGGATGTCCTTGAGGCACTGGCGCATCGCGTCCTTGGTCGCGCTGGTGACGATCTTGGGGCCGGTGACGTACTCGCCGTACTCCGCGTTGTTGGAGATCGAGTAATTCATGTTGGCGATGCCGCCTTCGTAGATCAGGTCGACGATCAGCTTGAGCTCGTGCAGGCACTCGAAGTACGCCATCTCCGGCGCGTAGCCCGCCTCCACCAGCGTTTCGAAGCCGGTCTTGATCAGCTCCACGGTGCCGCCGCACAGGACGGCCTGCTCGCCGAACAGGTCGGTCTCGGTCTCCTCGCGGAAGCTGGTTTCGATGATGCCGGCCTTGCCGCCGCCGTTCGCCGACGCGTACGACATGGCGATCTCGCGCGCCCTGCCCGACTTGTCCTGGTAGACGGCGACCAGGTGCGGCACGCCGCCGCCCTGCCTGTAGGTGTTGCGGACAGTGTGGCCCGGCGCTTTCGGCGCGATCATGATGACGTCCAGGTCCTTGCGCGGCACCACCTGCCCGTAGTGGACATTGAAGCCGTGCGCGAACGCCAGCACCGCGCCCTCTTTCGCATGCGGCGCCACGTTCTCCGTGTAGACCTGGGCGATGTTCTCGTCCGGGAGCAGGATCATGACCACGTCCGCGCCCTTCACCGCCTCGTCGACTTCCGATACTTTGAGGCCGGCCTGCTCGGCCTTGTGCCACGATGCGCCGCCGCGGCGCAGGCCCACGGTGACATCGACGCCCGATTCGGACAGGTTGAGCGCATGCGCGTGGCCTTGCGATCCGTAGCCGATGATGGCGACCTTCATGCCCTTGATGATGGAGAGGTCGGTGTCCTTGTCGTAGTAAACGTTCATTGTTGTTTTCCTTGATCAGATTTTGAGAATGCGTTCGCCGCGGCCGATGCCGGAGCCGCCGGTGCGCACGGTTTCGAGGATGGCGGTGCGGTCGATCGCGTCGATGAATGCATCGAGCTTGCTCTTCGCGCCGGTCAGTTCAATGGTGTAGGTCTTTTCGGTGACGTCGATGATGCGGCCGCGGAAGATATCGGCGGTGCGCTTCATCTCTTCGCGCTCCTTGCCGACCGCGCGCACCTTGATGAGCATGAGTTCACGCTCGATGTGCGCGCCTTCGGTCAGGTCCACCACCTTGACCACTTCGATCAGGCGGTTGAGGTGCTTGGTGATCTGCTCGATGATGTCGTCCGAGCCGCTGGTGACGATGGTCATGCGCGAGAGCGTCGCGTCCTCGGTCGGCGCCACGGTCAGCGTCTCGATGTTGTAGCCGCGCGCGGAGAACAGGCCGACCACGCGCGACAGCGCGCCCGCCTCGTTCTCGAGCAGGACGGAAATGATATGTCTCATTTACAGGTCCTCCGATCCGAGCAGCATTTCGGACAGGCCCATGCCGGATTTGACCATCGGCCAGACGTTCTCGGACGGGTCGGTCATGATGTTCACGAACACCAGCTTGTCCTTCATGGAGAACGCTTCGCGCAGCGAGGCGTCGAGGTCGAGCGGACGGACCACGTTCATGCCGACGTGGCCGTACGCTTCCGCCAGCTTGACGAAGTCCGGTAGCGAATCCATGTACGACTCCGAATAGCGCGAGCCGTAGTCGATCTGCTGCCACTGGCGCACCATGCCGAGGTAGCCGTTATTGAGCAGGATGATCTTCGGGGTCAGGCGGTACTGCTTGCAGGTGGCCAGCTCCTGGATGCACATCTGGATCGAGCCTTCGCCGGTGATGCAGGCCACGGTCGCATCGGGATTGGCCATCTGGACGCCCATCGCATACGGCAGGCCCACGCCCATCGTGCCCAGGCCGCCCGAATTGATCCAGCGGCGCGGCTTGTCGAAGCGGTAGTACTGGGCCGCCCACATCTGGTGCTGGCCCACGTCCGACGTGATGAAGGCATCCCCGCCGGTGATGTCCCACACCTTCTCGATCACGGATTGCGGCTTGATCACTTCGTCCGAACGGGCGTAGCCCAGGCAGTTCTTGCCGCGCCACTCGCCGATCTGCTTCCACCAGGCGGGCAGCGAGGCTGCGTTAGGACGGGCCTCGGCCGCGTCCAGCTGCGCCAGCAGCTCGACCAGCACATCCTTGACGTTGCCCACGATCGGGATGTCCACGCGCACGCGCTTGGAAATCGACGAGGGGTCGATATCGATGTGGACGATCTTGCGCGGGTTCGACGCGAAGTGCTTCGGATTCCCGATCACGCGGTCGTCGAAGCGCGCACCGATGGCGATCAGCACGTCGCAGTTCTGCATCGCCATGTTGGCTTCGTAGGTGCCGTGCATGCCGGGCATGCCGAGGTAGTTATCGCGCGAGGACTTGTACGCGCCCAGTCCCATCAGCGTGGTGGTGACGGGCAGGCCGAGGCGATCGACCAGCTGGTTCAGCTCGCGCGATGCATCGGCCAGGATCACGCCGCCGCCCGCGTACACCATCGGGCGTTCGGCGTTCAGCAGCAGCTGCATCGCCTTGCGGATCTGGCCCGCGTGGCCCTTGTCCACGGGGCGGTAGGAGCGCATTTCGATCTCGCGCGGGTAGGAGAACGGCGCCTTGTGCACCGTGATGTCCTTGGGGATATCGACCAGGACCGGGCCGGGGCGGCCGGTGCGCGCAATGAAGAAAGCCTTCTTGATCGTCTCGGCCAGGTCGCGCACATCCTTCACCAGGAAGTTGTGCTTGACCACCGGACGGGTGATGCCGACGGTATCGCATTCCTGGAACGCATCCTGGCCGATCGCGTGGCTGGGCACCTGGCCCGAGATCACGACCATCGGAATCGAATCCATGTAGGCGGTCGACAGGCCGGTGACCGCATTGGTCACGCCGGGCCCGGAGGTGACGATGGCGACGCCCACCTTGTTCGAACTGCGCGAATAGGCATCGGCGGCGTGCACCGCGCCCTGTTCGTGGCGGACCAGGATGTGCCGGAACTTGTCCTGGCTGAAGATGGCGTCGTAGATGTACAGGACCGCGCCGCCGGGATAGCCGAACACGTGTTCGACGCCCTCCTCGGCCAGGCAACGGACCAAGATCTCAGCCCCGGTGATGGGAACTGCTGCTTCGGGAGTCATAAGACATTTCCTTTCAAAACCCATTGGATGATGAAACGGATGCTCTCTCCTGCGAAGCGCGATGCAGCGCAACAATTCTCAGGCTTCCCTTCTTCATGCGGCACACACCGGCTCTTCGCGCACCCGTGGATGCGTTACGAGACGGCGACCACCCGCACACTCGTTTGGCGTGAGTTTTTGTAGCGCCGGTTCGCGCTCCTCGCACTTGTGGCGCGGGTTAGAGCAACTGGCTACATATGAAGCTGTCCCTCGCGGCCGGCGTTGTGGGCGGGCTGCAAGGGACCTGGGGCTCTGTTGTCGCAAAGCGTAGTCCACATTACTGCGTTGCAGCATAATGGTCAAGACGAAGTTGACAACCGGGCCTTGGCGGGGCGGAAATTGCGACACTTCCGTGAGCGTGCGCGATGCTTGATCCGGCGAAAACGCATGCTTCGGGCAGGTCAACACATGCGCATCGGCCGGCCTTTGCCGGAGCGCCGAGATCGGCGCTTTGCTAGGATCGCCGTTCCTCTCCTGCTCGAGCCACCCATGGCACTGGACAAAGAACTGTCGGACTTCCTTCAGGGCGCACAGCGGTGCGCTTTGAGGCAAGCCGCCTATGCGGTGCGGCGGGACGAGGCCGCGCCGGACATCGTCCAGGACGCGATGATCAAGCTGGCCGAGCGCTATGCCGAGCGGCCGGCGGCGGAACTGCCGATGCTATTCCAGCGCATCCTGCAGAACACCATCCTCGACTTCTTCCGGCGCGAGAAGGTGCGCAATGCGTGGCTGACCGTGTTCTCCGGATTGAACGGAGACCGTGGCTGGGACGACGGATTCGACATACTCGACAGCCTGGAAGTGCGCGGCGACGGTGCGCATGCGGGGCCGCCGGACCCGGTCGAGCGCACGCAACTGCTCCAGGCGATCGACGAAGAGCTTCAGAAACTGCCGGCGCGGCAGCGACAGGCGTTCCTGCTGAGGTATTGGGAGGACTTCGACGTGGCCGAAACCGCGCAGGCGATGGGCTGCTCGGAGGGCAGCGTCAAGCGGCACTGCTGGCGCGCGACGCAGGCGCTGGCGCAGGCGATGAGGGCGCGCGGATTCGAGTGATGGCCCCGGGCATCTTCTGAGGAAGCGCTCCAGCCAGTACAATAACGGGCACGCACCGTCACTTTACCAAGCCGGCCTCCGGCGTTCTCCGCACCACATGGAAAATAACAAGCTGGTCATCCGCACCCCATCCGTCAAGCGCCGCCTCGTCTCGATGCTCTACGACTCGCTGCTCCTGCTGGCAGTCGAAATGTTGGCAATTTTCATCTATCTAGTTGTCACGCTCAACAATCACTCGCCGATAGTCGACACTCTGCGTTACCTCTTTATTGTTTTCGTCGCCGGCGCCTACTTTGTGCACTTCTGGACGGACAGTGGACACACGCTTGCGATGAAGACTTGGCGCATTAAGCTTGTCAAGGTCGGCTATGCAAAAGTACCACGACGCGATGCGATTAAGCGCTTCATTTTTGCCTGGGGGTTCGTCGCTCCAGCCTTGCTCATCAGCTGGGTATTGCAATTGCGGGAAACACATGCTGGAAGCAAAACTGCCTTCCTTCTCCTGCTAGCAAACATAATTCTTTGGTCCCTGACCGCCTTCCTCGACAAGGACCGCCAGTTCCTGCACGACCGCCTGGCCGGCACCCGCCTCATCGAACTCCCCAAGCCCGCCAAAAAATAATACCGTCGGTTTTGCCCCGGCAAACCGCTCCCCTTCAAAGTCTCACATCCCAATACCGGGGTCAGGCACCGGTAGCGTAAGCCGCGACTTAACCGTAAAAAGTCGCAGATACCGCTACCGAGGCCTGACCCCGGTAGCAGTTTTGTCTATGGTGGCGGAACGAGGGGTGCGGGACGGTAGCGTGGAGCGCTACCGTCAAAAGTCGCGGAATGTGATACCGGGGTCTGACCCCGGTTAGAAGCGTTCGAAGTCGGTGAGGTAGCGCCACTGGCCAGCAGGCAGCGAGGACAGGGGGAGGCGCCCAAGGCGGATGCGCTTGATGGAGCGGACGGTCAGGCCGGCGTCGCGGCACAGGCGTTCGATCAGGCCGGGCTTGAAGATCTTGGTGGCGAAGCGCAGGCGCGTTTCGTTTTGCCAGCTGACTTTCATGCCCTGGTTGAGCTGCTCGAGGCCGCCCTCTTTGATCTTGCCGCTGACTTCGACAATCAGTTCGTGCTCGATCGGTTCGCTCAGTTTGCGCTCGACGCGGTAGTCCTGGGTGAAGACGACGAGGCCATTCGCGGAGGCGTCCAAAGGCGCGACCAGCTTCAGGTTGGTGACGTGGGCGCGCAGGAAGCGCACATTCCCAAGCTGCAGCTCGGGCGCCAGCAGGCGCGGGCTGGGCTCGTCGCCGGCATGCTTGTTGAGGATGATGGTGACGGGCGGGATCTCGGCGGCGATGGCGCCCGGCAGCAAGGCGATCGCTTGCGCTTCGGTGACACGGGCGCCCGGTTCTTCGATGACGCTGCCGTCAACGGTGACCCAGCCGCCGGCAATGTAGCGCTCGGCCTCGGTGCGCGAGCAGCCCAGGACGTCGGCGACGCGCTTGTTCAGGCGGATCGAGTCGTCGCTCATTGCGCGAACACGGTGCGGAAGACGTCCAGCGTGCGCGCGACACCGCCGGCATCGACATCGAGGTGGGTGACGAGGCGCATGCGCGCGCCGACGGTGGCGCGGATGTGCGCCGCTTCCAGTGCGTCGCGCAGGCGGGCCACGGAGTCGGCCGGGATGTCGAGCCAGAGGATGTTCGTTTGCGGCATGGCGTGCAGCTTCACGCCCGGCAGTTCGGCCAGGCCGCGCGCGAGCATGTCGGCATTGGCGTGGTCGTCGGCCAGGCGGTCGATGTTGTGCTGGAGGGCGTAGATGCCCGCCGCGGCGATGACGCCGGCCTGGCGCATGCCGCCGCCCAGCATCTTGCGCCAGCGCTTGGACGCTTCGATGAACGGTTTGCTGCCGCACAGGACGGAGCCGACCGGCGCGCCCAGGCCTTTCGACAGGCACACGGAGACGCTGTCGAAGCCTTCGGTCACAGCGCGCAGGCTGATGCCCTGCTTGACGGCGGCGTTGCAGACGCGGGCGCCGTCAAGGTGGGTGGCCAGGCCGCGCTGATGCGCGAGTGCGGTGGCTTCCGCGACGTAGTCGGCCGGCAGGACGCGGCCGCCAATGGTGTTCTCCAGCGCGAGCAGGCGGGTGCGCGCGAAGTGAATGTCGTCCTGCTTGATGTAGCCTTCGATGTCGGCCAGTGCGATGGAGCCGTCCAGCTGGTTGGCGATGGGCTGCGGCTGGATGGAGCCGAGCACCGCGGCGCCGCCGCCTTCGTATTTGTAGGTGTGCGCTTCCTGGCCGACCAGGTATTCGTCGCCGCGGCCGCAGTGGGTCATCAGGGCGATCAGGTTGGTTTGCGTGCCGGACGGCGCGAACAGCGCAGCCTCGTAGCCGAACATGTCGGCGGCCAGTTCCTGCAGGCGCAGGACGGTGGGGTCGTCGTTGTAGACGTCGTCGCCCACTTCGGCGGCATGCATGGCGTCGCGCATTTCGCGCGATGGATGGGTGACGGTGTCGCTGCGGAGGTCGATCCAGGGCTGATTCGGGGTCGTGGTCATGGAAGGCTCTTGCGGTGCGGTGGCTCAGTATGGGTCCCCGCGTGCGCGGGGACGACGTTATTCGGCGGTAGGCTGCGATCCGACGTTGGCGGTGTAGAAGCGGTTGCCCATTTCTTCGAGGCCCAGCGTGGACAGGACTTCCTGCAGGCGCTCGCTCGGGCGCCGGCGCGGCAGGTTCTTGTACGTCGCGATGATCAGTTCGTTTTTCATGGAGTGCTCCCATCCTACCAGTTCGGTCACGTTGACCTGGTAGCCGTGCGCCTCCAGCTGCAGGCAGCGCAGCACGTTCGTGACCTGGCTGCCGAATTCGCGCGTGTGGATCGGGTGGCGCCACATTTCGGTCAGGGCGCTCTTGCCGAGGTCCTTGCCCTTGTTCTTGCGCAGGACGGAGGCAACTTCGGCCTGGCAGCACGGCACCAGTACCATGTACCTGGCCTTCTTCTTCAGCGCGAAGTCGATGGCGTCGTCGGTGGCGGTGTTGCAGGCATGGAGCGCGGTAACCACGTCGATGGTCGGCGGCAGCTTGTCGGAGCGCGTGGATTCGGCCACCGACAGCGGCAGGAAGGACATGTTGGCAAAGCCGAGGCGCTGCGCAAGCTCGGTGGACTTCTGCACCAGTTCTTCGCGCGTCTCGATGCCGTAGATGTGCGAGCCGTCCTGCAGGTTCTTGAAGAACAGGTCGTACAGGATGAAGCCGAGGTAGGACTTCCCTGCCCCGTGGTCGACCAGCGTGACGCCCGGGTGGTCGGCCAGGACTTCCTTGAGCAGCGGTTCGATGAACTGGTACAGGTGGTAGACCTGCTTGAGCTTGCGGCGGCTGTCCTGGTTGAGCTTTCCGTCACGCGTGAGGATGTGCAGCTCCTGCAGCAGCGCGACGGACTGGCCGGGCCGCACTTCCGGCGGCAGGACGATCGGTGACTCAGCGCGCTTCATCGATCCACGCCGCCTGGACTGCTTCGAGTACTTTTTCGCCGCCGCGCTTGTGGTCGTCGTCGAAGCCATCGAGGCCGACGATCCAGTTGTGCAGGTCGACGAAGCGTACGGCCGCCGGGTCGACGTCCGGGTATTTGTCGTACAGCGCTTCCGCAATCTGGTTGATGTCACTCCACTTCATGGCGTTCCCCTCAGTGGTTTTCGCTGGCGTGGTTGATCGTGTACTTGGGGATCTCGACGACCAGGTCTTCGCTGTCGATGATCGACTGGCAGGACAGGCGCGATACCGCTTCCAGGCCCCATGCCTTGTCGAGCATGTCTTCTTCGGTCTCGGTCGCTTCGTTCAGCGATTCGATCCCCTCGCGCACCAGCACGTGGCAAGTGGTGCAGGCGCACGATTTCTCGCATGCGTGCTCGATGTGGATGTCGTTGGCCAGCAGCGCATCGCAGATGGACTGGCCGGCTGGCGCTTCGAATACGGCGCCTTCCGGGCACAGTTTTTCATGCGGGAGGATGACGATTTGTGGCACTTGTTGGTCCTATGTCTTGTTAGATCTCGTCCAGCGATT
Source organism: Pseudoduganella sp. GCM10020061 (assembly GCF_042683405.1). Lineage (NCBI taxonomy): Bacteria > Pseudomonadati > Pseudomonadota > Betaproteobacteria > Burkholderiales > Oxalobacteraceae > Pseudoduganella > Pseudoduganella sp. GCM10020061. The sequence continues at coordinate 90,455 of NZ_JBHUJS010000014.1, read as the reverse complement.
TGCCGGCGAGTGCGCTGCGCACGCTCTGGTCCATGCGGCGCGATGCGAATTCTTCGGTGGCGGCGGCCAGCGTTTCGATGGCGGCCTTCAGTTCTTCGCGCAGTTCGGGCTTGTCGCGCGCGGCGTCGATGGCGGCGCGCACGTTGGCCATGGTGCCTTCGATGACGGCGCGCTCGGCGCCATCGAGCAGTGCGCCGTCGGTGTCGAGCGCCGATTGGGTGGCGAGCAGGATGCGGTCCGCTTCCACCAGTTCTTCGCGCAAGGCGCGCTGCAGCGCGTCGCCCTGGGCGCTGGCGTAGGAGTCCTGCAGCATGCGCGCGACTTCGTCGTCGCCCAGGCCGTAGGACGGCTTGACGCTGACCGATGCCTCGACGCCGGAGCGCGTTTCGCGCGCGGTGACGGACAGCAGGCCGTCGGCGTCCACCTGGTAGGTGATGCGGATGCGCGCGGCGCCCGCTGCCATCGGCGGGATGCCGCGCAGTTCGAAGCGGGCCAGCGAGCGGCAGTCGGACACCAGTTCGCGTTCGCCCTGCAGCACATGCACGGCAAGCGCGGTCTGGCCATCCTTGAAGGTGGTGAACTCCTGCGCGCGGGCGCAGGGAATCGTGGAATTGCGCGGGATGATCTTCTCGACCAGGCCGCCCATCGTTTCGACGCCCAGCGACAGCGGGGTCACGTCCAGCAGCAGCCAGTCGTCACCGGCCGCACGGTTGCCGGCCAGGAGGTTGGCCTGGATGGCGGCGCCCAGCGCGACCACCTTGTCCGGGTCGATATTGGCGTGCGGCGTGGTCTTGAAGAAGTCCGCGACGGCGCGGCGGATGACCGGCATGCGCGTGGCACCGCCCACCAGCACCACGCCATCGACGTCGTCGACGGACAAGTTGGCGTCGCGCAGCGCTTTCTTCACGGCGGTCATGGTCTTGGCCACCAGGTGCGTGGTGATCCCGGCAAAGTCTTCGGCGGTGACACGCACGTGCACGATTTCGCCGGAATTGAGGATCGCATCCACCGTGGTCTCGCCGTTGGTGGACAGCAGTTCCTTGGCCTGGCGTGCCTTGACCATCAGGGTGGCGGTGTCCTGCTCGGACAGCGGCGCCAGGCGCGCCTGCTCGCTGATCCAGCAGAACAGGCGGTGGTCGAAGTCGTCGCCGCCCAGCGCGGAGTCGCCGCCGGTCGCCATCACTTCGAATACGCCTTTGGACAGCTTGAGGATGGAGATATCGAAGGTGCCGCCGCCCAGGTCATAGACGGCGTACACGCCTTCCGAGCCGTGGTCGAGGCCATACGCGATCGCCGCGGCGGTCGGTTCGCTCAGCAGGCGCAGGACGTTGATGCCGGCCAGCTGCGCGGCATCCTTGGTGGCCTGGCGCTGGGCGTCGTCGAAATACGCGGGAACGGTAATGACCGCGCCCACCAGTTCGTCGCCAAGCGCGTCTTCGGCGCGCTGGCGCAGCGTGGCGAGGATCTGCGCGGAGATCTCGACCGGGCTCTTGACGCCGGCGACGGTGCGCACCTGGACCATGCCGGGCGCATCGACGAAGTCATACGGCAGGTTTTCCGCGTAGGCGATGTCGCGCAGGCCGCGGCCCATGAAGCGCTTGACCGATACCACGGTGTTCTTGGGGTCGGTGGTCTGGTGCGCCTGCGCCTTGTGGCCGATGTTGGCGTGGCCGTTGGCGAGGTAGCGCACCACGGACGGCAGCAGCGCGCGGCCATCCTCGTCCGTCAGGACTTCGGGAATGCTGTGGCGGACGGTGGCAACCAGCGAGTTGGTGGTGCCGAGGTCGATGCCCACTGCCAGGCGGTGCTGGTGGGGGGCGGTGGACATGCCGGGTTCGGAGATTTGGAGGAGTGCCATTTCTTCTTCTAATTGAGTGGGCGGCGGTGCGTGCGGTGAGGCATCGGGGGCTCAGCATGGGTCCCGGCTTTCGCCGGGACGACGCGCCTATGAATCGAGGGCGTCCAGTGCGGAGCGGACTTCTTCGGCGAATTTGTCGATGAAGCTCAGCGCGCGCACGCCCTGCGCCGCCAGCGTGTACTCTTCCGCGTCCAGGTGCTGGCCGACAGCCATCATGCGCGCCTTGCGGTCCATCGTGACCTTGTGGTCGAGCGCTTCGAGCGCGCCTGCGTCGCGGTCGGCGCGCGCTTCGTCCAGCGCTTCGCGCCATTCCATCTGCTGCATCAGGAATTCGACCGGCATCGCGGTGTTCGATTCCATGTCCAGCGGGACGCCGTTCAGTTCGCACAGGTAGGCGGCGCGCTTCTGCGGGTTCTTCAGCGTCTGGTAGGCTTCGTTGGCGCGCGTAGCCCACTGCATCGCGACGCGCTTCTCGGCGTCGGTCGCATTGACGAAGCGGTCCGGGTGCACGCGCCCCTGCACGTCGCGGTAGGCGGCGTCCAGCGCATCCGCGTCGACCGCGAAGCGCTGTGGCAGGTTGAAGAGTTCGAAGTGGTTCTGCATCAGATCCGGAAGCTCTCGCCGCAACCGCACGCGTCTTTCACGTTCGGGTTGTTGAACTGGAAGCCTTCGTTCAGGCCTTCACGCGCGAAGTCGAGTTCCGTGCCGTCGATGTACGACAGGCTTTTCGGATCCACGAACACCTGCACGCCGTGGGACTCGAACACGTGGTCCTCGGGCGCTGCCTCGTCCACGTATTCGAGCTTGTACGCCAGGCCGGAGCAGCCCGTGGTCCGCACGCCGAAACGCAGGCCGATGCCCTTGCCGCGGCGTTCGATGTAGCGCTTGATGTGCTTCGCAGCTTTTTCGGTCAGTGTGATTGCCATTGCTACTCCAACGTGAAACTTACTCGGCGGTCGCGTGCTTGGTCTTGTAGTCCGCGACGGCGGCCTTGATCGCGTCTTCGGCCAGGATCGAGCAGTGGATCTTCACTGGCGGCAGTGCCAGCTCTTCGGCGATCTGGGTGTTCTTGATGGCCAGCGCCTGGTCCAGCGTCTTGCCCTTGACCCATTCGGTCACCAGCGACGACGAGGCGATCGCCGAGCCGCAGCCGTAGGTCTTGAACTTGGCGTCCTCGATGGTGCCGTCGGCGCCCACCTTAATCTGCAGCTTCATCACGTCGCCGCAGGCAGGCGCGCCCACCATGCCGGTGCCGACCGACTCGTCACCCTTGTCGAATGCGCCGACATTGCGTGGATTTTCGTAGTGGTCCAACACTTTTTCGGAATATGCCATGGTAATGCTCCTTGAAATCTGTATTTAGTGGGCTGCCCATTGGATCGAGTTCAGGTCGATCCCTTCCTTGAACATGTCCCACAGCGGCGACAGTTCGCGCAGTTTGCCGACCTTCGACTTGAGCAGGTTGACTGCGAAGTCAATGTCTTCTTCGGTCGAGAAACGGCCGATGGTGAAACGGATCGAGCTGTGCGCCAGTTCGTCGCTGCGGCCCAGGGCGCGCAGCACGTAAGACGGCTCCAGGCTGGCCGAGGTGCAGGCCGAGCCGGACGATACCGCCAGGTCCTTGATCGCCATGATCAGCGATTCGCCCTCGACGTAGTTGAAACTGACGTTGAGGTTGTGCGGCACGCGGTGTTCCATGTCGCCGTTGATGTAGACCTCTTCGATCTCCTGCAGGCCCTTGGCCAGGCGGTCGCGCAGCGCTTTCACGCGCGCGATTTCTTCGTTCATCTCCAGCTTGGCCAGGCGGAATGCCTCGCCCATGCCGACGATCTGGTGGGTCGGCAGCGTGCCCGAACGCAGGCCGCGCTCGTGGCCGCCGCCGTGCATCTGCGCTTCCAGGCGCACGCGCGGCTTGCGGCGCACGTACAGGGCGCCGACGCCTTTCGGGCCGTAGGTCTTGTGCGCGGTGAAGGTCATCAGGTCGACCTTCCATTGTTCGAGGTTGATCTCGACCTTGCCGGTCGCCTGGGCGGCGTCGCAGTGGAAGATCACGCCCTTGCGGCGGCACATCTCGCCGATTTCCGGGATCGGCTGGATCACGCCGATCTCGTTATTGACCAGCATGACGGAGACCAGGATGGTGTCCGGACGGATCGCCGCTTCCACCTGCTCGACCGTTACCAGGCCATTGTCCTGCGGCTCCAGGTAGGTCGCTTCGAAGCCGATGCGTTCCAGCTCGCGCACCGTGTCCAGCACCGACTTGTGCTCGGTCTTGACGGTGACGATGTGCTTGCCCTTGGTCTTGTAGAAGTGCGCCGCGCCCTTGAGCGCGAGGTTGTTCGATTCGGTCGCGCCGGAGGTCCAGATGATCTCTCGCGAGTCGGCGTTGACGAGCGCCGCGACGTGCATGCGCGCCTCTTCCACCGCCGCTTCCGCGGACCAGCCGTACATGTGGCTGCGCGATGCCGGATTGCCGAACTGTTCGCGCAGGTACGGGATCATCTTGTCGGCCACGCGCGGGTCGACCGGCGTGGTCGCCGAGTAGTCCATGTAGATCGGGAAATGCGGCGCTTCGGCGAAGCTTTTCTCGGCTTGTTTGTCAGGGGCGTTCATCCGTAGTCCTTTGCGTTATCCGATGACGGCGTGGCTGCGGTTGTGCAGCACCACGACGTTTTGTTCTTTCTGCTTCTGCTGGTCGACCAGGTCCTGCAGCGAGACCGAGTCCAGGTAGTCCACCATCTTTTCGTTCAGCGTGGCCCACAGGTCGTGGGTCATGCAGCGGCCGCCGTTCTCGGCGCTCGATCCCTGGCAATGGTCCTTGCTGCCGCACAGGGTGGCGTCGAGCGGCTCGTCCACGGCGATGATGATGTCGGCCACCGTTACCTTGTCGGCGCGGCGCGCCAGGCTGTAGCCGCCGCCGGGCCCGCGGATCGATTCGACGATCTCGTGGCGGCGGAGCTTGCCGAACAGCTGTTCGAGGTAGGACAGCGAAATCGACTGGCGCTCGCTGATCCCGGCCAGCGTAACCGGGCCTTTGCCCTGGCGCATGGCGAGGTCAATCATGGCGGTCACTGCAAATCGGCCCTTGGTAGTCAGGCGCATCTCATCCCCGGATGGTAAAATTGCACGCTTCGTTTCAACTGTTCAATCTGTCATTCATCTTCCGAATGACACTTGTCAATTTCCTGAATAGTTGATTGATTTAGTCAAGTATAGCAGATCCCTGCTTTTCCTGCACGGCCCCAGGCCTTCCGCCGGCATGCCGGCCAGCCATCCCGGATAGTCCGCCGGTCGTCACCATTCCCTCTCCGCTCGTCACAAATCCGCAGGCATGGCCGCTTCACGGCCGCAAGATGCCGTCACCGGTGCACGCCGCACCCTGACAACGGAGACCACCACCATGTATCAACACATCCTGCCCGCATTTCGCATCGCCGCGCTTGCCCTCGGCTTCCTCGCTACCGGCGCTGCAGTCGCCGGTCCGCAACAGGACCTGAACAAGTCGCTCGCCCGCCGCGTCTATGACGAAGGGCTGAACCAGGGCATCTTTAACGTGCCCTACACCAGTGACTTCATCGGCCACGCCGGCAACGGCACCTTCACGCGCGAAGCCAGCCTGGCCGAGGCCAAGGGCTGGCGCAAGGCCTTCCCCGACCTCAAGATGAACATCGATGTGATCCTTGCCGAGGATGACCTGGTCGCCATACGCTGGACCGCGACGGGCACCAACACGGGCACCGGCAACGGGCTGCCGGCCACCGGCAAGTTCGTCAAGGCGAGCGGCCAGGCCACCTTCCGCTTCGTGGACGGCAAGATCGCCGAGGAATGGGCGACCGGCGACACGCTCAGCATCATGAAGCAGCTGGGCTTGTTGCCGAAGGCGGCCGGACCGGCCAGGGAAACGGCCAGCCGCTAAGCCGGATGCCGAAAAACGGGACGCACGGCCGAGCCCGGTGTAACATGCGCTGGCCTATCGCCTTCGCCTAACGCGCCGCAATGTCCAACATCCAGCCCGCCATCAGCCGCCGCTCCGTACTCTGGACATTGGCAGGCTGGACCCTGTGTGCCGCCGTGTTCGCGACCCAGTCCCATGTCGCCGCCACGGTGCGCGGGCAGCCCATTCCATGGGGCGGCGCCTTTGCCGCCTGGTCGGTCTGGGCCGGCGCGTGGGCGGTGCTGACACTCCCCATCCTGCGGCTGGCGGCGCGCGTGCCTTTCGAGCGGCACACGTTCTGGCGCGCACTGGCCGTGCACGCGGCCGGCAGTGTGGCCGCCACCCTGTTCCATATGGCGGTGTACGCGTTCGCCGCGCCACTGGTTGGCGCGCCGGGCTTCAGCACCGACTGGAGCGCGACCTTTTCGCGCCTGCTGGCGACGGCCTTCCTGCCCAGCCTCTCCGTGTACTGGGTGCTGACCTGCGCCATGCAGTTCCTGCGCCTGCAGCAAGCCGTCCATGAACGGGAGCGGCGCCATTTGTCGCTGGAGGCGCAGCTGGCCGAAGCGCGGCTGCTGGCCCTGAAGTCGCAGCTGCAACCGCACTTTTTATTCAATACGCTCAATTCGATCGCCGTGCTGATCGCCGACGACCCGGCCGCGGCGCGGCACATGCTACAGCTCCTGTGCGGGCTGCTGCGCAAGGTACTGGACAGCGACGGCAGCCGCGAAGTCACGCTGCGCGAGGAGCTGGACTTTATCGCCAGCTACCTGGAGATCGAGCAGATCCGTTTCGCCGACCGCCTGAGCTACCACGTCGACGCCGCACCGGATGTCATGCAGGCGCGCGTGCCCAGCCTGGTGCTGCAGCCGCTGGTGGAGAACGCCATCCGCCACGGCGTGGCGCGGCGCGCGCGGCCCGGCCGCATCGTCATCAGCGCGCGCGCCGACAATGGCATGCTGCGCCTGGCCGTGACGGACGATGGCGCCGGCCTGGGCGAGGACATGAAGTGGGGCATCGGGCTGACCAACACGCGCACCCGCCTGCAGCAGATGTTCGGCGCGGACCATGCCTTCCACATCGCCGACAATCCCGGCGGCGGCACCGCGGTGTCGCTGGCGATCCCCTTGCAGGAGGACCCATGCGCATCCGCACGCTGATCGTCGACGACGAGGCACTGGCGCGGCGCGGTATCCGCCAGTACCTCGATGCCGAAACCGATATCGAGGTGGTCGGCGAATGCGGCGATGGCCTGGCGGCGATCGACGCCATCGCGGCGCTGCAGCCGGACCTGGTATTCCTCGACATATCGATGCCGGAAGCCGATGGCTTCGACGTCGTCGCGGCGGTCGGCGCCGACAACATGCCGGCCACCGTTTTCGTCACCGCCTACGACCAGTATGCGGTACGCGCCTTCGAGGTCCACGCGCTCGACTACCTGCTCAAGCCGGTCGAGCCGGAGCGCATGCGCACGGCGCTGGCGCGGGCAAGGGCCCAATTGCCTGCCCGGCCGGACGACCTGGCGGCGCGGGTCGCGGCGGTGCTCGGGGAACTCGGTAGCGGTCCGGCGCGGCGCCACGTGCGGCGCCTGCCGATCAAGAAGGCGGGCCGGGTGATCCTGGTCGATGTCGACGATGTGATGCGATTCGAGGCCACCGGGAACTACATCGAGGTACACACGCGCGAGCGCATGCATTTGCTGCGCGAGACGCTGACCGGCCTGGAAGCGCGGCTGGACCCGAACGGCTTTGTGCGCATATCGCGTTCATGCATCGTCAACGCGCGCCACATCCGCGAGTTGCAGCCGCACTTCAGCGGCGATTTCGTCGTCGTGCTGGCCGACGACAGCGAAGTCCAGGGCAGCCGGCGCTATCGGGACGGCATCGACGCGCTGTTCGGCTGAGCGGCGACTAGCGGCCGGCGGCCAGCAGTTGCATCGGGCCGAACAAGGCCTGCATCTCGGGATTGCTGATGAACGAGAGGTTGTAGGGATGCTCGGCACAGATATGCCCGAAGCGTTCCGATTCCGGCAGCTTTTTCAGCTGCTCCGCAATCTTCCCCCACAGGACCAGTTTCGGCGGCGCGGCCAGGCCGGCCAGCGCCTCCAGGACCGTTTGCAGGAACGGCAGCCAGGCGCGCGCGTCGACCGCCGGCGCGACGTGCGGGCGGAACACCAGCGAGGCATTCAGCAGCAGGAAGCCCTGCGCGGTCAGCTTGCCCTGGAGCTGCGCGAGCGTGGCGATGTAGCGTCCGGCCAGCGCGTCCTGCGCCACGGACGCCATCGCCTCGCCGGCGCACGCGTCCGCACTCAGCGCCCCCTCCGCCACCAGCAGCATCTTCATGAAGTTGCGCAGCGACGTGGCGCGGTTGACCGGCTTTGACAGTCCGGTATCGCACCACAGCGCGTCCACGGCACCGTCCATGAAGCACACGCCCGTCGCACTCTGTTCGCGCGGGTATGGCCCTTCGCCTACCAAGACGTAGCGGACCGCATCCAGCGGCAGCGCGAACGCGGCGAACAGCCGGCCATCGGTCGGCAGGTACTGGTCGGTAGCAAGCGTGCGCAGGTAGTCCGCGTCCATGCGCTCCAGGCCGGCGGCAAGGACCGGGCGCCAGCTGGGGTGGGCGAGCGAGAGTGCGGCGGTGATCTGGTCGGGAATCGGCATAATCGGCGAGGCGGAAAACCAGTCATTCTAGGCGATCCGCGGGACGGAAGGGGACTGTCCCTGCGGGACTGTCCGCGGCCTTTTCGAAACCTGAGGGGGAGTATGTGCCTTCCCCGCAAATGCTCGCGAAAATCAGGGGGGTATATGGCTTCGGGCCCGATTTTGGCGCATACCCCCCCTCCTCACGGCTCTGCCGCGACACGAAAGGCCGGGGACAGTCCCGCAGGGACAGTCCCCCCACGCGTGCGCTGCATTCAGCCGTATGGCGTCATCATTCATAGTCCGGACAACATCAGCAAATGAGGAGGACAAGATGCAAAAAGTATCCGAAGTCATGACGCGTGACGTGAGGACGATTACGCCGCAGGACACGGTGCGCCACGCCGCGCAGATGATGGATGAGCTGAATGTCGGTGCGATCCCCGTGTGCGACGGCGACCGCCTTGTCGGCATGATTACCGACCGCGATATCACCGTGCGCTCGGTGGCAGCGGGCCAGGCGCCCGACCAGACCCGCGTGTCGGATGTGATGAGCACCGACGTGCGCACCGTCTTTGCGGACCAGTCGATCGACGAGGCGCTGGGCAAGATGGGCGATGTGCAGATCCGCCGCGTGCCGGTCATCGACGAGCAGTCGAAGCGCATGGTGGGCATCGTGTCGCTGGGCGACCTGGCGACGCGCGGGCCGGACCGGGGCGTGGAGCAGACGCTGGAGAATATCTCGGCGCCGTCGGAGCCGGATCGCAGCTCGACCCGCCACTAAGCGCCAGCGCGGTTGGGGACTGTCCCCGGAGGGGGACTGTCCGCTGATTTTTTGCGTGCTCAAAGATTTCGCGAGTGCGAAGACTCTCATGCACCGCACTTTTTCCAGGTCAGCCACTGCTCGCATTAAAGATCAGGGGACAGTCCCGTAGGGACAGTCCCCAAAGTCGGGGGACGGTCCCGTAGGGACAGTCCCCAAAGTCGGGGGACGGTCCCGTAGGGACAGTCCCCTTTCTTTATTCAGCGTCGGGTTGTTTGCTGGGGTGGGCGTCCTGGAAGGCGTTCAGCTCCATGCAGGCGCCATGGATGCGCGCGATGGTCGGGTACGGCGACATGTCCACATCGAGGCGCTGGGCGTTGAAGACCTGCGGCACCAGCACGCAATCGGCCATGGTCGGCGTCTCGCCGTGGCAGTAGCGCCCCGTCTCCTTGTCGCGCGCCAGGTGCGCCTCCAGTCCGGCGAAGCCTTCGCGGACCCAGTGGCGGTACCACTCGTTCTTGTCGTCTTCCGACACGCCCAGCTTCTGCACCAGGTAGCGCAGCACGCGCAGGTTGTCGATCGGGTGGATGTCGCACGCGATCATCTGCGAGATGGCGCGCACGCGCGCCCGTCCCGCCGCATCCGCCGGCAGCAGCGGCACGTCCGGGTGCGTCTCGTCCAGGTATTCGATGATGGCAAGCGACTGCGTCAGTGTCAGGTCGCCGTCCTGCAGCGACGGCACCAGCGCGCTCGGGTTGACGGCCCGGTAAGCCTGCTGCCGCTGCTCGCCGCCGTTCTTCACCAGGTGCACCGGCACCGACTCGTAGCCGATGCCCTTGAGGTTCAGCGCGATGCGCACGCGGTAGGCGGCAGAGCTGCGGAAGTAGGTGTAGAGCTTCATCGCGCGCGCTCGACGTACGGTTCCACTTTCTGGTCGATCGCGCCGAAGATGCTGGCGCCGTCCTTGTCGAACATTTCGATGCGCACGGTATCGCCGAATTTCATGAACGGCGTCTTCGGCGAGCCGGTCTCGATGGTCTCGTAGGTGCGCACTTCGGCGATGCAGCAGTAGCCCACGCCGCCGTTGGCGATCGACGAGCCGTTCAGGCTGCCCTGCTTGTTGGAGACGGTGCCCGAGCCGATGATCGAGCCGGCGATGAGCTCACGCGTCTTTGCGGCGTGCGCGACCAGCTGCGCGAAGCTGAACGTCATGTCCTCGCCGGCGTTCGGGCGGCCGAACGGCTGGCCGTTGAGTGTGACGCTGAGCGGCAAACGCAGCTTGCTGTCCTGCCACGCGTCGCCAAGTTCGTCCGGCGACACGGCGACCGGCGAGAACGCGCTCGCAGGCTTGGACTGGAAGAAGCCGAAGCCCTTGGCCAGCTCATTCGGGATCAGGTTGCGCAGCGATACGTCGTTCACCAGCATGACCAGGCGGATCTCCTGCGCAGCGCGTTCGGGCGATGCGCCCATCGGCACGTCGCCGGTGATCACGGCCACTTCCGCTTCCAGGTCCACGCCCCACTCTTCCGACTGCACCGCGATCGGGTCGCGCGGGCCGACGAAGGAATCCGAGCCGCCCTGGTACATCAGCGGGTCGGTATAGAACGATTCCGGCACTTCGGCATTGCGCGCCTTGCGCACCAGCTCCACGTGGTTGATGTAGGCGGAGCCGTCGGCCCACTGGTAGGCGCGCGGCAGTGGCGAGTGGAAGTCCGCTGCGTCGAACGGCTGCGCGGCCAGCGCGGTGCCGTCGTTGAGCATGGCGTAGACCTCGCGCAGGCGCGGCGCGGTGATGTCCCAGTTGTCCAGCGCATGCTGGAGCGACGCGGCGATCTTCGGCACGCGCTGGTAGGTCTTCAGGTCGCGGCTGACCACCACCAGCGAGCCGTCGCGGCCACCGGTTTTCAGTGTTGCGAGTTTCATTCGGGTCCCTTATTCGTGTTGTTCGTGCATCCACGCGGCGTGCTTCGGCGCCTTGCGCGTGACGGCCCATTCATTGAGCATGTCCCATTTGACTTCGTCGAGCTTCTGCATCATCTCGGGCGTGCCGGTATTGGCGGCCAACTCGAGGCGGTGGCCGTTCGGGTCGAAGAAGTAGATGGACTTGAAGATGGTGTGGTTGGTCGGTCCGATGACTTCGATGCCGTCCGCCAGCAGGCGCTCTTTCGCCGCGAGCAGCTCGTCCATCGAGCCGACTTCGAGCGCGAGGTGCTGCACCCACTTGGGCGTGTTCTCGTCGCGGCCCATCGGGGCCTGGGTCGGCAGCTCGAAGAACGCCAGCACGTTGCCCTGGCCTGCGTCGAGGAACACGTGCATGTACGGATCCGGCGCGCCGGTCGACGGAACCTGGTCCTCCGCGATCGCGAGGATGAAGTCCATGTTGAGGTATTTCTGATACCACTCGACGGTCTGTTTAGCGTCGATGCAACGGTAGGCTACGTGATGGATTTTGCTGATCTTCATTGCCTGGCCTCCAAGCTGCCAATAGATGCGAAAGCGCCAATGATACCAACATTTCATCCTTTCAATTAGCCGGGGATGGTCGCATCGGTGACTGTCCACGGCGTGGACAGTCCAACCTATAATTTGCCTCATGTCGCATAACACCATTGAAACCAACCGCCGCATGAACAAGTTCGACAGCCATGACAGCGTGTGGCTGTTCGGTTACGGCTCGCTGATCTACAAGGCGGACTTCCCCTACATCGAGCGGCGCCCGGCGAGCATCGCCAACTGGGCGCGCAGGTTCTGGCAAGGATCGCACGACCACCGCGGCACGCCGGAAGCGCCGGGGCGCGTGGTGACGCTGGTGCCGGAGCCCGGCGCGGTCTGCCACGGCATGGCGTACCTGATCACGCCGGCCGTATTCGCGCACCTGGACTACCGTGAAAAGAACGGCTACCTGCGCTTTGCGTCGGAGATCGTGTTCGACGATGGCGGTAGCGCGGAAGGACTGGTGTATATCGCCACCTCGGACAACGAGGCGTTCCTGGGCGAAGACAGCGAGCAGGCGATTGCGCAGCACATCGCACGTTCGAGCGGGCCAAGCGGGCCTAACCGCGATTACCTGCTGTCGCTGGCGATGGCGCTGCGCGAGATGGGCAAGCACGACCCGCATGTGTTTGAAATCGAGCGGCACCTGGGCGATCTGAAGGACTGAGCGCGCACCACGCCAGTCGATAGGCTCAGTCCCATGCCTAGCCGAAGAGGTCGAGTTGCCCGGTGGCGTTGCCACACTGCTTGGCGGGCGGGGTCGGTACGACCAGCGGACGGCGAAACTGGGAGAAGTCCATCTGCGCGAAACGGTCGTTAGCCTTGTTCATGCCCAGCCGGTCGATGGTCTTCTGGAAGCGTTGACGGATCAGGTCGGCCCAGATGCCTTCGCCGTGCATGCGCTTGCTGAAGTCGCTGTCGTAGTCCTTGCCGCCGCGCATGTCGCGCACGCGGTTCATCACGCGCGCCGCCCGCTCAGGGAAGTGCGCCTCCAGCCATTCCTGGAACAGCGGGTTCACCTCCCACGGCAGGCGCAGCACGACGTAGTGCGCGCTGCGGGCGCCGGCATCGTGTGCCGCTTCCAGGATTTTTTCAATTTCAGGCTCGGTGACGAACGGAATGATCGGGGCGACGCTGACGCTGACCGGAATCCCCGCCGCGGCCATCGTGCGGATCGTACGCAGGCGGCGCGCTGGTGCAGCGGCACGCGGCTCGAGCGTGCGCGAGATGTTGTGGTCGAGCGTGGTCAGCGTAATCGCCACGGCGGCCTGGCTGCGGCTGGCCATGTCGCCCAGCAGGTCGATGTCGCGCTCCATCAGCGAGGATTTGCTGATGAGGCCGACCGGATGCTGGCATTCGTGCAGGACCTCCAGCACGCGGCGCGTGAGGCGCAGCTCGCGCTCGCAGGGCTGGTAGGCATCTGTGTTGACGCCCAGCGCGATCGGCTCGGGCACGTAGGACGGTTTGGCCAACTCACGGCGCAGCAATTCGGGCGCGTTCACTTTGGCGAACAGGCGGCTTTCGAAGTCCAGGCCCGGCGACAAGCCGAGGTAGCTGTGCGTCGGGCGCGCGAAACAGTAAATGCAGCCGTGCTCGCAGCCTCGGTAGGGGTTGAGCGAGACGCCGAACGGCACGTCGGGCGACGCGTTGCGGCTCAGGATGGTCTTGGCGTACTCGTCCGTTACCTGCGTGCGGAACGGCGCCGGCTCGTCATCCTCGTCCTCGTGGTTCCAGCCGTCGTCGAACGACTCCCGGCCGTTGACCTCGTACCTGCCCTGGATGTTGGAGACAGCGCCGCGGCCTTTCCGCGCAGCGAGCGGCTTGGGAGGCAGCATGACCTGCCCCTCGATTCCGTCGTCGTGCGGTGCGGACGCCTCGCGATTTGATACTGTACGCATATACAGTATTCTAGTCCCGTCTCCCGCCCAACACAAGCGCGCGCACAGTCCGTGCGCGGCTCCCCTACCGCCCTGCGAATGCAGCTTGCTGATCGATAAACGCGTCGAATCCGTCCAACAGCGGCCGGACGCTGGCGTCCGGGTCGAGCGCAGCGATGGCGAGCGCGGCCGCCTCCAGCGTCGAGAGCTGATGTTCGGCATGCGCCTTGCGGATCCGGTAGGCCGACGGCGGCACATCGTCCAGCGAGAGCCGAGGCAATGACAGCAGCAAGGGATTCAGGTGCAGCATCTTGCGGCTCTTGCGCCAGGTTCCGTCAAGGACCACCAACCTGACACGGGATGGCTGCGAATGCGGCGCGTAGCGCCCGGCAGCGCTGTCCGTCGGCGGATAGAGCAGCACCGGCGTCCGGCCGCCGGCATACAGCATCGCGCGCAGCGCATCGGGATCGAAGGTCTCGCCGACCGCGATCGCGCTCTGCTCCAGGCACAGGTGAAGCAGCCGTGCGGTTCCCTTGGCGGCGCGCACTTCCATCGGATGTTGCAGGATCAGCACTTCGACCGCGGAATCGACGGGGCGTGCGAAGCCACAGATGCAGGCGCTCAGGGGGCGCAGGCATCGTGGGCATTCGGGACGTCGGGCAGTGGCGGTGTCGGACACGGGAAAAGCGCAGATTGAACCTGCGCATTCTACCCGCCGGCAGCGCGGCCCGGGCTACGGCTTGCGCACGGACTGAAGCGCGCGGCTCCAGGAGACAACCTGGTCGAGCATCGCTTCGACCGATTGAGTGTGGCGCTCGGCCGGCTTGAACGCGGTGTAGTTCTCGAAGTCGCTGAACAGCGACAGCATCACCTGCGCGCGCACGTCCGCCACCTGCAGCTCGCCCATGATCAGGCGCAGTACCTCCACCGCACGCACGCCGCCGGCGCTGCCGTAGCTGACGAAACCGGCCGCCTTGTTGTTCCACTCCGCATACAGGAAGTCGATCGCGTTCTTCAGCGCGGCCGAGGTGCCATGGTTGTATTCCGGGGTCACGAACACAAAGCCGTCGAACCCGGCGATCTTTGCAGCCCAGCGCTTGGTGTGTTCCTTCGAATACTTGCCCTGCGACGGCGGGACCGGCTCGTCGAGCAGCGGCAGGTTGAAGTCGGCGATATCGACCAGCTCGAATCCCGCATCGCCCCGCAGCTTTGCAATTTCCATCACCCAGTTGGCGACATCCAGCGCCTTGCGGCCGGGGCGTGTGCTTCCGACGATCACACCAATTTTTATCATGGCAACTCTCCAAATTGTTGGGGGTGTTGGCCAATTCTATGCAAAAGCGTCATCGCAAAGCGCGCCTTTGCCTGCGGGCCTTCCCGCCCTATCACATACACTCTTTCGCCACAGAAAAATATTTTTCGCCGGAATTGCCAATCGTGTATTGCCCCACGGATTTCTGCTGCATAGAATCAATTTATTCCTTACGGCAACTGACGTGCTGGAGCGCATCATCGACACCTCGGCAATCCGCAGCCTCCTCTCGGCTCGCACCCTGGCTTCCGCAATCGCACTGTGCGCGGCACTGACGCCTTCGTTGTCGGTTCAACAAGAGCTTCCGCTCGATTACCGGCTGAACGAACATGTGGTCCAGATTCCGGCCGGCCCCGGGCATATGTCGATGCTCGAGACCACCGTGTTCAAGCCGAACGGTCCCGGCCCCTTCCCCCTCCTGATCATCAATCATGGCAAGGACCTCGGCCGTCCGTCGGACCAGCCGCGCGACCGCTTCATCCACATGGCGACGGCGTTCGTCAAACGCGGGTACGCCGTGATCGTGCCGATGCGCGAAGGCTTCGCCGCCTCGACCGGCCGCTATCGCGACCACGGTTGCGACATGACCAACAACGGGTACGCGCAGGCGGAGAACATCCGCGATGCGGTCCACTACGCGCGCGCCCAGCCCTGGGTGGACGAGGACCGCATCATCATCGCTGGCCAGTCCTACGGCGGGCTCGCCACGATCGCCCTCGGCACGCACGCGCTGCCCGGTGTGCGCGGCCTGATCAATTTTGCCGGCGGCCTGGCGGACACGGACAAGCGCTGCGACTGGCGCTCCTCGCTGGTCGAGGCGTTCGGAAACTACGGACGCAAGAACATCCTGCCCACGCTGTGGATGTACGGCGTGAACGATTCGCTGTTCGATCCTGAACTGGTGGGGCGCATGCACAATGCCTTCGTCGGAGCCGGCGGGCGCGCGCGCCTGGTGCAGTACGGCGCCTTCAAGCGCGACGCGCACGGCATGGTGTCGAGCCGCGATGGCGAGAAGGTCTGGCTGCCGGAGACCGAACGCTTCCTGAAGCAGATCGGGATGCCGACCGAAGAGGTGTACGCGGTAACGCCGCGCCCCGCCCTGCCGGCGACCAACTATGCATCGGTCGATGATGTGACCGCGGTTCCCTACCTGTCTCGCCAGGGCCGCGTCGCCTACGAGAATTACCTCTCGAAGCAGCAGCCGCGCGCGTTTGCGATCTCCCCGACCGGCGCCTGGAGCTGGGCCGAAGAAGGGGAAGATCCGGAGACCCGCGCGCTGGCCACCTGCCGCCAGAGCAGCAATGCGCCGTGCCGCCTGTACTCGGTCGATAACGCGGTGGTGTGGCAGGACGATGCAGCCAACGCCGGGGCCACGGCGGCGACGGGCAGTTCCGGCGCCGATACCGTCAGCAGCCTTTAACCCGACACGGCCGCCACCCGAGCGAAAGCTCGGGCGGGAACGATGGCTCAGCTACGCGCAGAGAGGGTGGCGGACCAGGCCTTCAGCTGGTCGACGGTGGCGGTGACGCCGCCGCATACCACCACCATCACCTTGTCGAACTGCTCCAGCCGCGGATGGCCGCCGTACGGCAGCGCCAGCGATGCCCCGCACGCCGGCTCCACGACCATGCGGTGGTCCTCGATGAAGCGCATGCAGGCATCCACCGCCGCCTGGTCGGACACGACCACGCTGCGTACATCATGCTCGCGCGTGACCTGCCAGGCCTGGTCCGCGATACGGCGCGCGCCAAGCGAGGTCGCGATACTTGAAATCGAAGGCAGTTCGATGGGCGCTCCCGCAACCATCGCCTGCGCCAGCGAATCCGCGCCCTGCGTCTCGACCGCGATCACCGGCACGTGGCCCATGCCATTGCGGCGCAATCCCTCGACCACGCCGCACATCAATCCGCCGCCGCCCACCGACAGCACCACCGCATCCGGCGTGAATCCGGCGTGCGCGACCTCGTCGATCATGGTGGCGTGTCCTTCCCACAGCAGCGGATCGTCGAACGGGTGGATGAAGGCATCGCGCTCCCCGACCAGCGAGCGGGCCAGCGCGTTCGCTTCCTGGAACGATGCGCCGTGCACGGTCACCTCCGCGCCTTCGCGCCGGATCATCGCGATCGCGCGCGCGCTGCTGGTCTCGGGAACCACGACCAGCACGGGCACGCCGAGCCTGCGGCCGGCGTAGGCCGCGGCAATGCCCGCATTACCGCCGGACGAAGAGATGAAACGGTGCGCGCCCCGCGCCGCATAGCGTTCGCAGGCGTGCCCGATGCCGCGCAGCTTGAAGGAGCCGGATGGCTGCAAGGCCTCCATCTTGAGCCAGACGGATTGGCCGTCACGCGCGGGCAGCGCATGCGATTCGATCAGCGGGGTATGGATGTGCAGTGTCATGCCGACAAGCATAGCGGATTCGCCGGCGCCAGTCAGGATCGCTCAGGCCAGTCCCATGAAGCGGGCGAGGTAAGGCGCGGTCTTGCTCTTGCGGGATGCGGCGACGTCGCGCGGCGAGCCCTGTGCGACGATACGGCCGCCCTCTTCGCCGGCGCCCGGACCGATGTCGATGACCCAGTCGCTAGCCGCGGCCACGCGCATGTCATGCTCGACCACGATCACGGTATTGCCCGCCTCGACCAGCCGGTCGAGCTGCACGATCAGCTTTTCCGAGTCGCTCGGGTGCAGGCCGGTGGTCGGCTCGTCCAGCACGTACAGCATGTTGCCGCGCCCGGCGCGCTGCAGCTCCGTCGCGAGCTTGATGCGCTGGGCTTCGCCGCCGGACAGTTCGGTCGCGGGCTGCCCCAGGCGGAGATAGCCCAGGCCGACCTCGCGCAGCACCTGCAGCGAACGGCTGACCGATTCCTCGCCCTCGAAGAATTCGTAGGCGGCATCGACCGTCATGCCCAGCACTTCGGCAATGTTCCTGTCCTTGTAGCGGACCTCGAGCGTCTTCTCGTTGTAGCGCGCCCCGTGGCAGGTCGGGCACGGCGCGTACACGCTGGGCAGGAACAGCAGCTCCACCATGACGAAGCCCTCTCCCTCGCAATGATCGCAACGGCCCTTGGCGACGTTGAACGAGAACCGGCCCGCATCGTAGCGGCGCGATTTCGCCTCCTTTGTCGCCGCGAACAGCTTGCGCACATGGTCGAACAGGCCCGTATAGGTCGCGAGGTTGGAGCGCGGCGTGCGGCCGATCGGGCGCTGGTCCACACGCACCAGGCGGCGAATCGACTCCAGGCCCGATACGATGTGGCCCTCCAGCGCCAGCTCCGGTTCGTGTTCGAGGTCGCCCGCCTCCTGCGGCTCCGGTTCGCTTTCGTGGCCGAGCGCGCGCGTGACCAGTTCCACCAGCACCTGGCTGACCAGGCTGGACTTGCCGGAGCCCGACACGCCGGTGACGCAGGTGAGCATATTGAGCGGGAAGCGCGCGTTCAGCTGATGCAGGTTGTTGCGGGTGACGCCTTCCAGCGTGAGCCAGGCTTGCGGCCGGCGCGGTTCGCGCGGCGCCGGCGGCGCGTCGACGAACAGGAAGCGCCGCGTCGCCGACGCCTTCACCTTGCGCAGGCCATCCGGCGCGCCGCTGTACAGGACCTGGCCGCCGCCCTCGCCCGCCGCCGGCCCGACATCGACAATCCAGTCGGCGCGCCGGATCACGTCCAACGAGTGTTCAACCACGAACAGCGAATTGCCGGCCGCCTTGAGCTGTGCGAGCGCATCGAGCAGCGCTTCGGTATCGACCGGATGCAGGCCGGCTGACGGCTCGTCCAGCACGTACACCACGCCGAACAGGCTGGACCGCACCTGGGTCGCCAGCCGCAGGCGCTGCAGCTCGCCCGGCGACAGCGTGGGCGTGCTGCGGTCGAGCGACAGGTAGCCGAGTCCCAGCTTGAGCATCACCTCCAGCCGCGCGACCAGGTCGGCGGCGATGCGCTGCGTGACGATGGCTTTTTCGGGATGCTCCGCGTCGGCCTTCGGCTTCTTCACGAACGGTTCCATGATGCGCGCCAGCCGCTTGAGGGGCAGCGAAGACAGCTCGCCGATGTCCATGCCCGCGAACTTGACCGACAACGACTCCGGGCGCAGCCGCTTGCCGTGGCACAGCGGGCACGGCGTGCTGACCATGTAGCGCGCCACGCGCTTTTTCATCGCCGCGCTTTCGGTATTGGCGAAGGTCTGCAGCACATAGCGGCGCGCGCCGCTGAAGGTGCCCTGGTAGCTCGGCGTTTCCTTGCGCCTGAGCGCTGCCTTCACCTCGGGGAGCGAGAAGCCCGCGTACACGGGCACGGTCGGCGTCTCTTCGGTGTACAGGATCCAGTCGCGCGTTTTGCGCGGAAGCTCGCGCCATGGCACATCGACGTCGTGGCCGAGGGTGGTGAGGATGTCGCGCAAATTCTGGCCGTGCCATGCGGGCGGCCACGCTGCCACGGCACGCTCGCGGATGGTCAGCGAATCGTCGGGCACCATCGATGCCTCGGTCGCGTCGTACACGCGGCCAAGGCCATGGCATTCGGGACAGGCGCCGTCGGGCGTGTTCGGTGAAAATGCTTCGGCGTACAGCAGCTCCTGGCCGGGCGGATAGTCGCCGGCGCGCGAATACAGCATGCGCAGGGAATTGGACAGCGTGCTGACGCTGCCGACCGAGGAACGGGTGGTCGGCGAACCGCGCTGCTGCTGCAGCGCGACCGCGGGCGGCAGCCCTTCCACCTCGTCCACCTCGGGCACCGGCATCTGGTGGAACAGGCGGCGCGCATACGGCGACACCGATTCGAGGTAGCGGCGCTGCGCTTCCGCGTACAGGGTGCCGAAAGCGAGCGACGATTTGCCGGAGCCGGACACGCCGGTGAACACGACCAGCGCGTTGCGCGGGATGTCGACGTCGGCGTTCTTCAGGTTATGTTCGCGCGCGCCCCGCACGCGCACCAGGCCGTCGCCATGGCCGCGCTGGTCCTTGGGATCGTTGGCCATGGCGGGGCGCGACGCCTTACTTGCGGAGATACTCGCGCACTGCCTTCACCGATGGGCCGACTGCCTTCACGGCCCGCTCCAGTTCCTCGTCGTTGACGCCCAGTTCGCGCGTCCAGTAGTCGCGCTCCCAGCGCTCGTTGACATTGATGCGCGAACGGTCTTCGGGACCGGCTTTCTGCAGGTTGTCTGCCATGTTGGCCTCCAGTGGAACAGTGATGGCCAAACGTAGCATTTCAACATGGTCGCGTCGGTACGCTCGCTAACCAAGAGCCGCCAACACAAAACGAAAAAGGCCCGGTCTTTCGACTGGGCCTTTCTGTGTTCTGGCTCCCCGACCTGGACTCGAACCAGGGACCTGCGGATTAACAGTCCGTCGCTCTACCGACTGAGCTATCAGGGAATGGAGGCCGAACTATACACGGGCAACTGTGGTTCGTCCAGTGCATTTCGTTAAAAAGCCAGGCTTGCTCAGGGTGCGGGGACCGGCGTCGGTTCCGGCCCGTGGGCGCGGACGGCCCAGAAGGTGCCGGCAATCATCAGGACAATGGCGAGCAGCTCGAACGGGCGCGGCATGCGCTGCTGGTACAGGAAGCCGTACAGGAAGGCGAACAGCGTCTCGGACAGGATCAGGGTGCCGCACAGCGTCACCGGGACGCGGCGGCTGGCGATGTTCCAGAGATGGTTGCCGATCACGGAGGCGCCCAGCGCCAGCAGTGCGTTAGCGATAAAGAAAGTCGTCCAGTTGCGCCCTTCCGCGGCGACCGCCTGCGGTTCGGCCAGGACCGCCTGCAGTCCGAACCACACGACGCCGATCACGAGCGCGATGGCGCCGCTAGAAATGCCGTACAGGAGCGACCATTCGGCGCCGCTGACATGGTCGTTGCGCTTGAGGTAGCGCGCGTTGTCGAGCGCATAATAGGTCCAGCAGGCGAGCGCGCCGATGGCGCAGGCGATGCCGAGCGCTTTCTCCGCCGGGCTGCGGCCGATGGCGGCGGCGCCGAAGACGTCGACGTTCATTGACAGGACCGCGGCGGCAATCATCAGAAGCGGGACGGCCAGGTCCCTGAGGGGCGCGGCGCCCTGGTCGTTACGGCCCATGAGGATCACCGACAGCGGCAACATGCCGACGATCAGCGATGTCGCGGGCACGCCGGCGTGGGTCACTCCGGCAGCCAGGAAGATGTAGTAGACGATGTTGCCGCTCAGGGCCTGGCGGACCATCGCCGCATAATCGTTGGCGTCGAGCTTGGAGAACAGGCGCTTGATCTGGGGCAGCGTAATGCCCAGGGCGATCGCGCCGTAGGCAACGTAGCGGCCGACTGCCAGTTCAAGCGGGGAGAACCCGGGCAGGAGCTCCGGAACCAGGAACACCATGCCCCAGAGGGCGCCCGCCGCCAAACCACTCAGTATTCCTGTCCACATCCCGATGCCTTTCCAATGAAGGCATGATGTTAACACCGAAGGTGGATGGGCGTGGCGGGACCGGCCGGTGCACTCAACTCTTATCGATTCGCCCGCCTACCCTGGGCGCGCTGTCGCGCATCATGGCGATCACCCGGCAGTCGCCGCACATCTCCAGGCGTTCCGGATGGCCCGCAAAGGCGGAGTGCCCCGACAGGCGCGCGAGCATGTTGCGCACCATGAGCAGCGTGCCGAACTCCTTGCCGCAGCTGATGCAGGCGAAAGGCTCGGTTTCATTGAGCGTGACGATGCTCGCGCGCGAGTCCGCGAAGGACAGGCGCGGCACCAGGGTCACCGCGTCCTCGGGGCAGGTGCTGGCGCACAGGCCGCACTGGACGCAGTTCTTTTCGATGAACGACAGGCGCGGCACCGTGGTGCTGTCCTGCAGCGCCGACGCCGGGCAGGCGCCCACGCAGGACATGCACAGCGTGCATTTGGCCGTGTCCACCTTGACTGCCCCGAACGGAGCCCCGGCCGCCAGCGGCACGTACTCGGGGCGGACCGGGGCGTGAGCATGCAGGTGGCTGAGCGCGAAGTCGAGCGTGTTGCGCTTGTCGGGCATGATGTGGAAGGTGGCCGGCACGGCCGGCCCCTCCCCGCGCGGGTAGATGTCCGGGACGCCGTGCGCCACGCGCAGGTGCGGGCCGGCGTAGCCCAGCGCGTCCAGCACCGCCTGGGCGTGCGACGCCTGTTCGCGCAGCGCGGCGCGGTATTGGGGCGCATCCACCGCGGTTGTCAGCACCATGACGCCGGCCGCCCCGTAGGCGATGGCAGACAGCCACACATCGATGCCGCAGGAAGCGGCGTGGTGCAGTTCGACTGGCAGCACGTAATCGGGTAGCGGCATCTCTTCCAGCAGCGCGCGCGCTGACTCCGCGTGGAACAGGATCACCGCTCCCGTGCCGCCCGCGCTGGCATAGGCCGACAGCAGCGTGCGCAGGCGCTCGCCGGTGTACGCGGGGCTCGGGTAGGCGTACGAGATCGCCCCCGTCGGGCAGACGGTGGTGCAGGCGCCGCAGCCTGCGCACAGGTGCGGGTCGACTCGGATGCGGTCGCCGGCGCTGGCGATCGCGCGCGCCGAGCAGATGTCGATGCAGGCGGTGCAGCCGGGCTGCTGGTTGCGGCTGTGGGCGCAGCGGCGCTCGCTGTAGACGAAGTATTTCGGCTTCTCGAAGGTGCCGGTCATGCCGGACAAGGCTTCCAGGGCGGCCTCGCGTGCCTCGGGGTCGGCGCCGGGCGCGTAGTAGCCGTGCGGGAGGGTGTGGCGCACCAGCAGCGGCGGGTCGCACAGGTCGAGCACCAGGTCGAAGTGCCCTTCCATCAGTGCGCTGCCGTTGCGCCAGCGGACCAGGAAGGCGCCCAGGTGGCCGGTGATCTCCACTTCATCGCGCATGCGCACGGGCAGGACACTGGGGACCAGCGGCGGCGCCAGGCGGTCCTGCCACTGCGCCACCTCGGCCGGACTGCCAGCCACCAGCACTCTGCCCTGCGAGCGGTAGGCAACGGTCGGTACGGGATCGGGATCCGGGAGCGCCGTGGCGGCAGCCAATGCGGCGGCTCGCGCCAGCGCATCGGCGCCCGGCAGGGCGCGCATATCCATGTTCAGTTCAGTGCTCATCGTGCTCCCCGGCCGGTGCGCGCTGCGGCGCCGTGGCCTTGTTATCGGCTTGTGGATGGGCCGCGCCTGGTGGCGGCGCGGCTTTGTCGTCGACTTCCTCCAACTGCGCGTTCAACCATGCGTTGGCGTGCCGCAGCGAGGCCAGCATGGCAGGCGGAATCGGATCGGATCGGGTGTAGTCGCCCATGTACACGTCGAGCCCGTCGACGGTGTTGAAGTGCGGATCGGAAAACAGCTTGCGCAGGGCCTGCCGGCGCACCTGGGCGTCGACGCCGCGCGCCACGAAGGCGGCGTAGTCGGAATCGGGGCCGAGGCGCATGGCGTCTTCCGTGCTGGGCAGCGCGCGGGGCGCCTGCTCCTGCGCGGGCTGGCTGCCGTCGTCGCCGTGCGGCGGTGCCGGGACGGGGGCCTTGCCGGCGTCGGCCGCTGCGGTCCCGCGGACCGCCGCGCCCTGCCCTGCTTGCGGCGCCTCGCCCGCTTCGGTTTTCAGGCGCGACCAGCGCGACAGGAAGCCTTCACCCATGCCGCGCCCTTCCCTTGCGCACCGGCGGCTCGTAGTTATCCACCAGGTAGTCGGACAGCCAGGCGTGGATTTCGGGCGGCATGCGTACGCCATCGGCCGGCTCGCCGGAATCGAACATGCGCGTTCCCTCGACATAGCTGGCCGACACGTGTACCGGCATGGCCCGGCCCTCGATCATGCGCCACATCACGAACACCTTGGATTCGGGGGCGATGCAGTTTTCGAAATAGCCTTCATGTTCGTCGCGGTACAACTCCAGCGTGAGGCCGGGCACGAGATAGGTCTCGCGCGCGGGACTGCTGGCCAGCGTCACCACCTGCCGGCCCGCGCCGCCAAACGGGACCACGCCGACGGCAGACCATGCGTCCCCTGCCCAGGGATGGGTGGGCGCGCGCCGCTCCATGATGACGGCAATGGGCAAGGTCGCGGTGGCGCCCATCAGCGGCGGCCCTCCTGCTGGGTCTTGTTGGCCGCCGCAGCGCCGGCGGCCGTGGCGGCTGGCCGCGTTGTGGTCGGCGTCGCGCCCGGGGCGGCAGCGGCCGGACGCGTCGTGGTCGTGGCAGCACCGGAAGGCCGCGCGGCGGCGCTGCCCGTCGCCTGCGCGCCTGCGGTACCGCTGCGGCCCGCGGCTGTGGCCGGACCGGCCTGGCCGGTGGCCTGATTCGCTACCGGCGGACGCTGTGCGCTGCCGGTGGCGGCCCGGGGCGTTGCGGCTGGGGCCGCACCCTGCGCGGCGCCCGGTTTGCCCGTGGCGCCCGGCTGGGGCTGCGCCTGCTGTTGCTTCTGGCGGTTGACGCCGCCCTCTGCAGCCGTCGCCGGAGCCGGCATGGCGCCGGTGGCGATGGTTTCCGGGCGGGCCGGAACGGTGCCCGCCGCGCTGCCGCCCACCATGACCGGCACAGGCGACTGCACCACCAGCGGCGCGGCCGGCGCCGGGGGCGGCGGCAAGGCGGTCGGCGGATGCATGCGCCAGCCCTGCGCGGCCGCCTGGCGGCGCCAGCGCGCCGCCACCGAATCCATCGACAGTCCCAGCAGGCGCTTGGCTTCGGCGGCCTCCGCGTCGGCCTGCGCCTTTTTGGCCGCCTGCGCGGCTACCTGCTCCGGCGTCGGAGGCGGCAGCCCGGCCAGCACGCAGCCCGCGGCGCCCAGCAGCGCCAGCGTTGCGATGATGCGTAGCTTTAGCATGGCATGCTCCTATTGGCCCGATTTGGTCTGTGCGGCGGCCGGCGGCTTGGTATTGGTGCCCGAAGGCGCATGGCCGGACTCGGCAACGGTGCCGCCCATTTTGGCCCCGCCCGTGTTGCCTCCCATGCCACCCGCCGTGCCCGGCGTGCCGCCCGCATAGCTGGCATCGGTGGCGACCAGCGCGGCCGCGGCCACATCGCCGCTGGTGCCGCCGCCCGCGGTCACCTGTCCCGGGAATTTGGTCTGGCGCACTTCGCTGGCCGCCGGCGCCGTGCTGCCCGCCCGGTCGCGGTCACAGCCTGCGGCAAGCGCCGCCAGTGCGCACACCCCCAGTATCAACGTCCTCATGTCCTTCCCCCCCGCACCGGGCCGGACGGCCGCGTGCCGCCGTCCCGCTTGATTTCCTCGTACCACAGCGCGTGGTGCGAGCGGGCCCACTCCTCGTCCACCGTTCCATGCCGCATGGCCTGGTAGGCGCCCGGCGTGCCGATCGTGCCCATGTAGATGTGGCCGATGGCGGCGGCCATGTAGAACGCGCCACCCAGGACGTGCAGCACATTGGCCACCTGCAGCACGTAACGGGTCTGTCCGAAGGTGACGAAGTCCATCACCAGGCCGGTGACCGACATCAGCAGGCCCAGCAGCGTGACGCCCAGCCAGAACCAGATCTTTTCGCCCGCGTTGAAGTACCCGGCGGGCACGTGCTTGTGGCTGACCATGCCGCCCAGGCTCCTGACCCACTGCCAGTCCACGCGCGTAAAGAAGTTCCGGCGCACGAAGGTGAAGAACATGATGACCGAGCAGAAGATGAACAGCGGCCCCACGAAGTTGTGGATGTACTTGGAGACCCAGGCGATGGCGGCGAAGATGTCGTGGCCCATCCAGGGCCGCAGCACCAGCTTGCCGAACATGATGATCAGGCCCGTCACCGCCAGCAGGACAAAGCTGATCGCGGTGGCCCAGTGCACCAGCCGGTCCCAGGCGTCGAAGCGCACGAGCTTGCGGCCGGTGTCGGGCTGCTCGGTGCGGACCGGCCCGAACGCGATGTAGAAGCCGAACAGCAGCAGCGGCACCACCAGCACCAGCGTGCCGGTCAGGGTGGCGAGCGGGCCATTGCGCAGGTGGCGCCAGGTATTGCCGCCGCGCTGGACCAGCACCGTGCCCTCGGTCGAGCCGTACTGGCCGAGGTAGTGGCGGTCGACGTGCACGCGGCCGGAGGCCGAGTCGAACCATCCCGGCTCGGGCACGCCCTGCTCGGTCTGCAGGATGGTCTGTTCTTCCGCATACGCGGGGCGCGCCTTCTTGTCGGGCACGCCGGCTGCCGCCGTTGCCGACGCCAGCAGCAGTGCCGACAACAGGAGCGTGATCCAGGTTCTGAACCTTTCCATATTCCCTCCTGCTAACGCGTTGCGGGCGGCCGTGCCGCGCCGCTGGCGGCCGGGCTGGCGCCGCCGGGTTCAGGTTGCGGGACGCTGCCCGCGGACGGGCGCGCGCCCGGCGCGGGCGCGGCAGGTGAAGCGGCGGACGGCGGCGCCGCGGTACCGCCGGCAGCGGCTGCCGGGCCACCCTGCGCGGCCGGCAAGGGTCCGGTGTTCTCGGCCGGCGTGGCGCCGATGTCCTGCAGCCGCTTGGCGCCGGCCATGCCGGGCGGCTTGGCGCGCACGAATTCGTTCTGGTAGAGGGCGCGATTGGTGAGCGCGGCGGACCAGGCCAGGCGGTCGTTGTAGAAGTGCTGCGCATACGGCAGCTGGTCGATCTTGCCGGCGTACCCGCCTTCGCGCCAGCCCGGATGCTGGGCCACCTCGAGGCAGCCGCACAGCGCCAGCGGCAGCGCGGCGATGCCCGCACGTTTGAGCAGCTTCATGTCGTCTGCCTCCTCGGGTTGTTCTGCGTGTCTCCCTGGAGCTGGTTGTCGCGCGGGCCTGCGCCGCTGGCTTCGATCGGCTGCTTCTTGCGGTTGTAGGCAATGTCCCAGCCCCACAGCTCGGGACCGTAGCCGCGCTGGTCGACACGCTGGCGGTAGATGTCGGCAATGACGCTGGCTTCGCCGCCCAGCAGCGCCTTGGTGCCGCACTGCTCGGCGCAGGCAGGCAGCTTGCCCTCGGCGATGCGGTTGCGGCCGTACTTCTCGAATTCGGCCTGCGAGGTGTCTTCCTCGGGTCCGCCGGCGCAGAAGGTGCATTTGTCCATCTTGCCGCGGTGGTTGAACAGGCCGGTGGACGGGAACTGCGGCGCGCCGAACGGGCATGCGAGCGAGCAGTAGCCGCAGCCGATACAGCCGTCCTTGTCGTGCAGGACGATGCCGTCGGCGGTGTGGTAGATCACGTTGGTCGGGCACACGGCGATGCACGGCGCGTCGGTGCAGTGCATGCAGGCGACCGAGATCGCGTGCTCGCCCGGCACGCCGTCGTTCACGGTGACGACGCGGCGCCGGTTCACGCCCCAGGGCGTCTCGTGCTCGTTCTTGCAGGCGGTAACGCAGCCGTTGCAGTCGATGCAACGCTCGGTATCGCAGATGAATTTCATCCTTGCTGGCATACGTCCTCCTAGGCCCCGACCAGGCGGCACAGCGACACCTTGGTCTCCTGCATCATGGTGACGGCGTCATACCCGTAGGTCATGATGGTGTTGACCGCTTCGCCGCGCACGATCGGCGCGGCCCCTTCCGGATAGGCGTGTTCCAGGTCCTCGCCCATCCACCAGCCGCCGAAGTGGAACGGCATCCACACCACGCCGGGCGGCACGCGCTCGGTGACGTAGGCGCTGACCTTGATGCGCGCGCCGGACGGCGATTCCACCCAGATGTCCTCGCCGGTGCGCGCGCCTGCGATGCGGGCGTCCTGCGGGTTGATCTCGCAGAACATCTTCTGCTGCAGTTCAGCCAGCCACGGGTTGGAGCGGGTCTCGTCGCCGCCGCCTTCGTACTCGACCAGGCGGCCGGAGGTGACGATCAGCGGGTACTCTTTCGAGTAGTCGACGTCCTGCACCGACTTGAACAGGGTCGGCAGGCGCCAGAAGGCGGCCTTGTTTTCGTAAGTCGGGTAGCGGGCGGCAAGGTCGCGGCGCGGCGTCATCAGCGGCTCGCGGTGCACCGGCACGGGGTCGGGGAAATTCCACACGTGGCAGCGCGCGCGCGCATTGCCGAACGGCGCGCAGCCGTGCGCCATCACCACCCGGATGATCCCGCCGGACGGGTCGGTCTTCCAGTTCTTGCCCTCGGCCGCGGCCTGCTCCTCGGGTGTGAGGTCGGACCACCAGCCCAGCTTTTTCAGGAACACGTGGTCGAACTCCGGGTAGCCCACATCCAGCTCGCTGCCGGCATTGGTGGAACCGTCCCCCGCCAGCAGCGTGACGCCCTTGTGCTCCACGCCCCAGTTGGCGCGGAACGGCAGGCCGCCTTCCATCGGGTGCTTGGACAGGTCGTACAGGATCGGCGTGCCGGGGTGCTTCATCTCCGGCGTGCCCCAGCACGGCCATGGCAGGCCGTAGTAATCGCCCTTGCAGGGTCCCGATTCGGCGCGCAGCGTGGTCGGGTCGAAGGTGTGCTTGTTCAGCATGTGCAGCTTGAGCCGCTCCGGCGAGCAGCCGGTGTAGCCGATGGTCCAGCAGGAACGGTTGATCTCGCGCAGGATGTCCTCGATGTCCGGCACGTTGTTGACCACCTTGATGTTCTTGCAGAGCTCGTTCGCGAAGCCGAGCTTCTGGGCCAGCAGGTACATGATCTCGTGGTCGCTCTTGGACTCGTACACCGGGTCGATCACCTTTTCGCGCCACTGGATGCTGCGGTTCGATGCGGTCACCGAGCCTTCGCACTCGAACTGCGTGCAGGCCGGCAGCAGGTAGACGCCGTCGCTCCTGCCGTGCATGGCCGCGGTCATGCTCGGATAGGGGTCGATCACCACCATCAGGTCGAGCTTCTGCATGGCCGCCTTCATGTCCGGCAGGCGGGTCTGGCTGTTCGGCGCGTGGCCCCAGTACAGCACTGCGCGCAGGTTGCTGGGCTGGTCGATGTACTGGTTCTTTTCCAGCACGCCGTCGAACCAGCGCGACACCGTGATGCCGGGCTTTTCCATCAGCTCCTTGGACGCATAGCGCGACTTGATCCACTCGTAGTCCACGCCCCAGACGGCGGCAAAGTGCTTCCAGGCCGGTTCGGCGATGCCGTAGTAGCCGGGCAGCGAGTCGGGATTGGGGCCGACGTCGGTGGCGCCCTGCACGTTGTCGTGGCCGCGGTAGATGTTGGCGCCGCCGCCCGCCACGCCGATATTGCCGAGCGCAAGCTGCAGGATGCTGAGCGCGCGCACGTTGGCGGTGCCGACCGTGTGCTGGGTGATACCCATGCACCAGACCACCGAGGACGGCCGGTTCAGCGCCAGCGTCTCGGCAATCAGGCGCACGCTGCCTTCGGGCACGCCCGTCACGTCCGAGACCTTGTCCGGGGTCCACTTGGCGACTTCGCGCCGCACTTCATCCATGCCGTAGGTGCGCTGCTCGATGTAGGCCTTGTCTTCCCAGCCGTTCTCGAAGATATGCCACAGGATGCCCCACACCAGCGGGATGTCGGTGCCCGGGCGCACGCGCACGTAGTGGTCGGCAAAGCGCGCGGTGCGGGTGAAACGCGGATCGACCACGATCATCTTGGCGCCCAGCTCTTTCGCGTGCAGGAAGTGCAGCATCGAGATCGGGTGCGCCTCGGCCGGGTTGGAGCCGATGAACATCACCGCCTTGCTGTGGTGGAGGTCGTTGAACGAGTTGGTCATCGCGCCATACCCGAAGGTCTGCGCGACGCCGGCCACCGTGGTCGAGTGGCAGATACGGGCCTGGTGGTCGCAGTTGTTGGTGCCCCAGAACGAGATCCACTTGCGCAGCAAATAGGCCTGCTCGTTATTGTGCTTGCTGCTGCCGATCAGCATCAGCGCATCGGGCCCCGCGTTTTGTCGCAGGTTCAGCAGCTGCGCGCTGACCTCGTTGATGGCCTGGTCCCAGCTGATGCGCTGGTACTTGCCGCCCACCAGCTTCATGGGGTAGCGCAGCCGGTGTTCGCCATGCCCGTGCTCGCGCAGCGACGCGCCCTTGGCGCAGTGCGCGCCCATGTTGAGCGGGGAATCGAAGGCCGCCTCCTGGCGCACCCACACGCCGTTCTGCACCACCGCGTTGACCGAGCAGCCCACCGAACAGTGCGAACAGATGGTGTGCTTGATGACCGGCGCGGCTGCGGCGGCCTTGGCCTCCTGCGCCGACGCCGGCTCGATAACGTTGAACGGCAGCTTGCGCGCCACCGCGGCCATGCCTGCGGTGACACCGGCGCCGACCAGGAAGGAGCGCCGCCGCAACGTGGCCGTGCCTGCGCGCCGCAGCACCTGCGTGAAGCCCGCGGGCGCGGACGGATCGGAAGATGTCTTGACGAGTGACATGGGCTGCTCCTACCAGTAGCGCGCGGTGGCGTAGTACTTGCGGATATGGTCGGTCTCGTGATACCCGGACTGCTTTGGTTCGGGCTGCTGCGGCTGCGGCAACGGGGCCGCCTGCGCCGGCGCGACGCCCGCCGCGGCCAGGGTTCCCAGCACGCCGGCGCCCGATGCGGCGCGCAGGAAGCCGCGCCGCTTGCCATCCACCTTTTTGAGTTCCATCGTCTATGCCTCCTCGTCGGCCACTTCGAACGACTGCGCCTCGATCTCGAGGAACACGTCGGCCAGGTCGGCCACTTGCCTGTAGAAGTCCGCACCCGGCGCGTTGCGCAGGTCATGCAAGAAGCGTTCGTACCAGGGTGCGATGTGGGTGCAGAAGAAATCGTGCTGCACGCCGAGCGGCTGCGGTGCGCAGCGGCCGGCGCCTTCGATCAGGATGCGCATGGTCTCGCACAGCGCACCCAGGTGGTCTTCCAGCTCGTAGCTGCCGCTGCGCCGCGCCAGGCCCAGGCGCGCGAGGTCCGCGCGCAGGCGCACCAGCGGCTTTTCGTTGATGTAGCCGGCGATGTAGAGCGAGGCGAACGGGTTGAGGAGCGGATTGCCGATGCTGGTGAACAGCGCCGCGTATTCGTCGCGCACCTGGCCTGGCGAGATGCGCTGCGCGGCCTGCGCCAGCGTGGCCCACGCGCAGTCGAGCGGGCGCGATGGGAACGGGGGGATGTCGAGGCGGGCCAGTGCGCCCAACAGATCGTCGTCGGGCGCGGCCAGCAGCAGGCGGGCCAGCAAAGCGTACAAGTCGGCCCGGCCCTGGTCCTCATGACCGGGCGCGACGTCGCCTGTTTCCTCTTGGGCTGCCAGCATCTTGCCATCCTCAAAAAGTTGATGACCAGTCTACGGTAACGCTCGAGAGAGGCGCGCACGCTAGCACGTCATTTCGCTGGGATGAAACGGGCTGTGCGGTGTTGCCGACCCGGTGCTATTGCCGAGCTGCACCGCGCAGCCAACGCGCATTGCGCGCGGGCCAAAGCAGCGCGCACACGCGTTGAAGCTGCTTAATGATGCGCGCATCCGCCGGTAGCATCATGACAATAGATCGCCGCGTAACGGCGACCGCGAGGAAGATGGAGGAGACCATGTACACGCGCACAAAGTCCGACGCTCCGGGCGCATTCCTGCTGCTGGGTTCAGCGATGGCCGCCCTGCTCAGCTGTTTCTGGCCCGGCGCCGGGTGGCTGGCGGCGGTGGCGGCATTGGTGATGGCGAGCCTGCTCATCCTGCGCATCGGCATCCTGCCCTTCCTGACCGTGTGCAGCGTCACGCTGGCGCACTTCCTGGTGCTGGGTCCGCCGCTGCCCTACGGACGCGGCAGCCTGCCCTTCGACTACCTGCTGATGTTCGTGCTTGCCCCGCTGACAGTGGCCGCCGGCGCCATCGCCGTCTGGTACTGGCGCTCCCCCTCCCGCAGCTAACCGAAATGGGGACAGACCCCGAAATGGGGACAGACCCCATTTTCAAAATGGGGTCTGTCCCCATTTTGGTGCCGGCGCTCGCTCTCGCTCAGCCGAGGGAAACGGGGATGGAAATGGGGTCTGTCCCCATTTTGGAAATGGGGTCTGTCCCCATTTTGGAGGGGTAAACGGCGAAGGGGGCGCACATTGCTGTGCGCCCCCTTCTGGATTCTGGCTCCCCGACCTGGACTCGAACCAGGGACCTGCGGATTAACAGTCCGTCGCTCTACCGACTGAGCTATCAGGGAAAAGAGGCAACATTATATGCAGCGTTCACTGTGCTGTCAAGAAACTGACTGTACCGTGCGCCCTGCTTTCGTTACCGTTTCGGATCAATTCCGAAGAACAAAATCTTAAAGCACTTTCGCCACTGCGTCAATCACACGGTCGATGTTTTTCGAGTTCAGCGCGGCCACGCAGATACGGCCCGTGTCCACCGCGTAGATCGCGAATTCGTCGCGCAGGCGCTGCACCTGCTCTTTGGTCAGGCCCGAATACGAGAACATGCCCACCTGGTGGCGCACGAAGTCGAAGTCGTGGCCCGGCGCCTTGATTGCCAGCCTGGCCACGAATTCCTCGCGCATCATCTTGATGCGCACGCGCATCTGCGCGAGCTCGGCTTCCCACAGCTGGCGCAGTTCCGGCGTGGTCAACACCGCCGCGACCACTTTGGCGCCGTGCGTGTGCGGATTGGAATAATTGGTGCGCACCACGCGCTTGAGCTGCGACAGCACGCGCGCCGCTTCCTCGGCCGAAGCGGCGACGACGGACAGCGCGCCCACCCGCTCGCCGTACAGCGAGAACGATTTGGAGAACGAGTTCGACACCAGCAGCGGACCGCCCGCCTGCGCGAAGCGGCCCACCACCGCGCCATCTTCCGCGATGCCCGTGCCGAAGCCCTGGTAGGCCATGTCGAGGAACGGCACCAGGCCGCCCGCGGTGACGATCGCCACCACCTCGTCCCACTGGGCCGGGCTCAGGTCGGCGCCGGTCGGATTGTGGCAGCAGGCGTGCAGCACCACGATCGAGCCGCGCGGCATGGCCTTGAGCGCGGCCGTCATGCCGCCGAAATCGACGCCGTGCGTGGCCGGGTCGTAGTAGCGGTAATTGTTGACGGTAAAGCCAGCCGCCTCGAACAGCGCGCGGTGGTTTTCCCAGCTCGGATCGCTGATATAGACCTGCGCGCCGGGCGGCGCGAAGCGCTTGAGGAAGTCGGCGCCGATGCGCAGTGCGCCGGTGCCGCCGATGCCCTGCACGGTGACCGCACGGCGCTCTTGAATTACTGCGCTGTCGGCCCCAAATACCAGCTCCTGCACCGCCCTGTCGTACGTCGCCAGCCCCTCGATCGGAAGGTAGGTGCGCGGCGCGTGCTGTTCGATCAATACCTCTTCGGCCCGTTTTACGCATGCCAGCAGCGGGACTTTGCCTTCGTCGTCATAATAGACGCCGACGCCAAGATTGATTTTCCCTGCGTGGGTGTCCGCGTTAAACGCTTCGGTGATGCCCAGGATGGGATCGCGCGGGGCCATCTCGACGGCCGCAAACAGGCTGGCGGGTACTGGTGAACTCATCTGATAAACTGAAGTGGGGTTGTGGACAGGCGCTTGCGCCAATGGCAACCATTCTAACAAAGGTCTGATCGCATGGCAGAACTATCCGTCGTAAACACCCCGGAACCGACCGTCCTCACGTTCCCCGGTTCGCCCTTCAAGCTGCACCAACCCTTCCCTCCGGCAGGCGACCAGCCGACCGCGATCGAGGGCCTGGT
Organism: Pseudoduganella sp. GCM10020061; assembly: GCF_042683405.1. Classification (NCBI taxonomy): domain Bacteria; kingdom Pseudomonadati; phylum Pseudomonadota; class Betaproteobacteria; order Burkholderiales; family Oxalobacteraceae; genus Pseudoduganella; species Pseudoduganella sp. GCM10020061. The sequence continues at coordinate 57,137 of NZ_JBHUJS010000014.1, read as the reverse complement.
CGAGGGCATCAATGATGGCCTGTCGTTCCAGACCCTGCTGGGCGTGACCGGCTCCGGCAAGACCTACACCATGGCCAACGTGATTGCCCGCGCGGGCCGTCCGGCGATCATCTTCGCGCCGAACAAGACGCTGGCCGCGCAGCTGTACTCCGAATTCCGCGAGTTCTTCCCAGAGAACGCGGTCGAGTACTTCGTCAGCTACTACGACTACTACCAGCCGGAAGCCTACGTCCCGCAGCGCGACCTGTTCATCGAGAAGGACTCGTCGATCAACGAGCACATCGAGCAGATGCGCCTGTCCTGCACCAAGTCGCTGATGGAGCGGCGCGACGTGATCATCGTGGCTACCGTCTCGGCCATCTACGGTATCGGTAACCCGAACGAGTACCACCAGATGATCCTGACGCTGCGCGCCAAGGACAAGGTGGCGCAGCGCGACGTGATCGCGCGCCTGATCCAGATGCAGTACACCCGCAACGAGATGGACTTCGGGCGCGGCACCTTCCGCGTGCGCGGCGACACCATCGACATCTTCCCGGCGGAGCACGCGGAACTGGCGATCCGGGTCGAGATGTTCGACGACGAGATCGAATCGCTGCAGCTGTTCGACCCGCTGACCGGGCGCGTGCGCCAGAAGATCCCGCGCTTTACCGTGTATCCGGGCTCGCACTACGTCACGCCGCGTTCGACCGTGCTGCGCGCGGTCGAGTCGATCAAGGCCGAACTGCGCGACCGTCTCGAGTGGTTCCGCAGCCAGAACAAGCTGATCGAGGAACAGCGCCTGGAGCAGCGCACCCGCTTCGACCTCGAAATGCTGGCGGAGATCGGCTTCACCAAGGGCATCGAGAACTATTCGCGCCACCTGTCAGGCTCGATGCCGGGCGAGCCGCCGCCGACGCTGGTCGACTACCTGCCCAAGGACGCGATCATGTTCATGGACGAGTCGCACGTGCTGATCGGCCAGCTGAACGCGATGTACAACGGCGACCGTTCGCGCAAGACGAACCTGGTCGACTATGGCTTCCGCCTGCCGTCGGCGCTGGACAACCGGCCGCTCAAGTTCTCCGAGTTCGAATCGAAGATGCGCCAGACGATCTTCGTTTCCGCGACCCCGGCCGAGTACGAGCAGCAGCATGCCGACAACGTGGTCGAGCAGGTGGTGCGCCCGACCGGCCTGGTCGATCCGCAGATCATCGTCAAGCCGGCGCGTTCGCAGGTCGAGGACCTGATGTCCGAGATCGTCGACCGCGTGGCCAAGGACGAACGCGTGCTGGTCACCACGCTGACCAAGCGCATGGCCGAGCAGCTCACGGAATTCCTGAGCGACCATGGCATCAAGGTGCGCTACCTGCACAGCGATATCGAGACCGTGGAGCGCGTGGAGATTCTGCGCGACCTGCGCCTCGGCACCTTCGACGTGCTGGTCGGGATCAACCTGCTGCGCGAGGGCCTGGACCTGCCGGAAGTGTCGCTGGTGGCGATCCTGGACGCGGACAAGGAAGGCTTCCTGCGTTCGGAGCGTTCGCTGATCCAGACCATCGGGCGTGCGGCGCGTAACCTGAACGGCGTGGCCATCATGTACGCGGATAACATGACCGACTCGATGCAGCGTGCAATTGGCGAGACCGAGCGCCGGCGCGCCAAGCAGATCGCCTTCAACGAGGCGAACGGCATCACGCCGATCGGCGTGAAGAAGAAGATCCGCGAGATGATCGACGGCGTCTACAGCCAGCAGGCGGCGCGCGACAACCTGGAAGCGGCCAAGGAAGTGGCGAAGGTCGAGGCGATGAGCGAGAAGCAGATCAGCAAGGAGATCAAGCGGCTCGAGAAGCTCATGGTGGACCACGCCAAGAACCTCGAGTTCGAGAAGGCCGCGCAGGTGCGCGACCAGCTGCATGTGCTCAAACAGCAGGCGTTTGGCGCGCCAGGCGCCGATAACGTCGTTTCCATGCTCGGCAAGTAAGGCAGGAAGGCCCCCTCACCTTCCGCGTTGGCGGAATCGGCCATGAATGGGGCGATTCCGCCACGCGCACTCTGCCGCCTTGGCGCCTGCAGGGACAGTCCCCAACAGCCTCCTCTGTAATATTCCCTTACAAAAAAGCATTTCTCTACTACAACTTTTAGGCGTACGTATGTACGAGCCGTGATACCGTTGCGAGTTGCTGAACAATGAAGCGATCCTCATGGCTGCACAATTCAAAGAAATCACCGATTTATCCGAGCGTCTTAGCCAATACCCGGCACTCCCGCCTTCCGTCGTCCGCGAACTGCCACCGGAACCTGAACAGGCCACCGGCGTCCCGGTTCGCGTCAAGTTCGCCATCGCCGTCGCGTGCGCGTTCGGCTGGACCGGCGTCTCGCTGTGGCTCGCCACGAAATGGATGGCGGACCTGAGTGCGCTGATCGGCCAGCCGCTGACCTATGCGCTCATGTTTGCGATCCTGGTGGTGCCCGGCATGGCCAATGCATTCATCGTGGCCAGCCTGGCGATGGACCGGCGCCCGCCGCGCCGGCGCTACGCCACCCTGCCCGGCGTGACCATCCTGGTCGCGGCGTACAACGAGGAAGCCTCGATCCTGTCCACGCTCGCGAGCATCAACGAGCAGGACTATCCGGGACCGGTCGACGTCATCGTGATAAACGATGGCTCGCGCGACCGCACGATGGCGCTGCTGGAAAGCGTGTCGTATCCGTGGCTGCGCGTACTCGACCTGAAGAAGAATGGCGGCAAGGCGCGCGCGCTGAACGAAGGCCTGAAACTCGCCCGGCACCAGCTGACCATCACTATCGACGGCGACTCCTGCCTCTACAAGGATGCGCTGCGCAACCTGGTCAGCCGCTACGTGCAGTCCAGTTCCGACACCGCGGCCGTGGCCGGCTCGGTCATGGTGCGCAACTCGCGCCAGAATGCCGTGGCCAAGGTCCAGGACTGGGACTATTTCCATGGCATGGCGGCCGTCAAGCGAATCCAGAGCATGTACGAGGGCACGCTGGTGGCGCAGGGCGCGTTCTCGCTGTACCGCACCTCGGTGCTGCGCGAAGTGGGCGGCTGGCCCGAATCGGTAGGCGAGGACATCGTGGTCAGCTGGGCCATCCTGCAGCGCGGCTACAAGGTGGGCTACTGCGAGCATGCCGTCCTGTTCACCAATGCCCCGGATACGATGGGACAGTTCATCCGCCAGCGCGAGCGCTGGTCGCGCGGCCTGATCGAGGCGTTCAAGTCGCATTGGCGCCTGCTGTTCAAGAAGCGCCTGTCCACGGTGTTTATCTGGTACAACCTGTTCGTCCCGTACGTGGACCTGGTGTACACGCTGACCTTCGTGCCGGGGATCGCACTCGCGCTGGCGGGCTATTTCTGGCTGGCCGGTCCGATGACGCTGCTGCTGCTGCCGCTGGCCATGCTGTTCAACCTGCAGATATTCATGATCCAGTCGAGGATGTTCGATACGCAGGGCCTGAAGGTACGCAGGAACCTCGCCGGCTTCCTCGGCTATGCCCTGCTGTATGGCGCCGTGATGCAGCCCGCCTGCCTGGTGGGATATTTCAAGGAAATCTTCAGGACGAAGAAGACCTGGGGTACCAAGTAAGCGTCGTTTTTGGCGGAATCGGTCATATATGGGCCGATTCCGCCAAATTTCCATCCAGCGCTTGAACTCATCCGACCCGCTCAGCATCGCCCGCGCCGCCGCACGACAGTTGCACCCGGCCATCCCTGCGCTGCCCGCCACCGGGACGCGTTAGGATGGGCTTTCATTCAAGGAGCACGCATGAGATCGATGCTGACAACGCTGGTGGCGGCGCTGCTGGCCGCATGCGGCGGCAAGACGACCGAATCGAACGTGACGCCGCCGGGGGATGCGCAGGCGCCCCAGACCAAGGTGCTCGACGTGGGCGCCGACGTCCTGCAGAACAAGCCGCCGATCGAGGCGATCAACGCCTACCTGGACGGCTTCCACTTCTACAACGGCAACATGAAAGCGCAGATGGAGGCGCACCACTACTGCACCATCCTCAACGAGGATGTGATCCAGTGCGTGATCTACGACGCCAACACTGCGGGCGCCAAGCTGATGGGCGTGGAGTACATCATCAGCGGCAAGCTGTTCCAGACCCTGCCGGGGCGCGAGAAGTCGTTCTGGCACAGCCACGCGCACGAGGTGAAGTCCGGCCAGCTGATCGCTCCGGGGATCCCGGAAGTGGCCGAGCATGCGCTGATGAAGAAGCTGGCCGGGACCTATGGCAAGACCTGGCATACCTGGCACACGGACCGCAAGCACGGGCTGCCGTTCGGCGCGCCGCAGCTGATGATGGGCTTCACTGCCGACGGCCAGGCCAATCCGGCGATGGTAGCGGACCGCGACAAGCGCTTCAACGTGTCCTCAGCCGGCAAGCGCAAGGAGCGCGCGGACATCCCGGCGCCGCAAATCGATCCCGGCGCCGACGCCTGGCAAAAAGGGATGATCTACCAGATCGAGGATCCATCCACCAAGCCGCCTGAAGGCGGAGGCCCGGCCGTCATGGCGAGTGGCCCTCGCGGTCGCTGACAGTCATCCCGGCTTTCGCCGGGATGACGGCATCGTTACAGGGACTTGAGGAACTCGCGGATGCCGGCCATGAACATCTCGACGGCCATCGCGGTGAGGATCAGGCCCATCAGGCGTTCGAAGGCGGTCATCACGCGCGGGCCGAGGGCTTTCTGGAGCCGCTCGGCGCCGAGGAAGACGACCAGCCACACCACCGCCACGGCGGTCAGCGCGGCAACGTTGAGCATCACTTCCGTGTTCGAACGCGACGAGAACAGCAGCACGGTCGCCAGCGCGGACGGGCCGGCAATCGCGGGGATCGCGAGCGGAACGATGAACGGCTCGCCGTCGCCTTCGGTGTCGCCGAACAGGCCGCCCGGCTGCGGGAACACCATGCGCATCGCGATCAGGAACAGGATCACGCTGCCGCCAATGCGCAGCGAAATCTCCGACAGCTGCATGGCCGACAGCAGGTGGCGGCCGAAGAACATGAACAGCAGCAGGATGCCGTAGGCGATCGTGCATTCGCGAACCACCACCTTCCAGCGGCGCGCCTTGGGCACGTTCTGCATCGCGCTGACGAAAATCGGGACGTTGCCGAAGGGGTCGGTGACCAGGATGAGCAGGATGAAGGCTTGGATGAAGGTTTCGGTCATGCTGCTATCGTAATGGAATTGATGAGGCTCCGGCGCAAAAAAGGGGACCATCCCTATGGGACTGTCCCCTGTCTTTGCCGGCGTTCAGGCGTCGGCCGCTTAGGTCCGGGGACGGTTCGAGACAGTCCCCTTCCCTGCGATTACTTCTCGAACTTCTTGAGCCATGCGGCCAGCTGGTGCGGACGCAGGCCGTCGTAGTCTTCGAACGGCTGGTGGATCCACGGGTTGTGCGGCAGCTCTTCCAGGAAGTACTCCGGACGGATCTCGGAGCAGCCCTTGACCCACAGGACCGCCGACTTCACTTCGGTCACGCCGGTGAAGTTGTCCTTCAGGTGCTGGGTGACCTTGCGCAGCGTGACGCCCGAATCGGCCAGGTCGTCCACCAGCAGCACGTTGCCGGCCAGCGGGCCCTTGGTCATCGTCATGTACTTGGCGATGTCCAGGTCGCCCTGCTTGGTGCCCGCCTCTTCGCGGTACGAGCTGGTCGACAGGATCGCCAGCGGCACGTCGAAGATGCGCGAGAATACGTCGCCGGGACGCACGCCGCCGCGCGCGAGGCACAGCACCATGTCGAACTTCCAGCCGCTTTCATAGACCTTGAGCGCGAGGCGCTCGATCATGCGGTTGTACTCGTCCCAGGAAACCCAGAGGTCTTTGTCGGTCGATGGTGGGGTCGTCATTTTTCAGGATCCTCTTGGTCTTGTTTTATTCGAACGGATGGCGCAGGACGATCGTCTCTTCGCGGTCAGGTCCGGTGGAGACCATATCGACCGGCACGCCGACCAGTTCTTCGATGCGCTTGATGTAGGCACGTGCGTTGGCAGGCAGGTCGGCCAGCGACTTGGCGCCGACGGTGGACTCGGTCCAGCCAGGCATCTCTTCGTACACAGGCACGCAGGCTGCCGCTTCTTCGGCGCCGACCGGGAACACGTCCACGTCGCGGCCGTCGATCTTGTAGCCGGTGCACAGCTTGAGCGACTCGAGGCCGTCCAGCACGTCCAGCTTGGTCAGGCACATGCCCGACACGCCGTTGATCTGGACCGAGCGGCGCAGCAGCGCGGCGTCGAACCAGCCGCAGCGGCGCGCACGGCCGGTGACGGTGCCGAATTCATGGCCGATGCGCGACAGGTGCTCGCCCACGCCCGCGTCGGTTGGCAGCTCCGACGGGAACGGGCCGGAGCCGACGCGCGTCGTGTAGGCCTTGGTGATGCCCAGGATGTAGTGCAGCATGTTCGGGCCGACGCCGGAACCCGCTGCGGCCTGGCCGGCCACGCAGTTCGACGAAGTCACGAACGGATAGGTGCCGTGATCGATGTCGAGCAGCGAACCCTGCGCGCCTTCGAACAGCAGGTTGCCGCCGGCCTTGTGCGCTGCGTACAGCGCGGACGAGACGTCGGCCACCATCGGACGCAGGCGCGGCACCAGTGCCAGCGCGTCGTCGTAGGTCTTCTGGAAGTCGATCGCGTCGCTCTTCAGATAATTGGTCAGGACGAAGTTGTGGTAGTCCAGGTTCTCGCGCAGCTTCTCGCCAAAGCGCTGCTCGTTGAGCAGGTCGGCGATGCGGATGGCGCGGCGCGCCACCTTGTCTTCGTACGCAGGGCCGATGCCCTTGCCGGTGGTGCCGATCTTGGCGGCGCCGCGCGCTTCTTCGCGCGCCTTGTCGAGGGCGCTGTGGTACGGCAGGATCACCGGGCAGGCTTCCGAGATCTTCAGGCGCGACACGACTTCGACGCCGTTCGCCGCCAGCTTGTCGATCTCGCGCATCACGTCCGGCACCGAAACCACCACGCCGTTACCGATGTAGCAGGCCACGCCCGGGCGCATGATGCCCGACGGGATCAGCTGCAGCGCGGTCTTCTGGCCGCCGATCACCAGCGTATGGCCAGCGTTATGGCCGCCCTGGAAGCGCACCACGCCGGCGGCATGGTCGGTCAGCCAGTCGACGATTTTCCCTTTGCCTTCATCGCCCCATTGGGTACCGATGACAACGACGTTCTTTGCCACGTTTTTCTTTGACATCACACTCAGCCTAAGTTTTTAAGAATCCAGTTTCCATCTTCGAGCACCAGCACGCGGTCGTACTCGAACTCGTCCAGTTCGTCGTCGTGGCCAGGCAGGGACTGGATCACGACTTCGCCGGCCTTGCGCAGGCCAGCGATTTTCTCGCGCAGTTCGGGAGCGTTGCCCCACGGTGCGCGGATTGAATGCTTGCGTTCGGCGACCGGCAGCAGGCGTGCCAGTTCGCGCAGGTCCAGCGAGAAGCCGGTGGCGGGACGCGCGCGGCCGAAGGCTTCGCCCACGTGGTCGTAGCGCCCTCCCCGCGCCACCGCATTCGGCAGGCCGGGGACGTACAGCGCGAACATCGCGCCGCTTTCATATTGGTAGCCCCGCAGGTCGGCCAGGTCGATCGCGACGTTGGCGCGGCCGATGGCGCTGCCGGCCAGCGCGGCCAGTTCGGCCAGCGCCTTGCCGATGCCAGGCAGGTCCGGCAGCTGTTCGCGCGCGCGGCCCAGCACCTCGACGTCGCCGTACAGGTTCGGCAGCGCCAGCAGGGCGTCGCGGGTGGCGGCGTCGAACGGCGCGGCCAGTTCGGCCAAGCCGGTGCAATCCTTGGCGCGCAGCAGCGCGACGATCGCGGTTTCGCATTCGGCGGCGGCGCTGTCGCCCGCCAGGATCGCGCGCAGCACGCCCACGTGGGTCAGGTCGAGGCGCACTTCATCGAAGCCTGCCAGGGCCAGCGAAGCCAGCGCCAGTTCCTGGATCTCGGCGTCCGCTTCCAGGCCGGCGTGGCCGTAGACTTCGGCGCCGATCTGGAGCGGCTCGCGGGTGGCGTGCAGGCCCGACGGGCGGGTGTGCAGCACCGAGCCGGCGTAGCACAGGCGCGTGACGGAGGCGCGGTTCAGCAGGTGCGCGTCGATGCGGGCGACCTGGGTGGTCATGTCGGCGCGCAGGCCCAGCATGCGGCCGGTCAGCTGGTCGACCAGCTTGAAGGTGCGCAGGTCCATGTCCTTGCCGGCGCCGGTCATGAGCGACTCGACATACTCGAGCATGGGCGGCATCACCAGCTCGTAGCCGTACAGGCGGAAGTTGTCCAGCATGAGGCGACGCAGTTCTTCAATCTTGCGCGCTTCGGACGGCAAGACGTCAGCGATATTCTCGGGCAGCAGCCAGTTCTGCATGGACAGTGGGGTAAGTGCGGGGGTTGTTAAATAACGGGAACCTGCGGGCGCAGCAGTGCGATGCGAAATGTGCGCCGAATCGGTAATTTTACCTGAAATTGCCGCGGATTGGGGTGCGGATTGGCAGAGTTGCTACAAGCCGGCCGTCCCCGCGAACGCGGGGACGACGGCGGATTTATTTGCCGGGGTTCTTGAAGTACTTGAAGAAGTCGGAGTTGGCGTCCATGACCATCACGTCGTTCTTGTTGCGGAACGTCGCGCGGTACGCTTCCAGCGAGCGGTAGAACTTGTAGAACTCCGGGTTCTTGCCGAAGGCGCTGGCGTAGATCTGCGATGCCTTGGCGTCGCCTTCACCGCGGATGCGCTCGGCGTCGCGGAAGGCTTCGGCCAGGATCACGGTGCTCTGGCGGTCGGCGTCGGCGCGGATGCGCTCGGATTCGGCGCGGCCGGTCGAACGCAGCTCGTTGGCCACGCGCGCGCGCTCGGCCTTCATGCGCTCGTACACGGAATTGCTGATCTGCTCGGCGTACTCCACGCGCTTGAGGCGCACGTCCAGGATCTCGACGCCGATCTGCTTGCCGTCCTGGTTGGTGCGCAGGCGGATCGCTTCCATCACCTTGCCGCGTTCGCCGGAAATCACTTCGCGCACGGTGCGCTTGGTGATTTCGTCGTTCAGCGCGGCCTTGATGATCTGGGACATGCGGTTCGAGGCACTATCCTCGTCGCCGCCGAAGGAGACGAAGTACTGGCGCGGATCGACGATGCGCCATTTGACGAAGGCGTCGACCAGGATGTTCATCTTTTCGGCCGTGATGAAGCGGTCCGCTTCCGGCGATTCGATGGTCAGGATGCGCTTGTCCAGGTACAGCACGTTCTGGAACGGCGGCGGCAGCTTGAAGTGCAGGCCGGGCTCGTTGATGGTCTCCTGGTATTTACCGAACGAGAACACGATCGCGTAGCGGCGCTGGTCGACCACGAACATGGTCGACGAGATCAGCACCAGGGCGACGAAGCCGGCGATGGCAAGGGTGACAAGGCGGTTCATTAGCGGCTCTCCCGATCGCGCGAAGAGTCACGGCTGCGGTTACTCCGCTGCTGGACCGTTTCGATGGTTTGCATGATTTCCTGTTGTGCGGTGGTTGGCGGCACCGGTGCGGCGGTCGTACGCGCGGCCGCGTCGGTGGCGGCGGCCTGCGCCATGAGCTTGTCCAGCGGGAGGTACAGGAGGTTGCTGCCCGACTTGGCGTCGACCATGACCTTGCTGGTGCTGGTGAAGACCTGCTGCATCGTCTCGAGGTACATGCGGTCGCGCGTCACGACCGGCGCCTTGGCGTACTCGGCCACCACCTGGTTGAAGCGCGAGGCGTTACCGGTCGCGTTCTCGGTGACCATCGAGCGGTAGGCTTCGGCTTCCTGCATCAGGCGGATCGCCTTGCCGCGCGCCTCGGGGATCACGGTATTGGCGTATGCCTGGCCTTCGTTGGTCGCGCGCTGGCGGTCCTGGCCGGCCTTGAGCGCGTCGTCGAAGGCGCCCTGCACCTGCTCGGGCGGCTGCACCGCCTGCATCGAGACGTTGTTGATGTGCGCGCCGGAGGCGTACTTGTCGAGGATCTGCTGCATCAGCACGTGCACGTCGCGCGCCACGCGCTCGCGGCCTTCGTACAGGACGAAGTCCATCTTGCTGCGGCCAACGATCTCGCGCATCGCGGTCTCGGCGACCTGGCGGATGTTGTCCTCGGGGACGCGGTTGTTGTACAGCCAGCTCACCGGATCCTTGAGCGTGTACTGGACCGCGAACTGGATGTCGATGATGTTCTGGTCGTCGGTCAGCATCAGCGCCTCGCGCGGCTGCTTGCTGCGCACCGAGCCGCGGTAGCCCACCTCGACGTTGCGCACCTGCGAGACGTTGACGATCTCGTGGCCCTGGATCGGGTACGGCCAGCGCCAGTTGAAGCCGGAACCTGCCGTGTGCGACAGGCGGCCGAAGGTGGTCACGACCGCCTTCTGGCCTTCCTGCACGATGAACGAGCCGCTCGCGAGCCAGATCAGCAGCGCGATCACGACCACGATGCCGGCCATGGCGCCTGCGCCCTTCATGTCGCCGCCGGTGCCGCCGCTGGTCGGGCCGCCCGGGCCCTTCTGGCCGAACATGCGCGCCAGGCGGGCATTAAAGTCGCGCCACAGCTGGTCGAGGTCGGGCGGACCGTCGCCTTGCTGCGGGCGGCGGCCATCCTTGTCGCCATCCGGTTTCTGGCCCCAACGCGGATCGTTGAGGTTAAGTTTGACGCCGAGGCGTTTGATCATGTTTGCTAACATTTATTCTGATCCCGCACGGGATAAAGGTGTTGGCACAGGAAAGCCGTCTTCTTCCGGGAACGGAGTAAAACGCTGGTCCTGCTGTTCCGGGTTTTCTTTGGGCGCGCTCAGGGCGGCCTCGCTGATCGCGTCGCGCAGCAGGTCGAGTCCCGCGCCGGTACGGGCGCTGAGGAACACGCGGCCGATGCGCCCGTCCTGGTCGCGTTCGACGGCCGGCTCGTGGGCGGCGGCATCGATCTTGTTCCAGACCAGGATCTGCGGAATGTGGTCGGCGCCGATTTCGTGCAGCACGGCGTTGACCTGCTCGATCTGCTCGTTGCGCACCGGGGACGAGGCGTCCACCACGTGCAGCAGCAGGTCGGCGCGGATGGTCTCTTCCAGCGTGGCGCGGAATGCGGCCACCAGCTGGTGTGGCAGTTCGCGCACGAAGCCGACCGTGTCGGACATCACCACCGAGCCGGCTTCCTCGTTCAGGTAGACCCGGCGCGAGGTGGTGTCGAGCGTGGCGAACAGCTGGTTCGCGACATAAACGCCGGCCTTGGTGAGGGCGTTGAACAGGGTCGATTTGCCGGCGTTGGTGTAGCCCACCAGCGATACCGAGAAGGTGCCGGTGCGCCCGCGCGAACGGCGCTGCGTTTCGTGCTGCTTGCGCAGCTTGGCCAGGCGGGTGCGCAGCATCTTGACGCGCTCGCCGATCAGGCGGCGGTCGGTCTCGAGCTGGGTTTCGCCCGGACCGCGCAGGCCGATACCGCCCTTCTGGCGCTCCAGGTGGGTCCAGCCGCGGATCAGGCGCGTGGACAGGTGCTGCAACTGCGCCAGCTCGACCTGCAGCTTGCCTTCGTGGCTCTGGGCACGCTGGGCGAAGATGTCGAGGATCAGGCTGGTGCGGTCGAGCACCCGCACTTGCAGGCGCTTTTCCAGGTTGCGCTGCTGGGCGGGCGACAGGGCATGGTTGAAGATGACGATGTCGAGCTTGTCGTCGGCGCAGGCATGGCCGATCTCGTCCGCCTTGCCGCTGCCCACGAACAGGGCCGCGTCAGGAGCGGAACGTTTGCCGGTGATGGTGGTGATCGGTTCGGCGCCCGCGGAGCGGGCAAGCAGCGACAGTTCTTCGATGCTGGCTTCAAAGTCGCCAGCGCCGAAATCGATGCCTACCAAGGCTGCGCGCATAAGGTTCCCGGTCAGTGCGGTTTACTCCGCTTCCGAATCGAGATTCAGGTTCACGGCACGCGCCGGAACCACGGTGGAGATCGCGTGCTTGTACACCATCTGGGTGACGGTATTACGCAGCAGTACCACATACTGGTCGAAGGACTCGATGTGGCCTTGCAGTTTGATCCCGTTGACCAGGTAGATCGAAACAGGGACATGCTCTTTGCGCAAGGCATTGAGGAATGGGTCTTGTAACAATTGCCCTTTATTGCTCATAACAGCTCCGTAATATGTTGTTTTTAAGAATTGGAGGCGACTCGCTGCTTTTCAAGTGCCGGGATACAGCTTCATTCTAAAAAAGGTCGAATGGAATTCCCGTGACTACTGTACCTTGTTTTCCACTTCTGTGTTGCATGCACCTTAAGTTTTATCCGCCCTTATTGAACGGATTCTTGCCCGTGCGCAACTCGATGCGCAGCGGCGTACCGACGAGCTTGAACGTCTCACGGAAGTGTTTCTCCAGGTAACGCTTATAGGGCTCGCTGACCGCGTCCAGGGCGTTGCCGTGGATCACGATCACAGGCGGATTCTGGCCACCCTGGTGCGCGTAGCGCATCTTCGGACGGATCGAACCCTTGCGCTTTGGCTCCTGCTTTTCGATCGCTTCCTGCAGCGCACGCGTGAGCAGCGGCGTAGACAGGTTGGCGGTCGCGGCGGCATAGGCCGAGTCCACCGATTTCATCAGCGGACCAATCCCGGTGCCCTTGAGCGCCGAGATGAAGTGCATGTTCGCGAAGGACAGGAAGTCGAGCTTGCGGTCGATGTCGATCTTGATCGAATCGCGCTCGTCCGACTGCAGGCCGTCCCACTTGTTGACGGCCACCACCAGCGCGCGGCCCGACTCCAGGATGAAGCCGGCGATGTGCGCGTCCTGTTCCGAGATGTCCTGCTGGGCGTCGAGCATCAGCACGACCACGTTCGCCTCAGAGATCGACTGCAGCGTCTTGACGACCGAGAACTTCTCGATCGCTTCGAACACCTTGCCGCGGCGGCGGATGCCGGCGGTGTCGATCAGCGTGTACTGCTTGCCGTCGCGCTCGAACGGGATCTCGATCGAATCGCGGGTGGTGCCCGGCATGTCGAACGCGATCACGCGCTGCTCGCCGACCAGGGTGTTGATCAGGGTGGACTTGCCCACGTTCGGGCGCCCCACCAGCGCGATCTTGACGCCGCGGTCCTGCGATTCCAGTTCCTCATCGTCGGCCGGACGCAGCTCGAACGCGGCGTCCAGGGCCTCGTTGACCAGGTCATGCACGCCGTCGCCGTGGGCGGCGGAGATCACGTACGGGTCGCCCATTCCGAGCTCGTAGAAGTCCGCGGTGACCGCGGTGTACTTCATGCCTTCGGACTTGTTCACCACCAGCAGGACCTTGCGGCCCGACTTGCGCAGGAAGTCCGTGATGGTCTTGTCGTGCGGGGTCAGGCCCTGGCGGCCGTCCACAATGAACACGACCACGTCGGCCTCGGCGACGGCCTGCTTGGTCTGCTGGGCCATCTCCTTCATGATGCCCTCTTTCGCCACCGGCTCGAAGCCGCCGGTGTCGATCACGAGGAAGGGACGTTCGCCGATACGGCCTTCGCCATAGTGACGGTCGCGCGTCAGGCCTGGCAGGTCTGCCACCAGCGCGTCGCGCGAACGGGTCAGGCGATTGAACAACGTCGATTTTCCGACGTTGGGTCGGCCTACTAATGCTATTACCGGCTTCATATCTTAATTACTCGACCGCGATCGCGGCCACGGTTCCTGCTTGGGTTTGAAAAATCAGCTTGTCGCCGGCAACCACGGGCGTACCCGTGATGGCGCTGCCGTCGGTCGCTGCACGCGCCAGGAAGTTGCCATCCTCGCGCGACATGAAATGCACATAGCCCTGGTAGTCGCCCACCGCCACCGCGCGTCCATAGGACACCGGGGTGGACGGATGGCGGAAGGCCAGCTTGTCGTTCTTCCAGGCGCTGGCGCCGTTCTCGCGGTTGAACGTGTGCACCGCGCCCTTGTCGTCGACCGCGAACACGAAGCGCTCGTCCACCGCCACGCCGACGTCCGAGGAGAATTCCTTGGTCCAGCGGATGGTTGCGGCATCGACTTCGAAACAGCCTATACGGCCCTGGTAGGCCACGGCGCACACGTCGCCGCCGGCCAGCACAGGCGCGCCGCCCATGTCGATCATGCGTTCCAGTTCGGTGGCGCCGCGCGACTCGCCGACCGAGATCTCCCAGCGCGGCGCGCCGGTGGCCAGCACCATGCGCAGCATCTTGCCGCCGGGCTGGGCCACAACCACGTCGTCGCCCACGACCAGCATGCCGGGCGCCAGGCGCAGCGACAGCGGCGGCGACGGACGTTGCACGGTCCACTTCTGCTGGCCGGTCAGCGCGTCCAGGCCGACGATGCGGTTGTCGACGCTGCGCACCACCACGACGCCCTTGCCCACGGCCGGGGTGGACAGCACTTCGGACGATGCCTGCGCCTTCCACAGTTCCTTGCCGTTCATGTCGAAGGCCAGCACCGCGCCCTTGGCGCCGCCGACGACGAGCACGTTGCCGTCTGTGCCGACACCGGCGGTGAGCGGCACGCCGGCGTCGACGCGCCACAACTCGTTGCCGGTGGCCGTGTCGACGCGCACGATTGTGCCCTGCCCGCCCGCCAGTACCAGGGTATTGCCGACCACGGCCGGCGCGAACTGGCCCTCGCTGGCGCGGCCGACGTTGACCTTCCATGCGGTGCGCACGGCCATGCTGCCCTGCAGCTCGACCAGCTTGGCCGGCTGGTCCTTCGGTTCTTTCGCGAACGGATTGAGCGACGAGAGCGTCGAGCAGCCGGCCAGCATGGCCAGTACGGAGGCGCTAACGAGTTGTTTGCTGATACGCATATTGTTCTTGACTTTCGTTCTGTCTGGAAGACACAAGGCCCGCCGGCGGCCCTGGAGGCGCGCAGGCGGGCCGCTAGTAGCCTGCTTTACGCTGCGGCCTTCGGTGCGGCTGCCTTGGCCGGCGCGCCGCCGATCGCATCGAGCTTGAGCTGGACCAGCTGGCGGCCCGGATTGGTCTGGCCCATCGCGTCGAGCGCGGCCTGGTAGGCTGCGCGCGCTTCCGCGATCTTGTTCTGCGCGACCAGCACGTCACCCTTGCGGTCCGAAACCTCGCCCTTAAACTGAGGGAGGATGTCGCCGTCCAGCAGCTTGAGCGCGGCGTCGAACTGCTTCTCGTCGAGCAGCACGCCCGACATGCGCAGCGTCGCGACCGACTTGTATTCGTCGTTGCCGTGATCGATCACCCACTGCAGGTGCGCCTTGGCGGCCTTCAGGTCGTTGGCGTCGAACGCGGACTTGGCGGCGGCCAGCGCGGCCATCGGCGCGTACACGGTGCCGTCGTACTTCGACTGGATATCGCTGGTGGTGCGCGCCACCTTGGCCTTGTCGCCCGACTCGATCGCCGCGCGCTGCTGCTCGTACAGGTTGGACGCCTCGGCGGCCTGCTTGCGCTGGTGGTAGTTCCAGAAGTTGTAGGCGGCGTAGGCGCCCAGCGCGATGATCAGCACCCAGGTAATCAGGTTGCCGTACTTCTTCCAGAAGTCCTTCAGTGTCGCTAACTGTTCCTGCTCTTCGAGATCGTATGCCATTGTCTTCGTGTTGTAGTTAAAGTTATAAAGCCGGGGCGAAAATGGGGACAGACCCCATTATTTTCCGCCCCTGTGATTCTCAATAATGGGGTCTGTCCCCATTATGGGTGGTAGTGCACGTGGTCGTGGTCGTGATCGTGCGCGCCGACGATCTCGTCCACGAGGTAGTCCACCACCTGGTCGAACGGTACGCTGGCCTGCTGCACGGTCTCGCCTTCCTTGCCGCGCAGGTCCTTGACGGCCGCCGTCTTGTTGGCGATTTCGTCTTCGCCCAGGATCACGGCATAGGCCGCGCCGGAAGCATCGGCCTTCTTCATCTGGCTCTTGAAGCTGCCCGCGCCGCTCGCTGCCGCGCAATGTAACACAACGTCAAGGCCGGCATCGCGAATCCGCTCGGCCAGCACGAAGGCCTGCATCTGCGCTTCTTCGCCCTGGTGCACCATGTAGACGTCGCACTGGTTCGGTTCCTGCGGTTCGCCGGACAGCTTCATCAGCTCGATCAGGCGCTCGATGCCCATCGCGAAACCGACCGCCGGGGTCGGCTTGCCGCCGATGTGCTCGACCAGCGGGTCGTAGCGGCCGCCCGCGCACACCGTGCCCTGGGCGCCCAGTTCGTCCGTCACCCATTCGAACACGGTGCGGTTGTAGTAGTCCAGGCCGCGCACCAGGCGCGGGTTGATCGTGTACTGCACGTTGTTGTGGTCGAGGATCTTGCGCACGCCGTTGAAGTGGGCGAGCGACTCTTCCTTCAGGTAGTCGAGCAGCTTCGGCGCGTTGTTCACCAGGTCCTGCATGGCAGGGTTCTTGGTGTCCAGGATGCGCAGCGGGTTGGCGTGCAGGCGGCGTCTGGCTTCGGCGTCCAGCAGCGACTCGTTGGCCTCGAAGTAGGCGATCAGGTCGGCGCGGTGCGCGTTGCGCTCTTCCGCATTGCCGA
Organism: Pseudoduganella sp. GCM10020061; assembly: GCF_042683405.1. Classification (NCBI taxonomy): domain Bacteria; kingdom Pseudomonadati; phylum Pseudomonadota; class Betaproteobacteria; order Burkholderiales; family Oxalobacteraceae; genus Pseudoduganella; species Pseudoduganella sp. GCM10020061. Next base: position 40,701 of record NZ_JBHUJS010000014.1, on the reverse strand, counting down.
TCGAGTTGATCTCCAGGCGGATCTTGTCCAGGCCCAGGTCGTCCCACAGGCGGCGGCACAGCATGATCATTTCCGCGTCCACGTCCGGACCGGTGAAGCCGATCGCCTCGGCGCCGATCTGGAAGAACTGGCGGTAGCGGCCTCGCTGCGGGCGCTCGTGGCGGAACATCGGGCCCTTGTACCACAGGCGCTTCGGACCTTCGTACACGAGGTTGTGCTCGATCACCGCGCGCACCACGCCCGCCGTGCCCTCGGGGCGAAGGGTCAGCTGGTCGCCGTTCATCGAGTCGGTGAACGAGTACATTTCCTTTTCCACGATGTCGGTCACGGCGCCGATCGCGCGCGCGAACAGCGAGGTGTCCTCGACGATCGGGGTGACGATCTTCTGGAAGCCGTAGCTTTTCAGGACCGACTGCACGGTGTTCTCGAACAGCTCCCACAGCGGCGCATCGGCCGGCAGGATGTCGTTCATGCCTTTGACGGCACTCAGTTTTTCTGGCTTCTTGTTTTCGGACATATCGTTTATACGGTTTCGGTTTGGGCCGGCACGGCAGCGCCATAGGTGCGCTTGACGTAGTCGTCGACGATGGCCTGGAACTCTTCCACGATGCGCTCGCCGCGCAGCGTGACGACCTTCTGGCCGTCGACGAACACCGGCGCGGCAGGCGATTCGCCCGTGCCCGGCAGGCTGATGCCAATGTTGGCGTGCTTCGATTCGCCGGGGCCGTTGACGATGCAGCCCATCACGGCCACGTTCATCGCCTCCACGCCCGGGTATTGCTTCTTCCATTCCGGCATGCGCTCGCGCAGGTAGGTCTGGATGTTATCGGCCAGTTCCTGGAACACGGTCGAGGTGGTGCGGCCGCAGCCCGGACAGGCGATCACCATCGGCGCGAACTTGCGCAGGCCCATGGTCTGCAGGATCTCCTGGCCGACGATCACTTCTTTCGTGCGGTCGCCGCCCGGTTCGGGGGTCAGCGAAATGCGAATGGTGTCGCCGATGCCTTCCTGCAGCAGCACCGACAGCGCGGCGGTCGAGGCCACGATACCCTTGCTGCCCATGCCCGCTTCGGTCAGGCCCAGGTGCAGCGGGTAGTCGCAGCGGCGCGCCAGCTCGCGGTACACGGCGATCAGGTCCTGCACGCCGGAGACCTTGCAGGACAGGATGATCTTGTCGCGCGCCAGGCCGATTTCCTCGGCGCGCACGGCATTCTCGATCGCGGAGGTGATCAGCGCCTCGTACATCACGGCCTGGGCCGGCCACGGCTCGGCGCGCGCGGCATTCCGGTCCATGATGCGGGCCAGCAGCGACTGGTCCAGGCTGCCCCAGTTGACGCCGATGCGCACCGGCTTGTCGTGCTCGATCGCGGCTTCGATCATCTGGGCGAACTGGGTGTCGCGCTTGGCGCCCTGCCCCACGTTGCCCGGATTGATGCGGTACTTCGACAGCGTCCGCGCGCATTCCGGGAAGTCGCGCAGCAGCGTGTGGCCGTTGTAGTGGAAGTCGCCCACCAGCGGCACGTCGATCTCCATGCGGTCGAGCTGCTCGCGGATCAGCGGCACCGCGGCCGCCGCTTCCGGATTGTTGACCGTGATGCGAACCATCTCGGAGCCGGCGCGCGCCAGTTCCTTGACCTGGATCGCGGTGCCGATCACGTCGGCCGTGTCGGTGTTGGTCATCGACTGCACCACCACGGGTGCGTCGCCGCCGATCCATACCTTGCGTTCGCCATGCTGCACCAGCACGCGGCGCGCGCCGCGGCGCGGCAGCGGGCCGGATGGGATTGGAAGTTCGATACAGGACATGTTTCTTATTTCAGGGTCTGGCGCGATACGGTGCGGCCCTGCACTTGCGGCAGCGGCAGCGCGGCGCCGCGCAGCGTGGCATCCACGCCTGCCGGGTTGCCGACGACCAGCGTGACCGGTTCGCTGATGTTGAAGGTTTCGGTGCTGCCGGCCTTGACCAGGCGCGAAATCAGCGGCTTGCCCGATCCGCGCACTTCGATCCAGGAATCCTGCTTCACGTTCAGCACCAGCGCGCCGCCGCCGGCAGCGGCCGGGGCCGGCGTGCTCAGCGTGGCCATGGTGCCGCGCGTCGTGACCGGCGGATTGGCTGCCGGCGGGGCGGCAGGCTGCGTGGCTGCAGGCGTCGTGCCGGCGCCGGGGTTAGCGGCCGGATTCGCCGGCGTCGCCGCAGGCGCAGTGCCGGCAGGGGCCGATGGATTGGCGGCCGGCGGCGGCACCGAGATCAGCGGCACGGATGGCTGCTGCAGGGCCGGATCGGCCGGCGTGGCGCCGTTCAGCGGCGCGCCGACGTTAGGCGGGATGGCCGGCGCTGCGACCGATTCGGTCACCGTGCCAGCGGCGCCGTTGAGCGACGGCGCGGCCACGCTGCCTGCCGGCTGGGCCGGCGCAGGATTGGTGTCGAACACGTCCAGGTACCAGGCGGCTGCGGCGGCTGCCGCGATGAGTGCCACCACGACTGCGGCCATCAGCGGGAAGCGCGAACGCTTGCCGTGGCTCGGATAGCGCACTTTCGGCAGCGGGGCGGCCACGCGTTCGCGGCGCATGCCGGCCGAGGCGTCCGCCGCCGCGGCGGCTGCGTCGACAGGGATCGCGGCCACCAGCGGCGCCGCATCCACCTTCACCACCTTGGCGTAGCCGCGCACGAAACCGCGCACCACGGCCGCCGGCGGCAGCGAATCATAGTCGCCCGCTTCCAGCGCCACCACCTGGCGCGGCGCCAGCTTGAGCTGGTCGGCGATCTGCTCGACCGACCAGCCCATCGCCTCGCGGCGGGCTTTCAGCACCTGGCCGGGAGCTTCGTTGGGAGGGACCGGCGTCACTTGTTCGTCTGTACTCATTGTCATCCAATCCTATTCGTCGAACGCGCCGCGCTGGTAGGCGGCGTATTCGGGTGATCCGGGGTACTGCTTGCGCAATTGCGTCGCCAGGCTGGCTTCCATCGCCTTGTCGCCGAAGTGGCGCTCGACCCGCAGCGCCAGCCACAGGGTGTCGGCCGACAGGCTGTCCAGGCGCTGGGTGGAAGTCACGCGGTTCAGGAAGAACCGTGACCGCGCCATGTCGCGCTTGTGGAAGTACACCTTGGCCAGCGCTTCGCTGACGGCCGGCAGGTCCGGCGCGATGCGCAGCGCATCGAGCAGGTAGCGTTCGGCGGCATCGTAGTTCTTCAAGCCGATGCTGCAGTTGCCGGCATTGACCATGGCGCTCACCGGCGAGCGGTAGGCGCGGTTGGCCAGCGCGGCGTCGAAGTAGCGCAGTGCCTGCGCCTGCTTGCCGACCTGGCACAGGAAGGAGCCGTAGTTGTTGGCCAGGTCCGGGTTGGACGGCGCCAGCTCCAGCGCGCGCTGGTAGTTGCTTTCGGCGAGCGGCAGCTGGCCCATCGCCGTGTAGATCAGGGCGCGCATCCCGTACGCTTCGGCGTAGCCGGGATAGGCGTTGATGGCCTGCTTGACCTCGTCCAGGGCGACTTCGTACTTGCCGTCCTGGTAGTAGCCGCTGGCCAGCTGCAGCCGGATGCCGGCCAGCTTTTCATTGGTGGTGGTGTCGGACGCGGTGCGCAGCTCCTGCGGGGCGCCCGCGGGGCCGCTGGCGCATGCGGCCAGCATTGCCGCCAGCGCCAGCGCCACAGCAGTCCTGGCCAACGGTCCCGCCGCCATCAGGAACGGATCTCCACGATGCGGCCGAAGTTCGGGCCGAACTTTTCCTTGTATTCCGCCATCTTCTCCATCCTTTCCTGCACACGGGTGCGGTCCTGCACTTCGCCGGCCAGCTGGCCGCAGGCGGCGTCGATGTCGTCGCCGCGGGTCTTGCGAATGGTGGTCACGATGCCGGCGTCCATCAGCACCTGCGCGAACGCCTTGATGCGCGGGTTCTTCGAGCGCAGCAGGCCGGACTCGGGGAACGGGTTGAACGGAATCAGGTTGAACTTGCAGTTCACGCCGACCACCGGGTCGTTCACCAGCGCCACCAGCTCGCGCGCATGCTCGTCGCTGTCGTTAACGCCGTCCAGCATGCAGTATTCGAAGGTGATGAAGTCGCGCGGCGCGAACTCGAGGTAGCGCTTGCACGCGGCCATCAGCTCGCGCAGCGGGTATTTTTTATTCAGCGGCACCAGGCCGTCGCGCAGCGGATCGTTGGATGCGTGCAGCGAAACGGCCAGCGCTACCGGCACTTCGCGCGCCAGCTTGTCCATCATCGGCACCACGCCGGAGGTCGAGAGCGTGACGCGGCGGCGCGACAGGCCGTAGGCGTTATCGTCGAGCATCATCTTGAGCGCGGTGGCGGTCGGCTCGAAATTGAGCAGCGGCTCGCCCATGCCCATCATGACCACGTTGGTGATCTGGCGCTCGCCCTTCGGGCCAGGCTCGATGCCCTTGGTGCGGCGCAGCTCGAACTCGGCCATCCACAGCTGGCCGATGATCTCGCCCACCGTCAGGTTGCGTGAGAAGCCCTGCTTGCCGGTCGAGCAGAAGCGGCAGTTGACCGCGCAGCCGGCCTGGGTCGAGATGCACAGCGTGCCGCGGTTTTCTTCGGGGATGAATACGGTTTCAACGGCATTGCCGTTGCCGACGTCGACCAGCCACTTGCGCGTGCCGTCAGCGGACGTGTGGTCGCTGATGATGCCGGGCGCGCGGATTTCGGCGCGGGTGGCGAGCTTTTCGCGCAGCGACTTGGCCAGGTCGGTCATCTGGTCAAAATTGCCGGCCCCGAACTGGTGGATCCAGCGCTGCAATTGCTTGGCGCGGAAAGGCTTCTCGCCCAGCGAGCCGCAGTAGGCGACAAGTTGGTCGGGATCGAAGTCCAGCAGGTTGGTCAGGGCGGCAGTCATTTCGGTATTTCCTCAAAACGTCCGCCCGGCCTGTGGCAGGGCGGGCGGTTTGTCAAACGATTAGCGGCTGTAGACGTTCAGCGCTGGGAAGAAGTACGCGATTTCCACAGCAGCGGTTTCAGCAGCGTCCGAACCGTGCACGGCGTTCGCGTCGATCGAGTCAGCGAAATCGGCGCGGATGGTGCCGGCTTCCGCCTTCTTTGGATCGGTTGCGCCCATCAGGTCGCGGTTCTTGGCGATCGCGCCTTCGCCTTCCAGCACTTGCACCATCACCGGGCCGGAGATCATGAAATCGACCAGGTCCTTGAAGAATGGGCGTGCAGCGTGGACGGCGTAGAAGCCTTCCGCTTCAGCACGGGACAGCTGGACCATGCGCGCAGCGACGACCTTCAGGCCAGCGCCTTCGAAACGGCTATAGATTTGGCCGATGACGTTTTTTGCGACTGCGTCTGGTTTGATGATCGACAGGGTGCGTTCGATTGCCATGTAAAACTCCAATAAAAAGAAAGGTTTAAAACGTTAATCTGGGAACTGAATCAACCTTCGATTTTACCATACATAGACAGGGGCGACGGATATTGCTGGGAAGTGTTCCCGGTGATAGAGTGTCGCGGTCAATAGCGGCTGCCGGCCCTCCCGGCCGAACTCGTGCAGCCATGCTATTCTTAAGCTGTGAACCATCCAAACGGAGGCAATATGTTCCCTACCACTAACCGCCCGTACGACGTATCCCCCACCGGGGAAGTCGTCCGCAACCGCGTCCTGCGCAATACGTACTGGCTGCTCGCGCTGTCGATGATCCCGACCGTGCTGGGCGCGTTCGTCGGCGTCACGACCGGCTTCTCGCTGGGTGGCGGCTTCCTGGGCTTCGCCATCTTCCTGGCAGTGATGTTCGGCTTCATCTACGTCATCCAGAAGAACAAGGATTCCGGCCTGGGCGTCGTTGCCCTGCTCGGCTTCACGTTCTTCATGGGCCTGATGCTGACGCCGCTGCTTAGCCGCACGCTCGGTTACTCGAACGGTGGCAGCCTGATCATGACGGCGTTCGGCGGCACCGGCCTGGTGTTTGTCGCACTGGCAAGCTATGCCACGGTGACCAAGCGCGACTTCTCGATGATGGGCAAGTGGCTGTTCGCCGGCACGATCGTGGTGCTCCTGGCGCTGGTCGCCAACATCTTCCTCCAGATGCCTGTCCTTCACATCGTGCTGTCGATTGTGATCATTGCGCTGTTCTCGGCGTGGATCCTGTACGACGTGCAACAGATCGTGAATGGCGGCGAGACCAACTACATCAGCGCCACGCTGTCGCTGTACATCAACGTGTACAACATCTTCACCAGCATGCTGTCGCTGCTGGGCCTGGGCGGCGACCGCGATTAAGCGGCGGCCAGCCAACGAAAAAGCCGACCCTCGGGTCGGCTTTTTTATTTCCGGAACAGGCCCCAGGCTAGCGCCGGCGGGCCGCGAAACGGGTGAGCAGCAGGCCGGCAAGCAGCATGGCCCAGGTTTGCGGCTCGGGGATGGGCGCCGGGTAGGTGAAGGCGACGTCGTCCAGCGCGGCGTAGTTGGGGCGCGCGGTCAGCATCACCGAGTGGCCGATGCCGGCGAAACCGATGCTGCCCGGCTGGAAGGCCATGGCATTGCCGTTGAAGACACCGCTGCCGAGCAGCGTGCCGGTGCCGTTCAGGCCCGAATAGACGCTGATGGTGGCCGGCGACAGCGTGCCGTAGGTGAAGTTGAACGCGCTGAAACCGCCGCTCACGTTGATGAAGCTGCTGGGACTGTTCGAGTAGGCGTAGTTCGGGGTCGAGGTGGCACCCACTCCGGGCGCGGTGATAAAGCCGATGAACGACACGCCCCTGTCGATCGTGCCCCAGTTGCCGCGGCCGTCGGTGCCGCCCGAATAGTAGTTGTTGACGAAAACGTTGTTGGCCATGGTGTCGAAGTTGATCACGACGACTTCGGCCATGGCGGGCGCGGCGGACAGTGCCGCCAGCGAGGCCAGTCCGGCTTTGAGCTTCATGGAGTTCTCCTGAATGGCGTGACGATCAGGACTCCAGTGTGCTCCAGTTATCGAACTGCTAATTATGGAAGATCAAATACCGCCACCGATTCCACGTGGGAGGTGTGCGGGAACATGTTCGCCACCCCTGCCTTGGACAGGGTGTAGCCGGCCACGTGCACCAGGATGCCGGCGTCGCGCGCCAGCGTGGACGGGCTGCACGACACGTACACGATGCGCTTGGGCATCAGGTCCGGGCGCTGCTCCCTGAGGCCGGCGATCGCGTTGCAGATTGCCACTGCACCGTCGCGCGGCGGGTCGACCAGCATGCGGTCGAACTTGCCCAGCGCGATCAGGTCTTCGGTGGTGGCCTCGAACAGGTTGCGGGTGTAGAAGGTGGTCTTGGCGTCCAGGCCGTTGGCGCGGGCGTTTTCCAGCGCGCGCTCGGTCAGCGTGGTGCTGCCTTCGATGCCCACCACCTCGCGCGCCTGGGTCGCCAGCGGCAACGTGAAGTTGCCCAGACCGCAGAACAGGTCGGCCACGCGATCGCCGGGCTGCACGTCCAGCAGGCGCAGCGCCTTGGACACCAGCACGCGGTTGATGTGGTGGTTGACCTGGGTGAAGTCGACCGGCTTGAACGGCATGCGGATGCCGAACTCCGGCAACAGGTAGTGCAGCTGCTTGTCCAGCGGGTAGAAGGGATAGACGGTGTCCGGCCCCTTCGGCTGCAGCCACCATTGCACGTTCCACTGGTCGGCGAAGGCCTTGACCAGGTCTTCATCGGCCCTGGACAGCGGCGCCATGATGCGCAGCACCAGCGCGGTGACGTCCTCGCCCACCGCCACCTCGATCTGCGGCATCTGGTTGTAGATCGACAGCGAACGCACCAGCACGCGCAGCGGCACCAGCATGTCGGCCACATGGCGCGGCAGGATGTAGCAGTTCTTCATGTCGGCAATGAACGAGGACTTCTTCTCGTGGAAGCCGACCAGCATTCCGCCCTTTTTCTCGACGTAGCGCACCGACAGGCGCGCGCGGTAGCGGTATTCCCAGGTGGGGCCCTGCAAGGGGCGCATCACCATGCCTGGCTTGACCTTGCTGAGGTGCCAGAGGTTGTCTTCCAGCACGCGCTGCTTGACCGCGACCTGTGCGCTCGGCTCCAGGTGCTGCATGGAGCAGCCGCCGCAGATGTCGAAGTGCTCGCAGCGGGGGGTGACGCGCATGGCCGACTCGCGGTGCAGCGCCGTCATCGTGGCCGCTTCCCAGTTCTTTTTCTTGCGGAAGGTGGAGAAGCTGACCTTTTCGCCCGGCAGCGCCCCTTCGACGAAGATCACCTTGCCAGGCGTGCCATCCTCGTTCGCTTCGAGGTGGCCGACGCCGCGGGCGTCCATGTCGAGGGATTTGATGTCGATGATGATGTCGTCGTGTTGCATGGCGATCCAGGGATGCGGGCGCAGCCGGACAGCGGCTGCAGGCGGCCGGCGAGGTCAAATTTCGCCGGCGGGAAACCCGCGATCATAGCAAGGAATCGCGCACGACGCCACGGGCGGCCATGGCCCGCTTCAGCTTGACCAGCGCTTCCTGCTGGATCTGGCGCACCCGTTCGCGGGTCACGCCCATCTCCTCGGCCAGCGTCTCGAGCGTGGCCGGGTCATTGTTGTCCAGGCCGAAGCGGCGCATGATCACCAGGCGCTGCTTGTCCGGCAACTTGGCCAGCCAGTCGCGCACCAGCACCGTCATTTCCTGGTGTTCGGCGCGCGAATCGGGGCTGTCCTCGCTGTCGCCGGGCAGCATGTCCATCAGGCTGGACTGCGGATCGCTGTCGAGCGGGGCGTCGAGCGAGGCGGCATGCTCGGACAGCGCCAGGATGTCCTGCACTTCCTCGACCGGGCGGCCGACCAGGCTGGCGATATCCTCGGCGCTGGCATCCTTGCCGGTGTGCTGCTGCGCTTCCAGGTGGTACTTGGCGCGCAGCACCTGGTTCAGTTCGCGCACCATGTGCACCGGCAGGCGCACCGTGCGGGCCTGGTTCATGATGGCGCGCTCGATGCTCTGGCGGATCCACCAGGTGGCGTAGGTGGAAAAGCGGAAGCCGCGCTCTGGCTCGAACTTGTCGATCGCGCGCATCAGGCCGATGTTGCCCTCCTCGATCATGTCGAGCAGGACCACGCCGCGGTTGATGTAGTGCTTGGCGATCGACACCACCAGGCGCAGGTTGTGCTCGATCATGGTCTGGCGCGCGGCGAAGTCGCCGGCCTTGGCCAGGGTGGCGTAGTGCACTTCCTGCTGCGCGGTCAGCAGCGGGCGGGCGCCGATCTGGTTGAGGTAGTGCTGGGTGGTGTCGGTGGACAGCTCGGCCTGCAGGACCTTCTTGAGCTCGTCGACCGATTCGACCACGGCCGGAACTTCCTGGACAGGGTCGCCCGGCGCGGGATCGCCCGCCGCGGGATCGTCGCCCACTTCGTCGTCGACGCCGGGCTCGCGTTCGAGCGGGTCTTCGCCTTCGCCCGCAAAATCGTCCGAGAGCGGGTCATCGTCAATTCTGCGGGGCGGCTTGGTCATAGGCGTTTAGCGGCTGGGCAAAAATTTCGACGGGTCGACGGGCTTGCCCTGCTGGCGGATCTCAAAGTGCAGCTTGACCGTATCGGTGTCGGACGACCCCATCTCGGCAATGACCTGCCCCTTGGCCACGTTCTGCCCTTCCTTCACCACGATGGCGCGGTTGTGGGCGTAGGCAGACAGCAGGCTGTTCGTGTGCTTGACGATGACCAGATTACCATAACCGCGGATTCCACTGCCCGCGTACATTACCTTGCCGGCGCCTGCCGCCAGCACTTTCTGTCCTTCGGTGCCGGCAATGTCGATGCCCTTGTTGCGGCCTTCGTCGAAAGTGGCGACGATGCGCCCGTCCGACGGCCACATCCAGCTCAGCTTTTCGTCGTCGGTCGCGGTCACGGTGCTGCCGGCGGCGATGCCGCCCGACGGCGGCGCGGCCGGGGCGGCGACTGCCGGGCGCGCCGGCTCGCCGCGCGCGTCGGCCATGTTCTGCTCGGTGTACGGCTTCTTCTCGACTTTCGGTTCGCTCTTGCGCGGCGTGTCCGCGACCACGGAACGGGTCTCGGACGGCGGCATCGCGATCGGGCTGGTGGTGGCCACGCGCGACGAACGCGGCGGCTCGGTCAGGCGCAGCACCTGGTCGACCTTGATGTCGTCCGGGTCGCCCAGGTTATTCCATTCGGCCAGGTCGCGATAGTGCAGGCCATGCTCGAGCGCGATCTGGATCAGGGTGTCGCCCTTGCGCACCGTGTAGGTGCCCTTGGCATCCTGGCGCTGCGGTTCGGCCTGGCGCGACGCGCCGGCGGCAGACTTGGCAGCCTGCACCGGCCGCTCCACCACCGGCGCCTTGCGCAGGCTGGAGGTACAACCGCCCAGCAGCAGGCCGGTCATGGTGATCAGGGCAAGATGGCTTTTATAGTTCATTCTCTTCAATTCATGTAATGCAATGGGGCGCCGGTCAGATGGTGCCGGCGCGCAGCGGGACGAAGTGGCAGCTTTCCAGTGTCTCGCGGGTCCACTCGGCCTTGCCGGTACGCACGATCAGCTGCAGGCTCTGGTTGCGCTCGCCCACCGGGGCGACCAGGCGGCCGCCGATGGCAAGCTGCTCGAGCAGCGCATGCGGCACCTCGAGACCGGCCGCCGCCAGGATGATTCCGTCGAACGGGGCTGCCTGCGGCAACCCAAGCATACCATCTCCGTAGTGCAAGCGCAGGTTTGCTATGCGCAACTGCCGCAGGTTGGACTTGGCCAGCTCATGCAGCGGCTTGATGCGCTCGATCGAATAGACCTCGCGCGCGACCCGCGCCAGCACGGCGGCCTGGTAGCCGCAGCCGGTGCCGATCTCGAGCACCTTGCCCAGCTGGGCGCCGTTGCGCATGACCTCGATCATGCGCGCCACGATGTACGGCTGGGAAATCGTCTGCTGGTGGCCGATCGGCAGCGAGGCATCGATATAGGCCTGGGCGGACAGGGCCTGGTCGATGAACTGGTGGCGCGGCACGGTGTCCAGCGCGCCCAGCACGACCGGGTCGGCGACGCCCTGTTTGGCAACACGCTGCACCATGGCGCGGCGGATCGCGTCGGACACCATCATGTCCGGGCGCGGCGCCGCCAGCGTGGCCGGACGCGGATTGAAGCTGGGCGCGGCAGGCGGCGGCAACGGCGACTGCGGAGGACGCGGGGCGAATACCGCGCTGACAGCGGCGTTGCGGGTGGCGGTCTGCGGGGTCGCGACCACCGTCTTGTGCGCGCCCTGCGTGCGCGGCGCACCGGATGCCGTCACCGACGACAGCGGCAGCGGGAAATTGCTGCGCTTTTCGCTCATTTGAAGCTCTCCTGCAGGCGGCGCAGCTGGGCCACGTGGGTCAGGTCGACCTGCAGCGGCGTGATCGACGTGTGGCCGCTGGCGGTGGCGTGGAAATCGGTGCCCTCGCCCGCATCGCGGCAGGCGCCCGGGGCGCCGATCCAGAACAGTTCTCGCCCGCGCGGATCCTGGGTGCGAATGACCGGCTCGGCCTGGTGGCGGCGGCCCAGGCGCGTGGCTTTGATCGAGCCGAGCTGATCGTAGGGCAGGTTTGGAATGTTGACGTTGAGCAGGAATGGCGAATCGAGCTCATCGAACTGGCGCAGCACAATATCGCGCGCGTGGCGGGCCGCGTCTTCCACGTGCAGCCAGCCGTGCATCACCTGCGAGAACGCAATGGCGGGGATGCCGAACAGGTAGGCCTCGGTGGCGGCGGCGACGGTGCCCGAATACAGCGTGTCGTCGCCCATGTTCTGGCCGTTGTTTACACCCGAGACCACCAGGTCCGGCCGTTCGCCCATGATGCCGGTCAGCGCCACGTGGACGCAATCGGTGGGGGTGCCGTTGACAAAATAGAAGCCGTTGGCCGCCTGCTGGACCGCCAGCGGGCGGTCGAGCGAAAGCGAATTGGACGAGCCGGAGCGGTTGCTGTCCGGCGCTACCACGACGATGTCGGCCACGCTGGAGAGCGCGTCGGCCAGCGCATTGATCCCTGGCGCGAGATACCCGTCGTCATTGCTGATCAGAATTCTCATGCGGGGATTTTACCTGAAGCAACGTCTCTTGCCGTCGCCCCAGGCAACAACTTTTCTTTTGCGCCGGCCAGGCCGCGGCGCCCCGCTCTGCCGATGGTCAGCCGCCAGCTACAACCGCTCAGTGCGGCCCCGCCCCGCCCTGGGCATCGCACAGCGCATCGTCCAGGGCCGCCACCTGCTCCTCCTGGAACGCCAGCAGCGCATCCTTGTCTTCCTGCATCTGGTACACGGTCTTGACAAGATCGCCTGCCGTGCGGCGGAACGCGCGGGTGACATCCGGGTGGCGCAAGGCCTCGCGCAGGCGGTCGGCCAGCACGCGCGCGCCAAGGAGGTCGCGCGCCGCGATCAGCTGGCTCAGGCGGACAGCGGCTTCGTGCAGGTCGCCTGCCCACGAAACGGGCGGGCTGGCCTGCGCGCGCAAGGGCTGGGGCGGCCCCCGCTCCGCGCGCGGCGCCAATCCCTCCGGCTCCAGCCCGGCGGGCGGGCGGTAGCGTCCCGACAGCCGGTCGCCGGCTGCCGGACTGTAGGGCTGGGTGCGCAGGCTGCCATCGAGCGCGCGGCTGGCTTCCAGCGTGCACTGCCCGGTGGCGATCTCGTTGAGCAGCGCCAGCTCGCCGGCGGTGACGGGATGGTCGCGACCGTAGCGGCGCTCGCGCTCGGCCAGCACTTCGCGCTGGAGCTTGGCCGCATGCCCGAGCTCGCCCAGCTGGTACAGCAGCGAGGCCAGGCGCCGCATGGTGGCCAACGTGTCTTCGTGCGCCCGTCCGAACAGGCGCTGGCGGCCTTCCAGCACGTTCTCGTACATCATCCGCGCCCGCGCCAGCTCGTTGTTGCGCGCCAGCGTGTCCGCCTCGGCCGCCTGCGCGGCCAGGGTGAGTTCGTGGCGCGCCCCGTAGTAGCGGTTGCAGATTTCGTTGACGTAGCGGTGGCACTGGAACGCCGCGCCGAAATCCTCCTGCGAGGCCAGGGTGGCAGCCAGGCCGAGCCAGGCATGCACGGTGTCGCGGCTGTCCTCGCCGAACTCCTCGGTGCACAGGTCGCGCAGCAACTCGTACTGGCGGCGCGCGCCTTCCAGGTCGCCGGACTGGTGCAGCAGTGCGGCCAGGCTGGCGCGCCCGGCCAGCGCGTCCGCATGCACGGCGCTGGCATGGTTCTCGAGCGTCTGCAGGCTCTCGATGAAGCATTCCTGCGCCTCGCGCAGCGCGCCGCGCGCCGCGTGCAGCTGCCCAAGCAGCATGAGGTCGGTGCCGATGTGGCCGATGCGCTCCAGCGCGCGCGCCTGCTTGAGCGAACGCAGCAGCGCGATCTCGGACGCCGACTGCCAGGGGCCGAAGCCGTGTTCCGCCCACCCCAGCAGCGCCTCGTAGCTGCGGCTGAGCGACAGCCGGTCACCCGTGTGGCCGGCCCCGGACGCGACCAGCGGCGCCGGCGACGGGCTCGTGTGCTGTAACTGGACCTCGTCGAAATAGCTGGCCAGCGACATCTCGCGCATGCTGTAGCAATGGCGCAGCAGTTGCTCCAGCGCGGCCTGGTAGCCGGACACGCCCCGGGCGGCGTCGCCGAAACGCCAGGCCAGGCGGCGCTGGCTGTCGAGCGGATCGACGTCGCAAGGCAAGGGATACACGGTCCAGCGGCCGTGGGCGCTTTCGTCGCCGCGGCGGTGGTCGCAGGCCCGTTCGACCACGCCGGTCAGCCCATCCAGGCTGCGCGGGTCGGACGAGAACAGGCCGACCAGCTTGCCCGGCAGGAGCGCCGTGCACACGCTGACCTCGGCCGCGCGGCCGCTGCGCGCGTCCACCAGCACATGGCTGAAGTAGCGGCACAGCTCGGCCGCGAACTCACGGTACAGCCAGGGGCAGCCGACGAACAGCGCTTCCCAGTCCAGGCCGGCGGCGCGTTCGCCGAAGTTGGCATCCATGCAACCTGCGCTCATCAGGTAAAGCTGGCGGGCGTCATCCACGCGGGTCACGTAGTCTTGCCAGCGGACCACGCCAAGTACCTTGCGCGCCAGCTCGCGTTCCTCGGCATCGGAGCGGGCCCGGCCCAGCCTGGCGAGCGCGTCGGTGCAGGCCGAAAAGAATTCGAGCAGGCCGGGCCGATCCGGACTGCTGCCGAAATAGCGGTGCAGGCCGGGCGCGCCGGTATCCCAGTCCACCATCAGCACCGGGGCGGTGGCGTTGTCGCGCCCGCCCAGGAGGACGGCGATATTGGACAATGCGGCGGTGCGCATCGGCCCGCCCTCATACGCATAAAACGTCATCACTTCGCCTGGCTCGGATAGGGGCTGAAGCGAAATCCGGTCAAGTTCCATAGAGCTCCTCTTTTAAATTCTTGGAAAATTCGAATCGGGTGTGTCGCGCCATGGTGGTGTGACCGCCGGAAGGGCAAATTGGTTGCATCCAAATTCGGGCGGCACGACGATTTCCTTTTGCTCGTGGTAGAGCCTGCCGATCCGTTGCGCCAGCGTCTCGATCTGCGGCACGTAGTCCGGATGCGACTTCAGCTTGTCGTTGGCCATGTTGTAGGCGGAAAAGTCCAGGTAGAACGCCTGCATGACCTGCGGCGGCAGCTCCAGCACCGGGTGGCGGCGCAGCACCACCGGGATCACCAGCCGGCCGGGCAGCGCCCCCCAGCTGCGGCGCAGCTTTTCAAGTTCGAGCATAGCGGCGAACTCGCGCCGCGTATTGAGGTGGGCCTCATATTTGGGCGTATAGATCATCACCATGCAGGGGCTATGCCACATGGCGTCGGCGATACGGCGGTCGATATCGTCGCCACCCCCAAGCTGCTGGGTGTCGACGAAGAGCGAGGTCTCGTGATCGAAATACGGTTCCAGGCAGGCGCCGAGCATCTCGGCGAACTCGTGGTTGAACTTGTTCATCAGCTCAAGCGAACCGTGCGCATAGCTGAGGAAACAGCCGTATCGGAAGTTCATCGTGCCCTCCTTCAGGCAGAGAAGCTAGGGCCGACTGTATGCGCGTCCCACCTGCTGAGTTTGAGCGGCCTTAAACGTGCGCAGCCGGCCGCGCCCTTCTGTGTAACAGGATGTTGCCCGCGTCCCCGCGAGGTTGGCGTTGGCGCCTGCCCGCTTGATACAGCGCAGAAAGCCGGCGTGTAAAAGTCTAGCGACGCGAGACCGTCTCAATCGTGCGCGCCCGAAATAGCGCGAAACGCTCCTGCCCACCCGCAACCTGTTAACTGCGGGGTCAGGCCTCGCGCCCGGACGCCGGGGTCAGGCACTCCCTCTGCGGGCAGGCCTGACCCCGGGCTTGATGTAGCGCAGGAAGGCGGCGGAAACCCCGAGCGAAAAGTCTAACGACGCGCGACCGCGTCAATCGTGCGCGGCCGAAGTAGCGCGTGACGCCCCCCGGGGTCAGGCACTTTGTGGCAAGCGGCGGGGTCAGGCACCTACTATGCGAGGCAGGCCTGACCCCGGGTTTGATGTAGATCAGACGGATTTGTCGCGGAAGAAGGCGATGACGTCGGCCTGCTCGCGCGTGCGCTTGAAGGGCGGCAGGCTCTGCCAGATGCGGCGGCCGTAGGGCTTGGTGATGATGCGGCCGTCGCAGATCATGAGGACGCCACGGTCCTTTTCGTCGCGGATCAGGCGGCCAGCGCCCTGCTTGAGGTTGATGATGGCTTCGGGCAGCTGGTGGTGCATGAAGCCGTTCATGCCCTTCTTTTCCATGACGTCGATGCGGGCGGCCAGAACCGGGTCGTCCGGCGGGGCGAACGGCAGTTTGTCGATGATCACCAGCGACAGCGCGTCGCCGCGCACGTCGACGCCTTCCCAGAAGCTCTGGCTGCCGATCAGGACGCCATTGCCGGCATTTCGGAAGGAGTCGAGCAGTTCGGTGCGCCCGCGCTCGCCCTGGACGAACAGGGGGAAGTTGAGGCCGCGCTGTTCGAATTCGGTGCGCAGCCGTTCGGCGGCGTGCTTGACGGCGCGGATGGTGGTGCACAGCAGGAAGGTGCGCCCGCCCGCCGCTTCGATGACCGGCAGCGCGCAGTCGAGCACGGCGTCGGTGTAGCCGAAGGAGTTGGCGTCCGGCAGGCCGGTCGGCACATACAGCAGGCCCTGCTCTTCGTAGTTGAACGGGCTCGGCCAGGTACGCGCGCGCTCGTTCTCCAGCCCCATCTGGCTGGTGAAGTGCTTGAAGTCGTTTTTTACGGCCAGCGTGGCGGAGGCAAAGATCCAGCTGCGCGGCGTCCCTTCGCGCTGGTTGCTGAAGATCGGGGCGATCGACAGCGGCGTCTTGTGCAGCTGCAGCGAGGAGGCGAAGGCCTCGACCCACAGCACGGCTTCGTCGCCTTCGACCATCTTGCCCTTGCCGTCCGGCTTCCACCCGGCCAAGCCGGCCGCCAGTTCGACCGCACGCGTGCGGCATTGTTCGATGGTTTCGGCGCGCTCGGCGTTCGCTTCCAGCGTGGCGATCATGCCATCCAGTTCTTCCTTGAGCTTTTCCAGCGCGGGGAAGAAGTCGGACGACTGCGGGATCTGCGCCAGCGACATGCGCACCGAGTCTTGCGGGAAGGTCAGGCGCAGGTCGCGCGCGGCTTTCTCCACCACGGTGACGACCTTGGCCCAGTCAGGCCCGCCGCGCGCATGCGCCAGGCCTTCGGCCAGCACGTCGCGGCACAGTTCCAGCACCTGCGAGGTGCTGACGGTCTGGCCGAAGAACAGGGTGGCGGTGTCGGGCAGCTGGTGCGCTTCGTCGAAGATGATGGTGTTCGCGGACGGCAGCAGTTCGGCCACGCCGGTGTCCTTGAGCGCGACGTCGGCGAAGAACAGGTGGTGGTTGACCACCACCACGTCGGCCTGCTGCGCTTCGCGGCGCGCCTTCATCACGAAGCAGTCCTGGTAGTACTGGCACTCCTGGCCCATGCAGCTGTCGCGCGTGCTGGTGACCAGGTTCCAGATGGTCGCGTTCTCGGGCACCTTGGCCAGTTCGGCCTTGTCGCCCGAGTTGGTCATCTTGATGAAGCGCTGGATTTCGCGCAGGTGGCCGACGTCGTCGCGCGAGGTCATGCGGCCGTTGTTCAGCGTGCGCTCGAGATGGTAGTGGCAGACGTAGTTGGAGCGGCCCTTGAGCAGCGCGACCGAGACCGGCGCCTTGAGCGCGGCGCGCACGGTCGGGATATCGCGCAGGAACAGCTGGTCCTGCAGGTTCTTGGTGCCGGTCGAGACGATGGTCTTGCCGCCCCACAGCAGCGCCGGGACAAGGTAGGCGAAGGTCTTGCCGGTGCCGGTGCCTGCCTCGGCGATCAGGGTCTGCTGCTCCGAAATCGCATGGGCGATGGCCTTGGCCATCTGGGTTTGCGAGGTGCGCGGCGAATAATCCCCGACGCTGGGCGCGAGCGGACCGCCGGCGGAGAACAGGCGGTCGATCTCGTCGTCGTATTTTCCCGGGGGATCTTGAGGCAGGGTGTCGGTCAAAGTCTTACTTCTCAGGCCGGAACGTCCGGCACCAGTTGCATTTTGAGCAGGGCAATGTGGTCCTTGAGCTGGAGTTTACGCTTTTTCAGGCGACGCAGCTGAAGCTGGTCGATGTGGCCTTCCTGCGTCAGACGGTCGATGACTTCGTCCAGGTCGCGATGCTCCACATCGAGTTCGATCAGGCGGCGCTGGATGTCTTCGACATTTGTCATGTTTTTGCTCTCGTGCGACAGGTCGTGCGATCAAAATGGTAACTGCTTGCAACAATATGTATATCCGGTGCATAGTTTAATCTACGATGACGTTGCCGCCAATCAAATTGGCCGACAATCCCCAAGGTTTATGAATTCATACACGATCGAAGCAGGCACGGCGCAGCACATCGGCAACCGGCCGCAGCAAAACGACCGTACGGCGGTGTTTTCCAGCGCCAGCGCGCCTGGCTACATGCTGGCGGTGCTGGCCGACGCGGTAGCAGGCGGCTCGGCCGCCTCCGAACAGATGCTGCACACGGCCAAGCTGGTGTTCGACACCTTCCGGCCCGGCGATCATCCTACCGTCGACCAGCTGGCCGATGTCTTGCGCGAGATCGTGCACGAGACGCATTTGGTCATCAAGATGAACGCGGTGGCCAGCGAGACCGAGCAGCTGTGCACTTTCGTCGGACTGATCCTGTCGCCGCATGGCGAGGCGGTCTGGGCGCACGTGGGCGACTCCCGCCTCTACCGCTTCGAGAAGAGCACGTGCATGGCGCGCACCAACGACGCGTCCTACGTGGAATACCTGGTGGCGACCGAGAAGCTGCCGCTGGAAGCGGCGCGCAACCACCGCCATTCGAAGCTGCTGCTCAACCTGCTGGGTAATAGCCGCAAGGAGCCGTACGTCACCATCGGCAGCGCCGACAAGGTGGGCCCGAACGAATCGTTCCTGCTGTGCAGCGATGGCTTGTGGTGCTTCTTCACCGATGCGGAGCTGGGAGCGGCGGTGCACAAGCATGCGCAACGCCAGGCGTCCGAAATGCTGATCGGGAAGGCGCAGGAACGCGCACAAGGCAAGGGCGACAACTGCTCCATGGCGATCATCAAGCTGGTGAAGCCGCCCAAGGAAGCGCCGCCGACCTATACCGTCCAGAAGATGCGGCGCGCGGTGTAGGGTCTCGTTTTCTGCGGCCGGTCCACTTGGCCGGCTAAAAATCGGGGGGACGGTCCCTTGCAGGGGCAGTCCCCTTTCTTATTTGGCTTGCTTGGCTTTTTCGGCCTTTTTGGCGGCGATCTCGGCCTGGCGGCGCGCCGATTCCTGCTGCTTGCGCTCGAATTCGGCCGCCTTGGCGGCGCGCTTCGGGGCTTCGGCGCGTTCGCGCTCGGCGATGGCTTTGAGCTTGGCGTCCTGGCGGGCTTTGCGCTCGGCCAGGGAGATGCCGGGCGCGCGCTCCGGCAGCGGTTCGGGCGCGGCGCGCGGCGGCGGGGGCGGCTCGGCGGCGCGCGCGGCTTCTTCGGCGGCGTAGTCGGCTTCAGCCTGCGCGACCTTGCGGTCACGCTCGTCGACCGCAGCCTGGCGCTTGTAGCGCTCCATCTCGACTTCGATCGCGCGCACCACCACCAGGCCCTGGCGCCGCGTTTCCTTTGCCTGGTCCAGGCAACGGTTGACGAAGAAGCGTTCGTAGCACTCCGCTTCGCTCCTCGCGTATGCCGCTTCCAGTGCCAACCGGTCGCGCGCCGCTTGCGCGAGCGCCGCGTCGGCAGCCGCCACGCTGGCTGGCGCCGCGATTACCGGCGTATCCGCCGGCGCGCGAAGGTGGCTGGAGCATCCCGCAAGGAATGCCAGCGCAAGCAGTATCTGTGCTGTCTTTGCCATCATTGTTCTTGTTCCTTGTTCAGGCGATCGCGCCGGCCGCGTCGCGGCGGTCCGATTCCATGTATTCGCGCGACTGCATCTCTATGATACGCGAGACGGTGCGGTGGAATTCGTTCGACAGGACGCCCTGGGTGTAGAGCTGGTCCGGCGCCACTTCCGCCGACATGATCAGCTTGACCTTGTGGTCATAGAACACGTCGATCAGCCAGGTGAATCGGCGCGCTTCCGACGACATCGCCGCCGACATCATGGGGATGCCGGACAGGATCACGGTATGGAAGCGGCTGGCGATCTCGAGATAGTCGTTCTGTGATCGCGGCCCGCCGCACAGGGTCGCAAAGTCGAACCACACCAATCCGCCAGCGCGCCGCAATGCGCGAATCTCGCGCTGTTCGATGTGGATGTGCGGGTCTTCGTCCGCGGTCTCGGCGATGCTGGCATAGGCATGGCGCAGGATCTTGTCCGCCTCGGCGCCCAGCGGATAGTGGTAGACCTCCACCTGCTCCAGCGCGCGCTTGCGGTAGTCGATGCCGGCATCCACGTTCAGCACGTCCAGCTTCTCCTTCAGCAGCGCGATGGTCGGCAGCATGCGGTCGCGGTGCAAGCCGTCCGGGTAGAGCTTGTCCGGGTCGTAGTTCGAGGTCATCACGAACGAGACGCCGTTGTCGAACAGGGCCTTGAGCAGGTTATACAGGATCATCGCGTCGGCGATGTCCGAGACGTGGAATTCGTCGAAGCAGATCAGCCGGTTCTTGCGCGCGATCCGCCTGGCCACTTCGTCGAGCGGATTGGCGATGCCTTTGAGCTCGTCGAGCTGGCGGTGCACGCCGCGCATGAATTCGTGGAAGTGCACGCGCGTCTTGCGCACCACCGGCACCACGGAATAGAAGCTGTCCATCAAGAACGACTTGCCGCGCCCTACCCCGCCCCACAGGTATACGCCGCGCGGCACGTCGGGACGGTTGATCAGGCGCTTGAAGCTCGATGAACGCTGCGCCTTGTAATGGGTCCAGTCCTCGTAGGCCTGCTGCAGGCGGTCGACCGCCCGCTGCTGCGCCGGGTCGGAGCTGTAGCCGCGCTGGGCCAGCGAGTGTGCGTAGAATTCCTGGACGTTCATGGGGTGGGATGTGCGGCGCGGCCGTCATCCCGGCGAAGGCTGGGATCCATGCTGAGCTACCGGAGTTGGAAACTCAGCATGGGTCCCAGCGTCCGCTGGGACGACGGGATGCTTAGAAGTTGAGCGTGCGCTTGTCGACCGCGAGCGCTGCTTCCTTGGTCGCTTCGGACAGCGACGGGTGCGCGTGGCAGATGCGTGCGATGTCTTCGGCCGAGGCCTTGAACTCCATCGCGACCACGGCTTCCGAGATCAGCTCGGAGGCCATCGGGCCGACGATGTGCACGCCCAGGATTTCGTCGGTCGTGGCGTCGGCCAGGAACTTGACCATGCCCGAGGTGTCGCCCAGCGCGCGCGCGCGGCCGTTGGCCATGAACGGGAAGGTGCCTGCCTTGTACTGCACGCCGTCAGCCTTGAGCTGCTGCTCGGTGCGGCCCACCCACGCGATTTCCGGCGAGGTGTAGATCACCCACGGGATGGTGTTGAAGTTGACGTGGCCATGCTGGCCGGCGATGCGCTCTGCCACCGCGACGCCCTCTTCTTCCGCCTTGTGCGCCAGCATCGGGCCGCGCACGACGTCGCCCACCGCCCATACGTTCGGCAGGTTGGTCTTGCAGTCGTCGTCCACCGCGACGAAGCCGCGCTCGTCCAGCGCCAGGCCGACCGATTCCACGCCCAGGCCGTTGGTGTTCGGCACGCGGCCGATCGAGATGATCAGCTTGTCGAAGGTCGCCGTCTGCGCTTCGCCCTTGGCGTCCGCGAATTCGACGGTCACGCTGTTCTCGCCCTTGGTGATCGCGCCGATCTTGCAACCGAGGTTGATCGACAGGCCCTGCTTGGTGAACAGCTTGTGCGCTTCCTTGGCGATCTGCTCGTCGACCGCGCCGAGGAAGGTCGGAAGGCCTTCCAGCACGGTGACCTGTGAGCCCAGGCGGCGCCACACGCTGCCCATCTCCAGGCCGATGACGCCTGCGCCGATAACGCCCAGGTTCGCAGGCACGCCGCCCATGGCGAGCGCGCCTTCGTTCGACAGGATCAGCTGTTCGTCGAATTCGGCGCCCGGCAGCTGGCGTGCGTTGGAACCGGTGGCGATGATCACGTGCTTGGCGGTCAGCGTTTCATTCGCCGCGCCGGTGACGTTGATCGTGTACTGGCCGTCCGCCGCGCCCGCGAACGCGCCGCGGCCGTGGAAGAAGGCGACCTTGTTCTTCTTGAACAGGTACAGGATGCCGTCGTTGTTCTGCTTGACGACGGTGTCCTTCCGCTTGAGCATCTGCGGCAGGTTCAGCGACAGGCCGGCGACGTCGATGCCGTGCTCCTTGAACGCGTGGCCGGCATGCTCGAAGTGCTCGGACGATTGCAGCAGCGCCTTCGACGGGATGCAGCCGACGTTGGTGCAGGTGCCGCCCGGCGCAGGGCCGCCCTTGGCGTTGGCCCATGCGTCGATGCAGGCCACGTTAAAGCCCAGCTGCGCTGCGCGGATGGCGGCGATGTAGCCGCCAGGACCGCCGCCGATCACGACGACGTCGAACTGTTTTGCATTGCTCATTCTTTAGATTCCTAGTTTTATTCTTCGGGGATGAAAATCCACAGGAGGATGTAGATCAGGATGCCCGCGCCAAACGAGACCGTGAACAGCGCGAAGATCAGGCGCCAGATCCACGAGTCGAGGCCGGTGCTCACCGCGAGGCCGCCGCAAACGCCGCCCAGCCAGCGGTCGTTGCGCGAGCGCCGGATGTTGGTGAAGTCGGTGCGGTCGCCAGGCGATGGCGACGGGGAAGCGAACAGGCGCGCCTTGGCTTGCTCGAATTCGGCGTCGGACAGGGCGCCGGCCTGGTGCAGCTCGTGCAGGCGTTTGACTTCGTCGGAGATGCTCATGTGGATCCTCCCGGGGACTGTCCCCTGACTTTGACGTTTAAAGTCCGGGAACAGTCCCTGAGGGACTGTCCCCACCCTTTCCGGCTTACAGGTCCAGCAGCAGGCGCGCCGGATCTTCCAGCGTTTCCTTCATGGTGACCAGGCCCAGCACGGCTTCGCGGCCGTCGATGATGCGGTGGTCGTACGACATCGCCAGGTAGTTCATCGGACGCACCACGATCTGGCCGTTTTCGACCACTGCGCGGTCCTTGGTCGCGTGCACGCCCAGGATCGCCGACTGCGGCGGGTTGATGATCGGGGTCGACAGCATCGAGCCGAACACGCCGCCGTTGGAGATCGAGAAGGTGCCGCCGGTCAGGTCTTCCAGCGTCAGCTTGCCGTCTTTTGCCTTCTGGCCGAATTCACCGATCTTCTTTTCGATCTCGGCGATCGACAGCTGGTCGGCGTTGCGCAGGATCGGCACCACCAGGCCGCGCGGCGAACCGACCGCGATGCCGATGTCGAAGTAGCCG
Source organism: Pseudoduganella sp. GCM10020061 (assembly GCF_042683405.1). Taxonomy (NCBI): domain Bacteria; kingdom Pseudomonadati; phylum Pseudomonadota; class Betaproteobacteria; order Burkholderiales; family Oxalobacteraceae; genus Pseudoduganella; species Pseudoduganella sp. GCM10020061. The sequence continues at coordinate 17,937 of NZ_JBHUJS010000014.1, read as the reverse complement.
TGGTAGACGATGTCGTTGCCGTCCACCGACGCGTTCAGGATCGGGTACTTCTTCAGCGCTGCAACCGCCGCCTTGACGAAGAAGGACATGAAGCCCAGCTTGACGCCATGCTCTTTCTCGAACTTGTCCTTGTACTTGTTGCGCAGGTCGATGACCGGCTGCATGTTGACTTCGTTGAAGGTGGTCAGGATGGCGTTGGTCGACTGCGATTCCAGCAGGCGCTCGGCGATACGCGCACGCAGGCGGCTCATCGGCACGCGCTCTTCCGGACGGTCGCCCAGCGCAATGCTCGGTGCAGGCACGGCTGCCAGCGCAGGCTTGGCGGCCTTTGGCGCTCCCGGCGCCGGTGCGGCCGGCTTGTTCGCTACCGCTGCCAGGGCGTCGCCCTTGGTGACGCGGCCGTCGCGGCCGGAACCTTCGACCTGGGACGCGCTCACGCCGCCTTCGGACAGGATCTTGGATGCCGCTGGCATCGCGACGCCGGCCTTGGAACCGCCTTCGGCTGCCGCAGGCGCTGCTGCCGGTGCGGCTGCTGCCGGCGCTGCCGACACTTCCAGCGGCGAGACCTTGGCAGTGCCTTCGGTATCGATGATCGCGATGACTTCGCCCGACACCACGGTGCCGCCGTCGCCCTTGATGATCTGGGTGATCACGCCAGCGGCCGGCGCCGGCAGTTCGAGGACGACCTTGTCGGTCTCGATGTCGATCAGGTTCTCGTCGCGTGCGACGGATTCGCCCACCTTCTTGTGCCACGACAGCATGGTCGCTTCCGCGACGGACTCGGACAGCTGTGGGACCTTGACTTCGATTTGTGCCATGTAAAACTCCGTTATCTGTGTGCGATTACGCCCCGCCAGGCGGGGCGCTTCTTGTTATTTGGTGAGGACGAAACCCTTGAGCTTGGAGAACGCCGTCTCCAGCAGTTCCTTCTGCTGCGCGTAGTGCTTGTCGTAGTAGCCGACAGCCGGCGCGGCCGATGCCGGACGGCCTGCGTACGCGAGGCGCTGTCCCGATTCCATCGACTCGAACAGGTTGTGCTGGATCTGGTACCAGTAGCCCTGGTTCTGCGGCTCGTCCTGGCACCACACCACTTCGGTCGCGTTGGAGAACTTCTTCAGTTCGGCCGCGAACGACTTGTGCGGGAACGGATACAGCTGCTCGATGCGGATGATCGCGGTGTCGGTCTGGCCGCGCGTCTTGCGGGCGCCGACCAGGTCGTAGTAGACCTTGCCGGAGCAGGCGATCACGCGCTTGACCTTCTTGGCATCGATCGCTTCGTCCACTTCGCCGATCACGGTCTGGAACGCGCCCTTGGCCAGGTCGGTCAGCGGCGAGCCGGCGTCCTTGTTACGCAGCAGCGACTTTGGGGTCATGATGACCAGCGGCTTGCGGAACTGGCGCACCATCTGGCGGCGCAGCAGGTGGAAGATCTGCGACGCGGTGGTCGGCTGCACCACTTGCATGTTGTTGTCCGCGCACAGCTGCAGGAAGCGCTCCGGACGCGCGGAGGAGTGCTCCGGGCCCTGGCCTTCGTAACCGTGCGGCAGCATCATGACGAGGCCCGAAGCGCGGCCCCACTTCACTTCGCCGGACGAGATGAACTGGTCGATCACGACCTGCGCGCCGTTGGCGAAGTCGCCGAACTGCGCTTCCCAGATCGTCAGCGTGTTCGGTTCTGCGGTCGAGTAGCCGTATTCGAACGCCAGCACCGCTTCTTCCGACAGCACCGAGTCGATCACGGTGAACGGCGCCTGCGAATCGGAGACGTTCTGCAGCGGCACGTAGGTGCCCTGGTCCCAGCGCTCGCGGTTCTGGTCGTGCAGCACGGCGTGGCGGTGCACGAAGGTGCCGCGGCCGGCGTCCTGGCCGGTCAGGCGCACGGCGTAGCCGGACGACACCAGCGAGGCGAACGCGAGGTGCTCGCCCATGCCCCAGTCGAGGTTCATCTCGCCCCGGCCCATGGCGGCGCGGTCGGCGAGGACCTTCTCGACCAGCGAGTGGGCCTTGAAGTTTTCTGGCGCGACGGTGATGCGCGCGGCGAGGCGCTTCAGCTCCGTCATCGGCACTGCGGTGTCGGCGGCGTCGGTCCACTTCTTGTTCAGGAACGGCAGCCAGTCGACCGCGTACTTGTTCTTGAAGTTGGAGATGACCGGATCGACCGTGTGCTTGCCCGCGTCCATCGCGTCGCGGTAGGCGGCAACCATCTTGTCGCCTTCGTCCGCGGCGATCGTGCCTTGCGTTGCCAGCTTGTCCGCGTACAGCTTGCGGGTGCCCGGGTGCTTGGCGATCTTCTTGTACATCAGCGGCTGGGTCAGCGCAGGGGTGTCCTGCTCGTTGTGGCCCAGCTTGCGGTAGCAGATCACGTCCAGCACGACGTCCTTGCGGAACTCCATGCGGTAGTCGAGCGCGATCTGGGTGGCCAGGACGACCGCTTCAGGATCGTCGCCGTTGATGTGCAGGACCGGCGCCTCGATCATCTTGACGACGTCGGAGCAGTAGATGGTCGAGCGCGCGTCGCGCGGATCGGAAGTGGTAAAGCCGATCTGGTTGTTGATGACGATGTGGACGGTGCCGCCGGTGCCGTAGCCGCGCGTCTGCGCGAGGTTCAGCGTTTCCATGACCACGCCCTGGCCGGCGAATGCCGCGTCGCCGTGCACCAGGATCGGCAGCACCTGCGCGCCGACCGTGTCGCCGCGGCGGTCCATGCGGGCCTTGACCGAGCCTTCGACGACCGGGTTGACGATCTCGAGGTGGGACGGGTTGAACGCCAGCGACAGGTGGACCGGGCCGCCTGCGGTGGAGATGTCGGACGAGAAGCCCTGGTGGTATTTCACGTCGCCCGACGGCAGGTCGTCGCCGTGCTTGCCTTCGAATTCTTCGAACAGGTCCTGCGGCGATTTGCCCAGGGTGTTCACCAGCACGTTCAGGCGGCCGCGGTGGGCCATGCCGATGACGATCTCCTGCACGCCCTTTTCGCCGGCGCGCTGGATGGTTTCGTCGATCGATGCCATGAAGGACTCGGAGCCTTCCAGCGAGAAGCGCTTCTGGCCGACGTACTTGGTGTGCAGGTAGCGCTCCAGGCCTTCGGCCGCGGTCAGGCGCTCAAGGATGTGCTTTTTCTTTTCAGGCGTGAAGGACGGGGTCGAGCGGATCGACTCCAGGCGTTCCTGCAGCCAGCGCTTTTCGGCCGGGTCGCTGATGTACATGAACTCCGCGCCGATCGACCGGGTGTAGGTGTCGCGCAGGTAGTTCAGCAGGTCGCGCAGGCTCGCGGTCTCGGGGCCGAAGTAGGTGTTGCTGATGTTGAACACGGTGTCCATGTCGGCATCGGTGAAGCCGTAGAACGCCGGATCGAGTTCAGGAAGGGGTGGACGCTCCTGGCGCTGCAGCGGGTCCAGGTTGGCCCAGCGGCTGCCGAGGTAGCGGTAGGCGGCGATCAGCTGGGTCACGGCGACGCGCTTGCGGCCCATCTCGACATCGGCCGAGGCGGTCACGGTGCGGATCGGGCCCTGCTTGGCGCGTTCTGCGAACGACGCGATGACCGAGGCGTGCGCTACGTCCGGCTTGCTGGAGCCGTCGACCGCGGGCACGTTCTGCATCGAGTCGAAATACGCGCGCCAGTTGTCCGGCACCGAGCCTGGATTGGCCAGGTAGGCCTCGTACAGCTCCTCCACGTACGGCGCATTACCGCCGAACAAATAGGAGTTCGAGCTTTGTTCATACATCATCGTTTGCTCACCTTTCTTCGCGCTTCGCGAGATTAGCGGGTTATCACACCTTCCGCGACACGGCCTGACCGGTTAGCGGATTGCACATCAAGTTGTGGGGAAGGACTAAATGCTGTTGCAGAAATTTCTGGCAAGTTCATCAGAATAGCACGCAATATTGTAACGCAACCACCTCCCCCTGATGAATATCAAGGAAAAAGGCCACGGTTGCGCTATTGGTACGCGCGCTGCCTAATTTTTAGGCTGAGGCAGGGCGCGGTCCTGCGTGCGGCGCTCAATGGCTTGCGAAAGCTGCCTCACATCCTGTCGCATCGCTTCGTGCTCGGCCGCAATCCTGGAGCCGGCCTCAAGCCCACCCTGGAAATGGGTCAACAAGGCGGAATTCACCGCACTGATACCGAAAAAAATCGCAAGGACCGCCGAGATGCCTGTCACAACGATGGTGCGACGCAAGCTCTTGATGTCCGTACGCATTTCCACCCGAAACTCGGTCATCTCGGCGCGCAATCGCAACATCTCCTCCCGATAGCTGCGGTCCCGTTCCTGCATGAGCTCTTTGAAGGCTTCCAATCCCGCCTCCATGCGGGCCACGGAGGCGCCGATCCGCATTTCGGCGGTTTCCACGAGCTGTTTGACTTCCTCGCGTTCGATGCTCATGGCTGCAATTCCGGTTCATCACCATATAGGTTAGACCATACGAAGCCGAAGAGTTCAGCAAAAGATGGCCGCAGATCGTGCGAATACGGCCGAGTTAGCGGAAGTTGAGCCCGGATCGCACCAGACCCGCGCTCCTGCCGCCAGATCGGCCACGATCGCTTGAATTAGGCTCAAATAGCCGACATTCGCGCTAAATGGATCAGTTGCAGTACACTCGCGGCCTTATGAGGATATCAATCGGACATCGGCTGTTTGCCGCCGTGCTGCTCGCCATCCTGGCGGTGACGGCCACCGGCATCGCCCTGATGCGGCACAAGGTGCTGGCCTCGTTTGCCGACTACGCGGTCGAGATCGAGCTGGAGCGCCTGGAGGAGCTGTCGGCCCTGCTCGGACGCCAGTACCTGGCGCGCGGCGACTGGAGCTTTATCGCCAAGGGCGCCGATGCGCGGCGCGACTGGATCGCCAGCGAACTGCAACTCCTGCAAGAGCGCCGCGTCCAACTGGCGCCCCCGGCGCCACCGGCCGCGCCGCCGGCGCCGGCCGGACCGTCCCCGGTGGCTCCAGCCGCGCCTGCACCCGATGCCGCCGACGCCGCCGATCCCACCGACGCCGCCGGTGCCGCCGGTGCCGCCGATGCGCCGGCGGCAGCACCACTCGCACCTCCACGCGCAGGCACCCGCCCGCAAGCCACACCGGCGGTTCCGCCCATCCCTCCGCTGCCCTCGCCGATTCAGGCAGCCCCCGCGCCGCCGATGCCGGCGCTGCCGCCCTTGCCGCCGCCCCCGCCCGCGCCGCGCATCGTGTCCGATGGCCCCCTCCCCGCCATCGACCTGCCGCTGCAGGACCGCATCACGCTGTACGACGCCGCCGGAGGCTACCTGGCCGGCCACGATCCGGGCGTGGCGCCCACCGTACGCCGCCCGGTCATCGCTGGAGGCAAGACCGTCGGCCACCTCGCCGTCGCGCGCCCGCTGCGCCCGAGCGACGAACTGGCGCTGCTCTTCCTCGGCGACCTGACCCATACATTGGTGGCGATCGTCGCAGTGAGCGTGGCACTGAGCGCGCTCGCTGCGGCACTGCTGGCGGGCCATTTCCGCAAACCGGTGCTACGCCTGGCCGACGGCACCCGCGAACTGGCCGCCGGCCGCTTCGACACCCGCCTGGACATCGACCGCAGCGACGAGCTGGGCGAGCTGGCGTCGCACTTCAACCAGCTGGCCGAGCGCCTTGAATCGGCCGAACGCATGCGCCGCGACTGGGTCGCCGACACTTCGCATGAACTGCGCACGCCGGTATCGGTCCTGCGCGCGCAGATCGAAGCGATGCTCGACGGCGTTCGTCCCGCCACACGCGACAGCCTGGAAGTGCTGGAGCGCCAGGTCCTGTCGCTGAATAAGCTGATCGACGAACTGGACGTGCTGGCGCGCACCGATGTCGGCCAGCTCGAATACAGCACGGCGCCGGTCGATGCCTGGGAACTGTTCACCGGCGAAGCGCAGGCCTTCCGCGCCAAGCTGGATGCGGCCGGCCTGGCGCTGGAAACCGGCGCAGCCCCGGCCCGTGCCACCGTGCTCGCCGATCCCGACCGCCTGCGCCAGGTCTTCCGCAACCTGCTGGAGAACTCGGTACGCTACACGTCTGCAGGCGGCACGGTGCGCCTGTCCGCCGTGGACGAGGGAGACCGCATCCTGCTGCTGCTCGACGACTCCGCGCCGGCGGTGCCGGACGACGCGCTGGCACGCCTCACCGAACGCTTCTACCGCGTAGACGCATCGCGCAGCCGCCAGGGCGGCGGCGCCGGCCTTGGCCTGTCCCTGTGCGAGCGCATCGTGCAGGCGCATGGCGGCACGCTGGCATTTGCACATTCGCCGTTGGGCGGGCTGCGCGCGTGCGTCTCGCTCCCATTCTCAAAGGATCCTGCATGAGCGCGCACATCGTCATCGTCGAGGACGAACCGGAACTGGCGGCGCTGGTCGCAGACTACGTGCGCGCGGCCGGCTACAGCGCTGCCGTCTTCCATGACGGTGGCGCTGCGCTGGACGCCATCCCGCACGAGAACGCGGACCTGCTGGTGCTGGACCTGATGCTGCCGGGCGTGGACGGCCTCACAATCTGCAAGACCGTGCGCGCAACGTCGAACGTCCCGATCGTCATGGTCACCGCCAGGGTGGAAGAAGTGGACCGCCTGCTCGGGCTCGACGCCGGCGCCGACGACTACCTCTGCAAGCCGTTCTCGCCGCGCGAGCTGGTCGCGCGCATCCGTGCCATCCTGCGCCGTGCGCAGGCCAGCAGCGCCAGCGCCCCGCCGATACAGGTGGACACAGCGGCGCGCCGCATCCGCGTGCACGGCCAGCAGCTCGACCTGACGCCGACCGAGTTCACCATCCTTGCCGCGATGGCGGCGCATCCCGGCCAGGTGTTCTCGCGTGCCCGGCTGCTCGACCTGGCCAACGGGGACAGCCTGGATGTAACCGACCGAGCGATCGACAGCCACATCAAGAACCTGCGCCGCAAGCTCTCGGCCGCGGCGCCCGGCGTGGAAGCGATCCATTCGATCTACGGACTCGGCTACCGCTTCGACCTGTAGCGTCCACGTTTCCTCCACATTTTGCGGCGACACTGCGCGCATCACCACCGCAACCACTAAGGAGACACCCGCCATGACGCTGCCGTTTTCCCGCAAGTTGATCGCCCTCGCATTTGCCGCCGCCCTGCCCTTCGCCGCATCCGCCGCACCGGAACCCGCCGACATGACGCTCGACGCGGCCACCCGTAGCGCCGTGATCGATGCGCTAATCGGGAGCATGCACGAACGCTACGTCTCCCCCGAGACGGCAAAGCAGATGGAAACGCTGCTGCGCACCGAACTCAAGGCGGGCAAGTACGACCAGCTCACCAGCGCGCGCCAGTTCGCGCAGACGCTGACCGGCACGCTGTCCGAAGCCGCCAACGACCGTCACCTGGGCGTGCGCTTCTCCCCCGAACCGCTGCCTGAAGAAGGACCGGCACGGCGCGAGCCGCCCGCCAGCGAGGTCGCCGGCTGGGTCAAGTTCAACAGCGGCGTGGCGCAGGTCGAGCGCATGCAGGGCAACATCGGCTACCTGAAGATTGCGTTCTTCCCGCCGGCGGAACACATGGGCGACATCTACGGCGCCGCCATGACGCTGCTGAACGGCACCCGCGCGCTGATCATCGACCTGCGCGGCAACAGCGGCGGCTCGCCGGCCGCCGTCGCCCTGCTTGAAAGCTACTTCTTCGACCAGCGCACGCTCATGAACACCATCTATGAGCGCGAGGGCAACCGGACCCGCGAATTCTGGACCACCCGGGACCTGAAAGGCCCGCGCTACGGCAGCACCAGGCCGGTCTACATCCTGACCGACAACAAGACATTCTCCGGCGGCGAGGACATGAGCTACTCGATGCAGGTCCGGAAGCGCGCGACGCTGATCGGCGCAACCACGGGCGGCGGCGCCAACCCGGGCGGCGTGCGCCGCCTTCACGCGCACTTCAACGCATTCATCCCGCACGGCCGCGCGATCAACCCGGTCACGAAGACGAACTGGGAACGCGTCGGCGTCAAGCCGGACATCGAAGTCGCGCCCACGGAGGCACTGCGCCACGCACGCATGCTGGCACTTCGGCATGGCCTCGACAACGCGACCGACCCGCGCGAGCGCGCCGATCTCGCCGGCCTCCTGGAAGAACTCACCTCCGCCACCCGGTAGCTGTCACCCCCGCGCATGCGGGACCCTGCCGACGCTCCGCCACCGCCACAACCGCGCATGGCGGAGCGCTCTCCAAACTTCCTCCACATTTGATCGTCACACTGCGTCCAGTCCATTCACCGCAGGAGACATCACCCATGCATTCCGCATTCGCCCGCATCCTTCTCGCAGCCGCCTTCCTGTGCATCGTCCCCGCCACCGCGGCGCCGATGCCGGCTCCGAAAGACATGGCCATCGATGCCGCAACCCGCAAGTCCGTGATCGAAGGCGTGATCGGCCGCCTGCACCAGCATTACGTGTTTCCGGAAACCGCCGCCAGGGTGGAAGCCGTGCTGCGCACCCGGCTCAACGACGGCGCCTACGACCAGATCACCAGCGCGCGCCAGTTTGCGCAGACACTCAGCAAGACCCTGATCGAAACGGCAGGCGACCGCCACATGCGCGTGCGCTACTGGCCAACGCCAATTGTCCACGGCTTCGAGCCCGAAGACGACCCAAAGGCCTACCAGGAGGCGCTTGCGCAGGAGGCGCACGCGGATCACGGCGTCACCCGCGTCGAACGCATGAGCGGCAATATCGGCTACCTGAAGATCGACGTCTTCCCGCCTGCAGCCTTCGTCAGCGACGTGTACGCCTCCGCGATGCGCCTGCTGAACGGCACCGATGCGCTGATCATCGACCTGCGTGACAACCGGGGCGGCGAACCGGATGCGGTGGCCCTGATGGAGAGCTACTTCTTCGACCAGCCAACGCTCATGAACACCGTGTTCGAACGCCGCACCGGCAAGGCTCGCGAATACTGGACCACACGCGACATCAAGGGCCCGGCATACGGACAGTCGAAGCCCATCTACATCCTGACAAGCAAATACACCTTTTCCGGTGGCGAGGACCTGAGCTACTCGATGCGTGCGCGCGTACGGGCCACCCTGGTCGGCGAGACCACCGGCGGCGGCGCGAATCCCGGGGACATGCGGCGCGTGCAAGCGCACTTCAGCGTCTTCATCCCGGATGGCCGCGCAATCAATCCGGTGACGGGCACGAACTGGGAAGGTGTCGGCGTGTCGCCCGATATCGCCGTTGCACCCGCCGAAGCCCTGTCGACGGCCCGCATCCTGGCCTTGAAGGCGGTGATGGCGACGGCCCAGGACGCACGGCAACGCACCGAACTGGCCACGCTGCTGGAGCGGGAAACCGCAGGCTCCGCGCAAAAGTAGTGCCCGCCGCACGGGGGGGCGGGCATCGCCATAGTTCCTCCACATTTCGCGTGCAACCTACGCCCTGTGATCAACACAAACAGCCCAACAGGAGAATCGCCATGAAGCTGCAACTCGCCATTTCCGCCGCCGTGCTTACCCTCGCCTCGTCCCTGGCCGCAGCACATCCGCACGACACCCCACCGGCACCGCCCGCGCCACCTGCGCCGCCGGCATCACCGATGGCTGCCCCAGCCGCACCGCCTGCGCCGCCGGCACTGCCAATGGGCGCTTCTGCGGCCATCGCCCCCTTACCGCCTCTTCCCGCCATGCCGGCAATGCCGCCAATGCCGCCCGCGCCACCCGCCCCGCCAGTGCTCGACATTCCTGACGAGGTGCTGCAAGCCTGCGAAGGCAAGGCCGACGGCGCCCGCATTTCCATGATCGCGTCCACCGGCGCAAAGGTCACCGGCACCTGCCGCAAGCGCGGCAACGTCTATGCGTTCATCCTGAATTCGTATCACCTGAACCGCAGCCGCTAGGCAAGCACCGGGAGGCGTCCGGCAGCCGGGACGCCTCCTGTACTAGACAATTCGTTCTAGATATCCTATCCTATGCTCGACCGCCCACGGATCCGAGCAATGACCACATCCCAACCGCCAAAACCGACTGCCGCCGAACTGGAGATGCTGCGCATCCTGTGGCAGCTGGGACCGTCCACGGCCAAGCAGGTGCACCAGACCGCCGTCGAGACGCGGCCCGAGATGGCCTATGCGACCGTGCTGCGCCTGCTCCAGGTCATGCACACCAAGGGCATCCTGACGCGCGACGAAAGCCAGCGCGCGCACGTCTACGCACCGGCGCAGGAGCAGGACTCCACCCAGACCGGCTTGATCCGCGACCTGATCCAGAAAGCCTTCGCCGGCTCCGGCAAGGCGCTGGTGCTGGCGGCGCTGCGCGGCCACGTCACCGACAAGGAACGCGAAGAGATCCAGTCGATCCTCGACCGCGAGAAGTAAAAAAATGATGTTGCCGGATGAGCACATCCGGCCGCCACTCGTGTAAATTCCGGTATTACGACAACTCTACCGGGATGCCCTCGCATGCAAACGCTCGCCGACCTTCGTATCGATTTCGACCGCCGGTCCAACCGCTCGATGTCCATGCCGCTCGCAGGCATGCTGGTCTGGACCGTGGCCGGCATCCTTGGCCTGCTGCTGCCGGCAAAGACCGCAACTTTGGCGCTGGTGTTTTCCACCGGCGCCGTGTTCCCGCTCGCCATGGCTATCGCAAAAATGCGCGGCGAGCAGCTGATCGAGAACGACAACCCGCTCGCCAGGCTGATGGGCGCCTGCGTGGTGATGGTCAACCTGCTGTGGGCCGTGCACATCCCGCTGCTGGTTTACGCGCCGCAGTTCGTCCCGCTCAGCCTTGGCGTTGCGCTCGGCCTGCACTGGATGGTGTACTCGTGGATCATCCAGCATCCGCTCGGCTACCGCCACGCCATCGTCCGCACCGTCGGCCTGCTGGCCGTGTGGTTCCTGTTCCCCTCCCATCCCGTCACCGCATCGGCAGCCGTGGTCGTTCTCGCCTACCTGATGACGCTGGCGGAAATGCGCAGCCGCACGGTGCCCGCCGCGAGCCCGCTGCCGGCCTGATGGTGGAATGACCTCAGCGGCGCCTGACCCCAAGCCGCTGCCGCCCGCGCCGCCGGCGCCGGAAGACTGCTGCCGCAGCGGCTGCAACCCGTGCGTGTTCGACCTGTACGAAGCCGAGCTGCGGCAGTACGAGCGCGAACTTGCAGCGTGGGAAGCTCGTCAGGGCGATGCGACAAATGGTAGAAAAACAGGTCGCAAAAGCCGCCGCGAGCGCCTAAGCTGAAACGGCCGTCATTGTCGGCGGTCTTTCATGAGGAGAAAATAAAATGAAGCGAATCCTGACCATGCTTGTCCTGGCGGCAGCGGCATTATTTGCCCCTGCCGCGATGGCCGACATTTCGACCTTCCGCTCGACGATGAGTGGGCCGTCCGAAGTCCCACCGAACCCATCACCTGGTTATGGTGTGGCTGAAATTGTCATCGATGATGTGGCGCACACGATGACGATGATGATCCCATTTAACGATCTTCTTGGCGGAACGACCGCTGCCCATATCCACTGCTGCGTTGGCACTCCCCTCGATCCACTCGGCGTCGCCGCTCCGGCGACGGAGACCCCAACGCTGTCGGGCTTCCCCCTCGGTGTCACCTCGGGCGTCTACAACGTCACGATGAACCTGCTGGACCCGACTACCTACAGCACGGCATTTCTGACCGCCAACGGCGGTTCCGCAGCGTCGGCTGAAGCGGCATTTATCGCCGGCATCCTGGGCAACACGGCCTACCTGAATATTCACACCAACCTGTATCCGGGAGGCGAAATCCGGGGCTACCTGGTCAACGTGGCCGTCATACCGGAACCATCGCAATGGATGATGCTGTCGCTCGGCTTGTTCGCGACCGGTCTTGCAGTCCGACGCGCCCGGCGCAAGTAACACCGCGCACCCAGCCGGCTCCGGCCCTGTACACCATGCATGGCTGAGCTTTCTTCCCGCAGTGGCCCTCCCCGCAGGCCACTCGCGGATTTGCATGAGGTATCCCGGCAGCACGTGCGCAAGCGTACAGACAACATTTCCGCGCCTTGCGACACTCGGCACGAATCAATCACAGCGCGAGGTCGCCATGCTCGATCTGGGTTATCCCTGGTGGGAATTCATCGTCCGTGCCGCCATCGTCTATGCCGTCCTGCTGGTCATGGTGCGCATCTCCGGCCACCGGACCATCGGCCAATTCACCCCGTTCGACCTGCTGGTCGTGCTGCTGCTGTCGGAAGCAGCGTCCACCTCGCTGAACGGCGGCGACGAATCGCTGCTGGGTGGTCTGATCGGCGCGGCTACGCTGCTGGCGCTCAACGCCGGCGTCGCCGTCCTCACCTCGCGCAGCACCCGCATGGCGCTGCTGTTCGACGGCCATCCGGTGCTGATCGGGCGGGACGGCCAGTTCTTCGACGACGTGCTCAAGTCCTGCCGCCTGGCGCAGGCGGACGTGGAAGAAGCGCTGCGCGAGCAGGACAAGAAGCGCGACGACATGAAGTTCGCCTTCCTGGAGATCGACGGTCGCATCTCGATCGTCACGAAATAGGCAGCGGGTAGCGCTGGCCCCACAGCGCGGCCGCGCGCTCCCAGAATGCGGGCAAGGTATCGGCCTGCACGGCAGGGAATCCGAGGAAGGCCATCGACTGGCCGAGCAGCGCGAGCGCAGCCGCTTCGCTGTCGGCGGCCAGCGCTGCGGCGCCGGTCTGCTTGGACAGCTTCTCGCCGCCTTCGTTGCGCACCACCGGCACATGCATGTAGCGCGGCGTCGGCACGCCGAGCAGGCGCTGGAGGAAAATCTGGCGCGGCGTGGAGTCGATCAGGTCGGCGCCGCGCACCACGTCGGTCACGCCCTGCTCCGCATCGTCCACCACCACGGCCAGCTGATAGGCCCAGAAGCCGTCCGCGCGCTTGAGCACGAAGTCGCCCGACTCCGACGCCAGCCGCTGCACCATGTGGCCGGCGATGCGGTCCTCGAAGTCGATCACATCGTAGGGCGCCTCCGGCACGCGCACGCGCAGGCTGCGCATCACTTTGCCGTCGTGCAGGCCGTAGCGGCAGGTGCCGGGATAGATGGCCGAACCGTCCGGCGCGATGCCGAGGCGCGAATCGGCGATCTCGCGGCGGTTGCAGCCGCACGGGTACAGCTGCATTGCCAGCTGGTCGGCGGCGCGCTGGTACAGGTCCTTGCGCCGGCTCTGCCACACGATCTCGCCGTCCCAGCGCATGCCGAGGCGCGCGAGCAGCGCGATGATGGCCTCGTCCGCGCCTTTGACGGTGCGGGCCTCGTCCACGTCCTCGATGCGCAGCAGCCACCGGCCGGCGTTGGCGCGCGCGTCGAGGTAGCTGGCCACCGCCGCCACCAGCGAGCCCGCGTGCAGCGGCCCGGTGGGCGACGGCGCGAAGCGCCCGACATACTGCTGCGCCATCACTTCTTCGCTTCGTGCGCCTTGATCAGGGCGGTGACCTTGCCGCCGACTTCGTTCGGCACGGCCATCGATAGCTGGTAGTGCACGATCTCGAAGCCTTTTGCGGTCTTGCGGATCACGCCGCTGGCCATGCACGGGCCCATGTTGGGGGTATCGAGGATCTCGTCGAACCAGATGAAGGTGCCGTCCGGCGACGCGTACACATTGCGGGAGACGGCCTTGAACGACCAGGCCTGCTTGCGGTCGAAGTACTTCTTCGCCCAGGCACGGAACTCCTCGCGCTTCCAGTTCTCGGTCTTGTCGGTGCCGATGTATACGCCGTCCTCGGCCATCTTGTCGAAGTAGGCCAGGCGCGCATGCGCCGCATCGTCATGCCACTCGTCGATGAAGGCGGCGACCTGCTTCTTCAGCTCCGGGCTGGTGGGGTTGGCGTGGGCTGCCAGGCACGCAAAGGAAAGGCAGCAGGCGAGGATCAGTTTTTTCATGCGGATATTGTAACAAGGGGACTGTCCCCAAAGGGGACCGTCCCCAGCTTTTTAGCCCGCCAACCGCCAGCGATAAAGCATGTGGTCCCGCTCAAGTACAATGAGTTGCCACACCAAGGACCGACCGATGTACACCCCCAAACACTTTGAAGAGACCCGCCCGGAGGTCATGCACGCGCTGATCGGCGCGCATCCGCTGGCCACGCTCGTCACGCTCACTGCGGACGGGCTTGCTGCGAACCACATCCCACTACAGCACAGGGCGGGACCGACGGCAAACGGCACGCTGATCGGCCACGTCGCCCGCTCGAATCCGATGTTGGAGAATCTCGCCCTGGACGTGGATGTCCTCGCCATCTTCCATGGACCGCAAGCTTATGTCAGCCCGTCGTGGTACCCCACCAAGGCCGAACACGGCAAGGTGGTCCCAACCTGGAACTACGCCGTCGTGCATGCGCACGGCAGGCTGATCGTGCACGACGACCCGGCATGGGTGCGCGCGCACCTCACGTCGCTCACGGAGCAGATGGAAAGCGGATTCGCGCAGCCGTGGGGCCTGCAGGATGCGCCTGCGGACTTCATCGACAAGCTGGTCGGCGCCGTGGTCGGCATCGAAATCGAGGTCACCCGGCTGGAGGGAAAGTGGAAAGCCAGCCAGAACCAGCCCGCGCCCAACCGCCAGGGCGTCATCGACGGGCTGCTGGGCCGCGACACGCCATCCGGCTGCCCGATGGCGGCGCTGATGAAGGCGACCGCTTGACGCGCGATGCCATTCGCGCAATAGAAATGTAAGTACGCAACAGTTCCGATGCCGGGAATGCAATAATTGGTGAGTTTTTCTTGACGGCAACTCGGCCGGCGGCCGATCATTCTGGGTTTCGCCGTCCAGCCTTCAAGAGAAACCCGTGCTCAGCCGACTCTTCCGCCCCTCCTCCATCAAGGCCAAGCTCATGCTCAGCATGGCTGCCTGCCTCCTGCTCATCATCGTCATTTCCGCCGCGCTGAGCGTCACGCTCACCGGCCGCAGCCTGCGCGAGCGCGCCGTCGGGCAGGAACTGCCTGCCGTGGTGGGACAGATCCGCAACGACATCCTGCACCGGATCGCCGTCCCCGCTGCAGCCTCGCGCGGCATCGCCAACAACACCCTGCTGCATCCGTGGGCGCGGGCCGGCTCGCCGGACGAAGGCATCGACACCTGGACCGAATACGCGCGCCAGGTCAAGAAGGAAACCAAGGCCTCGATGGTGTTCTGGGCCTCGCTGGAAAACGGCCGCTACCTCACCGACGCCGGCTATGACCGCACGCTCACCCGCGACGCTCCCCGCGACAGCTGGCTGTACAGCTTCCTCGAAAGTGGCCGCCCTTACGAGCTGAACGTGCAGCGCGACGTCACGTCCAAGGTCACCATGCTGTTCATCAACGCCCGCGTGGACGCTGGCGAAGGCAAGCTGGGCGCAACCGGCCTGGGCCTTGCGGTGGACGACCTGGCCGAAGCCGTCAACACCTACCAGGTCGGCAAGACCGGCATGGTGTACCTGGTGCGCGGCGACGGCACCATCCTCGTGCACCGCGACACGCGCCTGCTCGACACCCCGCACCTTATTAAACAGCTGCCGGGCTTCAATGAGGCCATCGCGCAGAAGCTGATGGACCGCAAGCTGTTCACCGTCATGACCATCGACACCGACGGCGGCGAGCGCATCGTGGCGTCGTCCTATGTGCCCGAACTGAACGCCTATGTTGTGGCCGAAGTGCCGGAATCCGAAGTACTGGGCGACCTGGCCCGCACCGCCTTGATTACCGCGCTGATCGCCGGCCTGGTCGGCGGCGGCATCGGCCTGCTCGTCGTCTTCCTGGTCAGCCGCGCGATCTCCGCGCCGGTGGCGCGCGCCGCCGGCATGCTGGGCGAAATCGCCGATGGCCGCGGCGACCTGACGCGCCGCATGCCGGTCGAGACGCGCGACGAAGTCGGCGCGCTGGCGGACGCCTTCAACCGCTTCGTCGGCTCGCTCAACCACACCATGACGGACGTGCGCGGCAGCACTTTCGCGATCGCCACCGCCGCCGAGGAAATCGCGGCGGGCAACATGAACCTGTCCTCGCGCACCGAAGCGCAGGCCTCCAGCCTGGAAGAAACCGCAGCCGCGATGGAAGAACTGACCTCCACCGTCAAGCAGAACGCGGAAAGCGCGCGCATGGCGAACCAGCTGGTGATGTCGGCGCGCACCCAGGCCGGCAAAGGCGGCGAAGTGGTCGGCGCCGTGGTCGAGACCATGGGCTCGATCTCGGACAGCTCGCGCAAGATCGTGGACATCATCAGCGTCATCGACGGCATCGCGTTCCAGACCAACATCCTCGCGCTGAACGCGGCCGTGGAAGCGGCCCGCGCCGGCGAGCAGGGCCGCGGCTTTGCCGTGGTCGCGAGCGAAGTGCGCAGCCTGGCGCAGCGCTCCGCCGCGGCCGCCAAGGAAATCAAGGCACTGATCGACGACTCGGTCGAGAAAGTGGAAACCGGCAGCAGGCTGGTCGACACCGCCGGCCAGACCATGTCCGGCGTGGTTGAATCGGTGCAGCGCGTGGCGGACCTGATGAGCGAGATCGCCGCGGCGAGCAACGAGCAGAGCCAGGGCATCGGCCAGGTCAACCAGTCGATCGCCGAGATGGACGACGCCACCCAGCAGAACGCGGCGCTGGTCGAGGAAGCGGCCGCAGCGGCCGACTCGCTGCGCGAGCAATCGGCGCGCCTGGCGCAGGTGGTCTCGGTGTTCAAGCTGGAAGACGATGTGGTGGCGCCGCGTGCCGCCCAGCGCGCGAGCGCCGTCGTGCCGGCCGTCGCAAAACCGGTAACGCGCAAGGCGCTCGCCCCGGCACGCAGCAGCGAAACGGAGGAGTGGGAAACCCTCTGAACTCCCCGCTACGTGCAAAAAAACCGCCATCCCTGGCGGTTTTTTTTTGGCGGAATCGACCCATTTATGGCCGATTCCGCCACCCACCGCCGTCCCAGCGCAGGCTGGGATGACGCAAAAAAGGTTGTTCCCCGGTTGAACGTGAAGGAATCAAGAGAGAGCAATTCGACGCCTCCGATCCAGGACCGGAGCATGGGGGTGCCATTTTCGAGACTGAGGCTAAAACGGTCTAATTCGACATCATCCGGTCCAATTCGGTCTAAGAACTGCGTACAACCGGAAATACTTAGACCGGAATCGCGCTCTCCGGGCAACCCTTAGTCTGGACTAGATTCCAGGCGTTATTTCTTAGACCGGTTTCGACTCGGCGACATTTTTCTTAGACCGGTTTCGCACCCACGCGTCAGAGCGTGCCCGGCAATTGTCGGCCCGGATCCACTGCTCATCGCCCGGAAAGCGCACCCAAACAAAGCGCCATGCATTGCGCCCTTTCGTGAGGCGGTTCGCGAACTGCGATGGGGTCACCGCCTCACCGTCGTCTGTGACGATGCGGTTTGCGATCACCTTGGCAAACTCCACGGTGTCCAGATAGCTGGTGCGCAGCGAGGTCCCCTCGGGTAGGAACGTCGTCTTCCATTGGAATCCTCGCTTTGAATAGCCATGCTCACGCAAGGCAAGACGTTCCAACTCGATGGTCAACCACCGCTTCACAAGTTCTCCAACGACAGCGTCAGGCATAACGCCTGGACGGGTATCCATCAAGTGGAGCTCAAGCTCGAGGTAATCAGTGGCGGAGAGGTAAATCGGGCGTTTCGCTTCGTATGTCATGACCAAGCATCCTCTAAAAGAGTCTAAGGATTGGACAACGGAAAGGAAACTTAGTTCGGTTTAGACTTTGACCCAGAAATATTGGACCGTTTTAGACAAGAGCAGCCATTTCTTAGACTGTCTTAGACTCGCCGTGCCCTGGTTTAGACCCGTTTAGCCAGAGTTGGCTCGAATTAGACTGATTTAGACCAGAAAAAAAAGGTTCCACCCCAGACCCCGGGAGCGAAAAAAAAAGGCTATGTCCACGTTAAGTGTGGAACCTGAAAGCAAGCATCCGGTCAAACCAAGTAGCTCTTCTGGAGGACTTGGCCATGCGGAAGCAAGAATTCGAGGTTTGGTTGTGCGGGTTG
>NZ_JBHUJS010000013.1:0-564 GCF_042683405.1 Pseudoduganella sp. GCM10020061 | reverse complement strand
GCAAGTTACTTCATTTACTACAGTGTTTGATGAGTTTTACTACTACCCTAAGTGTGAACCTTTCGATTCACGCTTAATAAAACTTTACTTCTTCCAGATTTTTAAAGAACGAGAACTACTATGTTTATTTAAATACCGTACGTTCTTTGAAAGTACGTAACTTAAATAAACAAAGTAAATTGGTGGAGGATGACGGGATCGAACCGACGACCCCCTGCTTGCAAAGCAGGTGCTCTCCCAGCTGAGCTAATCCCCCATTGTGGCATTTACCGTCTAAAAATCATCCGGCTCTGCCGGGGATTTTTAGCTAGATCCGAACAAAAGTAGGTTTGTACTTTTGTTCGCAACGCGTTGGTAGGGCTGGTTGGACTCGAACCAACGACCCCCGCGTTATCAACACGGTGCTCTAACCAGCTGAGCTACAGCCCCGAAAAGCTTTGTTCTCTTGTTCTTCAACAGCCGATAAGTGTGAGCGTTTGAGTCTGATGCGACTCTAGAAAGGAGGTGATCCAGCCGCACCTTCCGATACGGCTACCTTGTTACGACTTCACCCCAGTCACGAAT
>NZ_JBHUJS010000012.1:0-148979 GCF_042683405.1 Pseudoduganella sp. GCM10020061 | reverse complement strand
TGGCGCTGTAATGAGGAAGCTTGTCCACCTCATTTACGGTGTGATCAAGTCAGGCAAGCCCTTTGATCCACATTTCTTAAATCGACGGCTTGTAATTCAAGACGGTATCTGACCCCCGCCGCTGCTGAGCTGTGCCTGACCCCGCAGGGCTTGCAAAATGGGGGAGGGAAGAGTACTGTATGTTTATACAGTAGTTTATTGCTTATATGAATACTTCTCAGATGCAGGGCGGCGGGCCCGAGGCGCTGCACCCGTCCCTTTGGCTGGCCTCGCAGCTGGCCCATTCGTCCTCGAAATGCGTGGATACCGGCTACCCGGCGCTGTCCGGCCAGCTGCCCGGCGGCGGCTGGCCGACCGGCACGCTGGTGGACCTGCTGCAGCAGCAGGCCGGCATCGGCGAGATGCGCCTGCTGAAGCCGGCCCTGCTGGCGGTCGCGCAGCGCAAGATCGTGATGCTGCAGCCGCCCCACGCGCCGCAGGCGCTGGCGCTGGCCGAGATGGGCTTCGAGCCGTCGCAGCTGGTGTGGCTGCGCGCCAGCCGCAGCACCGATGCGCTGTGGGCCGCCGAGCAGGTGCTGCGCAGCGGCAGCTGCGGCGCGCTGCTGTTCTGGCAGCAGAACGTGCGCGGCGAAAGCCTGCGCCGCCTGCACCTGGCCGCGCAAGCCGGCGAGACGCTGTTCTTCATGATGCGCCCGCTCGCGTCGGCGCAGGATTCGTCGCCCGCGCCGCTGCGCCTGTCGCTGCGCCCGGCCGCCGGCGGCCTCGAGATCGGCTTTGTCAAACGGCGCGGACCGCAGCGCGATGCGCCGCTGTTCCTGCCCCTTACTCCTTCGTTGTTGCAGCGCCATGCGCCTTTGGATCGCCCTCTACCTGCCCCAGTTACCGCTCGAAGTCTTCTGCCCGAACTGGTCCAGTGACAAGGGGGCCGTGGTGCTGGAGCAGGACCGCGTGCTGGCCCTGTCGCGCCTCGCGGCTGCGGCCGGCCTGCGTCCCGGCGTGCGCCGCGGCGGCGTGCAGATGCTGATGCCCGATGCGGTGTTGCTCGAGCGCGACCCCGCGCGCGAGGCCGAGGCGCTGCACGCGGTGTCGATGGCGCTGCTGCAGTACACGCCGCAGGTGGCGCAGGCCGAGGAATCGACGCTGCTGATGGACGTGGGCGCGAGCCTGCGCCTGTTCGGTGGCCCGCGCGCGCTGTGCGCCCGGGTGCGCGCCAGCGTGCGCGCGCTCGGCTACACCGGCGCGCTGTCCTGCGCGCCCACCGCGCGCGGCGCCTGGCTGCTGGCGCGCCACCGCGGCGGCCGCGCCTTGCGCATGCCCTCGCTGGTGCGCCGCCTGGACCGCCTGCCGGTGCACCTGCTGCCGCCCGCGCGCCCGTTCGACGCCTGGTTCGACGGCATCGGCTGCGCCACGCTGGGCGACCTGCGCCGCCTGCCGCGCCCCGGCCTGCAGCGCCGCTGCGGCCGCGCCCTGATCGACATGCTCGACGCCGCGCACGGCATGACGCCGGAGCTGTTCGAGTGGATCGAGGCGCCGGTCACCTTCCGCGCCAAGATGGAGCTGTTCGACCGCGTGGAAAAGGCGGACGAGCTGATGGCCGGCGCGCAGTCGCTGCTGCAACAGATGACCGGCTGGCTGTGCGCGCACCAGCTGGCGGTCGAACGCATCACGCTGGCGCTGGAACACGAACGCGGCAAGGTCGCGCGCCCGCCCACGCAGGTCGAGGTGGTGCTGGCCGAAGCCACCTGGCGCGACGAGCACCTGGTGCGCGTGCTGAAGGAGCGCCTGGGACGCGTGGAGCTGGACGCGCCGGTGATCGGCCTGTGCCTGGAAGCGCCGCAAGTGCAGGCGATGGAGCCGCCCAGCGAGTCGCTGTTCCCCGAGCCGGGCGGCAGCGAGGAGGACCAGCAGCGCATGTTCGAGCTGCTGGCCGCGCGCCTGGGCGCGGACAACGTGCTGCAGGCGGCGCCGCAGGCGGACTACCGGCCGGAGCTGGCCAACCAGTGGGTGCCGGTGCAGAAGAAAACGCGTTCGACGATCGCCTCGCGCTCGTCGATGCCGCCCAACCCGGCCAGCCTGCCGCGCCCCACCTGGCTGCTGAAGAAGCCGATCGCGCTCCTGATGCGCGACCACCGGCCGTTCTACGGCTCGCCGCTGAAGATGGTGTCCACGCCCGAGCGCATCGAGGCCGGCTGGTGGAGCGACTCGCAGGCACGCGACTACTTCATCGCGGAAGGCGCGGACCACGCCCACTACTGGGTGTACCGCGAGCGCATCGTCGGCAGCGGCGAGGACGCCGCCCCGCGCTGGTACCTGCACGGCCTATTCGGATAAAAAATGGGGACAGACCCCATTTTTATTTCTAGTCCCATCTTTGCGCCCACTGCTGGGTGTACCTCGAGCGCATCGTCGGTAACCAAGAGGGGGGGCCAAAATGGGGTCTGTCCCCATTTCGAAAATGGGGTCTGTCCCCGTTTTCGGTCCCCGTTTTCGCAATTGAGAGCCGGGCTGGTCAGTCATCATAGCCGTAGCGCAAATAGTAGGATCGTTGGACGCGTATAATGAAGTCGACCGTCTTTCGGAGGATTGGCGTTATGAAAACAGTACCTATTGGAGCGCAAATTCCAGCGGAGTTGATGGATCAGATCGTCAGGTTGTCTGACATTTCCGGTCAATCCGAGTCGGCAATCACCGAGGAAGCCCTGCGCCAATATGTCACCTGGCGAGCGTTGCAACAAGAAGATCTGAAGGCTGCGATCGCGGCCGCCGATGAAGGGGATTTCGCGTCAGAAGAAGAGGTCAGAGCCTTTTTCGCGCGCCATGGTGCCTGACACTCTTGTGGTTCGGTGGACGCGCCGCGCGATATGCGATCTTGAAAATATTGCCGAATTCATTTCAGCCACAAACCCCGACGCTGCACAGGGACTTCTCGAGTTAGTGCGAAAAAAGGTTGAGCTACTGGGTAGCTTTCCATACCTGGGCCGTGAGTTCTCCCCTGGCCTGCGTGAATTGGTAGGTACACCGCAATTACCTACTGACTTATCGGATTCAGCCAGCTTCGATCGAAATCCTTCAGGTCTGGCATGTCGCGCGCCAACATTGAAGCATCCGTCAATCCCCCCGCTTCCGGGGGATCTGTCGGGGACTACTTGCGCGGAGCGTAGATGGCTTGCAGGCGGTCCGGCGTGCCCTTGATGCGCTCGAGGCGCGGGTAGCGCAGGCCGTCGTGGTACTCCAGCTTCACGGTGCGGTAGGTCGGGCCCTTCTTCAGCAGCAGTTCGATCGGCGCGCTCGCGCCTTTGGCTGCCTTCACCGCCGCCTTCAGCACGTCGCCGCTGTAGGCACGGTTGTTCACCGCGACGATCGTGTCCGCCCCCGACAGCCCCGCCTTGAAGCCGACTCCATCCCACACGATGGAACTCACGCCGCCATCCGCACGCACCGAGAAGCCCAGCGAGTACGCGAAGTCCGCCGTTTTGCTCTGCGCTTCCGCGTTCTTTGCGTAGTCGGTCGGGGTGTCCGTGTACACCAGCTTCCAGCCCGCACGCTGCAACCCGTCGAGCGGCGCGCCCGCGCCACGCGCATCCAGGCGCTCCCGCAGGAACGGCGCCCAGTCGAATTCCTGTACCGTGCGCAGCGCCTGCACCACGTCCTCGAACGTGTAGTACGACGGCCCGATGCTGCCGTTGTACTCGCCGAAGAATATCTTCGCGAAGTTGTCCAGCGAACGCTTGTCGCCCGACAGTTCGCGGATCTTGGTGTCCACGTCCAGCCAGATCAGCTGGCCCTCGACGTAGTAATCCTCGCTGCGCTGGTAGTTGCTCCAGCCCTGCGGACGGCGCGCCGCCACGATCGGGTCATGCACGGTGTCCTGCACGGGACGCCAGGCCCGGCCGCGCACGTTGTCGTAGTAGGCCGCGCGCAGCGCCAGCGCATCACGCGCGCTTTGCTGCGACCACAGGCCGGAACGCGCGGCCAGCACATTGCCCCAGTACTGGGTCTGGCCCTCATACACCCACAGCAGGCTGTTGCGGACCGGTTCGTTGAACGTGGCGACCTCCTGGTCGGCCGGGCGCCGGAACTTGCCGTTCCACGAGTGCGTGAATTCGTGCGGCAGCAGGTCGCGTACGGCTTCGTTCTTGCTCCACTCGCTGAAGTAGCCCGGCTTGACACCGTTCTCGCTGGACTGGTGATGCTCGCGCCCGATGCCGCCGAATTCGTCCGACAGCGCGAACAGGAAGTCGTAGTGCTTGTAGTGGTAGGAGTCGAACAGCTTGTACGCCTGCTTGACCATTTCGCGGTGCGGCGCGATCTGCTCGGGTTTCGCTTCCAGGCTCTCCGGATTGTCGGCCATGATGTTCAGGTAGACCGGCACCCTGGCGCCCGGGTCAAGGTCGATGCGCTTAAAGTAGCGGCCTGCGAACACCGGCGAATCGACCAGCGTTTCCAGGTCGGTCAACTTGAAGCGCACTTCGTTGCCATCCTTCGACGCGGTCTCGAGCGCGGTGCCGTACTGCCAGCCTTCCGGCAGCTTCAGGCTGGCCTGCACCGGGATGCCGCGCGTGGCGTAGCCGGCCGGGTACAGCGACATCGACAGCCACTGCACGCCCAGCATCTCGGATGCCATCGTGATGCGCCCTTGCGACGGCTCCACCGGCGACAGGTATTCGTACTGCGCCTCGATGCTGTCGGCGCCTTCGGGAACCGTGAAGCTGAAGGAGTGCACGTGCACCGGGTCGCGCTGCCAGTCAAGCTGTTTGCCGCCCGCGCTGATGCGCAGCCCTGCCAGCTGCATCAATGGCGCGCTCGGGCCATGGTTACCGGGCACCCATTCCGGATAGAGCAGCGTCATCCTGCCCGGCCTGGCCGGAATCGTGGACTGGATGCGGAAGATCTTCTGGCCGACGTTGGTCGCATCCACCTTGAGCACGATGGTGCCGGGGAAGGATGTTTCGATGGCGGGAGGGACGCCAGCGTGGGCGGAGAAGGCGATCGAGAGGGACAGCGCGAGTGCGGAGAGGGTGCGGCGGCTCATGTTCGGGGGGCGGTCAAGGGCAATCGAAAGGAGGCGAGTGTAGCACGCGTCCGGCGCAAAAATTTTTGCCGGAAGGCCCTTGAAACCCCAGCCGGGCAGCCCTACATCGGACTCAACGGATGCTCCACGGAGGTCCGTCCACTTATCGCTTAACTTTACAAGGATACTTATCATGCGTACTTTTGATCTCACCCCTCTCTATCGTTCCGCCATCGGCTTCGACCGCCTGGCCAGCCTGCTGGAAGACTCCACGCCAAGCTACCCGCCATACAACGTCGAACTGGTCGGCGAGGACCAATACCGCATCGTGATGGCGCTGGCCGGCTTTGACCGCAGCGAAATCGACATCACCGCGGAGCGCGACAGCCTGATCGTGGTCGGCAAGAAGCGCAAGGACGAGCAGCAGCGCACCTTCCTGCACCGCGGTATCGCGGCGCGCGACTTCGAGCAGCGCTTCCAGCTGGCGAACCACGTCAAGGTGACCTCGGCATCGTTCGACAACGGCATGCTGAACATCGAACTGGTGCGCGAAGTGCCTGAGGCGCTCAAGCCACGCAAGATCGCGATCGGCGACGGCAGCAACGTCCAGGTGCTGGAGCAGCGCGAAGCCGCCTAAGCGCCATGCGGGGACTGTCCCGGAAGGGGACCGTCCCCTGATCTGTACCACGCGTTCCGCAAGCATCGGGGACGGCCCCCGTCGGGGCCGGCCCCTTTTGGCGTTTGCGCGCCGGCCGCCCGGCGCCAGTCCCTGCAGGGCCATCGGCAAGCGCAGCCCTGTTAAGTGAAATCTAAGTCTGATACCCCAATATTTGCACCGTAGACTAACCACCCACCACTCAGGAGAACGTATGCAAACCGAAGGTGTTTCCACTACCATCACCGCCAAACGTCTCACGCTCGCACTGGTTGCAGCAGGCGCGATCGGCGGAGCGGTAGGTGCGATCACAGTCCACCACAACAGCGCCGTCGCTTCGGCGCCGACCGCGGTCGTGACCACCCCTGTCGCCGCGGCGCCTGCGCCCGCACAGCTGGCGTCTCCGGCGGCCGGCGTCATGCTGCCTGACTTTACCCAGATCGTGTCGCGCATGGGCCCTGCGGTCGTGAACATCAGCGTGAGCGGTTCCACCCGCACCGCCTACCGCGGCCCGCGCATGGACCCGGACGATCCTTTCTACGAATTCTTCCGCCGGTTTGGCGATCCCCGCCAGGATCCGCGCGGTTCCGTTCCGATGCGCGGCATGGGCTCGGGCTTCATCATCAATGCGGACGGTCTGATCCTGACGAACGCGCACGTGGTGCGCGACGCCAGCGAGGTCACCGTCAAGCTGAAGGACCGCCGGGAGTTTCGTGCCAAGGTTCTGGGCTCCGACCCCAAGACCGACGTCGCCGTCTTGAAGATCGACGCGAAGAATCTCCCGGTGGTACCCATCGGCCGCACCAGCGACCTGAAGGTCGGCGAATGGGTGCTGGCCATCGGTTCGCCATTTGGCCTTGAAAGCAGCGTGACCGCGGGCGTGGTCAGCGCCAAGGGCCGTTCGCAGGTGGACGATTCAAACGTGCCGTTCATCCAGACCGACGTGGCGGTCAACCCGGGTAACTCGGGCGGCCCGCTGTTCAACTCGCGCGGCGAGGTGGTCGGCATCAATTCGCAGATCTACAGCCAGACCGGCGGCTACCAGGGCCTGTCGTTCGCGATCCCGATCGACGTGGCGTTCCGCATCAAGGACCAGATCGTCACCACCGGCAAGGTGCAGCACGCCAAGCTGGGCGTGACGATCCAGGAAGTGAACCAGGCGTTCGCCGATTCGTTCGGCCTGGAGTCGCCGGAAGGCGCGCTGGTGGCAAACATCGAGAAGGGTGGTCCGGCCGACAAGGCGGGCCTGAAGGCTGGCGACGTGGTCCGCCGCGTGAACGGACAGCCGATCGTGGCATCGGGCGACCTGCCTGCGACGCTGGCACTGGCCCGTCCTGGCGACAAGGTCACCCTGGACGTCTGGCGCGAGGGCAAACTGGTGCAGATCAGCGCCAAACTTGGCAGCACCAGCGACAAGCTGGCAGATGCCGGGCCGGTCGAGGCAGATCGGGGGGACAGCAGCGCCAGGTTGGGCCTGGCGCTGCGTCCTCTCGAACCGATCGAGAAGCGCCAGTCCGGCATCACGCAGGGCCTGGTGATCGAGGACGTGGGCGGCGCCGCGCTCAACACCGAAGTGCGTCCCGGCGACGTGCTGCTGTCGGTGAACGGCCGTCCGGTCAGCACGGTCGAGCAGGTGCGCGAGCTGGTCGGCAAATCGAAGAAGTCCGTCGCCCTGCTGATCCAGCGCGGCAACGACAAAATCTTCATCCCCGTCCGGATCGGCTAAAGTAGCAGGGGGACTGTCCCTGGAAGGGGCCGTCCCCGGCTTTACCAAGCCGCGGAAAAATCGTTCTAAAGGAGTATTGATGCGGCTGTTGCTGGTGGAAGACGACACAATGATCGGCGAGGTAGTCCTCGACCTGCTGCGCGCCGAGAACTACGCGGTCGACTGGGTCAAGGACGGCGCCATGGCCGACACCGCGCTGCAAACGCAGACCTACGACCTGGTGGTGCTGGACCTCGGGCTGCCCAAGAAGGACGGCCTCGAAGTGCTGCGCACCCTGCGCGCCCGCAAGGACCGCACTCCCGTGCTGGTGGCCACCGCCCGCGACGCCGTCGCCCAGCGCATCGCCGGCCTCGATGCAGGGGCCGACGACTACGTCCTTAAACCCTACGACCTCGACGAACTGCTGGCGCGCATCCGCGCCTTGCTGCGCCGCGCCTCCGGCCGCGCCGAGCCCATGTTCGAGTACAAGAGCATCTCGATCAACCCTGCTACGCGCGAAGTGGCGGTGGAAGGCGCGCCGGTCACGCTGTCCGCGCGCGAATGGGCGGTGCTGGAAGCGCTGATTGCCCGCCCCGGCGTGGTGCTGTCGCGCGCGCAGCTGGAGGAAAAGCTGTACAGCTGGCGCGATGAAGTGAGCAGCAACGCGGTCGAGGTCTACATCCATGGTCTGCGCAAGAAGCTGGGCAGTGACCTGATCCAGAACGTGCGCGGCGTCGGCTACATGGTTCCCAAGCTATGAAGATGACGCACTCGCTGCGCGGGCGCCTGCTGTGGTTCCTGCTCGCCGCGATCTCGATCACCGCGCTGGCGCAGGCATCGATCGCCTACCGTACCGCGCTGCGCGACGCCGACCAGATCTTCGACTACCACATGCAGCAGATGGCGCTGACGCTGCGTTCCGGCGCGCCCATCACCAACCAGTACGAGTACGGCACCGACCCTGGCGCCCGCAACGACGAGCTGGTGGTGCAGGTGTGGACGCCGGACGGCGTGCAGGTGTTCCGCACGCTGTCGCGCGCGCGCCTGCCACAGCGCGCCGTGCTGGGCTTCTCCAACGTGGAAGCCAATGGCACCACGTACCGCGTGTTTTCGGTCCAGACCAATTCGCAGACGGTGCAGGTGGCGCAGGACCTGGCCGTGCGCCGCAACATGGCAAGTAACCTGGCGCTGCGTACCGCCGGCCCTATCCTCGTGATGGTCCCGATCCTCATGCTGGTGGTGTGGTGGGTGGTGAGCGGATCGCTGCAGCCGGTGGCGCGCGCCCGCGCCCAGGTGGCGGCACGCCAGGCCGACGACCTGTCGCCGGTGTCCGAGGCCGGCCTGCCCGACGAAGTGCGCCCGCTGGTGCAGGAACTGAACCTGCTGTTCTCGCGCGTGAAGACCGCGTTCGACGCGCAGCAGCACTTTGTCGCGGACGCCGCGCACGAGCTGCGCACGCCGCTGGCCGCGCTCAAGCTGCAGGCCAAGAGCCTGGAGCGTGCCGACACGCCGGAAGCGCGCGCGCTCGCCGTCGAGCGCCTCACCTCGGGCATCGAACGCGCCACCCGCCTGGTCGAGCAGCTGCTGGTGCTGGCGCGGCAGGAGGCGAACGACGCCAACGTCGCGGCCGAACCGGTGAACCTGGCCGAGCTGGCGCGGCGCACCGTGGGCGACATGGCCGGCATGGCGGCCGCCAGGAACATCGACCTGGGACTGGATCGCGCCGACGACGTGCGTGTGCCCGGCCATCCCGACGCACTCACGATCATGGTGCGCAACCTGGTCGAGAACGCGATCAAGTACACGCCGGAAGGCGGCACCATCGACATCGAGGTGCGCAGTGCGGGCGAGGGAGCGGAATTGGTGGTGCAGGACAGCGGCCCAGGCATTCCGGTAGAGGAGCGCGAACGCGTGTTCGACCGCTTCTACCGCATTGCCGGCAGCGCGGCCGGCGGCAGCGGCCTCGGGCTCGCCATCATCAAATCCATCGCCGTGCGCCACAACGCGGCATTGACCCTGTCCCGCTCCGACAAGCTCGGCGGCCTGCAGGCCACCGTGACCTTCCCCGCGAAAGCCAGCTAAGGGGCTTTAACGTTCGCGGACATAGCCGCCGATGCTGACCGCGTCGCCATCGATACTGGTCGCCATCAGGCAGGGATTGCCCATCGCGGCGCCCTGGCAGACGTGCAGCCCGCGCTCCATCAGCACCGACAGCGCACCGGCAGCAACGCCCGTCGCGCTGTCTTCCAGCGCCGGGTCGAGATGGTTGAAGTTCCTGCCTTCCACCTCGCCATCGCTGCATACCCAGTACACGTAAATGCCGCTCACGCCGTGCTCCCGGCTCCACGCCGAAATGGCGGCAAGGTCGGGCTGGAGGCGGTACAGCGTGCCCGCATCGTTCACCTGCACCAGCAGCTTCGGACTGCCCACCGACGCCACCCGCGCCTCGCTCACGAAACCGAGCACCTGGTTCCCGAGCAGTTCGCGCAGCTGCGACCTGGAGACGCGCACCTCCGGCGCCTGCTGGCGCTGGAGCGCCACCGCATACATGTCGCCATCCCGGTGCAGCTGGAGCAGCTGGCCATGCAGCGCAGTCCTGACGGTGACCGGCTGCCCGTGCGCGAGGAGCCGGGCCGCTGCGACCGACGCGTGCACGCACAGCGGGCTGCGCGCATGGGGATAATAGAAATCGAGGACGTACGCCGCCCGCGCGTCGTCCGCCGGGTCGACGAAGACGCAGGTCTTGCCGCTGTCGCGGGCATAGTGCTGGCGCTGTTCGATCGTGGCCGGCCCTTGCAGGACCACGAGGGCAGGGTTGCCGTGGCCCGCAGTCGCGCCGAAGCACAGGAATTCGCGCGCCTCGCCAGAGGGCTGAATAGACTGGGTCAATGGCTGCACGGCATCGTCTCCCGAGTGTGAATAACTGTCTATTCTATCCAGATATTACAGCCAGGAACTAACTTGTGGTTTGATGGCAACGCCGACCGGGAAGTCCGACACGCCTCGAAGTACTGCACCTTTGGCGCCGGAGGGGACAGACCCCGCCCCGTACGCTATACTGTGTTTTTATACAGTAGTCAGCCGTTCCCCCGATCCCCATGGCTTTCCTGCCGGACTATGCAGAGCTGTTCTGCCTGACCAATTTTTCCTTCCTCCAGGGCGCCTCGCACGCCGAGGAGCTGGCGGAGCGCGCGGTCAAGCTGGGCTACTCCGCGCTTGCCATCACCGACGAGTGCTCGCTCGCCGGCGTGGTGCGCGCGCATGGCGTGGCCAAAAAGCACAAGCTGCCGCTGCTGATCGGCGCGCACTTCCACCTGACCCAGCATGACGGGCGCCCGGCGCTGTCGCTGATCGCGCTGGCGCAGAACCGCAACGGTTACGGCAACCTGTCCGAGCTGATCACGCTGGCCCGCACCCGCAGCGAAAAGGGCAGCTACCTGGTCCACCCGGACGATTTTTCCAGCCCCGCGCCGGAATTCGCGCACCTGAAAGGCCTGCCGGACTGCCTGCTGATCCTGCTGCCGTCCTATCCCGGCCATGAGCCGCTGGACGTGGACCGCCTGCACATGCAGGCCGCGTGGATGGCCGCGCATTTCCCGGGCCGCTGCTGGATCGGCCTGAACCTGCTGCACCGCGCCTTCGACGAGGCGCACCGGCTCACGGTGGAGGAGGTCGCGCTGCAGCACCGCATGCCGGTCACCGCGGTCGGCAACGTGTGCATGCACGTGCGCTCGCGCAAGCCGATGCACGACACGCTGACCGCGATCCGCATCGGCAAGCCGGTGGCCGAATGCGGCTACGCGCTGGCGCAGAACGCCGAGCAGCACCTGCGCGCGCGCCTGCGCCTGGCCAACGTGTACCCGCCGGAGGCGCTGGCCGAGACGGTGCGCATCGCAAAGCTGTGCACCTTCTCGCTCGACGAGCTGCGCTACGAGTACCCGGACGAGCTGGTCCCGCCCGGCCAGACCGCCAGCGCCTACCTGCGCGCGGAAACCTATATCGGCGCGCACAACCGCTTCCCGGCCGGGATCCCGGCACGCGTGCAGGCGCAGATCGAACACGAGCTGGAACTGATCGCGGAGCTGCAGTACGAGCCGTACTTCCTCACCGTGTACGACATCGTGCGCTTCGCGCGTTCGGCCGGCATCCTGTGCCAAGGCCGGGGATCGGCCGCCAACTCCGCGGTCTGCTACTGCCTTGGCGTGACCGAGGTGGACCCGGCGCGCGGCAACCTGCTGTTCGAGCGCTTCATCTCGCGCGAACGCGCCGAGCCGCCCGACATCGACGTCGACTTCGAGCACCAGCGCCGCGAGGAAGTCATCCAGTACATCTACAACAAATACGGGCGCAAGCGCGCGGCGCTGGCGGCTGTGGTGATCTCCTACCGCCCCAAGAGCGCGCTGCGCGACGCCGGCAAGGCGCTCGGCGTGGACCTGGCCATCGTCGACAAGGCGGCCAAGGCGCACCACTGGTTCGACAGCCGCGCCGACCTGCTGAACCGGATGGCCGAGACGGGCCTCGACCCGGAAGCGCCGCTCACGCAGCAGTGGGCCACGCTGGCGACCCAGCTGCTCGGCTTCCCGCGCCACCTGTCGCAGCATCCGGGCGGCTTCGTGATCGCGCGCGGCAAGCTCTCGCGCCTGGTGCCGATCGAGAACGCGGCGATGGAAGAGCGCAGCGTGATCCAGTGGGACAAGGACGACCTGGAGGAACTGGGCCTGCTCAAGGTGGACGTGCTGGCGCTGGGCATGCTGTCCGCGCTGCGCCGCACGATCGAGCTGGTTGGCGAGCGGCGCGGCACCGAGTTCTCGATGCAGGACATCCCGGCCGAGGACCCGGCCACCTACGACATGATCTGCAAGGCCGACACCATCGGCGTATTCCAGATCGAGTCGCGCGCGCAGATGAGCATGTTGCCGCGCATGCTGCCGCGCACCTTCTACGACCTGGTGATCGAAGTGGCGGTAGTGCGCCCCGGCCCGATCCAGGGCGGCATGATCCATCCCTACCTGCGGCGCCGGCAGGGGCTGGAGCCGGTGGACTATCCCAGCCCGGAAATGAAGCTGGCGCTGGAGCGCACGCTCGGCGTGCCGATCTTCCAGGAACAGGTGATGCAGGTGGCGATGCTGGCGGCCGGCTTCACGCCGGGCGAAGCGGACCAGCTGCGCCGCGCGATGGCCGCGTGGAAGCGCAAGGGCGGGCTGGAAAAGTATTACCAGCGCATCGTGGGCGGCATGATGGAGCGCGGCTACACCGAGGAATTCGCGGAAAAGATCTTCAGCCAGATCCAGGGCTTCGGCGAATACGGCTTCCCCGAATCGCACGCGGCCAGCTTCGCGCTGCTGGCCTACGCCAGCTCCTGGCTCAAGTGCCACGAGCCGGCCGCCTTCGTGTGCGCGCTGCTCAACAGCCAGCCGATGGGCTTCTACAGTCCGTCGCAGCTGGTGCAGGATGCGGCCCGCCACGGGGTGCAGGTGCGTCCGCTCGACATCGCCATCAGCGGCTGGGAATGCACGCTGGAGGAACTCGACGACACCCGCACGCGCCAGCCCGCGGTGCGGCTTGGGATGTGCATGGCGCGCGGCATGCGGCGCGAAGTGGCGGCCCGGATCGAGGACGCGCGCGCGATCCGCGCCTTCGACAGCGTGGCCGACCTGTCGCGCCGCGCGCAGCTGGACCGCCACGACCTGCAGGTGCTGGCCGCTTCGAATGCGCTGCATTCATTGGCCGGCAACCGCCGCGAAGCGCTGTGGCAGGCGGTGGGCGCGGTGGCGGACCGCGACCTGTTGCGCCCGACGACGCCGCAGGAAGACCTGCCGGTGCTGGCGGCGCCAAGCGAAGGCGAGGAGATTGCCGGCGACTACCGCTCGCAAGGGCTGACGCTGGGCCGCCATCCGGTCGCGCTGCTGCGCGAAAGGCTGCACATGCAGCGCTTCGTGTCCGCCGCGGACCTGATGGGTTTCCAGGACGGGCAGCTGGCGCGCGCCTGCGGCATCGTCACGGTGCGCCAGCGTCCGGGCACCGCCAAGGGCGTGCTGTTCCTCACGCTGGAAGACGAAACCGGCAACATCAACGTGATCATCTGGCCCAAGCTGGTCGAACAGCAGCGCCGCGAAGTGCTGGGCGCGCCGCTGCTGGGCGTGTACGGCATCTGGCAGCGCGAAGGCGAGGTGCGCCACCTGGTCGCCAAGCGCCTGGTGGACATGTCGCACCTGCTCGGCAGCCTCACCACCCACAGCCGCAACTTCTGTTAGCAAACGAGGGAGGATTTGGCCCCATTTACAACCTTTTATTCGCCCAAACCCGCATTTCGTCGGAATCCGGCCGCTCCCTTGTTCATTCATCACTATGGTAACGTCAATGCCCGCCCGGGCCACAACCTACTGGAGAATGAACGATGCGCAGATCGCACTACGCAGTCCTGGCCCTTGCAACCCTCAGTACCCTGGTCCTGGCCGGCCCGGTCGACGTCTCGGTGCAGCCCGCGCGGCCGCTGGTCGAACGCGGCAAGGACGGCCAGCAGCTGCTCAACATCGACTTCCTCATCGAGAACAAGAGCGCCGAGACGGTGGAGCTGTCCGAGGTCGAAGTCTCCGTGCTGGACGCATCGAAGCAGCTGGTCGCGCAGTACCGCGTCGGCACCAACGGCATGAGCGTGCTGGTGGTCCCAAACCGCGTAGTCGAACCGGGCCGGAGCCAGCTGGTGTTCAATCCGCTGTTCGCGTTCCCTTCCGACCTGCAGCTGAAGGACATGCGTTTCCACTTCAAATTCGATGTTGGCGACACCAGTGCGAAGTACGAGGCCGTAACGTCCGTGCAGCCCCTCGTCTACACACCGAAGGCAAAGCTGGCGCTGCCGGTGCAGGGCCAGGTGCTGGTCCACGATGGCCACGACTTCTACGGCCATCACCGCCGCCTGCCGCTGCTGGACCCAATGGCGCAGGCGCTGAAATGGAAGCGCAACTTCATGCGCTACAGCTACGACTTCGTCGTGACCGATGAGCAGGGCCGAATGTACAAGGGCGACGGTTCACGCAACGAAGACTGGTATGGCTGGGGCAAGCCGGTGACGGCTCCGGCTGCCGGCAAGGTATTACGGACGGTCTCGAACCTGCCGGATAACGGAAAAGGCAAGCGCCCGCCATTCTCGCGCGAGCAGTTCATCGCCGATCCGTCCCTCATGTGGGGCAACCATATCGAGATCGATCACGGCAATGGCGAGATCAGCTTGCTTGCCCACCTGCAGAACGGCAGCGTCACGGTCAAGGCCGGCGACATGGTCAGGGCAGGGCAGCGGGTCGGTGCGATGGGATTCTCCGGCGACGCCTTCCTGGTTCATCTGCATTACGACTTGAAGAACGGGCCAGGCTTCGACGCGGACGGGCTGCCGTCGCCGTTCAACGATTTCGAGCGCCGCACCGGGTCCGGCTGGACCAAGGTCCGCCACGGCCAGGTCGACAGCGGCGACATTGTCCGCTGACCGCGGGTGACGCTGGCGGACGGACTACAACCTCGGAGGGGCAGCCAGAAGCCCCTGCTGCGCAGGCATATTTTTGACAACGGGGTGAGGCAGAGCGGTCCAAATACGGTATAATTTCAATTTCCCGCGCGTGCCGTTCTGGCACACCCTAGCAAATGACCAAATTTGTATTCGTTACTGGCGGTGTGGTGTCTTCCCTGGGCAAGGGAATCGCCGCTGCCTCCCTCGCCGCGATCCTCGAATCGCGCGGCCTCAAAGTCACCATGCTCAAGCTCGATCCATACATTAACGTGGATCCCGGCACCATGAGCCCGATGCAGCACGGCGAAGTGTTCGTCACCGACGACGGCGCCGAGACCGACCTCGATCTCGGCCACTACGAGCGCTTCATCAGCACCCGCATGCGCAAGGTGAACAACTTCACCACCGGCCAGATCTATGAATCGGTGATCCGCAAGGAACGCCGCGGCGAATACCTGGGCAAGACCGTCCAGGTGATCCCGCACATCACCAACGAGATCCAGGACTTTATCTACCGCGGCGCCGAAGGCGTGGACGTGGCGCTGGTCGAGATCGGCGGCACTGTCGGCGACATCGAGTCGCTGCCGTTCCTGGAAGCCGCGCGCCAGCTGTCGCTGCGCGCCGGCCGTAAGAACGCCGCGTTCGTGCACCTGACCCTGGTGCCGTTCATCGCCTCCGCCGGCGAATTGAAGACCAAGCCTACCCAGCACTCGGTGCAGAAACTGCGCGAGATCGGCATTTCGCCGAACGCGCTGCTGTGCCGCGCCGACCGCCGCATCCCGGAAGACGAGCGCGCCAAGATCTCGCTGTTCTCGAACATCGAAGAGCAGGCCGTGATCTCCGTGTGGGACGTCGATACCATCTACAAAGTGCCGCAGATGCTGCACGACCAGGGCCTGGACGCCATCATCCTGGAAGCGCTCGGCCTCGAAGCGCCGCCGGCCGACCTGTCGGTCTGGTCGTCGCTGATCCACGCGCTGGAAAACCCGAAGCACTCGGTCACCATCGGCATGGTCGGCAAGTATGTCGAACTGACCGAATCGTACAAGTCGCTGACCGAAGCGCTGCGCCACGCCGGCATCCACACCGAAAGCCGCGTTAACATCGAGTACCTCGACTCCGAGGTCATCGAAGAGAAGGGCTGCGCGCACCTGGCCAAGTACGACGCCATCCTGGTGCCGGGCGGCTTCGGCAAGCGCGGCGTGGAAGGCAAGATCCTGGCCGCGCAGTACGCCCGCGAGAACAAGATTCCTTACCTGGGCATCTGCCTGGGCATGCAGGTCGCGCTGATCGAATACGCGCGCCACATGGCCGGCCTGCCGAATGCGAATTCGACCGAGTTCGACCTGGAAACCGACCAGCCGGTGGTCGCCCTCATCAACGAGTGGCAGAACCATGACGGCAAGGTCGAAAAGCGCGACGAGAACTCCGACCTGGGCGGCACCATGCGCCTGGGCGCGCAGACCTGCGAGGTCAAGCCGGGCACGCTGGCAGCCGAGATCTACGGCTCCGTCGTCACCGAGCGCCACCGCCACCGCTACGAAGCGAACAACCACTACCTGTCGCGCGTCGAAGCGGCCGGCCTGATCGTCTCGGCCCGCACCCCGACCGAAGACCTGTGCGAGATCATGGAGCTGCCGCGCAGCGTGCACCCATGGTACATGGGCGTGCAGTACCACCCCGAGTTCAAGTCGACCCCGCGCCAGGGCCATCCGCTGTTCTCGTCCTTCATCAAGGCCGCACTGGCGCACCAGTCGGCAAACAAGGAAGCGGCCAATACCGCGCCTGCACTGCAAGGAGATGTAGCATGAAGCTCTGTGGATTCGACGTCGGCCTCGACCAGCCGATCTTCCTGATCGCCGGCACCTGCGTGATCGAATCGCGCCAGATGGCGATGGACACGGCCGGCCAGCTCAAGGAAATCACCTCCGCGCTGGGCATCCCCTTCATTTACAAGTCGTCCTTCGACAAGGCCAACCGCTCGTCGGGCAAGTCCTTCCGCGGCCCGGGCATGGAAAAAGGCCTGGAGATCCTGGCCGACGTGCGCCGCGAGCTGGGAGTGCCGGTCCTGACCGACGTGCACACCGTGGAAGAGATCCCTGTGGTGGCATCGGTGGTGGACGTGCTGCAGACCCCGGCCTTCCTGTGCCGCCAGACCGACTTCATCGAGGCCTGCGCGCGCTCGGGCAAGCCGGTCAACATCAAGAAGGGCCAGTTCCTGGCGCCTGGCGACATGAAGAACGTGATCGACAAGGCCCGCAACGCCGCGCGCGATGCCGGCCTGCCGGACGACGTGTTCATGGCCTGCGAACGCGGCGCCTCCTTCGGCTACAACAACCTGGTGTCCGACATGCGTTCGCTCGCCATCATGCGCGAATCGAACTGCCCGGTGGTGTTCGATGCGACCCACTCGGTGCAGCTGCCGGGCGGCCAGGGCACCTCGTCCGGCGGCCAGCGCGAGCACATCCCCGTGCTGTCGCGCGCTGCGGTGGCGGCGGGCGTGGCGGGACTGTTCATGGAAACCCACCCTGATCCAGCCAATGCGATGTCGGACGGCCCGAACGCCGTGCCGCTCGGCCGCATGAAAGAACTGCTCACGACCCTGGTCGAGATCGACCGCGTGGTCAAGAAGGCAGGCTTCCTCGAGTCCGACTTCCGCGCGTAATGCCGGTGCGCCGGGAGGCCTTCCACTCCAGATCAGTGGCGGTCCGTTCGCGGACCGCCCTTTCTATTTCTATCCTTTGGAGATTCACATGAGTGCTATCGTTGATATTATCGGCCGCGAAATCATTGATTCGCGCGGCAATCCGACCGTGGAATGCGACGTGCTGCTGGAGTCCGGCGTGATGGGTCGCGCGGCAGTGCCGTCGGGCGCGTCGACCGGTTCGCGCGAGGCGATCGAGCTGCGCGACGGCGACAAGAGCCGCTATTTCGGCAAGGGCGTGCTGCAAGCCTGCGAGAATATCAACACCGAAATCTCCGAAGCCATCATGGGCCTGGATGCGAACGAGCAGGCATTCCTCGACCGCACCCTGATCGACCTGGACGGCACCGAGAACAAGTCGCGCCTGGGCGCGAACGCGATGCTGGCCGTGTCGATGGCCGTGGCCAAGGCCGCCGCCGAAGAAGCCGGCCTGCCGCTGTACCGCTACTTCGGCGGTTCCGGCTCGATGCAGATGCCGGTCCCGATGATGAACGTCATCAACGGCGGCGCGCACGCCGACAACAACCTGGACATCCAGGAATTCATGATCATCCCGGTCGGCGCACCAAGCTTCAAGGAAGCGATGCGCTACGGCGCGGAAGTGTTCCACACGCTGAAGAAGATCCTGCACGAGAAGGGCATGACCACCGCCGTGGGCGACGAAGGCGGCTTCGCACCGTCGCTGTCCAGCCATGAAGAGGCGATCAAGCTGATCATCCAGGCGATCGAGGCGGCCGGCTACGAGCCGGGCACGCAGATCGCGCTGGGCCTGGACTGCGCCGCGTCCGAGTTCTACAAGGACGGCAAGTACCACCTGGAAGGCGAGGGCATGGTCCTGTCCGCGCAGGACTTCACCAACCTGCTCGCGACCTGGTGCGACAAGTACCCGATCATCTCGATCGAGGACGCGATGCACGAAGGCGACTGGGAAGGCTGGGCCTACCTGACCTCCGTGCTGGGCAAGAAGGTGCAGCTGGTGGGCGACGACCTGTTCGTCACCAACACCAAGATCCTCAAGGAAGGCATCCGCAAGGGCATCGCCAACTCGATCCTCATCAAGATCAACCAGATCGGCACCCTGACCGAGACCTTCGCCGCGATCGAAATGGCCAAGCGCGCCGGCTACACCGCCGTGATCTCGCACCGCTCGGGCGAGACCGAGGACTCGACCATCGCCGATATCGCCGTGGGCCTGAACGCCCTGCAGATCAAGACCGGCTCGATGTCGCGTTCGGACCGCATGGCCAAGTACAACCAGCTGCTGCGCATCGAGGAAGACCTGGGCGACATCGCCAGCTACCCGGGCCGCGACGCGTTCTACAACCTGAAGTAATCCAAGCCTTCCAAGACCATGCGCCTCATTACGCTCGCGTTGGCAGCACTGCTGATCCTGATCCAGTACCCGCTGTGGCTGGGGAAGGGCGGCTGGCTGCGCGTGTTCGATCTCGAGGCGCAGGTCGAAGAAGCGCACCAGAAAAATGAACAGCTCAAGGCGCGCAACGCCAAGCTCGACTCCGAAGTGCGCGACCTCAAGGACGGCACCGGCGCAGTCGAGGAACGTGCGCGCTATGAGCTGGGCATGATCAAGCAGGACGAAGTCTTCATCCAGGTGGTGGGCGGCATGCCCGCCACGCCTGCCGCAAGCGCCGCACCGGCCGCGGCGCCGGCGCCCGCACCCGCGCAGTAATCTCCTCCCTCCATCAAGCTTTCGCTGGCCGCGACCTTCGGCGCGCACGCCATTGCCTTGCCACGCCTGCAGCCCGCGCGCACAAGCGTGCCAGAGGGCAAGCGGGCGCTGCTGCTGACCATCCCGGCATAGACTCGTCCCATCACCGGGCGCGACATGACACGCTGCCGCAGCGCACGCGCGCCACCTTCCGACTCAACTTCGACACGACAGGAGCTACCCTCATGGCACATACGCTAGCTGCAGTATTCGACGATCGCAAGGATGCCGAAGGCGCCCGCGACCAGCTTATCAATGCAGGCTTCGACCGTTCCTGCATCCGACTGAACGATACGAACTCGCGCTACGCCGACGCGAGCGACATGGGCAACGCCGATTCTTCGCTCGACACCAGCGCGACCAGCGCCACCACGACCACCACCCGCTCGCCTGACGAGGACCGCAGCTTCATGGACAGCGTGCGCGACTTCTTCAGCGGCCTGTTTGGCGAGGAGGACGACCGCCATGTCTACGCCGAAGCCGTCAGCCGCGGCCATGTCGTGCTGACCGTGCAATCCAATACCCAGGAAGAGATCGAACGCGCAGCCGACCTGGTCGAAGCATGCGGTCCGATCGATATCGACGAGCGCCAGGGCCAGTGGACCACTGGCGGCTGGACCGGCGCCGCTGCCGCGAGCACCGCGATGTCGCGGCAGGCCAGCGCGTCGATGCAGTCGGGGTCGGGCAGCCTGCAGGGATCGCCGGGCGGCGCCTCGCAGCAGCGCATGCAAAGCGCAGGTTCGGTACAGGGTTCGGCCGCGGATGCCGCACGCGCATTCACCGAGGTGGACGAGGACCAGGGCCTGGGCATGCGCTCGCTCGACCGCGGCGGTGTGCGCCTGTTCCAGCGTGGGGACACCCGGCTCGGGGACGACCTGCCGAGCCGCGCGCAGGTGGGAAGCCAGACCTACAGCGAACCTGACGATGAGCAATTCCGTTCGCACTGGCAATCGAACTACGCGAGTTCCGGCCGCTCGTACGACGAATACGCGCCCGCCTATCAATATGGCTACACCATGGCCGGCAACAATACCTATCGCGGCCGCCAGTGGGACGATGCCGAGACTAGCCTGCGCAGCGACTGGGAACGCCAGCATCCGGGCTCGGCGTGGGAAAACTTCAAGGCCGCCGTGCGCCATGGCTGGGAGCGCATGACTTCCTGATTGCGTTTCGCGCGGTTCGCCGGGTCGGCGCTGCAGACGGGCCGTCCCGGTCCCTGTGTTTCCCGAGGAAATTTGTACCAACGCGTCTGCCACGTCTCAATCCAATTTTTGGAGGTGATCATGCGAATCCTGAACGCCCTGGTCGTGTCATGGGGACTTTTCCTCGCAGTTCCGGCAGCATCTGCGCAAACGGTGACGCCGCCGGCCGATTTCCAGGCGTTCAGCGTCACCGACATGTTTGAGGACTCCGAACCCCAGTCAATTCCGCTGGTGCTGGTGTCCGATGCTGCCGGCGCCACGGTATTTTCCGTGACCGGACTTTCCCTGCTCGATGCTGTCTCGGGTGGGAGCTTCGGCGTCAGTGAGGACTATTCGCTTACGCTCTGGATAGCTCCGCGGCCTGGCTACGCAATCACCCGATACGAACTCAGCGGCACATTGACTGCGCAAATGCAGCCGGGAATACCGGGGCCGGGTGCATTCAATATCCGGGACGGATTCGCCTCGAATAACTCTGAATTCGGGATCTACGGCCCAGCTACGGGGAACGTGCAGATCAACAACGTGAACGGCATACAGACCTTCGACGTCACGGTGCCCGGGGGCGGTGATGTGGCACCGCGGTTCGCTATTGACATGTGGGGGATGGTGCACGCCAACGGCGCGTATACCCGTTACAACTACTACGATGAAAGCGGCAACCTCCAGGAGCACAAGGTCCCGCCTTTGTCGAACGTGGCGGCCTCGGACGTTCGCTTCACCGTCTACTGGGAAGTCGTGCCTGTGCCGGAGCCGGCAACCTGGGCCTTGCTGCTCGGCGGGCTGTTGCCCCTGGCCGCAGCAGGCTGGTCCTCGCGCCGGGCGCGGCCGGTACGATCCAATGCCAGGTTGTAACTGCTGGTCAACTCATGTACCCTGAGTCTCAGCAATAGATTTTCCCATCGCTGTGCCCCCTGAAAGGAGCCGCCTGTGCGAGCTGCGTTGTCTTGTTGCGTGTCCATCCTGTTCATCGCACTGGGCGGCAACGCCTCCGGTGCAGCCCATTCCCTCGGCATCGTTCCCCCGGCGGGCGAACAGACCGTCGCCTTCGATGTCAACGCCGCCGGCCAGGTCGCCGCGGTACTCGAGGACGAGGATGGCAACCAGCGCGGCGTCCTGTACGACAAGGGCAAGCTGATCGAACTCGGTTCGCTTGGCGGCAAGTTCAGCGACGCCAAGGCCATCAACGACCACGGCCTCATCGTCGGCTCGGCGCGCAAGGAGGACAGCACCTGGCGCGCCTTCCTGTTCGACCGCAGCGGCGGCATGAAGGTGCTCGATACGCTGGGCGGCCCAAGCAGTTACGGCATG
This sequence comes from Pseudoduganella sp. GCM10020061, assembly GCF_042683405.1. Classification (NCBI taxonomy): domain Bacteria; kingdom Pseudomonadati; phylum Pseudomonadota; class Betaproteobacteria; order Burkholderiales; family Oxalobacteraceae; genus Pseudoduganella; species Pseudoduganella sp. GCM10020061. The sequence continues at coordinate 127,164 of NZ_JBHUJS010000012.1, read as the reverse complement.
GCGCTGAACCAGCATGGCGATGCCGTCGGTTTTGCGGACACCGCCAATGGCGAATGGCACGCGTTCGTGCAGCGCGTGGGCGGCGCCATGACCGACCTGGGCACCTTCGGCGGCAAGGTGAGCTACGCGAGCGACATCAACAACCTGGGGCAGGTGGTGGGCACCGCCGCGCTGCAGGACGGCTACCGCCGCGCCTTCTATTACGATCAGAAACGCGGCATGGTGGAGCTGGGCACGCTGGGTGGCCGCTCCAGTGCAGCCACTGCGATCAACGACCATGGAGTGATCGTCGGCGCATCCGAGACCAGGGAGCGCCGCTGGCACGCATTCGTCCACGATGGCAAGCGCATGGTGGACCTGGGTGCGGTGATCGGGTTCGGCAACAGCTTCGCCACCGGGATCAACAACCAGGGGCATGTGGTCGGCACGGTGATCGTGGGCGATGAGCGCATGTCCTTCGTCTGGCGCGACAACAAGATGGCCGTGCACCGAGGCGGCAAGGGGTTGAACCTCACCAATGCGATCAACGAGAAGGGGCTGGTGATCGGCGCCACGTTCGACCGGCGCTACGATGCGGCGGTGATGCGTTCGAGCGCGCTGCCGGTGGTCACCAAGGGCAGCTCGGAGTTCATCTTCGTGATCGGGCTGGTGCTGATGCTGGCCGCAGCTGCGGTCGTGTATCGGAAGCGCTATCGCGGGATTCTGCTAGGCCATTTCGGGCACTGATCCATCATCCCGGCGAATGCTGGGATCGATGCTGAGTATCCGAGGCGCAGGCCGCGGCCGCGTGGGCCCGGCCTGCGCCGCAGCGGCGGGTCAGTGCTTGACGTTTGAGCTGGTGTGGAGCTGCGCCTGCACCGGCTCGGGCGCCGCGAACAGCTGCGCGCAGTCGACCTTGTCGAACTCGTAGTGCTTGCCGCAGAAGTCGCAGTTGATCGCCAGCTTGCCCAGGTCGGACAGCGCTGCTTCGACTTCGTCCTGGCCCAGCATCTTGAGCATGTTGCCGACCTTGTCGCGGTTGCAGCTGCAGTTAAAGCGCGGCTGCAGCGGATCGAACACGCGCAGCGTCTCTTCCCAGAACAGGCGCTTCATCAGCGTGTCGATGTCGGTGTCGAGCAGCTCTTCCTGCTTCAGCGTATTGCCCAGCATGACGGCGCGGTTCCACGTCTCCAGGTCTTCCGCTTCGGTCGCCTGCTTCGGCCCGGCGCCGCTGCCGCTATGGCGCGGGAGCTTCTGCAGCAGCAGGCCGCGCGCGACACTGTCGTTCGCCGCCAGCCACAGGTGCGTCTCCATCTGTTCCGAGCGCAGCATGTAGTTCTCGATCACGGTGGCGATGTCGCCGCCGTCGAGCGGGACGATGCCCTGGTACGGCTGCTGGCCCGGCATCTTCTCGTGCGGATCGAGCGTGATCACGAAACGGCCCTTGCCATGCTGGTTGACCAGCGAGGCGAGGCTGGCGTCGTCCGCGATATCGGCGTCCGGCGCCAGCTTGGCGGTGGCGCGCACGCGCAGCTCGGAGTCGCATTCGACCACCAGCAGGCGCACCGGCCCGTCGCCGTGCAGCTGCATGACCAGCGAACCGTTGAACTTGAGGTTGGCCGAGAGCAGGGCGCTGGCTGCCACCAGTTCGCCCAGCAGGCGGCGCACGGCATGCGGATAGGCCGAGTGGTGTCCCTGGATCTCGCGCCAGGTGTTGGAAATGTCTACCAGCTCGCCGCGCACGGCGGCGTTCTCGAAGATGAACTTCTTCAGGGTGTCTTGGGTCTGGGTCATTGTGTTATCCGATGCGTGTGAGTTCCGCCTTGTACTGCTGGCCGCGCAACGCGTAGCTCTGGGCAGAAAGTTTCAGGCGCTGTGATTCTTCTTCCGTCAGCGTGCGCACGACTTTGGCGGGCGCGCCGATAATCAGCGAGTTGTCCGGGAATTCCTTGCCTTCCGTGACGAGCGCGCCGGCGCCGACCAGGCAGCCCTTGCCGATGCGGGCGCCATTGAGCACGATGGCCTGGATCCCGATCAGCGAGCCGTCGCCGACGGTGCAGCCGTGCAGCATGGCCTGGTGCCCGACGGTGACTTCCTTGCCCAGCGTGAGCGGGAAGCCCATGTCGGTGTGCATCACGCAGGACTCCTGCACATTGCTGTTCTCGCCAATCGTGATGCGCTCGTTGTCGCCGCGGATCGTCACATTCGACCAGACCGACGCGTTGGCCTCGAGCGTCACTTTGCCGATCAGCGTGGCCGAATCGGCCACATAGGCGGAAGGATCGATCTCGGGCGCGTGCTCGCCCAGCTGGTAAATGGCCATGGCAGGAAGAATAAGGTTGGAAAGACGCTATTTTACGCTGCCTGCCGGGGCGCCGTTCGCGGCAGCCCTCTATATAGGGGCGTGCGTGGATATCTCAAGGGGAGGGTGCCGTGATACCGGAAAAGTATCACAGGAACTCCTGTGATACTCCCGCTGTATCACAGACGCATTGCGCGCACTGCGCTATAATCGAACGGTCGTACTTTTCCAATTGCAGAGAGCCATGAAACCATCCCGTTCCGAATTCCTCAACGTGCGCGGCCTGCGCTACCACGTGCGCCACTGGGGCGACGAAGGCGCGCCCAAGCTGTTCATGGTGCACGGCTGGATGGACGTCTCGGCCTCGTTCCAGTTCGTGGTGGATAGCCTCAGGCAGGACTGGCACGTGATCGCCCCCGACTGGCGCGGCTTCGGTCTCTCCGAAAACACGCATTCGGATACCTACTGGTTCCCCGACTATATGGCCGACCTGGACGTGCTGCTCGACCATTACTCGCCCAGCGAGCCGGTCAACCTGCTCGGCCACAGCATGGGCGGCAACGTCGTCTCGTCGTACGCCGGCGTCCGTCCGCACCGGGTCAGGAAACTGATCAACCTGGAAGGCTTCGGCCTGAAGTCAGCGGTGCCGGAAGACGCGCCCGGACGGCTCGCGGGCTGGCTGGACGACCTGCGCACGCCGCCGACGCTGCGCACCTACCCGGACGCGCAGGCCGTGGCCGCGCGCCTGCAAAAGACCAATCCGCGCCTGTCCGACGAGCGCGCCGCCTTCCTGTCCCAGCACTGGGCTGCTCCGAACGAGGCGGGCGAGTGGATCATCTTGGGCGACCCCAACCACAAGAAGCACAGCCCGCTGCTGTACCACGCCGACGAGGTGATGGCATGCTGGAGCAAGATCACCGCGCCCGTGCTGTGGGTGGAGGCGGAGGACACCAATATGTGGCTGTGGATGGGGCCGAAGGACCAGGCGCGCGTGGAGATCGACCGCCGGCTCGGACACCTGGCGCGCGTCACCCCGAAGATGATGCCGGACGCGGGGCACATGCTGCACCACGACCAGCCGGACCTGCTGGCGCAGATGCTCGAAGACTTCCTCGCCGAGTAGCAGGTCCCTGCGGGGACAGTCCCCGACCCCGCGGCGTACAATAGCGGTTCATGAACCGAATTGTGCCGATATGTTGAAAGCGGACCTGCATTGCCATTCCACCGTCTCCGACGGGGCGCTTGCGCCCGCCGTGGTGGCGGAACACGCCCACCGTGGCGGCGTGGAACTGTGGGCGCTGACGGACCACGACGAGGTCGGCGGCATCCCTGCCGCCCGCGAGGCGGCGAAGGCGCTCGGCATGCGCTTCGTGGCCGGCGTCGAAATCTCCGTCACCTACGCCAACGAGACGGTGCACATCGTCGGCCTCGATATCGACGAGACCAACGAACAGCTGGTGGCCGGCCTGGCCTCCACCCGCACCGGGCGCGATGCGCGGGGCCGCGAGATCGGCGCCCAGCTGGCTGCCGCCGGCATTCCGGGCGCCTACGAGGGCGCGCTCGACTACGTCGGCAATCCCGACCTGATGTCGCGCACCCACTTCGCGCGCTTCCTGGTCGCACGGGGCATCTGCAACAACATCAACGAAGTCTTCAAGAACTATCTGTCCGAAGGCAAGCCCGGCTACGTGCCGCACCGCTGGGCCACGCTGGAGCAGGCGGTCGGCTGGATCAAAGGGGCGGGCGGCGTCGCCGTGATCGCGCATCCTGGCCGCTACAAGTTCGGGCCGATGGTGGAGGGCGCGCTGTTCGACCGCTTCAAGGAGCTGGGCGGCGTGGCGATCGAGGTGGTCACGGGCAGCCATACGACCGATCAGTACGGTAAGTACGCGCTGCTGGCGAAGCAGTATGGATTCCTGGCCTCGCGCGGCACCGACTTCCACGGTCCGGGCGAGACGCGCGTCGACTTCGCGCACCTGCCGCCGCTGCCCGCGGGCGTGACGCCGATTTGGCACGACTGGGTCTGATCCGCCGCCGGCGCGCGGTCGCCAAGCTCAGCAATCGCCCTTGAATTTTCCGGGGGGCACCCTTATCTTAGCAGCCTGTCACTCACTACCGGCCGGAGGCCACCTGAAATGAAACGCATCATTCTGTTTATCGCAACCAACCTTGCAGTCATGCTGGTGTTGTCGATCGTCCTTAGCGTATTGGGCGTGGGCCGCGTGGTAGGACCGGCGGGCCTGAACATGAGCGCGCTGATGGTGTTCTCGCTGGTGGTCGGCTTTACCGGCGCCATCATTTCTCTGCTGCTGAGCAAGCCGATGGCCAAGTGGTCGACCGGCGCGCGTGTGATCGAATCGCCGTCCAACTCGACCGAACTGTGGCTCGTCAATACGGTGCGCCAGCTGGCCGAGCGCGCCAACATCGGCATGCCGGAAGTGGCGGTCTATGACGGCGAGCCGAACGCCTTCGCCACCGGCGCGTTCAAGAACTCCTCGCTGGTCGCCGTGTCGACCGGCCTGCTGCAGAGCATGGAGCGCGACGAGGTGGAAGCGGTGCTGGCCCACGAAGTGGCGCACATCGCCAACGGCGACATGGTCACGCTGACCCTGATCCAGGGCGTGGTGAACACCTTCGTGGTGTTCCTGGCGCGCGTGGTCGGCTACTTCATCGACCAGATGATCTTCAAGAAGAACTCGGACGACACCTCGCCGGGCATCGGCTACATGATCACCGTGTTCATCTGCGAGATCCTGTTCGGCCTGCTCGCATCGATCATCGTGGCCTGGTTCTCGCGCAAGCGCGAATTCCGTGCCGACTCGGGTGCGGCGGGCCTGATGGGCAGCGCCTACCCGATGCAGAAGGCGCTGGCCCGCCTCGGCGGCCTGCAGCCTGGCGCGCTGCCGTCTTCGATGGCGGCTTCGGGCATCTCGGGCAGCGGCGGCGGTTTCGGCGCGCTGTTCTCGACCCACCCGCCGATCCAGGAACGCATCGCCGCGCTGCAGTCGCTGCGCGCGTAAGCGGCAAGCCATGGCCCAGGTCTTCCAGGTACATCCGGACAATCCCCAGGGCCGCCTGATCAAGCAGGCGGCCCAGGTGCTGCACGGCGGCGGCGTGATCGCGCTGCCGACCGACTCCTGCTATGCGCTGGTCTGCCACCTGGACGATAAGGCTGCTGCCGACAAGCTGCGCCGCATCCGCGGCATCGACGAAAAGCACCATCTCACCTTGCTGTGCCGCGACCTGTCCGAGATCGGCGAGTACGCGCGCGTGGACAACCGCCAGTTCCGCATGCTCAAGGCGGTCACGCCGGGTCCGTACACGGTGATCCTGGAAGCCACCCGCGTGGTGCCGCGCCGCCTCTCGCATCCGTCCCGCAAGACCATCGGCCTGCGCGTGCCCGAGAATCCGATCGCACACGCGCTGCTGGGCGAACTGGGACAGCCCCTGCTGGGCGCCACCCTGATCATCGACGGCGAGTTGCTGAACAATGCCGACGACATCGCCGACCGGCTCTCGAAGCTGGTCGACCTGATCATCGACGGCGGCTCGTGCAGCATGGAGCCGACCACCGTGGTCGACCTGACCGGTGCGGAACCGGTGCTGGTGCGCGAAGGGCGGGGCGATCCCGCCGCGTTCGGCCTCTGAATCCGCCCTCCATACTTTGTCCATTCCCCGCAAATATCCCTGCCGCTGCAGGGACGACGGACGGTAGCGCTCTGTTAGAATCGACCGAATGAACTACAACGAAATCATCCAGGCCGTCGCCGTCTATGCACTGCCTGTTATCTTTGCGATCACCCTCCACGAAGCCGCCCACGCCTACGCCGCCAAGTATTTCGGCGACCTGACCGCGTACGCGCAGGGGCGCATGAGCCTCAACCCGATCAAGCACATCGATCCGCTCGGCACGATCGTGATCCCGCTGGTCGTGCTCGCGATGTCGCAGGGGCAGTTCTTCTTTGGTTACGCCAAGCCGGTGCCGGTCAATTACAGTGCGCTGCGCAATCCGCGCAAGCAGATGGCGTACGTGGCGCTGGCCGGCCCCGCGTCGAATTTCGCGATGGCGTTCGGCTGGATGGTCCTGGGCCTGCTGATGATCGGCGCCGGCGTCAGCGAGCCGTTCCCGCTCAAGGTCGCCCAGGCCGGTATCAACGCCAACCTGCTGTTCTTCGCCCTGAACATGCTGCCGATTCCGCCGCTCGATGGCGGCCGCATCATGACCAGCATCCTGCCGCCGCGCTATGGGAACAAGTTTGCGATGATCGAACCGTACGGGTTCGTCATCCTGATCGCGCTGATGCTGACCCACTCGCTGGGCTACCTCATTGCGCCATTCCACATCGCCGCCGGCTTCGCGCTGGACATGCTGGCCACGCCGATCACGATCTTCCTCAACTGAGTTTGCCATGTACCCTGAACGCGTCGTTTCCGGCATGCGCCCCACGGGCACCATGCACCTCGGCCACTACCACGGTGCGCTGAAAAACTGGATCAGGATGCAGTCCGAGCAGCAGTGCCTGTTCTTTGTCGCCGACTGGCACGCCCTGACCACGCACTACGACGATCCCGCGATCATCGAAAAGAGCACCTGGGACATGGTGATCGACTGGCTCGCGGCCGGCATCGACCCGTCGCAGGCGACCATCTTCATCCAGTCGCGCGTGCCCGAGCACGCCGAACTGCACCTGCTGCTGTCGATGGCCACGCCGCTCGGCTGGCTGGAGCGGGTGCCGACCTACAAGGACCAGATCGAGAACCTGGCGAGCAAGGACCTGGCCACCTACGGCTTCCTCGGCTATCCGCTGCTGCAGGCGGCGGACGTGCTGATCTATCGCGCCAGCCAAGTGCCGGTGGGTGAGGACCAGGTACCGCACATCGAGATGACGCGCGAAATCGCGCGCCGCTTCAACCACCTGTACGGCAAGGAGCCCGGCTTCGAGCAGAAGGCGGCGGAAGCGGTCAAGAAGCTGGGCAGCAAGCGCGCCCGCCTGTACATGGAACTGCGCACCGCCTACCAGCAGGAAGGCGACGAGGACGCGCTGGAGCAGGCGCGCGCCATGCTGGACGATGCGGGCAGCCTGTCGATGATCGACCGCGAGCGGCTGTTCGGCTACCTCGAAGGCAGCCGCAAGCTGATCCTCGTCGAGCCGCAGGCGCGCCTGACCGAGGCATCGCGCCTGCCGGGCCTCGACGGCCGCAAGATGTCCAAGAGCTACGGCAACGCGATCTCGCTGCGCGAGGAGCGCGACTCGGTGACCAGGAAGATCCGCACCATGCCGACCGATCCGGCGCGCGTGCGCCGCACCGACCCGGGCGAGCCGACCCGCTGCCCGGTGTTCCAGCTGCACCAGGTGTATTCGGACGAGCCGACCAGGGAATGGGTGCTCAAGGGCTGCCGCTCGGCGGGCATCGGCTGCATCGAATGCAAGCAGCCGGTCATCGACGCCGTGCTGGAAGAGCAGGAGCCGATGCGCGAACGCGCGCAGCAGTACCTCGACGACCCGTCGCTGGTGCGCGCCATCGTGGCCGACGGCTGCGAGACCGCGCGCCGGCTCGCGCACGACACCATGCGCGACGTGCGCGAGGCCATGGGCTTGGCGTACACCTGATGGACGCGCACGCGCAGCTGCCGGCGTCGCCCTGGGTGGCGCGCTTCGCGCCGCTGGTCCCGTCCGGCGAAGTCCTGGACCTGGCCTGCGGCAGCGGCCGCCACGCCCACCTGTTCGCCCGGCTTGGCCATCCCGTGCTGGCGCTGGACCGCGACCCCGAAGCGCTCGCGCGCCTGGCCGCCGAAAATGGGGTCTGTCCCCATTTCGAAAATGGGGACAGACCCCATTTCGGGGCGCTGCGGACGATGTGCTTCGACCTGGAGCGCAGTACGGATGCGGCGGACTGGCCGTTCGAGCCGGGCCGCTTTGCCGGGATCGTCGTCACCAATTACCTGCACCGGCCGCTGCTGCCGAAGATCGTGCAGGCGCTGCGCCCGGACGGGATCCTGATCTATGAGACCTTCGCGGCCGGGAACGAGCGCTTCGGCAAGCCGTCCAATCCCGCCTTCCTGCTGGAGGAGGGCGAGCTGCTGCGCCTGCCGCTGCGCGTGATCGCCTACGAGAGCGGCCAGTCGCCCCTGCCGAAACCGGCGATGGTCCAGCGCCTGTGCGCGAGCGGCCCGGCGTTTGGGCGGGAAAAGGCGATTTTGGCGGCAGAATGGTGTCAGGAATGAACCATTCGCACAGGCCATCGGCTACAATCAGGCTTTTATTCACCCGCCGGACACTGGAAACATGATTAAGGGCAGCATAGTAGCGATCGTCACCCCGATGCAGGCAGACGGGCAGCTGGACATTCCAGCCCTGCGCAAGCTGATCGACTGGCATATCGCCGAGGGCACCGATGGCATCGTGATCGTCGGTACCACCGGGGAGTCGGCTACCGTCAGCTTTGAAGAGCACTTCGAACTGATCCGCGTCGCGGTCGAGCATGCGGCCAAGCGCGTGCCGATCATCGCCGGCACCGGCGGCAATTCGACCACCGAAGCGATCGAGCTGACCCGCTACGCCAAGCAGGCGGGCGCGGATGCGGCGCTGGTCGTGGTCCCGTACTACAACCGCCCGACCCAGGAAGGCATGTACCTGCACTTCAAGGCGATCGCCGAAGCGGTGGACATCCCGATCATCCTCTACAACGTGCCCGGCCGCACGGTAGCCGACATGTCGAACGAGACGGTCGCGCGCCTGGCCGGCATCCCGAACATCATCGGCATCAAGGATGCCACCGGCAACATCGGCCGCGGCATCGAGCTGCTGCGCATGGTGCCGAAGAGCTTTGCCGTGTACTCGGGCGACGATCCCACCGCGATGGCGCTGATGTTCTGCGGCGCCGCCGGCAATATTTCGGTCACCGCCAACGTCGCCCCGCGCGCCATGCACGAGATGTGCAAGGCGGCGATGAGCGGCGACATCGCGCGCGCCATCGAGATCAACAACAAGGTCTTCCCCCTGCACGTCAAACTGTTCGTCGAACCGAATCCTGTGCCCGTGAAGTGGGCGCTGGCCGAAATGGGCATGATCCCGCCCGGCCTGCGCCTTCCGCTCGCGCCGCTCTCGGCCAGCGCACACGACACCGTCCGCGGCGCCCTGCGCGAAGCGGGCGTCCTTCAATAAGCCGCATCCCAAGTCCAAAGCATCCGAACATGACCAACCGTATCACTCAAGCACCGGTCCGCACCCTCGCCCTGACCGCACTGATGGCCAGCCTGGCAGGCTGCGGCATGCTCAACTCCGTCATCAATGCCGACCGCGTCGACTACAAGTCGGCCCAGAAGGCGCGCCCGCTGGAAGTGCCTCCCGACCTGACCCAGCTCGAACGCGACAACCGCTACGCGGTTCCTGATCCGCGCGGCGTGGCCACCGCATCCGGCCTGCAGCAGGGCCAGGCGGCGCAGCCCGGCGTCGCAGTCGCCACCGGCAGCGTCGGCCCGGTCAGCACCGAGGACCTGAAAGTGGAACGCGCAGGCGACCAGCGCTGGCTGGTGGTGCGCCAGGCGCCGGAAGCGGTGTGGCCGCAGGTGAAGCAGTTCTGGGAAGAGAACGGCTTCCCGCTGGTGAGCGAATCGCAGGCGACCGGCGTGATGGAGACCGAGTGGGTCGAGAACCGCTCCAAGATTCCTGAAGACGTCCTGCGCCGCACGATCGGCAAGGTCGCCGACCGCCTGTATTCGACCGGCGAGCGTGACAAGTACCGCACCCGCCTCGAGCGCGGCGCGGACGGCACCACCGAAGTCTATATCTCGCACCGCGGCGCGGAAGAAGTCCTGACCGGCTCCTCGAAAGAGATCCCGACCTGGCAGGTGCGCGCCAACGACCCGGGCCTGGAAGCGCAATACATCGCCAAGCTGATGGCGCACCTGACCAAGAAGGACGAGACGCAGGTGGCCGCTGTCGTCGCCGCCGCGCCTGAGCAGCCGCAGCACGCCAAGCTGGTGGGCGACACGGTGGAACTGAACGAAGGCTACGACCGCGCATGGCGCCGCGTGGGCCTGGCGCTGGACCGCGTGGGCTTTACCGTGGAAGACCGCGACCGCGTGCAGGGCATCTACTTTGTGCGCTTCGTCGACGAAGAGAGCGGCAAGAAGCGCGGCTTCTTCAGCCGCCTGTTCAACCTGAACTCGGAAGAAGACAAGGAAGCGCAGCGCTACCGCGTCGTGGTCAAGGGCCAGCAGGGCGGCGCAAGCAGCCAGGTCGTGGTCCAGGACAAGGACGGCAAGCCGGAGACGTCGGCCACGCGCGACAAGATCCTCAAGCTGCTGGCGGACGAGCTCAAGTAAGCTCCACCGCTGTCACGAAAAACCGGCCTTGCGGCCGGTTTTTTTTTCGCCCTGCGGACTGTCCCCAAGAGCGGGGGAGGCAGTCCCCAAACCTGCAGGCGTAAAAAAACCGGCCCGAAGGCCGGTTTTTCTTCAAACTGGAGCTGATTAGTGCTTAGCAGCGTCAGCAGCAGCGGATGCAGCCGAAGCAGCTTCCGAAGCAGCGGATGCAGCAGCCGAAGCAGCGGTTGCAGCTGCGTCGGTAGCAGCAGCAGCAGCGTCAGCTGGGGTAGCAGCTGCGTCAGCAGCTGGAGCAACGGTTGCGTCAGCTGGAGCTGCGGTGGTGTCAGCAGCTGGAGCTTCTACTGGAGCTGGTGCTGGAGCTTCTTCTTTTTTGGAGCAAGCAGCCAGAGCGACAGCCATCAGGGACACGATCAGCAGAGATTTTTTCATGGGTTTTCCTTAGTTAATTCAACAAGACAACAAAAAAGCTGCGATGAATAATTACCGGTAATTATCGCTCACCTTAGGGGGTTCATTTGGGTCGCACCGGTAAACGGTCTTCACACATCGGAACCATCCTAACCAAATATTATAAGCATTTTTGACATGCCGCAATAGCACTATTTAGTTGTCCGCCAAGTTTTTGCATGTTTACAACGTGGATAGGAAGAAACTAGCCATTCCGACCACTTTTCTCCCCGTTTTTGGTCATTCCAAGACGGGATCAGAGGCCGGTGACGGTCGGGTGCAGCGTGGAGGCCGAGTCCGCCCAGATGCCGTCGAACCTCTCCAGGCTCAGCTCAGCCGCCTCGGGGATGCAGAAGGCCGCCTCGCCGCGCATATGGTCCGAATGGAAGCGCCGGACGATGTGCGCCCGGTCCCCGATGCAGAACGAATCGGTCAGCTGGTGCAGTCCGCGGCTGGTGGCCCGGCATTCGATCCGGTGGCTGTAGTCCTTGAGCAGCCGGATGAAGCGCGGATACTCGCGTTCGATGTGGCCGGGGCGGTGCAGCGCCAGCTGGATCGTGCCGCCGCGGGCCAGGAACCCGCGCAACAGGGCGTCCACGTCGCTTGCGCCAAGCGGGAACACCGAGAAATCCGGATCGAACAGCTGCAGCGTCGCCTGCGAGCGCGCGATGCAGTTGCGCAGGTGTTCCTGGAACTCGGCATGCGAGTTGAATTTGACTGCGGAACCTTGTTCTTCCATCCGTGCTCCCTCCATGGCTCAAGCTCCGTCATCCCGGCGTTCGCCGGATGGCGAAGCTAGCGCAATACGATCCAGCCGTCGGTATACCAGGCGTACAGCGCCTCCAGCACGTCCTCGGACGCGCCGGCTACCGCTTCGCCGTCGAGCGCACGCTCGTCCGCCAGCGCCGCCAGGACAGCCTTGTCGGTGCGGCTGACGGCGAACGACTCGCCGTTGATGAACAGGTTCTTGCCGCGGTAGAGCATCAGCGTCTTGGGCGACAGCGCCACGCCCTTTTTGCCGGCGGCGCTGACAAAGCGTCCCATCGTGAGCGGGTTCTCGGGACCGGTAAAGAACACGTTGTGCTTCGGCTCCGAGAGATACTCGCCCAGGAAGATGGTGATGTCGTCTTCGGTGAAGCGTACCTTGTTCAATTCCTCCGCGATCGTGGACAGCATCTCCCGCGGGATCTCGGCCGGATTCTTCGCCGGGGTCAGGCCCGGATCTGCGTAGCGGCCCGGCAGGTCGATCGAGTCGGCCATGAACTGCAGGAAGTTTTCGCCCAGCTCCTGGAAGGACGGGGAACGGAAGCCAACCGAGTAGGTCATGCATTCGCCTTCTGCCACGCCGTCGTGCGCGTAGTGCGGCGGCAGGTACAGCATGTCGCCCGGCTCCAGCACGAACTCCTCGTCCGGCTCGAAGTTGGCCAGGATCTTGAGCGGCAGGCCTTCCACCAGCGTCAGGTCCTTCTGCGCGCTGATCTTCCAGCGGCGGCGGCCCTGCGCCTGCAGCAGGAACACGTCGTAGGAGTCGAAGTGCGGGCCCACGCCGCCGCCGTCGGTGGCGTAGCTGATCATCAGGTCGTCCAGGCGCGCGTCGGGAATGAAGCGGAACTGGCGCAGCAGCGCCTCGGCCGCCTCGTTGTAGAGGTTCACGCCCTGGACCAGCATGGTCCATTCGCGCTGGTCGTGCGGCGGCAGCGCCTCGATCGGACCGTGCAGCATGTCCCAGCTGCCGTCCGTCTTGACGATCAGGCGCGATTCGACATGGTTCTGCGAGGCGAGCGAAGCGAGGTCGCCAAGCGACAGCAGCGGCTTGAAGCCGGGGATCGCATTACGGATAAGTAATGGTTTCTTATGCCAGTAATCGCGCAGGAACTGGGCTGGCGTGATTCCGCCGAGGAGTTGTAGTTTTTGCATACCACATTATAACCATGCAGAGGACGGTCGCCGAACGGGGACAGTCTCCGTCCTTTTGCAGCGTCAGCGTATAATCGGCGTCGCACACATGAAAGGAAGCAGCTATGAAAATCGCGAAGAACACGGTAGTTACGGTTAACTACAAGCTGTCGGACGCACAGAACAACCTGATCGAAGAAGGTCGCGAGCCGATGGTCTACCTGCACGGCGACTACGAGAACACGCTTCCGAAGATCGAAGAAGAACTCGACGGCAAGGAAGTCGGCTACAAGTCGACCATCCAGATCGAGCCGGAAGACGCATTCGGCGAATACGATCCAGAGCTGGTGAAGATGGAAGAGCGCAGCCGCCTGCCGGAACCGCTCGAAGTCGGCATGCAGTTCGAAGGCATGCCGGAAGGCGGCGAATCGGACGACGCGGTGATCTTCACCGTGACCGAAATCGAAGACAATAAGGTCATCCTGGACGGCAACCATCCGCTGGCCGGCATGGCGCTGCGCTTCGACCTGGAAGTGAAGGACGTCCGCGCGGCGACCGATGAAGAAATCGCGCATGGCCACGTCCATGGCGCGCACGGCCACCACCACGGTGACGACGATGATGAAGGCGATGCGGGCGACGAGTTCCGCACCCACATCGTGCAGTAAAGAAGAACGCGCCTCCCGGCGCGTTTTTTTATTCCTCGGCGTTCGTGGTCATTCGCTGCACGTGGCATCGTCATCCCAGCGCAGGCTGGGATCCATGCTGAGCATCCGAACGAACGCCATCGCTGCGCCGCCCCGGCATGGGTCCCAGCCTGCGCCGGGACGACGGGGAATCAGGGCTTCTTCCTGGCCTTGGGATGAGGTTCCGGCTCGGCGAGCGAGAAGCGCGTGTCGGCGCCGGGGGTGACGCGCAGCAGGGCGCTCGACGCGCCCAGGCTCAGGTGGCCGATATTGCCGCGCCATTCGATCTCCGGGCGCGCATCCTTGTCCAGCGGCGCGCTATCCACCAGCAGCAGCTTGCCCTTATAGCGCTTCGACTGCGCATCGAGCTGCTTGCGCAGTTCGGCAAAGCCGTCGTCGGCTGCAGGCTTCTCGCCCGGCGGCGCCGAAATGTCGGCTTCCGTGAACAGCACCAGCGCATTCAGCTCGCGCTGGCGTGCGAGCGCAAACAGCCGGCGCAGCCAGGAACGGTTGGCCACCAGCCGGTCCTCGTACTCGCTGTTGCGGCCGGCCGCGCGCAGGAAGTGGTTGTTATCGGACGGGACGTTCACGGTTGCATACAGCACCCCGTCGACTTCCCAGTGCGCGTTCTCGGCATAGCTGCGGAACTTCTCGCTGGCGGACAGGCGCTTGAGCTCCAACTTCTTCTTGCCGAGGGAATCGGCATCAAAGAAATACAGCTCGCGCAAGCGGTTCAGCCGTTCGATGGCATTGGTGCGGCCCGCCGAGTTGCGGCAGCCGGTCCAGTCGCTGGCGGCCAGCGAGACGATCACAGGACGCTTCGCATCGTTGAGGAGCTTGCGCCGTTCGGTGTACAACTTGTCGCTGCATGGCTCCTTTTCGGACTTCACTCCGGTGGCCACGATGAATTCGACGCGTGCCTCTTCAGCCTCGCCGATCGCTTCCACCAGTTGCTTGTCGTTGCTGCCGGTGTGGCCGATGGCCGCAAACACGTAGCCCTTGTCCTTCTCCTTGTCCTTCCCTTTGGGCGCCGCATGGGCGCCGGCGGCGGCAAGCGCGAGGGCGGCCGCGACGGCCGCCGCAATGTGCAGCGTCCGCAACATCACGCGGACAGCCGCTTGAGCTGGTACAGGTGCTCCAGCGCCTCGCGGGGACTCAGCATATCGGGGTCGATCGAGGCCATGGCGTCATGCAGGGCGCGTGCGCGCTCCTGTGCGTGGGCCTCGGCTTCGCTTGCCGCTTCCGCCTGGGGATCGGGCGCTGCGAACAGGTCCAGCTGCGCGCCGGCGTCGATCGCCTGGGCTTCCAGCCGCGCCAGGTGCTTGCGTGCCGACTTGATGACCTGCTGCGGTACGCCGGCCAGTTGCGCCACCTGCAGGCCGTAGCTCTGCGAGGCGGGACCGGGCTGCACCGCGTGCAGGAACACGATGCTGTCCTTGTGTTCGACTGCCGACAGGTGCACGTTGGCCGCCGACGGATGCGCGTCGGGCAGCTGCGTCAGCTCGAAATAGTGCGTGGCGAACAGCGTAAAGCTGCGGCTGGTCTCGATCAGGTGGCGTGCAATCGCCCACGCGAGGGCCAGGCCGTCGAAGGTCGACGTGCCGCGGCCCACTTCGTCCATCAGCACCAGCGACTGCTCGGTGGCGCCGTTCAGGATCGCGGCCGACTCCGTCATCTCCACCATGAAGGTCGAGCGGCCGTTGGCCAGGTCGTCGGACGCGCCGATGCGGGTAAAGATGCGGTCGATCGGACCGATCGTGGCGCTGGTGGCCGGCACATAGCTGCCCACGTAGGCGAGCAGCGTGATCAGGGCGACCTGCCGCATGAAGGTCGACTTACCGCCCATGTTGGGGCCGGTGATCAGCAGCAGTCGCTTCTCGTCGCGCAGCTGGCAATCGTTGGCGATGAAGCGCTCGATCTGGTTTTCCACCACCGGATGGCGGCCTTCGCGGATGTCGAGGCAAGGCTCGGACACCAGCTGCGGCGCGCACCAGTTGTGGCGGACGGCGTGGTGGGCGAGGGCGGCCAGCGTGTCCAGCAGGGCCAGGCCCTGCGCGATGGTCTGCAGTACGCCGATGTACTGCGCCAGGTCTGCCAGCAGCTGGTCGTACAGCAGCTTCTCGCGCGACAGGGCGCGGTCCTGTGCGGACAGGGCCTTGTCTTCGAACGCCTTGAGTTCGGGCGTGATGTAGCGCTCGCAGTTCTTCAGCGTCTGGCGGCGGCGGTAATCGTCCGGCACCTTGTCGGCCTGGCCGTTGGTGACTTCGATGTAGAAGCCGTGCACCTTGTTGTACTCGACGCGCAGGTTGGCGATGCCGGTGCGCGCACGCTCGCGCGTTTCGAGGTCCACCAGGAACTGGCCTGCGTTCTCGGACAGGCCGCGCAGCTCGTCCAGCTCCGCGTCGAAGCCGCGCGCGAACACGCCGCCGTCGCGCACCATCGTCGAGGGTTCTTCCGCGATCGCGCGGCGCAGCAGGTCCAGGCACTCGTGCGGAGTCGCCAACATGCCGGCGATGTCGGCCAGCAGCCCGGGCGCGTCGGCACGCAGCGACAGCTCGACGCCGTGGCGCAGGGCCGGCAGCTGGCCGAGGCCGTCGCGCAGGCTGGCCAGGTCGCGCGGGCGTGCCGACAGCAGTGCAATGCGCGTGGTGATGCGTTCGATATCCGGCACTTGCGCCAGCGTGGCTGCGAGCGTGCCGAACGCGTCGCTGGATGCCAGCGCATCGATGGCGGCATGGCGCGCCCGCGCCACCGACTGATCGCGGCGCGGATGGTGCAGCCAGTGGCGCAGCAGGCGCGAGCCCATCGCCGTGCGGCAGTGGTCCAGCAGCGAGAACAGGGTAGGGGACTCCTGGCCGCGAATCGTCTCGGTCAGCTCCAGGTTGCGGCGGGTGGCGGCATCCAGGCCGATGAACTCGGTTTCGGTTTCAGCAGTCAGCGAGCGCACGTGCTGCAGGCCGCGGCCCTGGGTCGATTGCGCGTAGCGCAGCAGCGCGCCGGCGGCGCCAAATGCCGGGCCAAAGCCGTCCGCGCCAAACGCGGACAGGGTGGCGACGCCCAACTGGTCCAGCAGGGCCTTGTGGCCGTGGACCACGTCGAAATGCCATTCCGGCACACGCGTCGCGTGGCCGATGCCGCCTTCGTCCTCGAACAGCTCGGCGCCATCGGCGCGCAGCACTTCGGCCGGCGAAATGCGTTCCAGCTCGTGGCGCAGGCGCGCCTGCGCGGTGGCCGGGGTGCCGTGGAATTCCGTCATGCGCAGGGCGCCGCTTGCCAGCGAAAGCCATGCGAGGCCGGTCGTGATGCCTTTGCGCTGGCTCATCGTGCACACGGCCAGTAGCGGCCGGTCCGATTTCTCGGGCAGCAGGTCCGAATCGGTCAGCGTGCCAGGGGTCACGACGCGCACCACCTTGCGTTCGACCGGACCCTTGCTGGTGGCCGGGTCGCCGATCTGCTCGCAGATCGCGCACGACTCGCCCAGCTTGACCAACTTGGCGAGGTAGCCGTCCAGCGAGTGGAACGGCACGCCCGCCATCTTGATCGGATTGCCCCCGGAAGCGCCGCGCTGGGTCAGCGTGATGCCGAGGATGCGTGCCGCTTTTTCCGCGTCTTCGTGGAACAGTTCGTAGAAATCGCCCATGCGGTAGAACACCAGCATGGTCGGGTACTCGCCCTTGATGCGCAGGTACTGCTGCATCATGGGTGTGTGCTTTTCCGCGGCGACGCCTTTGATGGCTGCCGGATTGATTTCGGACGGGATCGTTGTCATTGTGTGTGCTGCGTGAATGCAGCCCACATTTTAACCTGAGCAGCGCGTCGTCGGACCAGGTGGCCCGCACGTCATTGTGAACTTGTCTTCACTGGCACAAACGGGGCAGGCTTTCACAGTGTTCAGCTCAGGGTGGGCCTTCTTCGCTAGCGAAATATCCCGGTCATCGGTATCCGGGATTCAAGTGCACGATCCCTGGGCGTACAACGCAAGCGTGGCTCACCGTTTGTCTAGGCGCGCTGAGCGCTGAAGCAGTCAGCGATCACGTAGGAATTGCCGATTTCGAGAACTTGGAGATTCCCATATGGAACGTGCTCCGTTCCGTTCCAACGGGTCGCGAGGTGGCCCGGCAAGCCGATCACCTGGATGGGCTTGTCCTGTAAAGCTTCAAGAATTCGGGTGCCAAGCGACGCAGGGAAACGGCCGAGCAGCCCATAGGCCGAGCTGCAAATTCCTTCACTCGTCGCTATGCCGTTGATGAACCTGGGGATACTTTCCGGCTTTCCGGTAACTTCGATACAACACGAACAAACGATCCCGAACAAGGTTTCCGGCGCCAAGGCGTTATGGGAGAACATGATTGGCATGTCTGGCTCAATAAAAGGATGCAACAGGGGAGAATCTGCCGAGATCACCAGCGTGTCGCAACTCGCGGAGCTAAGGGATTCTTCCACCACACCTGAACAGGAGACCTCCCACAATTCCCATCGGTCGTCATGAAATCTGATCGACAGTTCCAAGCGAAGGTCATCCGCAAACCAGTCGGCTGTCGCCACGTGGATGGAGCCTTCTGCGTCATCAAAATTTTGTGCAAGCGATTCCAGCAGATCTTTCATGAGCCTCCAGGCATCTAATTTTTTATTTGAGTGACGCTGCCCGAGCAGTTTATTCAACCACAGTACTGTCGAGATGACATTCGCCGGTTGGGAAGTGTACTCTTCGCCTTCCTCGGCAGTGGAAGGCGGTAGCACAACCCGTTTGTTTTGCGAACCATTTCAATCGCTTCTCTCCGATCGTCGCCTTGGGTGATCGCTTCGGGAATATCCCTTAACGTGACCGACGAAACCGCCCTTGCCCGCGGTTTCCAGATGTGCTGGAAATTGCATACTGTTCCTCATGCCTTGCGCTGAACGGTTAGTACGAATCTAAACAGAATCGTATAGGGGCGCAAGCGGTTCGCCGGACGTCCGTTTGGTGTCTAGGGGAGTTCCAAGACTTGCGCACGATTGACGACAGCCGGGCACGCTCCGCGCTACACTTGCTGGCTCTTGCGGGCGGGCGAAATGAGCCAGCTTAACAATAATCTATCGACCCTTTAGGCAAATACTATTTCTAATCGAAGTTCGATAGCGTTATACTTTGTCCGTTGGTTCAACAACTATTAAGGAAAACGTCAATGAAAACCGTAGGCGAAAAACTCGACAGCTTCAGCGTCCAGGCTGCTAAACCAGGCTTCAACAACCACGAAGAAAACGGCGTATCGGCGTTCGAGACCATCACCGAAGCATCGTTCCCGGGCAAGTGGAAGATCATCTACTTCTACCCGAAGGACTTCACGTTCGTGTGCCCGACCGAGATCGTCGAATTCGGCAAGCTGGCCAAGCAGTTCGAAGAGCGCGACGCTGTCCTGATGGGCGGTTCCAGCGACAACGAGTTCTGCAAACTGGCATGGCGCCGTGAGCACAAGGACCTGGACAAGCTGAACCACTACGCATTCGGCGATTCGACCGGTTCCCTGATCGACATGCTCGGCGTGCGCGACAAGTCGGCTGGCGTGGCGCTGCGTGCCACCTTCATCGTCGACCCGGACAATACCATCCAGCACGTGTCGGTCAACAACCTGAACGTGGGCCGCAACCCGGAAGAAATCCTGCGCATTCTGGACGGTCTGCAGACCGACGAGCTGTGCCCTTGCAACCGCGCGGTTGGCGGCAGCACGCTGTAATACACTCAACCCGCTTCGGCGGGTTTTTAAACCTCTTCACAATAGGATTTGACTATGGACTTTCTGAATTCGATCAAGGAAATGATCCCGGACTATGCGAAGGATATCCGCCTGAACCTCGACGGCACCATCGCGCGCTCCACCCTGGAAGGCAACGACGCGCTTGGCGTGGCGCTCTCGGCAGCGTTTGCGGCCAAGAACCGCAAGTTCGTCGATGCGATCAAGGAAAGCGGCCTGCTGTCACCGGAAGAGGTCAACGGGGCGCTGACGGCGTCGGCCCTGATGGGCATGAATAACGTGTGGTATCCGTTCGTGGAGATGGCGAATGACGCGGACCTGAAGACGATGCCCGCGCAGCTGCGGATGAATGCTTACGCGTCGCACGGCGGCGTGGACAAGCGCCGCTTCGAGATGTACGCGCTGGCTGCCTCGATCGTGGGCAAGTGCCACTTTTGCGTGCAGTCGCACTCCGAGCTGCTGAAGAAGGAAGGCATGAGCGTGCAGCAGTTGCGCGACATCGGCCGGATCGCCGCCGTAGTCAATGCAGCAACGCTGTGCATGGTGGCTTCTTCCTGATCAGTGGATGAAGAAGAGCGGGGCGCTGTCGAGCAGGTCCGATGCGACGACCAGCCAGGTGGCGGCGCTCACAACGCCGACGTGAATGGCACTCCAGATGAGCGGGGTAATGCGGAACATGATGGTTTCTCCTTTGCGAATGGTTCCATCTTAGTTGTTCGATAAAGCCAGAACCATCGGCTAACAATCCGCCGATCTGTAGGATAATTTCCCATGCTGCCGCTGAGAGGGGCGCTCCTACGATTGTTGTAGGTGGCGTCCTATGGCGGGCAAATTGCGCCCGCCCTACAGTGGGGCCATGACCCGACACGACCCCAAACTCCTGCACAAGGGCGCCCGCGCAGCGCGCCGCAACCTGATCGCGCGCCTGCTGCGTGACGTTTTCGGCATCGAGCGCCTGCGCGATGGCCAGCAGCGCGTCATCGACAGTATCCTGGACGGCCACGATACGCTGGCCATCATGCCCACCGGTAGCGGCAAGTCGCTGTGCTACCAGATCGCCGCTACCATCATTCCCGGCGCCACCGTGGTGGTTTCGCCGCTGATCTCGCTGATGAAGGACCAGCTCGAAAAGCTGGAGGAACTCGGCATCAGCGCGGTGCAGGTCAACAGTACGCTGACGCGCGAGGAAGAGGAAACGGCGCTCGACGGCATCCGGCACGGCCGGCACGAGATCATCTTCTGCACGCCCGAACGCCTGGCCATGCCCGACTTTATCGAGGTGCTCAAGCAGTCCGATATCTCGCTGGTGGTGGTGGACGAGGCCCACTGCATTTCGCAATGGGGCCACGACTTCCGCCCGGCCTACATCGAAATGGCGTCTTCGATCCGCGCCCTCGGCCATCCGCTGATGCTGGCGCTGACCGCCACTGCGACCGACGACGTGATCGACGACATCGGCCGCCAGTTGGGACGCAAGCTTGCGGTCATCAACACCGGCATCTACCGTCCCAACCTGCACTACAGCGTGCTGCAGGTGACCAACCACGACGAAAAGAACCAGCAGGCGCTGCGCCTGGTGCACGAGACCGAAGGCGTGGGCATCGTGTATGCCGCCACCGTGAAGGCCGCAGAAGAGCTGTATGCGCTGCTAGAGGAAGCAGGCGAAAGCGTCGCGCTCTACCACGGCAAGTTGCCGGCCGCAGAACGCCAGCAGAACCAGGATATGTTCATGTCCGGGGAACGGCGCGTGATGGTTGCCACCAACGCGTTCGGCATGGGTATCGACAAGCCCGATACGCGCTTCGTGATCCATCTGCAGGTGCCGGCCAACCTGGAGTCGTACTACCAGGAGTCCGGTCGCGCCGGCCGCGACGGCGGCAGCGCCGAATGCGTGCTGCTCTACCTGCAGGACGACAAGCGCGTGCAGCAGTTCTTCCTCGTGAAGCACTATCCGACCGCCGCCGAGCTGCGCGACGCGTATGAGCAGGTGGCGGCCAGCGAGACCCCGATGGCGGTCGCCGACTTCAAGGGCGAGGTGCACCCCAACCAGCTGCGCATCGGCCTCAAGCTGCTCAAGGACGCGGGCCTGCTGCGCCAGAGCCGCAAGCTCGAATACAGCGTGACCCGCGCGGTTCCCAAGGCGGCCGATTTCGACGAGCTGGCGCACACCTATGTCGAGAAGCAGGAGCGCGACCGCGAGGCGCTGGAGGCGATGGTATCGTATGCAGTCAGCGGCTTTTGCCGCTGGAAGGTGCTGCTCGACTACTTCGGCGACGAGGCGCAGGATTTCGACAGCTGCGGCATGTGCGACAACTGCCGCAATCCGCCGCAGATCCAGGTCGACCTGTCCGACTTCATCCCCGTCCAGGCGCCGCCGCATGCCGAGCCGGCCGCACCCGCGTTCGAAGTCGGCGCGCGCGTCAAGGTTCCTAAGTATGACGAAGGCATCGTGGTTGCCGTGGCCGGCGACCAGGTCACGATCGCCTTCGAAGCGGACGGCGAGAAAACCTTCCTGGCCGACTTCGTGACACCGGCAGCCGCGGCTCCCGGATAGCGGCTTGAAAAGGGGCGGCGCATGAGCGACATGGTGGTCGTGCGCCGGGAAGGCATGTATTGCGTGCCCGGCGACTTCTATATCGATCCCTGGCGGCCCGTGGGGCGCGCCGTGATCACGCACGCCCACGGCGACCATGCGCGCTGGGGCAGCGAGCGCTATCTCACGGCGGCCAGCGGCGTCGGCATCCTGCGTTCACGTCTGGGCGACATCCAGGTCGACGCGCTCGACTACGGCGACACCGTCGTGCACAACGGCGTGAAGATCTCGCTGCATCCCGCAGGGCACGTGCTGGGCTCGGCCCAGGTGCGGATGGAATACCAGGGCGAGGTCTGGGTCGCGTCCGGCGACTACAAGGTGGAGCCGGATGGCACCTGCACGCCGTTCGAGCCGGTGCGCTGCGACACCTTCATCACCGAATCCACGTTCGGCCTGCCGATCTACCGCTGGTGCCCCCAGCAGGAACTGTTCGACGAGATCAATGCCTGGTGGCGCAAGAACGCGGCGCAGGGGCGCGCGAGCGTGGTGTTCGCCTACGCTTTCGGCAAGGCGCAGCGCATCCTGTCAGGACTGGATCCGTCGATCGGTCCCATCATCTGCCATGGCGCGGCCGAACCGCTGAACCGGGTCTACCGCGAGGGCGGCGTGCAGCTACCCGTAACGCACATGGTCACGGAGGTCGAGAAGGCGGATATCCGGCGCTCGATCGTCATCGCGCCGCCGTCCGCGGCGGGCTCGCCGTGGATGAAGCGCTTCGGCGACTACAGCGATGCATTCGCGAGCGGCTGGATGCAATTGCGCGGCGCGCGCCGCCGGCGTGGGGTGGACCGCGGCTTTGTGCTGTCCGACCATGCCGACTGGCCCGGGCTGATGACGGCGATCCGCGCCACCGAGGCCGAGCGGGTCATCGTCACGCACGGCTCGGTCGGCGTGATGGTGCGCTGGCTGCGCCAGATCGGTCTCGATGCGGCAGTGTTCGAGACCGAATTCGGCGACGACGAGGCCGAGTCCAGCGACCCGAACGCGCCTGCCGCCAGCCCGGCGGAGGCCGCGCCGGAAGGAGCTGCCGATGCGTGAATTCGCGCGCCTGTATGCGGAGCTGGACGAAACTACCGCCACCAACCGCAAGCTGGAAGCGCTGCAGGCGTACTTCAGCACCGCCGTGCCCGAGAATGCCGCATGGGCCGTGTACTTCCTCGCGGGCGGCAAGCCGCGCCAGGCGGTGCCTTCCAAGCTGCTGCGCCAGTACGCCATCGAATATGCGGGCCTCGACGAATGGCTGTTCGACGAGTCGTATAACGCCGTGGGCGACATGGCGGAAACCATCGCGCACATCCTGCCCGCAGCGGACAAGCGCAGCGACGTCGGCCTGGCCGAGTGGATGCAGGAGCGCATCGGGCCGCTGCGCGGCGCCGATCCCGGCACGATCCGGGCGGCGCTGTTTTCCTACTGGGATGAACTCGACTGGCGCGAGCGCTTCCTGCTGGTCAAGCTGATCGGCGGCGCCTTCCGCGTCGGCGTGTCGCGCCTGCTGGTGACGCGCGCGTTGTCGAACATCGCGGCGGTGGACAGCAAGGTGATCGCGCAGCGCCTGATGGGATGGACCGACGGCACCGTGCGTCCCACCGGCGCGGGCTTCCTGCAGCTGATCGGCGCGCAGTCCGACGACGAGCACAAGCTGCGCGGCGGCCAGCCCTATCCCTTCTTCCTCGCCCACCAGCTGCAGGGAGAGCCGGCGGCGCTGGGCGACATCGCCGACTGGCAGGTGGAGTGGAAGTACGACGGCATCCGCGCGCAGCTGGTCAGGCGGGGCGGCCAGAGCTATATCTGGTCGCGCGGCGAGGACCTGATCACTGAGCGCTTTCCCGAGCTTGCGGCAGCGCGCGTGCCCGATGGGACCGTGATCGATGGCGAGATACTGGTATGGACGCCGGAAGGCACCCCGGCGCCGTTCGCTCAACTGCAAAAGCGCATCGGCCGCAAGACGCTGTCGGCAAAGCTGCTGGCGGAACTGCCCGCCGTGCTGGTCGCCTACGACCTGCTGGAGCAGGACGGCATGGACCTGCGCGAGCTGCCGCAGCGCGAACGGCGCACGTTGCTCGAAGAGCTGGTCCGGTCGCTGGGGACTATCCATGCGAGACAGTCCCCGAACGACGTGATCAAGCTGGCGCCGCTGGTGCACGCAACCGGATGGGACGAGCTGGCCGCCATCCGCAGCGAGTCGCGCGCCCGCTCCGTGGAAGGCATGATGCTCAAGGCCGCGTCGTCGCAATATGGGGTCGGCCGCACCAAGAGCGTCGGCACCTGGTGGAAGTGGAAGATCGACCCGTACTCGGTGGATGCGGTGCTGATCTACGCGCAGTCCGGGAGCGGCCGGCGCGCGTCGCTGTACACCGACTACACCTTCGCCGTGTGGGACGTGGACGAATCGGGCCAGCGCAAGCTGGTGCCGTTCGCGAAGGCGTATTCGGGCCTGACCGATGCCGAGATCGCGGTGGTGGACAACACGATCCGCCGCACCACGGTCGAGAAATTCGGCCCGGTGCGCAGCGTGCGTCCCACCATGGTGTTCGAGATCGGCTTCGAGGGCATCCAGCTCTCGACCCGGCACAAGGCGGGCATTGCGGTGCGGTTCCCGCGCATCCTGCGCCGGCGCGAGGACAAGCCGGTGGAAGATGCGGACTCGCTGGACACGCTGCGCTCGCTGCTCTCCGCCGCGCCATGACGAAGAGTGCGATGACGCAGGCGGTGGACGCCTGGTTCGCCCGGCGCGGCTGGAAGGTGTTTTCGTTCCAGCGCGCGGTATGGAAGGCCGCGATCGCCGGACAGTCCGGGCTCCTGCATGCCAACACCGGCGCCGGCAAGACCTATGCGGTGTGGTTCGCGGCCCTGCAGCGCAGCGCGCAGCGCAAGGGGAAGGGCATGCGGGTGCTGTGGATCACGCCCATGCGCGCCCTCGCGGCGGACACCGAACGCGCCCTGTGCGAGTCCGCCGCCGACCTGGCGCCCGGATGGAAGATCGGCTCGCGCACCGGCGACACCAGCTCGGCGCAGCGGGCCAGCCAGTCGCGCGCGATGCCCGCGGCGCTGATCACGACGCCGGAGAGCCTGTCGCTGCTGCTCAGCCACGCGTCGGCGCAGGAAAACTTCGCCTCGCTCGATACGGTGGTGATCGATGAATGGCACGAGCTGATGGGCAGCAAGCGCGGCGTGCAGGTGCAGCTGGCGCTGGCCCGCCTGCGGCGCTGGAACCCGGGCCTGGTGGTGTGGGGCTTGTCCGCGACCATGGGCAACCTCGACCTGGCGCGCCAGGTGCTGCTGGGCGGCGCGCCCGGCGTGCTGGTCGAAGGCGACCTGAAAAAGGAAATCCGAGTCGACACGCTCATCCCGGACAACCCGTCGCGCTTCCCCTGGGGCGGCCACCTCGGCATCCAGATGTTGATGCCGGTGATCCGCGAGATCGAACAGCACGAGGCCACGCTGGTGTTCACCAACACGCGCTCGCAGTCCGAACTGTGGTACCAGAACATCATCGAAGCGCGCCCCGACTGGGCCGGCCTGGTCGCGCTGCACCACGGCTCGCTCGACCGCGAGGTGCGCGAATGGGTCGAGCTGGGCCTGAAAAAGGGCCAGCTCAAGGCCGTGGTGTGCACGGCCAGCCTCGACCTCGGCGTGGACTTCCTGCCGGTGGAGCGGGTGCTGCAGGTCGGCAGCGCAAAAGGCATCGCGCGCCTGCTGCAGCGTGCGGGACGCAGCGGGCACGCGCCGGGCCGCGTGTCGCGCGTCACGCTGGTTCCCACCAACACGATGGAGCTGCTGGAAGCGGCGGGCGCGCGCGAGGCCGTGGCCAGGCGCCGCATCGAGGCGCGGATGGTGCCCAACAAGCCGTTCGACGTGCTGGTGCAGCACCTGGTCACGGTCGCGCTGGGCGGCGGCTTCCGCTCGGAGGAGCTGCTGGAGGAGGTCCGCACCGCCTGGTCGTACCGCAACCTGACCGGCGAGGAGTGGCAATGGGCGCTGGACTTCGTCGCGCGCGGCGGCCAGAGCCTGGTCGCCTATCCGGAGTACCGGCGCGTGCTGCCGGACGAAGAGGGCGTCTACCGCGTGCCGGACAGCGCGATCGGGCGCCGCCACCGCATGGGGATCGGGACCATCATGTCCGATTCCTCGGTGACGGTGAAGTACATGAGCGGAGGCAGGATCGGCAGCGTGGAGGAATCGTTCATCGGGCGCCTCAAACCGGGCGACCATTTCCTGTTCGGCGGGCGCATCCTGGAATTCGTGCGCGTGCACGAGATGACCGCCTTCGTGAAGCGGGCGACCGGCGCGCGCGGCGCCGTGTCGCGCTGGCAGGGCGCCAAGATGCCGATGTCTTCCGAGCTGGCGCATGCGATGCTGGAGCAGTTGCGGCTGGCGTCCCAGGGGCACATCGAAGGGCCGGAGATGGAGGCGATCCGGCCGCTGCTCGAGATCCAGCAGCGCTGGTCCTCGCTGCCGACCGACGAGGTGCTGGTGGTGGAGGCCATGAAGAGCCGCGAAGGCTACCACCTGTTCCTGTATCCCTTCGCGGGGCGATCGGTGCACATGGGCCTGGCCTCGCTGCTGGCGTTCCGGGTCGGGCGCATCGCCCCGATCACATTTTCGATCGCGATCAACGACTACGGTTTCGAGCTGCTGTCTTCCGAACCGGTGGACTGGCGCGCGCTGTTCGCGGGCGGCACCGGCGGCGACGTTGGCCTGTTCGATACGGACATGCTGCTGGAAGATGTGCTGGAAAGCCTGAACGCGACGCAGCTGTCGCAGCAGCGCTTCCGCGAAGTGGCGCGCATTTCAGGGCTGATCTTCCAGGGCTATCCGGGGCAGCCGAAAAGCAACCGCCAGCTGCAGGCGTCATCCTCGCTGTTCTTCGAGGTCTTCCGCAAGCACGATGCGGCCAACCTGCTGCTGACGCAGGCGCAGCGCGAGGTGATGGAGCAGGAACTGGAACTCACGCGGCTGCGCGATACGCTCACCGAGCTGCATGCGCGCCGCATCGCGTTCCACGAAATCCGGCGCGCCACCCCGTTCGGTTTTGCGCTGATGGTGGAGATGTTCCGCGAGAAGGTCACGACCGAAAAACTGAACGACCGCGTGGCGCGCATGCTGCGCGAGCTGGAAAAGGCGGCGGGATGAGCGGGGCGCACACGATCGAACTGGCCGGCGAGAGCGTGATGCTGCTGCCGGAAAAGGCACTGTACTGGCCGCGCGAGCGCACGCTGGTGGTGGCCGACATCCACTTCGGCAAGGCCGCAGCGTTCCGCGCGCTCGGCGTGCCGGTCCCGCGCGGCACCACGACGCAGAACCTGGAAGCGCTGGACCGGCTGCTGGCCGTGTACCCGGCAACGCGCATCGTGTTCCTCGGCGACTTCCTGCACGCGCGTGCTGCGCATGCCAAGGCGACGCTCGGCGCGATGGCCGAATGGCGTGCACGCAATCCCGGACTATCGCTGGTCCTCGTGCGCGGCAACCACGATCTCCACGCGGGCGATCCCGCTGCGGTGCTGGGGATCGAGATGGTTGACGAGCCCTTCGAAGCGGGCCCGTTCGCGTTCTGCCACCACCCGGACATCGCGGCAGACGGTTACGTGCTGGCGGGCCACGTGCATCCGGTGTTCCGGATCGCAACGCGCCTGGAGTCCGTGCGCCTGCCGTGCTTTGTCGCCGGTCCGCGGCGCATGATCCTTCCCTCGTTTGGCGCGTTTACCGGCGGCCATGCGATAGAACCTGTTGCAGGGGAAAGAGTCTATGTGGCGACTGAGGTACAGGTTCACCCTGTTCGTTGAGAGAGTTCGCTGTCGCACAGAACCGCAGCGTCACAGGGCGCTACAGTGCATTCATCTGCCCGGGAGTTTGCATGCGAAAGACAGCAATCGTTTCCACGGGCGCCATGCTGGCCGCCATGTACCTGTGCACCAGCCTCGCCGCCCAGGTACCAGCATCCACGCGCGAAGAACCTATCGCGCGCTATTGCACCAATTGCGCCACCGTGCAGTCGGTAACGAAGAATGGCAGCCGCTATCACCTTACGCTGCGCTATGCGTCCGGCAAAAGCCAGGCGCTTACTTATGACAACGACCCAGGATTTCGGGCGGGCGACAAGGTACGCGTGAACGACGGCGTACTCACCCGCGATGACTAGTTACTACCGGCTGCCCTATTCGCCAGCGCTCCGCAAGGTCCGCTGGTTTTTTTTGCCCGCATCCGCGACGGACGCCGCACGCGGTGTGGAACAAAGATCGTCAGCGCCGGTCGGCCGCCGCATTGATTTGCGCGGCAGTCGCGCGCGGGTCATCGACGCCGAGGATGATCCGCGCCCAGCGTTCGTTCGCCAGCTCGATCACGACCGGCTGGGTCTTGCGCGTCATGAACGCGAACTGGCGGTCCCCGCCTTTGATGAACGTGCCCGCGTAGATCAGGCCGGGCACCGCGGTGCCGGGCAGGCGCAGTCCCAGCGACGCGCTGCTGAAACCGGCGTCGTCGGTTGCGCCGCGCACGCTGGACAGCGGCACGCGGATGGTCTTCTGCAAGGCGGCCAGCGTCTCCCACAGGTTCATGTGAACCACCAGTTCGTTTTCGGTCAACTCCAGTGTCGGCATCGATGCGTCCTCTTAATCCAGATGGTGCAACAGGCGGTTTCCAAGCAATCCGGCGATGCCGTCTCCGGCCTCCGGCAGCGCGGCGCGGCACAGCAGCTTGATGGCGGCGTCCTGCGGCGCCATCTCCTTGAGTGCAATGATGAGCAGGTCGATCGATTCGGGCCGGGACGTCCATCCTGGCGCCAGCGCCTGCGCCAGCACCAGCTCGAACAGGTGGCGCTTCGAACCGAACGCCTTGTACAGGCTGCCGCGCTGCAGGCCGGTGGCGTTAAGCAGGTCGTCGACCGACGT
Organism: Pseudoduganella sp. GCM10020061; assembly: GCF_042683405.1. Lineage (NCBI taxonomy): Bacteria > Pseudomonadati > Pseudomonadota > Betaproteobacteria > Burkholderiales > Oxalobacteraceae > Pseudoduganella > Pseudoduganella sp. GCM10020061. Next base: position 98,310 of record NZ_JBHUJS010000012.1, on the reverse strand, counting down.
GGCGTTGAAGCCCAGCGTGCCGAACACCGCGGCGGCGCGCGCGATGACGTCCGCTTCGTCAAACGTGCGCGGGCGTGCCATGCCTGTGCCTGGTGAAATGAAAGAGCAGGAGCGCGAGCAGGGCGGGGAAGATCCATCCGGTCCAGCCAAGCGGCGTCGCGACAGTCGGGTCGATCTCCTGCCCGGCGCGGCCGAACACGAGATAGAGTCCCGCCGCGGCATTGAACGCGCCGTGTCCGATCACTGCGGGCCAGACCGAGGCCGCCCGCAGCGTGAACCAGGACAGGACAGCGCCGACCGCGATGCACATGGCGCACATGCAGGCGAGTGCGAGCCAGGAAGGCGTCGCGCCATAGTTGTAGCCGAGCAGGATCACAGGTGCGTGCCACAAGCCCCAGGCGATGCCCGAAATTAGGATGGCAGGGACCGTACCCAGCGGCATGAGCCTGGGCAGCAGCCAGCCGCGCCATCCCAGCTCTTCGCCCAGCGCGCCGACCGCATTGAGCGGTGCGGCTGCAAACACCAGCACAACCTGTAAGGCCGCCACGACGTGCAGCGGGGGCAGCGCAGCCAGGGCCGCCTCGCGGCCGGCGAGTTTTTCACGCAGCAGCGCATCGAGTCCGGACAGGTGCTGCAAGTCGAACGCATAGACATCGAACAGCGCGCCGGCGGCCAGCGATGCCAGGGAGATGAGCAGGGCCGCAAGCGCGGCGCCCAGGCTGTAGAGCAGCGTGCGTCCGAGCGGACGCCACGGCTGCAGGCCGACGCTGCGCGGAAGATCGGCGCTGCGCTCCATGAAGCGCGCCACGGCCAGGGCGGCGATCGCTGGCGTCCACATGATCGCGATGGCGATCCACGTGAAGTACGGGTGCTTGATGCCGTCGCCCAACCAAAGGGGCAGCGCGACCAGCCAGGCGAGGCCGAAGGACAGCGCCAGGAAGAGCACAACCGGGAGGGGGCGGAATGTAGTCATGATGTGATTCTGATCATTGTGGAACGAACGGTCAACAATTATTTTTCGCTACACTGGACGCTCTGTCCGAGGAGCCGCGCCATGCCCACACTTCCATTCAAGCAGGTCGACGTGTTCACCCAAGTCCGGTTCAAGGGCAATCCTGTTGCGGTCGTGATGGACGGGCAGTCGCTCTCCACCAGCCAGATGCAGCAGATCGCCAACTGGACCAATTTGTCGGAAACGACGTTCTTGCTGCCGCCCAGCGAAGCGGGCGCGGATTATCGGGTGCGGATCTTCACGCCCGGCGCCGAACTGCCGTTCGCGGGACACCCCACCATCGGCACCGCGCACGCGCTGATGGAGTCCGGCGCGATCCGGCCACGTGCGGGACGCCTGGTCCAGCAGTGCAATGCCGGCCTCATTCCCCTGCATGTCGACGGCGAAGGCCCGGACCGGGCAATCGCCTTCGAACTCCCCGAGGCGAAGTTCAGCACCCTGGAAGCGGGCGACCGCGCGGAGCTCGAAGGCCTGCTTGGCGCATCGCCCACCGGCGCCGAGCCGCTGGTGGTCGATGTCGGTCCGCGCTGGGTGGTGCTGCAGCTTGGCTCCGCGCAGGACGTGCTGGCGCTCGCGCCGGACATGCAGCGCATGAAGGCGCAGGACTTGCGTCTCAGGCTGACCGGGGTGGTGGTGTTCGGCGAGCACCCGCCGGGCGGCCCGTCGCGTGTGGAGGTGAGGGCGTTTGCGCCGGCGCATGGGATTCCGGAAGATCCGGTCTGCGGCAGCGGGAACGGCGCACTGGCGGCGTTCGTGCGGCACACCGGGCAGGTCGGGCGCTTTGGCGCGGACCTGGTCGCGTCGCAGGGCGCGGCCGTCGGGCGGGCTGGCCTGGTCCGGCTGATGATCGGCACGGACGGCATCCGTGTCGGCGGCAATGCGGTGACCTGCATCGATGGGATGATCGCCGTCTGAGCGTGCGCGGCTGAATCACCGTCGGCAGCCGAAAAAAAGCCCGCCGGGAGGCGGGCTTCAAGGAGAAGCTGTGCTTATGCCGTGACCAGGGCCGGCGGCGCGGTCGACTCCGGATCCTTCTTGGCGGCCTGCTTGCTGCGCGAGCGCGACGGCGGCAGGCGGCGCAGCGTCTTGAGCGCTTCCGCGTCCTTGATGCCGATGGTGCGCTGGTCCACGGTAATCAGGCCGATCTCGTTGAAGGCCGACAGCGTGCGGCTCACGGTTTCCAGCGTCAGGCCCAGGTAGGACCCGATCTCATGGCGCGTCATGCGCAGGTTGAACAGTTTGCTCGAGTAGCCCATCGCGGCAAAGCGGTCGGCCAGCGACACCAGGAAGCGGGCGACGCGCGCTTCCGCCGACAGCGCGCCCAGCATGCCGATCATGGCCTGCTCGCGCACCAGCTCGCGGCTCATCACGCCGTACATCATGTTCTCCAGGTCCGCATGCACGCGGCCCAGCGCGGTCAGCTTCTTGAACGGCAGCAGGATCAGATCGCAGTCCGACAGGGCCACCGCCTCTGAGGCGTAGTGGCGGTTGTGGATGCCGTCCACGCCCAGCATGTCGCCCTTCATGGGGAAGGACAGCACCTGCTCGTTGCCGAATTCGTCGATCAGCACGGTCTTCAGGAAGCCGGAGTTGACGATGTACAGGGTGTCGAACGCCTGGCCGATCGTGTGGATGCGTTGTCCGGTCTTGAACTGGACGTGCTGGAACAGGAGTTCCTCGTTGGCGACCGAGACCGCGGCAGGAATGTGCAGCAAGTCGCAGACTTCTTTCAGGTTGGACCACAGGCGGCCCTGGCGCTGGCGTCCGGCTTCCATGGACGAGTGCACGGTCGACGATGCGGGAGTACGCATTTCTGGCTGTTGCGATGAGAGCATGCTTATCTCCTGTTGATTTTCGGGTACTACAGTGACCTGCAAGCAAGTCGGTTCGTTGAAAATCAGTATGCCAAGTTGAGGTCGGCATGAATATCAGCGTTGGCTGAATATCGGAGTAGGAGCCTGCGTAGTCTTGTAGGAAATTTCCTAACGGATTTTAATTTCCACAGGCAGAACGGCGCTCAGGACTTGAACGGGGACAGGAGACGGTGGGCGACGGCGTACTGGACCATTTCGGACAGCGAGGTCATGCCCATTTTCTGCATGATGCGGGTCTTGTGGGTCGAGACGGTCTTGACCGACAGGTGCAGGTTGTTGGCGATTTCGGTGATCGAGCGTCCCGCGACCAGCAGCGAAAACACTTCGAATTCGCGGTCGGACAGCTGCTTGTGCAGCAGCTGCTCGCTGGGCGTCATGATGTTGAGGGCGAGCTGCTCGGCCACCTCGGTACTGATGTAGGGGCGCCCGGAGGCCACCTTGCGGATCGCGCCCACCAGCTGGGTGCCCGCGCTTTCCTTGGTCAGATAGCCCTGGGCGCCGGCGCGGATCGCGCGCACCGCGTACTGCTCTTCCTCGTGCATGGTGAGGATCAGGATGGCCAGCTTGGGCGCTTCGCTGCGGATCTGGCGGATGAGGTCGACACCGCTGCGGCCCGGCATCGACAGGTCGAGCAGCAGCAGGTCGAACCCACCCTGGCGCACCAGCGCCAGGACCTCGAAGCCGTTGGTCGCTTCGCCCGTGATGTCGATGTCGAGGGCGCCGTCCAGGATGCGCTTGAGACCCTCGCGCATGATGGTGTGGTCGTCCGCAATGACAATTTTGATCATAGGTTCGCGTTCGGGCGCAGTCGATGTTGTTTCAGTGTAAATATTTTACTGCTACTAATCAACAGGTTGCTCGATCAGCCGGTGCACCAGCACTGGCTTGGTGGTGTGGGACAACACCTTGTTCGTCACGCTGCCCAGCAGGACCTGGCCCCAGCCGCTGCGGCCGTGCGAGCCGATGAAGATCAGGTCGCAATCATACTGTTCGGCTACCTCGACGATCTTGAGCGCGGTCGCGTCTGAAAACACCGTCAGGCTGTTGGCGGCCAGCCCGCAGGCCGCGGCCTTTTCCATAATTGGCCGCAAGTGTTCGGCGCCCGTGCGCACCATCGCCTCCTGGTACTCGTTCTCGCTCGGGTAGGCCGGCGGGACAATCTCGACGTACACCGGGTACTGGTACTCGGGCGCGACATACAGGGCCAGCACTTCGGCTTGCATTTGCTGGGCGAAACGCACGCCGGCGCATGCCGTGTGCTGCGATACCGTGGAACCGTCGGTCGTAATCAGAATCTTCCGATACATGGCACTCTCCCGGGGGTGGCAGGTTCGGACCGTTGCCAGGGCGCGCCTGTCCGGCTACGCCCCGCGACAACAACCCATTCTGCATTCTAGTCCGGCGCTTTGCGATGCCAAGCGCGCTTGAGTTTGATTTGTATCAAACTCATCCGTTTCGGAACAGGACTACGCACCTCGGCATTTACGGCAGAGCTTGCTGGTAACCATTTATCAATTCTTCTGGGAAACAAACCGGTGGTAAGATTACGGAATACAACACTCATACCGATTTTTCGTATCGGCTGGACAATTTTCTGCGTGGTTTTTGAAAAGCGCCAAACGCCGAGATTTACCGCCGTGTAGCGCACTGATACACTCGCGTCAATGGATGTTGCCGACAGTCACTTTAACGCGGCGCTCACTGACGGGTTCGGTGCGAATTTATAGATGAATGAATGGAGAAGCAGGAATTATGACCAACGCCGCTGATGATTTCGACGCACTGTTCGAGGAAGTGTCCGCGCAGCGCGCGGCCAGTGCAGCAGCGCCGGCGGTGGCGCCTGCGCCCGTAGCGCCTGCTCCGGTGGCGGACGAGGACGACCTGGAAGCCCTGTTCGACCAGGTGTCGGCCACCCGCGCCGAACCGGCGCCGGCAGCCGACACCCCTGCGGCGCCGGCTGCCCATGAAGAAGGCGAGCATGGCGACAATCCGATGTACGAACGCCTCGGCGGCATCGTGCGCCTGCTGCACGACTCGCTGCGCGAACTGGGCTACGACAAGGCGCTCACCGAAGCCTCGACCCAGATCGTGGATGCCCAGGACCGCCTGGAATATGTCGCCACGCTGACCGAGCAGGCTGCCAACAAGGTGCTCAACACCCTCGACGAAGGTATGCCCGAGCAGGACAAGCTGTCGCAGGAAGCGCGCGCGATGGAGCAGCGCTGGGAAGACCTCTTCAGCGGCAAGCTGTCGATCGACGAATTCAAGGCGCTGGCCGGCGACAGCCGCGGCTTCGCGCGCATGGTGACCGCGGCGACCGAGGCGGAAAAGGCCCGCCTGCTGGACATCATGATGGCGCAGGACTTCCAGGACATTACCGGCCAGCTGATCAAGAAGGTGGTAATCATTACCAAGACGGTCGAAAACGAGCTGGCCGAACTGCTGCGCGACAGCGCGCCGCCGGCCGTGCGCGAGCGCCTGGCCGCCAAGGAGCAGGAGTCGATCATGAGCGGGCCGTCGGTGCCGGCAGTGGCGCTTTCGCAGGACAGTGTTGACGATCTTCTCGCCGATCTGGGGTTCTGATGGACGATATGCTCAAGGACTTCGTGGTCGAGGCGCTTGACCTGGCGGTCAATGTCGAAGAGCACCTGCTCAGCCTCGAACGCGATCCCACCAACAAGGAAACGCTGAACGCCGTTTTCCGCTCCTTCCACACGATCAAGGGCGGCGCCGGCTTCATGAACCTGACCGCGCTGGTCGGGGCCTGCCACCTCACGGAAAACCTGTTCGACGCGCTGCGCACCGGCGCCGCGCCGGTCACGCCGCTGTCGATCGAGGCGGCGCTGCAGGCTTCCGGCTTTGTGGCCGACCAGCTCAACGCGCTGAACAACGGCACCGATCCGGAGCAGCTGGCCCCGTTGCCGCCTGCGCTCGAATCGATGCTGAAGGACGCCATCGACGGCAAGGAGCACGCCGCCCCGGCCGCGGCCGCCCCTGCGCCGAAAGCGCCGGCTCCGGTGCTGCAGGCCGTGCCAGCGGCCACCGCGCCAGGCGCCGATGGCCTCGACTGGGAAGCCATGTACATGGCGGTCGTCCCGCCCGGCACCCATGTGCCGGCAGCCGCGCCGGCTGCGGCGGCCGAGGCCGACGTGGTCGTCACGCCGGCGGAAATCGCCAAGGCCAAGGGCACCTGGGACGGCGTGGACCGCCGCGGCGGCAACGCGGAAGCGCGTCCGAACACCGCCCCGGCCAAGGAAGACTCGATCCGTATCGACGCGGTCAAGCTGGACGCGTTGCTGGAAGTGGCCGGCGAATCGGTGCAGGCAGCCAACCAGGCCGCCGTGCTGATGGAGCGCCTGCAGCAGTTCAAGTTCGAGGGCCAGGCCGGCGTGCTGATGGCGACCCTGACCGAGACGCTGGAGCGCGCGTCGCGCTACTCCGCCGAGCTGCAGCGCGCCACGCTGGCGACCCGCATGCAGCCGGTCGGCCGTCTGTTTCAGAAATTCCCGCGCCTCGTGCGCGAGCTGGCCAAGGACCTGGGCAAGGACGTCGAGCTGACCATCGAAGGCGCGGAGACGGAAGTCGACCGCGTGGTGGTGGACAGCCTGTACGACCCGCTGGTGCACATGCTGCGCAACGCGCTCGACCACGGCGTCGAGTCGCCGGAAGACCGCGTCGCTGCGGGCAAGCCGGCCAAGGCCTACATCTCGCTCAAGGCATGGCAGGAAGCGAACAGCGTCATGATCGTGCTGCAGGACGACGGCAAGGGCATGGACCCGGTCAAGCTGCGCAAGAAGGCGTTCGAGAAGGGCCTGATCGCCGAGAACGGCGCGCCGACCGACGACGAGGCATACCAGCTGGTGTTCCTGCCGGGCTTCTCGACCAAGGAAGTGGCGTCTTCGGTCTCGGGCCGCGGCGTCGGCATGGACGTGGTGCGCACCGCCGTGGAAAAGAACCGCGGCGCGATCCGCATCGATTCGCAGCTGGGCAGCGGCACCCGCTTCTCGATCCGCCTGCCGATCGAACTGTCGATCGTCCCGACCATGCTGGTCTCCACCTCGGGCGCCCAGCTGGCGCTGCCGATGGCGGCGGTCGAGCGCGTGGTCGAGCTGCCGGAGGAATTCGAACGTGTCGGCGGCGCCCCGGTGCTGCGCGACCAGGGCCGTCCGCTGCCGGTGCGCTCGCTGGCGTCCGCGCTGTCCTACGAGGACAACGTGGAACGCGTGGGCGTCGTGATCAATGCGCCAAGCCCGTACATCCTGTCGGTGAATGCCGTGGACGGCACCGCCGACCTGGTGATCAAGCCGATGACGGCGCTGTCGGTGGAAGGCATCACCGGCACCGCGCGCTCGGCCGAGGGCGAGCTGGTGCTGGTAGTGGGGCTGTCGTTCCTGATGGACCAGTGCCGTTCGGCAGTGCGCCTGGCTGCATAAGCCGGCCGCGCCGGAATGGAAAAAGGGTGGCGCATGCCACCCTTTTTGTTTGTCCAGGGACTAAAGAACAGGGACCGTCCCCGGCAGGGGACGGTCCCCGCCTTCTTTACCAGATCAGCTTGAGCGTGTACTTGCCGTTGGTGGCGCCGGTCGCACCCGACATGAAGTTTACGCGCACATAGACCGGCAGCGTCGCCGTACCGGTGTTCTGCACGGAGACCGCGTCGCTCGCGCCAGGACCGTTCGAGCTAGCCGCCACCAGCGCGCCCGAGGAATTGTAGGCGTTCAGGTCGTAGTCGTTGGTGGTGTTCGACATGGTCAGCGTCGCCGACAGCGTCTTGCCGGCCGGGAGCTGCACCACGTAGTAGTCGAGGTCATTCGACTTCGAGATGGTGCCGTTGACCGTGGTGTCGCTGGCCGTAATTGCCTGCGCACGGCCGGTGCTGTTGTTGGTCTCCACCTCGGCGATCGTGGTGGTAGGCGTCGGCGTGACGCCGAATGCCGCATCGACCGCAGCGTTCGCGTCAAGGATGCCGGTGCCGCAGCCGCTGCAGGTGGCAGGGAATGCGCGTGCAGTCGCCTTCAGCTTGTTCTCGATTTCGTCAGGCGTCAGCGCAGGATTCTTCGACAGCATCAGCGCAGCCACGCCGGCCACGTGCGGGGTCGCCATCGAGGTGCCCTGGTAGCCGGCATAGTTGTCCGCCAGCGGTACCGTGGTGCCCGAGTTCAGCGTGGACCACACGTAGCCGCTGGAATCGCCGCCAGGTGCCGCCAGGTCGACCACGGTGCCGTAGTTGGAGTACGACGCACGTCCACCGCTCTTGGTCGTGGCCGCGATCGTGACGACGCCCGCGCAGTTGGCCGGGTTGGCATTGGATGCGTTGACATTGGAATTACCGGCCGCGACGATGACCACCGAGCCGCGCGAGCGTGCGGTGTTGATCGCGCTCTGGGTGGTGGTGCTGCACGAGCCGGAGCCGCCCAGCGACATGTTCAGCACCTTGGCCGGGTTGGCGTTGGCCGGAACGCCGGAGACGGTGCCGCCGGATGCCCAGATGATGCCGTCGGCGATGTCGGAGGTGTAGCCGCCGCACTTACCCAGTACGCGCACCGGTACCACCTTGGCGCCGTACGCCACGCCCGCCATGCCCAGGCCATTGTTGGTGACGGCGGCGATGGTGCCGGACACGTGGGTTCCGTGCCAGCTGGACGACTGGTCGCTGATCGGCTTGCCCATGCCGCACTCGCCGGCCACGACGGCGTCGCCCGGATCGCTGGCATCGCTGTCGCGCAGGTCGCCGTCGTTGGCGATGGACAGGGTGCTGATGAAGTCATAGCCCGGCAGGAGGTTGGCGGCCAGGTCGACGTGCGGGCGGTAGCCGGTGTCGATCACCGCGACGGTGACGCCGGTGCCGATCGATTTGTCCCATGCGAGGTCGGCGCGCATACCGCCCACCGCGTCAAAATAGTGCCATTGGTACGAGTAGTAGGTATCGTTCGGCGTCCCCATCTTTTCCATGATCAGGTCCGGCTCGGCGTAGGCGACAGTCGCATCGCGCGACGCGAGTTCGCGCGCCAGTGCTTCGGCTTCCGCGCGGGTGATGCGCTTGTTGATCTGCAGGACGTGCGCGCCGGTAGCGGTGGTGCGCAGGGCACGCATCTGCAGGCCGAACTGGCGGCCGGCCCGGTCGACGTGGGCGATGCGATCGCCGATCGGCGGCACGTGGGCGGCGCCCTTGGCGGCCGGGCTTGCGTCCTTGTACTTCACGATCAGGCGGTCGGTCTCGCCCGACGGCTGAACGGTCGGGGACTGGTACTGGGGAACGCCTGCAAATGCTGCGCCAAAGAATCCTGCCATTGCGGCCAGTGCGAAGAAGCTTTGCTTGTGGATCATGTTTTTTCCTGTATGAGGTTTGACTTCGGGAAGACCTTGCAAACAACCACATTCGATTCCGTGTTACTTGACATACATATTGTTGTTATTTGTAATGAAATGTATCGGAAATGTAGATTTGTGTCAGGAAAAATTCACGGGAATGTAACTGCCGGGATGTGGCGCGGCGCAGCAAACGTGTGCCGCGTGGCTTGGCGCCCAAGGCTGGCTTCAGAGGGAGGGATGTGCTGTCGCGCCGCACAAAAGCGGTATGGACGAGTGTCAGATTTACGGCACGATTCGCCGCACGATTGAACTTGGCGAAACAAATGTGGTAGCGGCCCGGCGCGCGCCAGGCGCGGGGGGCGCTTACCAGGTGAGCCGGAGCGTGTAGCTGCTCGCGGTGCCGCCGTAGTTGCCGCCGGTGAACTTCACGCGCACGTAGTAGGGCGCTGTGGTGGTGCCGGTGTTCTGGACTTTGACCGTGTCGGTCTGGCCGAATCCGTTCTGGCTGGCCGCCACCAGGGAGCCGGAGGGATTGTAGGCATACACATCATAGTCGTTGACCGGGCTGGACATGGTGAGCGTCGCCGTCAGCGATTTGCCGGCGGGGAGCTGCACCAGGAAGTAGTCGTTGTCGGTTGCCGCCGCCATGCTGCCGGTGACAATGGTGCCGCTGGCCGTCACCGCGTTGTAGGTCGCCATCGTATTGTTCGGCTCCCGTTCGGCCATGTTGACGGATGGCGTCGCCGCGGGCAGGGCGGCATCGACCGCGCGCGACGCGTCCAGGATGCCGGCGCCGCAGCCGCTGCAGGCGGCCGGGAAAGGGCGCGCCGTGGACTTGAGCTTCGCTTCCACCTCGTCCGGGGTCAGGTTCGGATTCTTCGACAGCATCAGCGCGGCCACGCCGGCCACGTGCGGCGTTGCCATCGATGTGCCCTGGTACCAGGCGTAGCTGTCCGCCAGCGGCGCGCGCGTGCCGGTGTTCAGGGTCGACAGGATCGCTCCGCCCGTTCCGCCGCCGGGCGCGGCCAGGTCCACCACCGCGCCGTAGTTCGAGTATCCCGCCCGGCCCCCGTTGCGCTGGGTCGCGGCCACCGTCACCACGCCGGCGCAGTTGGCCGGATTGGTGTTCGCCGCATCGATGCTCGAGTTACCCGCCGCGACCACCACTACCGATCCGCGCGAACGGGCGCTGTTGATGGCGCTTTGCGAAGTGATGCTGCAACTGCCGCTGCCGCCCAGCGACAGGTTCAGCACGCGCGCGCGGTTGGCGTTGAGCGGCACGCCGGTGATGGTGCCGCCGGATGCCCAGATGATGCCGTCCGCGATATCGGAGGTATACCCGCCGCATTTGCCCAGCACGCGCACCGGCACGGTCTTGGCGCCGTAGGCCACGCCCGCGACCCCGGCGCCATTGTTGGTCCGGGCGCCGATCGTGCCGGTCACGTGGGTGCCGTGCCAGCTGGAGTTTTGCGCCGCGCTGCCGCTGTAGCATTCGCCGGCGTTGACCGCGTCGCCCGTGTCGCGCGCATCGTTGTCGCGGCCGCCGCCATCGTTCGCCATCGTGGCGCTGCTGATGAAGTCGTAGCCGGGCAGGATCTGGCCGCTCAGGTCCGCGTGGGGCAGGTAGCCGGAGTCGATCACGGCCACGTTCACGCCCGCGCCCGTGGCCTTGTCCCAGGCCAGGTTCGCGCGCATGCCGCCGGTCGGCTCGAAGTAATGCCATTGCTGGTTATAGCTCGGGTCGTTCGGCGTGGCCATCGGCTGCAGCAGGTAGTCCGGCTCGACGTACTCGATGCTGGAATCGCGCGCCTTCAGGTCGCGCGCCAGCGCTTCGGCCTCGGCCCGGTTCAGCTTGCGGCTCACCTCGATCACGTGCGCGCCGGTGGCAGTCGAGCGCAGCTGGCGCATGGTCGCGCCGAACGCGCGGCCCGACTGGCCCAGGTGTTCCAGCTGCTGCGCGTTGATGGGCGGGACCCGCGCCGCGCCCTTGCCGGCGGGCGCGGCATCCTTGTACTTGACGATCAGCCGGTCGGTGCGCGGCGTGGCCTTGGCCGCTTCCTGCTGGGGAGAGCGGAAATCGCCGCCCGCGAACGCCGGCAGCGCAAGGCAAGCCAGCAGGACGGGCGCGACAACGGAGAGATGCTTCATGGAGTCCTCCGCACGAGAGCGTAGCCGTAAGAGTACTCCCGCCCGCGGCGCGTTTCGATAGTGTTCAGTATGTACTGAAGATTATTTGCATTCCGGTGCAAAATTGCAAAGGACCTATGGGCAACGGCTGAATTATGCAAATAATAATTGCATGGGCGATAATGCAAGGAAATATGCGCCACCCCGGCGGAACTTTTTGCAAGGCTGTGCCGCAGTGCACAATTGATGGCATAATCAAATTCGCCCTTTTGCCTGCCACGCACGCCGATCGATGAAGACGCTCTACGACAAACTCTGGGAATCCCACGTTGTGCGGGAGGACGCCGACGGCACCGCGCTGCTGTACATCGACCGCCACCTGGTGCATGAAGTGACCAGTCCCCAGGCATTCGACGGCCTGCGCGACGCCGGCCGCCAGCCGTGGCGCGTGTCCGCCAACCTGGCGGTGGCCGACCACAACGTGCCCACCGCCGGCCGCGCCGGCGGCATCGCCGACCCGGTCTCGCGCCTGCAGGTCGAGACCCTCGACAGCAATGCCCGGCGCTACGGCCTGACCTACTTCGACATGAACGACAAGCGCCAGGGCATCGTGCACGTGATCGGCCCCGAGCAGGGCGCCACGCTGCCCGGCATGACGGTCGTGTGCGGCGATTCGCACACCTCCACGCACGGCGCGTTCGGCGCGCTCGCGCACGGCATTGGCACCTCCGAAGTCGAGCACGTGCTGGCCACGCAGACCCTGGTCACGCGCAAGTCGAAATCGATGCTGGTGCGGATCGACGGCCAGCCTGGCGCCGGCGTGACGGCCAAGGACATCGTGCTGGCCGTGATCGGCACGATCGGCACGGCGGGCGGCACCGGCTATGCGATCGAATTCGGCGGCGAGGCGATCCGCGCGCTGTCGATGGAAGGGCGCATGACGGTCTGTAACATGGCCATCGAGGCCGGCGCCCGCGCCGGCATGATCGCGGTGGACGACACCACCATCGACTACATCAAGGGCCGTCCGTTCGCGCCGCAGGGCGCGCAATGGGACCAGGCGGTCGCCTGCTGGCGCACGCTGCATTCCGACCCGGGCGCGCGCTTCGACCAGGTGGTCGTGCTCGACGCCGCCGCCATCCGGCCGCAAGTTACGTGGGGCACCTCGCCCGAGATGGTCGCCGCCATCGATGGCCGCGTGCCCGATCCTGCGCAGGAGCCCGACAGCGTGCGCCGCGAAGCGATCGAAAAAGCGCTGCGCTACATGGACCTGGCGCCCAATACGCCCATCGGCGACATCCGCATCGACAAGGTGTTCATCGGTTCGTGCACCAACTCGCGCATCGAGGACCTGCGCGCGGCCGCCGACGTGGTGCGAGGCCGCCAGCGCGCGCCCGGCGTGCGCCTGGCCATGGTGGTGCCGGGCTCCGGCCTGGTCAAGGAACAGGCCGAGCGCGAAGGCCTCGACCGCGTGTTCATCGACGCGGGCTTCGAATGGCGCGACCCGGGCTGCTCGATGTGCCTGGCCATGAACGCCGACCGGCTCGAGCCGGGCGAGCGCTGCGCCTCGACCTCGAACCGCAATTTCGAAGGCCGCCAGGGACCCGGCGGCCGCACCCATCTCGTCTCTCCTGCGATGGCGGCAGCCGCCGGCATCGCGGGCCATTTCGTCGACGTGCGCGCACTGCACGCACATTCTTAATCCAGGAGTAAATCAATGAAAAAACTGTTCGCACTCGCCGCCGTCGCATTCGTCCTCGCAGGCTGCAACACCATCGAAGGCATCGGCAAGGACGTGCAGAAGGCCGGCCAGGCAGTCGAAGGCGTCGGCCGCCGTTAACCGGCCGTCCCGCGCGAGCGGGAGGCCCCATCCGGACGCAAGCACATGGAAAAACTGATCCAGCACGAAGGCCTGGTCGCGCCGCTCGACCGCGCCAACGTCGATACCGACGCCATCATCCCGAAGCAGTTCCTGAAATCGATCCACCGGACCGGTTTCGGGCCCAACCTGTTCGACGAGTGGCGCTACCTCGACCACGGCGAACCGGGCATGGACAATGCGGCGCGCCCGCTCAACCCGGAGTTCGTGCTGAACCAGCCGCGCTACCAGGGCGCCTCGATCCTCCTGGCGCGCAAGAACTTCGGCTGCGGCTCCTCGCGCGAGCACGCGCCGTGGGCGCTGCAGCAGTACGGTTTTCGCGTCATGATCGCGCCCAGCTTCGCCGACATCTTCTACAACAACTGCTTCAAGAACGGCCTGCTGCCGGTCGTGCTGTCCGAGGACGAGGTGGAGCAGCTGTTCCAGGCCGTGCAGGCCACGCCGGGCTACCGCCTGGTGGTGGACCTGGAGCGGCAGCAGGTTACGGCGCCCGATGGCACGGCCTGGCGTTTCGAGGTCGATGCGTTCCGCAAGCACTGCCTGCTGAACGGCCTGGACGACATCGGCCTGACTTTGCAGCATGCCGGCGAGATCCGCGCCTTCGAAGCGCGCCGCCTGGCCGCGCAGCCGTGGCTGGCCAACGTCATCTGAAAAGGACACCATGAAAATCGCCATCCTGCCGGGTGACGGCATCGGGCCCGAGATCGTGGCGCAGGCCGTGAAAGTGCTGCGCGCGCTGGGCGAGCCGTTCGAGATGGAACAGGCGCCGGTAGGCGGCGCGGGCTATGCCGCAGCCGGCCATCCGCTGCCGGAAGCGACGCTGCAGCTGGCGCGCGAAGCGGACGCGGTGCTGTTCGGCGCGGTCGGCGATTACCGCTACGACCACCTGGAGCGCGCGCTGCGTCCCGAGCAGGCCATCCTCGGCCTGCGCCGCGAACTGCAGCTGTTCGCCAACCTGCGGCCCGCGATCCTGTATCCGGAACTGGCCGGCGCGTCCACGCTCAAGCCCGAGGTGGTGTCCGGCCTCGACATCCTGATCGTGCGCGAGCTGACCGGCGACATCTACTTCGGCAAGCCGCGCGGCGTGCGCGAGTGCCCGGACGGCCCGTTCAAGGGCGAGCGCGAAGGCTTCGACACCATGCGCTATGCCGAAAGCGAAATCCGCCGCATCGCGCACGTGGCGTTCCAGGCCGCGCGCAAGCGCCATGGCCGCGTGACCAGCGTGGACAAGGCCAACGTGCTGGAGACCTTCCAGTTCTGGCGCGAGATCGTGATCGACGTACACGGTGACTACCGCGACGTCCAGCTGGAGCACATGTACGTCGATAATGCCGCAATGCAGCTGGTGCGCGCGCCCAAAAAGTTCGACGTGATCGTCACCGGCAATATGTTCGGCGACATCCTGTCCGACTGCGCGGCCATGCTGACCGGCTCGATCGGCATGCTGCCCTCGGCATCGCTGGACGCAGGCGGCAAGGGCCTGTACGAGCCCTCGCACGGCTCCGCGCCGGACATCGCGGGGCAGGGCATCGCCAATCCGCTGGCGACCATCCTGTCGGCCGCGATGATGCTGCGTTATTCGCTGGGCCGCGAGCAGCAGGCCGCGCGCATCGAGGATGCGGTGCGCAGCGTGCTGGCGCAGGGCCTGCGCACCCCCGACATTTACGAACCCGGCACCACCCGGGTCGGCACCGGACAGATGGGCGACGCGGTCGTCGCGGCGCTCGCATAACGAATTAAACCAATCAAGGATTGACGATGAAACTAGTAGGCCTGGTAGGCTGGCGCGGCATGGTGGGCTCGGTCCTCATGCAGCGCATGCAGGAAGAGGGCGACTTCGCCCACATCGAACCGCTGTTCTTCACCACCTCCAACCCCGGCGGGGCGGCACCCGCGATGGCGAAGAACGAAACCACGCTCAAGTCCGCGACCGACATCGCCGAGCTGTCCAGGTGCGAGATCATCATCTCCTGCCAGGGCGGCGATTACACGTCCGAAGTCTATCCGCAGCTGCGCGCGGCCGGCTGGAACGGCTACTGGATCGACGCGGCGTCGACGCTGCGCATGAACGACGACGCGGTGATCGTGCTCGACCCGGTCAACCAGCATGTGATCAAGGATGCGCTGGGCCGCGGCGTGAAGAACTACATCGGCGGCAACTGCACCGTGTCGTGCATGCTGATCGGCCTGGGCGGCCTGTTCCAGCACAACCTGGTGGAGTGGATGACGTCCATGACCTACCAGGCGGCATCCGGCGGCGGCGCGCAGCACATGCGCGAGCTGCTGACCCAGTTCGGCACCATCAACGCCGCCGTGCGTCCGCTGCTGGACAATCCGGCCGCCGCGATCCTCGAGATCGACCGCGGTGTGCTCTCGACCCAGCACGGCATGGGCGCCGACGAAACGAAGCAATTCGGCGTGCCGCTGGCCGGCAACCTGATCCCGTGGATCGACAAGGACCTGGGCAACGGCCAGTCGAAGGAAGAATGGAAGGGCGGCGCCGAGACCAACAAGATCCTCGGCCGCGGCGCCGCCTTCGGCAGCGCGCCGATCCCGGTGGACGGCCTGTGTGTGCGCATCGGCGCAATGCGCTGCCACTCGCAGGCGCTGACCATCAAGCTCGCGCGCGACGTGCCGCTGGACGAAATCAACGACATCATCGCGTCCGCCAACCAGTGGGTGAAGCTGGTGCCGAACACGCGCGAGGACTCGATGCGCGACCTGACCCCGGCAGCGGTCACGGGCAAGCTGGGCATCCCGGTGGGCCGCGTGCGCAAGATGTCGATGGGCGGCGAGTACCTGTCCGCGTTCACGGTGGGCGACCAGCTGCTGTGGGGCGCGGCGGAACCGCTGCGGCGCATGCTGCGCATCCTGCTCGACTGACCAGGCCTATCGTCCCCGCGGATGCGGGGACCCGTACCGGGCTGCATCCAGGGCAAACCCGGCATGGATCCCCGCTTTTGCGGGGATGACGCGACAAAAGCCTGAGCTTCTTGGCAAGTCCGTTATTACGATGCTCAGAGAACGTTGGCTGCCCCCGTCATTTCCCCCCTGAATGCTTGCATGCCATAGAGCATGATGATATGTTGGCCCCTCAGAAGACGGGCTTTTGCCCCCTGTAAACTCAATTGCTTCCTACTATGCATGTAAAACATCGTCCCCAGATCGTGTCGTTCGCGTTGAAAGCCATGACGGGCGCCGTCGCCAGCGTGCTGCTTGCGGGCTCCGCCTACGCCGCCGGCCTGGGCAAGCTGACCGTCCTGTCCTCGCTTGGCCAGCCGCTGCGCGCCGAGATCGAGCTGACGGCAGTGGCGCCGGAGGAAGCACAGGGACTGGCAGTCAAGCTCGCGTCGGCCGACGCCTTCCGCGCGGCCAACATCGAATTCAACCCGGCGCTGATGTCGCTGCAATTTACGGTGGACCAGCGCAACGGCCGCCAGTATGTGCGCGTCACCTCCAGCCAGCCGCTCAACGAGCCCTTCGTGGACATGCTGATCGAGCTGTCGTGGGCCAACGGCCGCCTGGTGCGCGAATACACCTTCCTGCTCGACCCGGCCGAACTGCGCACCACGCAATCGGCGCAGGTGGCGCCGCAAGCGGTGCGCCAGCCGGCCGAACAGCGTCCCGCCGCCGCGCCGGTGCAGCGCCCGGCGCCGCAGCCGGCGGCTGCCAAGCCGGCCGCGCCGGCCCAGGGCGAAACCGAGTACCGCGTGCGCGCCGGCGACACGCTGGGCAAGATCGCCCGTGAAATCAGGCCGGCCGACATCTCGCTCGACGTGATGCTGGTGGCGCTGTACCGCGCCAATCCGGACGCCTTCATCGGCAATAACATGAACCGCCTGCGTTCGGGCACCATCCTCACGGTGCCGGACAGCGACGCGATCCGCGGCGCCGGCGAAGGCGAAGCGCGCGGCGTCGTGGTCGCGCATGCCGCCGACTTCAACGCCTACCGCAACAAGCTGGCCGGCCAGGTCGCCAGCGCCGACCCGTCGCGCGCGACGGAAGCCTCGCAGTCCGCCGCCGGCCGCATCACGGCCCGCGTGCAGGAGCGTCCGACCGCGGTCAATGAAGCGAAGGACCAGCTGCGCCTGTCGCGCGCTCCAGCCGCAGGCGACGCCGCCCAGGGCGGCAGCGCCGGCGTGGAAGAGCGCATCGCCAAAGAGCGCGAGCTGGCCGACGCAGCCGCGCGCGTCAAGGAACTCGAACGCAACGTCAGCGAGCTGGAACAGCTGCTGGCAGTGAAGGGCGGCACGCCCGCGACCGCGCCGGCCGGCGAACTGACGCAAACCCCGCCGCCGGCCGCGCAGCCTGCGGCCACCGCGCCCGCCAAGCCGAAGCGCGAAGCGCGCCTGGACAGGAAGCGCTCCGTGGCCGAGCCGACGCTGGTCGACAGCATCATCGGCAACCTGCACTACATCGGCGGCGCGCTGCTGGCGCTGCTGCTCGCGGCCTACGCGATCAGCAAGCGCCGCAAAAAGACCGTGGAAGACGCCGTGATCCTGGCGCCAAGCACGCTCGGCGCGCCAAGCGAGCAGGCCCCGTCCATGTTCGCCGAAACCGGCGGCCAGAGCGTCGACACCAGCAACAGCGTCTTCAATTCCAGCTTCGCCCCATCGGCCAGCCAGCTCGACACCAACGAAGTCGATCCGGTCGCCGAAGCGGACGTGTACATCGCCTATGGCCGCGACGCCCAGGCCGAGGAAATCCTGAAGGAAGCGCTGCGCACCCATCCGGAACGCATGCCGGTGCGCCTCAAGCTGCTGGAGATTTACGCATCGCGCAAGGACCAGCGCGCATTCGAAACCCAGGCCGGCGAGATCTACAGCCTCACCAAGGGCACCGGCGACGACTGGGCGCAAGCTGCGGCGCTGGGCCTGGCGATCGACCCGCTCAATCCGCTGTATGCCGGCGCGCCAGGCGCACCGGCGGCCACGCCATCGGCCGAGGAACGCGATCAGCAGGCGCTGCTGACGCAGGAACTGGACGACGCGCTGACCGCCTCCCCGGCAGCGCCAATGGACCTGGACCTGAGCCGCGACATGGCTACCGCGCTGCCGCTGGACGAGGCCCCGGCCCAGCCGAAGGAAGAAGAGCACACGCTGGACTTCGACCTTGGCGGCCTGTCGTTCGAGCCTGAAAAGACTGCCTCGCCTGCGCCGGAAGCCGCTGCCGCTCCGCTCGAGCCGCTGGCCGACCTGTCGTTCGACATGGATGCGACCGCC
Organism: Pseudoduganella sp. GCM10020061; assembly: GCF_042683405.1. Lineage (NCBI taxonomy): Bacteria > Pseudomonadati > Pseudomonadota > Betaproteobacteria > Burkholderiales > Oxalobacteraceae > Pseudoduganella > Pseudoduganella sp. GCM10020061. Next base: position 79,884 of record NZ_JBHUJS010000012.1, on the reverse strand, counting down.
GTTCCGGCATCCGATGCCGCGCCTGCCGCGAAGGAAGAGCCCCAGCTGGAGCCCGCCGACAGCGCCGAACTGCCGGACATGGCGTTCGACCTGGCCTTCGATACGCCTGCCGCCGAAACGAAAGCGGACACCCCGGCAGAGCCGGTGGAAGCCCGCCTGGACGACCTGAGCCTGGACTTCATGCCGGCGACCGCCCCTGCGGCGGCTGCCGACGATGCGGCGATGGCCGACCTGGCGCGCGAATTCGACCTGCCGGACCTGCCCGAACTGCCGGCCGCCCAGCCGGCTGCCGCGACCCCGACGGCCGGCGCCGACCTGCCGGACGCAATGCTCGACCTGGACGCAATGGACTTCGACCTGGCTGCCCAGGAAGTGGACGACCAGGCCGGCAAGCCTGCGCCTGCCGCGCAAGCGGTGGAGCCGTCCGAATTCGACGCCGACATGTTCTCGCTCGAACTGCCGGCATCGGCCGACACCCCGGCGCCTGCCGCGGCGGCACCGGCTGCGCCATCGTTCGACCTGTCTGGCCTGGACCTGGACCTGCCTGCCGTGGGCGAGCCGGAAGAGGCGACCGCCGTGCCGGAGCCGATCGAAGCGGGCGCCGAAAACATGGAAATGGAAACCAAGCTGGATCTTGCCATCGCCTACCAGGAGATCGGCGACAAGGAAGGCGCGCGCGAACTGGTCGACGAAGTGATCAAGGGCGGCACCCCGGCCCAGGTTGCAAAGGCAAGCGCACTGCGCGAACAGCTGGTTTGATGAAGCGGATCGCACTCGGCGTGCAGTACGACGGCACGCCCTGGAACGGTTACCAGAAACAGACAGACCGCAACACCGTGCAGGACAGGCTGGAGATCGCACTCGAAAAATTCGCGTGCGTGAAGCTGGCCACCACCTGCGCCGGCCGCACCGACCGCGGCGTCCACGCGACCGAGCAGGTGGTCCATTTCGACACCGACCTGGCGCGCGCGCCGCAGTCCTGGGTGCGCGGCACCAACACCTTCCTGCCCGATTCGATCGTGGTGCGCTGGGCGCACGAGCTGCCGGTCATCGAGGGCGACGAGTTCCACGCGCGCTTTGCCGCGCGCTCGCGCACCTACCACTACGTGCTGTACAACCATGCGGTGCCATCCTCGCTGCTGCATGGCCGGGCCGGCTGGGTATTCCGCCCGCTGGACGTGGAGCGCATGCGCGAAGCCGCCGCCCACCTGCTGGGCACGCACGACTTTACCGCCTTCCGCTCGTCCGAATGCCAGGCCAAGTCGCCCATCAAGCAGATGCACGAGATCGGCATCGAGCGGCGCGGGGACCTGATCGTCTTTACGCTGCGCGCATCGGCCTTCCTGCACCACATGGTGCGCAATATCGTCGGCAGCCTGATCTTCGTCGGCACCGGCCGCAACGAGCCGGACTGGATGGCCGGCGTGCTGGCCGGGCAGGACCGCAACCTGGCCGCGCCGACCTTCATGCCGGACGGGCTGTACCTCGCCAAAATCGAGTACGATGACAAATGGGGCCTGCCGCAGGAAAAGCTGAGCCCCTTGCCCTGGTTCTGACTTTTTTCCAATGAATCGTACCCGGATCAAGATTTGCGGGCTGACCCGCGTCGACGACGTTCGCGCTGCCGTTGCGAGCGGCGCGGATGCGATCGGGTTCGTGTTCTATCCAAAGAGCCCGCGCTACGTGAGCGCCCAGCAGGCCGCAGTGCTGGCCGCCGCGGTGCCGCCATTCGTGACCAGCACCGGGCTGTTCGTCAACGCGACCGAAGCAGAGGTGCGCGCGGCGCTGGCCGTGGCGCCCATCGGCCTGCTGCAATTCCATGGCGACGAGACCCCGGAGCAGTGCGCCGCGCTGGCCACGTCGGTCGCGCGCCCCTGGATCAAGGCCTTCCGCGTAAAGCCCGACACCACCGGCGCCGATTTGCTAGAATACGAACGTCTATGCCGCGCCGCGAGTCCGCTGTTTTCGAGCCTGTTGCTCGATACCTACGTGGATGCCTACGGTGGCGCAGGAAAGGTTTTTGATTGGTCTCTTATTCCAAACGAGCTCGCGCCTCGGGTCGTTTTAAGTGGTGGCTTGAACGCGCAAAACGCGACTGGCGCGGTTAACCGCGTACGCCCGTTCGCCGTGGACGTCAGCAGTGGCGTCGAGCGCGGCAAGGGCATCAAGGACGCTGCCATGATCGCCGACTTTGTCGCAGCGGTCCGCGCAGCCGACACCACCCAGATCCAGAGGTAAGACCATGACCAAGCAATCCGACCGCGGCCATCCCGCGGCATTGTTCCGTACTTCCGACTACGCGCTGCCCGACGCAACCGGGCATTTCGGCCGCTATGGCGGCTCCTTCGTCGCCGAGACCCTGAGCCACGCGCTGGCCGAGCTGAACGAAGCCTACGCACGCTACTCGCAAGACCCCGAGTTCCTGGAAGAGTTCCGCTATGAGCTCAAGCACTTCGTCGGCCGGCCGTCGCCGGTCTATCACGCCAGGCGCTGGTCGGAACAGATGGGCGGCGCGCAGATCTTCTTCAAGCGCGAGGACCTGAACCATACCGGCGCGCACAAGATCAACAACGTGATCGGACAGGCCCTGCTGGCGCGCCGCATGGGCAAGCAGCGCATCATCGCCGAAACCGGGGCAGGGCAGCACGGCGTGGCTACCGCCACCATCTGCGCGCGCTTCGGCCTCGAATGCGTGGTGTACATGGGCAGCGAGGACGTCAAGCGCCAGGCGCAGAACGTGTACCGCATGAAGCTCCTCGGCGCGACCGTGGTGCCGGTGGAATCGGGCTCCAGGACGCTCAAGGACGCGCTCAACGAAGCGATGCGCGACTGGGTCACCAACATCGAGAACACCTTCTACATCATCGGCACCGTGGCCGGCCCGCACCCGTACCCGATGATGGTGCGCGACTTCCAGTCCGTGATCGGCGAGGAATGCCTGCAGCAGATGCCGGAGATGACCGGGCGCCAGCCCGACTATGTGGTCGCCTGCATCGGCGGCGGCTCGAACGCGATGGGCATCTTCTATCCCTACATCGACCACAAGGAAACCCAGCTGATCGGCGTGGAAGCGGCGGGCGAGGGCCTGGACAGCGGCAAGCATGCCGCATCGCTGACCGCGGGTGCGGCCGGCGTCCTGCACGGCAACCGCACCTACCTGCTGCAGGATGCAAACGGCCAGATCATCGAGACGCATTCGGTGTCGGCCGGCCTGGATTATCCCGGCGTGGGCCCGGAGCACGCGTGGCTGAAGGACTGCGGGCGCGCGCAATACGTTTCGATCACCGACGACGAAGCGCTGGCCGCGTTCCACGACTGCTGCCACATCGAAGGCATCATCCCGGCGCTGGAGTCCTCGCACGCGCTCGCGTACGCGGCCAAGCTCGCGGCGACACTGCCGAAGGATAAGACCATCCTCGTGAACCTGTCCGGCCGCGGCGACAAGGACATGCACACCGTCGCCGAGCGCGCCGGCCTGAACTTCAACTGACGAGGGAGCGACGACCATGTCAAGGATTGCAGCTACCTTCGAGCAGCTCAGGCAGCAGGGCCGCACCGGCCTCGTGACCTTCATTACCGCCGGCGATCCGGCGCCCGAACTGACCGTGCCGCTCATGCATGCGCTGGTCGAGGGCGGCGCGGACGTGCTGGAACTGGGCGTGCCGTTCTCGGACCCGATGGCGGAAGGCCCGGTCATCCAGCGTGCCTGCGAGCGCGCGCTCAAGTTCGGCATCGGCATGCAGGACGTGCTGGACTATGTGCGCGAGTTCCGCATGACGAACCAGTCCACGCCCGTGGTACTGATGGGTTATGCCAACCCGATCGAACGCATGGGGCCATCGAACTTCGTCGCCCAGTGCCGCGATGCCGGCGCCGACGGCGCCATCGTGGTCGACTATCCGCCCGAGGAATGCGAGGAGTTCGCGGCGCAGATGCGTGCCGCGGGCCTGGACCTGATCTTCCTGCTGGCGCCGACGTCCACCCCTGCGCGCATCGCGCAGGTGGCGCGCATCGGCAGCGGCTTCTGCTACTACGTCTCGCTGAAAGGGGTGACCGGGGCAGGGCATATCGACACCGCCGACGTTGCGCGCCGCGTTGCCGCGATCCGCGAGCACGTCACGCTGCCGGTGGGCGTCGGCTTCGGCATCCGCGACGCCGCCACCGCGAAAGCGCTGTCCGAAGTGGCCGACGCCGTCGTGATCGGCAGCCGCATCATCCAGGAACTGGAAAACACGCCACCCGAGCAGGCGGTCGCTGCTGTGCGCACCTTCCTCTCCACCATCCGCACCGCCCTGGATAGCTAGCAGGGAAGGGGACGGTCCCGGCAGGCGCCAAGGCGGCAGTACCGTCCCTACCCAAGCCCTTTTTTTAATCGGTATCAGGTGCTGGGCGTCCCGGCAGCGGTAACTTGGTTGGATGATCACCAAGTTCAAACATAAAGGCCTCCGTGCCTTCTTTGAATCTGATACGCTGAAAGGTATCCAGCCTACTCACCAGCAACGGCTTCGCCTTTTGCTCAATGCATTGAACGGAGCACGGACGTTAGGCGATCTGAACCGTCCGGGATTTGCCCTACATCCGCTCCAGGGAAAGTTGAAAGTTCGTTGGTCACTGCGAGTGCGTGCGAACTGGCGTCTGACGTTCGAATTTGAGGATGGCAACGTCGTCGATTTGGATGATGAGGACTATCACTGATGAAGATTCCAACACCGCCGACAGTCGGCGACATCATCCGTCAGCGCTTTATGGGTGAGTTGAATCTGACTGCCCTTGAATGCTCCCGTCGACTCGGGATGGATGAGGCTGGTTTTGCAGAGTTGCTTCGCGGGGAGGGCTATATCACGGCGCACATGGCCGCAATTCTGTCCAGCCAGCTTGGACTGGCTCCGGACGATTGGCTGCGTACCGAAAAAATCCGAATCGCATGGGAAGATTTGACGGAACCTCCGCGGCATCCCGGTGCATACTTGCGCGAGCAAGTGCTTGAGGCTTCAGGTATGACTGTCGATCAGTTGGCCGAAACGCTCGGCATGCCAGCTGACGCGGTTCGCGCTATTGTGGAAGAAAAAGCCCCGTTTACTGCTGATCTTGCATGGCGGCTTTCCTTGGCCCTGGGTGATACGCCTCAGGCGTGGATGGCAATGCAAGCGTTGTACGAGTTGATCCTCGCCCGCACCACATTCGATCCCGAGACGGTAAGCAAGATTGTGTTCCCCGAAGAGGATTACACCGAAGACGCTGCATAGAGCACAATGTTTCTCTCGTTGCAAGGTTCGACAAGAACGGGTTGAGCGGCTAAACTACCGCCACCGAATAAGCCGTAAAGGAGTCTCCATGAGTTGGTTGGAAAAATTGCTGCCCCCGCGAATCCAGCGGTCCGATGCCGGCGCGCGCAAGACGATGCCGGAAGGCCTGTGGGTGAAATGCCCTTCGTGCGAGGCAGTCCTGTACCGAACCGACCTGGAATCGAACCTGCACGTCTGCCCCAAGTGCGACCACCACATGCGCATCCGCGCCCGCGACCGCCTCGACGCACTGCTGGACGAAGGCGGCCGCTACGAGATCGGCCAGGAAGTGCTGCCGGTCGACACGCTCAAGTTCAAGGACAGCAAGAAGTATCCTGACCGCCTCAAGCAGGCGATGGACGCCACCGGCGAGACCGACGCGATGGTCGTGCTGGGCGGCTCGATCATGAGCATGCCGGTCGTGGTGGCCTGCTTCGAATTCGAATTCATGGGCGGCTCGATGGGCTCCGTGGTGGGCGAGCGCTTCGCCCGCGGCGCCCAGCAGGCGCTGGAGCAGAAAGTGCCGTTCGTGTGCATTACCGCCACCGGCGGCGCGCGCATGCAGGAAGGCCTGCTGTCGCTGATGCAGATGGCGAAAACCACCTCGATGCTGACCAAGCTGTCCGAGAAGAAGCTGCCGTTCATCAGCGTGCTGACCGACCCGACCATGGGCGGCGTGTCCGCATCGTTCGCCTTCATGGGCGACGTGGTGATGGCCGAACCGAAGGCCCTGATCGGCTTCGCCGGCCCGCGCGTGATCGAGAACACCGTGCGCGAAAAGCTGCCAGAAGGCTTCCAGCGTTCCGAGTTCCTGCTGCAGAAGGGCGCGATCGACATGATCGTGGACCGCCGCCAGATGCGCGAAGAAATCGCGCGCCTGCTCGCGCTGCTGCAGAACCAGCCAGCCGACGTCATCGCCTGATTCTCCCCTCCCGCGTGCGCGCCCTGGGCGCGCACGCCCGTTTCGCCCGACATCCATGCACACTCTCCCGACTACCTTGGCCGACTGGCTTGCGCTGCTCGAGTCGCGCCACGCCGAAACGCACATCGACATGGGCCTGGCCCGCGTCCAGCAGGTCAAGGAGGCGATGGGGCTCGCGTTCGGCTGTCCGGTCATCATGGTGGCCGGCACCAACGGCAAGGGCTCGACCTGCGCCATGCTCGAGTCGATCCTGCTGCGCGCCGGCTACCGTGTCGGGCTGTACATCAAGCCGCACTTCCTGCACTTTAACGAGCGCGCCCGCGTCAACGGCGAAATGGCCAGCGACGAAGCGCTGGTGGCCGCCTTCAACGCGGTGGAAGCGAAGCGCGGCGACGTGCCGCTCACGTATTTCGAATTCACCACGCTGGCGATCATGCACCTGCTGGCCGGCAGCGGCCTCGATGTGGTGATCCTGGAAGTGGGACTGGGCGGACGGCTGGACGCGGTCAACGTGATCGATGCGGACGTGTCCATCGTGACCAGCGTCGACATCGACCACACCGACTACCTGGGCGACACGCGCGAGAAGATCGGCTTCGAAAAAGCCGGCATCTTCAGGCCGGGCAAGGCGGCGATCTGCAGCGACCCGGTGCCGCCGCAGTCGCTGGTCGAGCACGCGAATGCGATCGGCGCCGACCTGTGGCTGCTGTCGCGCGACTTCAACTATTCCGGCGACAAGCAGCAGTGGAATTACGGCGGGCGCTCCCAGCGCCGCAACTCGCTGGCCTACCCGAGCCTGCGCGGCGCCAACCAGCTGCTCAACGCCTCGGCCGCGCTGGCCGCGCTCGAAGTGCTCAGGAACCAGCTCCCGGTCGGCGCGCAGGAAGTGCGCACGGGCCTCGTGATGGTCGAGCTGCCGGGCCGCTTCCAGGTGCTGCCGGGACGCCCGGCCATCATCTACGACGTGGCCCACAACCCGCATGCGGCGGCCACGCTGGCGCAGAACCTCGGCAACATGGGCTTCCACCCCTATACCTACGCGGTGTTCGGCGTGATGCAGGACAAGGACATCGAAGGCGTGATCGCGCCGATGGCGCAGTACGTCGACCATTGGAACCTGGCGCGGCTGCCGTCGCCGCGCTCGGCCGACCCGGCCGAACTGGCGCACATGGTGCAGGCGCATGCGCCGGCCAGCCCCAAGCCGGGCGACTGGTCCGCCACCACCTTCGACGACCCCGCGGCCGCTTTCGACGATGCCATCAAGCGGGCCGGTGAGAATGATAGAATTGTGGTCTTTGGCTCCTTTTACACCGTCGCCGGTGTGATGGCCGCCCGAAAAACCTCACTCTGAAAAGCTACCGCATGGGCTTCTCGTCGCAATCTGAGCAAAACAGGCAGGAACCCGCTGGCGAAGACAGCGGCCACTATTTCAAGGCTGACGACGCGGATGCAATCGCGGCAGTCGCCAAATCCAAGCGCGCTTCCAGCGCGGGCGAAGGCGCACCGCGCCGCGCCCGCAAAAGCGAAGCGGCCGACCCCATGCTTCCCGAGAAAAAGCGCGCACGCCGCCGCCTGGTGGGCGCGATCGCGCTGGCGCTCGCGGTAGCGGTCGGACTGCCGATGGTGCTCGACTCCGAGCCCCGGCCGCTCGCCACCGACATCGCGATCCAGATCCCGAGCAAGGACAAGGTCGCGCCGCTGCCGGTGCCTGGCGCCGCTGCGCCGGCCGCCGCAGCGCCTGCCGCTACCCAGCCGGAAGCGGCGGACGTGGCCACCGTCGATGCCACCGCCGCGCTGGAACAGGGCGAAGAGATTGTCGAGGCGCCGGCTGCGGCCCAGCCGCCCGTGACCAAAGCGCCCGTGAGCGAACCGAAAACCCAGCCGGCGCCGGAGGCGAAAGCGCCGGCCCGCGCCGAGCCGGCGCCAAAGCCGGCGGAGAAAGCGGCCGCCAAGCCTGCCGACGATACCTCGCGCGCGCTCGCGATCCTCGAAGGCAAGCCGGCCGACAAGCCGAAGGCCGCCGCCGCGCCCGATGAAAAATTTGTAGTCCAGGTGGGCGCATTCAGCTCCGCCGAGAAGGTGGCCGAACTGCGCGCCAGGTTGTCCGGCGCCGGTATCGCCTCGTACACGCAAAAGACGCCGTCGGGCGCGACCCGTGTGCGCGTGGGTCCGTTCGCCACGCGCGCGCAGGCCGACCAGGCCCACGCGAAGCTGCAGAAGATCGGTCTGTCCAGCACCGTCGTCGCCGACTAAGCCTGGCTCGTGACGGTTTTCGACTACCTGGTGCTGGGCACGCTCGCCTCGTCGATCGTGATCGGCGTGTTCCGCGGGCTGGTGAAGGAAGTGCTGTCGCTGGCGGGCTGGGTGGCGGCGTTCTTCGTCGCGAATGCGTTTGGCGCCAAGCTGGCGGCGATGCTGCCGGCCGTGATCCCCGGCGAAGTGGTGCGGCTGATCGTCGCGTTCATCGTGCTGTTCATCGGCACCCGCCTGCTGATGGGACTGGTGAGCATGGCGATCGGGGCGCTGGTCAGCGCGACCGGCCTGTCGCCGGTGGACCGCCTGCTCGGCGCCGGCTTCGGTTTTGCGCGCGGCGTGGTGATCGTCCTCGCGGTGGTGACGGTGTGCGCAATGACCGCGATCCCGCAGCAGCCGTTCTGGAAGAACGCCCAGCTGCGTCCCGCGGTAGAAGGCACTGCGCGCGCCATCCGGCCATTGCTGCCCGAAGCGCTGGCGCGCCACCTGCGCTATTGAAGAATTTTTGAAATCAAGTAGGTCCAATCAGGAGCAACATCATGTGCGGCATCGTCGGTATCGCTTCCAATTCCCCTGTCAACCAGACCCTGTACGACGCGTTGCTGCTGCTGCAGCACCGCGGCCAGGACGCCGCTGGCATCGCGACCAGCCAGAACAGCACCTTCTCGATGTACAAGGCCAATGGCCTGGTGCGCGACGTGTTCAGGACCCGCAATATGCGCTCGCTGCTGGGTAACACCGGCATCGGCCACGTGCGCTATCCGACCGCCGGCTCGTCCAGCGAAGAAGAGGCGCAGCCGTTCTACGTGAACGCGCCGTTCGGCATCACCTTCGCCCACAACGGCAACCTCACCAACTGGGAACAGCTCAAGATCGAGATGTTCAAGAACGACCGCCGCCACATCAACACGGATTCCGATTCGGAAGTCATGCTGAACGTGCTGGCGCACGAGATCCAGGAAGCATCGGTCGGCTACTCGCTCGACCCGGACGGCATCTTCAAGGCCGTCGCCATGCTGCACAAGCGCGTGCGCGGCGCCTACGCCGCGGTGGCGCAGATTGCGGGCTACGGCCTGCTGGCGTTCCGCGACCCGTTCGGCATCCGCCCGCTGTGCATCGGCGCGCAGGAGAACGAGCAGGGCGTAACCGAATACCTGATCGCGAGCGAATCGGTGGCGCTCGAGGGCATGGGCTTCCGCTTCCTGCGCGACGTCCTGCCGGGCGAGGCCGTGTTCGTGGACATGGACGGCAAGCTGCACGCGCGCCAGTGCGCGGACAATCCGCAGCTCAATCCTTGCGCGTTCGAATACGTCTACCTGGCGCGTCCCGATTCCGTCATCGACGGCGCGTCGGTGTACGCCACCCGCCTCAAGATGGGCGAGTACCTGGCAGACAAGATCAAGGCCGAGCTGCGCACCGGCGACATCGACGTGGTGATGCCGATCCCGGACTCGTCGCGTCCTGCCGCGATCCAGCTCGCGCTCAAGCTGGGCGTGGAATACCGCGAAGGCTTCATCAAGAACCGCTACATCGGCCGCACCTTCATCATGCCCGGCCAGGCCATGCGCAAGAAATCGGTGCGCCAGAAGCTCAACGCCATCGGCGCCGAGTTCAAGGGCAAGAACGTGCTGCTGGTGGACGACTCGATCGTGCGCGGCACCACCAGCCGCGAGATCGTGCAGATGGCGCGCGAAGCGGGCGCCCGCAACGTGTACTTCGCGTCGGCCGCGCCTCCGGTGCTGTTCCCGAACGTGTACGGCATCGACATGCCGACCCGCGACGAGCTGATTGCGCACGGCCGTACCCGCGACGAGATCTGCCGCGAGATCACCGCCGATGCGCTGATCTACCAGGACATCGAGTCGCTCAAGCGTTCGATCTCCGACGTGAACCCGGCGCTCACGGACTTCGAGGCGTCCTGCTTCGACGGCCGCTACATCACCGGCGACGTCACGCCGGAGTACCTGGACCGCCTGGAGCGCGCCCGCCACAATCCGAAGGAAAAGCAGGACGACCTGATTCGCACCCAGCTCAACCTGAACAAGATCGACGCGGAATGAAGCAGCCCGGCTTCACCACCACCATCCTGCACGGCGACCGCCAGAAGGCGGTGGAAGCCGGCTCCCTGCACAAGCCGGTGCACACCTCGGTAGCCTTCGGCTACGCGGATGCGCGCCAGCTGGCATCGGTCTTCCAGGGCAAGGAGCCGGGCTTCCGCTACGGACGCCAGGGCAACCCGACCGTGGCTGCGCTGGAAGAAAAGGTCACGCGCATGGAGCAGGGCGTGGGATCGATCTGCTTTGCCACTGGCATGGGCGCGATCGGCGCGCTGTTCCAGGCGCTGCTGCGCGCGGGCGACCACGTGGTGTCGTCCAGCTTCCTGTTCGGGAACACCAACAGCCTGTGGAATACGGTGGCGGGGCAGGGCGTGGGCGTGAGCTTTGCCGATGCGACCGACGTGGCCAATGTGGCAGCGGCCATCACGCCGCGGACCCGCCTGGTGTTCGTCGAGACGATCGCCAATCCGCGCACCCAGGTCGCCGACCTGGCACGCATCGGCCAGCTGTGCGCCGAGCGCGGTATCCTGTACGTGGTGGACAACACCATGACCACGCCCTACCTGTTCCGCCCGAAGGACGTGGGCGCGGGGCTGGTGGTCAATGCATTGACCAAGTCGATCGGCGGCCATGGCAATGCGCTGGGCGGCTGCATCACCGATACGGGCGCCTACGACTGGCAGGCGTACCCCAACATCTTCGACAGCTACAAGAAGAACCCGCCGCGCATGTGGGGCCTGGCGCAGCTGCGCGCCAAGGCGCTGCGCGACTTCGGCGCGGCGCTCGGTCCGGAAGCGGCGCACCACATCGCGGTGGGCGCCGAGACGCTGGCGCTGCGCATGGAGCGCGCCGCGTCCAATGCCTTGGCGCTGGCGCGCATGCTGGAAGCGGATCCGCGCGTGGCCCATGTGTACTACCCCGGCCTGGAATCCCATCCGCAGCACGCGCTGGCCGCTTCGCTGTTCCGCAGCTGCGGCTCGCTGCTGTCGTTCGAGCTGAAGGACGGCATCGACTGCTTCGATTACCTGAACCGCATGACGGTCGGCATCCCGGCCAGCAACCTGGGCGATACGCGCACGCTGGTCATCCCGGTGGCGCATACGATCTTCTTCGAGATGGGCGCCGAGCGCCGCGCGCAGATGGGGATCGCCGAATCGCTGATCCGCGTCTCGGTCGGCATCGAAGACCAGGACGACCTGCTGGCGGACTTCCGCAACGCGCTGGACGCATAACCGATCAACCGACCGACCCACTGACCTCCGACGACAACATGACCAAATTCCTGTTCTGCTTTGCGCTGGCGATCAGCGCCCCAGTATTCGCCGCCGGGCAGTCGAAGCCGGTGACGCCCGAATTGGCGCAGCAGCGCGAGGCGCGCAAGGCCGAGATCGAGCAGTGGACCACGCGCTACGACGGGTACGAGCTCAAGTCGGGCGAGTTCGCCTGCCGCACGCCGCGCATTCCGCAGATCTCCAAGGACAATGCCGAGATCACGGCGGTGGGCGAGCGCGTCACCAAATGGCAGCACTGCTACAACCGCTTCGTCGATAACCTGAACAAGAAGGAAGCGCCGGAAGCGCGCATCCCGAAGGACGTGTTCGCGCTGATGACGCCGGAGGAGAGGGAGAAGGCGATTGCGCGCATCAAGGCGGCGCAGGCGGAAGTAGGGCTGACGGCCAGCGTCAAGGCCAAGACCATCATGGCGGACTACGATGCCTGGCGCGTCGCGACGGATGCCTGGGTCAAGGATCACAACGAGACAACCAAGCATATCCAGGAAGAGTACGGCGGGGACCGGGTGCGCCGCCCCACCACCATCCCGAGCGCCGGCCACTAAGGTCGACAGGGGCTGTCCCCGGCAGGGGACGCTCCCTGGCCTTTAACGCGAGCGATAGTCATCCCAGCGAAAGCTGGGATCCATACACCGTTCGTTCAGTGGAACAGGCCAAAAGCCCGGAAACTCCGTATGGGTCCCAGCCTTCGCTGGGACGACAACCAATTTCTTAATGCCAGGTGCGCATCAGGCCGACCGCCAGGCCTTCCAGCGCAAAGTCATCCGCCTCCGGATTGACGGTAATGATCTTGAAGTCCGGGTTCTCCGGCAGCAGCTCGATGGTCGAGCCGGTCTTGCGGTAGCGCTTGACCGTGACGTCGTCGTTGATGCGGGCGACCACGATCTGGCCGTTCTTCGCGCTGTCCACCTTTTTCACCGCCAGCAAATCGCCGTCGTTGATGCCGGCATCGCGCATCGACCAGCCGCGCACCTTCAGCAGGAAGTCCGGCTTGGCCGAGAACATGGCCGCATCCACGCTGTAGGTCGCTTCCACATGCTCGGTCGCAAGGATCGGCGAACCCGCGGCGACCCGGCCCACCAGCGGCAGCGCCATCATCAGCGCAGCCGGCACCGCAGGCGGCGCCTCGGCGGCCGCGCCCAGCAGGCGGATGCCGCGCGAGGTGCCCGGCGAGATCTCGATCGCGCCCTTGCGCGCCAGCGCCTGCAGGTGCTCTTCGGCCGCGTTGGCGGACTTGAAGCCCAGCTCCTGCGCGATTTCCGCGCGGGTCGGCGGGAAGCCGGTGTTGTCGATGGCTTCCTTGATCAGGTTGAGGATTTGTTCCTGCCGGGCGGTGAGCTTGAGCATGGTTATTCGGCTGTATGTTAGACCAGCCTGTATTTTTGTACAGTATTTCGCATAATGCAAGGAAAATGTGGTCTATGCCTGCATTCTGACGCGCTGCGGTCCTACAGGGCTTTGTGGGAGGGCGAACAGAGGGGAGGGCGGTGCCGCGCGATGATGTCAACATAGACAAAAGGACATCATCATGAAACGCATTCCCATACTTGCATTGTGGGCCGCGTGCGTGGCCGGGCCCGCCGGCCTGGCCCAGGCGGACGTCGTTAAATGCACCGATGAGCAGGGCCGCGTCACCTTGACCGACATGCCTTGCCCGAACGCGGTGGTGGTCGTGCCGACCGACGAGAACGGCAGTCCGCAGCTGGCGGCGCCGTCGCCGTCGCCGTCCAGCTGGCCGGAAGACACCGGTTACCAGTACCCGAACAACCCGGCGCGCGTGGTAGGCGGGGTGGTGCGGATCACGCTGCCGCCGGACGAATTCGGCCCGCGCAGCAGGCGCGAAGCGTACAAGCGCATGTCGCGCCCGGCGCCGACCCGCATCTTCGCGACCGACGCCGCCACCCTGCGCGCCGCGCACACCACGCTGACGATCCTGGACAACGAGCCGCGCCACCTGGCCGGCCGCTGAGCAAGCGCAGTACCGCCCGGGCGCGGACGGCGCCGGTGCCCCCACACCGCCGTCCGCGCCCACGGGCGCCCGCATACTCCCCCTGTTTTTCGCGCCGCTTCCGTGCAAACCGCATACCCCCTAGGGGTATCCGCGCAGCGCGCGTTTCCGAGCGGATACTCCCCTACTTGAACCGCAGCGCCGATCGCGTTATAATTGCCGGCTTTCCCTTCCCACACCCGTCTTGACGCCGGGGTGGGCATTTGTTTAAACGTCCTTAAGGAGTTATTGATGCGTCATTATGAAATCGTTTTTATCGTCCACCCGGACCAGAGCGAGCAAGTTCCGGCGATGATCGAGCGCTACAAGACCACGGTCACGACCCGTGGCGGTAACGTCCATCGCGTGGAAGACTGGGGCCGCCGCCAGATGGCATACCAGATCCAGAAGCTGCCAAAGGCACACTACATCTGCATGAACATCGAGTGCGACAACGAGACCCTGGTCGAGCTGGAAACCGCATTCAAATTCAATGATGCCGTGCTGCGTCACCTGACCGTGAAAATGAAGAAGGCTGAAACCGCACCGTCGCCGATGATGAAGTCGGTACAACGCGAAGACGCAGCCAAGAGCCACCGCGCAGAAGCTGCACAAGCAGCTGCTCCAGCGGCCTAAGTGAACCAGCTCGTCGTTGTTGCGACGATCATCGAGCGCGACATACTGCGCTACACCCCGGCCGGCGTGCCGATTACCGGCGCCACGCTGCAGCATAGCTCGCAGCAGGTGGAGGCAGGGGTGGCCAGGCAGGTCGATTTTGAAATAGCCGCGCTCGCCGCAGGCGAAATTTCAGGTCGGATGAGCAGGGCGGAACTGGGGGCAACCTACCAGTTCACCGGCTTCCTGGCGAAAAAGAACCGCAACAGCAAAAGCTTAGTGTTCCACATCATTGACTTTAATTAGATAGATACAGGAGCCTCGAAATGGCATTCGGTAAAAAGTTCGACAAGAACAAGATGAAAGAGAAGCGCAAACAACAGAACCCACTGTTCAAGCGCAAGAAGTTCTGCCGCTTCACCGCCGCTGGCGTTGAGCAAGTTGACTACAAAGACGTCGACACCCTGAAGGACTTCGTCCAGGAAAACGGCAAGATCATGCCAGCACGCCTGACCGGCACCAAGGCGCACTACCAGCGCCAGGTGGACACCGCGATCAAGCGCGCGCGCTACCTCGCCCTGCTGCCATACACCGACCTGCACAACGCTTAATCGCCTGCGCAGAGAACCTGGAGAAAAATTATGCAAATCATCCTGTTGGAAAAAGTTGTTAACGTCGGCAACCTGGGCGACGTGGTGAAGGTCAAGGACGGCTACGCACGTAACTTCCTGATCCCGCAAAAGAAGGCACGCCGCGCGACCGCCGCAGCAGTGGCCGAGTTCGAAACCAAGCGCGCCGACCTGGAAAAAGCAGCAGCTGAAAAGCTGTCCGCTTCGCAGGCACAGGGCGAAAAGCTGAACGGCATGACCATCACCATCTCGCAAAAAGCGGGCGTGGACGGCCGCCTGTTCGGTTCCGTGACGAACTTCGACATCGCTGAAGCGCTGTCCAAGCAAGGTTTCGCTGTCGAGAAGGCGCAAGTGCGCATGCCGACCGGTCCTCTGAAGACCACCGGCGAGCACCCGGTTGCAGTTGCACTGCACACCGACGTCGTCGTCGACGTGACCATCGCTGTGCAGGGCGAAGCAGCCTAATAGCTGCTTTGCACGGAAAGAAGCCGGGTTCGCCCGGCTTTTTTTTCGTCCGCGTTTCGGACGGCGGCTCCCGTGCCTCTGCGCATGCCAACAGGGGGGGGCAGGGACGGCAGGCTGGCGTTTCCAATAGTTTCGCTACTGCTGCTACAATCGGTCGTCCTCCACCAACTCATCCATTCGACATGAGACATAGCAAGCGATCGCCGATTCGATCCTTCCTCGTGGCGACAGGATTGTTGCTGGCCTTTGCCGGCGGACCTGCGTACGCGCAGGCGCCCGGCTCCCCGGAAAGCTACATCAACTACGGCCGTGAGGCCTACGCTGCCCAGAACTTCGGCATGGCCGCGACCAACTTCCGCCAGGCCGCGATGCTCAAGCCTAACAACGCCGAGTACCAGTTCCTGCTGGCGACGGCGCTGATGCGCGACCGCCGTGCGGACGAGGCGCGTGAGTTCTTCGCAAGGGCCGTGCAGCTCGATCCATCGCTCAAGGCGCAGGCCGACGCCTGGCTGGCGACCGCGCCTGCACCCGCGGCGCCGTCCCCGGCCTTGCCGCTGCCTCCGGGTGCGCCCGCGCCGCAAGCGCCAGTGGCCCTGCCGGCTCCGCCGCGCGCACCCGCGCCGCAGGCGCCGGTAGCTACGCCGGCGCCACCGCGCGCGCCCGCACCTGCTCCGGCGCCGGCGCCCGCTCCCGCCTCACCGCGCGTGTTCCAGCCCGGTGACGCGGTCGAGGTCGAATACCGCAACGGCTTCTGGATCCCTGGCGTGGTGACCGCCGCCGACGGCGGCGCCTGCCCGTACTATCGCGTCAGCGCCGACGCCTATGGCAAGGGCAACCCCTCCAACCTCGGCTACGGTTGCAAGAGCGTGCGCGCGCCCACCGGCGTCGCCGCCGTCAAAGCCGAATGCGGTGGCAGCAACCCGAATTGCCCGCCGACGTCGCCGCCACCGCTGGGCACCTACCTCTGCAAGCAGCCTGTCTGGCAGGGGACCGGCGCCAACCCCCAGTTCCGCGACCAGGACCGTGGCTCCCTGGTGCTGATGGCGGGTGGACGCTACCGTCTCTACCGGGGCGGCGTGGTGGCGAATTACCGATACGACCCGGCCACCCATCGCATCGACTTCAGCGGCGGAGATATCGGCGGGCGGGGCGGGGTCGGCAGCTATGGCCTGGACGGTAAGACGCCCGAGATCACGATCATGTTCAACGGCGCCAGCGCCGGCAACAGCGCGTCGACCTGGCAGTGCGGCCTGAGTCGCTGAGTCAGGCCGGAGCATAGATGTCACCTCAAGACGACTCCCTTCTCCGTTGCCCTTGCTGCGGTCAGCCTACGATCACAGAGGTTGGAGCGTATGAGATTTGCCACCTGTGCAAATGGGAAGACGATCCAGTACATTCGACGGATCCCTATTATCCCGGCGGTGCGAATCAAAATTCATTGCTTCAGGCCCGGGATGCTTGGCGTAAACAGGTGCGGAATGTGAGGTCAAACCAAGATCAAGACGACCTGCGCCCCCTCCGTATTGAAGAGGAGTCACTCATACGTGCTCTCCTTGGGCACGTAAGCGGAGGTGAGCAGCTGCTTCATCAACTGGCGGGTGCCCAGGTGCGCGACATGGACGATGGTGGTATGGGCGGTCTGGGATTCGCAGGGAACGAGCCAAGGTGGTTAGGTAGTTGTCTTGTGGAGGCAGAGTACGTCGATTGCGATGGGGTTTCCGTGAGAATTGCACTCAACGCGGACCAAAACCGTAGGCTGTATGAACTCGACATCTGGAAGCTCGATTTTGCCCCACTCCTGGAATACCCCGCCGTTGAGCGTGTAACGGTCAAAGCCTAATCGAAAATACCGGGCGCTGGTATGTACCCTCCGGGTCGATAGCGGCCCCTTGGCGTTAGCAACCGATAGCAGCGGTCATTTTCCCTCCTAAGGGATTACACTGGTGACTCACCATCCCATAGTCTGTTCCGACATGGTCTCGTCCCGGGCTGCTGCCAGGGTCTCATGCCGGGACGTCGCCATATCGGAACACCCAGTGGATGCCACGCAGCCAAGAGCAGGCATGACAGTAACTTCATCGTGTCCCTTCAAATGCCGGCCCGTAGCGCACGCTCGCAGCTGGCTGCCTCGCCCAACAGCCGCGCGAGCCCGTCGCTGGAGAGTCGCAGCGGCGGCGCGCCGTCCGGCAGGCCGGGCTGGCCTGCTTCGCAGTCGAGTAGGCCGGACGACACCAGCCTGCCAGCGGGCGCGAGTAGCCGGCGCAGCCGCAAGCGGAGTTCGAGGTTATCGCCAGCCAGCAGGAAGAGAGCGGTTTCGATAGTCGGCAGGAAGTAGTCGTGCACCACGCGCCCGCCAAACTCGGTGAACCGCTTGCCAGTCTGCTGGTTCTGCGTCAGGAACGCATCCAGCGCCTGTGGGCGCACGTGCGGCGCGAGCACCAGGATCAGCGCCAGCCGCTCGTGCGCACCCAGTTCCAGCTCCTCCACCGTCCTCCCGTAGGTGCCACCGCTGTCTGGCAAGGCCGGCGCGTCGGGACCTGACGGCGCTCCGGCGCTGCCGTCGAAGTAGTGTCCAAGGCGTTGGTGGATGGCGTCCGACAGCCACGCCAGTTCGCGTTCAATCACCGCAGCGTTTGCGGATAAGTCGTCCATGCCTAGCCTCCAATGAACACAGTGGGCAGCCCGGTCACCACCGTGCCGCCATGGGCGGTCGTATCGCCGACGCGCGCGGCAGGGCGGCCCCCAATCATTACGGTGGATGATCCGCTGACGATCGTGTCCGGCGGCCCGACGCACACGCACATATCGCCGACGCATGCGGCCGGCAGTCGTCCAATCAGGACGGTCGGCACGCCCGGTCCGGCGAGCGGCCCGCCGACGTGCGGGATCGGCGGCACGCCCGGCGTCTGCATCGGACAGGTGTGGAAGTCGGTCAGTCGGGCGGCCATTGGCATTCCGGTCCCCTCAGTTGATCAGGACAATCGCGCCGCGCACGGTGACTTCACCTTCCGCCGACAGCGTCGACGCAGCCGAGCCGTGCGCCTTGAAGCTCAGGTCGGCGCGCGCGTCGATCGACATGCCTGCGATGGTCACGCCGGCCCTGCCTTCCAGCGCCAGTTGGCCCTGCGCCTTGACGCTGATGTCGCCAGCCGCCGAGATGGCGATGCCTTTCTTGCTGTCGATGGCGATGCCATTCCTGTCCAGCCGTACCGCGTTCCCATGCCCGTCGCTGATCACGACAGCCTGCGCCTCGTCGTCCAGCCGGACGCGCTGGCCGTACGGCGTCGACAGCTCGAGTGCCCGGCCTGCATCGTCCAGGTCCACCCGAAGGTTCGACCGCGTGACGATGGTCTGGCGGAGCGGAGTCGAGGAGCAGGGCGCGGACATGGCAGCAGTGGTGATCCAGTTCCCATCGCTGACGCGGTGGTGGATCAGGCTGACGGCCATGTCGCCATTGAAGCGCTGGCCCAGCCCGGCCAGCGTGACGCGGTCTCCGGGGCTGGCAGCGCTGCTGCCCTGGTAGCACACTTCGCCATGGATGTCCGGCCGCTCCAGGTCTGCCGTGGCGCGCAAGCTGATGATCGACTCGCCATAGGTCAGCGCCAGGGCAGGTGCAGCATTGACCGCGGAATCGGCGAACGGTTCCTGCGCGCGCGCCTCGATGACAAGGCGGCACTCGTTTTCGGACGCAATGTCGATACTGTGGGCGTGCACGATCCCGTTGAAGACTTCCCTTGTGTTCCCGTCGTAGCCCAGCGAGATGGTGAGCGGGGAGCCCGGCGCCAGCTGTTCGCTGTCGCTGGTCGGGAAAGCGCCTGTGGCCGGGTCGCCATCCAGCACGACCACGCGCGCCCTCGCCACCGTTCCGGCGGCTAGCCAGACGTCCGCGGAACAAACCCCGATCGCGGGATCGAGCGCAGCGCCGCAGGCGCGGATGTCCAGCGTGACGACGCCGCCGGCTTCGATGTGTTCAGGCTTGCCCATGCTGTCTCCCCGGATAAACCGCTGGACGATACCACCCTGCGCAGCGCAGATACTATCCATCTGTAACAAGAGGTGCCATTTCGACGGTAAAGACAGGTCAACCCCGCCGCACGGCGCGGCGCTGGCCCCGTGCGGCCAAATCTTCGCGGGCGAAGTTGTTGATTTTATGACTCAGCCTCCACCGATTGTGGCGGTTTTGCAGTCCGCAGCAGGTATAATGCGCGCCTATGAATGCCCCCGTAGATTCCCAACTCGAAGCGCTCCGCGTCCCCCCGCACTCCATCGAAGCCGAACAATCGGTGATCGGCGGTCTGCTGCGTGACAACGCCGCATTTGACCGGATTGCGGACTTCATGAACCCTGGCGATTTCTATCGCTACGACCACCGCATCATCTTCGAGCAGCTGGTCAAGCTGATCAACGCCTCCAAGCCGGCCGACGTGATCACCGTCTACGAACAGCTGGTCCAGCTGGGCAAGGCGGAAGACTGCGGCGGCCTGCCGTACCTGAACGCGATGGCGCAGAACACGCCGTCCGCCGCCAACATCCGCCGCTACGCCGAGATCGTGCGCGACCGCGGCGTGCTGCGCCGCCTGATCACCGCCGCCGACGAAATCTCCGGCGACGCCTTCAACCCGCAGGGCAAGGACGTCAAGCAGATGCTGGACGCGGCCGAATCCAAGATCTTCGCGATCGCCGAAGAAGGCTCGCGCGGCGCCAAGGGCTGGGTCGCGGTGCAGCCGCTGCTGACCCAGGTGGTCGAGCGTATCGACGAGCTGTATTCGCGCGAGAACCAGGGCGAGATCACCGGCGTGCCGACCGGCTTCATCGACCTGGACCGCATGACTTCCGGTCTGCAGCCGGGCGACCTGGTAATCGTGGCCGGCCGTCCGTCGATGGGCAAGACCGCGTTCTCGGTCAATATCGGCGAAAACGTCGCGATCGAAGCTGGCCTGCCGGTCGCCGTGTTCTCGATGGAGATGGGCGGCGCCCAGCTGGCAATGCGTATGCTCGGTTCGGTCGGCCAGCTCGACCAGCACCGCCTGCGTACCGGCAAACTGAATGACGAGGACTGGCCGCGCCTGACGCACGCCATCCAGAAAATGAACGAAGCGCAGCTCTACATCGACGAGACGCCTGCGCTGAACCCGATCGAGATGCGCGCCCGCGCGCGCCGCCTGGCCCGCCAATGCGGCAAGCTGGGACTGATCATCGTCGACTACCTCCAGCTGATGCAGGGCAGCCAGCCGGGCGACAACCGCGCCTCCGAGATTTCGGAGATTTCGCGAAGCCTGAAGGGGCTGGCCAAGGAGCTGCATTGCCCGGTCATCGCGCTGTCCCAGCTGAACCGCTCGCTCGAGCAGCGTCCCAACAAACGTCCCGTCATGTCCGACCTGCGCGAATCCGGCGCTATCGAGCAGGATGCGGACGTGATCATCTTCCTCTACCGTGACGAGGTCTACAACCCCGACTCGCCCGATAAGGGAACGGCTGAAATCATCATCGGCAAGCAGCGTAACGGCCCGATCGGCGCCGTGCGACTGACCTGGATGGGGATGTACACCAAGTTCGGCAACTACAGCGGCAGCCTCGGTGTTTACCAGGGCGACTAATTGGCAGCGGCTGCCATACCATGGCAGCAGACAGATTCAAATTTAAAACACGGAGAATGTTATGTTCGGACGCTTGATGCCCACCGAGGGCAAATTTTTCGACCTGTTCAACCAGCACGCTGAATTGTGCGTCAAGGGCGCGAAGGAAATGGTCGCCCTGATGACCAATTTCGACGACGTCGAAAACCGCACCCACGCCATCGAAGGCATCGAGAAGCAGGCAGACAAGATCACGTACGCGTGCGTGGACCTGCTGCACAAGACCTTCATCACCCCGCTCGACCGCGACGACATCCACAAGCTGATCACGCGCATGGATGACATCCTGGACCTGATGGAAGACGCGGCCCAGACCGTGTCGCTGTACGACCTGAAGACCGTGACGCCGGAAGCCAAGCGCCTGGCCGACCTGTCGCTGGCATGCTGCGAGAAGGTCCAGCAGGCGGTGCACCTGCTGCACAACATGAACAACGCCCAGCAGATCGTCGCTATCTGCGAAGAGATTGACCGCCTGGAGTCGGACGCCGACCACGTGATGCGTGCCGCGATGTCCAAGCTGTTCCGCGACGAACCGGACGTGCGCAACCTGATCAAGATGAAGGCCATCTACGAGATCCTGGAAACCGTCACCGACCGTTGCGAAGACGTGGCCAACATCATCGAAGGCATCATCGTCGAGAACGCGTAAGCGACAGAGCGGGAATAAACAATAATGGAAACAATCCACATCAGCATTTATGTGCTCGGGGGCCTGATCATCCTGGCACTGCTGTTCGACTTCATGAACGGCTTCCACGACGCGGCAAATGCAATCGCCACCGTGGTTTCGACCGGCGTGCTGAAACCGCACACCGCCGTCGCAATGGCAGCCGTGTTCAACTTTGCCGCCATCGCGGTGGTGGGCCTGAAGGTGGCGTCGGCCATAGGCAAGGGCATCATCGATGCCCACGTGGTGGACGAACACGTGATCTTCGGGGCGCTGATCGGCGCCATCGCCTGGAACGTGATCACCTGGTACTACGGTATCCCGTCCTCGTCCTCGCACGCGCTGGTCGGCGGCCTGGTGGGCGCGGCCGTGGCCAAGGGCGGCACCGAAGTGCTGGTCGCCGACGGCCTGCTGCGCGTGGTGCAGTTCATCGTCATCGCACCGCTGCTGGGCTTCGTGCTGGGGGCGTTCATCATGCTCATTGTGTCATGGCTGTTCGTCAAATCGCATCCGCGCAAGGTGGACAGCTGGTTCCGGCGGCTGCAGCTCGTGTCGGCGGCCAGCTACAGCCTGGGCCACGGCGGCAACGACGCGCAGAAGACCCTCGGCATCATCTGGATGCTGCTGATCGCTGGCGGCTACCTGAGCGCAGACGCGAAGGAACCGCCAAGCTGGGCAATCGTCTCGTGCTACGCGGCGATCTCGATCGGCACGCTGTTCGGCGGCTGGCGCATCGTCAAGACCATGGGCCAGAAGATCACCAAGCTCAAGCCGGTCGGCGGCTTCTGCGCGGAGACCGGCGGCGCGATCACGCTCATGATGTCGAGCTTCTGGGGTATCCCGGTCTCGACCACGCACACCATCACCGGCGCGATCGTCGGCGTCGGTTCGGCGCAGAAGATGTCGGCCGTGCGCTGGGGCGTGGCGGGCAGCATCGTGTGGGCATGGATCTTCACCATTCCGGCGTCGGCGTTCATGGCGGCGATCGGCTGGTACGTGGGTACCCAGCTGTTCTGATGTAGGGGATAGTGGGAACGCTGGCGCCATGGCGGCAGCACCGTTTCCTGATCCTGGCACGCAAAAAAAAACGGACCTTCATTCGGGTCCGTTTTTTTTATCGGTGCTGCGTTTTAAAAATCGGGGACGGTCCCCGTTGGGGACAGTCCCCGAAGGCCGGGCCTACTTGATGCAGACCTGGCGGATGGCCTTGATGTCGGTGATCCCGGCCAGCACCTTCTCGATGCCGTCCATCTTCAGCGTCATCATGCCGTCTTCCAGCGCCGCCGCCAGCAGCTGCGCCACGCGCGCGTGCTCGGTCAGCAGGCGCTTGATCTTCTCCGAACCCAGCATCAGTTCGTGCAGGCCTACGCGGCCGCGGTAGCCCTTGTTGCACTCGCCGCAGCCCACCGTGCGGTACAGGGTGAAGCGTCCCTGCCCGTCGGCGTAGCGCTCCTGCCAGCCGTCCAGCACCGCCTGGCGCGCGCCTTGCGGGTCGCTCTTGAAGGCTTGCGTGTTGTTCAGCTCTTCGCAGAACTCGGTCAGCAGCAGCTGCACTTCCTCGTCGCTCGGGTGATAGGCTTCCTTGCAGGCGGTGCACTGGCGCTTGGCCAGGCGCTGCGCCAGGATGCCCAGCAGGGCGTCGGCAAAGTTGAACGGGTCCATGCCCATGTCCAGCAGGCGCACGATCGACTCCGGCGCGCTGTTGGTGTGCAGGGTGGCAAACACCAGGTGGCCGGTCAGCGACGCTTCAATGCCCGTGCTGACGGTCTCCTTGTCGCGCATCTCGCCGACCATGATGATGTCCGGGTCGGCGCGCAGGAAGGCCCGCATCACGGTCGCGAAGTCGAGGCCCGCCTTGCGGTTGACCTGCACCTGGCGCAGGCCCTTCTGCGTGATCTCGACCGGGTCTTCCGCCGTCCAGATCTTGGTCTCGGGCGTGTTCAGGTAGCTCAGCACCGAGTGCAGGGTGGTGGTCTTGCCCGAACCGGTCGGGCCGCACACGAAGAACAGGCCGTACGGCTTTTCCACTGCGCTCTTCAGGCGGTCGAGGTTAAACGGCAGCACGCCCAGCTTGTCGAGCGGGATCGGCTCGCCGGCGGCCAGGATGCGCATGACGATGTCCTCCACGCCGCCGGTGGACGGGATGGTGGCGACGCGCAGTTCGATGTCGAGCGGGCCGAACTTCTTGAACTTGATCTTGCCGTCCTGCGGCTTGCGGCGCTCGGAGATGTCGAGGTCGCACATGATCTTGATGCGCGCGACCAGCGCGCTGCGGTAGCTGCCCGGGATCTCGATGTACGGCACCAGCGTGCCGTCCTTGCGGAAGCGGATGCCGGTCTTGCCCTTGCCGGGCAGCGGTTCGATGTGGATGTCCGAGACGCCCTGGCGGTGCGCGTCGACGATCACCTTGTTGACCAGCTTGACCAGCTCGTTCTCGACCGCCTCTGAGACGTCCTGCGGGGCGTCGCTGTCCTCGTCGTCGCCTTCCATGCCGGACAGGAGTTCGCCAACCGTGCCGCCGGCGTCGGCGCTGCCGTAGAACTGGTCCAGGGTCTGGCGGAACTCGGCGCGGGTGGTCACGCGGAACGCAACCTTGGTGGTCTGGAAGATCTGGTTGACGATGCGGCTGGCCGCCACGCGGTCAGGGTCGATCGCCAGCACCACCAGCCCGTCCTTGCCGTCTTCCAGCGGCATCCACAGGTTCTCTTCGATGTACTGGACCTTCAGGTTGCGCAGCAGGTCGTGCGGCTTGATGCGGTCCGGCTTGAACGGCTCGTACGGCACGCCGAAGAACTTCGACAGCGCGCTGCCGATGGCGGCAGCGCCCACGTCCAGGTCGCGCGCCAGCACTTCCTCGATGTCCACGCTTTCCTTGCGCGCGCTGCGCTGCGCCTGTTCGAATTCGGAAGGGGAGATGACGGCATCGGCCACCAGCGCATCGTACTTGGTGCGCACCAGCTGCGCCGGCTTCATGCGCTGGCTAAGCGCCACCGAGAGCGTCTCGCACAGTTCCTTCACGCCTTCCAGGCAGATGTCCGAGAACGGGCCTTTCGCGCGGTTGTTGATGAACTGGATGACGCCCAGCAGCTCGCCGTTTTGCACCGCCACCAGCGGCGCGACCAGCATCTCGCGGGTGCGGTAGCCGGTGCGCTGGTCCACGCCGCGCTGGAACGAGAGCTCCGGCGACAGGCGCCGGAGTTCCGCGTCGTCGTACACGTCGGCGATGTTGATGGTGCGGCGGGTCTGCGCTACCCAGCCGGCGATCGAGGAGGGGCCGATCGACAGCTTCAGGTCGCGGAACGAGGTCAGGCCGGTCTTGACCTTGGAGACGATGTGGTCCTTCTCGGGCGTGACCGCATACAGCGTGAAGCGGTCGCAGTTGAACAGGTCGCAGAACTCCATTCCCAGGTCGAGCATGATCTCGTCCAGGTTGCTGGTGGCGTGAATCTTGGTGGTGACCGCCTGCAGCTTGCGGAAGAATGCGAGCCGCAGGTCGGTTTCGCTCGCGCTGCCGCTCGCCGGGGCGATGGGATGGGTGCTCATAGTTCGACTTCCAGGCCTTCGTAGGCCAGCTTGACTTGGAGGCCCGCGGGCAGGCCGGGGTGGCGCGCGAGCGCCTGCGCGAATACGGCTTCGAGTTCGTCGTCGCTGCGGGTGGGTTCGTGGTGGGTGCAGTACAGCGCTTTGGCGCCGACCCGTACGGCCGTCTCCAGCGCTGCATCGAAGGTGCCGTGGCCCCAGCCCTGCTTGGACGGATATTCCTCGCGCGTGTACGAGCAGTCCATCACCAGCGCGTCCACGCCCTGCATGCAGCGGTCGATCGCGCCCATGCGCTCGTCGATGTGGCGCGCGCAGGCGGCGTGGCGCGGATCGTCCTGCGGGTACGGGTTGTGGAAGGCTTCGTGGTCGCCGGTGAAGAACATCGATTTGCCGTTGGCGCTGATGCGGTAGCCCAGGTTGGTGACGGGATGGTTCATCAAGACATTGCATACCTGCGCTTCGCCGACCTGTACGGTCTCGTCGAAGTCCAGCGTGCGGTATTCGATGGTGGCGTCCATCTGCGTTTCGCTGACGGGGAAATAGCTGTTCTGCAGCTGCACGCCCATCACATGTTCGATGCCGTGGCCGGTCGCCGGGTCGGTTGCGCCGTACAGGCACACGCGGCTGCCGCGGACGAACAGCGGCGAAAAGAACGGCAGGCCGTGGATGTGGTCCCAGTGGCTGTGGGTGATGAAGATGTTCGCGTCGACCGGGCGGCCGCGCGCGATCAGGTCCTGGGCCAGCGCGAACAGGCCGGTTCCGCCGTCGAGGACGATCAGCGTGCCGTCGTCGGTGCCCACCTCGATGCAGGTGGTGTTGCCGCCGTAGCGCACCGTGCGCGGACCGGGTGACGGAATCGAACCGCGCACCCCCCAGAACCGGAATTTCATTCAGCCACTCCCTCGGACGATCTTTTTTGACATGTTTATTTACGCGATGATATATGTTTTTCATAGGAAATGGCTCTTACTTTTCCCGTGTACAGGCGCTGCGCAGGGCGCTACACTTGTAAGTTGATGAACGGAAACAACACCCCCGCCATGCACGATCTCGATCCCGCTCAAGTCGCACAGCGGCTGCACCAGCTCACCGAGCTCAGTGTGGCGCTCGGCAATGCGCCCGAGACCGGCACGCTGCTGGAACGCATCCTGCACACGGCGAAATCGCTGACCGGGGCGGACGGCGGCACGCTGTACCGCCCGAGCGCCGACCGGCGTTCGCTGGAATTTCACATTTCCGTCAACGACACGCTGGGCATCCGCCAGGGCGGCGCCGGGAACGCGCGCATCGAGATCCCGCCGGTGCCGCTGTTCGACGAGCACGGCGAGCCGAATGCCTCATCGGTGGCGGCGTACGCGGCGAACCGGCGCGTATCGGTGAACATCGAGGACGTGTACCGCGCCGACGGGTTCAATTTTTCCGGGATGCGCAGCTTCGATGCGCAGTTCGGCTACCACTCGCAGTCCTTCCTGACCGTGCCGATGAGCGACCACGAGGGCGAGCTGGTGGGCGTGCTCCAGCTGGTCAATGCGCGGGACGGCCAGACCGGGGCAGTGCACGCGTTTTCGGCCACCGACCAGCGCTTCATCGAGGCGCTGGCCGCGCAGGCCGCGGTCGCGATCACCCACGGCCAGCTGATCGCACAGCTTGAGAACCTGCTGGAGGGGCTCGTCAACCTGATCAACATCGGCATCGACGAGAAGTCGCCGTACACCGGACGCCACTGCCAGTTCGTGCCGGAACTGACCATGATGCTGGCCGAGGCGGTGCACGACACCGCGCGCGGCCCGCTCGCCGGCTTCCGCATGACGGATGCCGACCGCAAGGAGCTGTGGCTGGCCGGCCTGCTGCACGACTGCGGCAAGATCACGACCCCGGTGCATGTGGTGGACAAGGCCAGCAAGCTGCAGACGCTGTTCGACCGCGTGCATCTCATCGATACCCGCTTCGAGGTGCTGCTGCGCGATGCCGAGCTCCGCGCGCTGCGCGCCAAGGCGGCCGGCGCCGATCCGCGCGCAGTCGACACGGCGTACGCGCAGCTGGCCGCCACGCTGCGCGCGGACCGCCAGTTCCTGCGCGAGGCGAACGCGGGATCGGAATCGATGTCGCAGGCGGACCAGGACCGCGTGCGCAGCATCGCCAAATATCGCTGGACCGGGCCGGATGGCGTGGAGCGCGACTTCCTGGACGAAGACGAGGTGGCCAACCTGACAATCCGCTTCGGCACCCTGAACGACGCCGAGCGCCGCATTATCAATAACCACATCTCGATGACGGTGAAAATGCTCGAGTCGCTGCCGTGGCCGAAGCACCTGCGCAACGTGCCCGAGTACGCGGGCGGGCACCACGAGCGCATGGACGGCAAGGGCTACCCGCGCGGACTCACCGGCGAGCAGATGTCGGTGCAGGCGCGCCTGATGGCGGTGGCCGACATCTTCGAAGCGCTCACCGCGCGCGACCGCCCCTACAAGAAGGGCAAGACGCTGTCGGAGTCGATGCGCATCCTCGGCAATTTCTCGCTGAACGGCCATATCGACCCCGACCTGTTCGACGTCTTCGTGCGCAGCAAGGTGTACCTGAAGTTCGCGCACAAGCACATGCACCCGTCCCAGGTCGACGCAGTGGACGAATCGGCCATCCCGGGCTACGTGCCATGAAGCGCCTGCTTGCACGGCACGGCGCGCGCTGGCTGCTGGGCATCCTGCTGACCATCGCCGCGGCGCTGCAGGTGTCGGGCGACCTGTGCTTCGATCCGATCGACCGCATGGACACCTTCTTCGCCGACTTGCGCCTGCGCATGGGCGAGCCGGAGCTCGACCCGCGCGTGGTGATCGTCGACATCGACGAGCGCAGCATCGCCGAGATCGGGCACTTTCCCTGGAACCGCAAGGTCATGGCCCAACTGGTGGCGCGCCTGACCACGGACTACGAAGTGGCCGCCGCCGGCTTCGACATCGTGTTCGCGGAAGCGGACGACAGCTCCGGCTACGACGTGCTCGATTCGCTCGCGCGCGGCGAGCTGCGCGCGGTGCCGGGCTTCGGCGACAAGGTCGCGTCGATGCGCGCGTCGCTCGACTACGACGGGCTGATGGCCAGCGCGATGGCAGGGCGGAACGTCGTCCTCGGCTACAACATCGCGGACCAGCGCAAGGGCACCCTGCCGGCGCCCGCGTTCACGCAGGAAGACCTGAACGGGCGCGTGGTGCATGCGGTGGAAGCAAAAGGCTTCCTGGCCAACCTGCCGCGCCTGCAGGAAGCGGCGCGCGGGGCGGGCATCTTCACGGCGGTGCCGGACGCCGACGGCATCCTGCGCCGCTCGCCGCTCCTGATGAAGATTGGCGACGCCTACTATCCCGCGCTGTCGCTGGCTACCGTCGCCGCCGCGCTGGACGCGCGCGCGATCGCGCCCAGTTTCGACACCGCCGCCGATGAGCTGAGCGAAAGCGAGCGCGCCCACGGCGGCCTCGATTCGCTGCTCATGTTCACGGCCGTGCAGCGCGAGCCGATCCGCATTCCGGTCGGAGAGAAGCTGATGAACATGATCGAGTACCGCGGCACGGGCGGACCGGACGGCGGCGCCTTCCGCTACGTGTCGGCGGCCGATGTCCTGTCGGGCAAGGCGCCGAAGGAAACGCTCGCGGGTGCGATCGCGCTGGTCGGCACCACCGCCCCGGGCCTGCAGGACCTGCGCGCCACGCCGGTCGATGCGCAATATCCCGGCGTGGAGGTGCACGCGAACCTGATCAGGTCGATCCTCGACGGGGACTTCAAGCAGCGGCCGGACTTTGCGGACGGCATCGAGGTGCTGCAGGTCGCGCTGGTCGGCATCGTGCTGGCGCTGGCGCTCGCGGTGCTCTCGCCGCTGTATTCGATCCTGCTGGCGCTGGGCGTGTCGGCTGGCGTCATCGCGCTGAACTACTGGGCCTATGCGGCGGCCGGCTGGACCCTGTCGATGGCGATGCCGCTCGTGCTGGCGGGGTCGCTGTTCGTGTTTAACCTGGGCTGGGGCTACCTGTTCGAGTTCCGCAAGGGCCGCGCGCTGGTGTCGCGCTTTGGCGAATACGTCGCGCCGGAATTGGTCGCCGAAATGGCCGAGGACCCGGACAAGTACAGCATGGAAGGGGAGAGCCGTGAGCTGACCGTGATGTTCGTGGACGTGCGCGGCTTCACTACCATCTCGGAAGGACTGAGCCCGAAGCAGCTGCGCGAGTACATCAACCTGTACCTCACCGCGATGTCGGAAGACATCCGCGGCGCCTACCGCGGCACGCTCGACAAGTACATTGGCGATGCCGTGATGGCGTTCTGGGGCGCGCCGGTCGCGTTCCCCGACCACGCCAGCCGTGGCGTGGCCACCGCGCTGCTGATGCAGCAGTCGGCGCAGCGCCTGAACGGGGACTTCCTGGCGCGCGGCTGGCCTGAGCTGAAAATCGGCATCGGCGTCAACAGCGGCATGATGCATGTCGGCGACATGGGGTCGGCCATCCGCAAGGCCTATACCGTCATGGGCGACGCGGTGAACCTGGGCTCGCGCCTGGAAGGGATCACCAAGTTGTACGGGGTCGGTATTTGCGTCGGCGAAGCCACGCGCGCCGCCGCGCCTGAATTCCTGTACCGCGAGCTGGACCTGGTGCGCGTCAAGGGCAAGAACGAACCGGTGGCGATCTTCGAGCCGCTCTGCCGCGCAGCCGAGGCCACCCCGGAACTCGTCGCCGAGGTTGCTGCGTGGAACGGCGCCCTCGCGCTCGTGCGCGTCCAGTGCTGGGACGAGGCGCAGGAAACCATCGAGACGCTGCGCCGAGCGGATCCCTCATCCGGTCTGTACCGGCTGTACCTGGACCGGATCGCGCACTACCGTGCCCATCCTCCGGGCGCGGACTGGGATGGTGTAACGACCTTCGATACAAAGTAACAATTTCGATGACTGTTTATTAAGCTGTGTGCCAGCTGCAACAGGTTGCCCCCTCGCGCGCGTGACAAAGTCACGGATGTAACTGAAATACATTTCGAAGACAGTTCTGTTCAGGAAATCCCTTTACACTTCTGATATTCCAACGTTGCAATTCCGGCGAGGGGCCGGAATCAAGCCAACAACAATAAATAAACAGGTCCAAAACATGAGACTTCGCTATGCACGCCTGTTCGCAGGCCCGGTGCTGGCCCTTGCCGTCGCATCCGCGTGGGCAGCCGACGCGCAGGCGCTGGCCGACGAGCCGCTGCGTTTCGCCATCCAGCGCTTCGAGGTGAGCGGCAATACCTTGCTGCCGCAAGAGGTGGTGGACGCCGCCGTGACGCCGTTCACCGGCAGCGGCCGCGATTTCGGCGACGTGCAGCGCGCGCTCGAGGCGCTGGAAGCGGCCTTCCACGCGCGCGGCTACAACGTGGTGACGGTGCAGCTGCCCGAGCAGGAACTGGACGCCGGCGTTGTGCGTCTGGTGGTGAACCAGGCCAGGATCGGCCGCGTGCGCGTCAGCGGCAACACGGTGTTCGACGAAGCGAACATCCGCCGCAGCCTGCCGGCCCTGATGGAAGGCCAGACGCCAAACATCGGACGGATCTCCACCCAGCTCAAGCTCGCCAACGAGAATCCGGCCAAGAAGGTCACGCTCAAGCTGCAGGGCGGCGAGAACGACGAGGTGGATGCGAACCTGGAGGTGCTCGACCAGCGCTTCTGGCGCGCAGCGCTCAACCTGGACAACACGGGCACCGGCTCGACCGGCAAGACCCACGTATCGGCCTCGCTGCAGCACGCCAACCTGTTTGGCCGCGACCATGTGGGCAGCATCCAGTACACCACCACCGCGGAGCAGCCCGACCAGGTGGCCGTGTACGGCATGGGCTACCACATTCCGCTGTATGCGCTGGGCGACTCGATCGACCTGTTCGCGAACTACTCGGACGTGGATTCGGGCGTGGTCACGGCGGGCATCTTCGACCTGGCCGTGAGCGGCCGCGGCACTGTGTACGGCGCGCGCTACAACCAGGTGCTGCCGCGGGTCGGCGACTACGAACACCGCGTCACCTATGGCGTGGACTACAAGGCATTCAAGAACAGCGTGCTGTTCGCGGGCGCGGACTTCGGTAACAACGTCACCGTGCATCCGGTGTCGGTCGGCTACCTCGGCACCATTTCTTATGGCGCTGGCGAGTACGGCGTGTCGATCAATTACGCGCACAACTTCCCGGGCGGCGAGCGTGGCGGCGAACGCGCATTCCGCGCAGCGCGCATGCATGCCGATCCTTCCTACGACGTGGTGCGCCTGTCGGCGTCGGCCACCCATGCATTGCCGGGCAGCCTGGCCGGCTGGCAGTCGCGCGTGGTGCTCAACGCCCAGCTGACCGACGATGCGCTGGTGCCGGGCGAGCAGTTCGGCGCGGGCGGCTCGACCTCGGTGCGCGGCTTTGCGGAGCGCGAGCTGTCGGCCGACAGCGGCGTCAACACCAACCTGGAAATGTACAGCCCTAACCTGTGCCAGCGCGCGAACTGGCAATGCCGCGGCGTGGGCTTCGTCGACGTCGCCTGGGTCAGGCGCAACCACGCGCTGCCGGGCGAACTGCGTAGCACCACCATCGCCAGCGCAGGCCTCGGCGTGCGCATGGCCTTCGGCGACACCATGACCCTGCAGCTGGACTGGGGCCATGTGGTGGAGCAGGGCGAACTTGCCGTCAACGATAAGAACCGTGTTCATGTCCGCATGGGCTTTGCCTACTGAGGATGAGGGATATCATGAAGAGATTGCTACCTTTAGTCCTCGCGTGCGCCTTTACCGCCGCCGTCGCATCGCCGACGTCGCCGGTGGTGGTGAGCGGCCAGGCCACGTTCTCGCAGAACGGCAACGTGTTCACCATCACGAACACACCCAACACCATCATCAACTGGCAGAGCTTCTCGGTTGCGCCGGGCGAGGTGACGCAGTTCGTGCAGCAGAGCGCATCGAGCGCGGTGCTGAACCGCATCCTCGGCCAGGATCCGACCCAGATCCTGGGCGCGCTGCAGTCGAACGGCCACGTTTTCCTGATCAACCCGAACGGCGTGATGTTCGGCGAAGGCTCGCGCGTCGATGTCGCAGGCCTGACCGCCTCCACGCTCAACATCAGCGACGCCGACTTCCTGGCGGGGCGCAGGAAGTTCAGCGCCGGCCCGGTGGCGGGCAATGTCGACAACCGGGGCACGATCGCGACGCCGTCCGGCGGCCAGGTGTTCCTGATCGCGCCGAACGTGGAGAACAACGGCATCATCACGTCGCCGCAGGGAGACGTGGTGCTGGCCGCCGGCCGCGAAGTGCAGCTGGTGGACTCGCGCAATCCTGACCTGCACGTGGTCGTGTCGGCGCCTGCCGACAAGGCGGTCAACCTGGGCCAGGTGATCACGCAGGGCGGCCGCATCGGCATCTACGGTGCGCTGGTCAACCAGCGCGGCGCGCTCAATGCGAACAGCGCGGTGGTCGGCCAGAACGGCAAGATTGTGCTCAAGGCGAGCGGCGACACCATCCTCGAGGCGGGCAGCACCACGACCGCGACTGGCGCTGGCACGGGCGGCGCCGTGCACCTGCTGGGCAATCGCGTCGCGATGACCGGCAATGCATCGGTCGACGTGAGCGGTGACACCGGTGGCGGCACCGTCCTGATGGGCGGCGACTACCTCGGCAAGAATGCCGCGGTCCAGAATGCGGAGCAGACCTGGCTGGGCCAGGACGCCAGCATCCGCGCCGACGCGCGCAAGAGCGGCAACGGCGGCAAGGTCATCCTGTGGGCCACCGGCGCGACCCGCGCCTTTGGCCAGATCTCGGCGCGCGGCGGCGCGCAGTCGGGCAACGGCGGCTTCGTCGAAACCTCGGCCGTCTACCTGGACGTGAACGGCCTGGTGGTCGACGCTGGCGCGTCGCATGGAGCGCGCGGCCAGTGGCTGCTCGATCCGCTCAACATCATCGTCGGCTCCGCTTCGCTGAATCCGCTGGTGGATGCGCGCCTGTTCGAAGTGCTGCCCGGCCAGTCCGTGTACCTGTCGCCGACCCAGATCATGAATTCGGGCGCCGACGTCACCCTGCAGGCGGTCAACAACATCACGTTCAACGCACCGCTGACCCTGGGCGAGTACAGCCTGGACGCCAGCGCGGGCGGCAGCATCAACGTCAAGGGCTCGATCACGACCACGACCGGCAACATTGTCCTGCGCGCGAACAGCTACACCGGCTTTACCGCATCGGACGGCCCCGGCTCGATCGATGTCGACGCGCCGATCGTCTCCAGCGGCGGCGGGACCGTCTCCCTGACGGGTAACACCATCAACGTCGCATCGACGGGCAGCATTTCGAGCGGCGCCGGCGATGCGGGCGGCTTCATCCAGCTTACGGCCGACAAGCTCAATATCAACGGGCAGGTCAGCGCCGGTGGCGCCAATGGCAGCGGCGTGGTCGCCATCTTCAACAATATGCCAGGCACGCCGATCGAGATCGCCAACGACAAGAACCCGGATGCGCTGGTGCTGACCCCGGCCGAGCTGGCGCGGATCAGCGGCGGCAACCTGATCATCGGTCACAGCGGCAACCTGGGCGGCCTGACGGTCGCCGAGGGCACGTGGGCGCTGCTGCATGACGTGCGCTCGCTCAGCCTGAACACGGGCGGCGCTTTCGACTTCAACGGCACCATCGAGATGACACACCCGGAAGGCACGCTGATGGCAAGCGCCTTCGGCGGAGGAGCATTGGGCGTGCGCGGCAACGGCAAGATCCTGGCGCCTTACGTCCATCTGCGCGCGGACCGTCTCGACCTGCAGGGTTCCATCGAATCCTTCATGACCTCGATCACCGCCGATTCGGCCGAGGTCGGCGTGCACGTCGGCGCCGGCGCCACGGATGGCGAGGGCGTGCTGGCGATCGACCAGGACGAGATCGGCCGCATCAGTTCCACGGCGCTGTCGATCGGCACCTCGGGGGAAAGCAACAGCAAGATCAGCGTCGTGGGCGATACCTCGTTCGGCAACCCGGGCTCCGGCGCAATGCTGGCGCTGCACGGCGGCGCAGGCGGTATCGAGATCAATGCGCCGCTGCGCTCCGACCACATCATGCTGGGCAGCTCGGGCCAGATCACGCAGAGCCTGGACGGCGGTATCACTGCCGACGTCCTGTCCATCAGTTCCGACATCAATGCTCCGGCCGACGTCTACCTCGGCGGCGACAGCGCCATCAATAATGTGCGCAAGCTGGTCGCCAGCGGCGTGCGTACCCTTGTCTTCGGCAACCAGGGCGACCTGGAAGTGGGTAGCAGCACGCAGGGCATTAGCATGGCCGACGACTACGACACCTGGATCGATCTCGACACGACCGGCAAGTTGACGGTGGCCGGACCGATCGTCGCCCCTGGCGGCGTGGTGCGCCTGGGCGGCACGTCGGTCGTGATTGGCCGCGACGACGTTGTGCAATCGTTCTCGGGCAGCTACGGCGGTGAGACGGAAAGCGCATCAGCCAGCATCTTTGCGCGCTACGTGTACGCGCAGGCGCGCGGCGGCTCGATCGAGCTGCTCGACCGGGCGCGCATCGATGCGTTCAGCGTGAACCTGGAAGCGGACAGCATGCATTTCTCGCCGCTGGCGAGCATCGCGACGTTCTCGGAAGGCGACGTCGAACTGACCACGTATTCCGACCTGGCGATCAACGTCGGGCAGGGCGCCGTCGACATCGAAGGCGAGGCGCTCGGCCTGTCGCAGGACGAGCTGTCGATCATCGACGCTCCCTGGGTTTCGGTCGGTAATTTCGGCGACGGCTACTCCAACAACAACAGTGTGAACGTGGTCGGCGCGCTTGACCTGACCGGCACGGGCATTCTCGGCTTTGGCATGTACGGCGGCGCGCAGGGCGTGAACATTAATGCCGCGATGCGCATGCCGCACGGGATCAGCATCGGCACGTCGGGCGGCGTATTCCTGAACGCGCCGGTCGAAGCGATGACCCGCGAGGTGTACATCGACGCGGGCCGCATCCTCGGCTCCGGACTGCTCAAGGCGCCGATGCTGACGCTGTACTCCGAGGGCGGCATCGGCACCATGACCGCGCCGCTCAATACGGAGACCTCGGTCCTGACCGCATCCAACTACGACCCGTACTCGGAAGGCGGTTCGCCGATCAATGTCGTCAACAATGCCGGCGCGCCGGGCGAACTCGCGGTTGACGTGCGCCAGCACGGCGACAGCAGCGGGTCGATCAGCGTCGAGAACCATGGCGGCATGACTGTGCAGTCGGCGACCACCACGTCGGGCGACATAAGCCTGACCACGCACAGCCCGATGACGATCGAAGGCGCGGTGCGCTCCGAAAGCGGCGCGATCAAGCTGGAAGCGACCGGCGCGGATGGCGACATCACCGTGTCCGAAGGCGGCTCCGTGACCTCGTCCAGCGGCGACATCTCGTTGCGCGCGGGCGGCGCCATCACGGCGCCAGAAGGCGCCATCATGACCGGCGGCGTGATCGACAAGCAGGCCGGTGTCGTGACCGGGCCTGTGCTGACCATCGAGCAGTGCATCGCCGAACCCTCCCTGCCGGGCTGCGACGCGCTGCTGCCGCAGATGGACACCTGCATTGCCGCTCCGTCGACCCTGGGTTGCGAGGTAGTGCTGCCGACGCTGGCCCAGTGTATCGCGACCCCGTCGGCAACCGGCTGCGAGGCGGTGCTGCCGCCAGTGGCGGTCTGCGTCGCGCAGCCCGCGACTCCGGGCTGCGAAGCGGTCATGCCGAGCCTCGAAACCTGTATCGCGTCGCCGTCCGCGACGCACTGCGAATACGTGCTGCCGAAGCTGGCGACCTGTATCGCCGCGCCGGCGACGGCAGGCTGCGAAGCCGTGCTGCCGAAGATCGAGGTCTGCGTGGCCCAGCCGGCGACCGCGGGCTGCGAAGTGGTGCTGCCGACCCTGGCGCAGTGTATCGCGACCCCGTCCGCGACGGGTTGCGATGCCGTGCTGCCGAAGCTGGCGACCTGCGTCGCTGCACCGTCGACTGCCGGCTGCGAAGCGGTGCTGCCGAAGATCGAAGTCTGCGTGGCCCAGCCGGCGACCCCGGGTTGCGAAGTGGTGCTGCCGACCCTGGCGCAATGTA
This sequence comes from Pseudoduganella sp. GCM10020061, assembly GCF_042683405.1. NCBI lineage: Bacteria > Pseudomonadati > Pseudomonadota > Betaproteobacteria > Burkholderiales > Oxalobacteraceae > Pseudoduganella > Pseudoduganella sp. GCM10020061. The sequence goes on along the minus strand of NZ_JBHUJS010000012.1, from coordinate 43,449 downwards.
TCGCGACCCCGTCCGCGACCGGTTGCGATGCCGTGCTGCCGAAGCTGGCGACCTGCGTTGCTGCACCGTCGACTGCCGGCTGCGAGGCGGTGCTGCCGAAGATCGAGCAGTGCGTCGCAAATCCGCAGACCTCCGGTTGCGAAGTGGTCCTGCCGAGCATCTCCGCCTGTATCGCCAACCCGGCCACGACCAACTGCGAATACGTGCTGCCGAAGCTGGCGCAATGTATCGCCGCCCCGGCGACCTATGGTTGCGAGGCCGTCCTGCCGAACATGGAAGTGTGTATCGTTTCGCCGTCCACCGCAGGCTGCGATGCCGTCCTGCCGAAACTGTCGCAGTGTATCGCTGCTCCGGCCACCTACGGCTGCGAAGGCGTGCTGCCGAAGATGGAAGTGTGCGTGGTGACGCCATCGACCGCCGGCTGCGAAGTGGTGCTGCCGAAGCTGTCGCAATGTATCGCCAATCCGTCGACCTACGGTTGCGAAGGCGTGCTGCCGAAGATGGAAGTGTGCGTGGTGACGCCATCGACCGCCGGCTGCGAAGTGGTGCTGCCGAAGCTGTCGCAATGTATCGCCAATCCGTCCACCTACGGTTGCGAAGGCGTGCTGCCGAAGATGGAAGTGTGCGTGGTGACGCCATCGACCGCTGGCTGCGAAGTGGTGCTGCCGAAGCTGTCGCAATGTATCGCCAATCCGTCCACCTACGGTTGCGAAGGCGTGTTGCCAAAGATGGAAGTGTGCGTGGCGACGCCATCGACCGCTGGCTGCGAAGTGGTGCTGCCGAAGCTGTCGCAATGTATCGCCAACCCGTCCACATACGGATGCGAGGGCGTGCTGCCGAAGATGGAAGTGTGCGTGGTGACGCCATCGACCGCCGGCTGCGAAGTGGTGCTGCCTAAGCTGTCCCAATGTATCGCCAATCCGTCGACCTACGGTTGCGAAGGCGTGCTGCCAAAGATGGAAGTGTGCGTGGTGACGCCATCGACCGCCGGCTGCGAAGTAGTGCTGCCTAAGCTGTCCCAATGTATCGCCAACCCGTCGACCTACGGTTGCGAAGGCGTGCTGCCGAAGATCGAGGCCTGTATCGCGGCGCCATCGACCGCCGGCTGCGAAGTGGTACTGCCGAAGCTGTCGCAATGTATCGCCAACCCGTCGACCTACGGTTGCGAAGGCGTGCTGCCGAAGATGGAAGCATGTATCGCGGCGCCGTCGACCGCCGGCTGCGAGGTGGTTCTGCCCAAGCTGTCGCAATGTATCGCGGCGCCATCCACCTACGGTTGCGAAGGCGTCCTTCCGAAGATGGAAGTGTGTATCGTCGCACCAGGCACCGCCGGTTGCGAAGTAGTGCTGCCAAAACTGTCGCAATGTATCGCTGCGCCATCCACCTACGGTTGCGAAGGCGTCTTGCCGAAGATGGAAGTGTGTATCGTCGCGCCAGGCACTGCAGGCTGCGAAGTGGTGCTGCCGAAGATGGCGCAGTGTATTGCCGCGCCGTCCACCTACGGTTGCGAAGGCGTGCTGCCGAAGATGGAGGCATGTATCGTCGCCCCGGGCACCGCCGGCTGCGAAGTCGTGCTGCCGAAGATGGCGCAGTGTATCGCCGCGCCGTCCACCTACGGTTGCGAGGGTGTGCTGCCGAAGATGGAGGCATGTATCGTCGCCCCGGGCACCACCGGCTGCGAAGTGGTGTTGCCGAAAATGGCGCAATGTATCGCGGCCCCGTCGACCTACGGCTGCGAAGGCGTGCTGCCGAAGATGGAGGCATGTATCGTCGCTCCAGGCACGACCGGCTGCGAAGTGGTGTTGCCGAAAATGGCGCAGTGTATCGCCGCGCCGTCGACCTACGGCTGCGAGGGTGTGCTGCCGAAGATGGAGGCCTGTATCGTCGCTCCAGGCACGACCGGCTGCGAAGTGGTGCTGCCGAAGATGGCGCAGTGTATCGCCGCGCCGTCGACCTACGGCTGCGAGGGTGTGCTGCCGAAGATGGAGGCATGTATCGTCGCGCCGGGCACGACCGGCTGCGAAGTGGTGCTGCCGAAGATGGTGCAGTGTATCGCCGCGCCGTCGACCTACGGCTGCGAAGGCGTGCTGCCGAAGATGGAAGCATGTATCGTCGCGCCGGGCACGACCGGCTGCGAAGTGGTGCTGCCGAAGATGGCGCAGTGTATCGCCGCACCTTCCACCTACGGCTGCGAAGGCGTGCTGCCGAAGATGGAGGCATGTATCGTCGCCCCGGGAACGACCGGCTGCGAAGTGGTGCTGCCGAAGATGGCGCAATGTATCGCCGCGCCGTCGACTTACGGCTGTGAAGGCGTGCTGCCGAAGATGGCCGCATGTATCGTCGCGCCGTCGACCACCGGATGCGAGGCAGTGCTGCCGAAGATGGCGGTCTGTATCGCAGCGCCGTCCACCGTGGGTTGCGAGGCCGTGCTGCCGAGGATGGAAGCATGTATCGTCACCCCTGCCACGACCGGCTGCGAAGCAGTGCTGCCGAAGATGGCGCAGTGTATCGCCAGCCCGTCGACCTACGGCTGCGAGGGCGTGCTGCCGAAGATGGAAGCGTGTATCGCCGCACCGTCGACCTTGGGTTGCGCCGTTCGCCTGCCTTCGATGGCGGTGTGCGTCGCTGCGCCGTCGACCTACGGTTGCGAAGGCGTGCTGCCGAAGATGGCGCAGTGCCTGGTCAATCCGACCCTGGCCGGTTGCGTCGCCGTGCTGCCGAAGCTGGAGCAGTGCATCGCCGACAAGACCATAACCGGTTGCGCGGTGGTGCTGCCCACCATGGCCGAGTGTATCGGTTCGCCATCCCTGCCGGGCTGCGGCGTCATCCTGCCTAAGCTGGAGCAGTGCGCGGTGAACCCGAACCTGCAAGGCTGCGTTGCGGTGCTGCCGAAGCCGGACTTCTGCTCGACCCATCCGCTGGATCCGAGCTGCGTGGCGTTCAATCCGACCTCGCCGCAGACCTCCAAGTCACCGGTGGCAAGCGTGGAACAGACCACGATCACGCTGGTGAACACCGGTTCGGTGGTCTCGCCGGGCCCCGGCACCACCACCGGCAGCGGTTCGGCGAACGATTCGAAGAAGCCCGATGCGAAGGAGCCTGCCGAAGGCACGCCGCCAGCAGAAGGCAAGGAAAACTCAGGAGCAAAGAATGAAAAGCCAGCCACGAAACTCTACTGCAATTAAGGCGCTGGTCTTCGCTGCCCTGATGTGGTCTGCCACGTTCGCGTGGGCAGGCCAGGTGGTGGGCACGGTGCGCCAGTTGTCGGGTCCACTGATCGCGAAAAAGGCGGACGGCAAGGTCAAGGTGCTGGCTCTGCGCTCGGAAGTCGAGCAGGGCGACACGCTGGTGTCCGAGAAGAACACCTACGCGCTGATCAAGTTCATCGACAACAGCGAGATCACGCTTCGTCCGGACAGCTCGTTCAAGATCGAGAGCTTCGCGTTCGACGAGGGCAAGCCCGATGGCGACACCGCGACCTTCAACCTGGTCAAGGGCGGACTGCGCCAGGTGACCGGCTTGCTGGGGAAGCGCAGCAAGGAGAAGTTCTCGCTCAAGACGCCGACCGCGACGATCGGCATCCGCGGCACGACCTTCATCGCACACTACGTGCCGCCTCCGCCTGCGCCACCGGGCAGGGTTGGGGCCGGCCCGACGGTGACGGACCTGATGAACAGCGCTTCCGCGACGAAGCCGCCGGCGGGCCTGCTGCCGCCTGCGGCGGGTAACCCGGTCGGCAAGTCGCCTGCTCCGCCCACGCCGGCGGGGCCATCGCTCATGCCGGGCCTGCACCTGACCGTGGCCGATGGCGCGATCATCGTGACCAACAACGGGGGCTCGATGGGCTTCCAGGCGGGGCAGTTCGGCTATGTGCCGAACGTGAACCAGCCGCCGGTCATCGTGCCGTCGAATCCGAACATCCAGTTCGTGCCGCCACCGTCGTTCAATGCGGGCAGCGGCGGTCCGACGGCGTCGAATACGCCGGGGCAGGGCGATGCGACGGACTGCATCGTGCGCTGATGCCGGGGTGGAGATGTGAAAAAGGGGACTTCGTAGTCCCCTTTTTTTTGTCTTGCGATTGCGGTGCGCCGAGCGGCAGGCGTTCCCCTGTCATGGGGATGCCATGCCCTACCTGGACTTGGCCATGGTGCGCATGAGGGCGATGTTGGCGCGCTGTTCGCGGGTATAGCCGGCCATCAGGTCGGCGGCGCCCTTCTTGTCCATCTGCGACTCCAGTGCGACGTACATGCCGGCGTGGATCATCGCGACCGATGCCAGCGCCACTTCCTTGCTCGTCAAGCCGTGCTTGGCCAGCACCGCCTTGGCTTTCGGGTGCCGCTCGATGCTCTTGATGATGTCGTCGACCGTCGATTCCTCGTCCGATTCCGAGTCGTCCTTGATGTTCAGCGCCTTGAGTTCAGGTTCGGCTTTCTTCATCTTTTCGAACAGCGCGGGCGTCAGCAGGAAGGTGTCGGCGTCCTTGTCCGATACTGCCAGCGCCGGGGCGGAAACGGCCAGGGCCAGCGTGGCGGCAGCCAGGAAGTGGGTCAGTTTCATGTGGTAGTCCTCCTTTTTATGCTTGATCGCTGTATTTTCGAACAAAACATTCCGGTAGAGCGAAGATGTATGCGGAAGGATTCAAATAAACGACAATCGGTGACGATTCCGTATGTTTCGCGCAAATGCCTGCAGTTAACGAAAAAAGGGGACGGTTCCCGGTAGGGACCGTCCCCAGCATGTCAATGCGCGGGCGGGCGAAGAACCCTTACAGCGCTTCGCTGGCGTAGTCGGCCAGGCGCGAACGCTCGCCGCGCGCCAGCGTCACGTGCCCGCTGTGCGCCCAGCCCTTGAAGCGGTCGACCACATAGGTCAGGCCGCTCGAGCCTTCGGTCAGGTACGGCGTGTCGATCTGCGCGATATTGCCAAGGCAGATGATCTTGGTACCGGGACCGGCGCGCGTGACCAGCGTCTTGACCTGCTTCGGCGTCAGGTTCTGCGCCTCGTCGATGATCAGGAACTTGTTGACGAAGGTGCGGCCGCGCATGAAGTTGAGCGACTTGATCTTGATGCGCGAGCGGATCAGGTCCTGCGTCGCCGCACGGCCCCAGTCGCCGGCATCCGAATCGGACTTGTTCAGCACTTCGAGGTTGTCGTCGAAGGCGCCCATCCACGGACCCATTTTCTCTTCTTCGGTGCCCGGCAGGAAGCCGATGTCCTCGCCGACCGGCACGGTGACGCGGGTGACGATGATCTCGTTATACAGCTTGGTCTCAAGCACCTGCGCCAGGCCCGCCGCGAGCGCGAGCAGGGTCTTGCCGGTGCCGGCCTGGCCGAGCAGGGTGACGAAGTCGCACTCCGGATTCATCAACAGGTTCAGCGCGAAGTTCTGCTCGCGGTTGCGCGCGGTGATGCCCCACACGTTGTTCTTGTTGTGGCTGTAGTCGCGCAGGGTCTGCAGCACGGCTGTCTTGCCGTTGATCTGCTTGACCTGGCCGTAGAACGGCGCTTCGCCATTCTTCGGTTCCATGAACACGAACTGGTTCACCAGCAGCGATGGAATCAAGGGACCGGTGACCTTGTAGTAGGTCGCCGAGTTGCCGTGCTTGTTCTCCTGCCAGGACTCCATGTCCTTGCCATGCTTGTTCCAGAAATCGTCCGGCAGCTGGACGATGCCCGAGTACAGCAGGTCGGTGTCTTCCAGCACATGGTCGTTGAAGTAGTCTTCCGCCGGCAGGCCGAGCGCACGCGCCTTGATGCGCATGTTGATGTCCTTGGACACCAGCACGATCGCGCGGCCCGGATATTCCTGCTCCAGCGCGCGCACGACGCCCAGGATCTGGTTGTCGGCTTTACCCTGCGGCAGGCCTTCCGGCAGGCTGGCTTCCTGCAGGCGGGTCTGGAAGAACAGGCGGCCCTTGGCGTCCTTGTTGCCCAGCTTGCTGAGCAGGGCGCCCTGTTCGATGCCGTCGTCGCCGATCGCGCCAACCAGCGCGTCCAGCGAGCGCGAGACCTGGCGCGCATTGCGGGCGACTTCGGTCATGCCCTTCTTGTGGTTGTCCAGCTCCTCGAGCGTGACCATCGGCAGGTAGATGTCGTGTTCCTCGAAGCGGAACAGCGACGTCGGGTCGTGCATCAGCACGTTCGTGTCGAGCACGAACATCTTGGTCGCGCCGGACTTGTCGGCGGCGCGGCTGGCAGGCGACTTGACCGGCACTTCGACCAGCTTGTGCTTGGCCGGATGCGGAGTGGCCGCTTCGGCTTCGAGCTTGCCGCGCGAACGGGCCGGCTTGGCTGCGGGCGTTTCGGCAGGCTGGGGCGCAGCTTCGGCCTTGCCCCGGGCGCCGGCTTTCGCCTTGGCGGGCCTGGCTTCAGGCGCTTCGGCAACGGCGGCCAGTTGTGGTTTGGGTGTCGCCTTGGCAGCGGCCCGGCTTTTTTCCAGGTCGGCCGGATCGGCGGTCGGATAATCTTTGGCCAGCAGCAGCGTGGCTGGCTTGGCAGGCATTTTTGGCAGTGGCATCAGGATCTCATTTCAAAAGAATTGGCGAGCCTCTGACGGCGAGGCGATGGTACTGCTGATCTGGGAGAAAACGGCTGATGCGCTGGAAGGCCCGGCGGCTGGGCCGGGAACCGTGGAACGCGGTGGAAGGAAGAATTTCCGTACGACTCAAGATAGCTGATGCAATCAATAAAGAGTTGATCGACAGGGCATCACGCTGCGCCCTGGCCAGTCACGAATTTGAGGACTTCCCCGGCGTGGTCAGGAACTTTTACGCCTCTCCATTCTTTCACCACTCGGCCGGCATCGTCAATGATAAACGTACTGCGCTCGATGCCGCGCACTTGTTTGCCGTACATGTTCTTCATCTTCATGACGCCGAACTGGTTACACACCGCTTCTTCCGGGTCGGAGATCAGTTCGAAGGGCAGGCCGAGCTTCTGCTTGAAGCTTTCGTGCGAGCGCATGGAGTCGCGGCTGATCCCGTACAGCTCGGCCCCGGCCGCCAGGAACTGCTCATGCAGGTCGCGGAACGCAATGCTCTCGGTGGTGCAGCCGGGCGTATTGTCCTTGGGGTAGAAGTACAGCACGGTGTATTTGGCGGGGCGGCCCTGCAGGCGGAATGTGCCGTTGCCGGTCATCGGGGCCGTGAAATCGGCCAGCGGGAGGGCAGATGGGCTGTCAGCCACTATGGTTTCTCCTTGTGTGGTCAGGCGATGATGAGCGCGAGCGCGACCTTGCGGCCCTCGCCCATCAGGATATTGTAGGTGCGGCAGGCGGCATGGCTGTCCATGCACTCGACGCCGATGCCTTTTTCCATGAGCGGGCGGATCAGCGAAGGATGCGCGAAGCGCTGGCGTTCGCCCGTTCCCAGCAGGACCACGTCCGGCTGCAGCGCCGCAATGGCGTCGAACGACCCGGCGCCCAGCTGCTCGAACGAGGTCACCGGCCAGGGGACGGGCGGGCTCTCCGGCATCACCAACAGGCTGTGCTCATAGCGGACCGCGTTGATTTCGACCCCCTTGTCGTCGTACGCGGTGACGGTCTGGTAGGCGGCATTGGTGGCGTTGTGGAGCTTCATGGAGATGCAAATAAGGAATGGATGGCCGATTGTACAACGTGGCGATTTGTTTGAGCCCGCCAGTGCTGCGAATCCGGGCCGGCGGCGCACATTTTGTGGCCTGCGCGGCGTCGTTGCATAAAAGGCTGTGATTGGGCAGAATGGTATTTTGCGCACTGCAACATTGCTGATCCCCTGGAGCCCATCTTGCGACCGGTACATAAATCAAGAAAGCTGGCAGAAGTCTGCTACGACATCCGTGGTCCCGTGCTGGAAAAAGCCCGGCAGATGGAAGACGAGGGCCACAAGATCATCAAGCTCAATATCGGCAACCTGGCCGTATTCGGCTTCGACCCGCCCGACGAGATCGTGCAGGACATGATCCGCAACCTGCATGGCGCGGCCGGCTACACCGACTCCAAGGGCCTGTTCGCGCCGCGCAAGGCGGTCATGCACTACACCCAGGAGAAGGGCATCTCCGGCGTCACCATCGACGACATCTACCTGGGCAACGGCGCCTCCGAGCTGATCGTGATGGGCATGAACGCGCTGCTCAATAGCGGCGACGAAGTGCTGGTGCCGGCGCCCGACTATCCGCTGTGGACCGCGGCCGTCACCCTGTCGGGCGGCACGCCCATGCACTACGTGTGCGACGAATCGTCCAACTGGTACCCGGACATCGAGGACATGCGTCGCAAGATCACGCCGAACACGCGCGCGATCGTCGTCATCAACCCGAACAACCCGACCGGGGCGCTGTATCCGCGCGAGGTGCTGCTGGAGATCGTGGAGCTGGCGCGCCAGCACCAGCTGATCGTGTTCGCCGACGAAATCTACGACAAGACCCTGTACGACGAGGAAGAGCACGTGTCGATCGCCTCGCTGGCGGACGACGTCCTGTTCATTACCCTGAACGGGCTGTCGAAGAACTACCGCTCGTGCGGCTACCGGGCTGGCTGGATGGTGGTGTCGGGCGAGAAGAAGCACGCGCGCGACTACATCGAGGGCCTGAACATGCTGGCTTCGATGCGGCTGTGCGCGAACACGCCGGGCCAGCTGGCGATCCAGACCGCGCTGGGCGGACACCAGAGCATCGCCGACCTGGTCGCGCCCGGCGGGCGCCTGACCAGGCAGCGCGACCTTGCGCACCAGCTGCTGACCGACATCCCGGGCGTCACCTGCGTCAAGCCGAAGGCCGCGCTGTATATGTTCCCGCGCCTCGACCCCAAGGTGTACCCGATCGCGAACGACCAGCAGTTCGCCTACGAGCTACTGGCCGAGGCAAAGGTGCTGATCGTGCAGGGCACCGGCTTCAACTGGGTCAACCACGATCACTTCCGCGTGGTGTTCCTGCCGAACCAGGACGACCTGGCCGATGCGTTCGGCCGGATCGCGCGCTTCCTGGATGGCTACCGCCGCCGCCACGGAACCGCATAATGCCGCCGCCCCGGCGACGGCCGGGGCGTGCCAACCGAAGGAACAAGAATGAAACCAATCAAAGTCGGGCTGATCGGCCTGGGCACCGTGGGCACCGGGACCTACCAGGTCCTCAAGCGCAACCAGGAGGACATCCGCCGCAGGGCCGGGCGCGGCATCGATATCGCGATGGTGGCGGTGCGCGCGCCGGAGCGCGCGCGCGGCATCGTGGACGAGGGCTGCCGCATCGTCACCGACTGGACCGAAGTGGTGGACAGCCCGGACATCGACATCGTGGTCGAACTGATTGGCGGCATCGAGACGGCGCGCGAGATTGCGATGCGCGCGATCGCCAAAGGCAAGCATGTCGTCACCGCGAACAAGGCGCTGCTGGCCACGCACGGCAACGAGATCTTCGGCGCCGCCCAGGAACACGACGTGATGGTGGCATTCGAGGCGGCGGTGGCGGGCGGCATCCCCATCATCAAGGCGCTGCGCGAGGGCCTGACCGCCAACCGCATCCAGTCGATCGCCGGCATCATCAACGGCACCACCAACTTCATCCTGTCCGAAATGCGCGACAAGGGGCTCGACTTCGCGACCGTGCTGCGCCAGGCGCAGGAGCTGGGCTATGCCGAAGCCGATCCGACCTTCGACATCGAGGGCGTGGACGCTGCGCACAAGGCGACCATCATGGCGGCCATCGCCTTCGGCATCCCGATGCAGTTCGAACGGGCCTACGTGGAAGGCATCAGCAGCCTGAAGGCAGTCGACATCCGCTATGCCGAGCAGCTGGGCTACCGCATCAAGCTGCTGGGCATTGCGCGGCGCGCGCTGGTCAACGGCGAGGAGGGCATCGAGCTGCGCGTGCACCCGACCCTGATCCCCAACAAGCGCCTGATCGCCAACGTGGAAGGCGCAATGAATGCCGTGATGGTGCGCGGCGACGCCGTGGGCGAATCGCTCTACTACGGCAAGGGCGCGGGCGCCGAGCCGACCGCATCGTCCGTGATCGCGGACCTGGTGGACGTGACGCGACTGGCCACGGCCGACCCGGAGAGCCGCGTGCCGCACCTGGCATTCCAGCCGAACCAGCTGACCAACGTGCCGATCCTGCCGATGGCGGAGATCACCACCAGCTACTACCTGCGCGTGTACGTCAAGAACCGCCTGGGCGTGATGGCGGACCTGACGCGCATCCTCGCCGATGCGCGCATCTCGATCGACGCGGTGCTGCAGAAGGAGCCGGCAGAGAACGCGACGCGCCTGGACATCGTGCTGCTGACGCACCAGACGCAGGAGAAGAAGATGGACGCGGCGATCGCGCTGATCGAAGCGCTGGAGACCGTCGTGGGTCCGGTCACCCGCATCCGACTCGAATCCCTGAACTAGTCCGGCGCCGTCCCCGCGCGAGCGGGGGCGCACTGTTGGGCAGCGCCCCGAACTTCCCCCATCCGCTGTGGTACAACATGCTCATCGAATTGATCGAGGCGATGTCCCATGGCGATGCCATTCCTGATCCTCACCCGCGCCGGCTTCGAGCACATCCTGCCGAATGCGGCTGGCGCCACCTTGTACATCAACCCGTCGCTGCTGGCTCCCGCGGAGATCGAGCAGTTGCGTGCCGCCGGCGCTGAGGTCCAGCTGCTGTCGGCCGACGTCGACCCCAAGGCCCGCCAGCAGGTCGACGATGCCGTCACCTATGCCGCCACCGCAGCCGCCGGGCCGGTGTGGGTCGAGTCGGGCGCATACGCCGCTGCCGCGCAGCCTGCGGTCGCCCCAACCCCGGTCGAGGAGGAAGAGGGCACCGCCTCGCCGGTGCGCAGCTTCGCCGAAAGCGCAGGCAAATTCGCCCTGCAAGCCATCAAGCGCGCCGGACGCCGGCTGGGCCAGGGAAGGCAGCTGATGATCGTCCCTTACGCGAGCTTCGGCAGCTTCCACCGCCTGCTGGTCCGCGGGCGCGTGCTGGAAATGGAGAACTTTCGCACCCAGGCGGCCACCGACACCCGCTGGCGGAACATGGTCGAACTGTACAAGCGGCTCGAATCGGACGAGGTGGCGGGCGCCGGCGTGATCGCCCGCTTCCAGGGGCAGGAACAACGCGCGGTGACCGACGCGGGCGGCTATTTCAACCTGGAGATCGAGCTGGCGAAGGAGCTCGACACCGACGGCTGGATCAACGTGGAGCTGGAGCTGGACGAACCGGCCGGGCGCGGCACCGCGCGCGTGACCGCGACCGCGCAAGTGCTGGTGCCGCCGCCGACCGCGCGCTTCGGCGTCATCAGCGACATCGACGATACGGTCCTGTGGTCCAACGTGACCAACAAGCTCAACATGATGCGCATGCTGGCCCGATCCAACTCGCACACGCGCAAGCCGTTCAAGGGCGTCGGCGCGTTCTACCGCGCGCTGCATGCGGGCGCCAGCGGCGGCGAGCGCAATCCCGTGTTCTATGTCTCCAGCAGTCCGTGGCATTTGTACGGGCCGCTCACGGAGTTCTTCAAGCTGCAGGGGATCCCGCTCGGGCCGCTGCTGCTGAAGGAGCTGGGCATGCGCCAGGTGTTCGGCGAAGGGCGGCACCACACGCACAAGCTGGAAAAGATCGAAATGATCCTGCGCTTCTACCCGAACATGAAGTTCGTGCTGATGGGGGATAGCGGGGAGCAGGACCCGGAACTGTATTCGGAGGCGGTGCGCAGGCATCCGCAGGCGATCCGCGTGATCTACATCCGCAACGTCAATCCGGACCCGGCGCGGATCGACGCGATCGACAAGCTGGTGGCCGAAGTGAGCGCCACCGGCGCGCAGCTGATCCTGACGCCGGACAGCGTGGCTGCCGCGACGCACGCGGCGGGGGAGGGCCTGATCGACATCGCGGCGGTGGCCGCCGTGCGCGCCGACAAGCGCGAGGACGAAACCACGCTGCCGTAGGGAAGGCGACCGCCCCCTGGGAACGGTCGCCGGATGAAATCCACCGCGGTCATCACGCGAACGACGCGCGGGGGGAAACCTTTGGATTACCCGATCATTGCGCGCGGACGGTCTGCTCGCGCGACAGCTGGTCGCGTTCCCGCACAAAGCGCACCACCGAATCCACCGTCACCGTATCGATCTTGCCCGCCATGCGGCGGTCGAACGGCTGGTCCTCGAACGTCACGTTGGCGCGCGACACCCGCGCACCCAGGCGCACGACCGCCGGGATCTCGACCGTGATCGGCTTGTAGCCGGCCAGCCGAAGCCAGGCCTGGGCCTGCTCGCGGTCGCGCACGGGAATGCTGCGGTCGGACTGGCTGGCGGCGTAGGTCTCCAGCACCCACTGGTTCGAATTCTGGAAGCGGGTCGAGAACGGATACGACAGCATGTTGTAGGCCGGCGCATGCAGCCGGGCGGGCACGCCGGACGCCAGCGTGGCCGCCAGGCGCTCCTGGTCCGCGCTGTTCGGGATGAGCAGCAGCGCCTGGTACTCGAACATATCGTCGAGGAAGAAGTTGGCCAGCCCGTCGTCGTACAGCGCGGACGTGGCGGTGCCGCAGTCGTTCAGCTCATGGCGGATTACCCAGCGGCCCTTAGGATGATCGCGCCATGCAAAGCCCAGGTGCGAGTAGCGCAGGCCGTAGCGCGACAGGTCCTGGCCGGCGCGGGCGATCAGCACCACCTGCGCGCCGGAGGCGTCGAGCGCTTCACGCGTGGCCTGCGCCAGGTTCATGGCGGCGGCCACGGTATTGGGCGCAAGCGGCTTCTCGGAACATTCCGTGCCCGCCCGCGCTGGAACGGCAAGGACGAGCAGCGACAGCAGGAGCGCGCGCAACATCTCAGGCGCCCACGCGGGAGTGGTGCAGCAGCGCCTTGCCCGTCTCGTTCGGGATGAAGGCGATGACCTTGCCCAGCGCGACCAGCATCACGCCGGTGGAGACGGTGGTCGCCTGGATCATCTGGCCGGTGGCGAGCGACGCTTCCTTGGCCGCGCGGCCGCTCAGGCGCACCGTGGCGCTCACGCCGTTCGCCGAGCCTTCCACCACGAACACCAGCGCCTCGGCGCTCGCTTCGACGCTCTTTACCACGACCACTCCGGAGCCCGCCGCGGCGAGCAGGGAGCCGTCGACCACCATGGCCGCGCCGTCGGCGGACAGGGCGGAGGCGGTGGAGGCTTGCGAGGCGCCGTCGGCCGCGAAAGCTGGCGCTGCGGCCAGGGCGATGGCAAGGAGGGCGGTGGCGGTGATCTTCTTCATGTTCTTGTTCCTTTCAGGTGTGCCGTCGTTGGCATGGATCGCATGATTGACCATTCGCATTCGGAGATCAATCAATTGCTAGACAGTATCGCTTTTACATCATAAAAGTATTAGTATCCGATACTCAAATTCAAAATGGACTGGTCATGGCGCACGCGATTACACTTGTCGACACCTTGAAGCGGCTGCTGAAGGCGCGCGGCGTCACCTACGCGGAGCTGGCGGCAAAGATCGGCATGTCCGAGGCCAGCGTCAAGCGCATGTTCTCGCAGCGGAACTTCACGCTGGAGCGGCTGGACGAGATCCTGCTGGCCGCGGGCATCGAGTTCGACGAGCTGAGCGCCGCGCAGCGCGAGCCGAATTTGGTGTCGCAGCTGACGCTGGCGCAGGAGAAGGAGCTGATCGAGGATCCGCGCCTGCTGGTGGTGGCTGTCTCGGCGATGAACCACATCGGCTACGCCGACATCGTGCGCGAGTACGACCTGACCGAGGCGGAAGTGACGGGCTACCTGGTCCGGCTGGACAAGATCGGCTTCCTGGAGCTGCTGCCGAACAACCGGGTGAAGCTGCTGATCTCGCGCACCTTCAGCTGGCTGGCGGACGGGCCGATCCAGGGCTACTTCCGGCGCGAGGCGGCACATGATTACCTGAACTCGCGCTTCGACGGCGAGTTCGAGATGATGAAGCTGGTGAACATGATGCTGACGAAGCAGAGCAGTGCGGCGCTGCTGGAGCGCCTGAAGCAGGTGGCGAGCGACTTCGCGCACCAGCACCAGCACGAGGCAAGGCTGCCGCTGGAAGACCGCAAGGCGATCAGCCTGATGGTGGCGGTGCGGCCATGGGTTCCGCAAGCGTTCAAGGCGCTGCGCCGCCGCTGATGGCGTAACCAAGAAATAACAAATCTTATGCAGGGAGCTTCATGAGCCATACCAGCCAATTCAGCCTGATGACGCAGCGCCGCTTCGGCCCGTTCTTCTGGACCCAGTTCCTCGGCGCGTTCAACGACAACCTGTTCAAGACTGCGCTGATCGTCGTGCTGACGTACGACGCGCTGAGCTGGACGACGATGAGTCCCTCGATGCTGAGCAACCTGATCCCGGGGCTGTTCATCCTGCCGTATGTGGTGCTGTCCGCCACCGCCGGCCAGATCGCGGACAAGGTGGAGAAGGCGCGCCTGTCGCGCTTCGTCAAGGCGCTTGAAATCGCCATCATGGGCGTGTGCGCGGTCGGCTGGCTGACCCACACGCTGTGGATCCTAATCGCCGGGATTGTCGGCATGGGCGTGCATTCGACGCTGTTCGGTCCCGTCAAATACGCCTACCTGCCGCAGCACCTCAAGCAGGAAGAGCTGGTGGGCGGGAACGGCTTGATCGAGATGGGCACCTTTGTCGGCATCCTGCTCGGCCAGGTCACCGGCACGCTGCTGGTGGCGTATGGCGAGATGGGCGTGGAACTGGTGGCCGCGGGCGCGCTCATCACCGCCGTCATCGGCTGGCTGGCCAGCCGCGGCATTCCGCTGTCGCCCGCGCCTGCGCCCGAGCTCAGGATCAACTGGAATCCGATCACGGAGTCGGTCCGCAACCTGTCCTATTCGCGACAGAACCGCACCGTATTCCTGTCCATGATGGGCAACTCGTGGTTCTGGTTCTACGGCGCGATGGTGCTGGCGCAGTTTCCGGTGTACGCCAAGGATTACCTGCACGGCGACCAGCGCGTGTTCATGCTGCTGTTGACCGTGTTCTCGGTGGGCGTCGGCGTCGGCTCGCTGCTGTGCGAGAAGCTCTCGGGCCGCAAGGTCGAGATCGGGCTGGTGCCGTTCGGCTCGATCGGCCTGTCGGTGTTCGGCATCGACCTGTACTTCGCCAGCCTGGCGTACACCAACACCGCCGCCGTCAGCGTGGCGGGTTTCCTGGCGCAGGAGGGCGCGCTGCGCATCCTGGCCGACATCGTCCTGCTCGGCGTATTCGGCGGCTTCTTCATCGTCCCGCTGTTCGCGCTGATCCAGACGCGCTGCGATCCCAAGCATGTCTCGCGCACGATCGCCGGCACCAATATCCTCAATGCGCTGTTCATGGTGGCGTCGGCGGGCGTGGCGATGGTGCTGCTCAGCGCCGGCTTCACCATTCCGGAGATCTTCCTCACCACGGCGATCCTGAATGCGCTGGTGGCGCTGTACATCTTCTCGCTGGTGCCGGAGTTCCTGATGCGCTTCCTGGCCTGGCTGCTGATCCACACCATCCACCGCGTGCGCACCATCGACACCGACCGCATCCCGGACGAGGGGCCGGCGGTCCTGGTGTGCAACCACGTGAGCTACGTCGATGCGATCGTGATCGGGGCCGCCAGCCCGCGCCCGATCCGCTTCGTGATGGACCACCGCATCTTCAAACTGCCGCTGCTGGGCTGGATCTTCCGCACCGCGCGCGCGATCCCGATCGCGCCGGCGAAGGAAGATCCATGGCTGATGGAGAAGGCATTCGTGGACATCGCGCACGCGCTGCACGACGGCGACCTGGTGTGCATCTTCCCGGAGGGGCGCCTGACCTCCACCGGCGACGTGGCCGAGTTCAGGGGCGGCATTGCCAAGATCCTGGAACGCACGCCGGTGCCGGTCATTCCGATGGCGCTGCGCGGCTTGTGGGGCAGCCTGCTTACGCGCGACAAGACCAATGTGTTCGAGCGCTCGTTCACGCGCGGCCTGCGTTCGAAGCTGGCGCTGGCGGTCGGTGCGCCGGTGGCGCCGCAGGAAGCGACGCCCGAATACCTGCGTGAACGCGTGCTCGCGCTGCGCGGCGACTGGAAATAGGCGGGGAAGGGGCCGCCCCGGCCGGGGACCCCGGTCTTTTGCCCGGAACCAATGAAAAAGGGGACAGTCCTTGCGGTCTGTCCCCTTTGCATTTGGCAGGCTCTCAGGTATCGCAGGCTCAAGATCGAGGGACGGTACTGCCCGCAAGCGGCCTGCGGGGACAGTCCCTTTGCAACCGCTTACTCCGGGAGCTTGCCTTCTTCGACGTACTCGGAGCGCAGGTGCACCGGCTTGGCGGCGCGCTTGCGCAGGCGGATGTTGAGCATCTCCACCACCAGCGAGAACGCCATCGCGGTGTACACATAGCCCTTCGGCACGTGGTGGCCAAAGCCTTCCGCGATCAGCACCACGCCGACCACGACCAGGAACGCCAGTGCCAGCATCTTGACCGTCGGATGGTCCGACACGAAGCGGCCGATCGGTCCGGCGAACAGCATCATCAGGCCGACCGAGACGATCACGGCGGCGATCATGACCGCGATCTCGTCCACCATGCCCACGGCGGTGATGATCGAGTCGAGCGAGAACACCAGGTCGACCACCATGATCTGCAGGATCACGGCGGTGAAGGTCGCCTTGACGGCGCTCGATGCGGAACCTTCCGCGCCTTCCAGCGATTCGTGGATCTCGCCCACGCTCTTATAGAGGAGGAACAGTCCGCCCAGGATCAGGACCAGGTCGCGTCCGGAAACGCCGCGATCGAAGAAGGGCAGGGTGAACAGGGGCTGCGTCAGGCCGACGATCCACGACAGGATGAGCAGCAGGCCGATGCGCATGAACATGGCCATGAACAGGCCCAGCTTGCGCGCAAATTCGCGGCGTTCCACCGGCAGCTTGTCGACCAGGATCGAGATGAAGATGATGTTGTCGATGCCGAGCACCAGTTCCAGCGCGGTCAGCGTGGCGAAAGCGACCCACACCTGCGGGTCGGAAAGGAGTTCCATCATATGTCGTTCTTTCTATTGAAGGAGGGGGCGTGATCGCCTGCGCGGGAGTATAACGGAAGGGCGGCGCGCCTTGCCCAGGATGAAAAACAAAGGCCAGCGCGAAGGCTGGCCTTTGTCCGTGATTCATTGGTCGGGGCGAGAAGATTCGAACTTCCGACCCCTTGCACCCCATGCAAGTACGCTACCAGGCTGCGCTACGCCCCGACGCAGCCGGATTATAGCAGACGAGATTTCGTTTTTGCCATGTTCCTGGCGTCACTGCCATTCTTCTTGAGGGCGCGTAAGAGAACCGCCTGGCCGCGCCGGAATGTGTCAAGACCGGACCTTGCACCCCTGATCCGGGGGCTGTACGATTGAAAATCCCACCCGCTTGCCAAACGGCTATAATTCACGCTGCTTTTGTAGCACTTTCCCCGACTACCGATTTTCGGACACTCCTATTATTCTGACACCGTAAATGGATTCCAATGACGACAAGCGGCAGGCGCTGATTGCACAGGCGACTGCCGGCAGCGCTTACGGTCAGGCCATGGACGGTCCAGTGGTCCAGCCTTGGCGACAATTGTCAGCGCATCTCAGCCCACTGATAGGGGACAGCGGCTTTGCCGCACTGTACAGGCGCACCGTACGGATCGAATCGGTGCGATTTGACTGGCTGGACGCATCGCACGCGTCGTCCACGGCGGACGAATTGCTCCAGGCACTGAAGGACCAACTGGCTGCAGTCGGGCCCGGCCAAGCGGAGGAAGCCAACACCGCATTACTCATTACTTTCACCAAGCTGCTTTCTGGCCTGATCGGCGAAGCATTAACAGTTCGACTTCTCAACGCCGCGTGGAGCGGCGCTCCTGAGAATGCGAAGGTACGGGAACAATCATGAGCGACAAAGTATCACTGGGAACCCTGGAGACTGGCGTGCCGGGCCTTGACGTGCTCCTCGGGGGCGGTTTGCCCGAATTCTCGTTCAACCTGATTGCCGGCGCGCCGGGAAGCGGCAAGACCACGCTGGCGCACCAGATGATGTTCTCGCTTGCCGGCCCGAAATGCAAGGCGCTGTTCTTCACCGTGCTGGGTGAACCTCCGCTCAAGATGCTGCGCTACCAGCAGCAATTCTCGTTCTTCGACCTGGACAAGGTCGGCGAGTCGATCCGCTACGTGAACCTGGCCGAGGACCTGCGCAGCGGCGATTTTGGCGGCGTACTCGAACGGGTGATGCGCGAAGTCGAGGATTTCGGCCCCAGCCTGGTGTTTGTCGATTCGTTCCGTTCCGTGGTGCAGACTGGCCGCGCGGGCAATGAAGGCATCGCCGACCTGCAGTATTTCGTCCAGGAGCTCGGCACCCGCATGACCAGCTGGCAGGCAACCACATTCCTGATCGGGGAGTACCTGCACGCCGACGTCGAGGCCAATCCGATCATGACCGTCGCCGATGGCGTCATCTCGCTGGCCCAGGTCCAGCAAGGCAATGCCGTGGTGCGCAAGATGCGCGTCATCAAGATGCGCGGGCAAGGCCATATGACAGGCGCCCACAGCTTCCGTATCTCCGACGATGGCCTGCGCGTGTATCCGCGCGTGGTTCCACGATTGAAAACGGGGCCCAGCAAGGACCACATTACCGAGCGCGTGTCGCTTGGCGTGGCCACGCTGGACGAGATGTTCGGCGGTGGACTGCCACGCGGGCATTCGCTGCTGGTGAGCGGTTCTTCCGGCTGCGGCAAGACCATCCTGTGCAACAGCTTCCTGGAAGAAGGCGCGCGCCAGGGCGAGAAGAGCGTGGCGATCTACTTCGAAAAGGGTACTTCGCGCATGCGCAACGTGCGCCTGGCGCGGCTGGTGGAATCCGGTCACGTCTCGGTCATCGACAGCGAAACGCTCGACCTGACGGTCGAACAAATGCTGGACGAGCTGGTGCACGAGATCAAGCGCATCGGCGCGAGACGAGTGGTGATCGATTCGCTGTCGGAATTCGAACTGCACCTGGCGCCGGAGTTCCGCGAGGACTTCCGCACCACCGTCTTCAGCATCCTGGCGACACTCTCGTCGCTCGGCGTCACCGTGATCGCAACGGTGGGGCAGATCGACATGTTCACCGAGCTGCGCTTTAGCGAGGCCAACGTCTCGTTCCTGACCGATGCGATCCTCATCATGCGGTACGTGGAGCTGGAGGGGCGCATCGCCAAGGTGATGTCGGTGATCAAGGTGCGCGGCAGCGCGCACAGCACCGACCTGCGCGAATACGTCATCACCGACAAGGGCATCGAAATCGGCGCGTCGCCACACAGATTCGAAGGCTTGTTGTCAGGCCGGCCGACGCATACCGCACGGAAGGGGTAGGCCAGCTATGGGACCGTCGGGCGATACTAAGAGAAGTGAGCAGCGGCGTTCCCTCGATGATGAGGCGGTGCCGGTAGCGCAACTGCGCGCAACGGTGGCGGCGCTGACCAGCGAAGTGTCGGCGCTGCGCGAGCAGCTGGCCTTGCAGTCGGAACTGTCTCAACGCGTCGCCCAGCTGCGCGAAGCCAACGAGCACCTGGTGCTGGCCAGTATCAGCGCGGACAACCGGCGCGACGAGGCCGAGGAGGCCAATCGCCGCCAGAACGAATTCCTGGCGATGCTGGCGCACGAGCTGCGCAATCCACTGGCGCCGATCTCCATGGCCGCCACGCTGCTCGAGCGCACTCCCAACCTGCCGCCCCAACTGGGCAGCCTGCAGCGCGTCATCAGCCGCCAGGTGGAACAGATGGCGCGCCTGCTGGACGACCTGCTCGACGCCGCCCGCATCAGCAGCGGCAAGATCACGCTGACCCTGGAGCCGGTGGTGCTGTCCGACCTCATCGAACGGGCGGTCGAAACGATTGCCCCGCGCATCGCGGAACGCGGCCAGAAGCTGATCCTGGCGGTGCCGCCGGATCCGGTCGTCCTGGACGGCAACCGGGTCAGGCTGACGCAAGTGTTCTCCAACCTGCTCGCCAACGCCTCGAAGTACACCCAGGACGGCGGCGAGATCGTGGTGTCCGCCCACGTGGAAGGCGAGCGCGTGTGCGTCTGCCTGAAGGACAACGGCACCGGCATGGCGGCCGATGTACTGCCCCACATCTTCGACCTGTTCACGCAGGGGCCGCGCTCGCTCGCGCGTTCGGAAGGCGGTTTGGGAGTGGGACTGAACGTGGTCCGCAACGTCGTGCACATGCACGGCGGCGAAGTCAGTGCCGCCAGCCCCGGCCCCGGCCAGGGTAGCGAGTTCACCGTGGTGCTGCCGCTGGCGCGCGGCGCGGTCGAAGTGGCAGAGGCCGCTCCGGTGGAAGAAAAGCCCTGGCGCTGCTGCCGGGTGTTACTGGTCGAAGACAATGTCGATGCCTGCGTCACGCTGGACGCCTTCCTGTCCAGCCACGGCCACCAGGTACGCATGGTGCACGACGGCGCGGAAGGGCTGAAGCTGGCCCTCGATGGGGACTATGACCTCCTGATTTGCGACATTGGACTGCCCGGCCTGGACGGTTACGCGCTGATCAGGCAATTGCGCGAACAGCGTGGCGCCGGCCAGCCATATGCAATCGCGCTGTCGGGCTATTGCCAGCCTGAGGATCGCGAGAAGGCGCTGGAAGCGGGTTTCGACGCCTTCCTGGTCAAGCCGGTGGATTCGGCGGTACTGGTGGAGATGCTGACGGCCGGCACCCGTATGGCCGCGCCGCTCTAGTAGCCGCACGTACTCCCGGGTCCGGTCGGTCCTGGGGCTAGATGAGTGTGCGGCAGTGGCGCGCAAACCAGTCGGTGGCCAGCGCCGCCACCTGGTCCATCTTGCCCGGTTCCTCGAACAGGTGCGTGGCGCCCGGAATGATCACCAGTTCCTTTTCGCAGTGGTTCAGCTGAGCAAAGGCCTGGCGGTTCAGGTCGATCACCACGCCATCCTCACCGCCCACGATCAGCAGCGTCGGCGCGCTGACCTTGTCCAGTTCCGCTTCGCCCGCCATGTCCGGCCTGCCGCCGCGCGATACCACGGCGGCGATGTCGTGGCCGAGTGCGGCGGCCAGCTGCAGGGCAGCGGCGGCACCGGTACTGGCGCCGAACAGTCCCACGCGGTGGTTGGACGTATCCGGTTCATCGCGCAGCCATTCGCGCGCGGCGCGCAGCCGCTCGGTCAGCAGGGCGATGTCGAAGCGCTTGCGCGCGTCGCGGTCTTCCTCGGGAGTGAGCAGGTCCAGCAGCAGGGTTCCCAGCCCGTGCTGGCGCAGGGTGCGCGCGACCTGGTTGTTGCGCGGGCTGTGGCGACTGCTGCCGCTACCGTGCGCAAACAGGATCACGCCATTGGCGTCCTGGGGCAGCCCGAGCGAGCCGCCCAACTCGATGCTGCCGCACCACACGGTGACTTCATTGTCTCGGTCGGTATCCATGCTGCACCTGTCCTGGCGAATGCAGGCATTGTCGCACTCGCGCCGGATCCGGTGCGCACAATCCGGCGTGGCGCGGACCCGTAAAACCCTAACGGGAGCTGAGCAGGATACGCTCGCGCGGCCCGCCTGCAACGGTACGTTGCGGGATATAGCTGAGGACAATGATATCGGCGCCGAGGCCATCCTTGGTGTACACCAGCGTCATGTCGTCACGGTCGGACTCGAACACATAGGCGCCCACTGCGTGCAGTACGGTCTGGCGGTTGTCGAAGTCGACGATCAGCTTGCGGCTGCGGTTCTTGACCATCGCGGTGCTGCCGTCCTCCATCAGGTATTCGCCCCTGACTTCGGCGACATCCTGGGCCGGCATGAAGAAGCTGCGCTTGGTCGGCCGAACGGTGATCACTTCGCTGCTCTGCATGGAGCTGGCTTGCGGGACCTGCCGGTAATCCTGGGCGAAGGATGGTGTGGCGGTGCACAGCAGGCCCGCGGCAGCTGCAGCAATGAGGGAGGCTTGTTTTAACATGATAGTTCTCCAGTGCGAAAGGTTCCGCCAGCGTTGCGTTAGCGGCGCCGGCGTCTGGGGTGTTACGCATCTCGACGGGACTTTGTCATGGCCGGTCGATCATTTTGAGTGTATGTCGCCGGCGTGCAGGAGCAAGCTGAGGGGGAGCTTAATCACTAAAATGTTGGCTGCACAAACCGACGAGTGTAATTTGCGGGGCTTGCCTGAATCATGTGGGCAGGCATTTGATACACTGCCGGACTTGCATCCAGCACCTCAAGAGGACACACCCATGAAGCAGCTTTATATCGGCGGAGAATGGCGCGATGGCGCCAACGTGACCACGACGCGCAGCCCCTCGGACCGCAGCGAGGTGGTGGGCGAATACGCCAGCGCCGGCCAGGCCGAGGCCGAGCTGGCCATCGCGGCCGCGCACGGCGCCGCCAGGAGCTGGGCCCTGTCGGGCGTACAGCAGCGCGCCGACGCGCTGGATGCGATTGGCACCGAGATCATCGCGCGCAAGGCCGAGCTGGGCCGCCTGCTGGCCCGGGAGGAGGGCAAGACGCTGCCCGAGGCCATCGGCGAGGCGGCGCGCGCCGGCGCCATCTTCAAGTTCTTCGCCCAGGAGGCGCTGCGCGTGCGCGGCGACCGGCTGGCGTCGGTGCGCCCCAATGTCGAAGTGGACGTCACCCGCGAGCCGGTCGGCGTGGTCGGCATCATCGCCCCGTGGAACTTCCCGATCGCGATCCCGGCCTGGAAGATCGCGCCGGCGCTCGCGTACGGCAATACCGTCGTGTTCAAGCCGGCCGACCTGGTGCCTGGCTGCGGCTGGGAGCTGGCCGAGATCATCAGCCGCGCGGGCCTGCCGGCCGGCGTGTTCAACCTGGCGATGGGGCCCGGCCGCATCGTCGGCGAAGCGCTGGCCAACGACAGCCGCGTGAACGCCATCAGCTTTACCGGCTCGACCGGCACGGGCGAGCGCGTGCTGCTCGCATGCGCCAGGCGCCGCGCCAAGGTGCAGCTGGAGATGGGCGGCAAGAACCCGCTCGTCGTGCTGGCGGACGCCGACCTGGAGGTGGCGGTCAATGCCGCAATCCAGGGCTCGTTCTTCTCGACCGGCCAGCGCTGCACGGCATCGTCGCGCCTGATCGTGGACGAGTCCATCTACGGCAGGTTCGTCGACGCGATGGCAAGCAAGATGCAGTCGCTCAAGGTGGGGCACGCATTGGAGGAGGGGATCGATATCGGTCCGGTCGTGGACAGTTCGCAGCTGGAGCAGGACCTCAGCTACATCGAGATCGCGAAAGCGGAAGGCGCGCGCCTGGTGGCCGGCGGCGAACGCCTCCAGCGCGCCACGGACGGCTACTTCCTCAGCCCGGCGCTGTTCGCGGACTGCAGCGCGCAGATGCGTCACGCGCGCGAAGAGATCTTCGGCCCGGTGGCGTCGGTGATTCCGGCGAAGGGATACGAGCACGCGCTGGAACTGGCGAACGACACCGAGTTCGGCCTCACCGCGGGCATCTGCACCACCTCGCTCAAGCACGCCACGCACTTCAAGCGCAACGCCAGGGCGGGCATGGTGATGGTGAACCTGCCGACCGCCGGCGTCGACTATCACGTGCCGTTCGGCGGCACCAAGGGGTCGAGCTATGGTGCGCGCGAGCAGGGTAGTGCCGCGGTCGAGTTTTTCACTACCGTGAAAACGGCCTACACGTCCGCGTAAAAAAGGGGGCCTTTCCAGGGCCCCCTGTTTCGTCGAGCAAGCTCGGCTCCGGTTAAGCTCAGGGGACGGTCCCTCGCAGGACAGTCCCCTCCGTTTAATCAGGCGTCATGTCGGAGCGGCGTCCCACGTTGCTTTGCTGCTCCTGCTTGGTTCCCATGTCGATCTCCTGGCGGTTCGCCGTGTTCGACAGGCCGGTATCGTCATTCATGTCCTGCTCCGCGCTCATGCGCGAACCGCCCGGGCTGCGCGGCATGCCGCCAGCCGAGTCGTTCGAGTAGCGCTGGTTGCCCACATCGTCGTACTGTTCATTGCCGAGCTGCTGGCCGAACTGCTGGCCCGTCTGCGAGCCGGCACGCCCGGTGCTGTCGGTATTGGCGCTGTCGCTCGATCCGCTGAGCTGCGAGCCGCCCGCCGACGAGTCGCGTCCAGCGCCGCCTTGCTGCTGCGATGACTGGCTCGACCGGTCACCGCCCTTATTGAGCGAGGACCGGCCCATCTGGCCGCCACCGTGCGATTGCCCACCCGGGCCACTGGACTGTTGCCCCACCTCGCGCTGCGCATTCTGGTGGCCGGACTCCCTGGTGCCGGTGGATTGGCCGGTGCCTTCGAGGCCGCTGCCGCTGCCGCCTTCCTGCGCCGAGCGGCCGACGTCACCCTGCGCCGGCATGCCAGCGCCTTCCTTCACCACGCGCTTGCCCTGGCCGCTGCCCTGGCCCTGCCTGGTATCGGCACCCTCGTGGCCGCCGCTGCTTTGTGCATGCTGGCCCTGGCCGGTGCCGTACAGGGTCGAGCCGCCCTTGTTCTGCCCGCCCGTTTTCAGGTCGGGACGATCCTGCGACTGCTGCGACAGGCCGTCGGCCAGCGGCTGCTGGCCGGAACCCTGTTTGTTTTGCTGCGAGCCGGCGTCGCCTTGCCACTGCTGCGAACCCTGTTCGCCCACCCGCGACTGCTGGGCGCTCAGGTCGCCCTGCGACTGGCCTGCGCCGCCGGTGCCGGCGCCGCGCTCGGTCTGCGACGATCCGATGTCGCCCTGCGACTGTTGCGACCCGCCCTGTGCCGCGCCTTGCGATGGCTTGGTGCCCGATTGCTTGTTGCCGCCGCCGGGCATCCCGGTGCCTTCGGCGCTGGACTGTTTGCTGTAATTTTCGGTCGTGCCGCCGCGTGCGGACGACACCGATTTCTCGTTCGCCATATTGTCCGTCTGGTTGTTCTCCTGACTGCGTTGGTTCGAATTCATCTTTTGTTCCCTCCGGTTGAATCGACGCCTGTACGGCGTCCACACATCGATGATGCTCCGCAGGAGCGTCCGGCAGTATCGGCGCAGGGACCACAGGGTTGTAGGAGCGGGCCCACCCTGTCTGCGGTCATTGACTTTGAGTGGCTCAGCATTTCCTCCGCTCTACGGTGTTGAATTTGGGTACGAAAATCTGACCAGTAGTCCTACATGAGCATCGCGTAGCGTCCTATACCTGCACCTGTCCCTGCTCACTAACATGGTCCTGCCTGATCGTCATCGCGAGCAGTCGAGTTCGTTTTGGCGGTCGGAAAATCACCTTCCGCACAGGCGGAAAAACAATTATGGGAGATAACCATGGCAAGTAACCAAGGTGGCAATAAAGGCGGCGGCCAGCGCAGCGGCAGCCAGCAAAGTGGCGGTAACCAGGGCGGCAGCCAGGGCAAGGGCGGTAGCCAGCAGAGCGGCACCAGCAACCGCGGCTTTGCATCGATGGACCCTGCACGCCAGCGCGAAATCGCTTCGGAGGGCGGCAAGGCTGCTCACGAAAAAGGTACTGCACACGAGTTCACTTCCGAGGAAGCACGTCGCGCAGGCTCGATGAGCCATGGCGGCGGCAGCCAGCAATCGGGCAAAGGCGGCTCGGGCGGTGGTTCCGGCGGTGGCAACAAATCCGGCGGCAACCGCTAAGCACTGACTACGTGCCGCAGGTCCGCGGGGGACTGGGCGGCAACGTCATGACACAGGGGAGCGCAAGCTCCCCTTTTGCTTTTCAAATCGTGCCCGGGGCCAAAACTATGCGGTAGAATCCGAAGCGCTTTTTTCAAAATATCTACCGAAGGACCATCGTGGCAAAAGTAGTGTTCCGTGAAGTCAAGAGTATGTACATGGCCCTCGATTCCGTGGGCAACCTCCTGCTTGCAAAATTTTCCTTCCATGGGGGCCAGGACGTCTGCGTGCTGATCCCGGCATCGGTCGTGTTCTGGATGTTGCGTCACCTGCCGGTCAACCAGGATCCCAACTTGCCGCCGCCGGCCAAGGTGCCGGAGCTGTACCGCGAAGACTGGGACCTCGATACCCCGCGCGTGATGAGCGTGAACTGCCAGCAGTTCCAGGACGCGCTGCGCATCACGATGGACATGTCGCGCAAGCCTGACCTCACCATCCTGCTGAACCGGACCAACATCGAACTGATGCGCCGCTTCTTCTCCGCTTACGCCAGCGAACTGGTGGACCTCGACGCCGAGTAAACAAAAAGGACAGCCATGCCAATCAAGATCAGCCAGCATTTCGACTCCGGGTCGATTGAAGTCGTGAAGGCCGAAAAGGCCGACGCCATCGACCTGAACCTGCGCTCCGACTCGCATGCGGACATCCATCAGTGGTTCCACTTCCGCCTCCAGGGTGCGCGTGGACAGGCCTGCACGATCCGCTTCCTGAACGCCGGCAAGGCGACCTATGCGCCGGGCTTCGACGGCTACAGCGTGTGCGCGAGCTACGACACCGAGAACTGGTTCCGCGTGCCGACCAGCTTCGACGGCAACGTGATGACCGTGCACTTCACCCCGGAACTCGACAGCGTGTACTTCGCGTACTTCGAGCCGTATTCGTGGGAGCGCCATCTGCGCCTGCTGGGCGAAGTGGCCGAGAACCCGGTCGCGCGCGTGCACGACATCGGCAGCACGGTCGATGGGCGCGACATGAACCTGGTCGTGATCGGCAATCCTGCGGCGGAAAAGAAAATCTGGGTGATCGCGCGCCAGCATCCCGGCGAGACGATGGCCGAGTGGTTTGTCGAAGGCATGATGGATGCGCTGCTCGACAACGCCAACCCGGTATCGCGCAAGCTGCTGCAGCGCGCCGTCTTCTACATCGTCCCGAACATGAACCCGGACGGCTCCGTGCGCGGCAACCTGCGCACCAACGCGGCCGGCGCGAACCTGAACCGCGAGTGGATGACGCCATCGAAGGAGCGCAGCCCGGAAGTGCTGTGCGTGAAGGAGAAGATCCACGAGACCGGCGTCGACATGTTCTTCGACATCCATGGCGACGAAGCGCTGCCGTACAACTTCGTGGCCGGCAACGAGATGCTGACCGACTTCACGCCCGAGCGCATGGCGCGCCAGCAGAAGTTCGTCCAGCACTACATGGAATCGAGCCCGGACTTCCAGAACGTGTTCGGCTACGAAGCGAGCAAGTACAACGAAGAGCTGCTCACGCTGGCGTCCAAGTACATCGGCCACACCTTCAAGTGCCTGTCGCTGACGCTGGAAATGCCGTTCAAGGACAACGCCAACCTGCCTGACCACCACGTCGGCTGGAACGGCGCGCGTTCCATCGAACTGGGCAAGGCCATCCTGCAGCCGATCCTGCTGTCGCTGGACTGACGGTGGGCGTCGAGATCGAACGCAAGTTCCTTCTCGCCGGCGAGGGCTGGCGCGGGCAGGGCGACAGTGTCCTGCTGCGCCAGGGCTACCTGTGCTCCGACCCGTCGCGCGTCGTGCGCGTGCGGGTCGAGGGCTCGCAGGGCACCCTCACCATCAAGGGCAAGAGCACGGGCGCCACGCGCGGCGAATGGGAATACCCCATCCCGCTGGACGAGGCCAACGAACTGCTCGACCGCCTGTGCGAACAGCCCCTCATCGAAAAGTACCGTCACCGCATCGCGCACGCCGGCCATATTTGGGAAGTGGACGAATTCCTGGGCGCGAACGCCGGCCTGGTCGTGGCCGAAATCGAACTGCGTACGGAGGACGAAGCCTTCGAGCGCCCCGTGTGGATCGGCGCCGAAGTCACGCACGACGCCCGCTACTTCAACTCCAACCTCATGCGCCACCCCTACACCCGCTGGTAACCCCGAAATGGGGACAGACCCCATTTCGAAAATGGGGTCTGTCCCCATTTTTTGGAGAAGTCATGTACATCAAGACGAGCCTGATCGCAGCATGCGCCGCATTCACCTTCACCGCCTCCGCCCAGGCGCCGTACTTTCCGCCTGAAGGCACGTGGGCGAGGAAATCCGCCGCCGAGATGGGTATGGATCCGGCAGCGCTGGCAGCCGCCATTTCGTATGCGCAGTCCCGCGAAACCGAACGCGCCATCGACTTCTCAGACCAGGAAAAGACTTTCGGTACGCTGCTCGGTTCGATGCCGACCAAGCGCGCGCGCACCAACGGGGTGGTGATCTACAAGGGCTACGTGGTCGCCGAGTTCGGGGAGACCACGGCCGTCGATCCGACCTATTCGGTCGCCAAAAGCATGCTCGCCACCGTCGCCGGCATCGGCGTGCGCGACGGCCGCATCGCGGTGGACGAGCCGGTCGCCAGGCGCGTCGCCGACGGCGGCTACGCGTCCCCGCACAACGGCCGCATCACCTGGAAGATGCACCTGCAGCAGGAATCGGAGTGGGAAGGCGATATGTGGGGCAAGAAGGACGACTTCGTCGGCACTGCGGCATTCGGTGCCGGAGAGCGCAAGCCGCGCGAACGCAAGGCGCCGGGCAGCTTCTACGAATACAACGACGTGCGCATCAACCGCTTTGCGCTGTCGCTGCTGCGCGCGATGGACAAGAGCGTGCCGCAGGTATTCGAGCAGGAAGTAATGGACCCGATCGGCGCGTCGAATTCCTGGAAGTGGGTCCCGTACCACAACAGCTACGTCGAGCATGGCGGCAAGCGGGTCGAGTCGGTCAGCGGCGGTACGCGCTGGGGCGGCGGCATGTGGATCAATTCCTGGGACATGGCGCGCTTCGGCTACCTGTGGCTGCGCGGCGGCACGTGGAACGGCAGGCAGGTACTGCCGCCGGCGTACGTGAAGGACGCGCTGACGCCGAGCGCCAACGGCCCGGACTACGGCTACCTGTGGTGGCTGAACACGAAGGGCAAGAACCTGCCGGGCCTTCCGGCGAACGCCTACGCGGCGCTGGGCGCGGGCAGCAATACCATCGTCGTCTCGCCGGACCATGACCTTGTCATCGTCTGGCGCTGGCACGCGGGCAATCCGGCGGAACTGGCCAAGCGCGTCATTGCCGCCATTCGTTAAAACAAATAAGGACAATAACAATGTTAAAAATGGGGATGCAGGCCCGCGCCATGCTGGCGCTGGCCGCCTGCGCGGCGATGAGCAATGCGCACGCCGATGCGCTGGACGACGCCATCAACGCGGAGATCAAGCGCCGTAACGTGGCGGGCGTCGGTATCGCCGTCGTCAAGGACGGCAAGATCATCCGGGAGCAGGGCTACGGACTGGCGAACATAGAGCACAGGGTGCCGGTCAGCGCCAGGACCGTGTTCCAGTCCGGCTCAGTCGGCAAGCAGTTCACCGCGGCGCTGGTGCTGCTGCTGGCGCAGGACGGCAAGCTGACCCTCGACGATCCGGTGGCGAAGCACCTGGCCAATACGCCGGACGCATGGAAGGCCATCACCATCCGCCACCTGCTGACCCACACCTCGGGCCTGGGCGACCCGTACGACAAGCTTGACATGCGCAAGGACTATACGGACGAGGAGCTGATCGCGCTGGAGGCGACCATTCCGGTACTGTTCGCGCCCGGCGAGAAATTCTCGTACAGCAATATGGGTTACCACCTGCTGGGCTTCATCTGCAACAAGGTGGGCGGCAAGTTCTATGGCGACCAGCTGCGCGAGCGCATCTTCGAACCGCTCGGCATGAGCACGCGCGTGATCAACGAGGCGGACATCATCCCGCACCGCGCTGCCGGCTACGAGTTCGTGGACGGGAATCTGAAGAACCAGAATTGGGTTGCGCCCAAGCTGAACACCACGGCTGACGGCAGCTTGTACCTGACCGCGCGCGACCTGGCCATCTGGGACCAGGCACTACACAGCGGGAAGATCCTCAGCAAGCAGTTGCAGGAGGCCGTGTACACGCCGGCGAAGCTGAACGACGGATCGCATACCACTTACGGGTTCGGCTGGTTCGTCACCAAACACAATGGCCACAAGCTGATCTCCCACGGCGGCGCATGGCAGGGCTTCCTCTCGACGATGAACCGCTTCGTCGACGACAAGCTGACGGTCATCGTGCTGGCCAATTCGACCAATGCGCGTCCGGGCAAGCTTGCGGAGATAGTGGCGAGCCACTATATTCCCGCGCTCGCCACGGTGCCGGCCAAGCCGATCGCGGACAGCAATCCGGCCTTCACGGCGCAGCTGCGTGAGGTGATCGCCGACATCGCTGCGGACAAGCTTCCGAAGGGCTTCACTGACGATCAGGTGGCGAAGCTCACGCCGGCGATGAAGTACTTCAGCAAGGGGATTCGTGAACTGGGTGCGCTGCGTTCGGTCGCGCTGCTGTCGGTGAAGGACGAGGGCGAGTCGCGGCAGTACCGGTACCGCTATGTGTTCGAGAAGGATCCGATGATCGTGTCGGCCAGGATCAACAAGGCGGGGCTGATCGAACGGTTCGGGCTCGGGCTCGAGTAGTGATGGAATTGGCGGAATCGGCCATGTTTGGGCCGATTCCGCCAGAACAGCAAGGACAGCGGCGCAGTCCCCTGGCCTCTTAGTGGAAGTGCTCGGAGCCGACCGGCGCGTCTTCCGGCATTTCGGGATGCACCAGTTCGCCGGTAGGGTCGGCGAACAGCGGGGCGCCGCAGTCGTCGCAGTACTCGGCGACGAAGCGCTCGTTGTGGCGCTTGATGTGCATGACGCCGGCCTCGTTCAGGCAGGCCACGATTTCTTCGTACGGCGTGGGCTGCGTGCCCAGTTCGCCCAGCGCGACCAGTCCTTCGATCGGCGTGCCTTCCTCATCCTCCTGGCCGTACAGCGGCCACACGATGCCATAGACGACATCGGTGCTCTGGCGCATGGTGAAGGCGACACGGTATTCGTCCACCTGCGCTTCGCTTTCCTCTTCGCCGAAGCCGGCCACCACGGCGCGCAGCTCGTTCGGCTCGACGCCCAGCGTGTTGGTCAGATAATGCACGGCGGCGCGGATCGAGATCGGGCGGATCAGCTTGTCGGCTTCGCGGCAGGCGACGTAGTACGCCTCCGGCAGCAGGAGTTCGACGCCGCAGCCCGGCATCAGGCGCGAGACGTTCGGCGTGGCCTGCGTCTGCCATTGCTCCAGGCAGTTCGCACGCACGGCCTGGAAGCTGGCCTGGTGCTCCGGCTCCTGCCAGCGGAAGATCGGGGCGCCGTGCGGCACCACCACGGCGACCAGCAGGTAGCGGGTGTCGGCCAGGAAGGGCGCCGTTTCAGGCGCCTTGAGCTGCAGCTTGACGGCGGCGTGCTTGTACGCGGCCTGCGCCAGCTTGTGCGTCATGGCGTAGGTTTCGGAGTGCGAGCGCGGCAGCTGGTCGATCGAGAACAGCATCGGCGCCATCGCCATGCGGGTGCCCTCGGACAGCAGGTGGGCGGCGAAGTGCGCGGACAGGGTCGAGAGCAGGTCGGCCGGCACCGGGCCGGACGCGATCGAGAAGCGGGTCCAGGCCAGGATCGGCGCGGCCACCAGCAGGGCGTCGTAGCGCTTTTCGGTGCCGTCTTCCTGTTCGAGCAGGAAGGACGATTCGCTGACCGCTTCCACGCCCTCCATCAGCACGTCGTAGGCGGGCAGGTCGTCCTTGAACAGGTTGTTCAGGGCGTTGTCGATGGTGTCCTGGTGGCCCGAGCGCAGCAGGCGTTGCAGCGAGCTGTCGAGGTGGTGTTCCAAGGACCGTTCCTCGACGCGGCTAGCGGCTTGCACGATGGCCTGTGCAAGGCCTGCCAGGCGCTGGCCTTCGGCAGACAGTTTGAGGGATGAATCTTTGGATGGACGACGCATATTTCTTTCTCGGTGAGGGATGTTAGCTTAACAATCCATATTGTAGTTGATTCTGGGGGACTGTCCCGAAAGGGACTGTGTCCGGATCTTCGGGGCAGGCAGGGCGCGGGCCAAAAACCGGAAGGCGGTCCCTGCGGGGACGGTCCCCAGCCGCCAAGCCCAAAAAAAACGCCGGCTGAGCCGGCGTTCTTGTCTGCGGGGCAGGGCGCTTACGCGGCCAGCAGCTGGCGCAGGACGAACGGCAGGATGCCGCCGTGCTTGTAGTAGTCCACTTCGATCGGGGTGTCGATGCGCAGCAGGACGGTGACTTCCTGCTTCTCGCCGCCCTTGCGGTGGATGACCAGGGTGCACAGCTGTTGCGGCTTGATCTCGCCGTCCAGGCCGACCAGGTCGTAGGTCTCTTCGCCGGTGATGCCGAGCGACTGCACGGAATCGTCGCCGACGAACTGCAGCGGCAGCACGCCCATGCCGACCAGGTTGGAACGGTGGATGCGCTCGAACGAACGGCAGATGACCGCCTTCACGCCCAGCAGCTGGGTGCCCTTGGCCGCCCAGTCGCGCGAGGAGCCGGTACCGTACTCTTCGCCGCCGAACACCATGGTCGGGACGCCGTCGCCGATGTACTGCATCGCCGCGTCGTAGATCGACATCTGCTTGCCGGTCGGCTGGTGGATGGTGATGCCGCCTTCGACTGCCGAGCCGTCCGCCTTGGCCGGGATCATCTTGTTCTTGATGCGCACGTTGGCGAAGGTGCCGCGCATCATGATCTCGTGGTTGCCGCGGCGCGAGCCGTAGGAGTTGAAGTCCGCCTTCTGGACGCCGTGCGCCAGCAGCCACTTGCCTGCCGGGCCGTCTTCCTTGATCGAGCCGGCCGGGGAGATGTGGTCGGTGGTGATCGAGTCGCCGAACACGCCCAGCGCGCGCGCGCCCTTGATGTTGCCGGCTGCCTGCTTCGGCTTCATCTCGAAGCCTTCGAAGAACGGCGGCTCGGCGATGTAGGTCGACTCAGGCCAGTTGTAGACCTGGCCTTCGGTGGTCGAGACGTTTTCCCACAGCTTGCCCGGGTTGCCCTTGACGTCGGCGTAGTTCTTCTTGAACGTGTCCGAGTTCATCGCGAACTTCATCAGCTTGCCGATTTCCTGCGAGGTCGGCCAGATGTCGCCCAGGTAGATGTCGCGGCCGTCCTTGCCCACGCCGACCGGCTCGGTCATCAGGTCGCGGGTCATGTTGCCGGCGATCGCGTAGGCGACCACCAGCGGCGGCGATGCCAGGAAGTTCGAACGGATGTTCGGGTGGATACGCGCTTCGAAGTTGCGGTTGCCCGACAGGACTGCCGAGGCGACGATGTCGTTCGAGATGATCGCCTGGTTCAGTTCCGGGGTCAGGTCGCCGGCGTTGCCGATGCAGGTGGTGCAGCCGTACGCGGTGACGCCAAAGCCCAGCTGTTCCAGGTAGGTCAGCAGGCCGGCCGCTTGCAGGTATTCGGTGACGACGCGCGAGCCGGGCGCCAGCGAGGTCTTGATGTGCGGAGCGACGGACAGGCCGGCTTCCACGGCCTTCTTGGCCAGCAGGCCGGCGGCCAGCAGCACGCTCGGGTTGGAGGTGTTGGTGCACGAGGTGATCGCTGCAATCAGCACGTCGCCGTTCTTCACGTCCACGCCGTTGGTGGTGGTGTAGGTCTTGTGCAGGTCGAGCGGGTTCTTGTTGAAGCCGTTTTCGGTGGTCGGCTTGGAGAACAGTTCGATGAAGTTGTTCTTGACGTTGCCGATTTCGATACGGTCCTGCGGACGCTTCGGACCGGCCAGCGACGGGGTCACGCTGGACAGGTCGAGGTTGACCACGCGGGTGTAGTCGATCTCGCCTTCAGCAGGGACGCCGAACAGGTTCTGCGCCTTGAAGTAGCTCGCGAACGCGTCGATT
Organism: Pseudoduganella sp. GCM10020061; assembly: GCF_042683405.1. NCBI lineage: Bacteria > Pseudomonadati > Pseudomonadota > Betaproteobacteria > Burkholderiales > Oxalobacteraceae > Pseudoduganella > Pseudoduganella sp. GCM10020061. Next base: position 9,939 of record NZ_JBHUJS010000012.1, on the reverse strand, counting down.
TCTTCCGCGGTGCGGCCGGTGCCTTCGAAGTAGTCGACGGTCGCTTCGTCCACCGGGAAGAAGCCCATGGTCGCGCCGTATTCGGGCGCCATGTTGGCGATGGTGGCGCGGTCGGTCAGCGACAGCGTGCGGGTGCCTTCGCCGAAGAATTCGACGAACTTGCCGACCACTTTTTCGCGGCGCAGCAGTTCGGTGATGGTCAGCACCAGGTCGGTCGCGGTGCAGCCTTCGCGCAGGGCGCCGGTCAGGTTCACGCCGATCACGTCCGGGGTCAGGAAGTAGACTGGCTGGCCCAGCATGCCGGCTTCCGCCTCGATGCCGCCCACGCCCCAGCCGACCACGCCGATGCCGTTGATCATGGTGGTGTGCGAGTCGGTGCCGACCAGGGTGTCCGGGTAGAACACGCCGTCGCCGGCCTTGTGCACGCCGCGCGCCAGGTATTCCAGGTTGACCTGGTGGACGATGCCGAAGCCCGGCGGCACGACGCCGAAGGTGTCGAATGCCTGCATGCCCCACTTCATGAACTGGTAGCGCTCGTTATTGCGCGAGAATTCCAGCTTCATGTTCAGGTCCAGCGCCTTCGGCTCGCGGAAGTGGTCGATGGTGACCGAGTGGTCGACCACCAGGTCCACCGGGACCAGCGGCTCGATGTTCTTCGGGTTCTTGCCCATCTTGGCGGCGACGTTGCGCATCGCGGCCAGGTCGGCCAGCAGGGGAACGCCGGTGAAGTCCTGCAGCACCACGCGCGCCACCACGAACGGGATCTCGTCGGTACGCTCGGCAGTCGCGCCCCAGTTGGCCAGCTGCTTGACGTGCTCTTCGGTGACCTTCTTGCCGTCGCAGTTACGCAGCACGGATTCCAGCACGATACGGATCGATACCGGCAGGCGCGAGATGTTCACGCCAAGGCTCTTCTCGAGGGCAGGCAGCGAGTAGAACTTGCCTTTCTTGCCGCCGGCAAGGTTGAAATCCTTGAGCGTGTTGAGGGTATTGCGGGACATGAACTCTCCTTCGTTAGGACTTGTTATTCGATTAAATCTTGATGTCAGCCCTGGGACGCTTGCTCAGGGTTTTTGCAGTTGTTGGCCAGCTGGCGGCCCAGCTTCGAGTCGAGCAGGATGCCCTTGGTCGGAATGCCGATCCAGACCAGGCCGCGCAGCGGGTTCTCGAAGCGCAGCGCGCCGGTGGTGGTGCCGACCCGCGTCAGGCGGATCAGCTTTTTCTTCCAGCGCAGCGCGATGGTGGCCGTGTCGCTGCTGTTCTCGTAGATCGTCAGGGTGTTGCCAAGCTCGCACTTGTACTCGACCGCGGTGGCGCCGCTGATGTCCGGTTCGTCCGCATCCTGGCCCTGTTCGGCGGCTGGCTCGGCGTTCTTTTTGCCGGACTTCTTCTTGACGGCGGCAGGCTTCTGTTCAACGGCATGGGCGGCGCCGGACGCGCACAGCGCGGAGGCGGCAAACGCAAGCGCGATGGCTGCGAGAGGCTTGGAGAGGAGGGATGACATCAGGCAGGTTCCGTTGGACGTTCATGGTTGACCAGCGCGGCAGCTGCGTCGGGCAGCGGCAGTCCGGCCAGTTTTGCACGCTGCAAAACGGTCCAATAATATCGGTAGCTCGCGCGGTCGTGCAAGCGGCCATGTTGCGCAATTGGTCCCCAATTGGCGGTCATGGCTTCCTGCAGGATGGCGGTGGCCTCGGCCACTTCCGACAGGCGCGGGGTGAATGCCTTCAGGATCGGCTTGACCTGGTCCGGGTGGATGCTCCACATGCGGGTGTAGCCGAATTCGGCCGCGGCGCGCTGGGCGTCGTTGGCAACCACCGCCGAATCCTTGATCTCGGTGGTGACGTTATGCGACGGCACCTTGCCGTGGGCATGGCAGGCGGCGGCGATTTCCAGCTTGGCGCGCACCACCAGCGGGTGGGTGAACTGGCCCGGGGTGCGCATCGCCGCGGCAGGAATCGCGCCGTAGTGCGCGGAGACGAAGTCCATGATGCCGAACGAGAGCGACTCGACCGCCGGCAGGGCGGCGATGTCGTAGGCGTCGCGCAGGGCGCCGTGGGTCTCGATCAGGATGTGGACCGGCATGTGGGAGCGGCCGGCGCGCACGGCGCGGGCGTGGATCACGTCTGCGGCGCGGGCGGCGTCTTCCAGCGACTCGGCTTTCGGCACCACCACGTAGGCGATGCGCGCCGCGGCCGCGCCGATGATGATTTCGATGTCGTGCTCGAAGTGCGGGCTGTTGACGTCGTGTACGCGCACGCCGATGCGGTTGAAGCGGTTGTCGTCGCTGTTGAGGAGCTGCGCGACCAGCTGCGCGTGCTCCTTCTCGGCGCCGGCGGCGGCGCCGTCCTCGCAGTCGAACGTGATGTCGAATACGGGGCCAAGCTCTTGTTGCAGAGCCATCGACTTGCGCATCAGCTTCTCCGAGCCGGCGTAGTGGTCGCAGGCGGGGAGCAGCAGCGGCTGCCGTTTATTCTGGAACAAGACCTCGGTTGGGTGCATGGGAAAAAACCGGTTAAAGCGTCGTCCCCACCTGCGCGGGGACGACAGGCAGGTGATTACTTCAGCAGGTGGGCAACGCCATCACGCTCTTCGGTCAGTTCCTTGAGGGTGAGGTTGATGCGCTCTTGCGAGAACTCGTCGATCGCCAGGCCCTGGACGATCTTGTATTCGCCGTTCTCGGTGGTGACCGGGAAGCCGAACATGGTGCCTTCAGGGATGCCGTACGAACCGTCCGACGGAATGCCCATGGTGGTCCACTTGCCGTTGGTGCCCAGCATCCAGTCGCGCATGTGGTCGATGGCCGCGTTGGCCGCCGATGCCGCCGACGACAGGCCGCGCGCTTCGATGATCGCGGCGCCGCGCTTGCCCACGGTTGGCAGGAAGGTGTCGCGGTTCCATGCGTCGTCGTTGATCATGTCTTTCACCGACTGGCCGTCGATGGTGGCGAAACGGTAGTCCGCGTACATCGTTGGCGAGTGGTTGCCCCACACGATCATCTTTTCGATCGCAGCGACCGGCTTGCCGGTCTTGGCAGCGACTTGCGACAGGGCGCGGTTGTGGTCCAGGCGCAGCATCGCGGTGAAGTTCTTGGCCGGCAGGGAAGGGGCCGACTTCATGGCGATGTAGGCGTTGGTGTTGGCTGGGTTGCCGACCACCAGGACCTTGACGTTGCGCGAAGCGACGGCGTCCAGTGCCTTGCCCTGCACGGTGAAGATCTGCGCGTTCGCTTCCAGCAGGTCCTTGCGTTCCATGCCCGGGCCGCGTGGGCGTGCGCCCACCAGCAGGGCGACGTCGGCGTCCTTGAACGCGGTCATCGGGTCCGAGTGCGCGGTCATTTCGACCAGCAGCGGGAATGCGCAGTCGTCCAGTTCCATCATCACGCCCTTAAGCGCCTTCTGCGCTTTTTCGTCAGCGATTTCCAGCAGCTGCAGGATGACCGGCTGGTCTTTGCCCAGCATGTCGCCGCTGGCGATGCGGAACAGCAGGGAATAGCCGATCTGGCCGGCGGCGCCGGTCACAGCGACGCGCATTGGGGTTTTAGCCATGATGAATCTCCAAAGTGGGAAAGAAAACTGGTCTGGCGGCCACGCGGGGCCTGGTCAAGATATCTATGATACCAAAAACGCATCGGCGGCACTGTGCGCCACATCGTCCCCGCGGAGGCGGGGATGACGTTGTGGTGGACACGCGCACGGCGCCCGGATCGACCGCGAGTGTAGGCGCGCAAGCACTATCTGTCAATTCATATCATATGTCTTATATAAGACATCTTTTGACCCGGCCGCCGACTGGACGCGCATAGGTATTTGTGGTGAAATCGCGGTCTATGAGCCAAGTTCCGACCACGAATAACCAGAACACCCCGGCAGCGGGCGCGGCTTCACCGACTTTTTCTCCGCTCTACCAGCAGATCAAGGCGCTCATCACGCAGAGCCTGCAATCGGGCGAGTGGAAGCCGGGCGAACTGATTCCCAGCGAAGTCGAGCTGGCCGGCCGCTTCAAGGTCAGCCAGGGCACCGTGCGCAAGGCGATCGACGAGCTGGCCGCCGAGAACCTGGTGGTGCGCCGCCAGGGCAAGGGCACCTTCGTCTCCACCCACCACGAGGAGCGTGCCCATTTCCGCTTCCTGCGCCTGGTGCCGGACGAGGGCGTGCCCCACCATCCCGACAGCCGCATCCTCGAAGTCAAACGCATGCGCGCGCCGGCGGAAGTGGCGCGCCTGCTGGAACTGAAGTCCGGCGACGCGGTCGTCTATATCAAGCGCGTGATGGCGTTCGACAAGGAGCCGACCATCCTGGAGGAGCTGTGGCTGCCCGGCCAGATGTTCAAGGGCCTGACCGCCGAGCGCCTGATCGAGTACAAGGGGCCGATGTACGGCCTGTTCGAATCCGAGTTCGGCACGCGCATGATCCGCGCCACCGAGAAGCTGCGCGCGATCGCGGCCGACGCCGGCGCTGCCCAGCACCTGAAAGTCGCGGAAGGGTCGCCGCTGCTGTGCGCCGAGCGCGTCTCGTTCACCTACGGTGACAAGGCCGTCGAGCTGCGCCGCGGCCTGTACCTGACCGCCCACCACCACTACCTGAGCGAGTTGTCCTGACGGCCGCCGGCCTGTTGTGAATTGAATACGTTGTCTTAAGGAACTCAAAGTTTTTCGTTCGTCATGTCCCGATCGCTTGGTGCAGCAGGGAAAAATCGGCGAAAATTGCGGGTTACATCATTTTTGCAGTCATAGATGGGGAGGTCTGTATGTCCGAAGCCGTGAAAACCGCAACAAAAGAGCGGCCTCAAATCCGTAACATCCACATTACGGATCTAATGCGTTATCGCTTGCCAGTGCCAGGCATCGTCTCGATCCTGCACCGCATCAGCGGCGCGGTCCTGTTCCTGGCCCTGCCGTTCCTGCTCTACCTCTTCGAGCTGAGCATCCGTTCCGAGATCTCGTACGCCGAAATGGGCGGCGTCATCGAACACCCTGTCGCCAAGCTGGTGCTGGTGGTGCTGGCCTGGGGCTACCTGCAGCACTTCTTCGCAGGCATCCGCCACCTGGTCATGGATACCCACATCGGCCTGGACAAGCAGTCCGCGCGCAAGAGCGCTGGCACCGTGCTGGTCCTGACCGCGATCACGACCCTGCTGGTAGCACTGAAACTGTTTGGAGTATTCTGAGATGGCACACAATAACAACGGTATCGGCCCGAAGCGCCTGGTCGTCGGCGCGCACTACGGCGTCAAGGACTGGCTGGCGCAGCGCGTGACTGCGATCGTGATGGCGGTCTTCACCCTCATCCTGCTGTACCAGTTCTTCACCGCCGAAACCTTCGGCTACGAAGCCTGGGCCGGCCTGTTCGCCAAGCAGTGGTTCAAGCTGTTCACCATGGTGACCTTCCTGGCGCTGTTCTACCACGCCTGGGTCGGCATCCGTAACATCTGGATGGACTACATCAAGCCGGCCGGCCTGCGCCTGGTCCTGCAATCGGCAACCCTGCTGTACCTGATCGCCTGCGCCTTCTACACCGCGCAGATTCTGTGGAGTTATTAATCGTGGCAGCAATCAAATCTGCAATCCCAACCCGCCGCTTCGATGCGGTGATCGTCGGCGCCGGCGGCTCCGGCATGCGCGCCTCGCTGCAGCTGGCTGAAGCCGGCCTGAACGTCGCGGTCCTGTCCAAGGTATTCCCGACCCGCTCGCACACCGTGGCGGCGCAGGGCGGCATCGGCGCCTCGCTCGGCAACATGAGCGAGGACGACTGGTACTGGCACATGTTCGACACCGTCAAGGGCGGCGACTACCTGGGCGACCAGGACGCGATCGAATTCATGTGCCGCGAAGCGCCAAAGGTCGTGTACGAGCTCGAACACTTCGGCATGCCGTTCGACCGCAACCCTGACGGCACCATCTACCAGCGTCCGTTCGGCGGCCACACCGCCAACTTCGGCGAGAAGCCGGTCCAGCGCGCATGCGCGGCGGCCGACCGTACCGGCCACGCGCTGCTGCACACCCTGTACCAGCGCAACGTGCGCGCCCGCACCCACTTCTTCGTGGAGTGGATGGCGCTCGACCTGATCCGCGACGCCGAAGGCGACGTGATCGGCGTGATGGCGCTGGAAATGGAAACCGGCGAATGCATGATCCTGGAAGCGAAGACCACCATCTTCGCCACCGGCGGCGCAGGCCGCATCTTCGCCGCATCGACCAACGCCTTCATCAACACCGGCGACGGCATGGGCATGGCGGCACGCGCCGGCCTGCCGCTGCAGGACATGGAGTTCTGGCAGTTCCACCCGACCGGCGTGTCCGGCGCGGGCGTGCTGATCACCGAAGGCGTGCGCGGCGAAGGCGGCATCCTGATCAACTCGAACGGCGAACGCTTCATGGAGCGCTATGCGCCGACCCTGAAGGACCTGGCGCCACGCGACTTCGTTTCGCGCTCGATGGACCAGGAAATCAAGGAAGGCCGCGGCTGCGGCCCGAACAAGGACCACGTGCTGCTGGACCTGCGCCATATCGGCGCCGAGACCATCATGAAGCGCCTGCCGTCGATCCTCGAAATCGGCCACAAGTTCGCCAACGTGGACGCGACCAAGGAACCTATCCCGGTCGTCCCGACCATCCACTACCAGATGGGCGGCATCCCGACCAACATCCACGGCCAGGTCGTCGCACCTTCCGCGGACGGTTCGCAGAAAGTCGTCAACGGCCTGTACGCGATCGGCGAATGCGCCTGCGTGTCGGTGCACGGCGCCAACCGCCTGGGCACCAACTCGCTGCTCGACCTGGTGGTGTTCGGCCGCGCGGCCGGCAACCACGTCGTCGCGCAGAACCTCAAGCAGAAGGCCAACAAGCCTCTGCCTGCGGACGCCGCCGACCAGGCGCTGGAGCGCCTCAACCGCCTGGAAACCTCGACCGGTTCCGAGCGCGTGCAGGGCGTGGCCAACGACATCCGTTCGACCATGCAGAAGTACTGCGGCGTGTTCCGCACCGACGAACTGCTGGAGCAGGGCTACAAAGAAATCATGGTGCTGGACGAGCGCCGCAAGCACGTCTCGTTCAAGGACAAGTCCAAGGTGTTCAACACCGCCCGCGTGGAAGCGCTGGAACTGGACAACCTGATCGAGACCGCGAAAGCGACCATCTCGTCGGCCGTGGCGCGCAAGGAATCGCGCGGCGCGCACGCCCACCGCGACTACCCGAACCGCGACGACGAAACCTGGATGAAGCACACCCTCTGGTTCTCCGAAGGCAACCGCCTCGAGTACAAGCCAGTCGTCACCAAGCCGCTGACCGTCGACACGTTCAAGCCTAAAGCACGTACCTTCTAAGGTCATTGATATGCCACGTACTGTTAAATTTTCCATCTACCGCTACGATCCGGACAAGGATACGAAGCCATACATGCAGGACCTGACGGTCGAGCTGCAGGACACCGACAAGATGCTGCTGGACGCGCTCCAGCGCATCAAGTCCGACGTGGACGACTCGCTGGCGCTGCGCCGCTCCTGCCGCGAAGGCGTGTGCGGTTCCGACGCGATGAACATCAACGGCAAGAACGGCCTGGCCTGCACCACCAACCTGAACGAGCTGACGCAGCCGATCATGCTGCGTCCTCTGCCAGGCCTGCCGGTGATCCGCGACCTGATCGTCGACATGACCCAGTTCTTCAAGCAGTACGACTCGGTCAAGCCGTTCCTGATCAACGACTCGATCCCGCCCGAGAAAGAACGCCTGCAGACCCCTGCGGAACGCGAAGAACTCGACGGCCTGTACGAGTGCATCCTGTGCGCGTGCTGCTCGACCTCGTGCCCGTCGTTCTGGTGGAACCCGGACAAGTTCGTCGGCCCGGCCGGCCTGCTGCAGGCCTACCGCTTCATCGCCGACTCGCGCGACGAAGCCACCGCCGAGCGCCTGGACAACCTGGAAGACCCGTACCGCCTGTTCCGCTGCCACTCGATCATGAACTGCGTGGACGTGTGCCCGAAGGGCCTGAACCCGAACCGCGCGATTGGCAAGATCAAGGAGCTGCTGGTCCGCCGCGCCATCTAAGGCAAACCGTCGTCCCCGCCCGCGCGGGGATGGCGATCGTGTGTGAATACAGTAGAAGTACCGTACTGCCCGAACCGGCAGCGCGGAGTATCATGTTGACCAGAAACGGAACCAGGCAGTGAACGCACACCAATCCGACCCGGCAAATCGCGCCCGCCTGCGCTGGCGCAGCCGCCGAGGCCTGCTCGAGAACGACCTGATCCTCACGCGCTTCCTCGATGCGCATGAAGAGGGCATGTCGGACGAAGAGGTGGACGCGCTCACCCGCCTGCTGGACCTGTCCGACAACGCGCTGATGGACCTGCTGCTGTCGCGCGCGGAGCCGGAAGGCGAGCTGGATGTGCCGCACGTGCGCGCGCTGCTTGCCCGCCTGCGCCAGGCCTGATTTCCATAACGTTTATTTTTAGTAGCCTCACTCCCAAGAAGGAAGTGTTATGAACATCTCTGATACCAAAGCCACGCTGTCGTTCTCCGATGGCAGCCCATCGCTGGACATGCCGATCTACAAAGGCACGATCGGCCCTGACGTCATCGACATCCGCAAGCTGTACGCGCAGACCGGCAAGTTCACCTACGACCCAGGCTTCATGTCCACCGCATCGTGCAACTCGTCGATCACCTACATCGACGGCGACAAGGGCGAACTGCTGTACCGCGGCTACCCGATCGAACAGCTGGCGGTGAACTGCGACTTCCTCGAGACCTGCTACCTGCTGCTGAACGGCGAACTGCCGAACGCCGCGCAGAAAGAAAAGTTCACCGATACCGTCACCAAGCACACCATGGTGCACGAGCAGATGCAGTTCTTCTTCCGTGGCTTCCGCCGCGACGCGCACCCGATGTCGGTCCTGGTCGGCACCGTCGGCGCGCTGGCATCGTTCTACCACGACTCGCTCGACATCAACGACCCGCACCAGCGCGAAATCTCCGCGATCCGCCTGATCGCCAAGATGCCGACCCTGGTCGCGATGGCCTACAAATACTCGATCGGCCAGCCGTTCGTCTACCCGCGCAACGACTTGTCGTACTCGGCGAACTTCATGCGCATGATGTTCGGTAACCCGTGCGAAGAGTACAAGGTCAACGACGTCCTGGTGCGCGCACTGGACCGCATCCTGATCCTGCACGCGGACCACGAGCAGAACGCATCGACCTCCACCGTCCGCCTGGCCGGTTCCTCGGGCGCGAACCCGTTCGCATGTATCGCAGCGGGCATCGCCTGCCTGTGGGGCCCTGCACACGGCGGCGCGAACGAAGCGGCGCTGAACATGCTGAAGGAAATCGGCTCGGTCGAGAACATCCCTGCCTTCATCGAGAAGGTCAAGGACAAGAACTCCGGCGTCAAGCTGATGGGCTTTGGCCACCGCGTCTACAAGAACTTCGACCCGCGTGCGAAGCTGATGCGCGAAACCTGCCACGAAGTGCTGAACGAACTGGGCCTGCAGGACGACCCGCTGTTCAAGCTCGCGATGGAACTGGAAAAGATCGCCCTGAACGACGAATACTTCGTGTCGCGCAAGCTGTACCCGAACGTGGACTTCTACTCGGGCATCGTGCAGTCGGCGCTGGGCATCCCTGTGTCGCTGTTCACCGGCATCTTCGCGATGGCACGCACCATCGGCTGGATCGCCCAGTGGAACGAGATGATCTCCGATCCGGAGCAGAAGATCGGCCGTCCGCGCCAGCTGTTCATCGGCGCCGCGCCCCGCGACGTGCAGTCGATCGACAAGCGCTGATCGAAAGCGCAAACAAGAAAACGGGCCTCGGCCCGTTTTTTTTGGCTATGTCCACGTTAAGTGTGGGAACACGCCAACTGTGGCGCGCAACATCACCAGCGGATCTTCGATGCGATGCTTGTCGAGTGCCCAGCGCCATCCCAGGTAGTTCGGCAGATA
>NZ_JBHUJS010000011.1:0-312515 GCF_042683405.1 Pseudoduganella sp. GCM10020061 | reverse complement strand
AACCCGCACAACCAAACCTCGAATTCTTGCTTCCGCATGGCCAAGTCCTCCAGAAGAGCTACTTGGTTTGACCGGATGCTTGCTTTCAGGTTCCACACTTAACGTGGACATAGCCATAAAAAACGGCATCCCTCGGGATGCCGTTTTTGTTTCCGGGGACTGTCCCGGGAAGGGCGGGGCCGCTATGCCGCGAGCTGTTTCAGGTGCTGTGCAGCGGCCTCGAAATGTTCCGGATCGATGCCCGGCAATTCCAGCGGCAGCGCGTCCCCATACTGCACGAAGTTGCGGTCGATCGAGCGCAGGTAGGCCGGATCGTAGTGGTCGGCCAGCAGCAGCGCCACCAGCTCTTCGATGCGTCCGCTGTTGGCCAGCGCATGCCAGGCATCGATCTTCTCGCGCCCATGCAGCTTGACCAGGTGGTCGAGCTGCGCGTTCAGCACCTCCGGGTTGGCAGCGAAATGGTGGTAGTCCTCCATCAGCAGGCGCACGCGGTCGTCGCGCGACAGCGACAGGGCGATGCATGGCGACTGGCGCATCGTGTCCATCAGCGCGTCCGGCACCCGCAGGTTGCCGACCTTCTTGCTTTCCGATTCCACGAACACCGGCTGTGACGGATTGAAGCGGCGCAGTGCGTCCCAGATGCGCGATTCGAACAGCTTCTGGCTCGGCTGCGGTTCGTCGGGCAGGTGGCCCAGCACCGAACCCCGGTGCGCGGCCAGCTTTTCCAGGTCCAGCACCTGCGCGCCGGCGGCATCGAGTACCTCCAGCAGGCGGCTCTTGCCGCTGCCGGTGGTGCCGCACACGACACGGAACGGCAGAGTGGGCGCCTCCGCCAGATCGGCGCTGACGCGGGCGCGGTAGGCCTTGTAGCCGCCGTCCAGCTGCACCGCGGGCCAGCCGATCCGCGCCAGCACGTGCGCCATCGATCCGCTGCGGTTGCCGCCGCGCCAGCAGTACACCAGCGGCTTCCACTCGCGCGGATGGCCGCTCAGGTGCTCTTCGATATGGCGGCCGATATTCTTCGATACCAGCGCGGCGCCCACCTTCTTGGCCTCGAACGAGTTGACCTGTTTGTACAGCGTGCCGACCTGCTCGCGCTCGGCGTCGTCCAGCACCGGGTAGTTGATGGCGCCGGGCAGGTGGTCGAGCGCGAATTCGGACGGACTGCGCACATCGATGATCGCGTCGAACTCGTCCAGTCCGGGCAGGATCTGGCTGAACAGCTGGAGTGCCGGGTACTTCATCGTGCGTTGACCAGTTTCGAGAATTGCGGCCAGATATTGGCGAGGATGATCGGATGCGCTTCCGCTGCCGGATGCAGGCGGTCCGGCTGGAACAGCGCCGGCTTCTCGGCCACGCCGTCGAGCATGAACGGCACCAGGCCGGTCTTGTATTCCTTGGCCAGCTTCGCATACACGGCGTGGAAGCGTTCGGTGTAGTCGCGGCCGTAATTGGGCGGCATGCGCATGCCGATCAGGAGTACGCGCGCCTTGTTCTTTTGCGCCAGCTCGATCATCGCGCGCAGGTTGGCCTCGGCGGCTGCCACCGGCAGGCCGCGCAGGCCGTCGTTGGCGCCCAGTTCGATCACCACGATGTCGGGGCGGTGCTGGCGGATCAGGGCCGGCAGGCGGGTGCGCCCGCCGCTGCTGGTTTCGCCGCTGATGCTGGCGTTGACGACCGCCGCGTCGATGTTCGCGGCTTCCAGTTTCCGCTCCAGCAGGGCAACCCAGCCCGCGCCGCGCGTCAATCCATACTCGGCCGAGAGGCTGTCGCCGAGCACCAGCACCGTTTTTGGTGCAGAATAGGCGCTTGCCGGAAGCGCAACGGCCAACAGCAGCAGCAAGCGAAGAACAAATTTTTTGAAAAGATCAGGCATGCGTGACATCGAAGAAGGACGATCCAGCCAAGTGGCGACGGGCGAAACGCGCGCTCACTGCGCGATCGAAGTTATCAATCTGTCCAAGACGGTCTCCGACGCGAGCGGCGAGCTGACCATCCTGCACCATGTGGATTTTACAGTGCAACCGGCCGAAACGCTTGCGATCGTCGGGGCCTCCGGCTCGGGCAAGTCCACGCTGCTCGGTTTGCTGGCCGGCCTTGACAGTCCGTCCACCGGCAAGGTCTTGCTGAACGGGCAGGATATCTTTGCGCTCGACGAGGATGGCCGCGCGGCGCTGCGCAAGGCGGAGCTGGGATTCGTGTTCCAGTCGTTCCAGCTGCTCGCGCACCTGAACGCGCTGGAGAACGTCATGCTGCCGCTGGAATTGCGCGGCGATCCGGACGCCAGGGAGAAAGCCACCGCCATGCTTGGACGCGTCGGCCTGTCGGCGCGCCTGAAGCATTACCCGAAGTACCTGTCCGGCGGCGAGCAGCAGCGCGTCGCGCTGGCGCGCGCCTTCGTCACCGAGCCGCCGCTGCTGTTCGCCGACGAGCCGACGGGCAGCCTGGATGCGGCGACCGGCGAAGCCATCATCGCCCTGATGTTCGAACTGAACCGCGAACGCGGTTCCACCCTGGTGCTGGTGACGCACGATCCGTCGATCGCGCGCCGCTGCGGCCGCACCATCACAATCGCCGCTGGCCGGATCGTCCAACAAGACCATTGAGGACGCGGCGGGCCGCCACGGGCAGCTCGCCGGCCGTCAGGCCGATCGGTCCCGCGCCTTGCGCCACCAGCTCGTCCGCGGCCTGTCCGTGGATCCAGGTGGCGCCCAGTGCCGCCTCGGGCACCGGCCAGCCCTGCGCCAGCAGGCTGCCGCAGAGTCCCGCCAGCACGTCGCCGCTGCCGGCCGTCGCCAGGCCCGGATTGCCGGTCGGGTTGATCACGATCGCGTCGCCATGGGCGATCACGCTGCCCGCACCCTTCAGGATCACTGCCGCGTTGAAGCGTTTGGCCAGTTCGTGCGCGGCCGCCATGCGGTCCGCCTGCACGATCGCGCTGGTCATGCCGAGCATGCGCGCGGCCTCCAGCGGGTGGGGCGTCAGCACCGCGTTGCCGCGCGCCGCCAGCCGCTGTTGCAGGTCGGGACTGGTGGCCAGCAGGTTGAACGCATCGGCGTCCAGCACCAGCGGCGAGGCGCTGTCGAAGGCGCGCAGCAGCACGTGCACCGCGTCCGGCGAGGTGCCCAGCCCCGGTCCGGCCACGATGGTCGCCGAGGCGTAGTCGAATCCTGCGGCGGCGCGGCACATCAGCTCCGGCTGGCCCGGATCGAGCGCTGGACCATCGTCGAGGAATACCGCGAACACGCGGCCTGCGCCGCCCAGCAACGCCGCGCGGGACGCCAGCAGCGGCGCGCCGGACATCCCGCGCGCGCCACCGACCACCGCCACGTTGCCGAAGCTGCCCTTGTGCGAATTCACGCCGCGCGGACGCAGGTGGCCGGCGAACAGCGCCGGCGCGTTGATGCGCGCCGCCGGCTCCGGGAACATGTCCGGCGCTATGCCGAGGGAGGCAACGATGACTTCGCCGGCGTGGGCCTTGCCGTCCCCCGTGTGCAGGCCCGGCTTGTCCCCAATGAAGGTGACCGTGTGCGTGGCCATGACGGCGGTACCGGCCGGACCCACCACCGCGCCGGTTTCGGCATCCAGCCCGCTTGGCACATCCAGTGCGAGTACCGGGCAGTCGGCCGCCGATGCGTAGGCCGCCAGTTCCGCGGCGCGCCCGGCCAGCGGCCGTGCCAGGCCGATGCCGAACATCGCATCGACGACCAGCGCGAAGCGGCCCGGCGGCAGCGCGGCCGTCAACACGGCGCCGGCAGCCTGTGCGCGCAGCAGCGCATGGTGGGCTTCCGGCGAGCGTTCCTCCGCCGAGCCGAGCTGCACCACGGTCACTTCCGCGCCCAGTTCGGCCAGATTGGCAGCCACCTCGAGTCCGTCGCCGCCGTTGTTGCCCGGACCGGCCAGCACCAGCACGGCGGCGCCGGCGGGCGGGCCGGCGATGCCAAGCGCGGCTTCGGTGGCGGCGCGGCCCGCGCGATGCATCAGCGTCCCGCCGGGCAGGCCTGCGGCAGCGGCGGTTTCGATCGCCCTGATCTGGGCGGTATTGAAGAGTGCGTCCACGGTTCATTCTCCACTTGAATTGCTATTTTCGCTAAAATCGCGCCGCCACGCGACTACAATACTGCGACATCATTGAAAGGACGAGCATGGACTGGCAATTCTGGATCGATCGTGGCGGCACGTTTACGGATATCGTGGCCCGCCGCCCGGACGGCCAGCTCGTCACGCACAAGCTGCTGTCGGAGAATCCCGGGCAATACCGCGACGCTGCAGTGGCCGGTATCCGCCACCTGCTGGGCGTGGCGGAAGGGGAGCCGGTCACGGCAGAGCAGGTCGAGGCGGTCAAGATGGGCACCACCGTTGCCACCAATGCGCTGCTCGAGCGCAAGGGCGAGCCGACCGCGCTGGCGATCACGCGCGGCTTCCGCGATGCGCTGCGCATCGCCTACCAGAACCGTCCGCGCCTGTTCGACCGCCACATCGTGCTGCCCGAACTGCTGTACCAGGAGGTCGCCGAGGTCGACGAGCGCATCGGCGCGCACGGCGACATCGTCACGCCGATCGACGAGGCCGCAACGCGCGCCGCACTGGAAGCGATCCATGCGCGCGGCATCCGTGCGCTGGCCATCGTCTTCATGCACGGTTACCGCTACACGCAGCACGAACAGGCGGCCGAGCGCATCGCGCGCGAAATCGGCTTCACCCAGGTGTCGGTGTCGCACAAGATCAGCCCCCTGATGAAGCTGGTCGCGCGTGGCGACACCACGGTGGTGGACGCCTACCTGTCGCCCATCTTGCGCCGCTACGTGGACCAGGTCGCGACCCAGCTTCCCGGCGTGAACCTGCAGTTCATGCAGTCGAGCGGCGGCCTGACCAACGCGCACACGTTCCAGGGCAAGGACAGCATCCTGTCGGGACCCGCGGGCGGCATCGTCGGCATGGTCCGGGCCAGCCAGCTGGCCGGTTTCGACCGCGTCATCGGTTTCGACATGGGCGGCACCTCGACCGACGTGTCGCATTTTTCCGGCGAGTTCGAACGCGTGTTCGAAACGCAGGTGGCAGGCGTGCGCATGCGCGCGCCGATGATGAGCATTCATACCGTGGCCGCGGGCGGCGGCTCGATCCTGCATTTCGACGGCAGCCGCTACCGCGTCGGCCCGGACAGTGCCGGCGCCAACCCGGGCCCAGCCAGCTACCGCCGCGGCGGTCCGCTCGCGGTCACCGACTGTAACGTCATGCTCGGCAAGATCCAGCCGCGCCACTTCCCGGCACTGTTCGGCGAGGGCGGCGACCAGCCGCTCGACGTGGAGACGGTACGCAAACGCTTTGCAGCCATGGCGCGCGAGATCGGGGCGGCGACCGGGGCCACGCCGTCGCCCGAGCAGGTGGCGGACGGCTTCATCCGCATCGCGGTGGGGAACATGGCCAACGCGATCAAGCAGATTTCGGTGCAGCGCGGCCACGACGTCACCGAATACACGCT
The DNA here is from genome assembly GCF_042683405.1 of Pseudoduganella sp. GCM10020061. NCBI lineage: Bacteria > Pseudomonadati > Pseudomonadota > Betaproteobacteria > Burkholderiales > Oxalobacteraceae > Pseudoduganella > Pseudoduganella sp. GCM10020061. The sequence continues at coordinate 307,033 of NZ_JBHUJS010000011.1, read as the reverse complement.
GACCAGCTTCGGCGGCGCCGGCGGCCAGCACGCCTGCCTGGTGGCCGATGCGCTGGGCATGAAAACGGTGTTCGTGCATTCGCTGGCCGGCGTCATGTCGGCCTACGGCATGGGCCTGGCCGACCAGTCCGCGATGCGCGAGCAGGCGGTCGAGGCGCGCCTGGCCGACCTGCCGGACGGCGCGCTGGAGCGCACCCTCGCAGGCCTGTGCGAGGCTGCGTCCGGCGACCTGGCAGGGCAGGGCGTCCCGCCCGGGCGTATCTCGCTGGTGCGCCGTGTCCACTTGCGCTACGAAGGCACCGATTCGGCGCTGATCGTTCCGTTCGGCGACCCGGCCTCGATGCAGGCCGCTTTCGAGGCCGCCTACCGCAAGCGCTTCTCCTTCCTCATGCCGGGCAAGGCGCTGGTGGTGGAGGCGGTGTCAGTGGAAGCGATCGGCGCCTCGGATGCGCCGCCGGAACAGCCCGTGGCGGCAGCGCCGAGGACCGCGCCGCTGCATGGCGACGAGACGGTGCGCATGTACGCGGGCGAGCGCTGGCACGACACCCGGCTGTACCGCCGCGCCACGCTGCAGCCGGGCGACCGGGTCAGCGGGCCGGCCATCATCGCCGAGGACAACGCCACCACGGTAGTGGAGCCGGGCTGGCAGGCCGAGGTCACGCCCTACAACCACCTGGTCCTGCGCCGTACCGAGGCGCTGCCCGAGCGGCGCGCCATCGGCACCACGGCCGACCCGGTCATGCTCGAAATCTTCAACAACCTGTTCATGTCGATCGCCGAGCAGATGGGACTGCGCCTGCAGAATACGGCGTATTCGGTCAACATCAAGGAGCGGCTGGACTTCTCGTGCGCGATCTTCGACGCGGACGGCAACCTGATCGCCAACGCGCCGCACATGCCCGTCCACCTCGGGTCGATGGGCGAGAGCATCAAGACGGTCATGCTGCGCAATGCCGGCAGCATGCGCCCGGGCGACGTGTACATGCTCAACGACCCGTACAACGGCGGCACGCACCTGCCCGACGTGACCGTGATCTCGCCGGTGTTCGACGACGCGGGCCGGGAGATCCTGTTCTACGTCGGCTCGCGCGGCCACCATGCCGACATCGGCGGCACCACGCCGGGTTCGATGCCGCCGGATTCGGTGTCGATCGACCAGGAGGGCGTCCTGATCGACAACTTCAAGCTGGTCGACGGCGACACCGGCCTGCTGCGCGAAGCGGAAACGCGCGCGCTGCTGTGCGGCGCAGCCTACCCGGCCCGCAATCCCGACCAGAACCTGGCGGACCTGCGGGCGCAGGTGGCGGCCAACCAGAAGGGCGTGGACGAACTGCGCAGGATGGTCGCGCATTTCGGGCTGGACGTCGTGCGTGCCTACATGGGACACGTGCAGGACAACGCGGAAGAGGCGGTGCGCCGCGTGATCACCGCGCTGTCGGACGGCCAGTACACCTACGAGCTCGATAACGGCGCCGTGATCCGGGTCGCGATCCGCGTGGACCGCGAGGCGCGCAGCGCCGTGGTCGATTTCACCGGCACCTCGGGCCAGCTGGCCAACAACTTCAACGCGCCGCAGGCGGTGTGCATGGCGGCGGTGCTGTACGTCTTCCGCACCCTGGTCGACGACGAGATCCCGCTCAATGCGGGCTGCCTCAAGCCGATCCAGGTGATCGTGCCGCCCGGCTCGATGCTGAATCCGCGCTATCCGGCCTCGGTCGTGTCGGGCAATGTGGAGACCTCCACCTGCATCACCAACGCGCTGTACGGCGCGCTGGGCGTGATGGCGGCCTCGCAGGGCACGATGAACAACTTCACGTTCGGGAATGCGCGCTACCAGTACTACGAGACCATCTCGGGCGGCTCGGGAGCGGGCGAGGGGTTCGACGGCACCGACGTGGTGCAGACCAACATGACCAACTCGCGCCTCACGGACCCGGAGGTGCTGGAGTTCCGCTTCCCGGTGCGCCTGGACAGCTACGAGATCCGGCATGGCTCGGGCGGCGCGGGACGCTGGCATGGCGGGAACGGCGGCGTGCGGCGGGTACGGTTCCTGGAACCGATGACGGCGGCGATCCTGTCGAACAACCGCATCCATGCGCCGTTCGGCATGGCGGGCGGCGAACCGGGCGCGCGTGGCCTGAACCGGGTGGAACGCGCCGATGGCACGGTGGAGGAACTGCCGCACATCGCGCGCACGCAGATGGAGCCGGGCGACGTGTTCGTGGTCGAGACGCCCGGCGGCGGCGGCTACGGGCAGAAGGGCTAGCCGGAGATACCGTAGCGGCGCTTGGCGGAGTGAAAGGCGTCGGTCAGCTCCGCCAGTTGCGCGTGTGAGGGGTCGAGCTGGCGTATGTTCGACAGCTGCTGGCTGCACAGTTCCGCCAGCGGATGGTCCCACCCCAGCTCGTCCACCTGCCGCAGGATGGCCTTCGACAGTGCCAGCATGACCGGCAGGTTCCCCGGCGCCATGCGCAGCGCCTCGCTGAGCGTGTGGACCGCGCCTTTCAGGTCGCCCATGGCGGACTTTTCCGTCGCCACGTTCATCAGCGTTGCGACCTGGCGCTTCATCTTGCTGCCCATCGTATCGGCCAGGTCGGGCCGGCCCGCCTTGACGAAGACGCCCGTGGCCTGGCCGACGGTAACGCCGCTGTCCGGATCGGCCAGCGCATCGAGCATGACCTGGGTAGCCTGGTTGTCGAGTTGATGCGCGAGGCAGCTGCGCGCCAGCCCCAGCTTGAGCTGCGCCGACAATCCCGGCGCTGCGCGCACCGCCTCCACCGCCGCGTTGAGGGCTGCTTCGGCCGCTTCCTGCTCGCCCGCCGCGTCATGGATCATCGCGCTGGACACGGCCATGCACGCTTCGGCCTTCGGGTTGCCGCGCATGGACTTCTCGATATCGCGCACCACCGCGGCCGCCGCCGGCTGGTCGCCCTTGCGCAGCAGGGTGCGCGCCAGGTTGACGTGGTCTTCGGGATCGCGGAACTCCGAGTAGCGCGAGCGCGCCACGACCTGCTTGTATGATTTCTCCGCCGCAGCCACGTCGCCCGAGTCCAGTGCGACATGGCCCAGGTGGCGCAGGCGCCGCACCATGTGCGGCGACACCGCGACCGCTTCTTCGAGCACGCGCTTGGCGTCACCGTTGCGGCCCGCCTGTTCGTGGCACTGCGCCAGCAGGTCGTAGGCCGCCATGAAACGGGGATTGGACGAGATCAGTGCGTTGAGCATTTCGACCGCCTCGTCCAGCCGCTCCTGCCCCGCCAGTGCCCGCGCCAGGCCCAGTTCGGCCCAGCCGATCGACTTCGATTGCAGGATCGCGCGGTACAGTTCTTCCGCCTGCTGTACTTCGCCCAGGTTCAGGTGTAGCTCCGCGCGCAGGCGCATGAAGTCGACCGCGTAGCGCGTGCCCCTGGCCGACGCGTCGGCGCAGCTGCGGATGGCGGCGCGCAGGTCGCCCTGGCCGATCTGCAGGTAGGTCGGCACGAAGGCCGCGCGGCGCTCGAGCGCCCGGGCGATGCGTCCGCTCAGCATGTCGACCGTAAACGGCTTGAGGATATAGTCGGTGGGCGTCAGTTCGGCCGCGGAGACCACCTTGCTGTACACGCCTTCGGACGTGATCATGATGAAGATGGTCAGCATGCCGATCAGGCGATGGTGGCGCAGGTCTTCCAGCAGCTGCTGGCCGTCCTGGCCGTCTTCCTGGCCGCTGCCAAGGTCGTATTCGCACAGGACGATGTCGAACTGCTTCTTCATCACGGCGCGGACGGCCGTGCCGGCGCTGACCGCATACTCGATTTTCGAGATGTTCAGCAGGTTGAGCATGTTCTGGAAGCTGCCCCGCATGCCGGGGCTGGGGTCGATAACCAGTACCGACAGCTTGCTGTTGTCTTGCATCGTCTCTTCCGGGTTTTTTTATTATGGCGGGCGCCGGGGCGCCTTCAGGTCAATACGATACGTGATGTGGACCTCTGCGGCAACCGGCGCCGCGGCGCAAGCGGGAATGGACGCGCCCAACGGTTTTCCGCGTCCGCCGGGGCGACGCGCATGGTGCGACGCGGTATAATAGCGAGCTCACATCATTAACCCGCAGCCGCGCTGCATCAACCGACCTCCACGCCATGTTGATCCTGCCGGGCTCCAATGCCCTGTCTGCCTTCCGCCAGCAACGCCTCCTGACCCAACTGCAAGCTGCCGCACCTGCCGTCGCCTCGGTCACCGCTCGCTACTACCATTTCATCGATGTCCATGGCGAGCTGTCCGCCGCGGACACGCAGCGCCTTGGCGCCATGCTGACGTACGGCGAACCTGCCGCGGCGGCGGGCGAGGGCGGGGCGGTCGAGGAATTCTTCGTCGTACCGCGCCTGGGCACCATCTCGCCGTGGGCGTCGAAAGCCACCGACATCGCGCACAACTGCGGCATGTCGCACATCCACCGCATCGAGCGCGGCGTCGCCTACCGCGTCGAGCTGAAGTCCGGTTTCCTGGGCATCGGCGGCAGCAAGAAGCTGGGCGCCGACGAAGCGCAGGCCGTGAGCGCGCTGCTGCACGACCGCATGACCGAGTCTGTGCTGCGCAGCGCCGACGAGGCCTCCAACCTGTTCTCCGAGCTGCAGGGACGCCCGCTGGAACGCATCGACGTGATCGGCCAGGGCCGCGCTGCGCTGGACCGCGCCAATACGGAGCTGGGCCTGGCAATGTCGGAAGACGAAATCGTCTACCTGCTGGACGCTTTCACCAAAGCCGGGCGCAACCCGACCGATGTGGAGCTGATGATGTTCGCGCAGGCGAACAGCGAGCATTGCCGCCACAAGATCTTCAACGCCGACTGGATCATCGACGGCGTCAAGCAGGAGAAGTCGCTGTTCCAGATGATCAAGAACACGCACCAGTTGCAGCCGAAGGGCACCATCGTGGCCTACTCGGACAACTCGTCGATCATCGAAGGCGCCACCGTCACGCGCTTCTATCCTCGCGCAGGTAACGAATACGCCGGCACCGAAGAACTGGTGCACACCCTGATGAAGGTCGAGACCCACAACCACCCGACCGCGATTTCGCCGTTCCCGGGCGCTTCCACCGGCGCCGGCGGCGAGATCCGCGACGAGGGCGCGACCGGCCGCGGCGCCAAGCCGAAGGCGGGCCTGACCGGCTTTACGGTCTCGAACCTGATGCTGCCGGACGCCGTGCGTGCATGGGAAAACGCGGCCAGCGTGACGGCCACCGGCGCGCGCGAAGCGGCGCCTGCCTACGGCAAGCCGGAACGCATCGCCTCGCCCCTGCAGATCATGATCGACGGGCCGATCGGCGGCGCCGCCTTCTCGAACGAATTCGGCCGCCCGGTCCTGGGTGGCTACTTCCGTACCTACGAACAGAACGCGGGCGAGGCCGGCGTGTACGGCTACCACAAGCCGATCATGATCGCGGGCGGCATCGGCAACATCTCCGCGCAGCACACGCACAAGAACGACATCCCGGTCGGCAGCCTGCTGATCCAGCTGGGTGGACCAGGCATGCGCATCGGCATGGGCGGCAGCGCCGCGTCGTCGATGGCGACCGGCACCAACACCGCCGACCTCGATTTCGACTCGGTCCAGCGCGGCAATCCGGAGATGGAACGCCGTGCCCAGGAAGTCATCAACGCCTGCTGGGCGATGGGTGCGGACAACCCGATCATCTCGATCCACGACGTGGGCGCGGGCGGCCTGTCGAACGCTTTCCCTGAAATCACCAACGATGCCGGCCGTGGCGCAATCTTCGACCTGCGCAAGGTGCCCCTGGAAGAATCCGGCATGGCTCCGAAGGAGATCTGGTCCAACGAATCGCAGGAGCGCTACGTGCTCGCGATCGCGCCGGAAAACCTTCCTGTGTTCGCCGCGCTGTGCGAGCGCGAACGCGCGCCGTTCGCGGCGGTCGGCGTCGCCACCGAAGAACGCCAGCTGAAGGTCATCGACCCGCTGGCCGGCGACAACCCGGTCGACATGCCGATGGACGTCCTGCTCGGCAAGCCGCCGAAGATGACGCGCGACGTCGCGCACGTGCAGCGTGCATTCCCGCCGGTCGACCTCACGGGCCTGGACCTGGCCGACGTGGCCCAAAAGGTGCTGCTGCTGCCGACCGTGGCCGACAAGTCCTTCCTGATCACCATCGGCGACCGCACCGTGGGCGGCATGTCCGTGCGCGACCAGATGGTCGGCCCGTGGCAGGTCCCGGTGGCCGACTGCGCGGTCACCACCATGAGCTACGACGGCTACGTGGGCGAAGCGATGGCGATGGGCGAGCGCACGCCGCTGGCCGTGATCGACGCCGCCGCATCGGGCCGCATGGCCGTGGGCGAGGCGGTGACCAACATTGCCGCTTCGCCGATCCGCGACATCTCCGACATCAAGCTGTCGGCCAACTGGATGGCCGCCTGCGGCCAGCCTGGCCAGGACGCGGCCCTGTTCGACACCGTGAAGGCGGTCGGCATGGAACTGTGCCCGGCGCTGGGCATCAGCATCCCGGTCGGCAAGGACTCCCTGTCCATGCGCACCACCTGGAACGACGGCGGCGAAGCCAAGGCGGTGATTTCGCCGGTCTCGCTGATCGTGTCCTCGTTTGCGCCGGTGTATGACGTGCGCAAGGCGCTGACCCCGCAGGTGCGCACCGACCTGGGCGAGACCGCGCTCATCGTGATCGACCTGGGCCGCGGCAAGAACCGCATGGGCGCCTCTGCGCTCGCGCAGGTCACGCAGCAGCTTGGCGACGCGGTGCCGGACGTCGACGATCCGCAGGACCTGAAAGCCTTCTTCGCCGCGATCCAGCAGCTGAACGCAGACGGCAAGCTGCTGGCCTACCACGACCGTTCCGACGGCGGCCTGTTCGCGACCCTGGCCGAGATGGCCTTCGCGGGCCGCGCCGGACTGACCGTCAACCTCGACATCCTTGCCCACGAAGGCGAGCACGCCGACTGGGGCGACGCCAAGAACTGGGCAGGGCAGGTGGCCGAGCGCCGCAACGAACTCACCCTGCGCGCGCTGTTCTCCGAAGAACTGGGCGCGGTGGTGCAGGTGCGCGAGGCCGACAAGAAGGCCGTGATGGACGTGCTGCGCGCGAACGGCCTGGGTGCCTGCAGCCATATCATCGGCAAGACCAACGACCGCGGCGTGATCGAATTCACCCGCGACGCCAAGGTCATCTACAGCGAAAAGCGCAGCGCGCTGCACCGCCTGTGGAGCGAGACCAGCTGGCGCATTGCGCGCCTGCGCGACAACCCGGCCTGCGCCGACATGGAATACGACCGCCTGCTGGACGAAGAAGATCCAGGCATCTCGCCGAAGGTCACCTTCGACCCGAGCGAGAACGTGGCGGCGCCGTTCCTGGCCACCGGCGTGCGCCCGCGCGTCGCGATCCTGCGCGAGCAGGGTGTCAACTCGCACATCGAGACCGCGTACGTGATGCACCAGGCGGGCTTTGCGGCCGTCGACGTGCACATGAGCGACCTGATCGCCGGCCGCGCCAGCCTGGCCGATTTCCAGGGCGTGATCGCGGTGGGCGGCTTCTCGTACGGCGACGTGCTGGGTGCGGGCGAAGGCTGGGCCAAGACCATCCTGTTCAATGCCGCGCTGTCGGACCAGTTCGCGCAGTTCTTCGCGCGCAAGGACACCTTCGGCCTGGGCGTGTGCAACGGCTGCCAGATGATGAGCAACCTGAAATCCATCATCCCCGGTGCGCATGCGTGGCCGAAGTTCACCCGCAACAAGTCCGAACAGTTCGAAGCGCGCTTCGGCATGGTCGAGGTGCTCGATTCGCCGTCGATCTTCTTTGCCGGCATGGCGGGCACCGTAGCGCCGATCGCGATCGCGCACGGCGAGGGCTTCGCGGACTTCAGCCAGACCGGCGACATCGGCGGCGTGATCAAGGCGATGCGCTTCGTCGACAACCGCGGCCAGGCCACCGAAGCGTACCCGTTCAATCCGAACGGCTCGCCGCAGGGCCTGACGGCGGTGACGACCGAGGACGGACGCTTCAGCGTCATGATGCCGCACGCTGAGCGCGTGTTCCGCACCGTGCAGCAGTCGTGGCATCCGGATGGCTGGGGCGAGGAATCGCCATGGATGCGCATGTTCCGCAACGCGCGCAAGTTCGTCGGCTAAGCGGGAAAACGGAAAGCGCTCCTTGCGGAGCGCTTTTTTTTCGTCCGCTTGTTGGCGGAATCGGCCATGTTTTAGCCGATTCCGCCAAAGCGGGTAGGGGACCGGCTCCGGGTGGTGCGCTAGCGGAGCATCGGCATGGCCCCATGCAGCGCTGGCGAGCGCATTCCATTGCGCTTCGGCGTGCCCGGCACCGAGACCAGCCGGAACTCATCCACCAGCCGCGCCAGGTTCTCGGCCTGCCGCGCCATCTCGGCCGCTGCAAGCGCGGTCGATTCGATCATCTGCCCGTTCTGCTGGGTGGCCTGGTCCATGTGCACGATCGCCTGGTTCACCTGCTCGATCCCGGCGCTCTGTTCGCGCGTCGCGTTCGAGATATCCTGCATGAAGCTGGACAGCTTGCCGACCGTTTCGACCACTTCCGCAATCCGCGCCCCAGCCTCGTCGACCGCGGCGCGGCCCCTGGCCACCCGGTCCACCGAATCGGCGATCAGTGCGCTGATCTCGTGCGCTGCAGTGGCCGATCGCTGCGCGAGGCTGCGCACCTCGGCCGCGACAACGGCGAATCCGCGCCCCTGTTCGCCCGCGCGCGCCGCCTCCACCGCTGCGTTGAGCGCGAGGATATTGGTCTGGAATGCGATCGAGTCGATCACGCCGGTGATGTCCGCAATGCGCGCCGAGCTGTCGCGGATCGATCCCATCAGCTCGACCATGTTGCGCACCGATTGGCCGCCGGCTTCGGCGGTTTTGGATGCGGTAAGGGCGAGCGCGCTGGCCATGCCCGCGTTGTCCGCGTTCTGGCGCACGGTCCCGGTCAGTTCTTCCATCGACGCGGCGGTTTCTTCCAGCGAGCTGGCTTGCGACTCGGTGCGCACCGACAGGTCCGCATTCTCTTGCGCCACCCCGGCGGCGCCGCCGTTGAGGACTCCGGTGGCCTCCTTGATCTGGCCGACCATCAGTTTCATATTGGTCTGGAGGACCCGCAGCGCCTGCAGGATGGCGCTGATCTCTTCGGCGCCGCCGCCGTCGATCTTTACCGTGAGGTCGCCCGCGCTCATGCCGGCGATATGGCGCCGCGCCATCTCCAGCGGCGCGATCATCGAGCGGGAAAGCATGACGCTGCCGCAGATTGCGGCCGCCACGCCGGCGAGGCCCGCGGCCCAGCGCCACGGCGAATCCGGCGCAGCCGCCATCTCGGCCAGGAACAGCGCAGCCAGCAGGATCGCCAGCGCGCGCAGCCTGCTGCCGCACGAAATGCGGGAAAGGGAGGCAAAGCGTGTCCAGAACGAGCGCCGCACCACCTCGCCGTCGCGGATGAAAATGGCGGTACTGCCTTCGCGGATCGCGCGGTAGGCTTTTTCCGCCGCTTCGACCTTGGCGCGGTCAGGCTTGACCCGTACCGAGGTGTAGCCGGTCACCTGTCCGTTCACCAGCATCGGCGCGGCATTCGCTTCGACCCAGTAGTAGTCGCCGTTCTTGCAGCGGTTCTTGACCAGCCCGGTCCACGCCTTGCCGGCCTTGATCGTGGCCCAGAAGTCGGCGAAGGCTTCGCGCGGCATGTCGGGGTGGCGCAGGATGTTCTGCGGCGCGCCGATCAGCTCTTCGGCGGAGTAGCCGCTGATCTCGATGAAGTCCTTGTTGGCATAGATGATGTTTCCAGCCAGGTCGGTTTTGGAGACCACCGTCTGGTGGTCCTTCAAGACGTATTCGGTGTTGGTTACCGGCAGGTTGTTCCGCATTGATCGTAACTAGTGATAGAAAAGCCACGATAGTATTGACGCAACTCAAAAAAATAATTGATTTGAATCAAATAGAGTTGCGAAAAGGACATTGCCGACACGGTTGCGGGCGTCCAGCGGTTCCTGGCAAAAAGTACGGCCACGGTCGCAGCGGGCATCCTGCCAAGGCCAGCGGCCCAATAAAAAACGCTCCCGAAGGAGCGTTTTTCGATGCGCAGACCCGGATTACTGGATCTTGGCCTTCTTGACCAGCGACTCGCGGTACTGGGCCAGGCGGCGCTGCTGCACCGACTGTGCGGCCTGCTGCTTGACTTCGTCCAGCGACGGCAGCTTGGTGGCGCGGGTGTCTTCCAGCTTGATCACGTGCCAGCCGAACTGGGACTTGACCGGCGCTGCGGTGACTTCGCCTTTCTTCAGGGCGACCATGGCAGCCGAGAAGTTCTGGTCGTACATCGATGGGGACGCAAAGTCCAGGTCGCCGCCCTGGGCAGCCGAACCGTCCTTCGAGTGGGCCTTGGCCAGGTCTTCGAACTTCGAGCCCGACTTGATCTTGGCGATCAGGTCCTTGGCTTCCTGCTCGGTCGGAACCAGGATGTGGCGTGCGCGGTATTCGGTGTCGCCCATCGACTTCTTGAAGTTGTCGTACTCGGCCTTGATGTCGGCGTCGGTGACAGGGTTCTTCTTGACCCAGTCCGCCAGCAGCGCATTGATCACGATGCTCTGGCGTGCGTTGTCCATAGCGGCCTTGACTTCAGGCTTGTTGCCATAGCCCTGCTTGTCCGCTTCCTGGACCATGACTTCGCGGGCGATCAGCGCCTGCTTGACTTGCGCGCGCAGTTGCGGGGTGTCGCTTAGGCGGCCCTGCGATTGCGCGACTTCCGCTTTGACGATCGCGTCAAGCCTGGAAGCTGGAATGCCTTTGCCATTGACGGTCGCAACGTTCTGGGCGAAAGCCGGAACGGCCACGAGGGCGGACAGGGCTAACAGGCGAGCTGGCTTCAACATCATGGTGCACATCCTATAAAAAATAGTGGAGCAATTCCCGGCGCGCGCAGGCGCCGGGCTAAAAACGAGGAATTTACTGGACTTTGGCCTTTTTGACCAGTTGTTCCTGATACGACATCAATTTACGCTGCATCAGCTGGTTGGCGACTTCCTGCTTCACTTCTTCCAGTGCCGGGAACTTGGTGGCGCGCACGTCGTCCACTTTGATCACGTGGAAGCCTGCCTGGGTACGTACTGGATTTTCCGTGACTGCGCCCTTTTGCAGGGAGGTCACGGCAGCTGCGAATTCAGCAGGGAAGGCCGCAGGCGCTGCCCAGTCCAGGTCGCCGCCATTGGCAGCGGTGCCGGGGTCCTTGGACGCGGTCTTGGCCACGTCTTCAAACTTCTGGCCGCCCTTGATCTTGGCGATCGCCGCCTTGGCGTCCGCTTCGGTCTCGGTCAGGATATGGCGCACGTGGTATTCCTTGTCGCCGATACGCGCCTTTTCCTTGTCGTACTCGGCCTTGATTTCCGCATCCGGCACCGGGTTCTTGGCGGCGTAGTCACGCACCAGCGCGTTCACGACGATGCTCTGGCGGGCGTTGTCCAGCGCCTGGCGCACTTGCGCGTTCTTGGTCAGGCCCTGCTTTTCCGCTTCCTGCATCAGCACTTCGCGCTCGATCAGTTCACGCTTGATCTGCTCGCGCAGCTGCGGGGAGTCCGGCTGCTGGCCTTGGGCCACCATGCTCTGGACCACTGCGTTCAGGCGCGAGGTCGGGATCGGCTTGCCGTTGACCACGGCGAGGTTCTGGGCGAACGCAGGCGCCGCAGCCATGGCGAGAAGGGCGAGCAGCAGACGGGCTGGCTTAAAAGTCATGTGAAATTCCTGTAGGGGGAGTTCTGGATTGGACTACTTCATTATTATGAATCGTTCGATTGTCGAACAGATTTCTTAAGAAACCCTGAAAGTCGGCATGCCCCTGTCACGCTTCGGACGGGGCCAGCGCAGTGATGGCAAGGGCATGGATGTCGGACTTCATCATTTCTTGCAAAGCATCATACACCAGCCGATGGCGCATGACGAGCCTCTGCCCCTCGAAGCGGGGGGAGACGATCTTGAGGCTGTAGTGGCCGCCTCCGGAAGCGGCGCCCGCGTGGCCCACATGCATATGGGAGTCGTCGCTCAGCTCAATGAGCGATGGCTCCAGCACGGCCAGCAGTTCGCGCATGCGTTCGATGCGGTTCATGCGCCTTCTTCCTTGATGTGCTTGGACAGGTACAGGCTCTGGCCGATCAGGAACGCGAAGGTCATGCCGATCAGGCCGAAGGTCTTGAAGTTGACCCAGGCGTCGGTATCGCCCTTGAAGATGACGAAGGCGACGACCATGTTGACCAGGCCGACGATGAAGAAGTAGACGATCCAGCCCATGTTCAGGCGGTTCCAGACCTGGTCGGGCAGCGTGACGGCGGCCGCCATGACCTCGCGCACCAGGTTCTTGCGGAAGAACACCTGCGCGCCGAGCAGGACGGCGGCGTAGATCCAGTGCAGGATGGTCGGCTTCCACTTGATGAAGGAGTCGTCGTGCAGGTAGACGGTGGCGCCGCCGAACACGACGATCACGATCACGGACAGCCACAGCATCATGTCGATCTTGCGCCCGCGCGCCTTGACGTAGGCGACCTGGATCACCGAGGCGACCATCGCGACCAGCGTGGCCACCATGATCGGCCCCTGGTCGGCCGGGATCTTTCCGTCCGCGACAAAGGCCGAGACGTACTGCTGGATGAAGGCATGGGATTCCACCGGATAAATGCCCGCGATCTTGTAGACCGCGAAGAACAGCAGGACCGGGAACAGGTCGAACAGGAATTTCATAAGTCGTCAGGTTGGTTCGAACCGCAGGGCGGCCGAGTTGATGCAGTAGCGAAGTCCGGTCGGCGGCGGGCCATCGGGGAACACGTGTCCCAGGTGGGCGTCGCAGACGGCGCAGATAATTTCGGTGCGCAGCATACCATGACTGCGGTCCACCTTTTCGATCACATTGTGCGGGTCCAGTGCGCGGAAGTAGCTCGGCCAGCCGCAGCCCGATTCGAACTTGGCGTCCGACTCGAACAGGGGCGTGTCGCAGCACACGCAGTGGTAGATCCCGTGCTCGTGGTGGTCCCAGTACTTGCCCGTGAACGCACGCTCGGTCGCCGCGTGGCGCGTGACCTGGTACTCCATCGGATCGAGCTGGGCGCGCCACTCGGCGTCGGACTTGACGACTTTTTCGCTCATGGTTGGCTCCTTACGAAGAACAGCTGACTTCAAGTTCGCTCGCCCAGTCCGGCGGCAGCGCGGCGTACTGCTCGTTTTCCGGCTGTTCGTCGAAGGGGTTTTCCAGCACCGCGAGCAGCTTTTCGACTTCCGAGAAGTCCTTGCGCTGCGCCTTCTCGATCGCCACTTGGGCCAGGTAGTTGCGCAGCACGTACTTGGGGTTGACCCTGTCCATCGCGGCCTTGCGCGCGCCGTCCACGCTCTGTTCGCGGCGCAGGCGCTCGCGGTAGCGCAGCGCCCAGGCATCGAACTCGTCGCGGTGCAGGATCAGGTCGCGCAGCGGCTCGTCGTGTTCAGGATGCTCCACCTGCAGGTTGCCCAGCTTGCGGAAGAACTGGGTAAAGTCCACGTGGCTGTTCTGCATGACGGCGAACAGGCCGTCGATCAGTTCGCGGTCGCCATCCTCGAAGGTGGCCAGGCCGATCTTTGCATGCAGCAGATGGTCGATCTTCATCGCGAATTCGGCCTGGTAGTCGGCCAGGGCGGCCTCGGTTTCCTCGACGGAGCCGATCAGCGGCAGTAGCGCCTGGCCGAGCGCGTAGCAGTTCCAGTGGCCGATCTGCGGCTGGTTGGCGTAGGAATAGCGGCCCTGCTGGTCGGTGTGGTTGCAGATATGGCGCGAATCGAACGCTTCCATGAAGCCGAACGGGCCGTAGTCGAGCGTGAGGCCGAGGATCGACATATTGTCGGTATTGAGCACGCCGTGCATGAAGCCGACCGCCTGCCATTGCGCCACCAGGTGCGCGGTGCGGCGGGTGACTTCCCTGAGCAGCGCGGCGTACGGGTTCGCGTGTTCGCGCAGCCCGGCATAGAAGTTGTCGATCACATAGTCGGCCAGCACGCGCAATTCGTCGAACTGGTTGCGGTAGAACCAGTGCTCGAAGGAGCCGAAGCGCACGAAGCTGGGCGCCATGCGCGTCACCACCGCCGAGGTTTCCATCGTCTCGCGGATGACCGGCCGGTCCGAACCGGTGATCATCAGCGCGCGCGTGGTCGGGATGCCCAGCGCCGCCATCGCTTCCGAGCACAGGAACTCGCGGATGGAGGAGCGCAGCACAGCGCGGCCATCGGCATGGCGCGAGTAGGGCGTCATGCCGGCGCCTTTCAGCTGCAGTTCCAACGGGTGGCCGCCTGTCTTCGATGGCACGCTGCCCAGCACGATCGCGCGGCCGTCGCCCAACTGGCCGGCCCAGACGCCGAACTGGTGGCCCGAGTACACGGCCGCCAGCGGCTTGGCGCCCTCCGGCACGGCGTTGCCGGTGAACGCGGCGACGAAGTCCTCGTTGCGCAGCAGTTCCGGCGACAGGCCCACCAGTTCGGCCGCCCGCGCGCTGGCCGCTACGAAGTAGGGATCAGGCAGCGGGGTGGGCATCAGGCGGGTATAAAAGGCAGGCGGCAGTTCCGCGAACCCGTTCGCCAGGTTCAGTTGTTCGGCTTTGATAGTGGTTGTCCAGGTAAGTTCGTTGCTGATTTGATTCTACCGCAGCACATTGTTTCGTGTAGGACGAGACACCATATTGATGAGAACTCGATTGGCATCCCGAAAAGGCCGTTAGAATCGGCATATATCTACTTTTGGTTCCCGCAACCGTTTTCCATGCGCCTCGTCCTGACTCTCCTGGCATCGTCATCCCTTATCTGCGCGAATCTGCATGCGGCGCCCCAGCCGCCGGCGAGCACGTCACTAGCGCAACGTACTGACACCTTCGTTCGGAACGCTCCGATGCCGCACTGGGCACAGCCCCTGGCCGAGGCGCCGGAAACCAGCCGCAAGGACGCAGTGGTCGTCCGCCTGGCCGAAACCCAGGCGTATATCGGCAAAAAGTACGCCTATCTCGTGAACCAGGTGGTGCAGGCGAACGACCGCTCGGCCCTGTCCGAGATTGGCCAGTTCAGCGTGGACTACTATCCGGCCTATCAACGGCTGCTGCTGCACAGGGTGGCCATCATCCGGAACGGCAGCGTGAGTGACCGCACCGCCTCCGCCAGCTTGCGGCTGCTGGACCAGGAATCGGAAGCGAACCAGGGCGTCTATGGCGGGGCCACTACCATGCGGCTGTTGCTGGACGACGTCCAGCGTGGCGATGCACTGTGGGTGACGTACACCAAGGAGGGGCGGAACCCGGTCTTCGGAAATAAATTCACGGACCGCTTCAGCATCCAGCGCAGCACGCCGATCGAGCTGCGGCGCCTCACCTTGTTACAGGAGGAAGGACGCGCTATCGACTGGATCCAGGTGAGCGACTTCAAACTTCAATCGATCGATCCCTCCGTCGATACCGTCGGTTCCCTGAAACGGACCCGCTTCGAAGCGAGGAACCTCGACGCAGTCCCTTCGGAGCCGTCGATACCGGCAAATTATTTTCCGGCGCAATTCCTTCACGCGACGGAATACAAGGATTGGAACGAGGTGGCGCGCTGGGCCAGCGCGCTATTCCCGGCGGTGCCGGCGTCGCCAGCTCTCGATGGCCTGGTGCGCCAGTTTGCGCGCGAATCCGGCGACGCCGCAAAAGCCGCTGCTGCGCTTCAATGGGTGCAGGACGAGATTCGATATTTCAGCGTCTCGATCGGCGAAAACTCCCACCGTCCGCAACCGCCCGACCTGGTCGTCAAGCGCCGCTATGGCGACTGCAAGGACAAAGCCTATCTGCTCGTCACCTTGCTGAAGCGCCTGGGCATCAAGGCCGAGCCGGTCCTGGTCAATGTGTCGGGACCGCGCGTGCCGGCGCGCCTGCTGCCCTCGACGCTCTGGTTCGATCACGCGGTGGTGCGCGTCACCCTGGGCGACAAGACCTGGCTGATCGATCCGACCCGCACAGGCGAGAAAGGCGCGATCGCCCAACGGCCAGCAGTGCTGCCCGGCGGTGTCGGCCTGGTGGCCGCACCGGACAGCAAGGCATTGCTGGAGATCGCGGACGTTGTCCCGGAGGAGCCGGGATTCGAACGCATCGAGAAGCTCGTGCTGCCGTCCCTCGATGGACCTGCGCAACTGGAGGTTCGGACAATCTACCGCGGACGGATGGCGAGCCAGGCACGCCGTGTGTTCCCATCCCTGTCCGAAAACGAACTGGAAAAGGAAGCCTTGTCCGGCCACGAGAAGCAGTACAGCGGCCTTGCACTGGCAGGCAACCCGCAGCTGATCGACAGCGACGATGGCGCCACGTACGAGCTGCAATCCCGGTTCACCCTCAAAAGCCCGGTGGAGATGCGCGAGAACGTGCCCTTTGTCACCTTCAGGACCAAGGTGCTGGAATCGACGCTCCAGATTCCGGACAAGCTGGTTCGCAACTTCCCGTTCGCGCTCCCGTATGGCAGGTACTATGGCCGCTACCGGATGGAGGTGATCTGGCCCGAGCTGACCCGCTCAGCGCCCAAGCCGCCCGTCGCCGCGATTGTCGACACACCTTATTTCAGCGCGCGCGACGAGATATCGTTCCGCGGCAGGACCCTGTCGTATTCGCTCGAGTACCGGGTCAAGAGCGATGACGTCCCGGCCGCGTCGCTGCCGGACCTGCAGTCGAAAGTCCCCCTGCTCAATGAGTTCGACCCGGTGACGCTGCGCAGGCAGGAGACGACCGTGATCGAGGAGCCGGCGCGCAACGTGCTGTTCCGTGACCTGGAAACGGGCCGCTGGGGTTCGCTGATGGATGAACTCGCCAGGGACAAGGCGGCGCGCGAGGACGCGGGTAGCGATTTCTACTGTAACGTCGCCACCAGCGCCTATGCGGTCAGCATCAACAGTCCTGGCAAGAGTATGTCGCGCAAGTCCCTGATTGGTTCGCTGCCCACCGACGGCATTGTCGCGGAATCCCGGTGCGATGCGGTCGCCGCGTTCAAGACCGGCGACTTCAAGGATGCTGCACGGCGTTTCGCCGCAGGAGGGAACCTGCCAAATGACCATATGTTCTTGCCACGGCAGGCCTGGTCGCTATTGCACGCCGGGGACCGATCCGGGGCGCTCGCCAACATGGAGCGATTCGTCCACGCCCGCATCAGGGAAGGGAAGCTGAATTCGCTGGAGATTGCGGACGCGCTCGCGCTGTACCAGCGCGCCGGCGTGCCATTCCCTTCGTTCCTGCTGGAGCAGGTACCCGGGGACCTGGAACAATGGCCGCGTCCTGTCATAGCAATGCAACTGGGCAAGATGACGCCTGCTGAACTGATCGGACGTGCAGAAGTACTGGATCGCGACGAACGCATTGCGGCACTGAACGATGCGTGGCTCTACGTCGCGCAATGGCACTTCGCGCGGGGCGACAAGGCTGCCGGCCTCGAAGCCTTGCGCTGGTACCCGGTGAACGGCCTTCTTGGCTCCGACCGCCATGCGCACGCGTTTGCGGAACTGTGGCACCTTGAACAGAGTGACGCCGACCTCCAGGCTGGCCTTGAACTGTGGAACGCCGGCAAGCATGGCGACGCGATTGCTTTCTTCCGCAAAGCAGCGCAGCGGCAACAGCCCTACGGTCAATATTGGCTGGGCGTGGCGTATTACAGCGGAAAGGGCGTCGCGAAGGACCTGGGCGAGGCCAGGCAGTGGCTGGAAAAGGCCGCCAGCGCGGGCGTCGAGCATGCCATGAACGATCTGGGTTACATGGCCATGAATGGCGACTACGGTCCAAAAGACGAGAAGCTGGCACTGGAATGGCTCAGCAAAGCCGCTCGCCATGGACAGTACCATGCGTCGCACGTGCTCGGCGTTGCGTACGCCTATGGCAAGCTCGGCGTAGCGCAGGACAAGCAGCGTTCGTTCCATCATTTCTGGCAGGCGGCGCAACTCGGCAATCCGGAGTCGCAGGCTGCCCTGGCGGCCATCTATCGGTTGGGCAATGGGCAACCCCGGGACCCTGGCCTTGCCCACGTCTGGGCTAAGCGTTCTGCAGACAACGGCAATCCGAGCGGGATGGTCGAACTGGGCATCCTCCTGTGGAACGGGGCTGGCGTTGCGAAGGACGAGAAAGCAGCGCTCGACCTGCTGAGGAAAGCTTCCGACATGGGAAGCCGTGAGGCGCAACAGTTCATTGCAGACACGTACATTGGAGCGACCGATGGCAAGCGGGACATCGACCAGGCACGAGAGTGGTACCTGAAAGCGGCGCAAAATGGCTCTGTTCACGCAAAGTACATGCTGGCCCTGCTCAGCACGGGAGAGCTCGGCGGCAAGGCCGATCACGCGAAAGCGCTCGAATGGTACAAGGCGGCTGCGGATGCGGGCTATCTCCCGGCCATTAACAATCTCGCCGACATGTATGAGAGGGGAGCAGGCGCGCCCCAGGATCTGGAAAAGGCGGTAGCGGGCTACCGGCAGGCGGCCACGGGCGGATTGGGCATGGCCATGTACAGCCTGGCGACGCTGTACGAACGGGGCCTCGGCCTGCCGCGCGACAAGCTGATGGCCTACACCTACTACGGCCTGGCGATCCAGCGAAAGGTCGACGATAAGCGCATCGACATTGCCAGGAAAAAGCAGGCCGAGCTGATCGCCGAGGCGACGCCGGCGCAGAAGACACAGGCAGATAAACTGATAGCGCAATGGAAGGAAAACGATCCGTTGCCAGGCGTTCCTGCCGGACTGCCAGGCGCAGGGGGAACGATCGAAACTGTCCGCAAATAAGACGGTCGTACTTTTATCTGCGGTATAGTGACGGGATTGCCATCTCAACACTACGAGGAACAGCATGACCGCCGAATACCAGGTGCAGGGCAGCGTCGCCGTCATCACCCTTAACAACCCTCCTGTCAACGGACTGGGGCTTGCGACCCGCAGCGCAGCAGTCGAAGGCATCCGCCGCGCGCAGGCGGACGACGCGGTCAAGGCGATCGTCCTGACCGGCGCGGGCAAGGCGTTTTCCGGCGGCGCCGACATCAAGGAATTCAACTCGCCCAAGGCGCTGACGGAGCCGACCCTGCACACCCTGATCAATGTGGTCGAAGGCTGCAGCAAGCCGGTGGTCGCCGCGATTCATTCCGTGTGCATGGGCGGCGGCCTGGAACTGGCGCTCGGCTGCCACTACCGCGTTGGCCTGCCGGGCGCGCAGATCGCGCTGCCGGAAGTGAAGCTTGGCCTGCTGCCCGGCGCTGGCGGCACGCAGCGCATGCCGCGCGTGGTGGGGCTGGAGATGGCCCTGAACATGATTGTGTCCGGCACGCCGGTGATGTCGGAAAAGCTGGCCGGCACCGCGCTCTTCGACGAACTGCTCCCGGCCGGCGCCGACCTGCTGGCGTCCGCCATCGCCTTCGCGAACAAGGTCGCGGACGTGCGTCCGCTGCCGCGCGTGCGCGACCGCAGCGTGGACTATCCGAACCACGAGGCCTTCCTGCAGTTCTCGCGCAATACCGTCAAGGCGATGGCGGGCGCGTTCCCGGCGCCGATCGAGTGCGTGGAGACGGTCGCGGCATCGGTGACGATGAAATTCGAGGACGGCCTGAAGTTCGAGCGCCAGCGCTTCCTGCACCTGATGCAGACGCCGGAGTCGAAGTCGCTGCGCCACGCCTTCGTGTCCGAGCGCGCCGCCGGCAAGGTGCCGGACGTGCCGTCCGATACGCCGGTGCGCACTATCTCCAGCGCTGCGATCGTCGGCGCCGGCACGATGGGCGGGGGCATCGCGATGGCCTTTGCCAACGCGGGCATTCCCGTAACGCTGGTCGAGACGAAGCAGGAAGCGCTGGAGCGCGGCCTGGCGACGATCCGCAAGAACTACGAAAGCACCCTCAAGAAGGGCAAGCTGACGCAGGAGAAGTTCGACCAGCGCATCGCCCTGATTAAAGGCACGCTGTCGTACGCCGACGCGGCCAATGCGGACATCGTGATCGAGGCCGTGTTCGAGGACATGGACGTCAAGGAGGCGGTATTCCGCCAGCTGGATGCGACCATGAAGCCGGGCGCCATCCTCGCATCGAACACCTCCACGCTGGACCTGGACCGCATCGCCAGCTTCACCAGCCGTCCGCAGGACGTCATCGGCCTGCATTTCTTCAGCCCCGCCAACGTGATGAAGCTGCTGGAGATCGTGCGCGGCAAGCAGACCGGCAAGGACGTGCTGGCTACCGCGCTTGCGCTGGCCAAGAAGCTCAAGAAGACCGGCGTGGTCTCGGGCGTGTGCGATGGCTTCATCGGCAACCGCATGCTGGAGCAGTACAGCCGCCAGGCGGGTTTCCTGCTCGACGAAGGCGCGACGCCGGAGCAGGTGGACAAGGCGATCGAGAAGTTCGGTTTTGCGATGGGACCGTTCCGCATGATCGACATGGCCGGCAATGACATCAGCTGGGCGATCCGCAAGCGGCGCGCAGTGGAGTCGCCGGAAGTGACGTTCTCGAAGACGGCCGACCTGCTGTGCGAGATGGGCCGCTTCGGCCAGAAGACGGGCGCCGGCTGGTACGACTACAAGCCGGGCGACCGCAAGGCCTATCCGTCGGACGTGGTGAACCAGATGATCGTGCAGCATTCGGCGGACCTCGGCATCGAGCGCCGCAAGATCAGCGATCAGGAGATCGTCGAACGGCTGGTGTACTCGCTGGTGAACGAAGGCGCAAAGATCCTGGAGGAGGGGATTGCGCTGAGGGCGTCGGACATCGACATGGTGTACCTGACCGGCTACGGATTCCCGCTGTACCGCGGCGGTCCGATGTTCTATGCCGATACGGTGGGCCTGCAGAACGTGCTGATGGCGATGGAGAAGTATGCGGTGGGCCCGCACGCCGAGGCGTGGAAACCGGCGCCGCTGCTGGTGAAACTCGCTGCCGAGGGCAAGACCTTCAACGGATGAATGGGACGGGGACGGTCCCCAACGGGAACCGCCCCCTGAACTGATGCTCGCTTGACTTCCGCACTGGCGGAAAAGCCGGGGACGGTCCTTTCAGGGGACCGTCCCCATTCTTTTAGTCGTGCGCGTAGATGTCGTTGTCCTTCGTCTCGCGGACGAACAGGAAGCCCACCACTGCCGTGATCAGCGCGATCACGATCGGATACCACAGGCCGTAGTAGATATCGCCCTTCATCGCCACCAGCGAGAAGCTGATGGTTGGCAGCAGGCCGCCGAACCAGCCGTTACCGATGTGGTAGGGCAGGGACATCGAGCTGTAGCGGATCCGGGTCGGGAACATCTCGACCAGCATCGCCGCGATCGGGCCGTACACCATGGTCACGTACAGCACCAGGACAAACAACAGCAGCACGACCATCGGCTTGTTGATCTGCTCCGGATCGGCCTTGGCAGGGTAGCCCGCCTGGGTAATCGCCGCGCCCAGTTCGCTCTTCAGGGCGGCCTGCTTTGCCTTGGACGCTGCGTCGAAGTCGTAGCCGTCCGGCGTCATGGTCGCGTTAAACGACTGGAACACCTTGTCGCCCACCTTCACCTGCGCCACCGTCCCGGCAGGCGCCGGCTGGATGGTGTAGCTGACCGATGCGGCGGCCAGCATGCTGGTGGCCATGTCGCACGAACCCGGAAACTTGGCCGTGCCGGTCGCGTTGAACTGGAAGTGGCAAGTGTCCGGATCGGCGATCACGGTCACCGGGGAGCTGCGGATTGCCTGTTCCAGTTGCGGATTGCCGTAGTGGGTGATAGCGCTGAAGATCGGGAAGTAGGTCGCCGCCGCGATCACGCAGCCGCCCAGGATGATGGGCTTGCGGCCGATCTTGTCCGACAGCGCGCCGAACACCAGGAAGAACGGAGTCGCCAGCAGCAGCGCAATGGCGGTGAGGACCTGCGCGGTGGCCGCGTCGATCTTCAGGGTCTGCGTCAGGAAGTACAGCGCGTAGAACTGGCCCGTGTACCACACCACCGCCTGGCCCATCGTCAGGCCGACCAGCGCCAGGAACACGATCTTGGCGTTCTTCGGCTTGAGGAAGGCTTCCGACAGCGGCGCCTTGGACAGCTTGCCCTCGGACTTCATCTTGACGAAGGCGGGGGACTCGTTCATCGACATCCGGATCCAGACCGACACGGCCAGCAGCAGGACGGACACCAGGAACGGAATGCGCCAGCCCCAAGCGTCGAAGTCTTCCGGCGACATCGACTTGCGCACGCCCAGGATCACCAGCAGCGATAGGAACAGGCCGAGCGTCGCGGTGGTCTGGATGAAGGAGGTGAACAGGCCGCGCTTGCCGTGCGGCGCATGTTCGGCCACGTAGGTTGCCGCGCCGCCATATTCACCGCCCAGTGCCAGGCCCTGCAGCACGCGCATGGTCACCAGCAGGATCGGCGCCGCGATGCCGATGGTGGCATAGCCCGGCAGCAAGCCGACCAGGAAGGTCGATGCGCCCATGATAAGGATCGTCACCAGGAAGGTGTATTTGCGGCCGATCAGGTCGCCAAGGCGGCCGAACACCAGCGCACCGAACGGACGGACGATGAAGCCGGCTGCGAAGGTCAGCAGTGCGAAGATGAAACTGGTGGTCGGGTCGCCCAGGAAGAAGTGCTTGCCGATGGTAACGGCCAGTGCGCCGTACAGATAGAAGTCGTACCATTCAAAAACGGTACCCAGCGAGGAAGCGAAGATGACCTTGCGCTCCTCCTTGGTCATCGCGCTCGACGGGGTGCTGACTCCACCCATGCCGGCCGTGCTCGTGTTAGCCATGATTGTCTCCGTTGTTTTAAAAATCCGGTTAGCGGATAGCCGATCTTGTTCGACTGTCACGGAGTGTGGGGGTTCAAACTTACGTCATGCTTGCTTCAAACTGACACCAAACTTACAAATAATGGGGACAGACCCCATTTCGAAAATGGGGTCTGTCCCCATTTCGGGGTCTGCGAACGACCGTTCTATTGTGCTATTCTGGCCAGCTTCTGACACAAGGAGGCAACATGGTTGACGCAGTCATCGTTTCGACGGCCCGCACGGGCCTGGCAAAGTCCTGGAAGGGCGCGTTCAACATGACGCACGGCGCCACCATGGGCGGGCATGTGCTGGCGGCGGCGATCGCGCGCGCCGGCATCGAGCCGGGCGAGGTCGAGGACGTGCTGATCGGCTGCGCCAACCCGGAAGGGGCCACCGGCGGCAATATCGCGCGCCAGATCGCGCTGCGCGCCGGCTGTCCGGTCACCACCGCCGGCATGACGGTCAACCGCTTCTGCTCGAGCGGGCTGCAGACGATCGCGCTGGCGGCGCAGCGCATCATGGCGGGCGAAGGCGAGATCTATGCGGCCGGCGGCGTCGAGTCGATCTCCTGCGTGCAGCAGGAGATGAACATGCACATGTACAAGGAGACCTGGCTCAGCGAGCACAAACCGTCGATCTACTGGCCGATGCTGCAGACTGCCGAGACGGTCGCCAAGCGCTACAACATCGGCAAGGACCGCCAGGACGAATACGGCGTGCAGAGCCAGCAGCGCGCGGCATTCGCGCAGTCGGCCGGCAAGTTCGACGACGAGATCGTGCCGATGACCACCGTGATGGGCGTGGCGGACAAGGAGTCCGGCATGCTGACTACGCGCGAAGTGACAATTGCGGCGGACGAAGGCATCCGCGCCGATACCACGCTGGAAGGCGTCTCGAAGATCCGTACCGCGCTGCCGGGCGGCGTGATTACGGCGGGGAATGCGAGCCAGTTCTCGGACGGCGCATCGGTTTCCATCGTGATGAGCGCGCGCGAGGCGCAGGCACGCGGCTTGCAGCCGCTTGGCGTGTTCCGCGGCTTCGCGGTGGCCGGCTGCGAGCCGGACGAGATGGGCATCGGTCCCGTGTTCGCCGTGCCCCGGCTGCTGTCGCGCGCGGGCCTGACCGTGGCCGACATCGGCCTGTGGGAACTGAACGAGGCGTTCGCGGTGCAGGTGCTGTATTGCGCAGACCGGCTGGGCATTCCGATGGACCGCCTGAACGTGAACGGCGGCGCGATCGCGGTAGGCCATCCGTACGGCGTCTCCGGCGCGCGCCTGGTGGGCCACGCGCTCATCGAGGGCAAGCGGCGCGGCGTGAAGTACGTGGTCGTGACCATGTGCATCGGCGGCGGACAGGGCGCCGCCGGCCTGTTCGAAGTGGTTTAATCAAGCAAAGAGGAACGGATGATCAAGCACATTGTCATGTGGAAGCTGAAGGACTTCGCGGAAGGGCAGGACAAGGCCGCCAACGCGAAAAAAATGAAGGAAATGCTGGACACCTGCGCGAATCTGGTGCCGGGCACCCTCCGGTTCGAGGTCGCCCTCGCGCAGCCGGGGCTGGAAGCAACGTACGACGTGGTGCTGTACTCCGAGTTCGCGGACAAGGCCGCGCTGGACGCGTATGCCGACCATCCGGACCACGTCGCGGTCAAGCCGTTCATCGGCGCCGTGCGCGAAGCGCGGCAGTGCATGGATTACGAGGTATAGAGCAATGAGTGGCAACTATTCGCGCATCGTGCTGGCATCGCGTCCTCGCGGTGCGGTCACGCCGGACAACTTCCGCATGGAGTCGGTGCCGGTTCCAGAACTGCGCGAGGGCGAGGTGCTGGTGCGCAACCGCTACCTCTCGCTCGATCCCTATATGCGCGGCAGGATGAGTGCCTCGAAGAGCTACGCCGCATCGCAGGCGCTGGACGAGACGATGATCGGCGCGACGGCCGGCGAGGTGGTCGATTCGCGCCATCCGCGCTTTGCGCCCGGCGACGCCGTGACCGGCATGCTGGGCTGGGCGGAGATGGGCGTGGCGGACGGCGCGCACCTGCGCAAGGTGGACGCCGCCAGCGCGCCGCTGTCGGCCTATCTCGGCGTGCTCGGCATGCCCGGCGTGACCGCATGGTATGGGCTGAACCAGATCATCCTGCCGAAGCCGGGCGATACGGTGGTGGTGTCGGCGGCGAGCGGCGCCGTGGGCGGCGTGGTCGGGCAGCTTGCCCGGCTCAATGGTTGCCGGGCCGTCGGCATCGCGGGCGGACCGGAGAAGTGCGCATACGTGGTAGATGAGCTGGGCTTCGATGCCTGTGTCGACTACAAGCTCGGCAAAGTGGCCGAAGACCTGGCGGTTGCGACGCCCGATGGCATCGACGGCCTGTTTGAAAACGTAGGCGGCGAAGTGTTCGACGCGGCGCTGGCGCGCATGAACGCGTTTGGCCGCATCGCCTTGTGCGGCATGATCTCGGGCTACGGCGGCAAGCCGGTCCCCATCAACAACATCGGCTCCGTGCTGGTCAACCGGCTGTCGATGCGCGGCTTCATCATCACCGAACACATGGAAGTGTGGCCGCAGGCGCTGGAGGAACTGGCCGACCTGGTCGCTTCCGGCCAGCTAAAGTACCGCGAGACGATCGCGGAAGGCTTGGCTGCAGCGCCGGAAGCCTTCATCGGCCTGCTACAGGGCCGCAACTTCGGCAAACAGCTCGTGCGGATGGCATAGCAGCGCTGTTTGCAGGGGGGTATGCCGCCCCAGGGTGCCTGTCCCGATATACCCCCCTCGATTTTTCGGCCGCTGCCCCCGAAACCGGATACCCCCCCGGGTTATGTGAGCGGTATCAGCGCAGCAGTCGTTCGTTCAGGGTCGCGGGCGCGTCGGCGCGCAAGGTGACGACGGTGGACGTGCGGGTGCCGTAGCCCGGCGTTTCGATGCAGACGGCCGACAGCGAGCGTTCCAGGTCGATCGGGACGCCCGTTTCCGGCAGGCGGCGGTCGGGCGCGCGCGTGGTGTCGGCCAGCATTTCGAAGTAGGCTTCCTCGGGCGCGCCCTGGCACAGCAGGCTCGCGAATTGCGCCTTGGTGCGCACGACTTTCGGCCACGGGTCATCCAGCAGGCCGTTCGAGATGCCGTAGATGCCGGGTTCGAGGGGCTTGCCGTTGCGCGGGTCGCCGTCGGCGCGGTTGGAAAACCAGAACAGGCTGTCCTTGTCGCCGATCACGAGGTTAAAGCCGTTATAGGCACCGGCACCGTCGCGGATGCTGTCGATGAAATCGGCAGCGCCCAGTTCCCCGCCAAGGTAGTCGGCGACCAGCGCGCCGCGCGTGGGCGCGTCGCCGCGGTAGTCCTGCGGTGCACGCACGTTGGTGATGGCGGCGAAGCGCGAGCCGTTTGGGCCGTCCTTGGTGATGCCCATCCAGGTGCCGCCGCCCTGCAGGTCGCGGCCGCCGAAAATGCGCGGATTCTCCGGCCAGGGCGCTGCCTGGGTGGCGGGACGGTCGTAGAATTCGTCACGGTTGGCCGCGGCAATCAGCGGGACGCCCGGCAGCACCTGCCAGGCAAAGACAATCAGGCACATTTACATCAGGTCCGTAAATACTTCGGTGTGGCGTTCGCCTTCGATGTAGCGGGCAAGGCCCGCATCAGACGCTGCGGCCGCGAGCCGCACGGGAAAGTCGGGGCCGGCGGACGGATAGACTTCCATCCACGTCTGCAGCCCGTCCTTTTCGCCAGGCCGCCGCTTGAGCTGGCCCGATCCGAGCGCGGCCTGCATGCCGCGCACCAGTGGCGCGAGCGCCTGCGCATTGGCAGGGCGCACGCGGTAGTAGATATACAGGTCGTTCATACTTCCAGTGCGTCGAGCGGGTAGGGCATGGGCAGGAAGTCCACACGGGGACCGTCGGCCGAGCCCAAGCGCACGTCGTCGTCCAGTGCGCCCAGCTTCATTTCGACCAGGGCGTCGACGCCGCCATTGCCGTTCGATGCCGCGTTGACTACCATGCCGCAGGGCTGGCCCGGGTCGACCAGCGAGAAGACTTCGTCGCCCGCCTGCGCCTGGCCGGCTATGCTGGCCAGCGCGGTGCGCCGTTTCAGCTTGCCCAGGTACTGGCTGCGTGCAACGATCTCCTGCCCCGGATAGCAGCCCTTCTTAAAATTGACGCCGCCCAGCAGTTCAAGATTGACCATTTGCGGGACGAATTGTTCCTGCGTGCGCGCGGTCACCTGCGGCACGCCGGCGTGGATCGCCGCCAGCTGCCAGCTGTCGGCGCCGCCGAGGGCCAGCTGCGACAGCGCGGGCCAGGCCTGCTCGCCGGCGCCCGGCGCGGCCAGCCACATGTAGCGCGGCGCGCCGAAGCCGTCCGGCAAGCGGATCAGGGTGCCCAGCGGATGGTCGATCTTCGTGTTCGGCGCAGGCGGAAGGGTGCCGAACAGGCTTTCCAGTACGGCCGGGGCGCGCGCGCCGCCAAAGCCGATGGTGGCCTCCGGCGTGGCGTCGGACAGCTTGGCTTTGGCGCGCAGTACGAACATGGACAGGCGCTTCTGGAGCGCCGGCTGCAGTTCGCGAGGCAGCTGCAGGAAGACCGACTCGGCATTGCGCCACATGAGGAAGGTGGCCATCAGCCGCCCCTTCGGCGAACAATAGCCTGCCAGACGCGCTTCGGCGGGGGTAAGATGCTGCACATCGTTGGTCAACTGGCTGTGCAGGAAGGTGGCGGCATCCTCGCCGGTGACCGAAATCACGCCGAGATCCGTGAGGGAAGCGGCAAATCCGTCCGCCATGCGGGCGGGAGAGAGGGCGGTCGCGCCTTCGGACGCTAGAAATTGGTGCCAGGAATTCATAAAATCCAGTGATGAGCCATCGGAAGCATTATCATTACGGGCTCATTATAGAGATGTCGAGCAATTCGCGCCGTTGGCGGTTCAAAAAATGGAACGAGAACAACCTTGATCAAGAAACTGCTTTTTGTCGTCACCGTATTGACCCTGGCCGCCGCATCGTGGTTCGGGTACTGGGCCAGCAAGCCGATCACCCAGGCCGGTGAGCCGATCCCCTTCACGATCGAACCGGGCAGCAGCGGCGTGGGTGCGATGCGCCAGATCGCGGCGGCCGGCGTGCCGGTCGACCCGCAGATGCTGTCGCTGCTGGGCCGCGTCACGCGCAAGAGCGGCAACATCAAGGCCGGCGCTTACGAGCTGAAGCCGGGCGCGTCGCCGATGGACCTGCTGGACCAGCTGGTGCGCGGCGAATTCGCGCAGGAGTCGGTGCGCATCATCGAAGGCTGGACCTTCCGCCAGATGCGCGCGGCGATTGAGGCCACCCCGGCGCTGCGCCACGACACCAAGAGCCTGTCGGATTCGGAACTGATGGCCAGGATCGCCCCGCAGTACAAGCAGCCGGAAGGGCTGTTCTTCCCCGATACCTACCTGTTCGCCAAGGGTGCGAGCGACCTGCAGGTGTATAAGCAGGCGCATGCGATGATGATGAGCCACCTGAACGCGGCATGGGAAAAGCGCGATCCGGGCCTGCCGTACAAGACGCCTTACGATGCGCTGATCATGGCGTCCATCATTGAAAAGGAAACCGGCAGCAAGGCCGAACGCGGCATGATCGCCGGCGTATTCGTCAACCGCCTGAAGATGGGCATGATGCTGCAGACCGATCCGGCCGTCATCTACGGCATTGGCGAGCGCTTCGATGGCGACATCCGCAAGAAGGACCTGCAGACGGACACGCCGTACAACACCTATATGCGCGCCGGCCTGCCGCCGACGCCGATCGCGCTGCCGGGCGTGCAGTCGCTGGCGGCGGCGCTGTCGCCGGCCCGTACCGACGCGCTGTATTTCGTCTCGCGCGGCGACGGCACCAGCCATTTCTCCGGCAACCTGAGCGATCACAACAAGGCCGTCAACCAGTACCAGCGCGCGAGTGCGCCATGAGCGCGCGCGGCAGGTTCGTCACCTTCGAAGGCATTGACGGCGCCGGCAAGTCGACCCACATCGCGTTCGCGGTCGACTACCTGAAACAGCATGGCAAGGCGGTCGTGTCGACCCGCGAGCCGGGCGGCACGCCGCTATCCGAAACGCTGCGCGAGATGGTGCTCCACCAGAAAATGCACCTGGAAACCGAGGCGCTGCTGGTATTCGCCGCGCGCCGCGAGCACCTGGCGCTGGTGATCGAGCCGGCGCTGGAACGCGGCGACTGGGTCGTCTCGGACCGCTTTACCGATTCCAGTTTCGCCTACCAGGGCGGCGGGCGCGGGCTGTCCAAGGCGAAGCTGGAAGCGCTGGAGCAGTGGGTGCACCCGCACCTGCAGCCGGACCTGACGCTGCTGTTCGACGTGCCGACCGAAGTGGCACGCGAGCGGCTGCAGGCGACGCGCACGCTCGACAAGTTCGAGCGCGAGCAGGCCGACTTCTTCAACGCGACCCGGCAAGGCTACCTGGCGCGCGCGGCCGAACATCCGGAACGCATCGTGATCATCGACTCGACCCAGCCGATCGCCACGATCCAGGTCCAGCTGACCTCGATCCTGGACAAGCTGCTGAGCCGATAAGTTACTTTAAATAAGTTACTTCAAGAATGACGCGCAAGCTACTGTTTTAATTCATAATCATCCGATGACGACTTCTTATTATCCGTGGCAGCGCGATAGCTGGGAGCAGCTGAACGCCATGCGCGGGCGCATGCCGCACGCGATCCTGTTCCACGGTCCGCAGGGCATCGGCAAGTCCGGATTCATCGAAGCGTTCGCGCAGTCGCTGCTGTGCGAGGCGGTGCAGCCGGACGGCCAGGCCTGCGGTAGCTGCGCATCCTGCGGCTGGTTCGCGCAGGGCAGTCATCCCGACTACCGGCGCGTGCGCCCGGAAGCGCTGGAAGACGAGCCGGAAGGGGATGAGGGCGGCGAGGAGCCTGCCAAGAAGTCCGCCAAGTCCGCCAAGGCGCCGTCCAGGGAAATCAAGATCGAACAGATCCGCGCGCTGGCCGATTTCATGAATATATCGACCCACCGGCGCGGCCTGCGCGTGGTGGTGCTGTACCCCGCCGAAGCGCTCAACACACCTGCCTCGAACGCGCTGCTCAAGACGCTGGAAGAGCCGCCGCCGGGCACCGTGTTCCTGCTCGCGTCCCACGGGCTTGACCGCCTGCTGCCCACCATCCTGTCGCGCTGCCGCAAGTTCGCCCTTCCGTTGCCCGCGCACCAGGAGGCGCTGGCCTGGCTGAAGGAACAGGGCCTGGCCGATGCGGACGGCTGGCTGCGCGAGCAGGGCGGCGCGCCCCTGGCGGCACTGGAGGCGTCCGCGTCCGGAAGCCGCGAGGACATGGACACGCTGCTCCAGCTGCTGGCCAATCCGAGCGTCGAAGGCGCGATCCGCACTGCCGAAAAACTCAGCAAGACGCCGCTGTCCGCGCTGGTATCGTGGCAGCAGCGCTGGCTGTACGACGCGTTTTCGGTCAAGATGAGCGGCAAGGTGCGCTATTATCCCCGCTACGGCAAGGAGCTTGCCGCGCTGGCCGGGCGCGTGCACACTGAAGGCCTGATGCGCGCGCTGAAATCGGCGAACGAGCGGCGCGCGATCGCTGACCATCCGCTGTCGCCCAAGTTATTCGTCGAGGAGATGCTGCTTGACTACGCTGCATGCTGTACCTGAAAGGACCGCAATGACCGGCAATCCGCAAGATCCGAACGCTGCGCAGGTTGCGCGCCCCTCGGTGCTCTCGCTTGCCATCAAGGAGAAGGCCGCGCTGTACGCCGCCTACATGCCTTTCCTCGCCAATGGCGGGATGTTCGTGCCGACCCAGAAGGCCTACAAGCTGGGCGACGAGATCTACCTGATCCTCACGCTCATGGACGACCCGAACAAGTATCCGATCGCGGGCAAGGTTGCATGGATCACCCCGGCCGGCGCCAACAACAACAAGGCGCAGGGAATCGGCGTGCATTTCCCCGCCGACGAGAGCGGCCAGCGCGCCCGGGCGCGCATCGAAGAGATCCTCGGCGCCGCGCTGCGGTCGTCGCGCGCTACCCATACGCTTTAAGACCATCATGTACGTTCTGCGCATCGCCCGTTTCGAAGACCTGCCGGCCATCGTCGCCATCTACAATTCGACCGTCGCGTCGCGCGAAGTGACCGCCGATACCGAACCGGTGTCGGTCGAGTCGCGCCACAAGTGGTTCGCCGACCACGATCCTGCGCGCCGTCCGCTCTGGGTGGTGCACCGCGCGGACGACGATGCCGCCGAGCCGGAGATCGTGGGCTGGATGTCGTACTCGAACTTCTACGGCCGCCCGGCGTACAGCGGCACGGCCGAACTGTCGATCTACCTGGCCGAGAAGTGGCGCGGCAAGGGCATCGGCCAGTTCTGCGTGGCCGAAGCGATCAAGTACGCGCCGCAGGCCGGCGTACACACGCTGCTCGGCTTCATCTTCGGGCATAACATCCCCAGCCTGGGCCTGTTCGAGAAGTTCGGCTTTGCAATGTGGGCGAACCTGCCGCGCGTGGCGAACCTGGACGGGATCGAGCGCGACCTCGTCATCCTCGGCAAGCGCGTCGGGTAGGTTCGGAGACCGTCCCATAGGGACAGTCCCCAACGCGGTACAATCGCGGGATGTACATCGATTCCCACTGCCACATCAACTTCCCCGAGCTGGCCGAGCGCATGCCCGCCATCCTCGCGAAAATGGAAGAAAACAAGGTCACGCACGCCCTGTGCGTCTCGGTGGACCTGCCGGACTTTCCGCAGGTGCTCGCGCTGGCCGAACAGTACCCCAATATCTACGCATCGGTCGGCGTCCATCCGGACTATGAAGACACGCCGGAGCCCAGCGTTGAACAGCTGGTGCAGCTTGCCCAGCATCCCAGGATCCTCGCGATCGGCGAGACGGGCCTGGACTACTACCGGCTGGAAGGCGACCTCGAATGGCAGCGCGAACGCTTCCGCGTCCACATCCGCGCGTCGCGCGAGACGCGCAAGCCGCTGATCATCCACACCCGTTCGGCCAGCGCCGACACGCTGCGCATCATGGAAGAAGAGGGCGCAGGCACGGACAAGGGCGGCGTCGCCGGCGTGATGCACTGCTTCACCGAGTCGCTGGAGGTCGCGCAGGCAGCGCTGGCGATGGGCTTCTACATCTCCTTTTCCGGCATCGTCACCTTCAAGAGCGCAAAGGAGCTGCAGGCCGTGGCGCGCGAAGTGCCGCTGGAGCGCATGCTGATCGAGACCGATTCCCCATACCTGGCCCCGGTGCCGTTCCGCGGCAAGATGAACGAGCCGGGCTACGTGCGCCACGTGGCCGAGTACATCGCCACGCTCAAGGATGTGCCGCTGGAGCAGGTCGCGCGCCAGACCAGCGATAACTTCCGCACGCTGTTCAACGTTCCCGCCTGACGAGGCCCTCCCGATGAAGATCGCCGCCCGCATCCTGCTTGCCGCCGCGCTCGCGCTGCCATTGGCCGCGCAGGCCGACCCGCAGGGCGACTTCTTCCGGGCGGTCAAGGTCGACGACGAGCGCACGCTCCAGCGCCTGATCGCCGGGAACATCGACCTGAACATGACGGAGCCAGCACGCGGCGAGAACGGCCTGATCGTCGCGTTGCGCGAGGACTCGATGCGCACCTTCGGCATTCTGCTCAGGCATCCGGCGGTCCGTGTCGACCAGCCAGCCGCCAATGGCAACACGGCGCTGATGATGGCGGCCTTCAAGGGCAAGCGCCAGGCCGTGCTGGACCTGATCGAGCGTGGCGCGGCCGTCAGGCGCACGGGCTGGACGCCGCTGCACTATGCAGCGGCCGGAGGCGATGCCGGTATCGCTTCGCTCCTGCTGGACCGCCAGGCCGACATCGACGCGCGGGCGCCCAACGGCACCACGTCCTTAATGATGGCGGCCCAGGAAGGACAGGAGGCCGTGGTGCGCCTGCTGCTGGAACGCGGCGCCAACGCGTATCTCCTGGACGACCACCGCCGCACGGCACTGCGCATCGCCGAACTGGCCGACAAGCGCGGCATTGTCAGGGATATCGCCGCCCACATGGCTTCCAATCCGGCGCCCGGCGCATCGTCGAAGTAGCAAATTGGGCAGCAAAAGCCGCCCAGCTCCGTCCATTGCCGCGTTAGTCGCCTGCGCATAATGGCGTCCACGCTACCGCATTTGCGCGGTACAAAAGGACACGATGCTGAACGAACGCGAAATCGAGAGCTGCTACCTGGGACAATTCATCCCGGCGCACTACCACCACAACATGCTGATGGACCAGAACCGCATGCACGGGTTCCGGTCGGCGATCCACTACGCCGTCAAGCCGGGCATGAAGGTGCTGGAACTGGGCGGAGGCACTGGCGTGCTGTCGTTCTTCGCGGCGCAGCAGGCGTCCAAGGTGTATTGCGTCGAGTTCAATCCGGACATGGTGACCGAGGCGCGCCGGCTGCTGGCCCGCAACCATAACGGCCACCGCGTCGAGGTCGTGCATGCGGACGCCTTCGAATACCTGCCGCCGGAGCCGGTGGACGTCGTCATCTGCGAGATGATCCACGTGGCCATGCTGCGCGAGAAGCAGGTCGAGGTGATCGAGTCGTTCAAGCGCCGCTATGCGGCCAGGTTCGGCGGCCCGCTGCCCGTGTTCCTGCCGGAGGCGGTGATCATGGCGGTGCAGCCGCTGCAGCAGGACTACGATTTTGAAGGCTACTACGCGCCGATCGTGCAGTTCCAGCCGACCAGCGTCACGTATCCGGGCACGGTCGAACTGGCGGTCCCGCAGGTCTACAGCATCATCGACTTTACCCAGCCGAACGACATGCAGATTGCATGGGAAGGACTGTTCCTGGCCGAGAAGTCGGGCATGCTCAACGCGCTGCGCTTCATTACCAAGAACGTGCTAGCGGTCGTGCCGGAAGAATCGAGCACGATCGACTGGCTGAACCACTACATGACGCTGCCGCTCGCGGAGCCGGTCAATGTGCACGCCGGCGACGTACTGGCGGTGTCGTTCTCGTACCGTGCGGGCGGCTCGATCCCATCGCTGGAAGCCTCGCTGCGCGTCGAAGTGATGCACGACGCCATTGCAGCGGGCCTGCAACGCGCCTCCGCCGCTGCCTGAGCGACGCCGCGAAACTGGCTGCGGAGCCTAGGCGGCAGCTGCCGCGGCGGCCGCTGCCATCCTGTTGCGCACAACGTGCTTGCTGCGGCGCTGCTTGAGCCAGACTGCAACGCCCGTCACCATGAACGCCAGCGGCGTCAATCCGAACAGCGTGATGAAGATGCGGCCGGCGATGCCGAATGCGTCCCCGGTATGCAGGGGGAACATCCAGGACAGCAGCACATCGCCGCGCGGGCCGGCGAGCGGATCGACCACGCGCAGGACCTGGCCGCTGGCCGAATCGATGGTGATGCGCGTGGCGCCGTCGTCGTGGCGGATCTCGCCCTCCTGGCGCACGCGGATCTCGTACGGCACGCCCGGCTTCGGAATCACGATGCGCGAGGTGCGCGCATCCGGAAACACCGCCTGCGCACGCTCCAGTGCCGCGTGCACGTCAAGTGCCAGCCCGGCGCCAGGATCGCGGTTCTTCAGCTTGGCCGTGCTGCTGACCGGCGCGACCACGTTCACGGCAGGCGCAATCACCGCGGGCAGGTTCATGTAGCTGCCGGAAAAGCCCTGCACCAGCAGCGCCGGCGCCAGGAAGAAGCCTGCCGCACGGTGCAGGCTGTAGTTGAGCTTTGGCCATGAGCCGCCGAACCGCACCGTCAGCGCGGCCTTGATCGACGTCCAGGTCGGCCTTGGCCACCAGAGGATCAGCCCCGTCAGCGCGAGGATCACCATCACGATCCCGCACGCGCCCACCACAGTCTTGCCCGCTTCGCCCGCGACCATGTAGCGGTGCAGGTGGAACAGGGTCGGCATGAGAAGAGGGCGGCTGAGGCCGGTTTCGCCCCAGTTGCGTTCGCCCAGCACGGCGAGCGTGGCCGGGTCGAGCATGACCTGGCGCGACACCGCGAGCTCGAACGGCGATTTGCCCTGCGGGACGCGGTAGGTGGCCACGTACACGTCACCGGCAAAGGATGGGAAAGCCAGCTGGGAAGGGCGCCCGTACGCGGGATCGGCCTCCAGACGGTCGAAGACGGCCTGGACGGCGCTTGGCGTCACCCGCAGCGGATCGCCCATGCGCGCGCCCTGCTGGACTGGCGCCTGCAGCAACTCCGGGTTGAGCATGCGGTCCAGCTCGGGCAGCCACGCGATCACGCTACCGGTCAGGCCCAGTATGACGAACACGCTGCCACACACGAGGCCAAGCCACAGGTGCAGGGTGCGTCCGAGTTTCTTCATTGAGTGGTTTCCGCGCGAATCAGGCTCACGGCAATGTTGCCGCGCCCGCCATCTTATCGAAAACGAGAATCATTCGCAATATGTCGGTGGCGACGCCCGAACCGTTCGCCCCCTGAATGACGCATTTGGACCATGATTTCAGGCCGCTGGTCGTACCAGGTTTGCCGGAACCGCTACGCTTCGCTAAAGTCCGCGCATCTACTGAAAGAAAGGGCTTTCCATGTTCGGTTTCCTGCTCTGGCTCCTGTTGCTGATCCTGTGCTGGCCGCTCGCAGTGGCCGCGCTGGTCTTGTATCCGCTGGTCTGGTTGCTGTTGTTGCCATTTCGTCTGATCGGAATCGGCGTCGAGGCCGTGTTCGAACTGCTGCGCGCAATCGTCATGTTGCCGGCCAGGGTACTCGGCGGCCGCCGGAGCTAGGCTGGCCAACGATAATCTGGTCTCGCCGGCAACGAATCGGGACTGTTCGGAACCCTTTGATGGAAGCCGTCGAGAACTGTGCTTCAGCTAACAGACACGGAATCCGGCGAGGTGGACAGTCGAGTTCGGACTCATTTTAAAAGGATCAGAATCATGCGTCTGGACATCTATCGCCGCCCGGAAACGGACGGCTCATTTTCCTTCCTGGCTGTTCCCGAAGAACAGCAAATCCCTGAAGAAGCGACCAACACGGACTGGGTCATCGAAGCGCGATCCGTCGAAGTCCAGGACGAGGCAGACGGCTTGCCGGACTACGAGATCGATCGCCTGAACGAGCAACTGGCGGAAAAAGGCTACGCCATGACTGCGTTGCACTGATGGCCGCGGCGGGCATCTTGCCCGCTGTAGGATATCGCCCACACTTCGCATAATTTATATTATGTCAAATGACGTATAAGGACGTTTCAATCTGAACCGGGCTGCCGCGTCGGCTGTGCACGCCCCTATGATCCAGCGCAAGCCCACCCCAGTTACCGTCCCGTCCTCCTCCGTTTCTCGTCAAGATTGCTGTCCCGCGCTACTGCCGAGGTAACGCGCGCGCCTCGCTCGCCAGCCGCCTCCAACAGGAGTATGGTAAGCGGACAGGCGCACGCCGAACCTCCGGATCCGCCGGGCGAGCCATTCTTACAAGAGGAGACATCATGGGCACTCACAACAACTTCGAGCACGTGTCGATCGCCAAGAAGGCGAACGTGTATATGGACGGCAATTGCGTCTCGTACGACCTGGACTTCCCGGGCCATACCCACAAGACACTGGGCGTGGTGCTGCGCTCCACCGTCCCGTTCCGCGCAGACGTCGCGGAAACGATCGAGATCGTGGCTGGCCGCTGCCGCGTCCGCTTCGATGCGCATGGTGAATGGAAAGACTATCACGCCGGCGAGCGCTTCCACGTGCCAGCCGACGCCATGTTCGAAATGGAGGCGATCGAGCCGACGCACTACGTCTGCCATATGCATTCCTGACTGGCCGTGGCCGGTCGGACTCCCGCCATGCGGCATCAGCGGGCGGGAGTCGCCTGCTTGCGCCTGCCGCGCGCCATCGCCGGCAAGCGCGCGCAAGCGCCCTTCCCGATCCGGGAACTCGGACTATACTGAGTTGATCCGGCACCCTCGCCTGATTTCCTGCCGGGTCCCTCATGAGCCCGTCTTCGTGTCACATTCCGCTGGATGCGGAACTGTTGTTCCTGAACCATCCGGGTAGCTACCCCGAGCAGACCCGCAAGGTGGTAACAGTCGAAACCCATATGTCCTGGGTCTTCCTCACCGACCGCTACGCGTACAAACTCAAGAAGCCGATCCGCTATGGGCCGCTCGACGCGCGCCTCGTGGCGATGCGCCATTTCTACTGCGCCGAAGAGGTCCGGCTGAACCGGCGGCTGGCGGCCGGCATCTACCTGGCCGCCGTGCCGCTGGTCATGCGCCACGACGGGCGCCTCGAACTGCTGGGCGACGGGGTGGCGGTGGACTGGCTGGTGAAGATGCTGCGCCTGCCGCATGCGCAGATGCTCGACCGGACCATCGCGGAAGGACGCGCAACGGCTAGCGACATGGACCGCGTCGCCGAATTGCTGGCGCACTTCCACGGCGCCTGCCGAAAGGCGACGCCACGCGCGCAGGCATTCTCCCGGCGGCTCGCCGAGATCATTGCACGGCATGAGCAGGAGCTGCTTTCGCCCCAGTACGAACTGGGGGAGGAAGTAGTCAGGCCCGTTTCGCAGGCGCAGCAAAGGGTGCTGGCACGGCTGGCTTCCATGATCGACCAGCGTCCGGAGCTGGGACGGGTGGTCGAGGGCCATGGCGACCTGCGGCCGGAGCATGTGTACCTGGGCGAGCCGGTCGCGATCATCGACTGCATCGAGTTCTCACGCGACCTGCGCACCCTCGACAGCCTGGACGAAGCGGGATTCCTTGCGCTCGAGTGCGAACGACTGGGCGCGCCGGCACTGGGCGACGCCTTCCTGGCCAGCTATGCGCACCACTCGGGACAGGAGACGGCCTGCGAACTGCGCCACTTCTACCAGAGCGTGCGCGCGGTAACGCGCGCGACGGTGGCGATCCGGCACCTGGGTGAGCCGCGCTACCGGGAGTCGGAGAAGTGGCGCGAGCGGGCGCTGGACTATCTGCGGCTGGCGCGCACCCACCTGCCACCGTGAGCCGGGAACCGGCGGGACGCCCTGCCGGCTTGCGAGCCGGTGCAGGCTGACCAGACAGGCTCAGAACTCGCTGTCGCCATCCGCACCGTCGTGCAGCGAACGGATCGCGTCGGCGAACAACTGCGCGCAAGGCAGCACGCTGACCTTGTCGGCGGTGGGACTGCCGGCCAGCCGGCCAGTCCCGACGGTGTCGGTCACGTAGATCGCTTCCAGCGCCGGGTCGGACAGGATCTCCGCCGCGCCCGGCGCAAACGCGCCGTGGGTGGCGACGCCGATCACGCGGTTCGCTCCCATCTCGCGGCAGGCGCGCGCGGTGCGCACCAGCGTTTCGCCGCTTGCGACCAGGTCGTCGAAGATGAGCGCGGGCCGGTCCTTCAGGTCGCCGACCAGCAGGCTGCCGGTCAGGGCGCCGCCGCTGCGGTACTTCTCGGCGAGGGCGCTGCCGGCATCGATGCCGGCGAGCGCCAATTGCTGGCGGAACTGGTCGGCGCGCTTGACCGCGCCCGCGTCCGGTGCGACCACGACCAGTCCGTCGCCCAGCAGCGGAGCGAGGTGTGCGGCAAACAGCGCTGCAGCTTCGATGTTGGTGGTGCGGCAGGAAAAAGCGTTCTCGAACGCGGCGATGTTGTGCACGTCGATCGTCACGACCGCATCGGTGCCGACCGCCGCGAACAGGTCGGCAACGTAACGCGTGATCACGGGGTCGAAGGGCTTGGTGCGACGGTCCTTGCGGGCGTACGCAAGGTACGGCGCCACCGCGGTTACGCTGGCGGCGCCGGCGTCCCGCAGGGAGGCGATGAAGAACAGCATGCGGCACAGCTTGTCGTTGGCGCTTTGCTGCGCGTCGCCGTGCAAGGAGTGGATGACGAAGGCGGAGCGCCCGCGCACCGGAACCAGGGTGCGCGCCTTGTGCTCGCCGTCCTCGAATTCGCGCTCTTCATGTGGCGACAACTGCAGCCCCATTCCGGCCGCGACCTGTTGCCCGAACGCCGCGCTCGATCCGAGTGCGAACAGCAGCGGAGGCGGCGACGGCGGCTGCGGCGCCGTCATGCGGCACCCGCGCCGGCGTGCGCCTTGTGCACCAGCACCGGCACCTGGCTGTGCAGCAGGACTTTCAAGGTTTCGCTGCCCAGCAGTTCCAGGTCGCCGCCGCTCCAGCCGTGCGAGGCCATGAAGATCAGGTCGCACTCCAGCTGCAGGGCGCGGGCAACGATCACGCGGTGCGCGGTCCCGTCCTGGCGGTCGCGGGTGCAGGCGACGCCCGCGGCGGCAGCCGCGCGCTCCGCGGCGGACAGCCAGGCGTCGGCGAACCGGCTGAGGAGCGCATGGCGGCGGCGTTCGTAATCGGGGTCTTCATGGGCCCATGCTTCCAGCAGGTCGTGGCGCACCGTCGGGATCACGTGCAGCGCGGTCACCCGCCCTCCCCCTGCGGCGGCCAGGCGGATGCCGGCCTGCACGGCCTGGCGGGATGCCTCCGAGCCGTCGACGGGAAGCAGGATGTGCCGGTACATGGGCGCCCTCACTGCGCCTTCTCGCGGTCCGACATGTCGACCACGGCGCCGCTCAGGTAGTCGCACCAGACCATCTCGTCCTGCACCGAGCGCACGCCGGGCACATTCTCGGCCAGCACCCGCAGCGCGTCGATCTGGCGCGGATCGGGTACGCCTCCACTGAGCGTGACCACGCCGTCCTGCACGTGCACCTGCACCATGCCAGGCGTGGCCCAGGGCTGGCGTTCGAGCTCGGTCCAGAGATGGCGGCGGATCTGTTCGTCGCTCACGGGACCCTCCGGGATATGGTGGGCGGCAGCGAGCAAGGCGCGCATCAGGTCCGCCCGCGTGACCATGCCGGCCAGGAGACCGTCATCCACCACGGGGATGCGGTGGATGCGCTTGCGTTCCATCAGTCGCACCACCTGGTCCAGGCTGTCATGCGGCGAAGCGGTGACCGGGTCGCGCGTCATGATCTCGCAGACCAGGCGGCCGTGCGCATGGGAGTATTCGTCCGCCAGCCGGCCGGGACCGAGCACGAATTCGAGCCAGCGTGGGCGGCGCTTCTGGGTGCCCGCTTCGGCGCGGCGCAGCAGGTCGCTGTCCGACACGATGCCGACCAGCTTGCCGTCAGGTCCGCTCACGGGCAGGCCGCCGATGCGATGGTCGAGCATGAGCTGCGCTGCCCGTTCGACGGGAGCGTCCTGCGGCACCGTGAGCACGTGCCGGGTCATGATTTCCGCGACCTTCATCGGAGGGCACTGGTTGGTTTGAATGGTTCAGCATGCGCGGCTGGGCCCGGAATTCCCATGATCTTTGTCAAAAACGGCGCACTTGATCGCCGGCAGGCCGCCTGAGATAATCGTTGATAGACTCAACTAATTTTTTCAGCGAATGAATACTGCTCCCGACGGGCATGCCCTGCTCGACCTGCTCAACCAGCTCATGTACGCAGTGAACGCGCAGCTACGCGCCGATATGGATGCGAGCGCGCTGGGCCTGGCGCCGATGGAAGCCCAGGCCCTGGCCTTCCTGCAGCGCAATCCAGGCTGCACCCAGGCCGATTTTGTCCAG
Source organism: Pseudoduganella sp. GCM10020061 (assembly GCF_042683405.1). Classification (NCBI taxonomy): domain Bacteria; kingdom Pseudomonadati; phylum Pseudomonadota; class Betaproteobacteria; order Burkholderiales; family Oxalobacteraceae; genus Pseudoduganella; species Pseudoduganella sp. GCM10020061. Next base: position 266,773 of record NZ_JBHUJS010000011.1, on the reverse strand, counting down.
TACATCGGACGCGACAAGGCGCAAGTGGCGCGGCTGGTCAAGCCGCTGATCGAACGCGCACTGGTGGTCTCGCTGCCGGACGAGCAGGACCGCCGCCTCAACCGCCTGTGGCTGACGGAGGCGGGACAGGCGCTGCACCGGCGCGCGGCGAAGATTCGCGCCGGACTGGCCGAGAAGATGTTGGGCGGATTCGATCCGGGCAAGCGGGCGCGGCTGGCGCGCATGCTCGAACGCATGGGGCAGCAGCTTGGAGCGCAAGACGCGGCCATCGAAGAAGGTTGACATCATCAACGATCCGCCTGGCCGCTCTGGCGGGAATCGTTGAGGCTATCAACTATCCCGGAGAGTCAGTTCAGCCGGATGGTGCCGTGCTCGCCCGGCTCCGTCGGCGGCGGATGGCCCGTCACGGCGGCCTTCGCCAGGCGGAACATCTGCACCATCTTGCTGGCATGCGCGTCCCAGTACTCGGCCGTATGTGCATGCACGCGCAACAGCGAGAGGTGCGGGTCGCCCAGCCCCTTCGGGAACCAGGCCTCGAGCATCGGATTCCACAGTTCGCGCATGCGCGCCTGGTCGCGCGACTGCTCCGCATGGCCACTCACGGACACGTAGACACTGTTATCGATGTCGGAATAGCTGACGTTCACATGGTTGTTGGCGCCCACATGCCGCCACACCGCGGTCTGGTCGGACGTGAAGAACCACAGGTAGCCATCGGCGTCGAGGTCCTGGCTGGTCATCGGGTGCGATACCAGGAAACCGTGTTCGTCGATGGTGGTAAACATGGCGATCCGGATGTTCTTGATCCGCGCCGAGAGGTCGGCTTGCTGGCTGGAGGTGCTCATGGTGACGGGCCTTTCATGGGAGTCGGTGCCAGCCGATCCTAGCAAGGGGCGGACAGCGCCTCTGTGCGGCCTCGTACACTGCGCCGCACGGCCTGCCGTTGTCGAATATCAAGAAGCCTCCCCTCCCCTGTCCTTACGCTTTGGTTTCGGCCCCGACAGGAGAATGCCATGTCCCGACTTGCCCGCCTTCCGGCAACCACCATCATCGCTGCGGCGCTCGCCCTGGGCGGGTGCCAGAGTGAACAGGACGTCAACAGCCTGGTGGCGCAAGCCGCCGCCTACCAGAAGAAGGGCGAGCTGAATGCCGCGATCATCCAGCTCAAGAATGCGGTCCAGCTGGACCCGGGCAACGGGGACGTACGCATGCGGCTGGGCAACGTCTACCTGGAACACGGCGATGCGGTATCGGCCGAGAAGGAACTGCGGCGCGCCGCCGACCTGCGCCAGGATGGCGCCACGCTCCAGCTTGCGCGCGCGCTCCTGTTGCAGGGCAAGTTCCAGGAGGTGCTGGACGAGTTCACGCTGCAGGCCGGCCCTGGTGAGAGCCCGGAGGCGCTGGCCCTGCGCGGCAACGCCCTGCTCGGCCTGCAGCGCAACGACGAGGCCAGGAGCATGTTCGAACGCGCCCTCGCGGCCGATTCCGCCCTCCCGGCAGCGGCGCTGGGACTGGCGCGGCTGGAAGTGGCTGCGCAGCGCATGGAAGATGCCCGTGCGCTGCTCGAACGCGCCCTGGCGCAGCACCCCGACGACGTGGAATGCCTGCGCTTCAAGGCCGAGCTGCTGCGGGCCGACAACAAGACCGATGAGGCGATGGCGGTATACCACCACCTGATCAAGGTGCGCCCGGGCTACGGTCCGGCGCGTGTCGACCTGGCCAGCATGCTGGTCGATGCAGGCAAGTTCGACGAGGCGCGCAAGCAACTGCAGATCGCGCGCAAGGGATCCACCGCCACGCTCGGCTTGTTCCACACCCAGGCCCTGCTGGACTACCGCGAAGGCAAGTTCAATGCGGCGCGCGAAGGCCTGCAACAGCTGCTGTCGGTCGCACCCGAGCACTACCCGAGCGTCCTGCTGGCAGGCGCGGTCGAGTACAAGCTGAACGCGATCCAGCCGGCCGAGCTGCATGTGGCCAAGTTCCTGTCCGCCTATCCGCGCGACCTGTTCGCCAACAAGCTGATGGCCAACGTGAAACTGCGCCAGAACCAGCCGGGTCAGGCCCTGGCGCTGGCCGAGGCGCTGGTCGACGAGCATGGCGACGATCCGGAACTGCTGGCGATCGCGGGCGAAGCGGCAATGCGTTCGCGCCAGTTCTCGCGAGCGACCGAATACTTCGAGAAGGCCAGCGCGCTGGCGCCGCGCGCCGGATCGCTGTACACGGCGGCCGCGCTGGTGCACCTGCGCAGCGGCGACACCGCCCGGGCAGCGGAACAGCTGGAACGCAGCGCCAGTTCGGGCGGCGACACCATGCGTACGAAGATGCTTCTGGTCGTGACCTACCTGCGCGGGGGCCAAACGGATAAAGCGCTGGCCACGGTCGGCGAGATGGAAAAACAGGCCAACAGCCCGGCGGTGCAGAACCTCAAGGGCGGCGTGTACCTCGCGCGGCAGGATTTCGTCAAGGCGCGCGACAGCTTCGCCAGCGCACTCAAGCTCGATCCGCTGCACATGCCCGCGCTCGACAACCTGGCCCAGCTCGACCTGCTGGAGAAGCGACCCGAGCAGGCCCGGGCGCGCTACCGCAAGGCGCTGGAAAGCGCCCCGCGCAACGCGCTGCTGATGGAGGCGCTGGCCCGCCTGGAGACGCGGCTGGGCAATGTGGCGGGGGCGACCGGCTGGCTGGAGAAAGCCTACCAGGACAATCCGGACGACCTGCGGCTAGGCTTGCGGCTGGCCGACTACTATACCGGCGCCGGGAACAAGGAGCGCGCGCTGACCCTGGCGCACAAGCTGCAAAGCTCCAACCCCACCCACCCGGACGCACTGAACATGCTGGCACGGACGCAGGCTGCCAGCGGCGACGTACGTGCGGCGGCCGACACCTACGGCAAGCTGGCCGCGACCATGCCGGGCGCGGTGGCGCCGCTGATGAACCAGGCCCGCGCCCAGCTGGCCGCGCAGGACAACGCGGGCGCGCTGGACACCGTGCGCCGCATCATCAAGAGCCGTCCCAACTCCATCGAAGCGCACCGGCTGAACGTGGCGCTCCTGCTGCTCCAGAAGCGCCACGCGGAAGCCCTGCGCGCCGCGCGCGACGTGCAGAAGCAGTTCCCGACCGGGGCCATCGGCTTCCGCCTGGAGGGAGACGTGCTGACCGCGCAAGGCAAGCAGCTCGACGCGCTGCGGCTCTACGAGCGCGCATTCGCGCTGCAGCCGAGCGGCGCCGGCATGGTGCTGCTGCACACTACGCTGTCCGGTATCGGCAAGCAGGCGGAGGCGGACAAGCGCATCGACGAATGGCTGCGCAAGAACGACAAGGACATCCCGACCCGCATGTACCTGGCCGGGCACAAGCTGACCAAGGGCGACTACAAGGCGGCGGCCGCGCCGCTGGAACAGGTGCTGTTACTGGACCCGGACAATGTGGTGGCGCTGAACGACCTGGCATGGGCGCTGCACCACATGGGCGACAAGCGAGCGCTTGGCTATGCGGAACGGGCCTACAAGCTGGCGCCGCGCAGCCCGGTGGTGATGGACACGCTGGGCTGGATCCACGCGGCCGGCGGCGACACGGGCAAGGCCCTGCCGCTGATCCGGCAAGCCAGCCAGCTTGCGCCGGATTCGAACTCCGTGCGCTACCACCTGGGCGTGCTGCTCGGACGCAGCGGCGACAAGGCGGCTGCCCGGCGCGAGCTGGAGCGGGTCGCCGCCGACCGCAGCGATGCCGGCCGCGCAGAGCGTGCCCGCGACGCGCTCCGCTCGCTATAGCGCAGGCATGCGCGCGGAAGGAAGCGTACGAGGGACCGTCCCCGGGTGTTCGATCCCGGGGTGATCGCGGGATCGAGGACTAGTCGCGCGGTTTCAGCGCGCCCGGCCGGGCTCGTAGCGCCCCGGCGCGATGATCCCCAGCGGATCGAGCGCATCCTTGAGCGTCCGGACGGTCTTCCAGTACGTGTCGCCGTGCGGGTCCAGGTCCGCCATCGACTGGTTGCCGACGCGGTAAGGGATGTAGCCCGCCGCCATCAGGATATCGAAGCTGGCCCGGTAGCACGCGCGCGCGCGCGCCACTTCGTCCGGATCGTCCTTGTCGTAGGCGATGGTCAGCACGCCGCCCAGCGCCCGTTCGGTGATCATGCTAAAGGTCGCAAACAGGTCGAATCCATGTTCGGCGAACACCGGCTCCACCATGCCGTACACCTGCAGCATCTCGCTCCCGCGCGCCGGCACGATGGGCGAGACCCACAGCAGCCCGCAATTGTCGACCGCCGGATTGGCGCCGCGCGGGAAGTCCGGCGGCAGACCGCCGCGCCGCCGCCAGTACGCGCCGGCCAGGAAGCGGCCATTGGGTACGCCCCGGTTCATCGCGAACAGCGACTGGCCCAGCGCGACCTGCGCGCGCAGCCTGCGCCCCATCGCGCTGGAACCGAGCAGGCGCGCCACCCGTTCGCCCATCCTCAGTTTGGCTTCGGTGATGAAGACGGGGCGCGCCGGCGTGGGCCGCAAGGCGGCGCGCAACGCGTGGCGTGCCGCCGCCACCTGGCGCGCGCTGCCATATAGCGCGCCGGACACCGTCCAGGCGCCCACGCCGGCCTGGCGCCGCATCTGCTCGCGCACCTGGGGCGGCAGCGCGCTGCTGCCGCCCGCCTGCTCGCGCGGGAACACCGTGCCGCCGGAGAGCACGCGCAAGTCGTTGCCGATGTGGAGGATGCTGCGCAGCGTGCCATCCATGCGCAGCGGCCGCAGCGCGTCGACGACCGGCGCGATATCGTCATGGCGCTCGACCTGCGCCAGGAAGTGGTTGATGGTCTCCGCACGCGGCATCAGCCACAGGCCCAGACGGGTGACGATGCCGAAGTTCGATTGCGTGAACATCCCGTCCAGGAACGGGCCGACGCCATACGGGAACACATGGGTCGCGCGCGCCGACGGATAGTGGCCGAAGCCGGTCTCCAGCACCTCGCCGCTGGCCAGCACGACCTGCATGCCGCTCACGTTCTGCAGGCGGTTGCCGTACGGCGAATGGCCGAAGCCGCGCTCCAGGATATTCCCCACCAGGCTGGTATCCGGACCGGCGCCGGTGCTGTCCATCCACTGCAGGTCGCCTTGCTCGCGCAGGAAGTCGGACAGCTGCTGCTGGGTCACGCCCGGCTCGATCACCGCGTAGCCCAGCTCGGGATCGTAGGCGGCGATCCGGTTCATGCGCGACAGCGACAGGGTGACCTGCCCTTCCAGCACCGGACAGGCGTCGCCATAGCCCCAGTTGCGTCCTGTTGACACGGGATAGAGCGGCACGCGGTGGCGCGCAGCCAGCCGCACCAAAGCGACTACTTCCTCCAGCGACGCCGGGTACACCACCGCCAGCGCGCGCGTGCTGCGCGCGGCGGTGCTGCTGGCGTAGGCCGCCAGGGTGGCCTCGTCGTCGCGCACGTGTGCCGCACCCACGACCTCGCGCATGGCGGACAGCAGCACGCTTGCCTCGGGCGCCATCTCAGCTCCGCCCGGAGATGATGCGGGCGGTGATACCCGGCTCGTCGCGCACGGGGAAGAAATAAGGATAGAAGGAGCGCTCCGTGCCGCTGTTCTCGAACATGCCGCCGAAGCGGCGGATCTGCTCGCGCATGTAGTCGAGTTCCAGCCGCAGCAGGACCGCCGGCGCGCCGACCCGGCTGCAGTCGCGCTGGCCGCCGAAATCGGTGAAACCCAGCATGCGCTTGTAGAACATGACGTGGCGCGGATTGACCTCGATGATGTAGTCGCTGTAGCCGTGGATGTTGTGGGCAAAAATATAGGAAATGTGGATCAGCGAGGCGAATACGCGCTTCGATACGCCCTTGTCGATGGCCAGCCGCGACGGTTCGCACAGGCGCCGGTCCTGCGCACGCAGCTCGTCGATCCGGTCGCGGAAGTTTTCGTCCGCCGGCAGGCCTGCGCTGCCGTCCAGGCACAGGCTCATGGTCCCGACCGTGACGCCGCGCGTCTCGGCGTACAGCAGGATCTTGTTCGGTTCCTGGTGGACCGTGTGCTCGACCGCATAACCTCGCCAGCCGTACATCTTGCGGATCAGCAGGCTGGCCGCTTCGCGCCGGCCTTCCGAGTTTGCCATCCTGATATTGAACACTTGTACGTCCATGGGTTGCGCCTCATCCTGGGGCCGGCCTTCGATGCACATGTCGTGCAATCCTACGGGCGTTTCAAACGACACGATCGGCTCTTCGTCATCAAACATGGTTTTTTTCCGTCCTTTCCGCCACAAATGCTGCCCGCGTTGGCGGCGCGAGCCTGCGTAGCAGTTAAGACAGGGTCAGGAATGGAAAGTTCCGCATCCTGCAGCACAAATGTCGGAAAAATTTTCAACGCCAGGCGCGGGCGATACCTGCGCCCGTGCCTGCTGAGCGGAAGTGCTGAATATTCCAAGCATGTGCCGGCTGCGCCGTGCAGCTGCGGCCGCTCACGCCCGATGTTCCGGACGGGCCAGCACTGCGGCGCCGCCTGCCGCGCCGCTCCAGGTGTCGGAAGAATTGCCAGCGCCTCCCGCCACCGTAGCGAGCGCCAAGCCCGCCCAACGCCAAGTGACTGAATCTGCACGCTTTTCCGGTGCTGGCACGCTTTCTGCTCAACAGTCCCGTGCATCGACTCACACTGACAGGAGAGCCATCATGAAACTTCGCAACACACTGGTTGCCGCCAGCCTCGCGCTGGGCGCCATGGGCAGTGCCTACGCGGACAGCTTTGCATCCGCCATCCTCGACATCAATAACTTCCGCCTGCTGCATTCGTCCGGCGTGCCGTTCTCGACGGCCGACTTCGACACGCTGACCGGCACCAACGACGCCCACGCAACGGCCAGCCTGAACGGCGTTTTCGCCAATGGCGCGCAGTCCTTCGGCATCCTGTCGGGCCTGAACCCCGACGTGCCGCATCAGTGTGTGGGCGTCCCCTGCCCGGCGAAGCCCGAGAACGACTTCACCCCGTTCCCGTTCCCGCCGCCAGCACCAGGCACCTTCGGCTACGCCGACCAGCAACTGACCGGTAGCACGATCACGATCGGCATGGCGCCGGCCGGCGCCCGTGCAACTACCCGTGCGGACGCTTCGCTGCAGGTGGATGGCGTGGCATCGGGTAACTCGGACGTCGGCACCTCGACCACGTTCAGCTTCACGCTGGCCGCGGCCGACACCATGACGTTCTCGTTCGACGGCACCCCGTTCACCCAGGCCTGGGTTGACGCCGCCGCCAGCCCGACCACCAACGCCAATGCGCGCCTGTCGTGGAGCGTCAACATTATCGACACCGCCACCGGCACCACGGTGTTCAGCTACGCACCAGCGGAACTGAACGCGCTGTCGAACGTCAGCCGCACCGACGGCGCTCCGGGCACCTCGACCTACAACCCGGGCACCCTGGCGTTCAGCGCGACCACGCCGCTGCTGTCGGCGGACGTGGTGTACCAGATTACGATCCAGCACAACACGCTGGCCAACGCGCTGCAACAGCGGGTGCCCGAGCCTGCCTCGCTCGCCATCTTCGGTATCGGCCTGCTTGGCATGACCGCCGTGGCACGCCGCCGGAAGTCGTAACCCCTCCTTGTGGGAGCTGCATTTGCCGGCCTTCGGGCCGGTTTTTTTTTGCCTGCAACGAATTGGGGCAGGAAAAACAACGCATTGAACAGTCCGCTTGACTGAACTCAATCCAAGCGACCGCAGCCCAACTGAGGCGCGGATTGCGCGACCTATAATCGAGTGACCCGATAGGCTGAACCTTTCGAAAGGTGCGCGATCATGGAGGAGTTCCTGAACCAGCTGGTGTCCGCGCTCAAGGGCATCTGGAACCACCGCTGGCATGCGCTCGCCGTCACCTGGCTGGTGGCGCTGGCCGGATGGGCGCGGGTCTACACGCTGCCGGACGACTACCAGAGCACCGCGCGCGTGTTCGTCGACACGCAAAGCATCCTCAAGCCGCTGATGCAGGGCATGACGCAGACCCGCAACACCGAGCTCGAAGTCGACATCATGAGCAAGACGCTGATCTCGCGCCCCAATGTCGAACGGGTGATGCGGATGGTCGACCTCGACGTCAAGGTGAAGTCTCCGCGCGAGAAGGAGGAATTGACCAATGAACTGATGCGCGAGATCCGCATTGCAGGGACATCCGCCACCGACATCTATACGATCAGCTACCACAACAAGGATCCCAAGCTGGTGCGCGACGTGGTGCAGTCGCTGCTGGCGATCTTCCTGGAAGGGAGTTTCCGCGGCAACCGCGGCGAGTCCGAGAAGGCGGTCCAGTTCATCGACGACCAGATCAGGAGCTACGAGGCGCGCCTGGTGGAGGCGGAAAATGCGGTCAAGGAGTTCAAGCTGCGCAATACCATGCTGCTGCCGCGCCAGGGCACCGACTACAGCAGCCAGCTGGGCGCGTCCGCCGACGCGCTGGGCACGGCGCGGCTCGAGCTGCAGGAGGCCGAACAGGCGCGCAACGCCATCAAGGCGCAGATCAGCGGCGACGAGCCGGTCCTCGGCCTCGAGGCCAAGCCCGCCGACATCGTCAATCCGGAAATCGACAGCCGCATCGAGGCGCTCAACAAGAACCTCGACCTGCTGCGCATGCAGTATACGGAGGCGCACCCTGACATCGTGGCCGGCAAGCGCCTGATCGCGCAGCTGGAAGCACGCAAGCTGGCCGAGAGCCGCGAGAAAGGCGCCGACGCGGATCCGGGCCGCCACTTCAGCCCCATGCTGCAGCAGCTCAAGGTAGCGCTGACCGAGGCCGACGCCAAGGTCGCCGCGATGCGCGCGCGGGTGCAGGAGTACACCGCGCGGCACGAACGCCTGCTGGCACAGAGCAATGCGATTCCGGAAATCGAGTCGCAGCTGGCGCAGCTGAATCGCGACTACCTGATCAACAAGGACAATTATGAAAAGCTGATCGCCAAGCGCGAGGCGGCCAAGCTGTCGGGGGAGCTGACCAATACCACGGAGATGATGAGCTTCAAGATCATCGACCCGCCCACCCTGCCCCAGGCGCCGGTGGGACCCAACCGCCCCATGCTGTACAGCGCGGTCTTGCTGGCGGCCCTGTTCGGCGGGCCGGCCGCCGGTCTCCTGATCAGCCAGGTACGCCCGACCTTCCTTGGACCGGCCGCGATGCGCCAGGTGACGGGGCTGAACGTGATTGGCACGGTCGCGCTCAACTGGACCGCGCGTGCGCTTGCGCAGCGGCGCCGCGGCCACTACGTGCTCGCCGTCGCCGTCGCCGCCCTGCTCGCGGCCTACGGCGGATTCCTCGCAACCGCACTATCACGACATTAAGGAGGTGGCCGTGGCCATCGTCGAACTGAATACCGCGGAGCGGCGCACCGTCGAGATCAACCTGGCGCGCCTGCACGACATGGGCATGGTGACGCAGGACGGCGGACGCACCAGCGCATCGGAGGACTTCCGCATCATCAAGCGCCCGCTGCTGCGCGCCGCGCTCGGCGAGGACCGCGGCGAGAAGCACTCGAACCTGATCGTGGTGACCAGCGCCCTGCCAGGAGAGGGAAAAACCTACTGCGCGATCAACCTGGCCATGAGCATCGCCATGGAAAAGGATCACACCGTGATGCTGGTCGACGCCGACGTGGCGCGGCCCTCGGTGCTCAAGGTGCTTGGCCTGCCCTCGGCGCCTGGACTGATGGACATCCTGCTGAATGACCGTCTCGCGCTGGCCGACGTCATCCTGCGCACCAACATCCCCTCGCTCTCGCTGCTGCCGGCGGGCCGCAGCAACAAGCATGCGACCGAACTGCTGGCCAGCCAGGCCATGAGCGCGCTGCTGGAAGAGATCTCCAGCCGCTATCCCGACCGGATCGTGGTGTTCGATTCGCCGCCGCTGCTGCTGACCACCGAATCGAGCGTGCTGGCCGGCCAGATGGGACAGGTGGTGATGGTGATCGAATCGGAACGCACCACCCAACGCGCCGTGAAGGACGCGCTGGCGCGCATCGACACCTGCAAGCACATCAGTATCATCTGCAACAAGAACCGCGCCTTCCCCGGCAGCGACTACTACGGCTACTACGAATAGCGGCCATGGATGCCAGCCCCTCGATCGAACGCCAGAAGCTGGTCGTGCACCTGGTGCACCGGCTCGACACCGGCGGCGCCGAAACCGGCCTCGTGAACCTGATCCGGCACATGCCGCCCGGGCGCTATCGCCATGCCATCGTCTGCCTGAAGGACCACTCCGGGCAGGGTGCGCTGTTCCGCCACCGCGACGTGGAAGTGATCACGCTGGCCAAGCGCGAAGGCAAGGACTTCGCGCACTACCTGCGCCTGTTCCGCACTCTGCGGGCGCTGCATCCCGACGTCATCCACACGCGCAACCAGTGCGGCATCGAAGCGCAGCTGGTGGCGGCGCTGGCCGGCGTCAAGCTGCGCGTGCACGGCGAGCATGCGCGCGATGCGGACGGGCCGCCGGTGGCGCGCCTGCGCTACCGCTTGCTGCGGCGGCTGCTGCGGCCACTGGTCGGGCACTTCATCGCAGCCAGTCCGGAGCTGGCTCAGTGGCTGGTCGATTCGGTCGGTGCGGCCCCGGCGCGAGTCTCGCGCATCGCCAACGGCGTGGACAGCATCCAGTTCCACCCGCGCCTCGGGCCCAAGGCCGCCATCGGGCCGCCCGGCTTCATGCACGACCACACCTTCGTGATCGGCGCGGCCGGCCCGATGGACGAGCGGGCCAACCATCCGCTGCTGGTCGAGGCCTTCCTGCGCATGCTCTCCAACGACGCCGCGCTGGCCCAGCGCCTGCGGCTTGTGATTCCGGGCGATGGACCGGCCCGCGCCACATGCCTCGACATGCTGCGCCGCGCCGGCGCCGGTCACCTGGCGTGGCTGCCCGGATGGCGGCCCGACCATGCCCAGCTGCTGCGGTCAATGGATGTGTTTGTGGAACCTTCCGAACGCGAAGGCCGCTGCGCGCCGATCCTGGAAGCGATGGCTTCCGGCCTGCCGGTGGTGGCCAGCACCGCCAGCATCAACGCGGAGCTGGTCGGTACCGGCTTTACCGGCATCCTGGTGCCGTCCATGAGCGCGCAGATGCTGGCCTTTGCCATCGGCGACTATTGCCGCCTGCCCGAACTGGCACAGCGCCAGGGCGCACGCGCGCGCGCGCAGGTGATCGCGCACCATAGCCTGCCCGCAATGGCGCAGGGCTACCTGGCCGTGTACGACGCGCTGACCGCGCAACAGGACGGCGCGCCCGCCGCGCTGGGCCGCACTTGAGCGCACACAAGGGCGCCATGCGCAAAGTTCGCCACCATGGATCAATGCGCATCCTTCACATCTTCGACCATTCGCTCCCGCGCCGCACCGGCTATGCATTGCGCAGCCATGCAGTGATCGCCGAGCAGCGCGCACGGGGCTGGCAGACGGTCCAGCTCACCGGCCCAGCGCACGGCAGCGCCGGGGCGGATCCGGACGGCTGGCAGTTCTTCCGCACCCGGCCGGCCGCCCCTCCGCTGGCGCGGGCCCCGCTGCTGTCGCACTGGCTGGCGGCGCGCGCGCTGTCATCCCGCATCCGCCAGGTGGTGCGCCTGACGCGTCCGCAGATCCTGCACGCGCACGCGCCGCCGCTGAACGGCATCGCGGCGCTGCGCGTGGGCCGGCGCTGCCGGCTGCCCGTCATTTATGAGGCGCGCGACTGGTGGACCGATCCGGAACGCGATGCCGGCATCGTCGCACGGATGGCTTCCGCCGCCGAAACCTGGGTCGCGCGGCACGCGGACGGCGTGGCTGCCAGCAGCCATGCCATGCTGGGAGAACTGCGCGCGCGCGGCGCACGCGGACCGGGTGCGCTGATCCCGCCCGCGATCGACCCCTACAGCACCGGCTGCGCCCCATCGAATGCGGTTCAGCTCAGGTCACAGCTCGACCTCGGCCCCGGCCCGGTAATCGCATATGTGGGGGAACTGCGCGAGCACGAGGGCGTCGCGCTGCTGCTCGACGCGCTTCCCCGCATCCTGCTGGCCTCCCCTTCTGCGCGCCTGCTTGTCGCCGGCGACGGGCCCGCCCTCGGCGCCCTCCGCAGCCAGGCGGACATGCGCGGGATCACGCGCCACACAATATTTGCGACTGACGCGGCCCCGGGCCAGATGCACCACTATTATCCGCTCGCCGACGTGCTGGTGTTCCCGCGCCTGCCCAGCCGCCACGCGGCGCTCTGTGTCCCGTTCCTGCCGCTCGAGGCAATGGCGCACGGCAGTGCGGTCGCGGCATCCGATACCGGCGGTCATGCCGAGCTGATCGAAAACGGCCGCACCGGCTTGCTGTTCGAGCCGGGTAGCGCGGAGGCGCTCGCGGCGACCGTGATCGGGCTGCTGTCCGATCCGCTGCAGCAGGCGCGGATCCGCACGCAGGCGCGCCGCTTCGTGGTGGAGCGCCGTACCTGGGAAGCCAGCGTGGCCCGCTACGCGCCGCTGTACCAGCGGATGCTCCGATAGATCCAAAGGGAGGAAATCATGATCGTATATGCCGCATCCCTGATGTACCTGGTTTCGGTCGGGCTGTTGCTCGACCTGGTCCACAAGGTCCGGCGCGTGCAGCGCATCCTGGTCGGGCTTTACGACCTGACGCAGGAGGAATCCGCGCGCCTGTTCCGGCAGATGGAGGCGCTGCAGGGTCTCTACATCGAGCTCGGATTCACCAAGAGCCTGCCGTGTACGCGCGGCTGGGCCGCATCGCCGGACTTCCTGATGGAGCTGGCGCGCCACGCGCTGGCGGAAAAGCCGAAGGTGGTGGTCGAGTGCAGCAGCGGCGCCTCCACGCTGATCCTGGCCAAATGCATGCAGAAGAACGGCGCGGGCAAGGTGTACAGCCTTGAGCATGACCCGAAGTATGCGCAGGAGACCCGCGCGCAGCTGGAACGGCATGGGCTGTCGGAGTACGCCGACGTGCTGTACGCGCCGCTGAACTCCTTCACTGCCGGCCAGGACACCTGGCAGTGGTACGTGCACGACGTGCTGCCGCCGCTCGCCGAGATCGACATGATTGCGATCGACGGGCCGCCGAAGGACACCGGAAAACTGGCGCGCTACCCGGCCGGCCCGGCCCTGTTCCCGCGCCTGGCGCCGTTCGGCGCGGTGTTCCTGGACGACTCCAAGCGCGAGGACGAACGCGCGATCCTGCAACGCTGGAAGGAGGAATTCCCGCAGCTCGTGGAAACGCACCGGGACTGCGAAAAAGGCTGCGCCGTTCTGCGCTTGTCCGCTCAGCGCTGACCGGTCAACGTTTCAGGCGCGCGGCCTTGGCCGACTCTTCGCGCGCCACGCTGCGCGCAATCGCCGCCTCGACCGGGTTGTTCGCGATGTAGCTGTCGCGCGCCGCGCGCTGGGCCAGCTGGTGGATCGCGATCGATTCCGGGGTGAGCTCGACGCCAAACCCGGCCGGGACCTGCGCCTGCGGGTCGCCGCCGAACATGGCCTGGATCAGCATGCGCCCCACGTTCGCGCGGTAGTGGGAAGGCTCCCAGTAGTAGCGCATTTCACGCGCCCCGCTGGCCTGCGGCAGCGGCTCGGCCGTGATGCTGTTGAACCCCGAAAAATCGTACAGCCGCAGGTCGCAACCGGCCGCCCGGCGGCGCGCCGCGATGCCCGCGAGGCGCTGCTGCCAGCGCTCCAGCGCCTGCCACTTTCCCGCCGCGTGCAGCGCCACGTGCATGCTGGCGTGGGTAGGATTGATGTAGGCGCGAATCCGCGTGCCGCTGCTGCACAGCGCGCCCAAGGCTGCATCGAAGGAGGACAACGCAGCGGCAGTCGGCCCTTCGCCGCGGACGAACTCGGCCAGCCGCGGCCTGACCGCGGCTGCGGTCCCGCCCCAACCCTGCATATGGTCGACGATGCACGATTCGTCGCGCTGCCCGTTGAATGCCAGGTTGGAGCGGCATACGCTGCCGAAGCTGCCGCGCAGCAGGCTGACCGAATCGAGCGTCATGTCGAGCGTCAGCGCACGCTTCACGTCGAGCAGCGCGCGGCGCGGAAGGTAGTCGCCGCCGCTGGCGACCAGTTCGCGGTCGAAGTCCAGCGTCCCCAGCACCAGCGAGAACGACGGGGCGTCGATTCCCCACACCACGGTATCGACCGGACCAAGCGCCATCGCATGGCGCGCCATCGCGACCATGTCCCCCAGCGATGCGCCCGAAAGTGCGGCATTGAATGAGGGCGCGCCGCCGAAGGCCGGATGGGGCGCCGGCAGCGCCAGTTCGGTGCGCGAATTGCCCAGGTAGAGTACGGCCGGGCGGTAGCGGGCGACGGCGTAAGTCTTGCCCCATGCACTCAGCTTCTCGCGCGGGGGACGCAGGCGCTGCACCTCGGGCGTGTCCCATTGGTGAATCATATACGGGTCAACCACGTAGTTGAGCGCCGCCACCGAGCCCACCGACAGCAGGCTGACACCACAGAAGATCGCCAGGTACTTGCGCATTGCATCCCCTAAAACTGGAAGTACAGGAATTCCGTCGGCCGGTTGATGCCCAGCACGCAGGCGAAGAACAGCGCGGCGCAGGCCAGGCTCCAGCGCGAATCGGGACGCCAGCTGCGCGCCATCAGTTCCTGCGTGGTCGGCGCCCAGAACGCAAGGACGGCGGCAATGCCCAGCGCCGGCAGCCCCGGCCCTTCGAACTCGATCCAGCGCAGGCCGTCGAAGTTGGCAAAGCCCAGCCAGTCCGCATACGCGGCCAGCCCGCGCGGCAGGGAGATCCCGTTCCCGCCCGCCATCCCGCGCAGTACGTCGAAGGCGGTGTGGAAGTCCGGGGCGCGGAAGAACACCCAGGCCACCACCACTGCGAGGAAGGTCAGCATACGGGCGCCGGTCGCGGGCAGCCGCCAGCGCGCATTGCGTGCCCAGGCCTGGTGCAGCACGAGATAGGCTCCGTGGAGCCCGCCCCAAGCCACAAAGGTCCATCCCGCCCCGTGCCACAGCCCTCCCAGCAGCATGGTCAGGAGCAGGTTGCGGTAGCGCCGCGCTTCGCCGCCCCGGTTTCCGCCCAGCGGGATGTACAGGTAGTCGCGCAGGAAGCGCGACAGCGTCATGTGCCAGCGCCGCCAGAAATCGGCGATGTCGTGCGCCTTGTACGGCGCATTGAAATTGAGCGGCAGGTCGACGCGGAACATGCGCGACAGGCCGATCGCCATGTCCGAATAGCCGGAAAAATCGAAGTAGAGCTGGAAGGTGTAGGCCAGCGCGCCGACCCACGCTTCGATGGCCTGCGGGTTTGCGCCCTGTTCGAAGACCGGTGCTGCCAGCGGTGCCAGGTTGTCCGCGATCAGCACCTTTTTGGCCAGCCCGATCACGAAGATCGACAGCCCGACCGCGCAGTCGGTGCTGGAAAAACGCGAGCGTTCGGGATCGGCAAACTGCGGCATCATCTCCTTGTGGTGCAGGACCGGGCCGGCCACCAGGTGCGGAAAATAGCTGACGAACAGCACATACGGGATGAAGAGGTATTCGCTGGCCTGCCCGCGCGCGCAATCGACCAGGAACGCAATCTGGGTAAAGGTAAAGAACGAAATCCCGACAGGCAGGATGATGCCGATCGGGTCCTCGCCTGCTGTCAGCAGGAAGAAGTCCATGTACTTGTAGTAGCCAAGCAGGACCAGGTCGAGGGTCACGCCGAACACCAGCGCCCGGCGACGCGCAGGACCGGCGCTGGACGCGATCGCGCGTCCGCACCAGTAATTGAAAACGATCGAGGCGAGCAGCAACGGCAGGAAGTCGATGCTCCAGTAGCCGTAGAAGAACAGCGACGCGATGGCCAGCCAGGCGACCGGCAGGCGCACACCGATCCGTCCAAGGCCGAAATAGACCGCCAGCACCACCGGCAAGTACAGGAACAGAAAGCCGAAGGAATTAAACAGCATGGCGCGCTCCAATGGCAGGCACCGCCAGCGCTTCCTGGTATACCCGGACCAGGGATTCGGCCACCCGGTCCCAGGTCAGGCCCCGCACCAGCGCGCTGACCTCTTCACGCGCAGGTGGAGTCGCGAGGAAGCGCAGCACGGCGCGCTTCTGCGCCTCGGCATCGGTCCAGCGCACCTTCTCCAGCGCAAACTCGCTGCCGGGCAGCGAAAGCGCGCTGTCCTCCGTCATCACCACGGGGGTTCCCGCCGCCAGCGCCTCCAGCACAGACAGCGGCGCAACTTCGCCCTGGCTGGGAAGCACGAACACCGATGCGGCCGCGTAGGCGCTGGCCAGCATCGGATCGTCATGCTTCAAAGCGCCCATCCAGCGCACGCCGCGCACATCGCGCAGGGAGTCGAGGTAGGCGCGGTCGCGTTCCTGCGCTTCGCCGATCACCACGAACGGCAGGTCCAGCCCGGACAGGGCGCGCGCAATACCGAGCTGGTTCTTGTAGGGTGAAACCGCGCCCGTCGCCAGCACGAAGGGGCCGGCGATCCCGCTGCGCTCGCGGAACAAGGCCGGCCGGGATGCGAAGAACCCCGGGGCAATCCCGTTCGGCAGGACACGCACCTTTCCATCGTCCACCAGGAAGCCGTCGCGGATCGCGCGCCGCTCGTCTTCGCCCAGCGCCACCACCAGGGTCGCCTGCTGCAGCGCGCGCCGCATCTGGGCATAGCTGGTGTGCACGTTCCAGCGGGTGACATTGCCAAGTACCCGGTCCGCGACGCGCGCGCGGGTGCCGTTGGCGCGGTTCCAGCCTGGAGGCACCAGCGCCGACAGCACCACCGGCACGCCCATGTCGCGCGCCGTTTCCACTACCCGGTCGTTGCCATGAATGGCGGCGAATACGTGCACCACGTCGAACTGGTCAAGCCGCACCCGGGCCGGGTCCGCCAGGATCGCGTCCACGCGAGGCGCCAGCCGCCCGAGCGCGGCCAGCGTCTCGCGCACCTGGATCTGCAGGCCGCCTTCGCGCTGGAACAGCATGGGATATGAGAGCAATCCGACTCGCATATGCGATCCTTTCAGGTCAGCGCACCGGCGATCCGGCGCCATGCCAGCTGCAGTTCGCCGCGCATCGGGTGGCGCACGAGGAACAACGCGGCCAGCCAGGCCGCCCCGGTCGCGCAGGCCGCCGACACCAGCGACACCAACCCGTCGCCCTGCCCCGCCATCGACAACGCCGCCGCCCCGCTTGCCAGCGTGACCAGCGCACTGCGGACGCAGGACCGCGCCAGTTGTCCGGCGCTGATCGCGGCCGCGCGGGCGAGGTAGCGGAAGGTCAGCCAGGTCCGGATCGCGGCCGTGGCGACCATCGCCCAGGCCGCAGCCTCCAGGCCGGCGCCGCACGCGGCCAATAGCAGGACGATGCGCGCCAGCGCCGCCAGGGCATCGAGCCTGGCCTGCAGCCGCACCTGCCCGATCGCCACCAGCAGGTAGCGCGACACCGTCCCCATGCTATACAGGGCCGCGGCGATGCACATGATGCGGATCAGGATCGCGGCCCGGTCCCATTGATCGCCATACAGCACCCGGACCAGCTCCGGCGCTGTCGCCGCGACGAAAGCGTAGAACGGCCACGCACAAGCGGTGAGGTAGCCGACGGTGGAAAGGAATGCCCCGCTTGCCCCGCCGGACTCGCGCGCCCGCGCGGCATACAGCGGCAGCAGCACCGGCGTCACGGCCGCCAGCACCGCCTGCCGGAACACCGCGAGGATCGCCTGCGCCTTGGCGTACAGGCCGGCGCCTTCCATCCCGATCATCTTGCCGATGATGAGGTCCGGCGCCGAATTTCCCGCCTCGTCCACCAGCGTGCCGGCGGTGGCGTAGGCGCCAAAGCCGAACACCTTGCGCATGCCGCGGTGCGAAGGCAGCCAGGGCATGCCGCGCGGACGCACGGCGAGGCTGGCCAGCACTCCGGCGCCAGTGCCAGCCAGTACGCCCCAGGCCATGCTGGCGTAGCCGAAGCCGCGCCAGGCCAGGAGCACCGAGACCAGCGTCGCGCTGACGCCGGATGCCAGGTTGACCGCGCACACGGCGCCGAAGCGCATCTCGCGGCGCAGCAGCGGCAGCGTGACCGACACCAGCGGCACCAGCAGGATATTCACCGCCAGCAGCTGCACCACCCGGGCGATGCCCGGCTCGCCGTAGAACGCCGCCAGCGTGCCGCTGGCCGCCGCCAGCGCAAGCGCCAGCACCGCAGAGGCGAGGTAGCTGGCGCCCAGCACGGCGCGCAGGTCCGCAGTGCCGAGCTGCGGCGCCTGGATCACGTACTGGCCGATGCCGAAGTCACGCAGCACCTGCGCAAGCCCGACCAGCACTGCCGCTACCGAATAGATCCCGGTTTCTTCGGGCGTGAGCAGGCGCGCCAGCACCATGGTGCCGGCGGTCGAGACGATCAGGAGCAGGTATTTTTCGCTGAACGAGAACAGCAGCGACACGCGCGTGCTGCTCACGCCGACAATCCCGCATAGAACTCGCGCACGCGCCGCTGCATCAGCTGGGGCGTATAGCGGGCCTGCACTTCCGCGCGTCCGCTGCGCCCCATGTGGATGCGGCGCAGCGGGTCGTCCAGCAGCGCGGCGACCTCCTGCGCCAGCGCCTGCGCGTCGCCGAGCGGCACCAGGACTCCGCCCGCGCTCTCCGCCAGCACGTCGGCAGTGCCGGGAACGTCGGTGCCGACGGCAGGCACGGCGCACGACATCGCCTCGATGGTCGCCGTGCCGAACCCCTCGTTGCGCGACACCAGCAGGTGCAGGTCCAGCGCCGGAATGACGTCTTCCACAGCGTCCACGTGGCCGGCGAAGCGCACCGCCTCCTCGAGTCCCTTTTCGCGCACCAGCGCGCGCAGCTCCGCTTCCAGCGGACCCGACCCGACCAGCAGAAGGTGCAGGCTTGGGAAGCGCGGACGCAGCATGGCCAGCAGTTCGATCAGCGCGGCCGGCCGCTTCTGCGGCGCCAGCCGGGCCACCGAGCCGATGACCAGCGCGTCGGACGCGAGTCCATAACGCTGGCGTGCTGCGTTGCGTCGCAGGGGGCAAGGCAGGAAACGCTCCGGATCGACGCAGTTGGGGATCACCGCCAGCCGCACGCCCGGCGGCAGCAGGTGCGAATACAGCCGCAGGAAGTGCGACAGCGCGGAGTTCGAGACCGCGTACACCCCGCGCACTGCCTGGAATGCCTCCCGGTAGTGCGGCGCATGCCAGTCCGGGATCGTCGCGGGGGGGAATGCGTTATGGACTGCGACGACGCTCGGGCGGCCGCACTTGCGGGCCAGCCAGAGCAGCGTGGCGCCATAGCTGGTCCAGCAGAACGAAACATGCACCAGGCTGGGGCGCATCAGCGCGAGCTGCAGGCGCGACACGGTGGCGGCCCACAGCTTGCGGGTCCGGCGCCACGGCCAGGTCTCGAGGAACCAGGGCGGCTCGAAGTTGCGCGCGCCGGCGCCGCCCGCGCGGGCCAGCTCCGCGATGCGCGCGGCGCCAGGAAAACGCGGCAAGGCGAGCGTGCTGCGGTAGCCCGATGCGGCCAGCATGCCCGCTTCCTGCGCCATGCGCAGTTCCATGCCGCCCAGCGCGCCGCACAGGCCGGTCAGCACGATGTGAGGGCGGTCGGCGCCCCGCCACGCCTGCACGAAGTAGCCGCGCAGCCAGGCCAGCTCCCACGCATGCGCGAACGCCTGCTCGTGCCGGCGCATCAGCGTCGCGCCCAGCCGGCGCGCAAGCTCGGAGGCGTACTTGGCCAGCATCCAGCGCGGCACGCCGAACAGCTGCGGGATCGCCTCCTCCGGCGGCTGTTCCTGCCGCCTTGCGCCGCGCCCGAAGCGGTAGACGCGTCCCAGCAACCATTCACGCCGCAACTGGGACGGCCGGATGTGGTGCGTCACGCGGGCGGCCTCGCAGAACCAGGCGTGGTAGCCCTGCTGGCCCAGCCTCCGCGTGAACTCGGTCTCGCTGCCCATCGCGTAAGCGCCGGCGTTGGGTCCGATGCGGTGGTCGAAGCGGTGACCCGCCTCGAACACGCCGCGGCGCACGGCCATATTGGCGCCCCAGACGAGACCGGGGAAAACCGGGCCCTCGGTGCAGGCGGTCACCCCGAACGCCACCCCGAGCGGGACCTGGCGCAGCACCCAGCCGGGAGGCGGCTCCGGCCAGCCGGGCACGATGGTGCCGCCGAATACCGCGTGGCCCGGATGCGCGCGGGCGCAGGCATCGAGCTGGCGCAGCCAGTCGGGGTCGGGCGTAGCGTCGTCGTCGGTGAACACGAACAGGCCGGACGCATCCTCGCGCAGCGCGAGCTCGATCGCGGCGTTGAGGGCGGCGCTCTTGCCGCCGCGCGGCAGGCGCAGGAGCTGGAGCGGCAGGCGCCCGCGGTAGCCGGCCACCAGCTGTGCGGTGCCATCGGTGCTGCCGTCGTCAACGATCCGGAGCACCCAGCCGCCGTCCGGCGGGAGCAGCCTGCAATAGGCATCGAGAACCTGGGGCAGCGTGCCCGCGCCGTTGAAACTGGCCATGAGAACCGTCAACAAGCGCGCCTCCATGGTGAACTAGTATGGCGTGAACCTGAAGGCAGTGTACCGATCAGCACCGGCGCTTCGTTGAGCCGGCTCAAGGAGGCCAATTAGGTGCGCGACATCCTCGTTTGCCTGCTCGTCTTTGGCTCGCTGCCTTTCATCCTGCGTTCGCCCGTGAACGGCGTGATGATGTGGGTCTGGATCAGCGTGATGAATCCGCACACGCAGGGCTGGGGCTTCGCTACCAGCTTTCCGTTCGCCGCGCTGGTCGCCGGCGCCACCATCTTCAGCATGCTGGTCACGCGCGAGCCCAAATCGGTGCCATGGTCGCCGGTGACCGTCGTTCTGCTCCTGTTCGGCGCCTGGATGATCGTCACGCTGCCGTTCTCGCTGCATTTCGAGCAGTCCGTGCCACTGTGGTCGCGCGTCATGAAGATCCTGCTGATGACCTTCGTGGTACTCGCGCTGGTGAAGACCCGAGCGCAGGTGGAACGGCTGCTGTGGGTGCTGGCGCTGTCGCTGGGCTTCTACGGATTCAAAGGTGGCATCTTCACGATCAGCTCCGGCGGCGCCTACCGGGTATGGGGACCGGAGGGCACCTTCATCGGCGACAACAACGCGATCGCACTTGCCCTCATCATGGCGATCCCGCTGCTGTACTACCTGCTGACGCTGACAAAACGGCGGCTGCTGCGCTACCTGCTGCTCGCCACTATTCTTCTGTCTGCGCTCGCCGCGCTGGGGTCCTATTCGCGCGGCGGCTTCGTCGCGATCGCGGCCATGGGGCTGTTCATGGTGTACAAGAGCCGCAGGCGGATCGCGGTCGGCAGCGCGCTGCTGCTGGCGGCGCCGCTGCTGCTGTTGTTCATGCCGCAGCAGTGGGTCTCGCGCATGGATACGATCGACAACTACGAGCTGGATGCCTCGGCGCAGGGCCGCCTGAACGCGTGGGCGATGGCCTACCGGCTGGCGAGCGACCGGCTGTTCGGCGGCGGATTCGAGGTCTACACGCCGTCCGTGTTCGCGGTCTATGCGCCGAATCCGAATGCGGTCCACGCCGCGCACAGCATCTACTTCCAGGTGTTGGGCGAGCATGGATTCATCGGGCTGGGCCTGTACCTCCTGCTTGGCATCCTGACCTGGCGCACGGCGCGCTGGATCATCCGCACCGCGAGCGAGCGAAGCGAGTTCCAGTGGGCCGGCGATATGGCGATGGCGATCCAGACCAGCCTGGTCGGCTTCATGGTGGGCGGTGCGTTCCTCAGCCTGGCCTACTTCGACGTCCCCTATTACCTCCTGTGCGCACTGGTGGTCACGCGCCGGCTGATGGAGAACCACATCGACGAGCAGGCTGCGGCTGCCCGTGCCGCAGGAGGAACCGGGGCGCCTATTCCTGCCTGACCGCGAGCAGGGACAGGTACGGGGTGAGCACGTGCGCGCACCAGCGCAGCGGCGGCAGTGCGCGCACGGCGCCGATGGCGGCACGGCCGAGCGCGCCCTGTGCGGCCAGGTCCACCATGTCGAAACGGTCGAACGAGCGCATGCCGTAGCCTGCCAGGTGTTTGCGCAACTGGTAGAAGGTGAACCAGTTCACGGCCGGATAGGTGGCGTACCCGGCGATGTGAGGGTGCGTACTGCGGGCCAGGCGCACGCAGTGGCGCTTGAGCGGCGCGGGGTACCAGGAATACAGCGGCAGCGTGAACTCCTGCTGCTTCGGGCACAGGCGGTTGCTGGTGCTCAGGTACAGCGCGCCGCCCGGCCGCAGGATGCGCGCGAACTCGGCGATGCATCCCTTCCAGTCCTCCACATGCTCCAGCAGTTCCGGCGCTATGCAAACGTCGATCGACGCATCGGGCCATGGCAGCGCGGTGGCCGAGGCGACGTCGAAACGGATATCGAGGCCATCCTCGCGGGCGCGCTTGCGTCCCAGCCCGACCAGCGCCTCGTTGATGTCGGCGCCGCGCACGCGATGGCCGCGCGCAGCCCACAGGCGTCCCTGGGTGCCGGCGCCGCAGCCGATGTCGGCCACGTCGAGCGGGCCGCGCTGGCCGAGCATGCGTGCGAGCGTCGCGTAGATGGCTTCGAAGCGCTGCAGCGACTCCTCGCCTGCGCTCTGCGCCTCGTAGTAGCGGTAGAACGCTTCGTGGGTGCCGGTGTCCCAGCCCGGCTCATTTGCAGCAGGCGGCTTGTTCATGTGCGACGCTCCCCTGCGCGGCGCGGCTGCGCTGCGCGAACCACTGCTCCAGCATCATCAGCATCCATACCATGTCGGCGTTGGCAGGAGCACTCAGCGACAGCAGCATGTCGATGAAGGCGCCGCGCACGATACGGCGGCGCTTCAGGTCGAGCAGGCTGTCATAGGCAAGCGCACGCAGGTGCTCGTCACGCTCCAGCCACGAGTCGGCCCGTGCGGCGCGGCCAAGGGTGGCGCTGGGCGCGGCGTTGTCGAGCGCCGGCACGGACAACGCCACGCCGAACGCGTCGCAGGCTGCCGCCATGGCAGGCAAGGCGCCGCCGGCCACTTCGAACTGCAGGTCGATCGCAGCCAGGCGGCGCGCGTCGTCCTCGCCGTAGGTGGACCACCACGCGTCGCGCAGCAGCTTGAGCGGGCGCTGGCGGTCGACCGCCGCCAGCAGGTCGCGGTCCACCACCTTGTCGATGCCGTAGATGCCGAGCAGGCTGCCGGCCTCCAGGGCTTCGGGCAGCCAGGCCACACACTGCGCGACGCGGCCGCGCATCTCTTCCAGCCCGGCGCTGTGCACCCCGCCCAGCATGTGGAACAGCACCGGTTCGATCACGACCTGTCGTAATGGTCCCGGCAACTGGGCGTAGCGGCTGCGCAAGCGCTCGCGCGCATGGCGCTCGCTGTCGAAGACGATGTCGAAGGCGACAGCTTCACCCCTGGCGGCCGCACGCTGCGCCGCCATCCAGGCCGCGCCCAGCACGGGCTTGCCGAACGGCTGGTCGAGGGCGGCGGCCATGTCCGGCACGGCGTCGGCAAGGCTGCCTGCGGCCGGCAGGACTTCGGTCGTATCGTCGGCCAGCGCGGCGATCATCAAGGGTTGCGATGCGCGCCGGCGTAACGCGTGGCCGCGCGCGAAGTGCAGCGTCTCGCCGGGTCCGAGGCGCGCGATTTCCGGATGCAGGCTGGCGCCGGGAGGAATGTACTGGAAGTAGAGGTAGTCGAAGAGGGCTTGGGGATCATGGGCGGCGCTTGCGCCTGGCCGCGCCAGCGCATCCGCGCACGTAGCGAACGACAGCGTTCCGCCATGCACCCGGTAGCACAGCGGACGGCTGGCCAGGCGGTCCACGCCCAGCAATGCTTCGCCCCGGTATTCGTCGATCAGCGCGAAGGCGAACGAGCCGCCCATGTCGGCGCAGCCGGCAGCGCCGCCGGTGCGCCACTGGCGTGCCAGTGTCGCCGCGCAGCCGCCCCACACCGCGATCAGCAGGCCGTCGTCGCGGAACAGGCGCCCCTCGCCTGCGTTCGCGGCCAGCGCCACCGTCCCTCCGGCGCAGCGGCCGACCCGCAGCGGCAGCGCTGGCCGGCGGACCGCCACCGCCATGCGCTCGGGATCGAAGGCCTCCTGCCCGGGGCCGAACGAGCCGCAGAAGCCGCTCATGGCGCGCCTCCACAGCAGCGGTGGTAGCGAAGCATGCTGGCGGGAGCGCGGGCGGACGGTTGCATGGCGTGTTCTTCCTGTCGGGGGGACACTGAATGATTGGTAGAAATGCCGTGCCGCTTATTGAGGCCCCTCAATCAAATCGCGGCCACCAATTCGCTTGCGTGCGCTCAATGACAGGCAGGTGAGCGGGTGTCTAATGAAAGTGACATCCCCCTGGATTCATGCCATGAACCCGAACATCCACTCCACGCTGCGCCAGCTCGGTCTTGCCGACGCCTGCTGGTACGCGCTGGCGCGTGGCGTGGCGCGCATCTCGCGCGGGCACTGGTCCCTGTATAAATACCGCTTCGTCGCGCAGCCAGTGACGACCCGGCCCCTGTGCGGGAACCGCGGCAGGTCGGTGGACGTGCGCACGGAAGGTCCCGGCATCGATCCGCAGCAGTTCCGCCGCCGCGCGGAGGTACTGTCGCAGCGCTTCGCACAGGGTGCGCAGTGCCTGGCGGCCTATGTGGCGGGTCGGCTGGCCGGCTACCTGTGGTACTGCGTCGGTCCCTACCGCGAGGATGAAGTCAGGGCCAGTTTCGTGCCCGGCAGCGCGGACGCGGCCTGGGACTTCGACGTGCAGGTGTTCAGCGAGCACCAGCTCGGATTCGCATTCGCGCGCCTGTGGGACGAGGCCAACCGGCGCCTGCATGCCGCCGGTATCCGCTGGAGCATCAGCCGCATCTCGGCCTTCAATCCCGGGTCGCGCGCCGCGCATGCGCGTCTGGGCGCGGTGGAGATCGGCAGCGCCGTGTTCCTGCGCTGCGGCGGCTGGCAGTGGATGGCGGCCACGCTGGCGCCTTTTGTGCACTGCTCGCGCAATGACCAATCGGTGCCGCAGCTGCGCCTTGCGCCACCGGCATCCGGAGCCCAGGCATGAACGCAGCCCTCCCCGCCCCGCTTCCACCGGAGCCATTTTTCATGGACACCCATCGTGGCACGCGCTTCTGCATCTACCATGCGCCCCGCATTACGCCGCGCGGGGCCGTGCTGTACATCCATCCGTTTGCGGAAGAGATGAACAAATCGCGCCGCATGGCGGCCCTGCAGTCGCGGGTGTTTGCGTCCAACGGCTTCGCCGTGCTGCAGGTGGACCTGTTCGGCTGCGGCGACAGCTGCGGCGATTTCAGCGCGGCGCGCTGGGAGTTCTGGCAGGAGGATGTCGAGAATGCGCTGGCCTGGCTGCGCAACCGCACCGATGGCGTTCCCGTCTACCTGTGGGGCCTGCGGCTGGGCGGCCTGCTCGCGCTGGACGTGGCCAGCACGCACAAGGTGGACGGCATCGTCCTGTGGCAGCCGGTCGTCAGCGGGCGCCAGTGCATGAACCAGTTCCTGCGCACGCGGCTCGCCCAGGGCCTGCTCGACGGCGGCGAGACCGGTTCGACCGCCGGGCTGCGCGCGCAGCTGATCGGGCACGGCTCGATCGAGATCGCGGGTTATGAACTGGCGGCCGACCTGGTCTATGCGATCGACCATGCCGATGCCAGCCGCATGCGCCCGCGCACGCCACTGGTGGAATGGATAGCGACCAGCAGTCCGGCCGAATCGGCGGCCGCCGCGCTGGCTGCGCGCCTGCAGGCCCTGTGGCCGGAGACGGAGGTGCGCTTCCGCCATGTGGCCGGGCCGCCGTTCTGGGCCACCACCGAGATCACGGAGTCGCTGGCGCTGCTCGGCGTGACCATGGACACCTTCGGGAGCATGCAGCGATGATCAGCGAACAGCGCGCCCTGCTGATCGATTGCCACGACTGCCACCTGGTCGGCGTCGTCAACGTACCGGAACGGCCGATCCAGCGCGGCGTCATGATCGTCACGGCCAGCAGCCAGTACCGTGCAGGCAGCCACCGCCAGATGACACTGCTGGCGCGCACGCTCGCCTCGGCCGGCATCCCGGTGCTGCGTTTCGACCCGCGCGGGTGCGGCGACAGCGAAGGCCCGGTGCGCGGCTTCGACGAACTGGGTGACGACATCGCCAGCGCCATGAAAGAATTTTTCATCCAGGTGCCGGAAATGAAAGAATCTGTCATCCTGGGATTATGCGATGCGGCCACCGCAGCTGCCTTCTATGGCTACACCGACACCAGCGTCACCGGCCTGGTCCTGATGAATCCCTGGGTACGTCCCTCCGCGTCGATTCCTGCGGCTGCGGCCGCCGCCCCGCGCGGCGAGCTCGATTTCTGGATGGGCGTGGGTGCGACCGACGCGCAGTTCGCGGCGCGACATGCGATGCGCCTGCGCGCCGGCGACACCAAACAGGCGCTGCCCCAGCGCATGCTGCGCAGCCTCGAATGCTTCGACGGCCAGGTCCTGCTTGTCCTGAGCGGGAACGACCGTATCGCGCGCGAATTCTGCGGCCTGCTCGACACGCGCATGCTCCAGCGCTGCCGGCGCGTGGACATCGAACAGGCCAACCATACCTTCTCAACCAGCCAGTGGCGCGACCGCGTGGCGCAGGAAAGCGCGAACTGGATCGTCTCATGGTGACCCGATGATCGAACTGATTGTGCTTGCGGCCGCCCTGGCGTCCGATTGCGGTGCGCCGGCCCGGCTTGCGTCCGGCGGCGACTACCTGAACCCGTCCGACCGCAGCAAGCTGAAGGTGGTCGAGCAGTTCCACTTCAATGCGGATGTGGAGGCGCTGCGGCGCGGCCAGTCCGGGTCGATCGGCGGCGACATCGGCTATACGCTGGAACGCTTCCCCAACCACCACCGCGCGCTGTCGGCGATGGCGAGGCTGGCCCTGCGCGACAAGTCACCGCAGCCGCGCGGCGCGGCGTATCCGGTGGACTGCTACTTCCTGCGCGCGCTCAGCATGAACGCGCGTGACGCGCAGGTACGCAGCACCTATGCCGCCTACTTGCTCGCGGCCAAGCGCGAAGAGGAAGCGCTGGCGCAGCTGCAGGCAGTCATCGAAGCCGATCCCGAGAACGCAACGGCGCACTACAACCTCGGCCTGCTGCACTTCAAGCGCAAGGACTACGACAGGGCGCGCAGCCACGCCGACGAAGCCTATGCTCGCGGCTTCCCCCTTGAAGGGCTGAAGAACAAGCTCGCCACCGTGAACAAGTAGCGCCGCGAGGGGACTGCCCCCTCGCAGGGGACAGTCCCCCGGGTTCCCGGCCGGCAGAGTGCCCGCTACGTCCGCGAGTCCGCCGCAGGATAGCGGCGCAGCCCGTGGTGGTTCATCAGGTCGTACAGCGTGGGCCGGCTGACGCCAAGGATCTCGGCAGCCTTGACGATATTGCCGTCCGAGCGCGCCAGCGCGGCCACCATCACCTGGTACTCAGCGGCCTCGCGCACTTCACGCAGGCTCGCCGGTTGCCCTGGAACGTGCTCCAGCGGCAGCCCCAGGTCGTGCACCCCGATCTGCGGCCCCTCGCACATGATGACGGCACGCTTGATGCAGTTTTCCATCTCGCGCACGTTGCCCGGCCAGTCATACTGTTCGACCAGCTTCAGCGCTTCGTCGGAGAATGTGAGCTGCGCGCGCCCTTCCGCAGCACAGTAGCGGTTCTTGAAGTGGTGCGCCAGCAGCGCGCGGTCGCCGACGCGCTCGCGCAGCGGCGGAATCCTCAGCACGATCTCGGACAGCCGGTAGTACAGGTCGCGCCGGAAGCGCCCTTCGCGCACCAGGGTGTCCAGGTCCTGGTGGGTGGCGCAGACGACGCGCACGTCGACGGCGATCTCGCGGCGCCCGCCGACCCGCTCGATCACCCGCTCCTGCAGGAAGCGCAGCAGCTTGGCCTGCAGCGGCAGCGCCATGTCGCCGATCTCGTCGAGGAAGAAGGTGCCGTTGTTGGCCAGCTCGATCTTGCCGAGCGTTTGCTGGGCCGCCCCGGTGAACGCGCCCTTCTCGTGCCCGAACAGTTCGCTCTCGAGCAGTTGCTCGGGAATCGACGCACAGTTGATCGCGACGAAGCGATGCTCCGCGCGCCGGCCCAGCTTGTGCAGCGCGCGCGCGAACAGTTCCTTGCCGCAGCCGGAGTCGCCCAGCAGCATCACGGTGGCCCCGGACGGCGCCACCTTTTCCAGGTTCCGGCACAGCTTGAGCATGCCCGGATCGCGCGTGACGATGCCGGACAGCGGCGAATCGGCCTCGATCTGCACCATGCGCCGGTTCTCCTGCTGCATCTCGTACAGGTTGAACGCCCGCGCCACCACCAGCGACAGCAGCTCCACATCCACCGGCTTGCACTGGAAGTCGTAGGCGCCCATCGCCACCGCCTTGAGCGCGTTGGCGCGGTCCTGGTTCCCGGACAGCACCACCACCTTGGTTTCCGGCGCGGCGGCCAGTATCTGGCGCAGCGTAGCCAGTCCCTCCGACGCCCCGTCCGCATCTGGCGGCAAGCCCAGGTCCAGCGTCACCACGCCGGGACGGTGCCGGTGCACCTGCACCACCGCAGCCTCCCGGTCGCCGGCCACGATGACTTCGTAGTCGGACAGCGACCAGCGCAGCTGCTTTTGCAGGCCCGGGTCGTCTTCCACCACCAGCAGCTTCTGCTTGCCCATCCCTCCTCCTAGCGGCTGCCCTTTCCCGACAGGACCACCTGCACGGTGTCGAGCAGGATGAGCAGGTCGAGGAACAGGCTGTTGTTCTTCACGTAGTACAGGTCGTACTGGAGCTTTTCGACGGCATCGCCAACCGAAGCGCCGTACTGGTAACGCACCTGGGCCAGGCCCGTGATGCCCGGCTTGATGCGGTGGCGGATCTCGTAGTACGGCACTTCCTCGGCCAGCTGGCTGACAAAGTACGCACGTTCGGGACGCGGACCGACGAAGCTCATCTCGCCCTTGAACACATTGACGATCTGCGGCAGCTCGTCGATGCGCAGCTTGCGGATGATGCGTCCCACCCGCGTGACGCGCGGATCGTCCTCGCTGGCCCAGGTCGGCAGGCCGGCGATCTCCGCATCGGTTCGCATGCTGCGGAACTTCAGCACCCTGAACAGGCGCCCGTCCTTGCCCACCCGTTCCTGCGCATACATCACGGGACCGCCATCTTCCAGCCGCACCATGAGTGCGGTAACCAGCATCACCGGCCACGCCACCGCGAAGATCAGGGCGCTGGCCAGCAGGTCGAACGCGCGTTTGGATCCGGCGCGCAGGAAGCTCTGGTCGAAGCCGCCGCCAAAGATCAGGTAGCTGGGCTGGAGCGAATCGACGCGGATCTGGCATGCCTCCCGCTCGAAGAAGGTGGCGCTGTCGATCACCCGCACGCCATTGAGCGCGCATTCGAGCAGCTGGCGAGCCGGATAGGCCCCGCTGCGCCGGTTCGCCACCGCCACCACGATCTCGGTCGCATTCAGGCGCCGCGCCAGCCCAGGCAGCGTTTCGCCAGGCTCGAGCTGGGTGGTCTCGGCCACGCTGTCCTCCTCGCCCGGCACCGGCACGCACCCGATGACCCGGAAGCGGTGGAAGCCCGCCCGCCCGCGGGCCAGCTCCATGCACTCGCGCGCCAGCTGCCCGCTGCCGATGAACAGCAGGCGCGCCTCCAGCAGCTCCGAGCGAGCGGAGCGGTAGACAATCAGGCGTGTCAGCACCACCCCGGCCGCGCCCAGCAGGAACACCAGCGCGATCTCGCCGGGCTCCGGGTTGATGGCGTGGGGATCGACCTCCGGCCGCAGCGCCACCAGTGCATGCAGCAGCGCGAACCCCAGCGCGAACGACGGGGTCAGGCGGCCCAGCGTGGATTTCATTCCGTTTCCGCTGCCCTGGTACATCCCGAGGGCGCTCATGCTGAACAGGACGACCAGCGCGAATGCCACGCTGGAATGGTACAGGTCGGAAGACCCGTGCGAATCGGTTGGGAGCAGCGCACCTGCGATGGTCGCGGCGGTCACCAGGATCGCCAGTTCCAGCATGAGCAGGATGAACGCCATCTTTGAAACGTAATGATTAAAGATGCGTATCACGTGTCCTCCGGGCGTCAATACCGGGGCTAGTCAAAACTCATCTTGGACGAGATGGCGCACCACACTTTGATCGACACCAAGCGTGGCGACGGAACGGAACGGTTAAAGCGCCATTGAGGGGAGCCGCGCAAAGGTCTATAGTGGTGTTTGTTGCAAATAACCCCAAAATTCCATGAAATTTGACGTTGCCATCGTCGGCAGCGGCCTTGCGGGCCTGTCGGTGGCCCTGCACCTGGCCGAAACGCGCCGTGTCGCCATCATCTCGAAACGTGCGCTGCTCGATGGCGCCAGCAACTGGGCGCAAGGGGGCATCGCGGCGGTCCTCGACTCGGGCGACAGCATCGACGAGCACCTCCAGGACACGCTGGTCGCCGGCGCCGGCCTGTGCGACGAGCCTGCCACGCGCTACATCGTGGAACACGGTCGCGAAGCGATCGAATGGCTGATCGCGCAAGGCGTGCCGTTCACGCGCGACGCCAGCGCGGAAATGGGCTTCCACCTCACCCGCGAGGGCGGACACAGTCAGCGGCGCATCATCCACGCGGCCGATGCAACCGGCCACGCGGTGCAGGTCACGCTGGAACAGAAAGTGCGCGCGCACCCGAACATCACGCTGTTCGAGCATCACTGCGCGATCGACGTCATCACCAGCGACAAGCTTGACCGCACCACGGTCCACACCGGTGCGGCGCACCCGCCGGCGCGGGCGCAATGCCTCGGGCTGTACGTGCAGGACGAAAAGAGCGGCAAGGTCATCACCTTCGAAGCCGGCCAGACGGTGCTGGCCACGGGCGGCGCGGGCAAGGTCTACCTGTACACGACCAATCCCGACACCGCGACCGGCGACGGCATCGCAATGGCATGGCGGGCCGGCTGCCGGGTGTCCAACATGGAGTTCATCCAGTTCCATCCGACCTGCCTGTACCATCCGTTCGTCAAATCCTTCCTGATTACCGAGGCGATCCGCGGCGAAGGCGGCCTGCTCAAGCTGCCGCCGGAAGCCGGCGCCGCTGCCGGCACCCGCTTCATGCCCGCGCACGATCCGCGCGCCGAGCTGGCCCCGCGCGACGTGGTGGCGCGCGCAATCGACTTTGAGATGAAAAAGCGCGGCCTGGAATACGTCCACCTCGACATCTCGCACCAGTCGCCGCAGTTCCTCAAGGAGCACTTCCCGACCATCTACGCGCGCTGCCTGGAGCTGGGCATCGACATTTCCAGGGAGCCGATCCCGGTGGTGCCGGCCGTGCACTTTACTTGCGGCGGCGTGGTCACCGACCTGGCCGGCCGCACCGACATCGCCAACCTGTACGCGGTCGGCGAGACCGCCTGCACCGGACTGCACGGCGCCAACCGCCTGGCCAGCAACTCGCTGCTCGAATGCGTGGTGATCGGGCGGGCCTGCGCCCAGGACATCGCCGCGCTGCCGGTCGAACCGGCGCGCGACCTGCCTGAGTGGGACGAGAGCCGCGTCACCGACGCCGACGAGGAAGTCGTCATCTCGCACAACTGGGACGAACTGCGCCGCTCGATGTGGAACTACGTCGGCATCGTGCGCACCACCAAGCGGCTGGAACGCGCCGCGCACCGCATCGAACTGCTGCGCGAGGAAATCGACGAGTACTACCGCAATTTCCGCATCACCCCGGACCTGCTGGAGCTGCGCAACCTGGTGGAAGTGGCATCGCTGATTGTCGACAGCGCGCTCTCGCGCCACGAGAGCCGCGGCCTGCACTTCAGCCGCGACTATCCTGACACGCTGCCGAAGGCGCTGCCGAGCGTCCTCACGCCGCCGCCGCGTTGAATCACAAGCTTTCCCCCTCGACGGCGCTGCTGCTGACGGTGCCGCCCGTCCTTTGGGCCGGCAATGCAATCGCCGGCCGCCTGCTGCGCGACGCCGTCCCACCGATGACGCTCAACCTGCTGCGCTGGTCGCTCGCGCTGCTGATCGTGCTGCCGCTGGCGCGCGCCGTGTTCGCGCCCGGAAGCGGCTTATGGAGCAACTGGCGGCGCTTCGGCATGCTCGGCCTGCTCGGCATCGGCCTGTACAACTCGCTCCAGTATCTGGCGCTGCGTACCTCCACGCCGATCAACGTGACCCTGGTTGCTGCCAGCATGCCGGTGTGGATGATGCTGGTCGGCCTGCTGTTCTTCCGGATGCAGGTGCGCGCGCGCCAGGTCGCGGGAGCCGCGCTGTCGATCGCCGGCGTGCTGCTCGTGCTCTCGCGCGGCGACCCAGCCGTGCTGCAGTCGCTGCGCCTGGTGCCGGGCGACCTGTACATGATCGCGGCGTCGATCGCGTGGGCGTTCTACACCTGGCTGCTGTTGCAGCCGGGCGATCCGCCCGCGATTCGCGCGGACTGGGCGGCGTTCATGTTCGCGCAGGTGCTGTATGGCGTCGCGTGGTCGGGATTGTTCACGGCGGCCGAGTGGGCGCTCGTGCCGGTGCGGATCGAGTTCGGGTGGACGCTGGTGCTGGGATTACTGTATGTGGCGGTGGGACCGGCGGTGGTGGCGCTGCGCTGCTGGGGCGCCGGCGTGCAGCGCGCCGGGCCGAATGTGGCGGCGTTCTTCAGCAACCTGACGCCGCTATTCGCGGCGCTGCTGTCGTCGGCGTTCCTGGGCGAGGCGCCGCAGCTGTATCACGCGGGCGCGTTCGGGCTGATCGTGGCGGGAATCGTGCTCTCCTCCCGCCGCTAAGCGTTTCGCCATCCCCGCCGACGCGGGGATGGCAAATACGCTAAATGATGCGCAGGGAGTAGTCGACCGCGCGCACGTCCTTGGTCAGGGCGCCGATCGAAATGCGGTCCACGCCCGTCTCGGCGATCGCGCGCACGGTGCTCATGTTGACGCCGCCGGACGCTTCCAGCAGCGCGCGCCCGGCGTTGATTTTCACCGCCTCGCGCATCTTGTCGAGGTCGAAGTTATCGAGCAGGATCGACTTGGCGCCCGCCGCCAATGCTTCTTCCAGCTGCGCCAGCGTCTCCACTTCCACCTGCACCGGCACGCCGGCGCCGAGCTGCTCGGCCGCCTTGAGCGCCTGCGTCACGCCTCCCGCCGCCGCGATGTGGTTTTCCTTGATCAGGATGCCGTCGTACAGCGCCATGCGCTGGTTCTGGCCACCGCCCACGCGCACCGCATATTTCTGCGCCTGGCGCAGGCCCGGCACGGTCTTGCGCGTGTCGAGGATGCGCGCATTGGTGCCGGCGACGACTTCCACGTACTTGCGGGTGGCCGTCGCCACGCCGGACAGCAGCTGCATGAAGTTGAGCGCGCTGCGCTCTGCCGTCAGCAGCGAACGTGGCGGTGCATCGATCATGCACACGATGCTGTTCGCCTCCATCAGGTCGCCCTCGGCATAGTTCCACTCGATGCGGATGCTGTGGTCGAGCGCGCGCATCACGCCTTCGAACCACGGCGCGCCGCACAGGACGGCTTCTTCGCGCACCAGCACGCGCGCCTTCACGCGCGTGTCTGCCGGTACCAGCTGCCCGGTCAGGTCGCCGGTGCCGACGTCTTCCAGCAGCGCCGCGAGGAGATTGGATTCAAAGGCCTTTTGCAGGGCCTCGTCGAACTGGTCATACGGGTTGCGCAACGTGCTCATGCGGGGCCGATTCCCTTGAATAGATTGGATTCCTGCTCCAGCTTGCCGGTCGGGAACGCCTTGGCTTTCTTGGCGGCGGCGAAGTCGAGCATGCGGTCGATCGCACGCACCGCCTGCCTGCCGATCTCGGGATCCACGAACACTTCGTTGCGGCCGGATTCGAGCACGTCGGCCAGGTTCTGCAGGCCGTTCATGGCCATCCACGGGCAGTGCGCGCAGCTCTTGCAGGTGGCGCTGTTGCCGGCGGTCGGCGCTTCGATGAATTCCTTGCCGGGCGCGGCCATTTTCATCTTGTGCAGGATGCCGTTGTCGGTCGCGACGATGAAGCGCGTGGCATCCATGGTCACGGCGGCGTTGATCAGCTGCGTGGTCGAGCCGACCACGTCGGCCAGGGCCACCACGTTCGCCGGCGACTCGGGGTGCACGAGGATCTTCGCGTCCGGGTGCTCCGCCTTGAGCAGGTCCAGTTCAATGCCCTTGAATTCGTCATGGACGATGCACGAGCCCTGCCACAGCAGCATGTCGGCGCCGGTCTTCTTCTGGATGTAGGAGCCCAGGTGGCGGTCGGGCGCCCACAGGATCTTCCTGCCCTGCGCATGCAGGTGGGCGACGATGTCCAGGCCGATCGACGAGGTGACCATCCAGTCCGCGCGCGCCTTCACGGCGGCGCTGGTATTCGCGTACACCACGACGGTGCGGTCCGGGTGCTGGTCGCAGAAGGCGGAAAACTCCTCGATCGGGCAGCCCAGGTCGAGCGAGCAGGTCGCGTCCAGGTCCGGCATCAGGATGCGCTTTTCCGGGCTCAGGATCTTGGCCGTTTCGCCCATGAAGCGCACGCCTGCAACCACCAGCGTTTTGGCCGGGTGGTCGCGGCCGAAGCGCGCCATCTCGAGCGAGTCGGACACGCAGCCGCCGGTTTCCTCGGCCAGGTCCTGCAGCTCGGCGTCCACATAATAGTGGGCGACCAGGACGGCTTCCTGCTCCTTGAGCAGGCGCCGGATGCGCTCCTTGAGTTCTTTTTTCTGGGCCGGCTCCAGCGGGGCCGGGGTGCGCGCCCATGCGTGGGCGGTGCAGGTCTGGCCCGCCTGCGGAAGGTCGTACTCGACGGTTTTGATCGGTAGTATTTGCATAGCTATTACTATCCCACAGATTGAAAAGCGCCGTCATTCCCGCAGGCGCGGGAACCCATGCTGACGCCGCCATCCTGGCCCGTATGGGTCCCCGCTTTCGCGGGGATGACGCTTTAGGCGATGCCCTGGCTGGTCAGGTACTCTTCGTAATTGCCGCGGAAGTCGATGATCTCGTTTTCCTTGATCTCGATGACGCGGGTGGCCAGCGAGGAGACGAACTCGCGGTCGTGCGACACAAAGATCATGGTGCCGGCGTACTTGTCCAGCGCAATGTTCAGCGACTCGATCGATTCCATGTCCATGTGGTTGGTCGGCTCGTCGAGCAGCAGCACGTTGTGGCGGCCCAGCATGAGCTTGCCGTACATCATGCGGCCCTTTTCGCCGCCGGACAGCACGCGCACGGACTTCTTGACTTCGTCGCCGGAGAACAGCAGGCGGCCCAGGATCGAGCGCACGGCCTGGTCGTCGTCGCCTTCCTTGGTCCACTGGCCCATCCAGTCGGTCAGCGTGGTGTCGGTCGCGAAGTCCTCGGTCGGATCCTGCGGCATGTAGCCGACGTTGGCGTTTTCCGCCCACTTGACGATGCCGCGGTCCGGATGCAGGCCGGCCAGGTCGCCGCCGATACAGCGCAGCAGCGTGGTCTTACCGGCACCGTTGGCGCCAATGATCGCAATCTTCTCGCCCGCTTCGACCATGATGCTGAAGTTCTTGAAGAGCGTGCGGTCGTACGTCTTTTCGATGCCCTCGACCTCCACCGCCAGGCGGTGCAGCTTCTTCTCGCCTTCGAAACGCACGAACGGATAGGCGCGCGAAGACGGCTTGATGTCGTCGACCTTGATCTTGTCGATCATCTTCAGGCGGGAAGTCGCCTGGCGGGCCTTGGACTTGTTGGCCGAGAAGCGGCGCACGAAGTCCTGCAGTTCGGCGACCTTTTCCTTGGCCTTGACGTTGTTGGCCAATTGCTGGTTGCGCGCCTGGGTCGAGGCGAGCATGTAGTCGTCGTAGTTGCCCGGATAGATCTTCAGCGTGCCGTAGTCCATATCGGCGACGTGGGTGCAGACCTGGTTCAGGAAGTGGCGATCGTGGGAGATGATGATCATGGTGGAGTTGCGCTCGTTGAGCACATCTTCCAGCCAGCGGATCGTGTTGATGTCCAGGTTGTTGGTCGGCTCGTCGAGCAGCAGGATGTCCGGGTTCGAGAACAGTGCCTGCGCCAGCAGCACGCGCAGCTTCCAGCCCGGCGCTACGGCGCTCATCGGGCCGTGGTGCAGGTCGATCGACACGCCCACGCCCAGCAGCAGTTCGCCCGCGCGCGACTCGGCGGTGTAGCCGTCGTACTCGGCCACTTTGCCTTCCAGCTCGGCCGCCTGCATGTAGTCGTCGTCGGTCGCTTCGGGGTTCGCGTAGATCGCGTCACGCTGCTGGATCGCCGCCCACATCTCGGTGTGGCCCATCATGACCACGTCCAGCACGCGCATGTCTTCGTACGCGAACTGGTCCTGGCGCAGCTTGCCCAGGCGCTCGTTCACGTCCAGCGACACGTTGCCGGCGCTCGGCTCCAGGTCGCCGCCGAGGATTTTCATGAAGGTGGACTTGCCGCAGCCGTTCGCGCCGATCAGGCCGTAACGGTTGCCGTCGCCAAACTTGACCGAGATGTTCTCGAACAGCGGCTTGGCGCCGAATTGCATGGTGATGTTTGCTGTTTGTAGCACGGGTAATGCCTCTAAAGATGCGGTATGGGATAACCCTCTATTCTACCACTGAGCAATGGGGGAACCGTCCTGCGCCGCGGAGCGGCAGAATGCTCCCCTGCGTGTCACTGGCGCAGCCAGTCGCGCAGCTCGTAGTACCAGTATGTCAACTGCGCGGCAACCAGCCCGGCGGGGCCGCCTGTCGATGGCAGGCCCCACGGCGCAAAGCGGTCGAGCGTGACGCCGTCGCCGCAGATGGCGGCGGCAAGGACGTCGCCCGCCAGCGTGGTCGGACCGACGCCGTGGCCGCCGAAGCCCATGCCGTACCACAGGCCCTCGGGCAGGCGCCCAAGCTGCGGCATCTTGTGGCGGCCGTAGCTCATCATGCCGCTCCAGGCGTAGTCCACGCGGGTCCCGGCCAGCTGCGGATAGACCTTCATCATGTCGCCGAACAGCAGGCGCGCCACGTCGGCCGGGCTGCGGTCGCGCACCGAGATGCGCCCGCCCCACAGGATGCGCGAATCGGCCAGCGGCCGGTAGTAATCGAAGGCGAACCGGGTGTCGTAGACCGCCGCGCCGGTGCGCATGGCCGTCGGCAGGCGCTCGCCCAGCGGCTCCGTCACCATCACGTAGGTGGCGATCGGCAGGATCGCGCCGGCCAGGCGCGGGTACAGCTTTTCGATATAGCCGCCGCAGCAGATGACCACCTCTTTGGCGCGCACTTCGCCCTGCGCGGTCTTCACGCGCCAGTGCGCGCCCTCCCTGGCGATGCCGGCCACGCGGCTGTTCTCGTGCACCCGCACGCCGCCCGCATCCAGCGCGCGCGCCAGGCCCTGCGCGTACTTCAGCGGATGGAAATGGAAGGCGTTTTCCTCGAACAGGCCGCCGAAGTAGCGGCGGCTGTCCAGCTTATCCACCAGCTCGTCGCGCGATACGCGCTTCCAGTCCACGCCCAGCGAGTCGGCCATGAAGCGTTGCTGCGCGTCGAGGATGGAATCGTCGTCGAACCAGTTGGCGAGGTAGATGCCGGCGTGGCTGGCGTCGCAGTCGATGCCGTAGCGCTCGATGCGTCGGCGGATCTGCTCGACCGCGTCGAGCGTCAGGCGGTACAGCTTGCGCCCCTCCTCCACACCGACCGTATCGACCAGTCCGCGCTCGCCCAGCGAGAAGCCGCCGAACACGAAGCCGCCGTTGCGGCCGGACGCGCCGAAGCCGACATGCTGCGACTCCAGCAGCACCACATCGTTCCGGCCGCGCTCCATCAGCGCGCAGGCGGTGGCCAGGCCGGCGAAGCCGCCGCCGATGATGCACACCTCGGCCTCCTGGATACCGGACAGGCGCGGGTAGTCGGTGGCGCCTGCGGTGGCGCGGTAATAGCTTTCGGGGGACAGCAATTCAGGCATGTGGCAGGGTCGGGTAGCCGCTCATGGTCAGGGTAAAACGCTCGCCATCGCTGGCAAGCCGCGCGTGCGCGCCCACGGGAATCGTCGCGCGCACCGGCACGTGCCCGAACGGCAGGCCGGTGAGGATCGGCACCGGCACGCGCTCGCGCAGCCAGGCCAGCATGGCCTCGAAGTCGTAGCCGTTGTCCGATGGGCCGAGGCGGTAGTCGGTAAAGGCGCCGAACACCAGCGCCTTCTGGCGCGCGAGGACGCCGCAATTGAGCAGCTGGATCAGGATGCGCTCGATGCGGTACGGGTGCTCGTTGATGTCTTCGATGAACAGGATGCCGCCTTCCACGTGCGGCAGGTAGGGCGTGCCGCACAGGTGCGAGAGGATGGCCAGGTTGCCGCCCCAGACCGGACCGGACACGTCGAGCACCGGATTGCCGGCGCCCTCGCCTTCCACGGTATGGGTGGGGCCGCGCAGGCAGCGCGCGAAGCTCTCCAGCGTGTACGCAACCGGCTCGGGCTTGCCGAAGTCGCCGTACAGCATGGGACCTGCGTAGCTCATCGCCCCTTCCATGGCCAGCAGCCCCATATGCAGCGAGGTGATGTCGCTGTAGCCCGTCAGGATCTTGCCGCTCGATGCCAGCAGGCCGAAGTCGACCCGGTCGAGGATGCGGCTGACGCCGTAGGCGCCGCGCAGGGCCATGATGACCTGCACTTCCGGATTGCGCGCCGCCTCGTGCAATGCCGCCAGGCGCGCGTCGTCGGTGCCGCCGAAGCGCTGGAAGCGACGGTCATGGTCGTAGTAGTTGTGGACGATGGCGCCGTGCGCCTCGAGTTCGCGCAGGCCGCTCGCGACCTGGCCGCCATCGAGCGCGCAGCCGCCGGGCGCCACGATGGCGATGCCGATATCTTGGAGGATCACTGTTTTTCGAAGAGGCGGACGATTGGGTCAAACGCCATCTTACCGTGCGCATGTGCGTCGATCAAGGCAACCAGCCTTTCCACCAGCGGCGACGGAATGTCGTGACCCATGCCTTCGATGACTTCCAGCTGCGCTCCCTCGACCTGGCTGGCGGTGTCGATGCCGCATT
The DNA here is from genome assembly GCF_042683405.1 of Pseudoduganella sp. GCM10020061. Classification (NCBI taxonomy): domain Bacteria; kingdom Pseudomonadati; phylum Pseudomonadota; class Betaproteobacteria; order Burkholderiales; family Oxalobacteraceae; genus Pseudoduganella; species Pseudoduganella sp. GCM10020061. The sequence continues at coordinate 227,843 of NZ_JBHUJS010000011.1, read as the reverse complement.
CGAGCGGCACCAGCGGGTCGGCCGCGCCATGGATCACCAGCGTGCGCACGCGCAGCTTCTGCAGCAGGGCGCAGCGCTCGCCCGAGGCCGTGATGGCGGCCAGCTGCCGTAGCACCCCGCCGGGGCAGATATTGCGCTCGATCGCCCGCGTCACACGCTGGCGCAGCACCGCATCGGGCGTCGGATACGACGGGCTGCCGATCGCATGCAGCACCTCCACCATGTGCTCGATCACGCCGCGCCGGTTCATGGCATGCCTAGGCGCGCGCATGAGGACCTCGCGCACCGCGCGGGCCGGGCCCGGCAGCGAACGGCGCCCGGTGGTGGACATCATCGACGTCAGGCTTAACACCCGCTCTGGATGGCGTGCTGCCAGCACCTGCGCGATCATTCCTCCCATGGACACGCCGACCACGTGCGCTTGCGGGACGCGCAGCCAGTCCAGCAGTCCGAGCGCATCGTCCGCCATGTCGTCCAGCAGGTAGGGCGCGCCCATGCGCCAGCCGATACGCGACTTGAGCCATGTGAAGAACAGGCTGGGCGTCCCGGCCTTGTCGAACTTGGTGGAGAGCCCGCAATCCCGATGATCGTAGCGGATCACATAAAAGCCCAGCTCCGCCAGGCCGTCGACGAAGTCGTCGGGCCAGGCCGTCAGCTGCATCCCGAGTCCCATCACCAGCAGCAAGGGCGTTCCGCGCGGATCGCCCGTGGTTTCGTAGGCGATTTCGATGCCGTTTGCTTTGGCGATGGGCACGTCAACCTCGCTTGCTGCGTGCGCCGCGGCTTGCCGCGGGAGCAGCGCCGCCGTTGCGGCGCGCCGCGCCTGCGGACGCCGGAGGTGGCCCTGCCGCAGCGGACTCGCCGGCCTTGCCGGCTGTGGTTTTGCCCTCATGGGCACTGTCAGTATCCGGCAGCGGCTCGGGTTCCAGCGCCCGCGCCGCGGCCAGCAGTTCCGCGTGCGCCGCGCGCAGGTCGTCCACCAGCCGCTGCACGTCCGGCACGGCAACGGCCGCGGCGACGATGCCGATATCGAGCATGTCGCAGCAGCTTTGCGCGGTGATGTTGAGCGCCAGCCCATGCGTGACGATCGACACCGGATAGGTGGCGAGCACGCCCGCGCCTGCGATATGGGGCGGATGCGCCGGTCCTGCGACGTGGGAGACGATGAGATTGGCCAGCGGCGGCATGTTTTCGGCCAGGCGCGCATGCTCGGCCACCATGGCTGCGCCGCCCATCATCCAGGGCACGCCCAGGCCTGGGAAGTCCGACAGGACCAGCGGCCGCAGCGTCGAGACCTCCGAGCGCATGGCGTGGGTGTGATGGACGATGGCGCGCATGCGCGAGCCGGCATCGGGCATCGCGGTCGCCAGCTCGGTGCGCCACAGGCTGACCTGGCTGGACAAATGCCCGCCGTCGCGCTCGCGCAGGCTGACCGGTACCGCCGCGACCAGTGCGCGGTCCGGCGTTGCGCCATGCGCCTGCAGGTATCGGCGCAGCGCGCCATCGACAACCGCCAGCAGCGCGTCGTTGACCGTGCCGGCATACGCGCGCGCGGCGAGCGAAAGCTCGTCCAGCGGCAGTTGCAGCGTGGCGAAGACGCGCTCGGCGCCGACCGACACATTGAAGGGTGTGCGCGGCGCGGCCGAAGGCATCCGCCCGCGCATCGATGCCATCGTGCGCAGCCCTTCCGGCATATGGCGCGCCATGTCGAAGGCCTGGCCGACGGCATGCGCCAGCGACGACGCCAGCAGCGACATCGGACCTGGTGCATGGCCTGGCGCTGGTGCCGCCTTGTCCGCGGGAGCGGCGCTGCCGGCGCCCGGCACGGTTTCGGCGAGCGCCTGCATGATCGCGGTCGCGCCGATCCCTTCGAGCGCCGCATGGTGGAACTTGGCGTACAGCGCCAGCCTGCCTTCCTTGAGGCCATCCACCAGGTGCAGTTCCCACAGCGGGCGGCTGCGGTCGAGCGGCACCGCGTGCAGCGTCGCCACCAGGCGTTCCAGGTCGTGCATGCTGCCCTCGCCCGCCAGCGTGTGGCTGCGCACGTGATGGTCCAGGTCTACGTTCTCGTCCGTGATCCAGACCGGATTGGACAGGCCGAACGGGATCGGCTGGAGCTTGCGGGTCAACAGGGGAACGGCCGGCATGCGCGTGGTGACGTAGCGTTGCAGCTCGTCGAGGAAACCGGTGCGCCGTTCGTCGGGCACGTCCAGCATCAACAGGCTGCCTGCGTGCATCGGCACGGAAGGCGTTTCGAGGTGCAGGAAGCTGGCGTTCAGGCCGCTCAGGTAGTCCATCGGCGCCACCTGGGGTCATGGGACGAGAAGGCGCGCGCGGGCGGGCTTGCCGGCGCGGCGACGCTGGTGAAAACGGCAGGAATATGGAAACGCGGCAGCAAGACGGCCTCCCCGATCGATGCGATCGAGGATACCAGTTTTTGCTTTTTTGCTTAGTCCGGTGCGGCTTCCGGTGCGCGCCTTGCCGCGGCGGCGAGCGCCCTGCGTTCCGCAAAGAAACGCCTGAGCATATTGCCGGTTTCCTCGGCCAGGATGCCGCCTTCGACCTGGGCGTGGTGGTTCAGCGTCTCATTGGCGAACATGTCCACCACGGAGCCGCAGGCGCCCGTCTTGGGGTCGGGCGCGCCGTACACGATGCGGGCCAGGCGCGCATGCATCATGGCGCCGGAGCACATGGCGCACGGTTCCAGCGTGACGTACAGTTCGCAGCCCGGCAGGCGGTAGTTGCCCAGCTTTGCGGCCGCGGCCCGCAGCGCCACGATCTCCGCGTGGGCTGTCGGATCATGCGTGCCGATCGGCTGGTTGAAGCCGGTGGCGATCACTTCGCCATCGCGCACCACCACCGCCCCTACCGGCACTTCACCCAGCGCCCAGGCCTTGTCGGCCTCGGCCAGCGCCAGGCGCATGAAGTCTTCAGGCGTCTTCAACGATCTCTGCCCAGCAGTTTGGCGTCTCGTGCAGCACCAGCTTGTGCAGGTGCAGGCCGGTCCCGTAGCGGTCCTTGTAGGCCGCGCGCAGGATATCCCATGCGGTGCGCGCCAGGTTCTCCACGGTCGGGATGCGGTCGATCACGACCGTCTTGTGATCGGGCATGGAGGCGAGGAATTCGCGCACTGGAACATCCTTCTCGTACACCAGGAACGCATGGTCCCACACGTCCACCAGGTGCTGCTTGGCCAGCGCCTTGATATCGGAGAAGTCCATGATCATGCCGTTGTCCGAGCTGCCTTCCTGCTCGATCACATTGCCGACCAGGGTGATCTCGAGGGTGTAGCGGTGCCCGTGCAGGTTGCGGCACTGGCTCTTGTGGTCTGGAATCCGGTGGCCGGCATCGAATTCGAGCTTGCGGGTAATGGTCAGCATTGCTTAAGGAATCTGTAGGAGTTTGTGGGTCTGGATGCTCAGCTTCCACTTGGGGTTGCGCTTGCAGGTCTCGATCGCCAGCGTAGTGTTGAAAGCGGCCAGCGGGCCGTCCATCGGCTGCACGAAGAAATTGTCGAACTCCAGGTGCTCGTAGGCAGCAAGATCCTGGTTCGCCTGCGGGATCACGACCTTGATCTCGTTGCCTTTGCCCACCACGAGGGTCGAACCCATCTTCGGGCTCACGCACACCCAGTCCACGCCCGGCGGGACCGGCAGCGTGCCGTTGGTTTCGATCGCAATCGTGAAACCGCGCGCGTGCATTGCTTCGATCAGCGGGGCGTCCAGCTGGAGCAGCGGTTCGCCGCCGGTAAGGACCACGTACTTGTTGATTGGATGCGACTGCGGCCACAGGCTGTCGATACGCGCGGCCAGCGATGCGGCATCGCGAAACTTGCCGCCGCCTTCGCCGTCCGTGCCCACGAAGTCGGTGTCGCAGAACTGGCAAATGGCGCTGGCTCGGTCGTCCTCGCGGCCGGTCCACAGGTTACAGCCGGAAAAACGGCAAAACACCGCCGGGCGGCCGGCATGCGCGCCTTCCCCCTGCAAGGTGTAGAACATTTCTTTGATGCTGTAAGTCACTTGTACGCCGCCTGCCGCAATCGATCAACCGGCCATTATAACGCGATCCGGGTGGCGGCGTAATTGCCGCTGGCTTGCGATATCACAAAGTAGCTTCCGCACGGCAACGGTAACGTTGTAAGACAGGTCCTACAAAGGAGAGCCCATGAAGCCATCCGCCCGTGAAGCCCGTGACCATGAAAGGCAGCGCATCGCCCGTGACATCCATGACGACCTTGGCCAGAGCCTGCTCGTGCTCAAGCTGGAACTGAGCCGGCTGTGCGACAGCATCGCCGGCCCGCTTGGCGGCCAGGTCGATCAGCTGATCCGCCATGTCGACGCCACCATGCTTTCCCTGCGCGCCATCATCCACGACTTGCGCACGCCGGCGCTGGAAACGGGTCTGAGCGACGCGGTGCAGCGACAGCTGGACGACTTTTCGCGCGTAACCGGGGTGGGACACCGGCTGCAGATCACGCCGCAACTGGACGACGTCACCCCGAGCGCGGGCATCGTGGTGTTCAGGACGCTGCAGGAACTGCTGGCCAACGTGGCGCGCCACGCCAAGGCCAGCCAGGTGCAGGTCGACCTGGACGCGGATGCCGATAACGGACTGACCCTGCGGGTCCAGGACGACGGGATCGGCATCGGGCCCGTGTTGTCGCCCGGGGCCTGCGGGCTGCACGGGATGCGCGAGCGTATCCGCGGGGCCGGCGGCAGCCTTGCCATCGACAGCAAGGGAGGCGGCGGCACCTGCGTCACCGTGTCGATCCCCCGCGCTCACTAACATTGCCCAAGATCAATACTACGCGAGACTTGCACGGCAGAATCGAAACCTACCCGGTGCCAATCTTCGCCCAACGGACAGAATATGACCTTAATAAATAGCACCATCGACGACTTCGCAGGCAGGCTCATGGAGCGGCTGGCGGTCCCCGCCTTCGTCATCGACCCGGACTGCAAAGTGGTGATCTGGAACCGGGCCTGCGAAGACCTGACCCACGTGCCGGCCGGCGAAATGGTCGGCACGCGCGAACACTGGCGCAGCTTCTACCAGGCACCGCGCCCAACCCTGGCGGACCTGGTGGTCCAGAACCGCACCGACGAGATCGGCATCCTGTATCCGCGACACAGCATGCCCTGCGACGCGGCAGGCTTGACGCGCGGCTCGCACCTGCGGGCCGAGAACTGGTGCGACATGCCCCGCGCCGGCCAGCGCCGCTACCTTGCCGCCGATGCCAGCCCCATCCTCGACGACGACGGCGAACTGGTCGCCGTCGTGCAAACCCTGCGCGACATGACCGACGAGCGCGACGCCCGCGCAGCCCTGGAATTGCTGGCGCGGCGCGACGCGCTGACCGGGCTGGCCAACCGCCGCTGCTTCGACGACACCCTGCAGGCCGAATGGGCGCGCGCGCAGCGGCACAAGCAGCCGCTGTCGCTGCTGATGGTGGACGTGGACAACTTCAAGCAGTACAACGACGCCAACGGCCACCTGGGCGGCGACGACTGCCTGCGCCGCATCGCCAGCGCCGTCTCGAGCGAGATGCGCACCAACGACCTGGTCGCGCGATACGGCGGCGAGGAGTTTGCCGTGATCCTGCCCAACGAATCGCTCAAGGGCGCCGCCGTGGTGGCGGAGCGGATCCGGCGCCGGGTGGAGCGGATGCAGCTGCCCAACCCGCTCTCGCCGCAGCGCCTGGTGACGGTGTCGATCGGCGCAGCCACCGCGCTCGACGCCAGCGGCATGGACGCGCATGAACTGGTGGGCATTGCCGACGCCGCGCTGTACCGGGCCAAGCACCTGGGCCGCAACCGCATCAGCCTGCCCCAGGCCGAAATGGCCTGATCTGCGGGGGAACTATCCGTGCGGATCGGCTCTCTGTACATACCCATGCATACACCGTAAAAACAACAATGCACGCTGTCATTTGTGTGGCGATTCCCTTATCCTTTGCGCCACACAAATATAAGGAGGCATCGTGCCAAGAATCACATCCCTCGTACTGGCGGCCCTGCCGGTACTGTTCTCGAGCGCCTGGGCCGCCACGCCCGCGCCGGCCAGGAGCGACGTGCTGCCTTTCACGGCGACGGAAAAGACCCTGCCGAACGGCCTGAAGATCATCGTCGTGCCGACCGGCTTCCCGAACATCGTCTCGGTGCAGATTCCGGTGCAGACGGGCTCGCGCAATGAAATCGAACCGGGCAAATCCGGCTTCGCGCACTTCTTCGAACACATGATGTTCCGCGGGACCAAAGCCTACCCGCCCGAGAAATACCAGGACATCATCACCAAGGCCGGCGCGCGCCAGAACGCCTACACCAGCGACGACCTGACCAACTACCACACCACCTTTGCCAAGGAAGACCTGGAAACGGTGCTGAAAGTCGAGGCAGACCGCTTCCAGAACCTGGACTACCCTGAAGCCGTCTTCAAGACCGAATCGCGCGCCGTGCTGGGCGAGTACAACAAGAACAGTGCCAACCCGATGTCCAAGCTGCTCGAAGCGCAGCGCAACGCCGCGTACAGCACGCACACCTACAAGCACACCACGATGGGCTTCCTGAAGGACATCGAGGACATGCCCAACCAGTACGCGTACTCCAAGGTCTTCTTCGACCGCTGGTACCGTCCCGAGCGCACCACCGTGATCATCGCCGGCGACGTCGAGCCGAAGAAAGCGATCGCGATGGTCGAAAAATACTGGGGCAACTGGAAACCGGGCAGCTACAAGGCCAGCGTGCCGGCAGAGCCGCCGGCCAAAGGCCCGATCTACACCCACGTGAACTGGCAGACCAAGACCCTGCCGGTCGTCACCGTGGCGTTCCGCTCGCCGGCATTCTCCGACAAGCAGAAGGACCAGGCCGCGCTGTCGATGCTGCTGTCGCTGCAGTTCGGCCGCACCTCCCCGCTGTACAAGCGCCTGGTGCAGGACGAGCAGAAGGTCGACCAGCTGTTCGACTTCACCCCGCCGCGCGTGGACCCGACCCTGGCCACCATCGGCGCGCGCGTGAAGAAGCTCGATGACGCCCTGTACGTGCGCGACGCGATCATGAAGACCGTCGCCGACGCCCGCACCCGCCCGGTCTCCGCCAAGGAACTGGCCGACGCCAAGTCCGCCCAGAAGTACGCCCTGATCCGCTCGCTCGACAACACCGAGCAGATCGCCAGCACGCTGGCCTCGTACGTCCACTACAACCGCTCGTACGGCACCCTGAACAACTACTACCGCGTGGTCGACTCGCTCACCCCGCAGGACCTGCAGGCTGCAGCGAACAAGTACCTGACCGACGCCAACATGGTTGTCACCACGCTGTCGAGCGAGCCGATGCCGGCAGCGATGTCGCAACTCCCAAAGCTGTCCTCCATGGCCAGCGTAGCGGGCGAAGGCAAGTTCGACGTGCTGGTGCAGAAGTCGACCCTACCGCAGATCCGCTTCAAGCTGGTCTTCGCGGCCGGTTCCGCGCATGATCCGAAGGGCAAGGAAGGCCTGGCCGCACTGACCGCCGCGATGGTCGCCTCCGCCGGCTCGCGCGACATGAAGTTCGCCGACATCACCAAGGCCATGTTCCCGATGGCGGCCAGCTTCAACGACCAGACCGACAAGGAAATGACCACCTTTACCGGTTCCACCCACAAGGACAACTGGAACCAGTACCTGGACATCGCCATGCCGATGCTGGTCGACCCGGGCTTCCGCGAAGAAGACTTCCGCCGCCTCAAGGACCTGCACAAGAATGCGCTCGTGCTCGACCTCAAGGACAACAACGAAGAGGAATTCGGCAAGGAGCGCCTGCAGGTCAACGTGTTCGCCGGCACCGGCTACGCGCACCCTGTCCTGGGCACCATCGCCGGGCTGGACGCGATCACGCTGGACGACGTCAAGGCCTTCTACAAGCAGGCCTACACCCAGGGCGCGGTCCGCGTCGGCATCTCGGGCGACGTCAGCGACGAGATGACCGCCTCGCTCAAGCGCGAACTGGCGCGCCTCGCGGCCGGACCTGGACTGCCGGCGACCCCGGTGCCGCAGGGCCGCATGCCGAATGGCCTGGAAGTCGAAATCATCGAAAAGAACACCCGCGCCACCGCGATCTCGTTCGGCCTGCCGCTGACCGTGACGCGTTCGCACCCGGACTTCCCTGCCCTGTGGCTGGCCAAGACCTGGCTGGGCGAGCACCGCGCCTCCAACTCCTACCTGTACCAGCGCATCCGCGAACTGCGCGGCATGAACTACGGCGACTACGCCTACATCGAAGCGTTCCCGCGCGGGATGTTCCAGTTCTTCCCGAGCCCGAACCTGGGCCGCAAGGCGCAGCTGTTCGAAGTCTGGATCCGTCCGGTCGCGCCGGAGAACGCGCACATGGCGCTGCGCATCGCCCTGTTCGAACTGGGCAAACTGGTCGACAAGGGCCTCACCGCCCAGGACTTCGAGACCACCCGCGACTACCTGATGAAGAACGTGTTTGTCATGACCGCGACCCAGGACCAGCAGCTTGGCTACGCGCTCGACTCGCAGTGGTACGGCACGCCGGAATTCACCCGGATGATGCGCGACGCCCTGTCGAAGATGACGGTTGCCGACGTCAACGCCGCCATCAGGAAGCACCTGTCGGCGAAGAACCTCTCGGTCGTCATGATCACCAAGGACGCCGCCGGCCTCAAGCAAGCGCTGGTCACCGACGCCTTCAGCCCGGTCAAGTACGACGGCGCCAAGAGCGCCGACGTCCTGGCCGAAGACCAGGTCATCGGCTCCATGAAGCTGGGCATCAAGCCTGAGTCGGTCGTCATCACCCCGGCCGCAGCGGCCTTCGCGAACTAATTTTCGCCACCTCACCCCGGGGCCGGGCCTCCTTTGCAGGGAGGCGCCCGACCCCGGGTGCGTCTTCCACACAACACTCGGTGCGCGCATGATGCCTCTCCCGTGCGCACCCACCTGCTGATCTGCATCAAATCGGGGGTCAGGCCTGCCCGCAGGGGAGTGCCTGACCCCGGCGAGTTCCCGTGGCGCCTGACCCCGGGCGCGTTAAACGCTACTTCCACCCAATTCAACACGTTAAGGCATGGATTCCGATACCGGATCAGACCGCATTCGCGCCTTTTTCTTGCGCTGGCTCAAACCCGGGGTCAGGCCTCGTATTCCTCTGGGTGCCTGACCCCGGGGGTGGGGGCAGTGAGCTGCCCCCCTGTGGTTTCTGTGACCTGACCCCTGTGGTTTTTATGCTAGCCTCGGTCAAGAATGAGAAAAACGAGTGATCCTTCCGCGTCGTCTCCGCCGGTGCGCTTGCTGCTGACGCGGCTCGTGCTGGCCTGCCTCGTCCCAGGGGTCGTGGCGGCAACGTTGTTTTTTGCGTACCAGTACCGCGAGAGCCGGCTGCAGCAGGAGCGCATCACGGTGCAGACCGCGCACGCGCTGGTGCAGGTGGTGGACAATCATTTGTTCAGGGCGCAGGCGGTGGCGCAGACGCTGGCCCGCTCGGTCGCCCTCGCGGAGCTCGATTTCGCGCGCTTTCGCCTGGAGGCCCGCGCGGCTGTGGAGACGCTCGGTGGGAATACCAACGTGGTGGTGCGCGACCGCGACGGCAACCATGTGTTTAACGCGCTGGCGGCGCCCGGCGCCACTCTGCCCCGGGCCGACAATCCGCAACACGTGCGGCCGGTGATCGAATCGGGCACGCCGCTCATTTCGAATGTGTTTACGGCGGCGATGCTCAAGCGCCCGACCGCCGCGGTCAATGTGCCGGTGTTCATCGACGGCCACCCGCGCTACGCGCTGGCGGTGAGCATCATGCCGGAGTACTTCACCCAGATGCTGCTGGACCAGCCCCTGCCGCCCGGCTGGATCGTGGCGATCCTCGACAGCGCCGGCGTGGTGGCAGGCCGCAGCCAGTCGCCGGCGCGCTTCGTCGGCAAGGCGGCATCGCCCAGCCTGGTGGCCACGCTCCGGACGCACGATGACGGGGTGCTCGAAACGACGACGCTGGAGGGCGTGAAGGTGCTGACGGTGTTCAAGCGCTCGCCGCAGACCCGCTGGGTGGTGGCGATCGGGATCCCGAAGGACCAGATGGGGGTGAGCAGCGCTGTCCCTGTCGCACGGCTGGCGGTCGGGGTGTCGCTGCTGTTCGCCATCGGCCTGGCGCTGGCCTGGTATATGGGCGGGCGCATCGCGCGCTCGGTGCAGGCGCTGATCGCGCCGGCCGCGGCGCTCGGCCGCGGGACGCCGGCCCCGGCCCCGGACGTGCATTTCCGCGAAGCCGAGGAGGTCGCGCACGCGATCGGGCAGGCCGCGCGCGTGCTGGAACAGCACGAGGCGATGATCAAGGCGCGCGACGAGGAGCTGGACCAGGCGCACCGGCTGGCCAAATTCGGCAACTGGCTGCTCGACCCGAGGACCGGGGAAGTGGCCACAACCGGCTCGTTCACGGAGATCTACGGCCGCGACGTCCCGCCGTTCTCTCAGCAGCGCGGGGTGATCCTGGCCGAGGAGTCGTGGGACCGGGTGGACGCGGCAACCAAGGAGATCATCTCGTCCGGCGGGTCGTATGACCTGGAACTCGAAGGGATCCATGCGAGCGGACGGCGCATCTGGGTGAACGCGAAATCGGAGGCGGTGCTGGACCAGGAGGGCCGCACGATCGCGGTACGCGGCACGGTGCAGGACATCACGGAGCGCAAGCAGCATGAGGAGGCGCTGCGCCTGGCCGACCAGCGCAAGGATGAATTCCTGGCGATGCTTGCGCATGAGCTGCGCAATCCCCTGGCCCCCATCGCGGCTGCGGCGGACCTGCTGCGCATCACCCAGGAGTCGAACGGAACAGTCAGGAATGCGAGCGCGATCATCGCGCGCCAGGTCAAGCACATGTCGGCGCTGATCGATGACCTGCTCGATGTCTCGCGCGTGACGCGCGGCCTGGTGACACTGGACATGCAGCCGGTCGACATGCGCGCGGTGGTGGCCGATGCGATCGAGCAGGTGCTGCCGCTGGCCGCGGCGCGCAAGCATGCGCTGGCGCGGCCGGCGCCGGGCGGCCCGGCGCTGGTGATGGGCGACCACAAGCGGCTGGTGCAGGTACTGACCAACCTGCTCAATAATGCGATCAAGTTCACTCCCCCCGGCGGCAGGATCGAGGTCGGGGTCGAGGTTTCGGGCGGCGAGGCCTGCGTGGCGGTGTCGGACAACGGCATCGGCATGCCGCCGGACCTGGTGGAGGGTGCGTTCGAGCTGTTCGCGCAGGGTGAGCGCAGTCCGGACCGCTCGCAGGGCGGTCTCGGCATCGGGCTGGCGCTGGTCAGGAGCCTGGTCGAGCTGCATGGCGGCCATGTGACGGCGCACAGTCGGGGACCGGGCCACGGCAGCCGGTTCACGGTGTGCCTGCCGCACGCGCAGGGCCAGCGCATGCAGCCCGGCGAAACGCACGCCAGCGCGCCCGTCTGCACGCCGGCCAGGGTGCTGATCGTGGACGACAATGCCGACGCGGCGCATACGCTCGCAATGCTGGTCCGGGCGCTCGGCCATGAAACCGAAGTCGCACTCAGTTCGGCCGCGGCGCTGGAGATGGCGCCGGCCTTCGCGCCACAGGCATGCCTGCTCGATATCGGCCTGCCCGACATCGATGGCTACGAGCTGGCGCGGCGGCTGCGCGCGCAGCCGGTGACGGCGCACGCCTGGCTGGTGGCGGTCACCGGCTACGGGCAGGAACAGGACCGGGCCGACGCCCTCGCAGCAGGCTTCGACGCACACTTCGTGAAGCCGGTCGATACCGGGCGCCTGGCGCAAGTGCTGGCGCGCGAACGCTGAGCGCCGCCGCCCGCCTCTCCTCCTGTTACGCGGCCTGGCGCTGCGCCAGCTGCGCGCGCAGGCGGGTCTGCTCCGCCAGCGCCTTGTCGAGGTTGCGCAGCTTGACGTGGCCGAAGCCGCGCACCTGCTCCGGCAGCGCGGCCAGGGCGGCGTACTGCGGCTTGTCCTGCGCCGTCAGGCCGGATGCGATGTCGCGGGCAAGTTCGATGTAGCTGTCGCGCCAGGCGCGCTCGCGGCGTCGCTCGGCGGTGTAGCCGAACACGTCGAGCGCGGTGCCGCGCAGCGATTTGAGCGGGGCCAGCATGCGGAATACCGGCAGCATCCACGCGCCAAAGGTCATCTTGGCCGGCACGTCGCTGCCAGGCTTGGCGCGCGCGAGCAGCGGCGGCGCCAGGTGGTACTGGAGCTTCCAGTCGCCGCCGAACTGCGCGTCGAGCTGGGCGCGGAAGGCCGGGTCGGCATGCAGGCGGGCGACTTCGTACTCGTCCTTGTACGCCATGACCTTGTACAGGTTGCGTGCGACGGTCTTGGCCAGCGGCGTCTTCGACTGCGCGCCATCCACTTCGAGTTCCCTTGCCTGCACCGCGCGCACCAGTTCGACGTAGCGGGCGGCATAGCGCTTGTCCTGGTACTGCTCGAGCAGGGCGCTGCGCGATGCGACGATCTCGTCGAGCGAGGACGGCGCGGTGAACTGGATGACCTTGGCGCGCGGCGCTGCCAGCGCGTCCAGCGCCTGCATGTCGGCAGCGGCCAGGCGGCCCAGCGTGAATGCCTTCTTGTTCATGTCGATGGCGACGTTGTTCAATTCGATCGCGCGCATCAGGCCGGCCAGCGACACCGGCACCATGCCCTTCTGCCAGGCGTAGCCCAGCATCAGGATGTTGGCGGCGATCGGGTCGCCCAGCAGGCGCGCCGAGACGTCCTGCGCGTCCAGCGCGAACACCTTGTCGTCGCCGACCACCGCGCGCAGCTGCGCGAACAGTGCGCCCATGTTGTTGGTGGCGTCCGGATCCTGGGTAAAGGTGGCGGTCGGGATCTCGCGCTCGTTGGCGACGACCACGGTGTGCGCCTTGCGCATCACGGCCAGCGCGTCGGGCATCGAAGCGACCACCATGTCGCACGCGAGCACGGCGTCGGCCTGCTGCAGGTCGATGCGCACCTGGTTCAGCGCCGAAGGCGAGGAGGCGATGCGCACATGCGACATGACTGCCCCGCCCTTCTGCGCGAAGCCCATGAAGTCGAGCGTGGACGCGCCCTTGCCTTCCAGGTGTGCGGCCATGGTGACCAGCGCGCCGATGGTGACGACACCGGTGCCGCCCACGCCTGCGACCAGCATTTCAAACGGCTTGTCGAAGCCGTACGGCTGCGGCAGCGGGTGGCGTTCGAGCGCCGCCTCGATCCGCGCGCGGTCCAGCTGCGCCGCTTCCGGCTTGCGCAGTTCTCCGCCCAGCACGGACACGAAACTCGGACAGAAGCCTTCGACGCAGGAGTAGTCCTTGTTGCAGGACGACTGCTCGATCTGGCGCTTGCGCCCCAGTTCGGTCTCCAGCGGCAGGATCGACAGGCAGTTAGACTGCACGCCGCAGTCACCGCAGCCTTCGCACACGGCCGGGTTGATCACCAGGCGGCGCGCCGGGTCCGGGTATTCCTTCTTCTTGCGGCGGCGGCGCTTTTCGGCGGCGCAGGTCTGGTCGTACACCAGCACGGTGACGCCCTCGGTGTCGCGCAGCTGGCGCTGGACCACGTCCAGTTCGCTGCGGTGGTGCACCGTGACGCCGGCGGGCAGCTGCACGGCTTCGTAGTTCTCGGGGTAGTCGGTGACCACCACCACCTTCACGGCGCCTTCCGTCAGCACCTGCTGCACGATCTGCGGCACGGACAGCTTGCCGTCCACCGGCTGGCCGCCGGTCATGGCGACCGCGTCGTTGTACAGGATCTTGTAGGTGATGTTGGCGCGTGCGGCGATCGCCTGGCGCACGGCCAGGAAGCCGGAATGGAAGTAGGTGCCGTCGCCCAGGTTCTGGAACACGTGCTTCTTGCCGACGAAGCGCGAGGCCGCGACCCAGGTCACGCCTTCGCCGCCCATCTGGGTCAGCTGCACGGTGTCGCGCTTCATCCAGGTCGCCATGAAGTGGCAGCCGATGCCGGCGATCGCGGTGGAGCCTTCCGGCACGCGGGTCGAGGTGTTGTGCGGGCAGCCGGAACAGAAATACGGGGTGCGCACGGCACTGGCCGGGGTGCCGTCGAAGTCGGCCTTGCAGAACGCGGGCAGGTATTGGCCCAGCGCCAGCTCGGGGAAGCGCGCGCCGAGCACGCGGATCAGGGCCGGCGCGATGCGCGAGGGGCGCAGTTCGCCGATGGCGGCCAGCAGCGGCTGGCCCTGGGCGTCGCTCTTGCCCACGACCTGCGGGCGCACGCTGCGGTTGTAGAAGTGGCTCTTGAGCTGGTGCTCGATGACCGGGTCCTTCTCCTCGACCACGAGGATCTCTTCCAGGCCTTCGGCGAACGCGTCCAGGCGCGTGCGCTCCAGCGGCCAGGTCAGGCCCGGCTTGTAGATGCGCACGCCGAGCTGCTCGAGGCGGTCAACGCCCAGGCCCATGCGTTCCAGTGCTTCCATCATGTCCAGGTGCGCCTTGCCGGCGCTGACGATGCCGACCCTGGCCTGCGGCGCGCGCACCACCAGGCGGTCGATCGAGTTGGCGCGGGCGAACGCCTGCACGGCATGGAGCTTCTCGGCCACGCGCTGTTCGATCTTCAGGCTCGGCAGGTCGGGCCAGCGGTAGTGCAGCCCTTCCGGCGGGTAGGCGTAGTCGGCCGGGATGGCAAAGTGCGGCATGGCCGGCAGGTCGACCACGGCGCCGCCTTCGACCGTTTCGGAAATTGCCTTGAAACCGACCCAGTTGCCCGAGAAACGAGACAGGGCCCAGCCGTACAGGCCGAATTCGAGGTATTCCTGGATGTTGGCCGGGTTAATGACCGGCATGCTCCAGGCGATAAGCGCCTGCTCGCTCTGGTGCGGCATCGACGAGGAAACGCAGCCATGGTCGTCGCCCAGCACCACCAGCACGCCGCCATGCGGCGAAGAACCGTAGGCGTTGCCGTGCTTGAGCGCGTCGCCGGAACGGTCCACGCCCGGACCCTTGCCATACCACATGGCGAACACGCCATCGACCTTGCGGGTGGGGTCGGTTTCCACCTGCTGCGTGCCGAGCACGGCGGTAGCGCCAAGGTCTTCGTTGATCGCGGGGAGGAATTCGATGGCGTTTTCACCGAGGATCGTGCGCGCGCGCCACATTTCCTGGTCGACCGCGCCCAGCGGGGAGCCCCGGTAGCCGCTGACGAAGCCGGCGCTGTTGATGCCATTGGCCGCGTCGAGCCGCTTTTGCATGACCATCAGGCGCACAAGCGCCTGGGTGCCGGTCAGGAACACGCGGCCCTGCTCGCGCCGCAGGTTGTCGTCAAGACGGTAGTCCGGGTCGGCGAGTTCGGCGGAAGGCGGGTCGATGCGGTCGGTAAACGAATTCATAGGACAGGCTCTGGTCAGGATAACGGAATGATAGTTCTTCCGGAGCAGAATATTTATCCTGTTTTACTGCTGTTATGTCAAAATTCGGAGAATTGTTCTCGAATCGAGCCACTATATGAAAACCCATTCTCTTGACACCGCATCGGTCCGCATTCTCGAAGAACTGCAGCGCAACAGCGAACTGTCGACCGCCGAGCTAGCCGAACGCGTCGGACTGTCGCAAACGCCTTGCTGGCGCCGCCAGAAGGAACTGGAGGAGAACGGTTATATCAAGCGCTATGCGGCCATCGTCGACCGGCGCAAGGTCGGCCTGATGGTGTGCTGCCACGCGCATGTGACGCTGAACCGGCATGCGGCCGGGGTTGTGGAAGAGTTCGAAAAGGCGATCCAGCTGCGCGACGAGGTAGTGGAGTGCTACGAAACCACCGGCAACTCCGACTACCTGATCAAGGTGGTGGTGCCGGACATGGAGGCCTACCAGGCCTTCCTGCACAATGTCCTGTTCAAGCTCGAAGGCGTCGGCAACATCAACACGGCGGTCGCCTTGCGCGAGGTGAAGTATTCGACCGCCCTGCCGCTCTAGCGCGCGGTGACGTACTCGGGCTTGAGCGCCAGCGCGACGTTCAGTCCGGGCACGAGGTGGCGCAGGTGGGTGCGCATGGCCTGGGCAGCGCGCCCCGGGTGGCGCGTTTCGACGGCGCGCAGGATGTCGCCGTGTTCGAGCAAGGCCGCCGTCATGCGCCCGGGAGCCGGACTGACCAGCATGCGGTAGCGGTCCAGGTGCGTCTTGGGCTGGCGCACCAGCGACCACACCCCGGGCATACCGGCTGCGGCGGCAAGCGCGGCGTGGAATTCGTCGCCCAGCTGGCGGAACGCGGCCACGTCCCCTTCCCGCGCAGCGTCAGACTGGCGTGCAAGCACGGCGCGCAAGCCGGCCAGCGCGTCGATACCGGCACGCTCGGCCGCCTTCTCGACCACCATGAGTTCCAGCGCTCCCCGCACCAGCAGCGCTTCCTCCAGCGCGGCCGGGGCAATGCGGGTGACAAAGGTGCCGGCGCGGGGCCGGACTTCGATTAATTGCTCAGTTGCCAGCCTAAGCACGGCGTCGTGCACGGGCGTGCGGCTCATGCCCAGCTCGGCTGCGATGTCGTGCTCGGAGATGCGGCTGCCCGGTTTCAGGCCAGCGGCAACGATGCGCTCGCGCAGAAACTGATAGGCGCGGCTGCTTGCATCGGAAATGTTTTCGGCTTTCATCGCGGCTCCCTGATCAGTCAAAGCTGTAATATATCACGCACGGCCAACTGATATATCAGCGTTACTCATCCATATCATACGTTGCGTATCAGAAGGTAATACTTCCGGTAGCTTTCCAGCCGGAAAATATCATCGTGCGCTACCGCACTTATTACAAAAAATACTGTTGTAGACGTGCGCACAATTGGCAAAGTTGCAAACATTTTGAAATTCACAATGCTAAGCTAGGTTCATCTTGATGAGCACGTCAGTAGTCTGCGGTGGATGGCTGGCGGGATCGACGCACACCCCGAATAACCGTGCGGGAATCCCAAGCTCACAAGTAGACGGCCCCGGCTATCCGGAGGCCGACGCGGCTTAATTAACCTGTCACTTGGAGATCAACATGAAACTGAAGACCTTTGCCGCTGCTGCGGTCTTGGCCCTGGGGGCTTCCGGCTCCGCGTTTGCTGCAGACATCGTGCATGATGCTGGCATGATTCCGGTTGCTCCGGACACGTTCTACCACCTGTTCGATCACGACACGATCGGCACCTTTACCGACACGATCAACTTCTCGATCACGGCAGGCGACCTGGCATCGGCCGCGAACCCGCTGAACGTGATGCTGAGCGGCCAGAACGTCAGCAACATCGACAACCTGCAGTACACCCTGTGGTCCGGCTCGACCAGCCTGTTCACCTATGACGGCAACAACACCACCAATTTCTCGATGGATCTTCCAGCGGGCGATTACGTCATCAAGGTGACCGGTAACGCAAACGGCTCGCATGGCGGCACCTACGGCTTCGCAATGCAACTGGCCCCAATCCCTGAGCCAGAAACCTATGCGATGCTGCTGGCCGGTCTCGGCCTGGTAGGCTTTGCGGCTCGCCGCCGCTCCGAGAACGAAAAGTTCTCCGCTTGATCGATCCGTGCCCGTCCGCCTGAGCGGACCTGCCACGAGAAAGCCCTGCAAAGCCAGGGCTTTAATATGATGGGCGCATCCTGGAACAGGAGCGCCCTTTGTTTTTTCTCCCGCCGCCTAGACGGCGGCAACGGCGTGGTCCACTTGCGGCAGCTCGACGGAGACGGCGGTAAATTCCCCTTCGCGAGATTCGCAGCCGATCCGGCCGCCAAAGGCCGCGACGACCCGCCTGCAAAACGCCAGTCCCATCCCCGTGCCGCCCGACCGTGTCGTATAGAACGGATCGAAGACGTGCGGCAGCACATGGGCCGGGATGCCCGGTCCGGTATCGGTGACCACCAGGCGGCAGTGCGCACCTGCGCGGTAGTACGCAATCTCGATCGCGCCACCAGACTCCTGCACGGCCGCCAGCGCATTCTTGAGCAGGTTGTACAGCACCAGTACCAGTAAAGCGGCGGAACCCCGGAAGACGAAGTCCTCCTGCCGCCCCAGCCTGACCCGCTCGCGCATGCCCGGCTCGAACGGATAGCAGGCAAGCGCCTCGTCCACGCATTCACGTACCGCATGCAGCGCAAACGAGCCGCTGTCCATCCGCCCTTCCCGGGCATTGGCCAGGACGATGTCGGCAATAAAGTTGGTACGCTGCACCTCCGCTTCGATCGAGTGGCCCAGCCCGCGCAAGTAGGCGATCCGGGCTTCGTCCGCCTGCCGGTCGCGCCCCCCGGCGGCCAGCGCGGCTTCATAGCCGTCGATCAGCTCAGGCAGGCGCTGCGACAGGAAGCGCGCCTGGCTGCGGATCGTCGCAAGCGGCGTGCGCATCTCGTGCACCACGGTCGCCGCCAGCATCATGGGATTGGCCAGCAGGTAGTGGCGCGCGATCGCCTGCGCCATGATGCCGAGGCTGAGCGCGATGAACAGCACGCCAGGCGGATAGAAACCCGCGCCGTAATTGCACAGGTAGTCGATCGCAGCGATGAAATAAATGAGCATGCTGGCGAAGCAATAGCGCAGCCGCAGCCGCTCGACCGACATCGCGCGCTGCATGTTACGGTACAGCAGGACCAGCGCGCGCAGCATCACGGCCACGGTCTGCACGATGTGCAGCACCAGCAGCGGGCCGGCGCGCGGGTAAAAGCCGTACCTGTACTCCCACGTGCCTGCCACGACGAGGTCGGTTCCTACCAGCAGCGCGGCCAGCGCGCCCGCAGCGGCACACGATGCGAGTACGGCCGGAATCTCGCGCCGCTCCATCGTCAGTTCGACCACAAAGTAGTACAGCGACGTCGGCAGGAACAGGATCAGGAAATAACCGATCCGCGCCACCACGTCCGCCGCCGCCGCGTCCTCCAGCTGGAACAGGATCGACCACGCGAACTGCCAGCAGAACGTGGTGGCGCACAAGGCGAAGAAGGCACCGCTCACCCGGTTCAGGCCGCGAGAGACCAGCACATAGGCGCCGAACCCGAGGAACAGCAGTGAAACCAGTCCGGGCAGCAATGTGTTCATCGGGGCGAGCCGGGTTGAAGTTATGCCGGATGGTAACAACCGGTATTGCTCCAGTCCATCCTGGCACCAGTGGAATATAGGCAATGTTTGCGCCAGATCATATTTGGATCGGCAAGAAGTTCTATTGATGGGGGGCCACGGTTGCTACCGGGGCAGAACGCCGCAACAGGCGCGCCACTTTCAAGACTAAGGAGCTCGACATGCAAGTCCATACCAATACCGTAACCGCCCTGCCCCTTGCCAACGCCCAGATCCTGCCCGCTCCGCTCACGCTGCGCGAAGTGCCGCGCACAGGCGAGACCTTCCGCCATGCACTGACCATCTACCTGAAAGATTCGAACGCCTATGGCAATACGTATTTCGCCCGCTACTTCGAGTGGCAGGGCATCTGCCGCGAGCGCTGGTTCTACGAATGCGTAGCGGCCGACATGCTGCAGGCAGAAGGCGTGTTCATCACCAAGCACGCCGAGCAGGACTATGTGCACGAGACCTTCCCGTTCCAGGAAGTGACGTGCGAGATGAACACCTACGACGTCAAGCGCTGCTCGTTCTGGCTGGAGTTCCGCTTCTACGCGGGCGGCAAGCTGGTGTCGAGGGGCCGCCAGCAGATCGTGTTCGCCAACCACGCCAAGCAGATCACCGCCCTGCCGGCGCGCGTGCTGGAGAAGATCCGCCGCTTCCAGCGCACCGCGCAGCTGACCCAGTAAGCCGTTCCAAGCGGGCGACCTGCAGGCACCGGATGGCCTAGCCTAGCAGGACGCCCGCCCGGGCGGCTGGAGCATCCATTGAGGCCATCCGTCACCGCCACCTTCCGTTTCTACGCGGAGCTGAACGAGTTCGTCGAGCGCAGCCGGCGCGGGGCGGACTGCACCCTGCGTTGCGCCCAGGGTGCGACCGCCAAGCATATGGTGGAAGCGCTGGGCGTGCCTCATACCGAAGTGGCGCTGCTGCTGGTGAACGGCCAGCCCGCGCCGCTCGGCCATCTCCTGGCCGAGGGCGATCGCGTCACCGCGTATCCCGCCTTCACGCGGCTCGGCGTTGCGCCACCTGACCCTGCGCCGCTGCGCTTTGTCGCGGACGCTCATCTGGGCGGGCTCGCGCGCACGCTGCGCATGGCCGGCTTCGATACCCTGTACGACAACGGCTACGACGACGCGACCATCGAGCGCATCGGATCGGACCAGCAGCGCACGGTCCTGACGCGCGACCGTGAGCTGCTCAAGCGCCGCGGCATCGCGCACGGCTGCTATGTCCACGCGCTCGCGCCGGGGGAGCAGTTCCGCGAAATCGCCGCCCGCCTGCGCCTGGCGCCGCACAGCAGGCCCTTCAGCCTGTGCCTGCACTGCAACCAGCCATTGCGTGACGTGGCCCTCGAGGACGTGATCGAGCGCCTGCCGCCATCGGTGCGCGAGACGCAGCGCGAGCTGCGCACGTGCGACCGCTGCGGCCGCGTCTATTGGAAAGGGTCGCACTGGAAGCGCATGTCAGGCCTGCTTGCCAGCGCACTGCCGCAGCCGGATTAAACGCTGTGCGGCAGGCCGAGGTTGCGGTTGGCCGGCACGGCGATGTCGATCATGCGCGGCGGAGGCAGCTTGAGGTTGGCCATCAGCTCGACGAAGTCCGCGCGGCTGCGATTGGCCAGCCGCGCATTGTGCTGCCGCTCCCAGCCGATCGTCGAGACGCTCTGGCCCTTGTAGTCGTGCGCCGGCCAGACCAGCGTGTCGTCGGGCAGCTTGAACAGGATGTTGGTCACGCTGTCGTACAGCGCCTCCGAGCTGCCGCTCTGGAAGTCGGTGCGCCCGCAACCGTTGATCAGCAGCGTATCGCCCGTAAACACATTCCCGCGCCACAGGTAGCACATGCTGCCGGCGGTATGCCCGGGCGTATGGACGACGCGGATCTCCTCGGCCGCACCGAACCGGATCACGTCCCCGTCCACCAGTTGCAGCTCCGCCGGCGGGATCCCGCAACCGCTCGGGACCGCGGCCAGCGCCCCGGTGTGCTGGCGCAGGCGGCCGGCCGAGGTGACATGGTCCGCATGCGCGTGCGTCTCCAGCACGTACGCGAGCGTCAGGCCCAGGCGCTCCAGGTGATCCACATCGCGCTGGAAGTTGTGGTCGACCGGATCGATGATCACCGCCTGCTTTTCGCCAGGCGCGCACAGGATATAGGTAAAAGTCGACGATTCGGCGTCGAACAGCTGGATCGGATGGAGGTTCATGGCGGGTCCCAGGGGTGTTGCGCGGGCGCGGGCAAGTTCGCTGCAGCCCCGATCCGAAGGCTACCAGTCCGGGGCAAATTGCGCCAGTAGTCCCGCCTTCCCCCATCCGCCCTGTGATAACATTCCTGGCATGAGTTTTGTTATGAAAACGCTGCTGTTGTCACCGCAATTCAATCCGGGCCACGCGCTGTCTCCGTTCGCACGCCCGCCGCGGCCATCCTGACCGCTCCATGCCGGCCCATGGCCGGACAAACGCTGCCTGTACTCGGCCTGACACTATCCACACCATCCCAAGGACCACATATGAAACTCGCATACCTGCACGCTTGCGTGCTCGCTCTCGCCGCATCCAACGCCTTTGCGCAGGCGGCCGACCCGGGCAATCCTGCGGCCCAGTCCGCGCCGGAACACGCGCACGTGGCGCAGCAAGCCGAGGCGGAAAGCGACCGCGCGGCCCGCCAGCACCAGGCCGCCCATGAGCAGGCGGCCGCGCAGCACAGGGCAGCGCATCATGCCGCGCATGCGCAGCACATCGCGACGCACCTCGCAGCGCGTGCGAACGAGCCTGGCGCCGCCGAACACGCGCAACACATTGCAGCGCATCTCGCGGCGCACGCCGAGCACAGTGGGGTCAAGCAGAGTGCGCACGAAAAGCACCTGGCCGCGCACGCCAGGGCCATGGCCGCGCACGACGCCGCGGCGAAGGCAAAGAAGTAAGGGCACGGCATATCGCCACGCCGCTCACGCGCCCACCGGCAACGCTGTCGATCGCACAGGCGCTGGGCGGTTGCAGGGGTGGGGGACGGTCCCCGGAGGGACGGTCCCCTTTCTTTACTCGCGGGCGAGGTTGACGGTGTAGCGCGGCAGCGCCACCACCAAGTCCTCGTCGCCTGGCGTGATCTGGCACGACAGCCGCGAATGCGGTGTCACGCCCCAGGCGCGGTCGAGCATATCCTCTTCCTTGTCGCTGGCTTCGGGCAGGGTGTCGAATCCATGCTGGACGATCACGTGGCACGTCGTGCATGCGCCGACCATGCCGCAGGCGTGCTCCAGGTCGACGTCATGGTCGAGCAGCTGCTGGCACAGGTTGGCGCTGTCGTCCGCCTCGAATTCGGCGCCATTGGGCGCCAGCTCGGGATGCGGCAGAACGGTGACCTTGCTCATGCGCGCGGGGAAGCCGGATAGCCCGCTTCGCTCACCGCCTGCGCCAGTTCCTGCACGGGCGCCGACGAGGTGACGCGCACCAGGCCCGACCCCACGTCCACTTCCACCTTCGCGGCAGGATCGACGTCGGCAATCGCTTTCGACACGCGGCCAGCGCAGTGGCCGCAGCTCATTCCTTCGACATTCAGTTCAACCATTTTGTGTTACTCCTTTCAGTTAATGTGAGTGTACGCCGGCTGGGCGCCAGCGGCGCAGCAACAGCGCATTCGTGACCACGCTGACGGAGCTGAACGCCATTGCGCCGCCAGCAATCATCGGGTTGAGCAGTCCGAACGCGGCAAGCGGAATGCCGACCACGTTGAACACGAACGCCCAGCCCAGGTTCTGCCAGATCTTGTGATAGGTGCGGCGCGATACCGATATCGCATCCGCCACCAGCGCGGGATCGCCGCGCATCAGGGTGATGCCGGCCGCGTGCATCGCAACGTCGGTGCCGGTCGCCATGGCGATGCCGATGTCGGCCGAGGCCAGCGCCGGCGCATCGTTGATGCCGTCGCCCACCATCGCGACCTTCCGCCCGCCTTCGCGCAGGCGCGCTACTTCCGACGCCTTGTCCGCGGGCAGGATGTTGGCGCGCACCTCGTCGATGCCGACGCTCGCCGCCAGCACCGCGGCGCTGCCTTCGTTGTCGCCGGTCAGCAGCACGGCGCCGATGCCCAGCTCCTGTAGCCGCTCCACCGCCCGTTTCGCCGTCGGCTTGGCCTGGTCGCCAAAGGCGAGCACGCCGGCCGCGCGGTGCGCGCCGTCCCGCTCGACTACAAGCCAGGACACGGTGCGCCCTTCCGACTCGAACCTGCGGGCCGCCGCATCCAGCGCGGACGTGTCGGCGCCGAGCTCGTCCACCATCCTGCGGTTGCCGAGGTGGACCAGCATGCCGTCCACGCTCGCCTTGACGCCGCGGCCCGGCAGCGCGCCCGCCTGCACTGCCGGGCGCAGCGCCAGCCCGGCGCCGGCGGCCGACCCGGCCACCGCCGTGGCGAGCGGATGGTCGCTGTACTGCTGCACCGCCCACGCCAGTTCCAGCACCTCGTCGCGGCTCATGCCTTCCGCTTCCAGTCCGGTCACCGCGGGCTTGCCCTCGGTGAGCGTGCCGGTCTTGTCGAAGGCGACCACGTCGATGGCATGCGCGATCTCCAGCGCCGCCGCATCCTTGATCAGGATCCCGTGCCGCGCAGCCACGCCGGTGCCGACCATGATCGCGGTCGGCGTGGCCAGCCCCAGCGCGCACGGACAGGCAATCACCTGCACCGCGACCGCATTCAGGATGGCCTGCTGCCAGTCCCCGGTCACCAGGCCCCATCCCAGCAGGGTCACGAGCGAAATGCCTAGTACGACCGGCACGAACACGGCGCTCACGCGGTCCACCTGGCGCTGGATCGGCGCCTTGGCCGCCTGCGCGTCCTCGACCATCCGGATGATGTGGGCGAGCATGGTGTCGGCGCCGACCGCGCTGGCCTGCATCACCAGCACTCCCTCCGCGTTGATCGCGCCGCCGGCCAGCGTATCGCCGGGTGCCCTGCTCACCGGCAGGCTTTCACCGGTCAGGAGCGACTGGTCGACGTGGCTGTGCCCTTCGGTGACCACGCCATCGACCGGCACGCGTTCGCCGGGACGGATCACGACCAGGTCGCCCGTGCGCACGTCGGCGATCGGCACCACGATATCCACGCCGCCGCGGCGCACGGTAGCCTGATCGGGGCGCAGCGACTCCAGCGCGCGGATCGCCTCCACCGTCTGGCGCTTGGCGCGTGCCTCCAGCCATTTGCCCAGCAGGACCAGCGTGATCACGACGGCCGACGATTCGAAATACAGGTGCTGCATCGCGTGGCCGCCGGCGAACATCAGGTACACGGACAGTCCATAGGCCGCGCTGGTGCCGATGGCGACCAGCAGGTCCATATTGCCCGTGCGCGCCCGCAGCGCCTTCCAGCCGGAGCGGTAGAAACGTGCGCCCAGCCAGAACTGGACCGGCGTGGCCAGCGCGAGCTGCAGCCATGGGTCCAGCTGCAGGTCGACGCCGAACAGGGCCAGGATCATCGGTGCGACCAGCGGCAGGGAAAGCAGCGCGGCGGCTGCAACCGGCCACCAGGACGGCAGCACACTGCGGCGGGCCGGTGCGCCAGCGGGCGCCGCCGAAGGCGCGGCCGCTTCGCGCGCCTCGTAGCCGGCTGCGCGCACGGCGGCGGCAAGCGCCTCCGGTGCCACATCGCCGGCGGTACGCACGCCGGCCTTTTCGGTGGCCAGGTTGACGGTCGCGCCGGTTACGCCAGGTACTTTCAGCAATGCCTTTTCGACCCGCGCCACGCACGAGGCGCAGGTCATCCCTTCCACGTCGAGCGTGACCGAGCCGGACGGCACCGCGTAGCCGGCCCGCTCCACGGCGCCGGCCAGCTGCTGCGCATCCACGCCGGGCGCTGCGGTGACCGAGGCTTTTTCCGTGGCCAGGTTGACCGACGCGGCGATCACGCCGGGTACGGCGGCGAGCGCCCGTTCCACCCGCGCAGCGCAGGACGCGCACGTCATTCCTTCGATCTTGAAATTGAATCCGGGCGGATTGCCGGTGGCTGTATTCATTGCGTCCTCCATGGTGATGTAGACACAATAAAGCTTCCCATAATGGGAAGGTCAAGCGTTTAATTGAACAGATTCCCTGGGGTATCGCGCGACGCTGAGAAGGACAGTGGATACCAGGGGGAGTATGCGCCAGCCGCGGCCGTCGGGCGTAAAACAGGGGGAGTATGTGCCAGCCGCAGCCGTCAGGGGTAAAACAGGTGAACTGACCCCCAAAAGTTGGACGCATGTTCAACTCTTGGGAGTCTAGATGAGTAAATACTCTGAGCAGGTCAAACTAGCTGTTATCGATCTATACCTGTCCGGCGCCGCCGGCTACAAAGCGGCAGGCAAGCAGTATGGTGTGTGCCACACGATGGTCCGCGAATGGGTTACCGCCTTTCGGCATCACGGCGTGGAAGGGCTGCGGGCTAAGCTGCGCCAGGTCTATAGTGCTGAATTCAAACTAAAGGCCCTGCAGCATATGTGGGACCACAAGCTCACCTACACCGAGGCCGCTGGGGTGTTCGATGTGCGAAATCATGGCGTGTTAAGCGCATGGGAACGCAGTTATCATGCGGGTGGAATCGACGCATTGGCGCCGAAGAAAACGCTTAGACCACAGAAAAATCCCGTGCCTACATCGAAGAAGTGCCCTGAAAACCCCGTGCCCCGAAGCGCAGCGGACGACGTTACTCGCGAGCAGTTGATCGACGAAGTGAACTACCTGCGCATGGAGGTGGCCTACTTAAAAAAGCTGAAAGCCTTAGTTCAAGCGGAAGAAGCGAAAGCGCAGCTTGGAAAACGCAAATCGTCCAAGAACTAAGGCAAGTGTTTCCGTTGGCTGGACTGCTCAAGTTGGCCAGCCTTTCACGTAGCACCTTCTACTACCAAGTGAATGCCATGCAGGCCGACGACAAGCTTGCAGTGCTGAAGCAGTCGATATCGGCAGCCTTTCATCATCACAAAGGGCGTTACGGCTATCGGCGCGTGACAGCGATGCTTCGCCAGAAGGGTACGCAAGTGAACCACAAAACAGTTCAGCGACTCATGCAGGAGATGGGGCTGCGGTCACTCGTGCGGCCCAAGAAGTACCAGTCTTACCGGGGTGACGTGGGGCACGCTGCTCCCAACGTGCTGGAGCGGAATTTCCATGCGGAGCATCAGAACGAGAAGTGGACCACTGATGTGACCGAGTTTAAAATCGGCGGCAACAAGCTCTATCTGTCGCCCGTAATGGATCTGTATAACGGGGAAATCATCGCCTATGAGATCAGCAAGCGTCCCAAGTACGAGCTCGTGGGAGCAATGTTGAGCGCTGCGCTGATGCGTCTTCCAGAGGAGCACAACCTGATTTTTCACTCTGACCAAGGCTGGCAGTATCGGATGTCCGCGTACCAAAATATGCTATGCGAACGGAACATCACTCAAAGCATGTCGCGCAAAGGTAACTGTCTCGATAACGCGGCGATGGAGAGCTTTTTCGCTGTGCTCAAGACCGAGTACTTCTACATGAACAAATTTGACGATGTTGACCAGTTGTCCGCCGGCCTGGCCGAGTACATCGACTACTATAATAATCAACGCATAAAAACCAGACTTAACGGCATGAGTCCTGTTCAGTACAGGACTCACGCGCAGATGCAAATGCACTAACCCGCTGTCCAACTTTATGGGGTCAATTCAAGGGGGGAGTATGTGCCAGCCGCAGCCGTCGAGGGAAGAATCAGGGGAGTATGCGGCGCCGGCCTTGCCGGCGCGCGAGGGGAGGCGCGCCCTGCACGCCTCCGGACAGCAGTATTACTTGCCTTGGTAGTGCTTGTAGACGGTGGCTTCGCCGTTCGGCTGCACCAGCAGGACGTCATACGCGTCCTTGCGCTCGCCTTCCATGCCTGGGGAACCCATCGGCATACCCGGAACGGCCAGGCCGACGGCCTTCGGCTTTTCGGTCAACAGGCGGGTGATCTCGCTGGCAGGGACGTGGCCTTCGAGCGCGTAGCCGCCCACCTTGCCGGTGTGGCAGGAGCCGTATTTCTTGGCCATGCCGAATTTTTCGCGGTAGTCGCCCGGGCTCTCGACGTCGGTCGCCTTGACGGTGAAGCCGTTCGCTTCCAGGTGCTTGATCCAGTGCTTGCAGCACCCGCAGTACTCGGTCTTGTAGACTTCGACAACAGGTTTGGCCGCCATCGCGGCATAGGGCACGGCCAGTGCGACGGCAAGAGCCAGTTGGTTCAGGAAGCGGCGCTGCATATTCACCTCGGACAAAGTTAAGAATCTGCTTGATTCAACCCCGAAGTTTACCACAGCAGCCTCCCCTGCGCAGGCCCCTACTCGTCCATCCCTTCCAGCAGTTCGATGTCGGAAATCGCGGTGCGCAGCATGAAGTCGGCGCCTGCTTCCGACGGCAGCACGCCGGCCACGATCGCATCCGGCACTGATTTGAGCAGGCGCCCATCCCGATGGATGAAATACTGCCCGTCGTCGTATTCGATCGAATATGTGTACTGCTGACCTTTGGTGCGCGTGTAATCCATTGTTGGCATGGCTAACCCCGTTCGGTGGATGACCCAATTTTGCCCTTCCGCCCGGCACAGCGGCGCGCGGATGACCCTCCCCGCTGCGCCCGCCCCGCCCTCGCCTCGTGCCCGGCGTGTCGCACTCTTTGTTTCTTAGCACTGTGGAATTATGTTACGCTGCCGTGCCCTCGCGGCAAGGATTGCGTTTTTTGTTGACCATCGAGGCTCCCGCGCCACCCGCCGGGAAGTCTCGGCCACGCGCGACACGATCGCGCAAGAAGGAAAGCGAATGAGCACGAACGAACCCCTCCGCCTGCACGTTCCCGAACCCACGGGACGTCCAGGCTGTGCGACCGATTTCTCGTACCTGCGCGTCTCCCGGGCGGGCGAGGTACGCAGGCCCCCTGTCGATGTACAACCGATGGACACCCGCGACATCGCCTATTCCCTGGTCAGCGTGCTGGACCAGCAGGGCAACGCGGTGGGCCCGTGGGCTCCCGAGATCGATATCGAGACCGTCAAGGCCGGCCTGATCACGATGATGAAGACCCGCATCTTCGACTCGCGCATGCTGACCGCGCAGCGCCAGAAGAAGATGTCCTTCTATATGCAAAGCCTCGGCGAAGAAGCCATCGGCACCGCGCAGGCAATGGCGCTGAACGTGGACGACATGTGCTTCCCGACCTACCGCCAGCAGAACATCCTGATCGCGCGCGGTTATCCGCTGGTCGACATGATCTGCCAGCTGATGTCGAACGAACGCGACCCGCTCAAGGGCCGCCAGCTCCCGGTCATGTACTCGGTCAAGAAGGCCGGCTTCTTCTCCATCTCCGGCAACCTCGGCACCCAGTACATCCAGGCGGTCGGCTGGGGCATGGCTTCGGCCATCAAGGGCGACACCAAGATCGCATCGGCATGGATCGGCGACGGCGCCACCGCGGAAGCGGACTTCGACACCGCGCTGACCTTCGCGCACGTGTACCGCGCACCCGTGATCCTCAACGTGGTCAACAACCAGTGGGCGATCTCGACCTTCCAGGCCATCGCCGGCGGTGAAGGCACCACCTTTGCGGCCCGTGGCGTCGGATGCGGCATCGCGTCGCTGCGCGTGGACGGCAACGACTTCCTGGCCGTGTACGCCGCCTCCAAGTGGGCCGCCGAGCGTGCCCGCAGCAACCACGGCCCGACCCTGATCGAATGGGTAACCTACCGCGCCGGCCCGCACTCGACCTCGGACGATCCGTCCAAGTACCGTCCGGCCGACGACTGGTCCAAATTCCCGCTGGGCGACCCGATCGCCCGCCTGAAGCAGTACCTGATCAACCAGGGCGCATGGTCCGAGCAGCAGCACGAGGACACCACCCGTGCGCTGGAAGCCGAAGTGCTGGCCGCCCAGAAGGAAGCCGAGCAGTACGGCACCCTCGCCGGCGGCGTCGTCTTCAGCCCGGCCGAAATGTTCGAGGACGTCTACAAAGAGATGCCGGAACACCTGCGCGTGCAGCGCCAACAGCTTGGAATCTGATCATGGAAAACCCAGTAATTGAAAAGAAGTCGATGACCATGATCCAGGCCCTGCGCTCGGCCATGGACGTCATGCTCGGAAAAGACGATAACGTGGTGGTGTACGGCCAGGACGTGGGCTACTTCGGCGGCGTGTTCCGCTGCACCGAAGGCCTGCAGGCCAAGTACGGCAAGTCGCGCGTGTTCGACGCGCCGATCTCCGAGAGCGGCATCGTCGGCAGCGCGATCGGCATGGCGGCCTACGGCCTGCGTCCATGCATCGAGATCCAGTTCGCCGACTATATCTACCCGGCCTACGACCAGATCGTGTCGGAGGCGGCGCGCCTGCGCTACCGCTCGGCGGGCGACTTCACCGCCCCGCTCACCATCCGCACCCCGTGCGGCGGTGGCATCTACGGCGGCCAGACCCACAGCCAGAGCCCGGAAGCGGTGTTCGCGCACGTATGCGGCCTGCGCACCGTGATGCCGTCCAACCCGTACGACGCCAAGGGCCTGCTGATCGCATCGATCGAGAACGACGACCCGGTCATCTTCCTGGAGCCGAAGCGCCTGTACAACGGCCCGTTCGACGGCCACCACGACAAGCCGGTCATTCCATGGTCGCAACACCCGATGGGCGAAGTCCCTGAAGGCTACTATACCGTCCCGCTGGACAAGGCCGCGATCTTCCGTCCGGGCGAAAAGCTCACCGTGCTGGCCTACGGCACCATGGTCTGGGTATGCGAAGCGGCAGCGCGCGAAAGCGGCATCGATGCCGAGATCATCGATCTGCGCACCCTGTGGCCGCTCGACCTGGAGACCATCGTTGCTTCGGTCAAGAAGACCGGCCGCTGCGTGGTCGTGCACGAAGCGACCCGCACCTGCGGCTTCGGCGCTGAACTGGTGTCGCTGGTGCAGGAGCACTGCTTCTACCACCTCGAAGCACCGGTCGAACGCGTCACCGGATGGGACACGCCGTATCCGCACGCACAGGAATGGGCTTACTTCCCGGGTCCTGGCCGCGTCGCGGCGGCATTCAAACGTACGATGGAGGCGTAGTAATGGGTATTCATGTCATTAAGATGCCGGACATCGGCGAAGGCATTGCAGAAGTCGAACTGGTGATGTGGCACGTGAAGGAAGGCGACGCCGTGACCGAGGACATGATCCTCGCCGACGTCATGACCGACAAGGCCACCATCGAAATTCCATCGCCCGTGCACGGCAAGGTCGCCCGGCTGGGCGGCGCTGCCGGCCAGGTGATGGCGGTCGGTTCGGACCTGATCCACATCGAAGTGGAAGGCGAAGGCAACCTGCGTCCGGGCGCCGCACAGCCGGCGGCCGCGCCTGCTGCCGCCCCTGCACCGGCACCGGCGAAAGCTGCCGCGCCTGCGCCAGCGCCAGCGCCTGCCCCGGTCGCCATGGCGCCCGCGGAGCCGGTCAAGACGGTCAGCGCAGCCCCTGCCGCCTCCAGGCCATCGGCTGCAGTGCGCGGTGGCGCACCGCGCGCCGACGGCGGCAAGCCGCTCGCCTCGCCTGCCGTGCGCCAGCGCGCGTGGGACATGGGCATCGAGCTGCAGTTCGTCACCGGCACCGGCCCTGCGGGCCGCATCATGCACGAGGACCTCGACGCCTATGCGGCCAGCGGCGCACCGCAGGCCGGCGGCGCCGACACCCGCTATGTGGAGCGCAACGAAGAGCGCGAAATCCCGCTGATCGGCCTGCGCCGCAAGATCGCCCAGAAGATGGCGGACTCCAAGCGCCGCATCCCGCACTTCGCCTACGTCGAAGAGGTGGACGTGACGGAGCTGGAAATGCTGCGCGTGCGCCTGAACGAAAAGTGGGGCAAGGAACGCGGCAAGCTGACCGTGCTGCCGCTGCTGATGCGCGCCGTGGTACTTGCGCTGCGCGACTTCCCGCAGATGAACGCGCGCTTCGACGACGATGCGGGTGTCGTCACCCAGCATGACGCCGTCCACATGGGCATCGCCACCCAGACCGACGCCGGCCTGATGGTGTCCGTGCTGCGCCACGCGGAAGCCCGCGACATGTGGTCGTGCGCCGCCGAGACCACGCGCCTTGCCAATGCCGCGCGCACCGGCAAGGCCACGCGCGAGGAACTGTCCGGCTCCACCATCACGATTTCCAGCCTCGGCTCGCTGGGCGGCATCGTCACCACGCCGGTGATCAACCACCCTGAAGTCGCCATCATCGGCGTGAACAAGATCGTCGAGCGCCCGATGGTGCGCAACGGCCAGGTCGTGATCCGCAAGATGATGAACCTGTCCTCCTCGTTCGACCACCGCGTGGTGGACGGCATGGACGCGGCCGAATTCATCCAGTCCATTCGCGCCCTGCTCGAATGCCCTGCCATGCTCTTCGTGGAATAAGAATCAATGAACGCACAAACGACGACCCTGCTGGTGATCGGCGGCGGACCAGGCGGCTACATCGCCGCGATCCGCGCCGCGCAACTCGGCATCCCCACCACGCTGATCGAAGGCGAGGAACTGGGCGGCACCTGCCTGAACGTGGGCTGCATTCCTTCCAAGGCGCTGATCCACGCCGCCGACGAATTCGAGTCGGCCACGCGCTACGCCGACGGCTCCGCGCTCGGCATCACGGTGCAGACGCCCACGATCGACCTGGCCCGCACCACCGCCTGGAAGAACGGCATCGTCTCGCGCCTGACCGGCGGCGTGGGCGCGCTGCTCAAGAAAAATGGCGTCCACGTCCTCAAGGGCTGGGCCCACATCGTCGACGGCAAGACCGTCGAAATCCGCCGTGAAGGCGAAGAGCCTTACCGCGTCGGCTGCGAACACATGCTGATCGCGTCCGGCTCGCACACGCTGGAACTGCCGTTCATGCCGTTCGGCGGTCCGGTGATCAGCGCGACCGAAGCGCTGTCGCCGGACACGCTGCCAAAGCGCATGGTGGTGGTCGGCGCCGGCTACATCGGCCTGGAACTGGGCATCGCCTACCGCAAGCTGGGCGCGGAAGTCATCGTCGTCGAAGCGCAGGACCGCATCCTGCCCGCCTACGACGCCGAACTGACCAACGCCGTGGCCAACTCGCTCAAGCACCTCGGCATCGAAGTGCGCCTGGGCTGCTCGGTGCTGGGCATGAACGAAGGCGGCACCGCGGTCCGCGTGCGCACCAGCCAGGGCGAAGAGACCGAACTGGCTGCCGACAAGGTGCTGGTCGCGGTCGGCCGCCGTCCGCGTACCAAGGGCTTTGGCCTGGAAAGCCTGATGCTGAACATGGACGGCCACTTCATCAAGGTGGACGACCAGTGCCGCACGTCGATGCGCAATGTGTGGGCGATCGGCGACGTCACCGGCGAGCCGATGCTGGCGCACCGCGCGATGGCGCAAGGCGAGATGGTGGCGGAGATCATCTCCGGCAAGGAGCGTCGCTTCATGCCGTCGGCGATTCCTGCCGTGTGCTTCACCGATCCGGAGCTGGTGGTGGTCGGCCTGACGCCGCAGCAGGCGCAACAGGCGGGCATGGACTGCATCTCGGCCATGTTCCCGTTCGCCGCCAACGGCCGCGCCATGACGCTCGAATCGAAGGATGGTTTCGTGCGCGTGGTGGCACGCCGCGACAATCACCTGATCGTCGGCTGGCAGGCCGTCGGCAAGAGCGTCTCGGAGCTGTCCGCCGCGTTCTCGCAGTCGATCGAAATGGGCGCCCGCCTGGAAGACATCGGCGGCACCATCCACGCCCACCCGACGCTGGGTGAAGCGATCCAGGAAGCGGCCCTGCGCGCGCTGGGCCACGCCCTCCACATCTAAGCCCGCCCCCGTCACCCCAGCGCAGGCTGGGGTCCATGCTGAGCTACCGAAGCCGGAAACTCAGTATGGATCCCAGCCTGCGCTGGGATGACAGCCCGGGCTGGGATGACCGCCTGCGCTGGGATGACGTTCTTAATCCTCTACGCGTAGCCTGAATACGGCCGGATCCGGACTCTCGCGGCGTTCCCCTGCATCCAGCGACAGCACGTAGACGTCGTAGTCCACGCCATGAATGAGCGGCGCCGTCCGGAGCCGCCGGAACCCCATGCGCAGGTACATCGGCAGCGCCACTTCCATGATGGGACTGGTGTGTAGCGCGAACACTTCCGCGCCATCGCGCCGCGCACGGGCCAGGCATTCCTCCGCCAGGGCACGCGCGATGCCATTGCCGCGTGCCTCTGGTGCCACAACCAGCATCCGCATGATCGGCCACTGCGGCTCGAAGAAGTCCGCCTTGGGCTTGCCCGGCCCGACATAGGCGACTGCGCCGGCGAGCACGCCTTCGCGCTCCCCAACGATCAATTCGCCAGTCCCGGCGATGCCAGACATATTCTCCAGACGTGCGCGAAACCCCGGCCAGTCCTCATAAATGGCCTGATACTGTTCGAATGCGCGGACGGCGATGCGGTTGACGTGGTCCTTGTCGCCTTCCCGGTAGTCCCGAATGACGATGCGCTGCCCACTCATCGCTGCCCTGCCCTGCGCTGTTTATTATTCGTTTTTATTTAGTACTCTCCGTTCGGTCTGGCGGGCGCTGTGACTGCTGCGCACGCCCTATCATCTGGCAACAGGCCTTCCCTTCACACCGATGACACCCATCCAGGACATTCTCCACCGGATCCAGTGGGACCCGCACTACGGCGCAGCGCCGTTCACGATCGGCTATTACGACCGCCGGGAGAAGCGGGTCGTGAGAATATCGTTCGAACGGGTTCGGATGGAACGCGGGAACCAGTTCTCATTCGACCTGGAAGACAGGTACGGCAACACGCGCATGATTCCCTTCCACCGCGTGCGCGAAGTGTGGCGCGACGGCGCCCTGGTCTGGCAGCGCGCCGGGAACGAATAGTTCAGCGGACCAATCCATGCCCGCCGACCGGCGTGGTCACGAAGCGCTCGCCAAAACCGGCGATCAACGGCTTGCCCTGCTGGATGGCGTTCTGGACCGATGGCAGCGACAGGGACATGCGGTGCAGCTCCTGGCTTTCCCACACTTCGGTGATCCAGATGCTGTTGGAGTCGAGCGGATCGTTGGCGACCACGTAGCTCAGGCACCCTGGCATCCCGCTCACGCCTTCGAGCAGGATCGCCACCAGCTTGTCGCGCGCGCCGGGAAGCGCCTTCATTTGTCCGATCAATCCGTACATCTTCTTCTCTTCCTTTGGTAAAGCGCGGGCCGGCAATGCAGCAAGTAACGCGGCAGTTCCGGCCGAGGCGACAACATCGCGGCGCGTGATTTTCATGGGCTGACTCATTCCTGGTCGGGGCACGCCACAAGATTACGAACAAATCGCTAATTGAGCAATGCAAATCACTGCTGCAACCCAACATTGCCGGCAGCTCGCCAAGAGCGAGGAATTATTGCTGGCAGCAAACAGCACTGCGAAATCCGCCAACTGGCCCGACAATGGGGGAATCGGAAACGGAGCGACATCCCATCCCCATCCCCATGCTCATCCTGTTGCGCAATCTCCTGTTTGCCACCCTGCTGATCGCAGCAGCGGCACTGCTCGCCCCCTACCTGGAGAACGCGATGTACGCGATGCGCCTGGCCTCCATGCCTGCGCCATCGATCGTTGCGGTACCGGTTGCCGGCGTGCGTCCGGCCGCATTGCGCGACACCTGGGGTGCGGCGCGCAGCGGCGGCCGCCAGCATGAGGGCATCGACATCTTTGCCAGGCGCGGCACGCCTGTCCTGTCCGCGACGGAGGGTATCGTGATGCGTGTCGGGACCAACCGGCTGGGCGGCCAGGTGGTGTGGGTGCTGGGGCCGGGCGGGCAGCGCCACTACTACGCGCACCTGGACCGCTTTGCCGACGTGCGGCCGGGCATGCGCGTGGAGGCCGGCCGCACGCTGGGCTACGTAGGCACGACCGGCAACGCCAGGGGCACGCCGCCGCACCTCCACTACGGGATCTACAGCGCGGGCGGGGCCAGCAATCCTTACCCGCTCCTGCGCCCGACGCTGGAATAAGCCGGCAACCGGTACGAAAAGCCATCCCTTGCCGATATAATCCTGCTCAGCCGTATCAAGCCTGGCCCGGCGTTTCAACCTTTTGAAAGAAGAATGATGAAAGCCCTGTACCTGCTCCTGCTCGTGTCCGGTTCCGCCCTGGCCGACGATGCCGCCCTCCTCAAGTGCCGCTCCATGAGCGACGCCAGTGCGCGGCTGGCATGCTATGACGCGATCCCGGCTGGGCAAGCCGCCGCTTCCCAGGGCGCGGCCCGCTCCGCTGTCCCACCGATGCTGGCCCCAGCCCCGGCCCCGGCCGCGGCGCCCGCGCGCACGGCCGCGCAGGACTTCGGGTTCGAAGCGAAGAAGGAGAAAAAGGCGGAAGAGAACTCGGTCGAGAGCAGCATCGTGGGCACCTTCCGCGGCTGGGGACCGGGTGCGCAGATTACGCTGGCAAACGGCCAGGTGTGGCGCGTGATCGACGGCAGCAGCGCGGACCTGACTCCGATGGACAATCCGAAAGCGAAAGTCGTGCGCAACTTCTTCGGAACGTTGTTCATGGAGATCCAGGGCACCAATCACTCGCCCAAGGTACGCCGCGTCAAATAAGCCGGGCTTGTCCCGGCGCGAATTCAGTATGGATCCCGGCCTTCGCCGGGATGACCATGTGGCTGGGAATGGTTAGGCTTACCTGGTGACGGCCAGCATGGTGCGGTGGCCCGACTTGAAGGTATACAGCGTCAGCGTGCCATCCTTGATATCGCCGCGCTTGTCGAATGCGACCAGGCCGGTGATGCCTTTGTACTGGGTCCGGGCCAATTGCGGCAGGTACTTCGACGGGGTGGTCGACCCTGCCTTGGTCATGGCGTCCGCCAGGGTCATCACGGCGTCGTAGGCATACGGCGCATTGATCTGCACGTCGATGCCGAAACGCTTGCGGTAGTCGGCGCGGAACTTGTCCATCGCCGGCTTGCCCGACGCTTCCACGCCGCCCGCCTCGGCGCAAACCACCTGGCCATCGGCCATTGCGCCGCCGGACAGCTTGTGGATCTCGTCGGAGCAGATGCCGTCGCCGCCCATCATCTTGGCATTCAGGCCCAGCTGCTTCATCTGCTTGAGCATCGGCCCTGCCACCGCATTCATCCCGCCGAAGAAGACCACGTCAGGACGGGCCGCCTTGATCTTGGTGAGGATGGCGCTGAAATCGGTCGCCTTATCGTTGGTGAATTCCTTCGCCACGACGGTCGCGCCGCCGGCCTGCTTCAGGCCCTTGACGAACTCGGTCGCGAGGCCCTGGCCGTAAGCGGTGCGGTCGTCCACCACGGCCACGCGCTTCACGCCCATCTCCTTGACCGCGTAGCGGCCGAGCGCGCGGCCCAGCTGCTCGTCGTTGCTGACGACGCGGAAGGTCGTGTTAAAGCCCTGCTGGGTGTACTTCGGGCTCGTGCTGGAGTGCGAGATCTGCGGAATGCCCGCGGAGTAGTAGATCTTGGATGCGGGGATGGTGGTGCCGGAGGTCTGGTGGCCGACCACGGCATTCACTTTCGAATCGACCAGGCGGTATGCGACGGCAGTCGCCTGCTTGGGGTCGCCCGCATCGTCTTCGGGAACGAGTTCGAAGCGGACCTTCTTGCCGGCGATGACAGGATTGCGCGCATTGAGCGCTTCGATCGCCATGCGGGCGCCATTTTCGGTGTCCTTGCCAAAATAGGATACCGGGCCGCTGGTCGCGGCGACGTGGGCGATGCGGACGACTTCCTGCGCGGACGCCGTGCCGGCGATGGCCATGGCAAGTACTGCAACTGCGTGCTTCTTCATTCGATCCTCTACTTATGGCACCTACTCAGGCCAGCGGCGGACGCACGCGGACCATGGCTGAGTAAAAGTGTATCAGTATAGGCAATGCGCCCGTGCCGGCGAACGACTGACTGGCTATATAAAAATGAGTAACAGGTATAAGGCGGGGTGTTGTCCCCGCGTCTGCCCTGATTATTCCTTGACAGCTTCGATCGCGATGTCGATGCGCACGTCATCGCTCACGTGCGGCGCGTACATGCCGGCGCCGAAGTCGGAGCGCTTGATGACCGTATGCGCGTTGGCGCCGATTGCATCCTTCTTCAGCATCGGATGCGGCATGGCCTGGAACGAGGTCACGGTCAGCGTGACCGGCTTGGTGATGCCCTTGATCGTCAGGTTGCCTTCAACCTTGAACGGCTTGTCGCCGGCGAAGGTCACCTTGGTCGACTTGAAGGTCGCTTCAGGAAATTTGGCGGTCTCGAAAAAGTCCGCGCTGCGCAGGTGCTCGTCGAACTTCTCGAAGCCGGTGTCGACCGACTTCATGTCGATCACGATGTCGACTTCGCCGCGCTTTGCCGCCTGGTCGAATACCACCTTGCCGGTCGTGTTCGAGAAGCGCGACAGCTGGGTCGAGAAGCCCAGGT
Organism: Pseudoduganella sp. GCM10020061; assembly: GCF_042683405.1. NCBI lineage: Bacteria > Pseudomonadati > Pseudomonadota > Betaproteobacteria > Burkholderiales > Oxalobacteraceae > Pseudoduganella > Pseudoduganella sp. GCM10020061. The sequence continues at coordinate 190,437 of NZ_JBHUJS010000011.1, read as the reverse complement.
GGCTGTACGAGAAGCGCGGATACGTGTGCGAACCGTCGATCACGTAGGTTTCCGGCTTGGCCATGGCCGACGATGCGGACAGGACGAGCGCGGCGGCAGCGAGGAATTTGAAAGCGTGGGTCATAGTCTCTCCAGTGGAAGCGTCCGGCGCGTCGTTCGCGCCGGTTCATGCCCTCCACTGTTCGGTTATCCCGGCTGCTGCACTAGACCGTTAATTCAGGAATCACTGTTCCAACGGCGGCACAATCATTGGACGCTTGCGGGCGCGGCGGCCGTCTGGATACGCGACTCGTCCGGCAGGCGGTAGCGCTGCTCGCGGTACAGCAGCGACGGCAGCATGACGTGCGCCATCGCCCGCTCCACCTGCGCTGCGCTGGGCGAGGCACCGTCCAGGTGGAGGACGCCGCTGGCGGCATCGTATTTACCGAGCAGGGCCGGCTGGTTCGGCCGCAGGATGGTGGCCGAGCTGTCGTCCAGCCACGCGAAGTAATTGTCGAACTGGATCAGCGCGCGCCCCGGCGAATCGGCGTCCCTGGCCAGGTCGCGGCCGATCATGGGATGGTCGCTCGATACGCCAAGCAGCGAGAGCAGCGTCGGACCCAGGTCGATCTGGCTGGCGATGGTCTTGATCCGCTTCGGCTGGATGTCCGCGCCCAGGATCAGTCCGGGGATGTGGAACTTCTTGATGGGGACCAGGCTGTCTCCATAGACGCGGTTGTCATGGTCGGCGACGATCAGGAAGACGGTGTCCTTCCAGTAGTCCTGCTTCTTCGCCTCGCGGATGAATTTGCCGAGCGCGAAGTCGGCGTACTTGACCGCGTTGTTCACGGTCTGCTTGTTGGCGTCGTGCAGCGCGATTTTCCCGTCGGGGAATTCGAAAGGCTCGTGGTTCGACGAGCTGAAGATCAGGCTGAAGAACGGCTTGCCGCTTGCGTGCAGGTGTTTCAGGCGTTCCAGCGATTTGTCGAACAGGTCTTCGTCCGATGCGCCCCAGCTGCCTTCGAACTTCGGCCGCATGTCGCGGCGGTCGACGACATTCTGGAATCCGTTCCCGGTGAAGAAGCTGCGCATATTGTCGAAATGCGCCTCGCCGCCATACACGAACTCGGTGCGGTAGCCCTGCTTGCCGAGGCCCAGCGCGAGCGTGTAGAAATTCTGCTGCGCCAGGGACAGCTTGACCACGCTGCGCGCGGGGGTCGGCGCATATCCCGCCACCACGGCTTCGATGCCGCGCACCGACCGGGTGCCGGTTGCGTACAGCTGCTCGAACCACCAGCCCTCGTGCTTGAGCTTTTCCAGTTCCGGCGTGACCGGCAGGCCGCCGAGGGATTCGACGAAAGTCGCGCCCAGGCTTTCTTCCAGCACGATGACGAGGTTGAGCGGCCGGTCGCGGCGGATCGCCGCGTCCTGCCGGTGCAGCGTGGGGATGTCTGGCGAAGTGAATTGGTAACCGCTCAGCCAGGGCGCGGCCTTCACTTGCGCCAGCACCGCCTCGCGCGGGTAGTCGCCATAGATCTCCGAGGAGTTGGCTTCCTTGCGCATCGAATTGATTGCGTCGAGCACGGACCATGGCGAATTGATGATCAGCGAATTGACCATGGCGTCGCCGGTCAGCGCGAACAGCGCCGGATTGGCCGGACGGTGCGCGGTGGTCGAGCGGATCTGGAAGAACACCAGCACGAAGATCAGAGGCCAGGTGAGCAGCAGCTTCCTGGAGGACCAGGGCGCGGCGCCTGCGGACGCGGCGTTCAGCAACCTGTAGATTGCGACGCCCAGCAGCACGGTACACGCCACGCCCAGCACCAGCGCGAGGCGGAATCCGTTCCACAGGGTGGCGAATACTTCGCGGGGATAGGACAGGTACTCGATGAACAGGCGGTTCGGCCGCACGTCGTACTGCATGATGAACTGCGGCGACGACACCTCCATGAACACGATGAAGATGAGCGCAAAGGTGGCCCACGCTAGCGTGAACGGTTTCCAGAAGCGTGCACTGAACCGGTGGGCGAGCAGCGGAGCAAGCAGCAGCGGTATCGCAAAGAAGTAGCCGAGGAGGATAAGGTCGGCGCGAACGCCCTGCAGCATGATCTCGCCCGCGATCCCGGTGGCGCTGACACGCTCCCATTGCCAGGCAACCAGCGCCAGCCGTGAACATGACAGGAACACGAGGCCGACCATCAGCATCTGGACCAGGGTGGCGTACGGTCCGGCCCAGTTGCTGAGCCGCGCCAGGCGGCGCCCCGGGGCCGCGAAGGCCTGTTTTGCTGCGGTTTTCAAGCTCATCGTGATCTCGTGCACATCGCTGGACAGTTGCGGAATGCAATATCGTCGCACGAGTCTTACATTTGGTCCACGGAAAAATTGCTTGATTTCAAGTCAAATACGCCAGCTCCGCTTCGGTAAAGCCGGCGCGGCGCCGCGCCTCGATGTTGAAGGGGCCTTTCGGCACCGGCGCCTTGTAGCGCACGGCCAGTTCGTCGTACGTGGATTGGGGCTCCAGCCCGCGCTGTGCGCACAGGTAGCCGTACCAGCGGTTGCCGATTTCGACGTGGCCGACCTCCTCGTGCAGGATCACATCGAGGATGGCGGCAGCCGCCATGTCGCCAGCTTGCGCCAGCTTGGCGCGCAGCGGCGGGATCGCATCCAGGCCGCGCGCTTCCAGCGTCCGCGGGACCAGCGCCATGCGCGCGACGATGTCCCCGCGCGTCTTCTCGACCATCTCCCACAGGCTGTCGTGGGCAGTGAAATCGCCGTATTGGAAACCCAGCACCCGGAGGTGCTCGCTCAGCATGGTGTAATGCCTGGCCTCCTCGCTGGCCACCCGCAGCCAGTCGGCATAGTACTCGCGCGGCATCCCCGGAAAGCGCCAGATGGCGTCGAGGGCAAGGTTCACCGCATTGAATTCGATATGGGCCAGCGCATGGACCAGCATGGCCCGGCCTTCCACAGTGGCCATCGAGCGGCGCCCGACAAGGCGCGGCGGCACCAGCTCCGGGCGTGCCGGCCGTCCCGGCACCGTGCCGGACGCGCTCAGGATGGCTGTGGTGTCAACGGTGCAGCTTCCGTCCTGCCAGGCCGCTGCCAGCGCCGCGACAGCCTGGGTCTTGGCGGCCGGTTCCGTGATGAGCAGGCAATCCAGTGCCGTTGCACGCAGCTCGAGCTGACTTGTCATGCTATTCGCACCTCTTCAAAATGAAAGGCGGAGTTTACACGCAGTTCTCAATACATCCTATCGATGGCCCGCAAGGCTTCCAGCGCGCCAAGCTCCAGCGCCACATCCGTGCCGCGCGCGACTTCGGCGGCACGCGGGTTGATGCGCACAAGCGTCCCGTTGTGCTGGCGGATGATCCGGTTGCTGAAGTGCCGTACCGAGGGGATCGCGGTCCCGGCCCCGATCTCGATCACCACGGGCCGCTCCAGCCGCTCGAGCCAGGCCTGCTGGCGCGCGCTTTGTGCTTCACTGCGCTGGTCCAGCCAGGTCCAGTCATCGAACATCAGGATATTCGGCCGCGCGATTGCGCCGCAATGCGGGCAAGCCGGCAGCTCCCCCAGCAGCAGGCAATGACGCTCATCCACCTCCGGCATGAACTGGTCCGCAGGCCAGATCGCTTCGCTGCACGGCGCGCTGCATTGCATGTAATGGATCGAGCCGTGACACTCATGCACCTGCTCCGGATCGAACCCGGCCAGCTGGAACTGGCCGTCCACGTTACTGGTGAAAACACTGCAGCCATGTTCCTTCGACCGGGACCATTGCTGCAGCAGCGCAAAGCCAGCATGGGGAACGGTCCTGCGATACAGCGCCAGCCGGTGCCCATAGAATCCCCACGACCTCCTGGGGTGCTGCTCGAAGCCGCGCGCCGAGGCGGCCTGTGGAAAATCGATCCGTGCCGCGGCGAGGGCCGGATACGCCTTCCAGAACCCCGTTGCGCCGCGAAAATCCGGCAGGCCGGAATCGACGCCCATGCCTGCCCCGGCGGCGACGATGATGCCATCGGCCTCGCGGATAAGTTGCGCCGCCCTGGCGACCTGGTCGTCCATGGCGTCAGAAGAGCGAGTGCTGGCGGCTGACCAGCCGCGCAAAGCTGTCGCCCAGGAAGGGCAGGATCGCATCCGCGACCGGTTCGAGTTGGCGCTCCAGGTAGTGCTCGTAATCGATGGGTGAGCGCAGCAGCTCCAGCGGTTCCGGTCCGGCAGTGGTCATCACATAGCGAATCCAGCCGCCGTTGCGGTACTGCGGCGGACGTCCCAGGCTGGCATGATGTTCGTCGGCTGCGCGGGCGGCACGCACATGCGGCGGGACATTGCGCTGGTAGTCCTCCAGCGGCCGGCGCAAGCGCTTGCGGTAGATGAGCAGCTCGTCGAACTCGCCGTTCAGGGTGGCTGCCACGTAGCCGCGCACGAACTCCTGGTACGGCTGCCCTTTGAAGATGCGCTCGTACAGCCCTTGCTGGAACTGCTGCGCCAGCGGCGTCCAGTCCGTGCGCACCGTCTCGAGCCCTTTGTAGACCATTTCGTCGCTGCCGTCGGCACCGGTCGCCAAACCGGCATAGCGCTTCTTGCTGCCTTCGTCCGAGCCGCGCACCGTGGGCATCAGGAAGCGGCGGAAATGCACGTCGTATTCCAGTTCGAGCGCGCTTTCCAGCCCGTGTGCCTCGCGCAGGTGGTCGCGCCACCATTGGTTGACATGATCAACCAATTCACGTCCGATGCGCTCCGCGTCCCGGTCCGAGTGCGCGCACCCGAGCCAGACGAAGGTGGAATCGGTGTCGCCATAGATCACCTGGTATCCCTTGTTCTCGATCAGCTCGCGCGTGCGGTGCATGATTTCGTGGCCGCGCAGCGTTATCGAGGAGGCCAGACGGGGATCGAAGAAGCGGCAACCGCTCGAGCCGAGCACGCCGTAGAAGGCGTTCATGATGATCTTGAGCGCCTGCGACAGCGGCTGGTTGCGCTCTCGTTTTGCAGCCTCCCGCCCCGCCCACACCTGCGTGACGATACCTGGAAGGCAGTGGCGCGAGCGCGAAAAGCGCGCGTTCAGGAATCCCGGCACCGAGGCGCCCTCTTCCTCCCGCAAACCTTCCACCAGACCGACCGGGTCGATCAGGAAGGTGCGGATGATCGACGGGTACAGGCTCTTGTAGTCGAGGACCAGGACCGAATCGTACAGCCCGGAGCGTGAGTCCATGACGAATCCGCCCGGACTGTCGCCGCCAATCACGTCGCCGATGTTCGGCGCCACCAGTCCCTGGCGGTGCATGACCGGCATGTACAGGTGCTCGAACGCGGCCACCGAGCCGCCGCTGCGGTCGGCGGCCAGGCCGGTGACGCTGGCGCGCTCGAGCAGGAATGCCAGCAGGCCGGTCTTGTCGAAGATGCGCGTGACCAGTTCGCAGTCCTTCAGGTTGTAGCGCGCCAGCGCCGGCTTGTCCTCGGCGAACATGCGGTTGATGCTATCCATCCGGTCGTAGGGATTGTCGATGTCTTTGCCTTCGCCGAGCAGGGTCTGCGCCACGGATTCCAGGCTGAACGAAGGAAAACTCCATGTGGCCGAGCGCAGCGCCTCGATCCCATCGATCACCAGCCGCCCGGGGACCGAGATGAAGAAGTGCTCCTGCCGGCGTCCATGCTCGCGCCATTCGATCGGGCTGCCGCCGCGTCCCAGCCTGAGCTGGCGCCCGAAGCGCTCGGCATGCTGCTGCAGGATGCGCATGTCGAACTGCACGAGGTTCCAGCCGATGATCGCATCGGGGTCGTGGCGCGCCATCCATTCTTCGAGACGGCTCAGGAGGTCGGGTCGGCTGTCGCAGTACTCGAGGGCGAAATCGCAGGCGCTGCTGTCGCCGTTGGGCGGACCGAGCATGTACACCTGGCGCTGGCCGCAGCCTTCCAGCGCGATCGAGTACAGCTCGCCTTTCATGGTGGTTTCAATGTCGAGCGACACAGTGCGCAGTTGCGGCCGGTAGGCTGCTGCCGGTTTCAGCTGCCCGTCGAGCAGCAAGGCAGGATCGTGCGCGTCTTCGCGTCCCGCATATTCCACAGGCGCCGTAATGAAGCGCTCCATCAGGTAGCGCTCGGGCGGCCGCACATCGGCCTCGTAGACATCCACGCCGTGCTCGCGCAGGCGCTTCTCCAGCTTGAGCAGCTTGCGGTAGCCAATGCAGTAGAGCCCGAGCACCGGCCGGTGCTGGAAGTCCGTCAGCGCCAGCGCGCGCAACTCCCAACCGCGTTCGCCGCGCATGACCGCCTCGGCCAGCTCACGCTGCGCCTCCGGGATGAACGCCACCGCCTGATGCGGCGCGAGCCGGATGCGCCGCGAACCCGCGTCCGTCGCCAGCCAGAACTCGACCTCCACGCCGGCGTCGGTGTCGCGCCAGTGGCGCGTCAGCAGGAAACCGTAGCGCGGCTCGGGTGGGGTGGACATACGAAGAAGCTGCTGAAAAAGACGCAGTGTACCAATGCGCGGCCACATTGTGGCGTGGCCGGCAATCGCGGGGGCTTCCGGCCTAGGTCACTCGTGGCGGAATTCGCCATAAATGGGCCGTTTCCGCCATCCCCGCCTGTAGGAATAGCACGGGGTGGGTCCTCCCAACTCCGAGCATTTTTGTCTCTTCGATCGTTTTTCGTCGCTTTCGTACTCTTTCACCGATCTGCGCCTGTTAACTGAACTGTTTTTGCCCCAGGCCGTGAAACCGGAGTACGAAACAGACATCGCGCACATGCGTTTGCGACAAAAATCGCGTGCCCACGCGATCAAAACAGACATCGTTCCGACCGTTCCAGACATTTGTACGCCCTCCAACTGACACGACTCGGAGACTTTGCGATGAAAACCAGAGCCCTCCTCCCGATCCTGATTCCGGTGCCAGATAAAGCATGCAACAACCGGGGGCCGCCTTGGCGCTGGGATAACGCAAGAGACGGGCCATGAAAAATGCCGTTCAGTGCCAACTGAACGGCATGTGCGAATGCGCGGGCTTTGCCGGGGTGGCCGGGGCGGACCCTATGGCCTGCGGCCGGCGGCGGTCGGCCGCTTGGCGGTGATCGTCATCTGCCGGTTGTCAGGGTAGAGCCGCGCCGTCTCGATCCCGCGCAGGTATTCCTCGGTCGCATTGGTCTCGTTACGCAAGGTCCAGTTCGCGCCCTGGTATCCCTTCAGGAGCACGACGCCCGGGCCGTCCGGCGCCGCTTGCCACCTGCCCTTGATTTCCGGCGAACCGAGCGGCTTCCACAGGTAGCTGCCGTCCGCGTTGATGCGCAGGCCTTCCGTCGCGGCGTGGTAGGAGTACTCGCTGATTTCCTTGCTGCCTTCGATGCGGGTGTTCACCGCCATCACTTCGCCGGTGGCCCAGTCACCCACGAAGAAATTGGTCCAGAACGCCGCGCGGTCCACCCCGGCGACCAGACCCCAGTCGGTCCATTCAGGATTGTTGGGGAATTTGTCCGAGGCGATCTCGTACCTCTTCTCGTACACCAGGCCGGCCCTGGCGCTGTTGTTGACCGGACCGACGGCGCGCACGGTCCCGGTACGCCAGCCGGTCGGAACATAGAACTGCACCCGCTGGCCAGGCGTATAAGTGCCGAACGGCGCCCAGCGCGTGGCACCCGCCTGCGGCGCGGGCGCATTGGCTGGCGGGACCTGCGCTACGGGTGGCCTGGGAGCGGGGGCAGCCTGCGGAGGGGGTACGCGTGGGGCCGGGCTTGCTGGCGCCTGCGCGACCGGGGCCGCGGGAGCAGGCGCCGGTCGTGCGCCGCCCTGCAGCATGCGTGCGACGTCCACGGCGCCGGCGGCGCGCGCCAGGTCGAAGGCGCTCTTCCCGTTCGCATCGCGCACCGAAGGGTCGGCCCCTTGCTGGAGCAGGTACGCCACGATGTCGGCATGTCCGGCCTCGGCCGCGCTCATGAGCGGCGTGCGGCCATCCTCGCGCACCCAGTTGACGTCGCCGCCGCCCTGCACGATGCTCTTCACCTCGTCCAGATAGCCGCCGCCGGCGTCGCGGAACAACGCGTCCGCCTCGAATTTGCCGTTGTACCTGGCCCAAGGTCCGCTTGGCGCCGCCGTGTTGCCCGCCGCCGTGTTACCCGCCGCAGGTTGGGCCGGCGCCGTGACCCGGGCTGGCGAGGCCGCTGCGCGCTCAAGAACCCGTACCACATCCATGGCGCCAGCCGAGCGGGCGGCGTCCAGCGCGGTCCTGCCGCGGTTGTCACGGAGCGTCGGGTCGGCGCCATTTTCAAGCATGAATTTGACGATGTCGGCGTGTCCCGCCGCGGCGGCGCTCATCAGGGGCGTGTGGCCGTCTTCGCGCTGCCAGTTCAGGTCCCCGCCGCCCTGCACGATGCTTCGGACCGATTCGAGGTAGCCACCATCGGCATCGCGGAACAAGGCGTCCGCCTTCATCTTGCCGTTGAACTTGGCCCAGGGGCCGGTGGGAGCGGCCGCTGATACGGAACCGCAGAACATGAGGATCGAGAGGGTAGTAGCGGCGAACCTGGCAATCATGCGTGTCTCCGGTGCGAGCAACGGTTGAGTAAGAGTTGCAGCGTATCAGCGAATTCCGGTTGTCGTCCAGAGCGCACAAATGAAATATTTCCGGGCGACGTTAGGGGGGCAGGGCAAGCGGCGTGCCGCCGGACCGGAAAACAACGCCTTCGACCGCGCAACGTACATACGCGGCGTACTGGTCCGGAATTGTCCTAGACTGGTTAGAGCTTCATGCCGGAATCCTGAGAGGAGAACATCATGGACAGGAGGACTCTATTGAAGTCCGGTAGCCTGCTTTCCTTCGGCGCAGCTACCGGAACGTTCTTGCCGCAACGCCCTGCTTTGGCATACGACGGAACGCCCCTCGGCAAATTCGTTGCGCCCTTGCGCCGGTTCGGCACCGATATCCCGCTCGCGGCCCCCGACGGAAAGGGATTCGGCGGCGCCACCCACTACACCATGAACATGGAAGAGATTGTCGACGTCCTGCATCCATCGATGGCAGCGAACGGCACGCGCCTCTGGGCGTACACCAACGGCTCCGTCAAGAAGCACCTGGGCGCGGGCATCGTGGCGCATCGCGGCGAGAAGGTACAGGTCACATTCGTCAACAGCCTGCCCGCACGGCACCTGCTACCGGTCGACACGACATTGCCCGGCGCCGAACGCGGCCCGAACCGGACCGCAGTGCACCTCCACGGCGGCAAGGTGCCGTGGACCAGTGATGGGGGACCGCATGCGTGGTTCTCCCCGGACGCCCGGGGCGAAAGCTTTGTCGACCTGGGTTCCACGCTGAATGGCGCCGCTTCGCGTCCCGGCCAGGCGGAGTACTTCTATCCGAACGACCAGGGCGCCCGCATGATGTGGTTCCACGACCATGCGCTCGGGATCACGCGGCTCAACGCATACGCCGGTCTGGCTGCTCCGTACATCATCACCGACAGCTACGAGGCTGCGCTGGCGGCCAACAACAACCTGCCTGGCCCGCTCGATCCGAGAACGCTGCACCTGTCCTTCCAGGACAAGGTGTTCGTTGCCCCTTCCCTTCTCGATCGCGATCCCACCTGGGCTGAGTTACGTCCGGACAGCCGCGCTGGCGACCTGTGGTATCCCCATATTTATGATGCGGCCCTTCAGCCGGGTGGCTGGACGCTGCCGGATCCCTCGATCGTTCCCGAGATGTTCGGCGATACCATCCTGGCCAATGGCACTGTCTTCCCCTACCTTGAAGTGGAGCAGCGTGCCTACCGCTTCCGGATGCTGAATGCCTGCAATGCGCGCTTCCTCAATCCCAGGCTGGTCTTCACGATGTCCGGCGCTCCGACCGAGCCGAACAAGAACGCCGCGGGTCCGGGCTTCATCCAGATCGGCAACGAAGGCGGATTCCTGCCCGCGCCAACCCCGGTCGCTAGCGCGCGCGCCAGGCAGTTATTGCTTGGCCCGGGGGAGCGCGCCGACCTGGTCGTCGATTTCAGCAGCGTGCCAGCCGGTTCCATCCTGATCCTGTACAACGACGCGCCGGCGCCCTTCCCTAACGGAGACGCCATGGCCGACTATCACCCGCAAAATCCCAGGACACGGCAATCCTCGCCCGGGTTCGGGCCGAATACGCGGACCCTGCTGCAAATCCGCGTGAAGGCCAGGCAAGGGGCCGCAGACCCGCCGATCAGGCTCCCGGCCGCATTCGATGCCAGCCAGCTCGATCCTTACCTGGTCATGCAGACCGCTGGCGTGCCAACGCCAAACCCGCGCGGGGTGCCGGTCCGGCGCCTGACCCTGAACGAAGCTTTCGATGAATACGGGCGCCTGATCCAGCTGCTGGGCACCGACCGTGCGGTGTCGGTGGGCCGGAAGTCCGCTGCGTTCGGGGTTCCATACCACGCCGCCCCGACCGAGGTGGTCCACGCCGGCGGCACGGAAGTGTGGGAAATCGCCAACCTGACTGCTGACACCCATCCGATGCACTTCCACCTGGTGAACGTGCAGGTGCTCAGTCGCCAGCGCTTCTCGGACAAGGTTTATCCGCGCGGGCACGGCATTCCCTTCTCGGGTTTCGCGGCGATCAGGTATATCGGCCAGCCGCGGGCGCCGGACCCGAATGAGCTGGGGTGGAAGGAAACCGTGCGCATGAATCCGGGCGAAGTGACGCGCGTGCTGATGCGTTTCGACCTGCCTGCCCCCGGCTTCACGGTCCCGCCGAGCCCGCGCACAGGTGGCAACGAGTTTGTCTGGCACTGCCATATCCTCGAGCACGAGGAGCACGACATGATGCGGCCGCTGATCGTCAATTACTAGCGAACAGTCCAGCCCCGAAGCTGGCCAAGTCCCGGCAACGGCCGGGACGTGCGCACCTTAGTTGGATACCTCAGCCAAGCGGGCAGCCCGCGCCTTGTGCAGTTTGCGGTAGCTGTCGATCAGGCGGTGGTGGCGGTCCAGGCCTTCCAGCTGCATGTTTGTCGGGGTCAGGCCGTGGAAACGCACGCTGCCGTCCACCGAACCGAGCGCCGCATCCATGCGCGCGTCGCCGAACATGCGGCGGAAATTGACGACGTAGTCGTCCAGTTCCATGTCGTCGTCCAACACCACTTCGAGCACGACATTGAGCGCCTGGTAGAACAGCCGGCGCTCGACCGTGTTGTCGTTGTACTGCAGGAAGGCGCCCACCAGTTCGTGCGCCTCTTCGAACTCCTTCAATGCCAGGTGGATCAGCAGCTTGAGTTCGAGGACGGTCAGCTGGCCCCAGTCCGTGTTTTCGTCGAACTCGACGCCGATCAGCGTGGCGATGTCCGAGTACTCGTCCAGCTCATTGTTCTCGAGACGGTCGAGCAGCGACTCCAGGGCCTCGTCGTCGAGGCGATGCAGGTTCAGGATGTCTTCGCGGAACAGCAGCGCCTTGTTGGTGTTGTCCCAGATGAGGTCCTCAACCGGGTAGATTTCGGAATAGCCCGGGACCAGGATGCGGCAGGCGGTGGCGCCCAGGTGGTCGTGCACCGCCACGTAGACTTCCTTGCCCAACTCTTCCAGGATGCCGAACAGCGTCGCGGCTTCCTCGGCATTGGAGGCCGTGCCGTTCGCGGTGAAGTCCCACTCGACAAAATCGACATCGGCGCTGGCGCTGAAGAAGCGCCACGACACGATACCGCTGGAATCGATGAAGTGTTCGACGAAGTTGTTCGGCTCCGTCACGGCGTTACGTTCGAACGTCGGCTGCGGCAGGTCGTTCAGGCCCTCGAAGCTGCGTCCCTGCAGCAGCTCGGTCAGGCTGCGTTCCAGCGCCACCTCGAAGCTCGGGTGCGCGCCGAACGACGCGAAGACACCGCCGGTGCGCGGGTTCATCAGCGTGACGCACATGACCGGGTACTTGCCACCCAGCGAAGCGTCTTTGACCAGGACCGGGAAGCCCTGTTCCTCCAGTCCCTTAATGCCGGCAACGATGCCGGGGTACTTCGCCAGCACCTCCTGCGGCACATCGGGCAGCGCGATCTCGGTTTCGATGATCTCGCGCTTCACGGCGCGCTCGAAGATCTCGGACAGGCACTGGACCTGCGCTTCGGCGAGCGTGTTCCCCGCGCTCATGCCGTTGCTGACATACAGGTTCTCGACCAGGTTGGACGGGAAATAGACGGTCGCGCCATCGGACTGCCGCACGAACGGCAGCGAACAGATGCCGCGCGCGGTGTTGCCGGAGTTGGTGTCGTACAGGTGCGAGCCGCGCAGTTCGCCGTCGGCATCGTAGATCTCCAGGGTGTACTCGTCGAGGATCTCCGGCGGCAGCGAATCCTTCGGACCCGGCTGGAACCAGCGTTCGTCCGGGTAGTGGACGAACTGCGCGCTGGCGATGTCCTCGCCCCAATACGAACCTGCGTAGAAGTGATTGCTGTTCAGGCGCTCGATGTATTCGCCCAGGGCCGAGGCCAGTGCGCTTTCCTTGGTCGATCCTTTACCGTTGGTGAAGCACATCGGCGAGTGCGCGTCGCGGATGTGCAGCGACCACACGTTGGGAACGATATTGCGCCACGACGCGATCTCGATCTTGATGCCCCAGTCCGCGAGCATGCCCGACATGTTGGCGATGGTCTGCTCCAGCGGCAGGTCCTTGCCGGGGATGTAGGTGCGCGATTCGGAATCGGGACGCAGGGCCAGCAGGGACTGCGCATCGGCATCGAGGTTCTCGACCTGTTCGATCACGAACTCCGGCCCGGTCTGCACTACCTTCTTGACGGTGCAACGTTCGATCGAGCGCAGAATGCCTTCGCGGTCCTTTTCCGAAATATCGGCGGGCAGCTCGACCTGGATCTTGAAGATCTGCTTGTAGCGGTTCTCCGGGTCGACAATATTGTTCTGCGACAGACGGATGTTCTCGGTCGGGATATTGCGCGTATTGCAGTACAACTTGACGAAGTACGCCGCGCACAGGGCCGACGAGGCCAGGAAGTAGTCGAACGGACCGGGCGCCGAGCCGTCGCCCTTGTAGCGGATCGGCTGGTCGGCGATGACGGTGAAGTCGTCGAATTTGGCTTCGAGGCGAAGCTTGTCGAGGAAGTTGACCTTGATTTCCATAACTGTGTTCCAAAAGAGTGCTTCAATAGTTGTAGGCCGAACTTGCTCGACAATTCAACAAAATATAAAGCCCTGTACGAACAGGGCTCTATAAGTCATCCCTGCGACAGGAATGTCATTCCCATTCGATCGTCGCTGGCGGTTTGCCGGAGATGTCGTACACGACGCGGTTCAGGCCACGCACTTCGTTGATGATGCGGTTAGAGACGCGACCCAGCAGCGTGTGCGGCAGGTGCGCCCAGTGCGCGGTCATGAAGTCCTGCGTCTGCACCGCGCGCAGCGCCACCACGTAATCGTAGGTGCGGCCGTCGCCCATCACGCCCACCGATTTCACGGGCAGGAATACGGCGAACGCCTGGCTGGTCGCTTCGTACCAGTTGCGCGGCACGCTGTCGCCCACCACGCCGTCCGACGGCAGCGGCTCGAACGGCGTGTTGCGCAGTTCTTCGATGAAGATGGCGTCGGCGCGGCGCAGCAGGTCGGCGTATTCCTTCTTCACTTCGCCCAGGATGCGCACGCCCAGGCCCGGCCCCGGGAACGGGTGGCGGTAGACCATGTCATGCGGCAGGCCCAAGGCCACGCCCAGTTCGCGCACTTCGTCCTTGAACAGTTCGCGCAGCGGCTCCAGCAGCTTGAGGTTCAGCGTCTCCGGCAGGCCGCCCACGTTGTGGTGGCTCTTGATGGTCTGGCCCTTCTTGCCCTTGCCAGCGCTTTCGATCACGTCCGGGTAGATGGTGCCCTGCGCCAGCCAGCGCGCGTTCGGCAGCTTCTTCGCTTCGGCCTGGAAGACCTCGACGAACTCGCGGCCGATGATCTTGCGCTTGGCCTCGGGGTCGGTAACGCCGGCCAGGTGGCCCATGAACTGGTCGGTTGCGTCGACCTGGATCACTTTCACGCCCAGGTTCTTGGCGAACATGTCCATGACCATCTTGCCTTCGTTCAGGCGCAGCAGGCCGTGATCGACGAACACGCAGGTCAGCTGGTCGCCGATGGCGCGGTGGATCAGCGCGGCGGCCACGCTCGAATCGACGCCGCCGGAAAGGCCGAGGATGACTTCATCGCTGCCCACCTGGGCGCGGATCGACTCCACGGCTTCCGAAATATAGTCGGGCATGTTCCAGTCCGATTTGCAGCCGCAGATTTCGTGCACGAAGCGGCCGAGGATGGCCTTGCCCTGCGCGGTGTGCGTGACTTCCGGGTGGAACTGCAGCGCGTAGAACTGGCGCTCGTCGTCGAACATCGCGGCGATCGGGCAGCTTTCGGTGTTCCCCATCAGCTTGAAGCCCGGCGGCATTTCAAGGACTTTGTCGCCGTGGCTCATCCACACGCGCAGCATGCCGTGGCCCTCGTCGGTGACGAAGTCGTTGATGCCGTTCAGGAGTTTGGAATGCCCGCGCGCGCGCACTTCGGCGTAGCCGAATTCGCGTACCAGGCCGTTTTCCACTTTGCCGCCCAGCTGCGCGGCCATCGTTTGCATGCCGTAGCAGATGCCCAGCACGGGCACGCCGAGTTCGAACACGGCTTGCGGCGCGCGCGGCGCATCGCCTTCCAGCGTGGAGCTGTGGCTGCCGGACAGGATCACGCCGGCGGCGCCGTAGTTGCGCACGAATTCGTCGGACACGTCGTACGGATACACTTCGGAGAACACGCCGGCGTCGCGCACGCGGCGCGCGATCAGCTGGGTAACCTGGGAGCCAAAGTCGAGGATGAGGATCTTGGAATGCATGGATGAGGAAGTGTGTTTTGGATTCTGTATGGCGGATGCGAAACGCGGCGAACTAGTCGCCGCGTCAGGTCACGTTTATTCGGAACGGTAGTTCGGAGCTTCTTTGGTGATCTGCACGTCGTGGACGTGCGACTCACGCATGCCCGCCGAGGTGATCTCGACGAACTCCGCCTTCTCGTGCAGTTCCTCGATGGTGGCGCAGCCGCAGTAGCCCATCGACTGGCGGATGCCGCCCACCAGCTGGAACAGGATGGCCAGCACGCTGCCCTTGTAGGCGACGCGGCCTTCGATCCCTTCCGGTACGAACTTGTCCGCGCGCGCACCGACTTCCTGGAAGTAGCGGTCGGCCGAGCCTTCGGCCATCGCGCCCAGGCTGCCCATGCCGCGGTAGGACTTGTACGAACGGCCCTGGTACAGGATCACTTCGCCCGGCGCTTCTTCGGTGCCGGCGAACATGGAGCCCATCATTGCGGTCGATGCGCCCGCCGCCAGTGCCTTGGAGATGTCGCCCGAGTAGCGGATGCCGCCGTCGGCGATGCATGGCACGCCGGTGCCCTGGAGCGCTTCGGCCACGTTGGAGATCGCGGTGATCTGCGGTACGCCGACGCCTGCGACGATACGGGTGGTGCAGATCGAGCCCGGGCCGATGCCGACCTTGACCGCGTCCGCGCCGTATTCGACCAGCGCCTTCGCCGCGGCCGCCGTGGCGATGTTGCCGCCGATGACGTCCACGTGCGGGTAGCGCGTCTTGATCCACTTGACGCGGTCCAGGATGCCTTGCGAGTGGCCGTGGGCGGTGTCCACCACCAGCACGTCCACGCCGGCAGAGACCAGCAGCTCGATGCGTTCCTCGTCGCGCTGGCTGACGCCGACCGCGGCGCCGACCAGCAGCTTGCCCTGCGCGTCCTTGGATGCGAACGGGTGCTCGACGGCTTTCTGGATGTCCTTCACGGTGATCAGGCCGCGCAGTTCGAATGCGTCGTTCACCACCAGCACGCGCTCCAGGCGGTGCTTGTTCATCAGGCGCTTGGCGTCGTCGAGTTCAGCGCCTTCGTTGACGTAGACGAGCTTTTCGCGCGGGGTCATCTTTTCGCGCACCTGCGCGTCCAGTTCGGTCTCGAAGCGCAGGTCGCGGTTGGTGATGATGCCGACGACGACTTTGCCTTCGACCACAGGGAAACCGCTGATGCCGTGCTGTTCGCGCAGGGCGATCACTTCGCGCACCGTCATGGTCGGCGGGATGGTGATCGGGTCGCGCAGCACGCCTGCTTCAAAACGCTTCACGCGCGCTACTTCGCGGGCCTGGTCCTTCGGCGACAGGTTCTTGTGGATGATGCCGATGCCGCCTTCCTGTGCCATTGCGATCGCCAGGCGCGCTTCGGTCACGGTATCCATTGCCGCCGACAGCAGCGGGATGTTCAGCGTGATGTTGCGGGTCAGCTTGGTACGCAGGGAGGTAGCGGCCGGGAGGATGTTGCTGTAGGCCGGGACGAGCAGCACGTCATCGAACGTGAGTGCTTTCTGAAGTAAACGCATAGTTGTTTTCCTATAGGCGCAAAAGCGAATTATACAGAAAGCGTGCGAAAGCGTCTTGGCAAGGCTTAAAAATTCTGGCAAGGACCAGCTGCCCGGCGTTGACACGGGGCCGCAAAGCTGGCGAAATGGAGCAACGAATCTCAGCAGGAAACCTTATGCGAATCACTCGACCCATCAAGTCCATTCTCGGCGCGGCGCTGCTGCTGGCCGCCGGCAGCGCGGCCGCGCAGTATGTCTGGATCGACCACAACGGCCGGCGCAACTACTCGGACCAGCCGCCACCGCCGGGTGTGCGCGTGCTCCAGGCGCCAAAAGGCATGGAGCAGGTGATCGCGTCGACCGCGCGGCCTGCCGCGGCAAGCGCCGCGCCTGCGGCGGGGACCACGCTCGCGGAGCGCGAACAGGACTTCCAGAAGCGCCGCAAGGAAAGCGCGGAGACGGCGCAGAAGGCACAGCAGGAGGCGGCACAGGCTGCCGAGCGCAAGCGCACCTGCGATGCCGCGCGGCGCGCCAAGGCCGAACTGGATTCGGGCGTGCGGCTGCGTTCGCACACGTCTGCGGACGCCAATGAAGTGATGAGCGACGCGGAGCGGGCCGCTGAATCGGCGCGCGCCGGCAAGATCATCGCCGCCTGCCGCTAAGCGCCCGGGACGCGCCCCTTTATGCGCTGCGCTTCCTGGCGCGGGCGCGGCGGGTTTCCTTGGGATCGGCCACCAGGGGACGGTAGATTTCGATGCGGTCGTGCTCGCGCAGCACCGTGTCCAGCGGCTTCTTCTTGGCGTAGATGCCCACCGGCTGCACCGCCAGGTCGATGCCGGGCACCGCTTCCAGCATGCCTGAGCTGCGGATCGCCTGCTCGATCGTGGCGCCCTGCTCCACTTCCACCTCGCGCCACACCTCGCTGGCGGCGGTGGCATAGCACACCTTGACCACGAACCGTTCAGCCATACACCGTCTCGGCGCGCTTGACGAAGGAATCGACCATGTTATTGGCGATGACGCTGAACATCGGGCCGATCAGGTTCTCCAGCAGGCGGCTGGAGAATTCGTAGTGCAGGTCGAATTCGATCTTGCACGCGTCCTCGCGCAGCGCCTTGAAGTGCCAGTTCCCGTCCAGCGACTTGAACGGCCCGTTCACCAGCTTCATGTTCATGTGGGTCGGGCGGTGGTTGGTGTTGGCAGTGGTGAAGCTCTGGTTGATGCCGCGGAAGTTCATCGCCAGGCAGGCTACCAGCCTGTCATGCGAGCGCTCGAGGACTTCGACGCCGCTGCACCATGGGAGGAATTTCGGATAATCTTCGACCTTTGCAACCAGGTCAAACATCTGTTCCGCGCTATATGCCAGCAAAACTTGTTTGTGCACTACTGCCATGGATGAGCCATTTGTTATGATGTTCACTTTTCAAGGCCGTAGTTTAACCGAGCTGCACGTTTTTGCTAATTCATGAGTATTGTTGACAATAAGAAAGCCTTCCACGACTACTTCATCGAGGACCGCTATGAAGCGGGCCTCGTGCTGGAGGGTTGGGAGGTCAAGGCCATCCGCGAAGGCCGGGTGCAGATCAAGGAAGCGTACGTCATCCGCAAGGGGGACGAACTGTTCCTGTTCGGCGCGCACGTCAGTGCGCTGCCCACCGCATCGGGCTTCGTGCATCCGGAGGCGACGCGCACGCGCAAGCTGCTGCTGCATCGTGCGGAGGTGGACAAGCTCATCGGCAAGGTGGAACGGTCCGGCTACACGCTGGTGCCGCTCAACCTGCACTACAAGGGCGGACGGGTGAAGTGCGAAGTCGGCCTTGCCAAGGGCAAGAAGCAGCACGACAAGCGCGCCACCGAAAAGGACCGCGACGCCAAGCGCGAGGTCGACTCGGCCATGAAGCAGAATCGCCGCTAGCACAGGCTGGGGACAGTCATGCGGGACTGCCCCCTTGAATTTTAGATTCCGTACGGAGAGCGCGCGAGCGCCACGGAACAGTCAGGCGCTTTGTTCCAATCGACGCGTTCTCCATCTACCCACAGCTGCAAGCATCCCCAAACCACCCAGAAGCATCCCCACCGTTGCCGGTTCCGGAATGGGAGTCGTCAGCCCGTCGACTGTGCTGAAGGTAGTGAATGCGCCGTCCCCGATCCGGAATTGCGCCTGCTGCCCGATGTTCGCCCCATCGCAACAGTTCTCCAGGCCGTAAAAGACCAGCGTGTGCGCACCGCTCGCCAGTTGCGCGCTTCCCGCCAGGTATTCCCTCGAGTTGCCGTAGGACCCCGCCCACCACAGGTCATCGCTGCTGAAGTGCAGCGGCACGCCATCGAGCATCATGACGCCGCCATCACCGAAATCGACGCCGCCACGGAACGACCAGGTACCGGCCTTGTCCTCGGTGACAAAGAAATCCACTTCGAACTTGTACGCCAGGTCCCTGGACGCACCCGACAGGGTCTTATGGTTGGAAATGCCGTCGAATACTTCGACGCTCGTACTGCCATACCCCGGAGTGGCAGTGGCGACCGCCGCCTCGACCACCGATTGGTATGCCTGGGGCGTGGCCTGTTGGCCCGCGGTTGAATAGCCGGTTGAAATTGTGATTTCGCTGGCATTGGCAGCTGAAAGCGCGGCCAGCAGGAGCGCCAGGGTGGTGCCGGTTCGGACGGTGTTCATGACGCCCTCTCGTTGTTAATGTATTAATCCACATTAGCAGGCGAGATACCAAGTTTCAAGCAAGCACGACCGCGCTATTTTCGCCCTACCGCAAGGGTCCAGCAGAGAAAACTGAGCACCAACGTTGCCGCCAGGCCGTACGCCAGTTTGAGCGCACTATCGAACAACAGCGGCGCGAGGAAGCCCGACACCAGCGCGAACGACATCATCTGAATGAAGGCCTGCATCGACGCGGCCAGCCCGCGGTTATCCGGGAACAGCGACAGCGCCTTGACCTGGATCGCCGGCATCGCGATCGACAGGCCGAAGGTGTACACGGCCAGCGGCAGCACCGCCCATGGCGTCTCGGCCACGAACGCGCTGTTGTAGGCCACGCTCGCCAGGCCCGATATACCCATCAGCACAAAGCCGGCCTGCACCAGCCGCACCGGCGCGTAGCGCGCGGCGAACTTGCCCGACAGCGCCGAGCCGACCATCATGCCGCCGATGAGCGGAATGAACAGCCACGCAAAACCCGTCTCCGACTTGCCCAGGATGCCCATCACGAAATTGGCCGCCGAGCCGATGTACAGCGACAGGCCGCCGAACGCCATGCCCAGCGTGAGCGACAGCAGCACGAACTTGCCGCGCTTGAGGACCATCAGGTAGTTGCGCGCGATGGTACCGGGATGGAAGGCGTGGCGCTTTTCCGGCGGCAGGCTCTCGGGCAGCGTGCGGTAGCACAGCACGATCATCGCCAGGCCAAACAGGAACAGGAACACGAACGTGGAGCGCCAGCCGAACGCCATGTGCAGGTAGCCGCCCAGCACCGGAGCGATGGCGGGCGCGAGGCCGAACACCATCATGATGTGGGACATCATGCGCTGCGCCTGCGCGCCAGAGAAGCGGTCCTGCACGATGGCGGCGCTCAGCACGGAGCCTGCGCCGGCGGACAGGCCCTGCAGCACGCGGCAGCCGAGCAGGAAGCCGAAGGTCGGCGCGAACGCCGCGCCGATCGAGGCCACCGTATAGACCGACAGCGCGGCCAGCAGCACGCGCCGGCGGCCGAACGAATCGGACAGGGTCCCGTAGAACAGCATCATGAAGGCGAACGCGAACAGAAACAGCGACAGCGTCTGCTGGACGGCCAGCGGACCGACCTGGAATTCCTTGCCGATGGCGGGGATGGCGGGGAGATAGGTATCGATGGCGAGTGCGCCAACCATACCGAGACATGCGAGTGTGACCGTCAACAACCTGTGCATCTAAAACTTTCTGACATGCGGCGCTGCTCAACGTTGGGCGCCAACCCGGCATTTTAGCGGTTGTTCAATTTTCAGGCCGGGCATGGCTTCGGCAGCGAGCCTCCGCTATCAGCCCCGCATGGCGGAATCGGCCATGTTTTGACCGATTCCGCCAACGCCTTCCTGCGCCTTTCCAGTGCAAGGGACGAAAAAAATCCCGGCCGAGGCCGGGATTAAGGGGTACCGTCTGTCGGAGAAAAGGTTAGCGCAGGGATTTGCCGAAGCGTTCGGTGCGCGGCATCCAGTTGCCGCGGATGTCGGCCGACACGAGCACGCGCTCCGCGCGGCCGATCAGCAGCTCGCGCGAGACCATGCCGATGTAGCGCGAGTCCTGGCTGTTGTCGCGGTTATCGCCCAACACCATGTACTGGTTGGCGGGAACCACGCGCGGTTTGAAGTTGCGGACGGCGTCGACGTAAGGCAGCAGCTGGATCTCGTGCTGCGCATCGCCATAGCGTTCCGAGAGCAACAGCGCTGGCGTCGCGGAACCTTGCGGGAGCGTTTCGTACTGCTGGCCGAGCGACGCATAGCTGGCCGCCTTGCCGTTGATGACGATCAGGCCGTTGCGCATCTCCACCTTGTCGCCCGGGAGCGCGATGATGCGCTTGATCAGGCGCGTGCCATCGGCCGGCGACGAGAACGTGACCACATCGCCGCGGCGCGGCTCGCCCAGGCGCGTCAGGATCACATCGGTAAGCGGAACTTTCAGGTCGAAGGCAAGCCGGTTGACGAAGACGACGTCGCCTTCCAGCAGGTTTGGGTGCATCGAGGCCGAAGGGATCGGATTCCAGTCCGCCACCGCGGTGCGGAAAATGCCCAGCAGCGCGAGGAAGACGATGAAGCCTTTGTTAGAACGCACCCAGTTTTTCATGCCAGCTCCAGACTGATCGAAGAATGCTAACTTTATAATCCACTATTCTTTAACCAGCCTTAATCCTGGGCAGGTGACCGTCCCTGCAAGGGACCGTCACCGGATCGTTGGCTCGCGATCAGCCAGGCCGTGCCTTGCGCCGCCTGCGCCAGCGCCGCACGCCCCAGGCAAGCAGCATGATCACCAGCACCGATGGCGCGAGCACGGCAAACCCTGTCACTGCGCCCGCTATGCCCTGCGCCAGGTGGGTGCCAAAATCGCGCAATGCCGCCGCGATCGGTTTTACGAATGGCGTGTGCCGCTCGGCCGTGATCGAGACATTCAGGATTTCCAGCTCTACCTGCTTGCGCAGATGCTCGCGCTGCCCGGCGGCCGCTTCGATCTTCGACTGGACTTCCGCCAGCTCGCGGTGCACCTTGATCAGCGCATCGGCATCGTTACCGGCGCGGCCCGCCAGCTCCTCCAGCTTCGCGCGATATGCCGCCAGCATGGCCGCATTGCGATCCGCGTCGGCGATCGGCTGCGCGAGATCGGTGGCTTCCGTCCCCACGCTGACCAGTTCACCCTGCCGGTCCAGGTTCGCCATCAACACCCGCACAACCGGCGGAGAGGCACGCAGGCGCAGTTCGGCCGATACCTCATCGCCCGTGCTGACATTGGCGCTGATGACGGCGCACACGCCCTTCGGCTGCGCATTGCAGGTGGCGAGCGTCTGGTCGTGGACCTTGCGCACCTCCGGCTCCGGCACGTCGATCGTGACCGTATGCTCGATTGCCAGTGTGCGCGGGCCGCTTGTGTCGGCCGTCTCGCCCATCACAACCGACGGGCTCGGGTCGCCGTCCGAACATCCGGCGAGCGCCAGTGCGGCCAGCAGCAATGCCGCCCGCACCCGCGGCGCATGTTGCAGGGTGCGCGTGATCAAACGACGCTGCCCTGCGGCTTCTGCGTCTTGGCGATGGTCATGGCGCTGGCGATCAGGCCGCCCAGGTCGCTCATGGTCGCCGGGATGATCAGCGTGTTGTTGGTGCGCGCGATGCCGTCGAAGGCTTCGACGTACTTTTCCGCCACCTTCAGGTTGACCGCATCGCTGCCGCCCGGTTCGCGAATCGCGGCGCCAATCTGGCGCAGCGCTTCCGCGTTCGCTTCGGCCAGCGCCAGGATCGCCTTCGCCTCGCCTTCCGCGCGGTTGATCGACGCCTGCTTCTCGCCTTCGGACTTGGCGATCTCCGCTTCGCGCTGGCCGGTGGCGATGTTGATCTGCTCCTGCTTGCGGCCTTCGGACGCGGCGATCAGCGCGCGCTTCTGGCGTTCCGCGGTGATCTGCGCCTGCATCGCATGCAGGATCTCTTGCGGCGGGGTCAGGTCCTTGATCTCGTAGCGCAGCACCTTCACGCCCCAGTTGGCGGCCGATTCGTCGATCGCGTTCACGACCGTGGTGTTGATGTGGTCGCGCTCCTCGAAGGTTTTGTCCAGCTCCATGCGGCCGATGACCGAACGCAGCGTGGTCTGCGCCAGCTGCGTGATCGCCTGGATGTAATTGGACGAGCCGTACGAAGCGCGCATCGCATCGGTGATCTGGAAGTACAGGATGCCGTCCACCTGCAGCTGCGTGTTGTCCTTGGTGATGCAGACCTGCGGCGGCACGTCGAGCGGGATCTCTTTCAGCGAGTGCTTGTAGGCGACGCGGTCCACGAACGGAATCACGATGTTCAGGCCCGGTGCCAGCGTCGCATGGTACTTGCCGAGGCGTTCCACCACCCACGCGTGCTGCTGCGGCACCACGTTGATCGTCTTGAACACGAATACGAGCGCGATGATGAACAGTACCAGCGCGACGCTGCCGAAATTAAATTCCATGTTATCCCTTTGTTTGAAAGATTATTTCTTTATTGTTATGAGTTCGCGACGATCAGGCGGCTGCCCTGAACCTCGACGATTTTGAAGCGCCCTGCTGCGGCCTGCGCGTTCGGGCAGAGTTCGACGTCCCACATCGCGCCGCGGTACATCACGCGCGAGCGGCCATGCTCCCAGGCGTCCACGACGATGTCCTGGCCGATGTCGATGTTGACGTTGGGGTCGCGCGTCGCATCGCTGCGCGTGCGGCGTCCCCAGCGGCTGCGGCGCAGCAGCACGGTTGCCGCCACGCCGACTACTGCGGCGACGGTGATTTGCGTGGGCTGGTCCAGTCCCGCCAGCGCGGCAAGCGCGGCGGCCACCATGCCGATGGCGATCATCAGCAGGTAGAAAGTACCAGTGAACAGTTCCAGTGCGATCAGCACCCCCGCGGCTACCAGCCAGTTTCCCCAGTCGGCCATGTGACTCCTTTTCCGTAATCCCAAATAAAAAACCCCCGTGGCCCATGGAGAGCGACGAGGGCACGGCGTCGATATGTGCGTGCTTTTGGCGATGTCTTTTTTGCTTTATCGAACGATACCAGTCTAGCGAGTTTTCACTTCTAGTCAACCATTTTGTTGACTGTTGTCTACCGTTTGGTCGACAAGCTCAACCGACCCGTCATCCCGGCTTTCGCCGGGACGACGGGTGAGGTGGCTTTAACGGGCGGCGAGCTTCTGCCAGGTGTCGATCACGGAGTCCGGATTGAGCGACATCGACTCGATCCCTTCGGACATCAGCCAGGCGGCAAAGTCCGGATGGTCCGATGGGCCCTGGCCGCAGATGCCGATATACTTGCCGCGCGCGCGGCAGGCCTTGATCGCCATCGACAGCAGCGCCTTGACGGCCGGGTCGCGCTCGTCGAAGTCCGCTGCCAGCAACGCCATGCCGGAGTCGCGGTCCAGGCCCAGCGTCAGCTGGGTCAGGTCGTTCGAGCCGATCGAGAAGCCGTCGAAGTGGTCGAGGAACTGGTCGGCCAGGATCGCATTGGACGGCACCTCGCACATCATGATCAGGCGCAGGCCGTTCTCGCCGCGCTTGAGGCCATTGCGGCCCAGCAGCTCGACCACCTTCTCGGCCTGCCCCAGCGTGCGCACGAACGGCACCATGATCTCGACGTTGGTCAGGCCCATGTCCTCGCGCACGCGCTTCATCGCGGTGCACTCCATCTCGAACGATTCGGCGAAGTCCTCGGCCAGGTAGCGCGCCGCGCCGCGGAAGCCCAGCATCGGGTTTTCTTCGTCCGGCTCGTAGCGCGAACCGCCGATCAGCTTCTTGTACTCGTTCGACTTGAAGTCGGACAGGCGCACGATGACCGGCTTCGGCCAGAACGCGGCGGCGATGGTCGCCACGCCTTCGGCCAGCTTGTCGATGTAGAAGGCCTTCGGCGAGGCATGGCCGCGCGCGACCGATTCGACCGCCTTCTTCAGGTCCGCGTCGATGTTCGGGTATTCGAGGATCGCCTTCGGGTGCACGCCGATGTTGTTATTGATGATGAACTCGAGGCGGGCCAGGCCCACGCCGGCGTTCGGCACCGACTGGAAGTCGAAGGCCAGCTGCGGGTTCCCGACGTTCAGCATGATCTTGGTCGGGATCGGCGGCAGTTCGCCGCGCGCCACTTCCGACACTTCCGTTTCCAGCAGGCCGTCGTAGATGTGGCCTTCGTCGCCCTCGGCGCAGGACACGGTCACCAGCGTGCCGTCCTTGAGCGTCTCGGTCGCGTCGCCGCAGCCCACGACTGCCGGCACGCCCAGTTCGCGCGCGATGATCGCCGCGTGGCAGGTGCGTCCGCCGCGGTTGGTGACGATGGCGGAAGCGCGCTTCATCACCGGCTCCCAGTTCGGGTCGGTCATGTCGGCCACCAGCACGTCGCCCGGCTGCACGCGTTCCATCTCGGACGGATCGTGGATTACGCGCACGGGACCGGCGCCGATGCGCTGGCCGATCGCGCGGCCCGATGCCAGCACGGTGCCGGTGCCCTTGAGCTTGAAGCGCTGCTGCGCATCGGTGCCCTTGACCTGCGACTTGACCGTCTCCGGGCGCGCCTGCAGGATGTACAGCTTGCCGTCGCGGCCATCCTTGCCCCACTCGATGTCCATCGGACGGCCGTAGTGGTTCTCGATGATGACGGCGTACTTGGCCAGTTCCACGACTTCGGCGTCGTTCAGCGAATAGCGGTTGCGCATCTCGACCGGCACGTCGATGGTACGCACCGAACGGCCAGCCTTGGCTTCGTCGGTGAATTCCATCTTGATCAGCTTGGAGCCGATGTTGCGGCGGATGACCGGCAGCTTGCCCAGTTCGAGCATCGGCTTATGGACGTAGAACTCGTCCGGATTGACCGCGCCCTGCACCACCGTCTCGCCCAGGCCGTAGCTGGACGTGATGAACACCACGTCCTTGAAGCCGGACTCGGTGTCGATCGTGAACATGACGCCCGATGCGCCCAGGTCCGAGCGCACCATGCGCTGCACGCCGGCCGATAGCGCCACTTCGGCGTGGGTGAAGCCCTTGTGCACGCGGTACGAGATCGCGCGGTCGTTGTACAGCGATGCGAACACGTGCTTCATCGCTTCCAGCACGTTGTCGATGCCGACCACGTTCAGGAAAGTCTCCTGCTGGCCTGCGAACGAGGCGTCCGGCAGGTCCTCGGCGGTTGCCGACGAGCGCACCGCGAACGACATTTCGGTCGACGAATCGGCCACCAGGCGGTCGTAGAATTCGCGGATTTCCTGCTCCAGGCGTGGCTGGAACGGCGTTTCGAGGATCCACTGGCGGATCTCGGCGCCGGCCGCGGCAAGCGCGCGCACGTCGTCGGTGTCCAGGCCTTCCAGGCGCTGCGCGATGCGTTCGCCCAGCGGCAGGCCGCCGCTTTTCGTGTGGGTCAGGAAATCGCGGAACGCCGCCGCCGTGGTGGCGAAGCCACCCGGCACCCGCACGCCGGCATGCGCCAGCTGGCTGATCATTTCACCGAGCGATGCATTCTTGCCGCCGACGGTTTCGACATCCGTCATGCGCAAATCTTCGAACGACGCGACAAACACCGCGTTGTCCTCCTCCTTGAGAACTGCGTTGAAACTGCTGGTCATGGTTAAACACCCTTACTATGATGGAAACTGGTACGCGGGCCTGGCAACCGGGTTCTTGTTATTCTTAGGGTCGTGCAGCACAATGAAACGTTTGCAAGTATTTTACAGCCTCATAGGAATTTATGACCACAGATCCACGGGAAAGCCTTCCGACCTCTGCCCGCACCGTTTTCTTTGTCTCGGACGGCACTGGTATTACCGCTGAAACCTTCGGCCATGCTGTATTGACGCAGTTCGAGATGCGCTTCAGGCAGGTGCGCCTCCCGTTCATCGACGACGTGGACAAGGCGCGCGAGGCGGTCCGCCGCATCAACGACGTGTACAACTCGTGCGGCCAGCGGCCGATCGTGTTCTCGACGCTGGTGCAGCCGCGCCTTGCGGACGTGATCCGCCAGGCCAACGGCATGCACATGGACCTGATCCAGACATTCGTGGCGCCGCTGGAGCAGGAGCTGGGCGTGAAGTCGACGCACACGATCGGGCGTTCGCACAATATCGTCGACAGCGAGGAATACAAGAACCGCATCGAGGCGATCAACTTCTCGCTCGCGCATGACGACGGGCAGTCGCACAAGAACCTGGCGGCCGCCGATGTGATCCTGGTGGGGGTGTCGCGGTCGGGCAAGACGCCGACCAGCCTGTATCTGGCGATGCAGTACGGGATCAAGGCGGCCAACTACCCGCTGATCCCGGACGACTTCGAGCGCGGCAAGCTGCCGTCGTCGCTGCCGCCGTTCAAGCAAAAGATATTCGGGCTGACCATCACGCCGGAGCGGCTGTCGGAGATCCGCAACGAGCGCCGTGCCGGCAGCAAGTACGCGTCGATCGAGAACTGCCGCTACGAGATCAACGAGGCCGAAGCCATGATGCGGCGCGAAGGGATCCGGTGGCTGTCGTCCACCACCAAGTCGATCGAGGAGATCGCGACCACGATCCTGCAGGAGATCAAGCCGGACCGCCGCGAGTATTGAGCGTGTGGGTTGGGGTCTGACCCTACGGGTATGGCCCCGGACTTTGAAGCTGGCGGTGGAAAGTCAGGGGACAGGCCCGCAGGGTCAGTCCCCTTGCGCTTCAGAAGAACTGCCGCCAGTCGGCCAGCCAGCCCGGGAACGCATTGATGTCCATCGGCGCCGCAATGTGGTATCCCTGCGCATAGGTACATCCCATCCCCTGCAGGAAGTCCCAGTCCGCCTTGGTCTCGACGCCAACCGCCACCGACTGCCGGTCCAGGCTGCGCGCCAGGCCCAGGCAGGTGGACAGCACCGTGGACAGCGGCCGCTTCCTGGACGCGCCATCGACGAAGCTGCGGTCGATCTTCAGCTCCGAGAACGGAATGCGCGCCAGCAGCTGCAGGTTCGAGCGCCCGGTGCCATAGTCGTCGATCGCCAGGCCGTAGCCCAGCATGCGCAGGCGCACCAGGCGCTCAAGGAAGCCCGGGTCCTGGGTCAGCACCGACGATTCCGGCATCTCGAACGTAATGTAATCGGGCAGCACGCGGTGCCGCTCCACGCACGCTTTGATCTGCTGCATGAACGACGGGTGCGCCAGCGTCTCGGGCGCCAGGTTGATCGAGATCGACATCGGGATGCCCTTGTCCTGCAGGACGCGGCAGCCCTGCACCGACAGCTCGATCATGGTCCAGTCGAGGAAATCGACCCGGTTGTTTTGCTCGAGCGCGTCGATGAACGAGGCCGGGCCGAGGATGCCGTGCTCCGGGTGGCGCCAGCGCGCGAACGTCTCCAGTCCCTTGACCTGCCCGGTCTCAAGCTCGATCTTGGGCTGGTAGAACGGTTCGAACTGGCGCTGCTGCAGTCCGACGCCCACTTCGGCGAACGTGAACGAAGGGACGGCCCTGCGCGGATGCGCTTGCGGCGCGGAGTAGTTGGCCAGCAGCGCTTCGAGCTTCTGCTCGGTGACCGGGCGCGCGATGGTGCCGAGCAGCTCGACGCCGAAGGCCGCGGCCAGCGTCTCGATCGAGAACATCACGTCGCGGCCCTGGCTGCCGGTGACGATCACGGGCACGCGCACCTTCTCGTTGCCGAGGGTGCGCAGCAGTTCCAGGCCGTCCATGCCGGTCAGGTCCAGGTCGATGATGGCGACGTCCAGGTGCGGCGTGAAGGAGTCCTGGAAGCAGCGCAGCGCCGCCAGGCCGTCCGGCACTTCGGTGATGCGGCTGGCGCCGAGGCTGCCCAGCATCTCCGCGAGCGCGCGGCGCTGGGACTGATCCCCTTCGGCGACCAAAAAGTGCAAGTGCGCGATGTCCATCATGACTCCGGTGAAATGTTTCAAGCGATCAAGCTTGATTTTGCCTCAATTGCTCGAAAAAGCACACTGCCGCGCACGCGGCGACGTTGAGCGACTCCACCTTGCCCAGGTGGGGGATCACCACGCGCTGCGTCGCCAGCTCCAGCAGGGCGGGCGACACGCCCTGCCCTTCGTGGCCCAGCACCCAGGCCACCGGGCCGCGCAAGTCCACGTCGTAGAGGCGGCGGTCGGCATAGCCGCTCGTGGCCAGCACCGGGATGCGGGCGCCGCGCACCAGCGCCGGCAGGTCGGCGTTTTCGAAGATGTCGAGCACAAAGTGGGCGCCCATCGCCGCACGCAGCACCTTGGGCGACCAGCAGAACGCCGTGCCGGGCGCGCAGAACACCTGCTTCACGCCAGCCGCGGCAGCGCTGCGCAGGATCGAGCCGACGTTGCCCGGGTCCTGCAGGTTGTCCAGCAAAACGCTGTTGACGCTCAGCGCGGATGGCGCCTGCGCCAGCGGGGTATCGATCAGGAACAGCACGCCGACGCCGTGTTCGACCTGGGACAGTGCGTTGTACAGCGCCTCCGGCAGGGAGGTGACATGCACGCGCGCGCGCTCGCAGCGCTCCACGATGGCGGCGACCTCCGCATTCGCCAGCGACGGCTCGGCGACGATGCAATGCACGGGCGACCCGCGCAGGTCGAGGTAAGCCTGGCACAGGTGCACGCCGTCGAGCAGGGTCCGGCCCGTCTTGCGGCGCGCCTGCGAGCTGGTGGCGAGCTGCTTGAGCTCCTTGTAGACCGGATTCTCGCGCGAGGTGATGGTCTTCATTCGGGGAACGCGGCCTGGATCGCGATGAGCGGCTGCAGTTCCGGCAGCGGCTCGGCGGGATTCAGCGCTTCGAGCAGCTCGCGCACCGGGGCGTAGCTGCGGCGGTGCACCGGCGACGGGCCGTGCAGGCGCAGCATCTCCAGGTGCAGTTCGGTCGCGTAGCCCTTGTGCTGGTCGAAGCCGTACTGCGGGTATTTACGGTGCAGCTTGACCAGCGCCGCGTCGCGCGCGGTCTTGGCCAGGATCGAGGCGGCAGAGATGGCATGCACCTTGTCGTCGCCTTCGATGATGGCGATCGAGCGCACCTTCATGCGCGGGCAGCGGTTGCCATCGATGAGCGCCAGGGTGGGAATGGTCTGCAGCGCGTGGACCGCGCGCTTCATGGCGAGCATCGACGCATGCAGGATGTTCAGGCGGTCGATCTCCGCCTCCGAGCACTTGGCAACCGCCCACGCCAGCGCGTTCTCGCGGATCAGGATGCCCAGCTCGTTGCGGCGCTCGGCCGTGAGCTTCTTGGAGTCGCGCAGCCCGTCGATCGGGCGCGACGGATCGAGGATCACGGCGGCCGCGAACACCGGCCCCGCGAGCGGGCCACGGCCCGCCTCGTCCACGCCGCAGACGATCTCGTCGCCCACGTTATCGGGGTCGAAATCGAATAACCCCGCCTGTTCCTTGCTCATGCCTGCTGCCTTGTCGATTCGATGATGTTCATTACCGCTTGCGCGCTTTCCTTGCTGCTGTCGCGCAGCAGGCTGTGATGCATGTCCGTAAAGCGCTGGCGCAGCCGGGCACGGTTTTCCTCGTCCGTGAGCTGCGTCCACATCGCCTCGGCCAGCTTCTCGGGCGTGGCCTCGTGCTGGATCAGTTCCGGCACCACCCAGTCGCGCGCCAGGATGTTGGGCAGGCCGATCCACGGCAGGTAACCCATGTGCTTCATGATCTGGTACGAGGCGCCCAGCACCTTGTATGCGATCACCATCGGCTTCTTGAACAGCGCCACCTCCAGCGTCGCCGTGCCCGATGCCGCCAGCACCGCGTCGCTGGCCGCGATCACCGCGTGCGACTGGCCGTCCACCAGCTCCACCGGCACGTCCTCCATCCGGTGGCGCGCCACCAGCTCGTTGAAGAACGCCCGCTGGCGCTCGCCGGCCATCGGCACCACGAAGCGCAGCGACCGGTCGCGCTGGTAGAGCAGGCGCGCGGCCTTCAGGAACGGCTCCACCAGGTATTTTAGTTCGCCCATGCGGCTGCCGGGAAGGATCGCGACCACTTTTCCGCTGTCGGGCAGGCCCAGGGTGTGGCGCGCAGCCGACTGGTCGGGCTCCATTGGAATCATTTCGGCAAGAGGATGGCCGATGTAGGTCACCGGCACGCCTGCCTTGCGGTAGATCTCTTCCTCGAACGGGAATACCACCAGCATGTGCGAGACGGCCTTCTGGATCTTCCTGATCCTCCCGCCGCGCCAGGCCCAGATCTGCGGGCTGATGAAGTGCACGGTCGGGATGCCGGCTGCGCGCAGCTGCTGCTCCAGCCCCAGGTTGAAACCGGGGTAGTCCGCGCCAATGAACACGTCCGGGCGCTCCGCCAGCAGGCGGTCGCGCAGCGTGTTCTGGATGGCGCGGATCTCGCGGTAACGTGGAATCACTTCGAACAGGCCACGGACGGTCAGCTTTTCCATCGGCAGGTCCGATACGAAGCCCTGCTCCATCATCTTCGGCCCGCCGATGCCGTGGAAACGCGCCTGCGGCAGCATCGGGCGCAGTCCGGCCAGCAGCCGGCCCGCCAGCATGTCGCCGGAGACCTCGCCGGCGACCAGCGCTACCGATATGTCAGCGGACGATGCCACGGGTCGCGACGCCGAGGAACTCGCGCATGGCGCGGATTTCCGCGGCTGCCTCGGGCATGTCGGTTTCCTGCTGCACGAGCGCCTGCTTGGCCTCCTCCAGCGTCAGGCCGGAGCGGTAGATCGCCTTGTACGCCGCGCGCACGCCGTCGATCTGGGCGCGGGTAAAGCCGCGCCGCTTCATGCCTTCGATATTT
Source organism: Pseudoduganella sp. GCM10020061 (assembly GCF_042683405.1). Classification (NCBI taxonomy): domain Bacteria; kingdom Pseudomonadati; phylum Pseudomonadota; class Betaproteobacteria; order Burkholderiales; family Oxalobacteraceae; genus Pseudoduganella; species Pseudoduganella sp. GCM10020061. The sequence continues at coordinate 159,225 of NZ_JBHUJS010000011.1, read as the reverse complement.
ACGCCGTGCGCCGCCGCCGGGTTCCCGGACAACAGCACGAACGGGGGCACGTCCTGGGTCAGGCTGGTGCTCATGCCGACGAAGGCATGCGCGCCGATCTTGCAGAACTGGTGCACGTTGGCGTAGCCGGACATGATGACCCAGTCTCCGATCTCCACGTGGCCCGCGAGCTGCGCGTTGTTCGAGAAGATCGTGTGGTTGCCCACCACGCAGTCGTGCGCCAGGTGCACGTAGGCGGAGATCCAGTTGTCGTTGCCCAGGCGCGTGACGCCCTTGTCCTGCACCGTGCCGGTATTGAAGGTGCAGAATTCGCGGATGGTATTGCGGTCGCCGATCTCCAGGCGGGTCGGTTCGCCCGCCCACTTCTTGTCCTGCGGCTGTGCGCCGATGGACGAGAACTGGAAGAAGCGGTTGTCGCGGCCGATCGTGGTGTGGCCTTCGATGACCACATGAGGGCCGACCACGGTGCCGGCGCCGATCCGCACATGCGGACCGATGATCGTGTACGCGCCGATCTCGACGCTGGCATCGAGCTCCGCTTTGGGGTCAACGATGGCGGTCGGGTGAATCGTTGCCATCAAAGCCCCACAGCCTGGCTCGCGTCGGTGGTGGAACGGATGGTGCACATCAGTTCAGCTTCCAGGGCCACCTGGCCGTCGACGGTGCCCACTGCCTTGTATTTCCAGATGCCGCGCGAATTGCGCAGGATCTCGACATCCATCTTGAGCTGGTCGCCAGGACCGACCGGGCGCTTGAAGCGCGCATTGTCGATGCCGACGAAATACACCACCGAGTTCTCGTCCGGCTTGACGCCCGCGGTCAGGAAGGACAGCAGCGCGGCGGTCTGCGCCATCGCCTCGATCATCAGCACGCCCGGCATGACCGGCTTGTGCGGGAAGTGGCCGTTGAAGAACTCTTCGTTCACGGTCACGTTCTTGATGGCGGTGATCGATTTGTTCGCTTCCCAGTGCAGCACGCGGTCCACCAGCAGCATCGGGTAACGGTGTGGCAGCATCTCCTTGATCTGGGTGATGTCGAGGGTCTTGTTTTCAGTAGTGGTCATTTGGTTTCAGTGAGTGCTTTGACTTGTTTTTCGAGTTCGCGCATCTTATCGCGCATCTTCTCGAGGTTGCGCACGAGTACGGCCGCGCGTTCCCATTCCTTGTTTGGCGCGACCGGGAAAAAGCCGGTGTACTGGCCCGCTTCCCGGATCGAGTTCGGCACCATCGTTGCCGCGGTAACGTAGACATTATCAACGATCTCGATATGGCCGTTGATCATGGCGGCGCCGCCGAACATGCAATGCTTGCCGATCTTGGTGCTGCCGGCCACGCCGACGCAGCCGGCCATGGCGGTGTGGTCGCCGATCTCGACGTTGTGGGCGATCTGGATCAGGTTGTCGAGCTTGACGCCGTTGCCGATCACGGTATCGGCCAGCGCGCCGCGGTCCACCGTGGTGTTGGCGCCGATATCGACATCGTCGCCCATCACCACGCGCCCGGTCTGCGGAATCTTGATGTACACGCCGCCTTCGTTGGCAAAGCCGAAGCCGTCGGTGCCGATCACGGCGCCCGAATGCAGCACGCCGCGCTTGCCGATCACGCACTGCGCATGGAAGGTCACGTTCGGGAACAGCCGGGTGTCCTCGCCGATGACGGCGTCGCGCCCGATGAAGCAGCCGGCGCCGATCACGACGCCCGCGCCGATGCGGGCGCCCTCCTCGATCGTCACGAACGGGCCCACATGGGCGCTCGGATCAACCTGGGCGCCTGCCGCCACCACCGCGTTCGGGTGGATGCCGGGCGCCGGCCTGACCTCGGTCAGCGAGAAGAAATACTGCGCCACGCGGGCGAAGTAGGCATACGGGTTTTTGGTGACGATGCGCGCGCCCGCGAAGCCGGCGGCAAGCGCCTCCTCGTCGGCGGGCGAATGGATCAGGGCTGCGGCCCGGGATGCCAGCGCCTGTGCGCGCAGTTTGCTGTTGGAGAGGAAGCTGAGGTGCGAAGCGCCCGCGTCAGCCAGCGGCGCGATCCCTGAAACCTCCAGGTCCGGGTCACCCGCCAGTTGCCCTCCGAAGCGTTCGACCAGTTCAGCCAGTCGAGTGCCCATGGTAAAACCTTACTTGTCCAGTTGCTTGAGGATCTTGTCCGTAATGTCGATCCGTGGATTGAACCACACCGAATCCTGCAGCACCACGTCGAGGTTTTCCTCGCGCGCGATCTGCTGGATCAGCTGGTACGCCTTCTGGGAGATGTTGGCGCGTTCTTCGTTCTTGCGCTGGGCCAGGTCCTCGCGGAACTCGCGCTGCTTGCGCTGCAGGTCCTTTTCCATGTCGACCAGTTCGCGCGTGCGGCGCGTGCGCTCCGCTTCGTTCAGCCTGGGATTATCCGAGTCGAACTTCTCGGACATTGCCTTGAACTGCGCAATCTGGTCCTGCATGGCCTTCTGGCGCTTCGAGAATTCTTCCTCGATGCGGGCATCCGCATTCTTGGCCAGCTTGGACTCGGTAAACAGGCGTTCGGTGCTGACCCAGCCGATGCGTGCGCTGTAGGCCGGCGACGGCACCTGGGCCTGCGCGGCCGTGGCCACGCCGAGCACCAGGACCATTGCCAAATTCAGCGATGCAAATGCGGTTTTCATATATGTCGCAATCCAATCAGAAGCCGGTACCCATCTGGAACTGGAAACGTTCCAGGCGGTCGCCCGGTTTTGCGTTCAAAGGCTTAGCATAGCTCAACTTGAGCGGTCCCACCGGCGAAATCCAGCTCACGCCCAGGCCGGCCGAAGCGCGCAGCTTGGACAGGTACAGCTTTTCGCCTTCCTGGTAGACCTGGCCCACGTCGCTGAATGCGAACCAGCGCAGGCTGCGATCCTTGCCGCTGCCAGGGAACGGGAACTGCAGTTCCGCGTTGCCGATCAGGCGCGTGGCGCCGCCCAGCGCATCGCCGAACTGCGGGTCGACGATACCCAGCGAGGAGCCGAGGTAGCCGCGCACCGAACCGATACCGCCGGCGTACACGTTCTTGAAGACCGGGTAGCGGGTGCCGCGCAGGCCCTTGCCGTAGTTGATCTCGCCCTTCACCGCCAGCGTCATCCAGCGCGTGATCGGCTTGTACATTTCGTGCGCATAGACCGCGCGCACGTACTTCGAATCGCCGAACAGGTCCAGCTCCATGTTGGCGCGCTGGTACTCGCCGATCGACGGCGTGGTGGCCGAGTCGCGCGAATCGCGCGCCCAGGCGGCGGTCAGCGGGAAGGCGTTGGTGGTCGCAGAACCCACGCCTTCGACCGGCGAATTGCCGAACTGGCGGATGTAGTCCTTGAAACGCTCCGGCGAGGTGTCGTCGGTTTCGATCTCGGTGCGCTCGAAGCCCAGGCCGAAGAACACGGTATCAGATTCGGAGAACGGCACGCCGTAGCTGATGCGGCCGCCCTGCTGGCGCACGGTATACGAGCCGATGTTCAGCGCAGGCGGGCGCGAGGTGCGGGTATAGATCTCGAACGCACGCGAGACGCCTTCCTCGGTGTAGTACGGGTTCATGTGCGAGAACGCGATCGTGCGGCCGTAGCGGCTGGTATTCAGTTCGATGCCGACCGTATTGCCGGAACCGGCGAAGTTGGCCTGCTGGATCGCGGCGGAGAAGGTGAACTTCTCGGCCTGCGAGAACGCGCCGCCGATCATGAAGTTACCGGTCGGCTTCTCGACCACGGTCAGGTTCACGTCCACCTGGTCGGAGGTGCCCGGCGCTTCCGGCGTATCGACCGTCACGTCCTTGAAGTAGCCGAGGCGATCCACGCGGTCGCGCGAGAGCTTGACCTTGTTGGCGTCGTACCAGGCGCCTTCGAACTGGCGGAACTCGCGGCGGATGACTTCGTCGCGCGTGGTGGTATTGCCCGCGATGTTCATGTGGCGCACGTAGGCGCGGCGGCCCGGGTCCACGTAGAAGGTGAAGGCGACTTCGCGCTTCTCGCGGTTCACTTCCGGGTTGGCGTTCACGTTGGCGAAGGCGTAGCCGAAGGTGGCCATGCGGTCCGAGATGCGCTTGTTCGATTCGGTCAGCAAGATGCCGGCGTAGGTCTTGCCGGGCTTGAGCAGGATCAGCGACTTCAGTTCTTCCTCGCGGCCGAACATCTCGCCTTCGATCTTCACGTCCGAGACGGTGTACTTTTCGCCTTCGGTGATGTTGATGGTCAGGTAGATGTCCTTCTTGTCCGGCGTGATCGCGACCTGGGTCGACTCCACGTTCGCTTCCAGGTAGCCGCGGTCCAGGTAGAAGGACTTGATCGACTCGATGTCGCCGGTCAGCTTCTGCTTGGAGTACTGGTCGGCCTTGGAGTACCAGGTGAACCAGCCGCTGGTGGACAGCTCCAGCACTTCGCGCAGTTCCTTGTCCGAGAAGGTCTTGTTGCCGACGAAGTTGATCTGGCGGATGCGCGCAATGTCGCCTTCGTCCACGTTGAGCATGACGTCCACGCGGTTGCGTTCGAGCGGCGTGATGGTGGTGGTCACCTTGACGCCGTACATGCCGCGCGACAGGTACTGGCGCTTGAGTTCCTGCTCGGCGCGTTCGACCGCAGCCTTGTCGAAGGTCTTGGCTTCGCCCACGCCGATTTCCTTGAGCGCCTTGATCAGCTGGTCCTTCTCGAATTCCTTGGTGCCGGTGAAGTCCACGCTGGCGATCGCCGGGCGCTCTTCGACCAGTACCACCAGCACGCCATTGTCTTCCTCCAGGCGGATGTCCTTGAAGATGCCGGTCGCATACAGCGCCTTCAGCGCGGCGATGCCCTTCTCGTCATTGAACGTTTCGCCAACGCGCACCGGCAGGTAGGAGAACACGGTGCCTGCTTCGGTACGCTGGATCCCCTCGACGCGGATGTCCTTGACGACGAATGGCTCGACTGCGAAAGCGGGACCGGCACACAGTGCCACGGCAGCTGCACCAATCAGACTGCGGCGAAAGAAGGGCAAGGCAAAACGTTCGGAATGTAATTTCATTGGCTAATCAATGGTTCTATACGGATTGCTGCGCGGCCGGGGATGACGTGGCGGTTCACAAGTAGCGCATGATGTCGTTGAAGAAGGCCAGGGCCATCAGCGTGAACAGCAGCCCCACCCCAAGGCGCTGGGCAAATGCACCGACTCGCTCGGATAAGGGGCGGCCAGTCAAAACTTCCAGCGAATAATACAGTAAAAGCCCCCCATCAAGAACGGGGATCGGTAACAAATTCATCACGCCTAAGCTGATACTAATAAAGGCGATAAAGTTCAGGAAGACTTCCGGCCCCATGCGTGCGGTCTGTCCGGCGTAGTCGGCGATGGTAATCGGGCCGGTCACGTTGCGCCACGAGACCTCGCCCGTGACCATCTTGCCGATCATCGACAGGGTGCGCGTGATCGTATCCCAGGTGCTGGCGCAGGCCTTGGCGAGCGCTGCGAACGGCCCCGAAGGCGCGCTCACCATTTCCGGCGCCAGCGACAGCTCGGCGCCGATCCGGCCCTTGCCGGTCTTGGGATCGGCCTGCGGGGTGAGCGCGAGGGACAGGCGCTGCCCTGCCCGTTCGATGTCGAGCGTGAGCGGACGCCCGGCGCTGGCGCGCACGATGTCGATGAATTCGATGCCGTCCACCACCGGCCTGCCATCTACCGCCAGCACCACGTCGCCGCTGCGCAGGCCCGCGCCGGCGGCCACGCTGCCCTGCGGGACCTCGCCGATGGCGGCCTTCGGACGCCAGACCGCCAGTCCGAGCCCGGCCGCGATGTCGGACTCGACGTCGATGCGCGCGACCGCCGCGGCGGGCAATTCGGCCGTGGCAGCAGCGCCGCCGCGACGCAGCTCAAGCCGCACCGCCTCCTTCTCCAGCACCGCATCGAGCAGCGCCATGCGCAATTCCGACCAGGCCTGGACCGGTTCGCCGTTCACCGCGGTGACCACATCCCCGCCCTGCAGGCCGGCAGCCGCGGCCGCGCTCTGCGCCGGGACAGTCCGGATACGGGTGGAAGGCTCCTCGACGCCATACATATACAACCCGCTGATCACCACGATCGCGAGCAGGAAATTGGCGAGCGGGCCGGCGGCCACGATCGCAATGCGCTGCCACACCGTCTTGCCGGTGAATTCGCGTCCGCGCTCGGCCTCGCTCACCGATCCCGGCGGCAGCTCGCGCGCGTCCAGCATTTTGACGTAGCCGCCCAGCGGCAGCGCCGACACGGCCCATTCGGTCTGGTCGCGGCCGAAACGGCGCGACCACACCACCTTGCCCATGCCGATCGAAAAGCGCAGCACCTTCACGCCGCACAGGCGCGCCACGGCGTAGTGTCCCAGCTCGTGGAAAACGATCAGCGGCCCAAGGGCCAGCAGGAACGCCAGGACGGTGGTAAGGAAGGTCATCGCGCCAGGCGTGCGACCGTGCGTGCGGCGCTCTCGCGCGCCAGGCTGTCCTGGGCCAGCACGTCATCGATGCTGACGGCGCCGGTATTGGACACGTCGTCCATCGCGCGCGCGACCACGCGGTCGATGTCGCGGAAGCCGATCTGGCGGTCGAGGAAGGCCTGCACCGCAATTTCGTTGGCGGCGTTCAGCACGGCGGGGGCAGTGCCGCCGGCGCGCAGCGCGTCGAAGGCCAGCGCGAGGCAGGGGAAGCGCTCGAAGTCGGGCTGGTAGAACTGCAGGGTGCCGATCCGGGTCAGGTCGAGCTGAGCGACGCCGGAGGCGATCCGCTCAGGGTACGCCAGCGCATGCGCGATCGGGGTGCGCATGTCGGGGTTGCCCAGTTCTGCCAGCACCGAACCGTCGTTGTAGGAGACCATCGAATGGATCACCGACTGCGGATGGATCACCACCTCGATGCGCTCGGCGGGGGCGCCGAACAGCCAGTGCGCCTCGATCACCTCCAGGCCCTTGTTCATCATGGTGGCCGAGTCGACCGAAATCTTGCGGCCCATGCTCCAGTTGGGGTGCTTGCAGGCCTGTTCCGGCGTCACGTCGCCCAGGGTCTCGACGGCGCGGTTCAGGAACGGGCCGCCGGACGCGGTCAGCAGGATCTTCTCGACTCCCGCCGCTTCCGGCGAGCGTCCGTAGTGGGCCGGCAGGCACTGGAAGATCGCGTTGTGCTCGGAGTCGATCGGCAGCAGCGTGGCCTTGTTATTCGCCACCGCGTCCATGAACAGCTGGCCGGACATGACCAGCGCCTCCTTGTTCGCCAGCAGGACCTTCTTGCCGGCGGCAGCGGCGGCCATTGCCGGGCCGAGGCCGGCGGCGCCGACGATCGCGGCCATCACGGTGTCGGTGTCGGGTGAGGAAGCGATGGCGCGCAGCGCGACCTCGCCGTATTCGACTTCGGTATGCACGCCGCGCGCGCGCAGCAGCGCGGCCAGCCTGGCGGCGCCTTCGGCGTCGGCCACCACCGCGCGCTGCGGACGGAAGACCTCGCACTGCGCGGCCAGTTCGTCGATGCGGCTGTGCGCGGAGAGCGCGTAGACGCTGTACTTATCGGGATGACGCGCCAGCACGTCCAGCGTGGAGACGCCGATGGAACCCGTGGCGCCGAGGATGGTGATGCGTTGCATGGAAAGCCTTTGATTCAGAGCCAGGCGTCGATCAGGGCGGCAATCGGCAGGACCGGCACCAATGCGTCGATGCGGTCCAGCACACCGCCATGGCCGGGCAGCAGGTTGCTGCTGTCCTTGATGGCCGCGCGGCGCTTGAGCTGCGACTCGGCCAGGTCGCCGATCACGCTGGCGGCCACGAGCAGCAGCAGGACGGCGGCGAGCACCAGCCAGCCGGCCTTTGCCTGCACCTGCACGGCAAAGGTATCGGCCAGCAGCGCAGCGTCGCCGGCGAAGAAGACGGTGGCGGCCGCGATCAGCAGCACGGCGATGCCGCCGCCGATGGCGCCTTCCCAGGATTTGCCCGGCGAGATCGACACGGCCAGCTTGCGCTTGCCGAAGGCCTTGCCGGAGAAATAGGCGCCGATATCGGCGATCCACACCAGCGCCATCACGGACAGCAGGTAGACCGGCGAATGGCGGTACAGCGCGGTGATCGCCATGAAGGCGGCCACGATCGAAAGCATGTACAGGATGCCGTGGATGCGCGCCGAGCCCGATGCGATGTCCGGCAGCCCGGTCTTGAGCTTGGGCGCGAACACCAGCAGCCAGGCGGCAGCCGCCAGGCCCCACCACAGCGGCGACTGGGTCGACAGGCCGCCGGCCATCACCGGCATTGCGAACGCCAGCGTCCACAGGAGCGGCACCAGCACGGGGTAGCGCGCGTTCGGCTGCACCAGGCGGTAGGCTTCCCACAGCGCGGCGCCCATGAAGGCCAGCACCACCGCGCCGAACGCCAGCATATTCCGGTAGAACAGCACCGGCAGCAGGATGGCCAGCAGGACGACGGCGGTGAGGACCCGGGTTTTCAGCATTCAGAGCGCCTTTTCTTTTTCTGCGAGTTGTTCGCCCGTGCGGCCGAAGCGGCGCTCACGGTTCCGGTACGACGCGATCGCCAGGTCGAGGGACTCGGCGGAGAAGTCGGGCCAGTAGGTATCGGTGAAGTACAGCTCGGAATAGGCGAGCTGCCACAGCAGGAAGTTGGAGATGCGCTGTTCGCCGCCGGTGCGGATGAACAGGTCCGGCTCCGGCGCGTACGCCATTGCCAGGTGTTCGGCCAGCTGGTCCTCGGTGAACTCGGTCGCGCCCGGATGGGCGCGCGCCATTTTGGCCGCAGCCTGCATGATGTCCCAGCGCCCGCCGTAGTTGGCGCACACGGTGACGGTCAGGCGGCGGTTGCCGGCGGTGCGGCGCTCGGCTGCCGCAATCATTTCCTGCAGCTTCGGATCGAAGCGGGACAGGTCGCCCACCACTTTCAGGCGGATGTCGTTCGCATGCATCTTCGCCACCTCGCGCTCGAGCGCGGTGACGAACAACTTCATGAGCAGCGAGACTTCCTCCTGGGGGCGGCGCCAGTTCTCGGACGAGAATGCGAACAGGGTCAGGTATTCGACCCCGCGCACCACGCACGCCTCGACCACGCCGCGCACTGCCTCCACGCCCTTGACGTGGCCGGCCACGCGCGGCATGAAGCGCTTGGTAGCCCAGCGCCCGTTGCCATCCATGATGATCGCAACGTGGCGCGGTACCTCGCCTACTTCCGGCACTACGGCCGTCGAGCTTTTGAAAATCATAACGGGGCCGGCGGTCAGACCGTCAGCACTTCCTTCTCTTTTTCCACGACCATCTTGTCGACATCGGCGACGAACTTGTCGGTCAGCTTCTGGATGTCGTCCGATGCGCGGCGCTCGTCGTCTTCCGAGATGGCCTTGTCCTTGACCAGCTTCTTCAGCTGTTCGTTGGCGTCGCGGCGGATGTTACGGATCGCGATTTTCGCGTCTTCGGCTTCGCTCTTGACCAGCTTGACCATCTCCTTGCGGCGCTCTTCGGTCAGCGGCGGGGTCGGCACGCGGATGGTGTCGCCCTGCGCGGCCGGGTTCAGGCCCAGGTCGGCGTCGCGGATCGCCTTCTCGATGGTGGAGGCCATCTTCTTTTCGAACGGCGTCACGCCGATGGTGCGGGCATCGACCAGGGTCAGGTTGGCGACCTGGTTGATCGGGGTCGGGTTGCCGTAGTACTCGACCATCACGTGGTCGAGGATGCCGGTGTGCGCGCGGCCGGTACGCACCTTGGCCAGGTCGGCGCGAAGGGTTTCGATCGACTTGTTCATGCGCGTCTGCGCGTTGCTTTTCACGTCGGCTGTGGACATGCTGCTCTCCTAGTGCTTTTTATTCGGATGATATTTAAACGTGTACGAGCGTGCCCTCGTCCTCGCCCATCACGACGCGCTTGAGCGCGCCCGGCTTGACGATCGAAAACACCTTGATCGGCAGCTTCTGGTCGCGGCACAGCGCAAAGGCGGTGGCGTCCATCACCTGCAGGTGCTGGGAGATCGCATCGTCGAAGCTGATGGATTCGTAACGGGTTGCGTTCGGATCTTTCTTTGGATCGGCAGTATATACGCCATCGACCTTTGTTGCCTTGAGGACGATCTCGGCGGAAATTTCGGAGCCGCGCAGCGCGGCCGCGGTATCGGTGGTGAAGAACGGGTTGCCGGTGCCGGCGGCGAACACCACGACCTTGCCCTCTTCCAGGTACTGCAGCGCCTTCGGGCGCACGTAGGGCTCGACCACCTGCTCGATGCCGATCGCCGACATCACGCGCGCGGTGATGCCCTGCTGGCGCATGGCGTCGGCCAGCGCGAGGGCGTTCATGACGGTGGCGAGCATGCCCATGTAGTCCGCCGTCGCGCGGTCCATGCCCTGCGCGCCCGGGGCCACGCCACGGAAGATGTTGCCGCCGCCGATCACGACTGCCAGTTCCACGCCCAGTTTCGCCACTTCCGCCACGTCGGCCACCATGCGCTCGATGGTCGAGCGGTTGATGCCGTATGGATCGTCCCCCATCAGGGCCTCACCGGACAGTTTCAGGAGTACGCGTTTGTAGGCTGGTTTGGTCATTGATGGGCTCCTATTGACGATCGTGACAGTATGACAAATTTCTATTACCCCTGGCTTAAAACTTTACAGGCGGTCACCCCAGGCAGGGCATGATCCCCGCCGCGTGCGGCCCCAGGTCCCGGGATGACGACGTGCGCGCCGTCAGGGATGGCGACAGGTAATTTTTCGCCGACCCTAAAAAAACGGGCCTCTCGGCCCGCTTTCTTTATTACGCTTGCTTCGAAGCAGCCATCTGAGCTGCCACTTCCGCCGCGAAGTCGTCCACCTTCTTCTCGATGCCTTCGCCAACGACGTACATCGTGAATGCTTTCACGGTCGCGTTGTTTGCCTTCAGCATCTGCTCGATCGACTGCTTGTCGTTCTTCACGAATGCCTGGTTCAGCAGGGAGACTTCCTTCAGGTACTTCTGGACCGAACCTTCGAGGCGCTTGGCGACGATCTCTTCGGACTGGGCCGGCTTGCCTTCGGCAGCTGCCTTCTCCGCGTCTTCCTTGGCCTTGGCCGCTGCGACCGAACGCTCTTTCTCGATCAGTTCAGCAGGCACCTGCTCGGACGACAGTGCCACCGGCTTCATTGCCGCGATGTGCATTGCCACGTCCTTGCCAACCTGGTCTTCGCCTTCGAACTCGACCATCACGCCGATGCGGGTGCCGTGCAGGTACGAAGCCAGCTTGCCGGTGGTTTCGAAACGCTGGAAGCGGCGGAAAGTCATATTCTCGCCGATCTTGCCGATCAGGGCCGCACGCACTTCGTCCAGGGTCTTGCCGTCGCCAGCTGGCAGGGCTGCCAGGGCAGCCAGGTCGGCCGGGTTGTGCTCGGCGACCAGGCGCGCAGCGGTTGCCGCCAGGTTCAGGAAGTCGTCGTTCTTGGCGACGAAGTCGGTTTCGCTGTTCACTTCGACCAGCGCGCCCACGTTGCCCGCGATGTATGCGGAGACCACGCCTTCAGCGGTGATGCGTGCCGATGCCTTCGATGCCTTGCCGCCCAGCTTGACGCGCAGGATCTCTTCCGCCTTGTCCATGTCGCCAGCGGCTTCGGTCAGGGCCTTCTTGCATTCCATCATTGGTGCGTCGGTCTTCGCGCGCAGTTCGCCGACCATTGCTGCGGTAATCGCTGCCATGTGAGTTCTCCTAATTGGTGTGATACTGAAATTCTGTTTAAAAAAAAGGGGAGCCAGATGCCACCCCTTTTTCGCTGCCTGGGCGGGGGAACCCCGCCTGACAATTAAGCTTGCTCGGAAACTTCGACGAATTCGTCGCCGGATGCCTTGACCATGTCAGCGACGTCCTTGGTGGCGTTCGAACGGCCTTCCAGGATCGCGTCTGCCACGCCGCGGGCGTACAGGGTGATCGCTTTGGACGAGTCGTCGTTGCCTGGGATGACGTGGGTCACGCCTTCCGGGGAGTGGTTGGTATCGACCACGCCGATGACCGGGATGCCCAGCTTTGCAGCTTCGGTGATCGCGCCCTTGTGGTAGCCGACGTCGACGACGAAGATTGCGTCAGGAACGCCGTTCAGCTCCTTGATGCCGCCGATCGACTTTTGCAGCTTTTCCAGTTCGCGCGAGAACATCAGCGCTTCCTTCTTCGACAGCTTCTGGACCGAACCGTCTTCGATCTGTGCTTCCATGTCCTTCAGGCGCTTGATCGAGGTCTTGATCGTCTTGAAGTTGGTCAGCATGCCGCCCAGCCAACGCTGGTCGACGTAAGGAACGCCGGCGCGCTGCGCTTCAGCGGCGATGATGTCGCGCGACTGACGCTTGGTGCCGACCAGCAGGATGGTGCCGCGCTGGGCAGCGATCTGCTTGACGGTCTTCATCGCTTCCTGATACATCGCCATCGTCTTTTCGAGGTTGATGATGTGGATCTTGTTACGATGACCGAAGATGAACGGTGCCATCTTTGGGTTCCAGAAACGGGTTTGGTGACCGAAGTGGACACCGGCTTCCAGCATTTCACGCATGGTTACGGACATTGCAATTCTCCAGGGTTATGTTCTCAAATCCGCCCAGTCACCTCGAGGGCACCCTTTGAAGGCGGATTCGCGATTTACAAAAAAATATGATTTTCCAACTTGATTGCTCGAAAACCAGTTCAAGCAACCCGAGATTCTACACTGGAAGCGCCGTCATTGGCAACACCCGATCCGTTGGCGCCGATGTCCTCCAGCGGCACGATCGACAGGCGCACCTTGAGGACGCGGAGTACTGCCAGCAGGGTCTTCAAGGTGGGATTCCCTTTCGGCGACAGCGACCTGTACAAGGCCACCCTGCTTATCCCTGCCTCTTTGGCCACAACTGCCATCCCGCCGTACGCTTCCACCAATGACCGGATAGCCAGCATGGCGCCGCCCCGCTCGTCTGGATTGTCAAGCGATTCGAGCGATAGCTTCAAGACATCTACGGCAAGTTCACGATCCGCCCGGAATTGCGCCTGCGCCCACTCATCGAAGGAGTCTGGTGCGTAAAGCGGCGCCGCCGCCTTCATTTCGGTCTCACTCTCCATTCGCGCCAATACCCTTTCGCAATTCGAATGTCAGAATCCTGGGATTTTTTGGACCCACCACATAAGAGAAGAACCAACTCGTCGCCATGCTGCCCATAATAGATCCGATAACCAGGTCCAGCGTGGATACGCAGCTCGAATACACCATCGCCGATCGGCCTGTGATCGCCAAAGTTGCCACCCTTCATACGATATACTCTCGTCATGATGCGTGAGCGCCCCTGAAGGTCACGCAACGAGCCGAACCAGTCATCGAATGGAACTGAGCCATCGGGTCGCCGATATCGCTGAATTGCAAACATTGTAGCTTATAAGTTACAGATGGGCTTCGACACGCGACCAGGACGGGTCGTTTATAATTTGGACTTGTTTGCGCGCCGGCGGTTGCCGTTCAAGCGCGCCCGTCTGTTCATTCGCAAAGCGACTTATGTCCTCCATTCCTATCAAATCGCAGGCCGACATCGAAGGCATGCGCCTCGCGGGCCGTCTCGGCTCCGAAGTGCTCGACTACATCACCCCGTTCGTGAAGGCGGGCGTGACGACGGGCGAACTCGATCGCCTGTGCCACGAGTACATGGTCAACGTGCAGGGCACGATCCCTGCCCCGCTCAACTACTGCCCGCCGGGCTACACCCCGTATCCGAAGGCGATCTGCACCTCCGTCAACGACGTGATCTGCCACGGCATCCCGGGCGACAAGGTGCTCAAGAGCGGCGACTCGGTCAACCTGGACATCACCGTCATCAAGGACGGCTACCACGGCGACAACTCGCGCATGTTCCTGATCGGCGAACCGTCGATCCAGGCCAGGCGCCTGTCCGAAGTCACCTACGAGTGCATGTGGCTGGGCATCGCCAAGGTCAAGCCGGGCGCGCGCCTGGGCGACATCGGCTTCGCGATCCAGCAGCACGCCGAAAAGCACGGCTACACCGTGGTGCGCGAGTTCTGCGGCCACGGGATCGGCAAGGGCTTCCACGAAGAGCCGCAAATCCTGCACTACGGCCGCCCGGGCACCGGCGACGTCATGGAGCCGGGCATGATCTTCACGATCGAGCCGATGATCAATGCGGGCCGCCGCGAGATCCGCGAAATGAACGACGGCTGGACCATCAAGACGAAGGACCGCAGCCTGTCCGCGCAGTGGGAACACACCGTGCTGGTCACCGAAACGGGCTACGAGGTGCTGACCCTGTCCGCAGGTTCGCCGCCGCCACCTGCCTTCATCCTGGCTGCGCAGACCGCCACGGCCTGACCCATGGGCGCCGCGCTGTTGCCGTCGCTGCGCGGCGCGCTCAGGCAGCGCCTGAAGGATGAGCGCGCGGCGCACATCGCGGCGTTCCGCGCCGACGGCAAGCCCGAAAAACTGCTGCGCGGCCTGCGCGCGGCAGTCGACTCCGTCCTCACCGAAGCATTCCGCGCGGCCGAACTGCCACCCAACACGGCGCTGGTCGGCGTGGGGGGCTACGGCCGCGGCGAACTGTTCCCCTACTCCGATGTCGATGTGCTGGTCCTGCTTGGACAGCCTGCCGACGCGCTGACCGAAGCGCGGCTGGAAGCGCTGGTGCAGCTGCTGTGGGACCTGGGCCTGGAAATCGGCCACAGCATCCGCACGGTGGACGAATGCCTGTCCGAGTCGCGCGCCGACATCACGGTGCAAACCAGCCTGCTGGAAGCGCGCCTGGTCGACGGCGACGCCGCCCTGTTCGAGGAACTGCGCACGCGCTACCAGGCGGCGATGAACCCGCAGGCCTATTTCGTGGCCAAGACCACCGAGATGCGCCTGCGCCACGCCAAGTACGAGGACACCGCGTTCTCGCTGGAGCCCAACTGCAAGGAAAGCCCGGGCGGCCTGCGCGACCTGCAGGTGATCCTGTGGGTGGCCAAGGCGGCCGGCCTCGCGTGGTCGTGGAGCGAGCTGGCCCAGCGCGGGCTGATCACCAAAACCGAGGCGCGCCAGCTGATGGAGAAGGAGCGCGCGTTCAAGGACATCCGCATCCGCCTGCACCTGTACACCAACCGCCGCGAGGACCGGCTGGCGTTCGACGTCCAGACCCCGATCGCCGAGACCTTCGGCCTGCAGGCGACCGGCACCGGGCCGAACATGCGGCGCGCCAGCGAGCTGCTGATGCAGCGCTACTACTGGGCCGCCAAGACGGTGACGCAGCTGAACAAGATCCTGCTGCAGAACATCGAGGCGCAGCTGTTCCCGCAGCCGACCGTGTCCACGCCGATCAACGAGCGCTTCAACGACGTCAACCACTTCATCGACATCACGGACGACGACACCTTCGAGAAAACGCCCACGGCGATCCTCGAGATCTTCGTGCTGATGACCGGGCGCCCGGAAATCAAGGGCATGACCGCGCGCACCCAGCGCGCGCTGTGGCACGCGCGCCTGCTGATCGATGGCGCGTTCCGCGACAACCCGGTCAACAAGGCGAACTTCCTGCGCATCCTGCAGGCGCCGGTCGGCCTGGTGCATGCGCTGCGGCGCATGAACGACATGGGCGTGCTGGGGCGCTACCTGCCCACCTTCCGCCGCATCGTCGGGCAGATGCAGCACGACCTGTTCCACGTCTACACGGTGGACCAGCACATCATGATGGTGGTGCGCAATATGCGTCGCTTCACGATGACCGAGCATGCGCACGAGTACCCGTTCTGCTCGCAGCTGATCGCGAACTTCCCCAACCGCTGGCTGCTGTTCGTGGCCGCGCTGTTCCACGACATCGGCAAGGGCCGCGGCGGCGACCATTCGCACCTGGGCGCGCTGGATGCGGCGCAGTTCTGTCGCGACCACGGGATGTCCGCCGAGGACACGGAGCTGGTCACCTTCCTGGTCGAACAGCACCTGTCGATGTCCACGGTCGCGCAGAAGCAGGACCTGTCCGACCCGGACGTGGTGGAAGCGTTCGCGAAGCTGGTGAAGGACGAACGCCACCTCACCGCCCTCTACCTGCTGACGGTGGCCGACATCCGCGGCACCAGCCCCAAGGTCTGGAATGCGTGGAAGGCCAAGCTGCTCGAAGACCTGTACAACGTAACGCTGCGCGTGCTGGGCGGCGAGCCGCATTGGGCCGACAGCGAACTGAAAAACCGCCAGGAGGAAGCGCTGGCCACGCTGCGCCTGCACGGCCTGCCGCGCGACGCGCACGAGGCGCTGTGGCAGCAGCTGGACGTGGCGTACTTCCTGCGCCACGACGCCTCCGACATCGCATGGCAGACGCGCGCGCTCATGGGGCTGCTGGACAGCGACAACCCGGTGGTGCGCTGCCGCCTGGCGCCGGCCGGCGAAGGCCTGCAGGTGACCGTGTACGCCAAGGACCAGCCGGACCTGTTCGCGCGCATCTGCTGCTACTTCGACCGCAAGAACTTTTCGATCCTGGACGCCAAGATCCACACGACGAAAAACGGCTACGCGCTCGACACCTTCATGGTCACCGAGCAGAATTTCGCGCGCAACTACCGCGACATCATCAGCCTGATCGAACACGAACTGGCGGAGGCGCTGCGCTCGCAAGGGCCGCTGCCGCCGCCGACCAAGGGCCGCTTGTCGCGCCTGTCGCGCACCTTCCCGCTCACGCCGACGGTCGACCTGCGGCCGGACGAGCGCGGCCAGTACTACCTGCTGTCCGTGGCGGCCAACGACCGCACCGGCCTGCTGTATTCGATCGCGACCGTGCTCACGCGCTACCGCGTCAACCTGCATACCGCAAAAATCATGACCCTCGGCGAGCGCGTGGAAGACGTGTTCCTCGTCGACGGCGCAGTCCTTAACAACCCGCGCGTCCAGCTCCAGTTCGAAACCGACATGCTGGACGCGCTCAAGATCTAGAAGAACAGAATGACCGAACCGCTCCGCCTATCGAAACGCATGTCCGAACTTGGCCTTTGCTCGCGCCGCGAGGCAGACGAATGGATCGCCCGCGGCTGGGTGCGCGTGGACGGCAAGGTGGTATCCGAGCTGGGCTCCAAGGTGCTGCCGTCGCAGAAAATCACCGTCGAGCGCCAGGCCGCCGCCGAGCAGTCCAAGCGCGTCACGGTCCTGATCAACAAGCCGATGGGCTACGTCAGCGGCCAGGCCGAAGACGGCTACACGCCGGCGGTGGCGCTGATCAAGGCGGAAAACCGCTGGCCGGACGATCCCTCGCCGGAGCAGTTCCATCCGACCCAGCTGCGCAGCCTGGTGCCCGCGGGGCGCCTCGACATCGACTCGGTCGGCCTGCTGGTGCTGACCCAGGATGGCCGCATCGCCAAGCAGCTGATCGGGCAGGACACCACGATCGAAAAGGAGTACCTGGTGCGGGTCGAGTACACGCGCGGCCCGGGCAAGCTGCCGGACGCGGACCTGCGCAAGCTGAACCACGGACTGTGGATGGACGGGAAGCCGCTGCTGCCGGCCAAGGTACGCTGGCAGAACGAGGACCAGCTCAGCTTCACGCTCAAGGAAGGCAAGAAGCGCCAGATCCGGCGCATGTGCGAGATGGTGGGGCTGAAGGTGGTGGGCCTGAAGCGCGTGCGCATCGGCCGCGTCAAGCTGGGCGACCTGCCGGTCGGCCAGTGGCGTTACCTGCGTCCCGACGAGCAGTTCTGAAGCTGAAGTTGGGGACGGCCGCCTTCGGGCCAGCCCCGAACGTCTGTTAGTGGACCTTGAACTTGAGCTGGAACGAGAAGCCGCCGTAGAGGCGGTTCTTGTACGAGGGGATGAAGCCGACGTTCAGCCCTACCCGGCCATACTCGTAGCTCGCGGTCGGAATCAGCGCCGGAAACCACCCGCCGTCGCGCATGTTCGGATAGCCGTCAAAGCCGCCCACCACCGCGCCGAGGCGCACGCCCCTGAACTCCCACGGCTGGTAGTACAGCCCCACGTAATTCGAATAGGCCCGGTCGCTGTTGCGGAACCGCCCCGCGGTGACCGACGCCACCGTCGAGAAGCGGTACTCCGCCCCCAGTCCCCAGTTGCTGCCCGAGAGGTCCTTGTCGCTGTCGAAGTGCGCAGTCGCGAAACCCGGATTGATCCAGGTCTCCGACAGCGGCTTCGATTCGATCACGCCGGCATGGGCCGCCGAAGCGGCCACTGCAACCGCCAGCACGGCAATGCGCAAGATCATGCTGCCGCGCCCCATCATGCCTTGATCCGGCTCGCCGAAGTGGCGGCCCACCGGTACATCGTCACCAGCAGCGCGCCGCCGACCGCCAGCGCGACCAGCATGCCGACCGATTCGCCGATGGCGTCGGTCAGCGCCAGCGGTTCGCCGGTACCGGACATGACGATCAGGCCGGCCAGCCCGACGTTGAACAGGCTTTCGCCCACGATGAAGCCGGACATCACCAGCACCGCCAGGCGCGACGCCGCTTCGCCGTTTGGACGCTTGCGCATCGCTTTTTCGAACATATAGCCTGCGAACGCGCCGATGATGACCGGCAGCGTCACCGCCGACGGCAGGTAGATCGCCAGGCCCACGCCGAGCGGCGGCAGGCCGTAGCGGCCCTTGCTGCCGGACTTCAGCGCGAAATCGACCGCGACCAGCGCCAGGCCGAGCAGCGCGCCGTAGCCGACCAGGTCCCAGGGCAGGCCGCCGCCGATCACGCCCTTTGCCAGCGTGGAGATCAGCAGCGCCTGCGGCGCCGCCAGCGGCTCGTCCGAGATCGCGTTCACGTTCGGCGCGCCGGCGAAGCCGTACGACTGGTTCAGCAGCTCCAGCACCGGCGGCACCACCATCGAGCCTGCGAACACGCCGATCACCAGCGCCAGCTGCTGCTTCCACGGGGTTGCGCCGACCAGCTGGCCGGTCTTCAGGTCCTGCAGGTTGTCGTTACCGATGACGGCGACGGCCAGCACCACAGTGGTGACGAACAGCGCGTACGCGATCAGGGCCTGCGCCACGTTCGCATCGAGCAGTTCACGGCCGACGAAACCGACGGTCGCCGCCGAGCCGAGGATGGTCAGGATCGCGATGCCCGATACCGGCGAGTTGGACGATCCGATCAGGCCGGCCATGTAGCCGCACACCGCGGCGGCCAGGATGCCGGCGACCAGGATGTAGCCGACGCCCACGGCGATCAGCGGGACGGACAGCGACGCCAGCACGCCGCCTTCCAGGAAGCTTGCCATCAGCCAGCCTGCCGGCACCAGTGCCAGCAGGGTCACGACGCCGACCATGAAGATCGGCAGGTCTTTTTCCACGCGCGGAATCGATTCGTCGCCGGCCTTGATGCGGCGCGACGCCTCCATCGCGGAGGCCAGGCCGCCGATGATCGGCTTGGCCAGCGATGCCAGCGTCACGATTGCCGCGGTGCCGATGGCGCCGGCACCGATCATGCGCACCTTGGTGCTCCAGATGCCCAGCGCCTGGTCGGCCGCCGATGCTGCCGTTGCCGGCTCCATCGCGCTCAGCATCGGCACCAGCACCGCCCACGCGATCGCCAGTCCCACCAGCATTGCCATGCCGACGGTAATGCCCATCAGGTGGCCGGCGCCCACCAGCGCCAGCGAGCTGGCCGCGCCGATGCCGGTTGCGCCCGAGCCGACCTTGAAATACGTGGCCACTTCGGCCGCCATCAGTTTCATCGCCGCCAGCGAGGCGAATGCGGCCGAGGCGAGCGCGCCCCAGATGACCGCACGCAGCCCGGCCTTGCCTTCTTGCGCGCCGGAGCGGGTCGCGGTGCCGACCTTCAGCACTTCCGCCGCCGCCACGCCTTCTGGATACGGCAGTTTCGATTGCGACACCAGCGCACGCCGCAGCGTCACCGTGTAC
This sequence comes from Pseudoduganella sp. GCM10020061, assembly GCF_042683405.1. Classification (NCBI taxonomy): domain Bacteria; kingdom Pseudomonadati; phylum Pseudomonadota; class Betaproteobacteria; order Burkholderiales; family Oxalobacteraceae; genus Pseudoduganella; species Pseudoduganella sp. GCM10020061. The sequence continues at coordinate 139,457 of NZ_JBHUJS010000011.1, read as the reverse complement.
ATCACCCCCAGCACGCCGCCGATCGCGCACGCGCCGAACGTGGGCCAGAATGGCACCTCGGCCCACCAGCCGATCATCAGAAGGCCCGGCAGGACAAAGATCACCGAGGCCAGCGTGCCGGCCGCCGACGCGATGGTCTGGACGAAGGTGTTTTCCTGGATCGTCGCGTCACGGAACGCCGACAGCAGTGCCATCGAGATCACGGCGGCGGGAATCGCAGTGGCGAAGGTCAGGCCGACCTTCAGGCCCAGGTACACCTGCGCCGCGGTAAAGATAAGCGTGATGAGGATGCCGAGGATCGCACCCCGCAGGGTGATTTCCTTCGGATCGGCGGATGATGCCAGGTTCATGCAGTGTCTCCAGTACTGTTATTGGTATGGGTGGAACGGTCTTGCTAGTCGTCGCCGGCGTCGAGGCCGGGGAACATTACTTCGGTAAAGCCAAAACGCGAAAAATCGCGGATGCGCATGGGGTACAGGATGCCGAGCAGGTGGTCTACCTCGTGCTGGACAACGCGCGCGTGGAAGTCTTCCGCGTCGCGCTCGATTGGCGCGCCGGCCTGGTCGAATCCCGCATAACGCAGCCGCTTGTAGCGCGGGACGCTGCCGCGCATGCCGGGCACGGAAAGGCAGCCTTCGAAGCCCTCCTCCATTTCCTCCGACAGCGGCGTGAGCACGGGATTGATCAGCACCGTCTCGGGCACCTCGGGCGCGTCCGGGTAGCGCGGGTTCTGCCTGAAGCCATAGATGACGAGCTGCAGGTTCACGCCGATCTGCGGCGCGGCCAGGCCGGCGCCGTTCGCGGCATGCATGGTGTCGAACATGTCTTCGATCAGCCGGTGCAGCTCGGGGGTGCCGAAGTCGCGCACCGGTTCGGCCACGCGCAGCAGGCGCGGATCGCCCATGCGCAGGATCTCGCGTACCGTCACTGGACGCCCCCGAGCCGCTGCAGGAAGCGCGCGTAGCCATCGGCGGTCTCGGGATGCTTGAGCCCCATTGCGGTGGTCGCCTCCAGGTAGCCGAGCTTGGAGCCGCAGTCATAGCGGATGCCCTGGTAGCGGTAGGCCAGCACGCGCTGGTCGCGCATCATGGCCGCAATGCCGTCGGTGAGCTGGATCTCGCCGCCGGTGCCGGCGCCGATGTGCTCCAGGTAGCTGAAAATCTCGCCGGTCAGCACGTAACGGCCCACCACGGCCAGCGTCGACGGCGCCACATCCGGCTGCGGCTTCTCGACGATGCCGGACACCAGTTCCACGCCCTCGCGGTAGGCGGACGCGCTGACGATGCCGTACTGCCTGGTCTGCTCGCGCGGCACGTCCTGCACGGCGAGCACGCTGCATTGCTCGTATTCGAACAGGTCCGTCATCTGCTGCAGCACCGGCTTCTGGCCGGGCGTCGTGTCCATGAAGTCGTCCGCCAGCAGCACGGCGAACGGACAATCGTCGCCGATCACCGGACGGGCGCACAGCACGGCGTGGCCCAGTCCCAGCGCGGCCGGCTGGCGGATGTAGATGCAGCTGACGTGCTTGGGAATCACGTTCTGCACCAGTTCCAGCAGCTGCTTCTTGCCGGCCGCTTCCAACTCCGCCTCCAGCTCGTAGGCCTTGTCGAAATGGTCCTCGATGGCGCGCTTGTTGCGGCCGGTGATGAACACCAGCTCGGTAATGCCCGCGGCCACCGCCTCCTCGACCGCGTACTGGATCAGCGGCTTGTCGACGATCGGCAGCATTTCCTTGGGCTGGGCTTTAGTCGCAGGCAGGAAGCGGCTGCCTAATCCTGCGACCGGGAACACGGCTTTCCTGATGGGCTTCATGCGTCCTCGCTCCTGACCGAATCCAGCAGTTTCAACAGGCCCTCCTCGTCGAGCAGGGCCACTCCCAGTTCCTGCGCCTTCGCCAGCTTGGAGCCGGCGTCGCTGCCCGCCACAACATACGAAGTCTTCTTCGAGACCGAGCCGGATACCTTGCCGCCTGCCGCCTCGATCAGGGCCGCGGCTTCGTCCCGGCTCATGGTGGGCAGCGTGCCGGTCAGGACGAAGGTCTTGCCCGTCAAACCGCCGGCGGTCTTGACATGCACGCCGTCCTTCCAGGTAAGGCCGGCTTCACGCAGCTGCATCACCAGCGCAGCGTTCTCCGCGTCGCCCAGGAATTCGGCGATCGACTTCGCGACCACGGGGCCGACGTCCTCGACCTCCAGCAGCTGGATGCCGCCCTCCCAGGTGGCCGCGTGCATCAGCGCGTCCAGGTTGCCGAAGTGCGCGGCCAGCGCCTTGGCGGTCGATTCGCCCACATGGCGGATGCCAAGCGCATAGATGAAGCGCGCGAAGGTGGTGTGCTTCGATTTTTGCAGCCCGTCCAGCACATTCTGGGCCGATTTCTGCGCCATGCGCTCCAGCGAGCACAGGCTGTCCATATCCAGCCGGTACAGGTCGGCCGCGGTCTTGACCAGGCCCTTGTCCACCAGCTGGTCGATCAGCTGCTCGCCCATGCCTTCCACATCGATCGCGCGGCGCGAGACGAAGTGCATCAGGCCGCCCTTGCGCTGCGCATTGCAGTGGGTCCAGCCGCCGGAGCAGCGCGCCACCGCCTCGTCTTCCGGCTTGACGATGGGCGAGCCGCACACCGGGCAGTTGGCCGGCATGACGAACTCGCGCACGTTGGCGGGCCGGCGCTCGGGGACAAACGACACCACTTCCGGAATCACGTCGCCGGCACGGCGCACGATGACCGTGTCGTTGATGCGGATATCCTTGCGGCGTACCTCGTCCTCGTTGTGCAGGGTCGCGTTGGTGACGGTGACGCCGCCGACCGACACAGGCGCGAGGCGCGCCACCGGCGTGATGGCGCCGGTGCGTCCCACTTGCACTTCAATGTCCTGCACGGTGGTCAGCGCTTCCTCGGCCGGGAACTTGTGCGCCACCGCAAAGCGCGGCGCCCGCGACACGAAGCCGAGCGTGCGCTGGTCCTCGAGCGCATTGACCTTGTACACCACGCCGTCGATGTCGTACGGCAGGCCGGAACGCTTGGCGCCAATGTTGCGGTAGAAGGCGGTCAGGCCTTCGGCGCCGCTCACGACCGCGCGCTCGCGGCACACAGGCAGGTTCATGCGCTCGTACCAGTCGAGCAGCGCGCTGTGCGAACCGGGCATCTCCGCGCCTTCCAGCGCTCCGATGCCGTAGGCGAAGAAGCGCAGCGTGCGCTGTGCCGTGATGCGCGAATCGAGCTGGCGCAGGCTGCCGGCGGCCGCGTTGCGCGGGTTGGCGAATTCCTTCTGGCCGGCGTCGCGCTGGCGCTGGTTCAGGCGCGCGAAATCGGCCTTGTACATCAGCACTTCGCCGCGCACTTCCAGCACGGCCGGGACATCGCCGCCGGCCAGGCGCAGCGGGATGGCCTTCACGGTGCGGATATTGGCGGTGACGTCCTCGCCGGTGCTGCCGTCGCCGCGCGTCGCGGCCTGCACGAACAGGCCGTCCTCGAAACGCAGGCTGATCGCCAGGCCGTCGAACTTGAGCTCCGCCGCGTACTCCACCTGGGGCACGCCCAGGCCTTCGCGCACGCGGCGGTCGAAGTTTTCAATGTCCTCGTCGCTGAACGCGTTGTTCAGCGACAGCATCGGGACGGTATGGGTGACCTGCTGGAAGGCCGCGATCGGCGCCGCGCCGACACGGTAGGTCGGCGAATCCTGCGACACCGCTTCGGGGTGCTCGGCCTCCAGCTGCTGCAGTTCTGCAAACAGCTTGTCGTACTCGGCGTCCGGGATGGTCGGGGCGTCGAGTACGTGGTAAGCGAAGATGTGCCGGTTCAGTTCCTGCGTCAGCCACGCCATGCGGGCGAGGTGGTCGGGCTGCTTGTGCATCAGGAGAACAGGCGCAGCGCGCGGGTCGAACCGGCCGGAATGTCGGCCTGGGCCATCTCTTCGTAGAATTCGAGCACCTGGCCATTGATGGCGGCGATCGCCTCGTCCGACAGCGGCTGGTTGCTGTCGTCGACGATGGTGGCGTCAAGGCGCGCCACCAGCGACCTGGCGCAGGCGATCATCGCGTTGAAACCATCGCGCGATGGCGCCACGCAGGGCACGTCAAGCAGCAGCGTCAGCTGCGAGGTGGTCTCCTCGGCCAGCGTCACGTTGGTCGAGAGCGAGAACAGGTGGCCGCCCTCGCCGTCCGGCATGACGAAGCGGCCGTCCGGACGCACGTCGAAGCCCTGCTTTTCCAGCGCGCCGATCAGGGTCGGGATCGCCCACGGCGCGCCGTTCGACAGCAGGTTCACGCCCAGCTGGGCGTCGTGGCCGGCCACGAAGCGGTGCAGGTTGCGCGCCTCGGCCATCACTTCGATCATGTCAGGAATCTGCGGCTCGGCACCGATCTCGTCGGCCATCGAGCGCAGGCGCGTGACCAGTTCCGAGTATTCCAGTTCGTTCAGCGCGGTGGTGCGGCTGGCCATCTGCACGCCGGCCTGCAGCTTCGTATATACGCTGCCGTGGCGGATCGGCTCCCAGTCGCCGGAGACGGCCATGCCGATATAGTGGATCGGCTTGTTGCCGACATGGCGCAGCGTCTGCAGCACCGGCAGCACCTTGTCGCCGCGCACCGCGACTTCGAGCTCCAACGGGATCAGCACGTCGATCAGCGGGTCGACCATGCTGGTGGCCAGCTCCGATGCCGGCACGCCCTCGTCGGCGCCCTGCACCACCGGCTCGTCCAGTACCGGCTCGGCTTTGTCCTGCGCGCCGGCGCCGATGTCGAGCGAAGGCTCGGCGCGGTCGCCGGGCCCCTTCATCAGCACGTCGTCGTGGTCCGACGAGAACGCGCGCTCGACGCTCTTGCGCGCCTTGTACTCGTGGTACTTGTTGTAGCCGATTACGACGGCGACGAAAACGCCCGCCGCGGCGAGCAAACTCATTTGAAGGTCGTCTGTCATGCTGCTTGTGCCTCTGTAGCGAAATGGGCGGCGGACTCCATGTCCACCGCCACGATGCGCGATACGCCCTGCTCCTGCATCGTCACACCGATCAGTTGATTGGCCATCTCCATCGCAATCTTGTTGTGGGAGATGAAAAGGAATTGGGTATGGTCGGACATGCGCTTGACCATGCGGCAGAAGCGCTCGGTATTGGCGTCGTCCAGCGGCGCGTCCACCTCGTCGAGCAGGCAGAATGGCGCCGGGTTCAGGCGGAACATCGAGAACACCAGCGCGGTCGCGGTCAGCGCTTTTTCGCCGCCGGACAGCAGGTGGATGGTCGCGTTCTTCTTGCCGGGCGGCTGGGCCATCACCTGCACGCCGGCGTCGAGGATCTCGTCGCCGGTCATGACCAGCTTGGCATTGCCGCCGCCGAAGAGGATCGGGAACAACTCGCTGAAGTGGCTGTTCACGCGGTCGAACGTGTCCTGCAGCAGGTCGCGCGTCTCCTTGTCGATCTTGGAGATCGCATCTTCCAGCGTGGTGATTGCCTCGGTCAGGTCGGCGTTCTGCGCGTCCAGGAAGTTCTTGCGTTCGGACGCCTGCGCCAGCTCGTCGAGCGCGGCCAGGTTGACCGCGCCCAGCGCGGCGATCGCATTGGTCAGGCGCGTCACTTCGGCCTGCAGGTACTGCGCCTTCATGTCCGGGGTGAGTTTTTCGGCCAGCACCGCTTCGTCGGCGCCGGTGGCCGCCAGCGCCTCGGCGAACTGCTCCTGGTTCAGGCGCGCGGCCTGCTCCTTGAGCTGCATCTCGGTGATCTTGTCGCGCAGCGGCTGGAGGCTGCGCTCGGACGACATGCGCGCTTCCTCGGCGTGGCGCAGCTGCTGCGCTACCTGGTCAAGCTCATGGCGCGCATCGGCCAGCGCGCGCTCCTGCGCCGAGCGGCGGTCCAGCAGTTCCTGCAGTCCCTCGTTGGCGGTGGCCGAATCGAGCGACTCCAGCTCCTGGTGGCCCAGCTCCAGGCTTTCGGCGACCTGGTCGGCCTGCTGCGCGGCAGTGGCGATATTGCGGCGCAGCTCCTCGATCTTGCTGCGCTGTGACTTCTCGGCGAACTGCGCTTCCTGCGCGGCGCGCTCGAGGTCGCGCTGGCGCTGGCGCGCGTCGGCGAGCGCCTGTTCCTTTTCCATGAACGCGGTCTGGCCGTCCTCGTGCGCGCCCTGCAGCTCGGCCAGCTCCATGTCGAGCTGTTCGAACTGCTGTTCGGACTCGGCGCGCACCTGCTGCTGCTCGGCTTCCTGCGCCGCGATTTCGGCCAGGTCGGCTTCGATCTGGCTGCTGCGCTGGTTGAAGCGGGCCTCGATCTCGGATTGCTTGACCACGTCGATCTGCAGCGCGTGCACCGACTGGGTCAGCGCCGACGCTTTCGCGCGCGCTTCCTGCAGCCTGCGCGCCAGTTCCGACACGGCCGCTTCGGCACGCACCGAGCGCGAACGCGCTTCCTCGGCCAGCATGTGCTGCGCGCGCAGCTGCTTGCCGATGTTCTCGATTTCCTGCAGGCGCGACAGCGTGCCGTCGCTCTCGGCGTCGGCCGCGTAGAAGCGCACCGACGACTGGGTGACGATGTGGCCTTGCGGCGTCACGAAGCAGGCGCCGGCCGGCAGCCTGGCCCGGTCGTACAGGGCGCTCTGCGCATCGTCCGCCACGAACACGTCGTGCAGCCAGTCGTTCATCAGGCCGCGCAGGCCCGGCTCGTTCAGCTTGAGCAGGGACGCCAGCGGTTTCAGGCCCGGGACTTCATGCGGCGTCGCCGGCGTCACCGACGGCGCGTACATAGCCAGGCGCGATGGCGGCGCATCGCTGAAGAATGACTTGGCCCACTCGATGTTGGACATTTCGAGCGCGCCGGTGCGCTCGCGCAGCACCGCTTCGATCGCGGTCTCCCAGCCCTGCTCGATGTGCAGCTTCTGGTACAGGCGCGGCAGCTTGCCCAGCTCGTGCTTGTCCAGCCACGGCTGCACCTTGCCTTCGGTCTGCATGCGTTCCTGCAGCTGCCTGAGCGCGGCGAGGCGCGCTTCCAGCTGCGCGTTGGCGGCGGTTTCCTTCTGCACCAGTGCGGCGGCGGCGCTGCGTTCCTCGTCGAGCTGCGCCTGCTGCTGCACGGCTTCCTCGAGGATCATCTGCTGCTCTTCCAGCGCCTGCTGCTTTTCCTCCAGCTGCATGCGCAGGTTGGACAGGTGCGCGCTGTCCGGCAGGTTCAGGCCGTTCTTTTCCTGCTGCAGGCGATCGCGCCGGCTGGCCAGCTGCGACAGGATGTTGGAGGCGTTGCGCTGGTGCGCCGATTCCAGTTCGATGCGCTGCTGCAGCTGCAGGATGCGCTCGCGCGATGCGGTCGACTTCTGCTGCGCTTCGCGCCAGGCCGCTTCCAGGCCGGGAATGCGCTCATGCTGCTGCTCCGCCTCGACCTGGGACTGCTCGACGCGGGCGGACAGCTCCTCCAGCGTGAACTCGGCTTCCTCGAGCTGCGCCTGGTAGGCCTCGCGCTGCGATTGCCATTGCGCGCGCTGGGCCTGCAGGGTGCCGATCTGGTTCTGCAGGCGGGTGCGCGACTCGATCACGTACTTGATCTGCGCTTCCAGGCTGCCGATTTCGGAATTGGTCTGGTACAGGTGGCCCTGCGCGGTGTGCAGGCGGTCGCCGACGGCAAAGTGGGCCTGGCGCATCTGCTCCAGCTCCAGTTCCACGTGGCGCAGCTTGGCGGTCTGGCCTTCCAGCGCGGTCTGGGCCTGCTCCATCTCGAGGAAGTAGCGCTTCTGCTCGGCCTGCGCTTCGGTCTTGCGCAGCAGCCAGAGCAGCTTCTGCTTTTCTTCCTGGTCGGCCTGCAGCGCATGGAAGCGGGTGGCGACGACAGCCTGCGCCTCCAGCTTTTCCAGGTTGGCGTTCAGTTCGCGCAGGATGTCCTCGACGCGCAGCAGGTTCTCGCGGGTGTCGTGCAGGCGGTTCTCGGTCTCGCGGCGGCGCTCCTTGTACTTGGAGACGCCCGCGGCTTCCTCGAGGAACACGCGCAGCTCTTCGGGACGCGACTCGATGATGCGCGAGATCATGCCCTGGCCGATGATCGCGTACGCGCGCGGACCGAGGCCGGTGCCGAGGAAGATGTCCTGGATGTCGCGCCGGCGCACCGGCTGGCCGTTGATGTAATAGGTGGAGGTGCCGTCGCGCGTGAGGGTGCGCTTGACCGCGATCTCGGCGTACTGGCTCCATTGGCCGGCAGCCTTGCCCATGCTGTTGTCGAACACCAGTTCGACCGATGCGCGGCCAGCCGGCTTGCGGTAGGTGGAGCCGTTGAAGATCACGTCCTGCATCGACTCGCCGCGCAGCTCGGAGGCTTTCGATTCGCCCAGCACCCAGCGCACCGCATCGATGATGTTGGACTTCCCGCAGCCGTTCGGTCCGACCACGCCCACCAACTGCCCCGGGACCTGGAAATTGGTGGGATCGACAAACGACTTAAATCCCGACAATTTAATGGAAGATAGACGCACGTTCTCGACAGTTAACAGCCAGTCAGGCCAAATCGGTTAGAGGGACAGACAAATGTGGGCCATCATACCATTTAATGGTTGCCCTTCGGCCAATAACAGCCATAGCCGCGGAGCACTTCCGGCGGCTTGCAGCGCACCGTGTAGGGCTGGCGCTTGGGCTGCCAGCTCCAGCGCTGGTAGGGCCGGTCGTGGCCGGCGAGTTTCATCGCCAGCACCGTGATCCACTTCTCGGTATCCACCGGTTCGCGCTCCGGCTTCAGCAGGACCAGCGCTGCGCACAGTGCCAGCAAGACGACGCGCAACTGGATGCGCGGCTCGTGCAGGGCGCGCTGGATGAACAGCAGCGCGACCGCGGTGCCGAGCGCAAAGCCGAACAGGGATTCGGACACGGTATGGGCGCGGACCTCATAGCGCGACCAGGAAGCGAGCAGGCCGATCGCCATGCCGGCGACGACCGCGGCGTTGAGGACGCGCTTTTTCCCCGAGTCCTGGAACAGCAGGAAGCAAACGACCGGGAAAATCGCCGCGGCACGCGCCGCGTGTCCCGAGATACCGGCCATGCCCCACTCCCGGATCCCGATGCCCCAGCCGAGGAAGGCCACCTTGGTGGCGACCACGATCAGCATGCCTGAGCCGAACAGCAGGCACCAGTACAGCGCAAGGGAAATGCGGCCGCGGGCTGCCATCAGGACAGCGACCAGCACGGCGAGTGGGCCGGCGAATGACAGGCCGCCAAGGGCGGTGGCTAACTTCCAGAACTCCATTGAGACTTTCGAGTGGCGATGGTGAATTGTAGCAACGATGCAAGAGGGCTAACGGTTCTGTTGGACTGGCGAAGGGGGCGATGCAGCGTGGACGCGCTGCCTTGCGATGGAACAAATGCAGCTGAGCAAGTTTCCCTACCATGGAACGACCTTGCCAACCTGAGGGGATCCGATGACCATCCTGCGCCGTCTTGCCATTCCGGGCCGACCCGCCCTTGCCCTATTCCTCGTCTGGGCCATCCCGGCAGCCGGAGCGGCGGCCGGCTGGGCGTGGCCTGCGGTCGCCGTCAATGCCGCTGTCGCGGCGTGGGCCCTGTGGTGGCTGCGTCGCGACATGCGACAGCGCACGGACGCGGCGATCGCCGCCGCCCATCGCATCGCCGCAGGCTCCCCGGCCAAGGCCGGAGACGCCGGAGCAACCGGCGATCCGCTGCTGCGCACGATCGCCGAAGCCGGCAGCAGGCTCTCGGCCATGGTCGATGCGGCGCGCAGTAGCGGCGCCGCGCTTGCCACGGGCGTGGAAGACATCGCGCACTGCAGCTCCGAGCTGGCGGCGCGCACCAGCCAGCAGGCGGCTTCGCTCGAATCGACCGCCTCATCGATGGAGGAGCTGACCGCGACGGTGCGCCAGAACGCGGAACATGCGCAGGAAGCCAGCAAGCTGGCCGCCACCGCATCGGGCGTGGCGGTCAAGGGTGGCGATGTGGTGGCGCAGGTGGTCGGCACCATGGCATCGATCAACGAGTCGTCCGGCCGCATCGGCGAGATCATCGGCGTCATCGACGGCATCGCCTTCCAGACCAATATCCTGGCGCTGAACGCCGCGGTGGAAGCGGCGCGTGCCGGCGAACAGGGACGCGGCTTCGCGGTCGTGGCGAGCGAGGTGCGCAGCCTGGCGCAGCGCTCGGCCGCGGCGGCCAAGGAAATCAAGCTCCTGATCGACGACTCGGTCCAGAAGGTCAACGCCGGCTCGGAACTGGCCGACCGCGCCGGCCACACGATGCTCGACGTGGTCGCCAGCATCAAGCGGGTGGCCTCGATCATTGGCGAGATCGCCTCGGCCAGCAGCGAGCAGACGTCCGGGATCGAGCAGGTCAACCGCGTGATCGCCGAGATGGACCAGGCCACCCACGGCAATGCCGCGCTGGTGGACCGCACCTCGGTAGCGGCCGGCGCGATGCGCACGCAGGCGCAAACGCTCAATGGCGCGCTGGCGGGATTCGGGCGCGAGGCGATTGCAGCGCCACCGGATGCGATGGCGGAGACTGTGCCTGCCCAGGCCGCGCCCTCGCCTCAGCGCGTGGTCCCGCTGCGCGCAAACCCGGCAACGAAAGGGCCGCCGAAGCGCGCCCGCGCGGCGGCAAAGCCGCGTGCGCGCACCGCCGCGCAGGCACCGGCAGACTGGGAAGAATTCTGATCGGCGCGGCGCGAAAATTTCAAAACCATTGCGCTCATTCCTACAGGGGTTCAGCGCCAACTCCGATTCACGCTCTGACGCGCGGCTCCCATCATGGGGTCTCCGATAACGCAGCTGTGAAACATTTCAGTGCATCGAAACGTTTCACAACTCATTGTCGGGACATGACCTCATCGTTTTAAGAAAGGAATGAATCATGGCTTCGAAACAGAAATCCAGTGCTCGCTCTTCCAGTTCGTCCGGTAATAAACAATCGAGCTCGGGCGGCACCCGCGGCGGTACGCCTGAGCAGCACGCAGAGGCAGGCCGCCAGAGCCACAAGAACGACGCCAGCCGCCAGTCCGGCGCAGGCGGTTCCCGCTCCGGCAGCAGCAGCGGCAACTCGGCAGGCTCGGCTTCGGGCTCGGCTTCGGGCTCCGCCTCCGGCTCCGGCATGCGCGGCGGCACCCGCGAGCAGCATGCGGAAGCTGGCCGCCAAAGCCACAAGAACGACAAGAAGTAAGCCCCTTCAGTCGCTCCAGTGATCAGCCTGCCGCGTTTATCGCGGCAGGTTTTCGTTTACCCCGCGTCGTACGGCACGTAGGCGACCCCGTGCGACACCTGCCCCACCAGCAGCGCCTGGTGTTCGGCGCTTTCGCTGATCGCGACCAGCACCTCGGCCGAGGTGGCGCGCCCGCTTTCCAGCACTCCCATCCAGAAATCGATCCCCTCCTGCTCCGGCTCCCGGTCCAGGATATTGCGGTAGTAGCCGGTCACCAGCTCGCGCACGGTCGGATTGGCGCCGTACAGCGCGGTGAATTCATCGGAAAGCATAAAGTGGCTGGCCACGGTCAGCAGGCTCACCCCCTTGTCCATCCCGTGGATCCAGAAGCCGATGCCCACGGCATCGGGCGTGCGGTTGAACACCGCGTCGTACACGCGGTACACCTTGGCGGCATTGGAGTCGACACCGATATCGAGCGTCAGGTCGCTGAACTCCAGGCGCTCGATGCCGATCAGCGTGTCCTTGCCCTGGCCGACCGTGTGGATGCCGAGCCCCGCGTCGGAGAATGTGACCAGCGAGTCGGCGCGCAGGCCGGGATAGCGCACGATGTCGAAGCCGCCGTTGCCGACGATGGTTTCATTGCCCGCGCCCGGCGTGAACACATCGTTGCCGGCACTGCCGTTCAGCAGGTGGTCCAGCGTGGCGTTGGTGATCGAGGGCAGTATCGCGTATGGCGATGTGCTCATCGCGCCGCTGGAGGCGCGCACGTCGAGGTAGTACAGGCCGGTGGTGGGCAGTTCATAGCTCATCATTTCCGACCCGTACACGGTCTTGCTCATCACGAGGTTGTAGTTGGCATCGTACAGTTGCAGGTAAACGGGCGCACCGTTGGCCGCGGCCGGATGAACGTAATTCAGGTGCAGCTGGCCGAGCGTGCCGGCGTTGAACATGAAGTAGTTCCCTCCGGTGTGGTCGAAGGTGCCGACAATGTGCTTGGCTGTGGTGGTGAACAGCGCGCGGGCCATGGTGGTATTGGTGGACTGGTCGTATGTGGTGTTGGGCTCGTCCGGATACATGTAGTGGGATACGTAGGCTGCAGTATGGCGGATCATGATGGCTCCCATCGAATGCGTGATCGGAAGGCGGCGGCCCCGCTGGCCTCGCCTTGCATCTAACTTAATCCAGGGATGTGAGCGCACCGCAGGCGCGCAATCGCGTTCCTTGTCCGATATCAGAAAGCGGTCACGAAACGCGGATGAGTTCGGTGCCGCACAGACCTCCACTTGTCGTGAAACTAACCTGAAAGCATTGGTTTAGAGGAAGGACGCCCTGTGAAACATGCCATTTCATTATTGTTGCTGGGATGCGCTGCGTGCGCCTTCCATGCGCCCGTGCGCGCGCAGGCGCTGACGCCGGATGCGGTCAACGCGGCCACCAACCCCGGCAAGGTCGGGCCGTCGAGCAAAGGTGCGGCCGTGCTGCGCGCACAGGTGCTGCTCGACCGCGCGCACTTCTCGGTAGGCGAGATCGACGGTTCGTTCGGCAGCAACATGCGGCGCGCGATCAGCGGCTACCAGACGAAGGCCGGCCTCAAGCCGACCGGCACCATCGACAAGGACACCTGGGATAAGCTCACTGCGGACGCAGTGCCGGTACTGACCACCTACGTGCTGCAGGACGCCGACGTGGCCGGGCCGTTCGAGCCGGTGCCGAAGCAAATGGCGGAGAAGGCGAAACTGACGACGCTGGGATACGCCAGCGCGATCGAGGGACTGGCGGAAAAGTTCCACATGAGCCCTGCGCTGCTCAAGCGCCTGAACCCGGGCAAGGAGATGATCAAGGCCGGCGAGGAAATCGTCGTGGCCAATGTGCTGGACGTCGAGCCGCTGGCGCGCACGGGCAAGATCGTGGTGGACAAGTCGGACCACACGCTGTCGCTGTTCGACGCCGCGGACCAGCTGATCGCGCAGTTCCCGGTGTCCACCGGCAGCAAGCAGGACCCACTGCCGATCGGCACCTGGAAAGTGGAGCACCTGACTGAAAACCCCATCTTCTACTACAACCCCAAGCTGTTCTGGGATGCCGATCCGGCCGATAAGAAAACCCGCATCGCGCCTGGGCCGAACAACCCCGTGGGCGTGGCGTGGGTGGACCTGACCAAGGAGCATTACGGCATCCATGGCACGCCGGAGCCGTCCGGGGTCGGCAGGACGCAGTCGCACGGCTGCATCCGGCTCACGAACTGGGACGTGGCAAAACTGGTCAAATCGGTACCGGCGGGAATTGACGTGATCCTGCAGGAATAAGCTGGCAAATCGAAAGGGCACAACCATGAAAATCGTCTGGACGTTTGTGATCGCAGCGCTGCTGGGGGCTGCGGCCATGTTCATCTTCCTGTACCAGTATCCCGAGAACCGGGGCGGAGAGGCCCCGGCGGTGCCGGTGCCGCCAGTCATTGCGCAGCCACCGGCAGCGGCGCCCGCGCCGGCGCCTGCCCCGGCAACGCCTGCTCCCGCCCCCGCCCCTGCCGCCGCCACTCAGCCGCCGGGCCTGGCCAACCTGATGATGCCGGTCGAAGGCGTGGATCCAGCCAAGCTGGCCGATACCTTCGGCCAGCCGCGCGGCAATGCGCCGCACGAGGCGATCGACATCGCTGCGCCCAAGGGCACGAAAGTGGTGGCGGTCGCCGACGGCAAGGTGGTCAAGCTCTTCGACAGCAAGGAAGGCGGCCTGACGGTATACCAGTTCGATCCGTCGCAGACTTACGCGTACTACTACGCGCACCTGGACCGCTATGCCGAAGGGCTGAAGGAAGGCATGGAGCTCAAGCGGGGCGACCTGGTGGGCTATGTGGGATCGAGCGGCAATGCGGACCCGGCGACGCCGCACCTGCATTTCACTGTATTCGAACTGACGCCCGAAAAGCAGTGGTGGAAGGGAACTGCGATCAATCCGTATCCCCTGCTGGCGGCCAAACCCGTGCAATAGCCACCGGCCGTCGCGAACTTGCGCTAACTGAGCCGATTTCGCGCCAATTCCGGCGATCTTGCGCCAACTGAGCCCATCGCTGCGCTATCGCAGCGAACTGCGCCAAACCACGGCGAATTTAACTCATCTGCAGGGAACTGCTGCGATCTGCCGCCATTCCCCACCGGCGCGGGGATGGCTCGCGACGGGAGGAGACTAGATGTTGCGGACGCGCTTGCCCTTGGGCGGCGCGAAGTCGCGGATGTCGTGGACCATGCCGGCGACCTTGGCGTCGGACGAGTTGAGGTGCAGGTCCGAGTACTGGTGGATGGCCCACTGTTCCGGGGTGAGCTCGATCTTCGAGCGCAGGATCTGCTCGGTACGCGCGTCGTCGGCGCGCAGGCCCTCGACGATGATGTTGAGAGCGTCCGGACGCGAACCGGGCGATGCCGTGGCGTGCGACTTGTGCACCATGAAGCGCGCCGTGGAACTGCAATAGCGCCGCGTGCCCGACAGGTAGACCGTGCAGGCGATCGAGGCCACCGCGCCGCCGTTGTACATCACGAACTCGATCGGGGCATTGGCCATGTAGTTGTACAGGCACAGGCCGTCGCTGACATAACCGCCATTCGATTGAAGCAGGATGTGCGCGGTTTCGATGCCGTCCTCCGTCATCTCGGCAATGGCTTCGAACACGCGGTGCACCATATCGCTGTTGACGTCTCCCGATAGTGTGTACCAGGCCTCGGTTTCTTTTTCGTCGTGTTTATCCGTCATGGTGTCCCTCGCGAAATAGGTTCACGCCATCCTAGCAAAAACACAAAAATGGGGGCGCTCGAACGGGCGGGCGGCCCCTCTGGGGACAGGTACCCTGCCGCTGCCTCTTATTGACACCAAGGCATTCTCCGCATATCCTCCACAGTCTTGATCGGGAGAGACCCGCCACGCGGGCGCCGAAGGGGCAACACCCAAAAACTCTCAGGCAAAAGGACCGGTCAGGGGCCGACGATATTCGGCAAAATCTGGAGAGTGGCCGCGGCAGCGCCGGCGGCCCACCGAAGGGGCGTGCGGCCCAGCCGCTATCTCTCAGGTACCGAGGACAGACGGGCAGCGTGGAGCGCATTGCGACCCACTTACACCACTGTGCCTTCGAGGACCCCATGACGCTCAAAACCACCCCGCTCAACTCCGCCCACCGCGCATCCGGCGCCAAAATGGTCGATTTCGGCGGCTGGGACATGCCCGTCAACTACGGCTCCCAGATCGAAGAGCACAATGCCGTGCGCACCGACGTCGGCATGTTCGACGTCTCCCACATGTGCGTGGTCGACATCCACGGCCACAACGCGCGCAGCTTCCTGCGCGGCCTGATCGCCAACAACGTCGACAAGCTCACCATTCCGGGCAAGGCGCTCTACTCCGCCATGCTCAATCCGCAGGGCTTCGTCATCGACGACCTGATCGTCTACTTCTTCCGCGAAGACTTCTTCCGCCTGGTGGTCAACGCCGGCACCGCGGAAAAGGACGTGGCCTGGATGAACAAGCACAATGAAGAGACCGGCGCCGGCGTCACCATCACCCCGCGCCGCGACGGCAACGACCCGTTCGCGCTGATCGCCGTGCAGGGCCCGAACGCGCGCGCCAAGGTCTGGGAAGTGATCCCGGAAGCGAAGGAACTGACCGCCGACATGAAGCCGTTCAACGTCGTGATGGTCCCGGACACCAAATTCGGCGACGTGATGGTCGCCCGCACCGGCTACACCGGCGAAGACGGCTTCGAACTGGGCTTCCCAGCCGCGCAGGCCGAAGCCGCCTGGAACGCCCTGCTCGCCCACGGCGTCAAGCCGTGCGGCCTGGGCGCGCGCGACACGCTGCGCCTGGAAGCGGGCATGAACCTGTACGGCCAGGACATGGACGAAACCGTGAACCCGCTCGACGCGGGCCTGGGCTGGACCATCGACCTGGTATCCGAGCGCGACTTCGTCGGCAAGGCGGCCCTGCAGCAGATGGGCCAGAACGCCCAGTTCGCGGGCCTGATCCTGCGCGAAAAAGGCGGCGTCCTGCGCGCGCAC
Source organism: Pseudoduganella sp. GCM10020061 (assembly GCF_042683405.1). Classification (NCBI taxonomy): domain Bacteria; kingdom Pseudomonadati; phylum Pseudomonadota; class Betaproteobacteria; order Burkholderiales; family Oxalobacteraceae; genus Pseudoduganella; species Pseudoduganella sp. GCM10020061. The sequence continues at coordinate 123,314 of NZ_JBHUJS010000011.1, read as the reverse complement.
CAGAAGGTCATCTCGGCCTCGGGCGCGACCGGCGAAATCACCAGCGGCACCTTCAGCCCGACCATGCAGCAGGCGATCGCGCTGGCGCGCGTGCCGATGGATGTGTCGATCGGCGACACCGTGCACGTCGAAATCCGCGACAAGAAGCTGGCCGCCACCGTCGTCAAGATGCCATTCGTCCGCAACGGCAAGATCCTGGTTTCGTAAGCCAAAATGGGGACAGACCCCATTTGTCTCGCAGGAAAAATGGGGTCTGTCCCCATTTTGCCTGCCAAGTGATTCCTTCAATTTATAATAATCGTCTCACCCATACCCACTGGAGCCAATATGAATATTCCTGCCGACCTGAAATACACCGAGTCCCACGAGTGGGTGCGCCGTGAGCAAGACGGTACCCTGACCGTCGGCATCACCGAGTACGCGCAGGACGCGCTGGGCGACATCGTGTTCGTCGAACTGCCGAAGGTCGGCGCGAACTTCACCGCCGGCGACGACGCCGCGGTGGTCGAATCGGTCAAGGCCGCATCGGACATCTACGCACCGGTGTCCGGCTCGGTGGTCGCAGTGAACGAAGACACCGCAGCATCGCCGGAGTCGATCAACGCCGACGCCTACGGCGCCTGGCTGTTCAAGCTGAAGCCGTCCGACGCCGCAGCCTTCGACGGCCTGCTCGACGCCGCAGCCTACGGCGCCAAGACCGCCGAGTAATCCACGTTTACCGTGCCGGTGCGGCATGGGCCGCGCCGGCGCTGTTCCCTTCTTTCGCAGCAGCCAACGCATCCCCACCATGACCCGCACCAGCATCTCCCAACTCGAATCGCGCGACGAGTTCCTTGCGCGCCACATCGGCCCATCGCAATCCGAACAGGCCGCCATGCTCGCCACGCTCGGCTACCCGAGCCGCGAAGCCCTGATCGACGCCATCGTCCCGGCCGGCATCCGCAAGAAGTCCAAACTGGAACTGGGCGAGTTCTACGATCCGATGCCGGAACACGTAGCGCTGTCCAAGCTCAAGTCGATCGCGTCCAAGAACAAGGTGCTCAAGTCGGTCATCGGCCAGGGCTACTACGGCACCTTCACCCCGAACGTCATCCTGCGTAACATCTTCGAGAACCCGTCCTGGTACACGGCCTACACGCCGTACCAGCCGGAGATCTCGCAGGGCCGCCTGGAAGCGATCCTGAACTTCCAGCAGGTCGTGACCGACCTGACCGGCATGAACATCGCCAACTCGTCGATGCTGGACGAAGGCACCGCCGCCGCGGAAGCGATGACGCTGATCCAGCGCGTCGGCAAGTCCTCCTCGAACGTGTTCTACGTGGCCGACGACGTCCTGCCGCAGACCCGCGAAGTGATCGAAACGCGCGCCGCGCCGATCGGCGTGGAAGTGCGCACGGTGAAGGCGTCGGAAGTCGAAAACCTGTCCGAGTCCTGCTTCGGCGTGCTGCTGCAGTACCCTGGGGTGGACGGCAACGTGCGCGACTACCGCGCCGCCGTCGAGAAGCTGCACGCCGCCGGCGCGCTGGTGATCGTGGCCGCCGACCTGCTGGCACTGACCCTGCTCACGCCTCCGGGCGAATGGGGCGCCGACGTCGTGGTCGGCAACTCGCAGCGCTTCGGCGTGCCGCTCGGCTTCGGCGGCCCGCACGCCGGCTACCTGGCCACCCGCGACGAATACAAGCGCAGCATGTCCGGCCGCCTGGTCGGCGTCACCGTCGATGCGCAGGGCAACAAGGCCTACCGCCTGGCGCTGCAGACCCGCGAACAACACATCCGCCGCGAAAAAGCCACCTCCAACATCTGCACCGCGCAGGTGCTGCTGGCGGTGATGGCGTCGATGTACGCCGTCTACCACGGCCCGGACGGCCTGAAGAAGATCGCCGGCCGCGTGCACCGCTACACCAGCGTGCTCGCCACCGAACTGCAGTCGCTCGGCTACGAACTGGTCAACGAGACCTACTTCGACACGCTGACCGTCCGCACCGACCGCGCGCGCCAGATCCTGTCGACCGCGGTTGAAAAAGGCGTGAACCTGCGCGCGATAGACGACAACCACGTCGGCCTGTCGCTGGACGAAACCACCAGCCGCGCCGACCTGGAAGTGCTGTACTCGATCTTCGCGCACGGCATGAACAAGGATGCGCCGAACTTCGATTCGATCGAAGCGGCCGTCGAAGACGCGTTCCCGTCGGCGCTGTCCCGCACCAGCGCCTTCATGACGCACCCGACCTTCCACCGCTACCACTCCGAGCACGAGATGCTGCGCTACCTGCGCTCGCTGGCCGACAAGGACCTGGCGCTGGACCGCACCATGATCCCGCTCGGCTCGTGCACCATGAAGCTGAACGCCACCGCCGAAATGATCCCGGTGACCTGGCCGGAATTCAGCAACATCCACCCGCTGGCGCCGCAGGACCAGACCGTCGGCTACCGCGAAATGATCGGCCAGCTCGAAGCGATGCTGTGCGCCGTGACCGGCTACGCCGCGATCTCGCTGCAGCCTAACGCCGGCTCGCAGGGCGAATACGCCGGCCTGCTGGTGATCCAGAAGTACCACGAGTCGCGTGGCGAAGGCCACCGCAACATCTGCCTGATCCCGTCGTCCGCGCACGGCACCAACCCGGCATCGGCCAACATGGTTGGCATGAAGGTCGTGGTCACCGCCTGCGACGAAAACGGCAACGTGGACCTGGCCGACCTGAAGGCCAAGGCCGAGCAGTATTCCAAGGACCTGGCCTGCGTGATGGTCACCTACCCGTCCACCCACGGCGTGTTTGAAGAAGGCATCCAGGAACTGTGCGAGATCATCCACTCGCACGGCGGCCAGGTGTACATCGACGGCGCCAACATGAACGCGCTGGTCGGCGTGGCAGCGCCAGGTTCGTTCGGCGGCGACGTCTCGCACCTGAACCTGCACAAGACCTTCTGCATCCCGCACGGCGGCGGCGGTCCTGGCGTCGGCCCGATCGGCGTGGGCGCGCACCTCGCGCAGTTCCTGCCGAACCAGCTGTCGACCGGTTACGTCCGCAACGACAACGGCATCGGCGCGGTCAGCGCGGCGGCCTACGGCTCGGCATCGATCCTGCCGATCTCGTGGATGTACATCGCGATGATGGGCGGCCAGGGCCTGACCGAGGCGACCGAAACCGCGATCCTCAACGCCAACTACATCGCCCGCCGCCTGGCGCCGCACTACCCGGTGCTGTACAGCGGCCACGATGGCCTGGTGGCGCACGAGTGCATCCTGGACCTGCGCCCGCTGCAGGACAAGACCGGCATCTCGAACGAAGACGTGGCCAAGCGCCTGATGGACTTCGGCTTCCACGCCCCGACCATGAGCTTCCCGGTGCCGGGCACGCTGATGATCGAGCCGACCGAATCGGAGTCGAAGGTCGAACTGGACCGCTTCATCGAAGCGATGATCACGATCCACGCCGAGATCATCAAGGTCGAGCGCGGCGAATACGACCGCATGGACAACCCGCTCAAGGGCGCTCCGCACACCGCGGAAGTGGTCACCGCCGACGACTGGAAGCACACCTACACCCGCGAAACCGCTGCCTTCCCGGTGGCCTCGCTGCGCCGCCAGAAGTACTGGCCGCCGGTCGGCCGCGCCGACAACGTGTACGGTGACCGCAACCTGTTCTGCGGCTGCGCCCCGATCGAAGACTACCAGTGATGATGTAGGGGACGGTCCCCGATCTTCACCGTGCAAAAGGCCATCCTTCGGGATGGCCTTTTTTCATCCGCGGATCAAAGAACCGCGGCCGGTCCCGTTGGGCGACAGTCCCCTTCCCTCACTGCCCGAAAACGGACAGTGCTGCCCGTGGACGGGCAACCACACCACCGGAAACGCGCACTTCTCCCTCTGAGCGCGGGCTGGCACGATGTTTGCAATAAGGCATGCAGCAGATCAACGCCTTAGTGAGCATCATGGACAAGCCTATCAGCAGCACCATCCTCCAGCAGCGCCACCGCGCCCGCATCGCCATCGCGATCGTGGCGCTGGCCAGCGTGTGCGCCGCCGCCTGGGGCATCAACCGCGCGGTGCGCCCGAGCGTGGACGCCGACGACATCATCGTGGCCGAAGTGCGCCGCGGCGACGTCGCCAACACCGTCAACGCCTCCGGCCTCGTCATCCCCGTGCACGAGGAAGTCGTCGCCAGCCCCGTGACAAGCCGCGTGTCCCGGGTCCACGCGAAGCTCGGCCAGCAGGTCGAACAGGGCCAGCTGCTGCTGGAACTGGACGACCGCGACATCCGCCTGGCCATCGACGCGCTGGCCGAACAGCTCGCGCAGCAGGACAACCGCATCGTGGTGCTGACCCAGGAGATGGAAAAGAACCGCAAGCAGATCGCCAGCGCGATCGAGCTGCTGGAGGTCGACCTGCGCTCGGCCAGGGCCAAGCACGAGCGCTACCTCAAGCTGCGCGAGAGCGGCGCGGTCTCGGGCGAGGACATGCTGTCGGCTGAGCTGAACGTCACCCGCACCCAGATCCAGCTGCGCCAGCAGCGCGAGCTGAGCGAGGATACCCGCCGCGTGACCAGCAGCGGCATCGAGGCAGCCAATTTGCAGAAATCGATCCTGAAGAAGCAGCTCGCGCAGCAGGAGCAGCTGCTGGCGCGCGCCCGCGTCAGCGCGCCCTTCTCCGGCATCGTCACCTCGCTGGTGTCCGAAGAAGGCGCCAGCGTCGCGGCGGGCCAGCTGGTCGCGCGCGTGTCGGAGCTGAACAACTACCGTATCGAGGCCACGCTGTCGGACTTCCACGCGCGGATGCTGGCGCCCGGCCAGCAGGTGTGCGTGGAGCAGAACGGCGAAGTGCTGGCCGGGACCGTCCACACCGTGCTGCCGGAGATCCAGAATGGCGCCATCAAGCTGCTGGTCGACCTGGCCGAACCGAACAACAAGCTCCTGCGCAACAAGATGCGCGTGGACGTGAACATCATCACCGAGCGCCGCGCCAATACCCTGGTGATCGACAGCGGCCCGGCCTTCAACGGCCGCGGGCGCCAGCCGGCCTGGCTGGTGCAGGACGGCGCGGCCGTCAAGACCTGGCTGGAACTGGGCAGCGGCGACGGCAAGGTGGTGGAGGTGGTCGCCGGCGCCAGACCGGGCGCCCGCTTCATCGTCTCCGACACCGCCAGCTTCAAAGAACTCGACAGCATTCGCATTTCCGACTAAACCCGAAGGAACCGACATGATCAAACTGAACAAAGTCAGCAAGACCTACCGCACCGACAAGGTCGAAACGCTGGCCCTGAATGGCATCGACCTGCACGTAAAAAAAGGCGAATTCGTCGCGCTGATGGGCCCCAGCGGCTGCGGCAAGAGCACGCTGCTGAACCTGATCGGCCTGCTCGACCGCCCGGGCGAAGGCATCGTCGAAGTCGACGGCATCCCGATCACCCGCTACCGCGACAAGCACGTGGCCGGACTGCGCAACAGCACCTTCGGCTTCATCTTCCAGAGCTTCCACCTGATTAACGACCTGCGCGTGATCGACAATGTCGAGCTGCCGCTCCTGTACCGCAACGTGAGCGGCTCGGAGCGCCGCAAGCTGGCGCGCGAGGCGCTCGAGAAGGTCGGCCTGGGAGCGCGCATGGACCACTACCCCAACCAGCTCTCGGGCGGCCAGCAGCAGCGCGTGGCGATCGCCCGCGCCATCGTGGGACAGCCACAGGTGCTGCTCGCCGACGAACCGACCGGTAACCTGGACAGCAAGATGGGCGCCGAGGTGATGGACATCCTGCTCAAGCTGAACGACGAGGGCACTACCGTCGTCATGGTCACCCACGACGAAGCCGAAGCGCGCCGCGTGGGCCGCATTGTGCGCGTGTTCGACGGCCAGCTGGTCGCCTGAGGAGGCACGCATGTTCAGAAATTATCTGCTGACCGCGTGGAATGTGTTCATGCGCCGCAAGCTGTTCACGGCGATTAACCTGCTGTGCATCGTGCTCACGCTGGTGGTGCTGATGGTGAGCACCGCCCTGCTCGAGAGCCTGCTGCAGCCCAGCGGTATCGAGGGCAAGAGCGGACGCTTCCTGGAAGTGTCCAAGCTGACGCAATCCAGCGCGGACGGAAGCTCGCGCGCCACTTCCCGGCTCGGCTACAAACTGATCGACAAGTACCTCAAGCCGATGCAGTCGGCGCACCTTGTTGCGGCGGCCACCTCCGCCAGCCTGGTATCGGTGTACCAGGGCGACCGGGTGACGGAACTCGACCTGCGCCGGGTGGACACCAACTACTGGAAGATCTTCGACTTCAAGCTGCTGGCCGGCAGGCTGCCGACCCTCGAGGACGAGCAGCAGGGCCACATGGTCGCGGTCATCAATGCAAGCGTGGCCAGGCGCCTGTTCGGCGCCGGCCCCGCGGTCGCCCAGCCGCTCGACGTGGCCGGGCAGGCGTTCCGCGTAATCGGCGTGGTCGCCGACATCCCGGCCCAGCTGCATGCCTATTCCGAGATCTGGGCGCCGGTTACCACTTTCCCCACCTCCAGTTACAGGGATGCCATGGAGGGCCCGTTCAGCGCCCTTCTGCTGGCCGACAGCACGGCGGACGTCAGCCGCATCAAGAACGAAGTCATGCAGATCGCGGGACGCATCCCGCCGAACGGCGACCTGACGGTCACGCACCTGTGGGCCGACTCCAGGCTGGACGACATCGCGCGCGGCATCCTGGTCAATAACAACAAGCCGGACTCCGGCGCCGGGACGCTGGTCATGATCATCGCCACCGCCATGTTCCTGTTCATGCTGCTGCCGGCCCTGAACCTGATCAACCTGAACACCGGCCGCATACTGGAGCGCAGCTCCGAGATCGGCGTGCGCAGGTCGTTCGGCGCGACCAGTGCGCAGCTGGCCGGGCAGTTCCTGATCGAGAACACCGTCCTTTGCCTGATCGGCGGCGTGATCGGCCTGGCCTTCACGGCCGCCATCCTCGCATGGCTGGAAGGGTCGGGGCTGATCCCCTACCTGAAGGTGAACCTCAACCTCGCGGTGGTCGGCTACTGCACGCTCATTACCTTTGTCTTCGGCATCCTCTCCGGCCTGATCCCGGCCTGGAAGATGTCGCGCCTCGATCCAGTCCTTGCCCTGAAGGGAACCGCCTGATGTTTCGCCACCTGTTGACACTGACCTGGAAGCGCAAGTCCAGGAACCTCATGCTGAGCCTGGAAATCCTGTTGGCGTTCGCCGTCGTGTTCGCGGTCGCCGCCGCCTCGCTTGTCGCTTTGCGGCTGTACCAGGTGCCGATCGGCTTCGCCCACCAGGATGTGTGGGCGGTCGACATCAACAGCGGCTCCCGGGACCTGAACCACCATCCCGAGCTGTACGACCGCTTCAAGCGCGCCGCCGAGGAACTGCCGGAAGTCGAGAAGGCGGCCTTTTCGACCAGTACGCCGTTCACGATGTCCAGCTGGACCAGCCAGGTCAAGTCGCCCGCCAGCGGCGCCCAGGTGCTCACCGACCTGATCACCGTGTCCGACGACTTCTTCGAGGTCGCCGGCATGACGCTCGCCGGGGGCCGCTGGTTCTCCGACATCGACAACGGCGCCGCCGTGGTCCCCGTCATCATCAACCGCACGCTGGCGCGGGAACTGTTCAGGGACGGCCCCGCCGTCGGAAAGGAGTTCGAGCGCGGCGATTCGAAGTTCAAGGTGGCCGGCGTGGTGGAACAATATCGCGGCAGGGGCGAGCTCTCGCTGCCGGCCAGCTACGTGATCATGCGGTCGACGCCGGGGAAAGACCAGTTCGGGCTGAACACCCTGATGATCCGGCTGAAGCCGGGCACGGCGCGCGCGTTCGAGACCAGGCTGCAACGCAAGCTCATGCAGGTGAGGAATGATTGGGGCTACAAGATCTCGCCGCTGGCCGACCTGCGTTCCACCATGCTCAAGGGCGTGCTGTCGCCGCTGGCGGTGCTGGCCGTGGTCGCGGCCTTCATGCTGGTCATGGTGGCGTTCGGGCTGTTCGGCGTCCTGTGGCAGAACACCACCCGGCGCATCCCGGAGATCGGCCTGCGCCGCGCGATTGGCGCCACCGCCACCGGCATCTACCGCCAGGTCGTTGCGGAGCAGATGCTGCTCAGTACCATCGCGATGCTGGTCGGGCTGGTGCTGCTGGTGCAGCTGCCGCTGACCGGCGCCCTGAGCGTGGTACTGGACTGGAATGTGTTCATCGCCGCAGCGGCAGTATCGATGCTGGTGATCTATCTGATATCCTTGCTGTGCGCCCTCTACCCCGGCTGGCGCGCGAGCCGGCTCAGCCCCACCGAGGCGCTGCATTACGAATAAGAACAAGGACATCACGCCCCCATGGAAGCATCCCGCAAACAGCGCGTCCTGGTCATCGACGATGACAGCGCGGTACAGGTCTCGCTCGCCCTGCTGCTCAAGCAATCGGGCTTCGACACGCGCTGCTGCGACGGCCCGCAGCAGGCGCTCGACCTGCTGGCACGCGAGCCGGTCGACCTCATTCTGCAGGACATGAACTTCTCCCTCGCCACCAGCGGCACCGAGGGCCTGGCGCTGCTGGCCGACATCCGCACCCGGCATCCGGACGTGCCGGTGCTGCTGATGACGGCGTGGGGTTCGATCGCCCTCGCCGTCAAAGGCGTCCAGGGCGGCGCGGCCAACTTCTTCACCAAGCCGTGGGACAACGTGCAGCTGCTGCAGCTGATCGAGGCGACGCTCGGCCTGGGTGCGCAACCCTCGGCGCGGGTACCGTCGCGGCAAACGCTCGACGGCCAGTACGACTTCTCCGGCATTGTCGGCAACCACCCCTCGCTGCTGCAGGTGCTCGCCACCGTCGGCCAGGTCGCGCACACGCGCGCCCCGGTGCTGATCCTGGGCGAAAGCGGCACCGGCAAGGAGCTGATCGCCGATGCCATCCACCGCAACAGCCCACGCGCTGCGAAGGAGATGGTCAAGATCAATATGGGCGCGATCACGCCGTCGCTGTTCGAAAGCGAGATGTTCGGCCATGTGCGCGGCGCCTTCACCGACGCGCGCACCGACCGCAAGGGGCACATCGCCAGCGCCGACGGCAGCACGCTGTTCCTGGACGAGATCGGCGAGCTGAATCGCGCCGACCAGGTCAAGCTGCTGCGCGTGCTGCAGGACCAGCGCTTCCAGCCGGTGGGCGCCAGCCATACCGAGCAGGCCGACGTGCGCGTGGTGTCTGCCACCAACCGCGAACTGGCGGAGCTGGTCGCGGCCGGCGAATTCCGCGAGGACCTGTTCTACCGCCTGAACCTGATCACGATCCGGCTGCCGCCGCTGCGCGAGCGGCGCAGCGACATCGCACTGCTGGCGCGGCACATCGCGACGAGCGTCGCCACCAGCTACGGGCTGCCCGAGGCCACGATCGCCCCGCAGGCGATGGAGTGGCTGGCGACGCAGCCCTGGCCCGGCAACATCCGCCAGCTGCGCCAGACCATCGAACGCACCATGCTGCTGTCCGGGAAGGACCAGCTGGCGCAGGCGGACTTCGTCGCCACAGCCGGCGGCGAGGCAGCGGCAGCGCACCGCTTCGGTGTCGACGGCATGACGCTGGAACAGGTCGAGCGCCACATGGTAGAACGCGCGCTGGAGCAGCACGCCGGGAACATCTCGCGCGCGGCCAAGGCGCTCGGCCTGTCGCGCACCGCGCTGTACCGCCGCCTGGAGCGCTTCGGACTAATCGAACCCGGCGGCGAGAACGCCGCATGAGCCTGAGGGCCCGCCTGCTCGCCTACCTCGCCGGACTGCACCTGGTGCTGTTCGGCCTTGTCGCGCTGCTGTGGCATGCCGAACCAGTCAGGTTCATCGCGGCGGAAGCCGGCCTGCTGGCGAGCCTGGTCGGCGGCTTTTTCCTGCTGCGCCAGGCACTGGAACCACTCAGCTACACGCGCCGTTTCCGCGACCTGCTGCAGGACCAGCAGTACGCCAACCGCCTGACGCCCGCGCGCGATCCCGGGCTGGATGAACTGGTCAGCCTGTTCAACACCCTGCTCGCCACGCTCCACCGCGAACGGCTCGAGATCGGCGAGCAGCAGGGATTCCTGAACCGGCTGCTGGAGGCGACGCCGAGTGCGGTCCTGGTATTCGACTTCGATCGCCGGGTGAGCCTGTTGAACGCGAGCGCGGCCACGCTGCTGGGCCTGGAACATCCGCAAGGCCAGCCGCTTGCAGCATGGCTGGATGGACGCGCCAGGCTGTCGGGCGCGATGGACGAGCGCACGCGCGCCCGCAGCCTGGACCTGATCGCGCAGCTGGACGCGCTGCCGCTCGGGGAACGCCGCCTGCTGACCGATCCGGAAGGCCGCCGCTTCCGCGCGCAGCGCGGCCAGTTCTACGACCGCGGTTTCGCGCGCGAATTCGTCATGGTCGAGGAGCTGACTGCGGAACTGGAGAGCTCCGAGCGCGCTGCCTACGAAAAACTCATCCGCGTTCTCGCGCATGAAGTGAACAACACGGTGGCGGCTACCGGCTCGGTGCTCGAATCGCTGCTGTTCTACGCGAAGCAGCTGGCCCCGCGCGATGCGGACGATTTCACCACGGCGGTCGTTGCCGTCCGCCGGCGCAATGTCAGCCTCGGCGAATTCATCGAGCGCTTCACGCGGGTGGTCAAGATGCCGGAGCCGGAACTACGGCCTGTCAGCCTGAAGGAGGTCATGGACGACATCCTGTGGCTGAACCGGGAGCAGTGCAATGCGCGCGGGATCGCGCTGGAGTGGAGCCGCTGCGACAGCGTGCCGCCACAGCAGGTGGACCGCCAGCTGCTGGAGCAGGCGCTGCTCAATGTCGTGAAGAACGCCGTGGAAGCCGTGGATGCGCGCGGGGCCGGGGGTGGGTTCATACGGATCGCGCTGGCGGATGAAGGCGAACGTGTGCGGCTGTCGGTCACGGACTCGGGACGGCAGCTGGCGGCGGCGGGAAACCATGTGTTCACACCGTTCTTCAGCACCAAGAAGGGTGGCCAGGGGATCGGATTGATGTTCGTGCGCGAGGTGCTGAACCGGCATGGGTGCACGTTCTCGCTGGCGCCCGATGCGGATAGCGAGACCCGCTTCGATATCTGGTTCCCGGCAGCCCGGGGGCTGTCTCCGCAGGGAACCGCCCACTGATCTTGTGCCAGCACTAACGGTATTACTGAAGACTGGGAACGGTCCCTTTTTGGGGGACGGTCCCCATCCCTGCGTTAATCCAGCTTGGCTGCGTGCTCGCGCGTGGCGTGGAACTTCAGCTTCGGCCAGCGCTCCTCGGTCAGGCGCAGGTTGACGCCAGAAGTCGCCAGGTAGGCAAGATTGCCGGCCGCATCGTAGGCCACGTTGTGGCCGAGCGCAGCTTCGAAATCGGCCAGCGCCTTCTTGTCGTCGCTGCTGACCCAGCGCGCGCTGCTGATGCTGGTGCCCTCGAACACGGCATCGACGCCGTATTCGTTCATCAGGCGGCTCGCCACCACTTCGAACTGCAGCACGCCCACCGCGCCCAGGATCACGTCGCTGCCCAGCACCGGCTTGAACACCTGTACCGCGCCCTCTTCGCCCAGCTGCTGCAAGCCCTTCTGCAGCTGCTTGAGCTTGAGCGGGTTACGGATCCGCACCGAGCGGAAGAAGTCCGGCGCAAAGTACGGAATGCCGGTAAAGGTCAGCATCTCGCCTTCCGAGAAGCTGTCGCCGATCTGCATGTTGCCGTGGTTCGGCAGGCCGATGATGTCGCCCGCGTATGCTTCTTCGACCTGCTCGCGCGACGATGCCATGAAGGTCACCACCGACGACACCTTGATTTCCCGGCCCAGGCGCAGGTGCTTGACCTTCATGCCGCGCTCGAAGCGTCCCGAGCACACGCGCAGGAACGCGATCCGGTCGCGGTGCGCCGGGTCCATGTTGGCCTGGATCTTGAAGACGAAGCCGGTGAACGGTTCCTCGGTCGGCTGCACCTCGCGCACGGTGGCGTCGCGGCCCTTCGGCGCTGGCGCCCAGTCGACCAGCGCGGACAGGATCTCGCGCACGCCGAAGTTGTTGATCGCAGAACCGAAGAACACCGGAGTCTGCACGCCGGCCAGGAACTGCTCCAGGTCGAACGGATGCGAGGCGCCGTGCACCAGCTCCACTTCCATGCGCAGCTGCTCCATCTCGAGCGGGAACATCTCGTCCAGGCGCGGGTTGTCGATGCCCTTGATGACTTCGAAAGTCTGGTCGGCCTTTTCTTCGCCCGGCGTGAACAGCATCACTTCGTCGCGCATCAGGTGGTACACGCCGCGGAAGCTCTTGCCCATGCCGATCGGCCAGGTCACCGGCGCGCACTGGATCTTGAGCACCGACTCCAGCTCGTCAAGCAGTTCGAGCGGATCGCGCGTCTCGCGGTCCATCTTGTTCATGAAGGTGACGATCGGCGTGCTGCGCATGCGGCACACGTCCAGCAGCTTGATGGTCTGCGATTCCACGCCCTTGGCCGCATCGATCACCATCAGCGCCGAGTCGACCGCGGTCAGCACGCGGTAGGTGTCTTCCGAAAAGTCCTGGTGACCCGGGGTGTCGAGCAGGTTGATCACGTGGTCGCGGAATTCGAACTGCATCACCGACGATGCCACCGAAATGCCGCGCTGCTTTTCGATCTCCATCCAGTCGGAGGTAGCGTGTCGCGCGCTCTTGCGCGCCTTGACCGTGCCGGCCATCTGGATCGCGCCCGAGAACAGCAGCAGCTTTTCGGTCAGGGTGGTCTTACCCGCGTCGGGGTGGGAGATAATGCCGAACGTGCGGCGGCGCGCCACTTCGCGCGCAATCACGGCCTGCGGTTTGCTGGAAGGCGCGACAGGCGCCTGGGTGGATTCGAGCTCGTTCGACATATTCGCGCCCTCTGCGGGCAGTGCGGGGAAACCTGCAATTCTACCGCGAAGCACCCCTGCCGCGCCACTGGCGCCGCCTGCCCGGGCCGGGGAAGCCCCTGCTGATGCGTCCGGCGCCACATTGTCAGCTTCCTGTCAGCATTTCCTCAGGGAAATGACAGGAACTTCGATTAGACTACGGAGTAAATGATGCCCTACAACAACATAAGGACCGCCATGCACCTGAGCACCCGCCTGCCGCGTTCGCGCGGATTCACGCTGATCGAACTGATGATCGTTTGCGCCGTGGTCGGCATCCTGGCGGCGGTCGCCTACCCGTCCTACACCCGCTACGTGCAGCGCGGCCACCGCGCCGCGGCGCAGGCGCACCTGGTCGACCTGGCCCAGCGCCAGCAGCAGTTCATGGCCGACTCGCGCAGCTATGCCGACACCGTAGCCGCCCTGAACATGACCACGCCGGCCGAGGTGGCACGCCACTACGAGATCGAGATCGAAACCGGCGACGGTCCCCCTCCCGAATTCACCATCACCGCCAGTCCGGTCGAAGGCGGCGCCATGGCCGGCGACGACGCGCTGACGATCGACAACACCGGCGCGAAGACCGGGCCATGGTAAAACCCTTCACATCGCCGGTCCGCCAGCGCGGCGTCAACGCGGTCGAGCTGATGACCGTGCTGGCCATCGTTGCCGTACTGGCCGGCGTGGCCGCGCCAGGGATGACCGACATGGTGGCGTCCCAGCGCGTGAAGGCGGCATCGAGCGACATCCACACCGCACTGCTGCTTGCGCGCAGCGAGGCAATCAAGCGCAACACCGAGGTGGAAATCAGTCCATCGCCGAACGGATGGGCGGGCGGCTGGACCATTTCGGATGGCGGCGACAGCCCGATCGGCGCGCAGGGCCGGTATTCCAACCTGACCATCAGCGGTCCCGACTCGGTGGTGTACAGCGGCACCGGCCGCCTGTCCGGCGACACCGCCCCTGAGTTCGAGCTGGGCGCCGAGTCCACCGACAACGTGCGCTGCGTGACGGTCGACCTGTCGGGCCGCCCGGCCATCAAGAAAACCGCGTGCTGAGGACCATATGAACCATTTCAATCACACCGCGCTGCGGCGCGCGCGCGGCACCAGCCTGATCGAGGTGCTGGTCACGCTCGTGATCGTGGCATTCGGCCTGCTCGGGGTCGCGGCCTTCCAGGCCAAGGCGCAGGTCGGCTCGGTCGAGTCCTACCAGCGCGCGCAAGCGATCATCCTGCTGGACGACATGACCAGCCGCATCAACGTGAACAGCGACGCGGCCGCCGATTATGTCGGCACGTTCGGCACCGCCGACGAACAGCCGGCCGACTGCTCGGAAGCGGACCCCGGCGTCGACCGCGACCTGTGCGAATGGAGCGCCGCGCTCAAGGGCGCCGCCGAAGTGGACGAATCGGGTACGCAGGTCGGCGGCATGATCGGCGCGCGCGGCTGCATCGAGCAGGTGACCATCGCCAACCCGGCGCCGGGCGTGTGCACGCCGGCCGTGTACCGCGTCACCGTGGCCTGGCAGGGCCTGCACGAGACGCGCGCACCGGCGCTCAGTTGCGGCAGGAACGCCTACGGCACCGACACCTTCCGCCGCGCGATCAGCTCGCGCATCACCGTCGGACTGACGACCTGCTCATGAAGGGCCCAACCATGCGCCAGCCTGCCCGCCGCCAGAGCGGCTTCACCCTGGCCGAACTGATGGTGTCGGTTGCGCTCGGCCTGATGATCATCGCCGGCATGACCACCCTGTTCGTCAACAATAACAATGCCCAGGCGGCGCTGGAAACGGCCAGCCGCCAGGTGGAGAACGGCCGCTACGCGATGCAGCTGATGGGCACCGACCTGCGCAACGCCGGTTTCTACGCCGAGTTCGATCCGACCGTGCTGCCGGCGCCGGCCACCGTGCCCGACGCCTGCAGCGTCGACATGGACGAGGTCAAGGCGTCGCTCAAGCTGCACGTGCAGGGCGTGGACAATGCCAGCGCCACTGCGCTCGCCTGCCTGGACGACATTGCCGCGGGCACGGACATCCTGGTGGTGCGCCACGCGAACACCTGCATCGCCGGCGCGGAAGACTGCGAGGCGGTCGCCGACGGCGGACCGTTCCTGCAAGCCTCCCTGTGCGACAACGTGTCGGAGCTGAACTCGGGCAACCCGGACACCTTCTTCGCCGTGGGCACCGACGCTGCCGCCCTGCCCCTGACCCGGCGCGACTGCGAGACCGCGGCGGCGCTGCGGCGCCTGCAGGTCCACATCTACTACATCGCAGCCAACAACGAAGAAGGCGACGGGATCCCGACGCTCAAGCGCGCCGAACTGCGCTCCGACGGCGAGGCCGCGTTCCGCATCGTCCCGCTGGTGGAAGGCATCCAGAACATGCAGCTGGAGTACGGCATGGACACGGACGCCGACGGCGCGGCGGACTCCTATGCGACCGACCCGGCCACCTTCAATGGCTGCGCGCTGGCCGCATGCGCCATCACCAACTGGAGCAACGTGCTAGCCACCCGGGTGAGCCTGCTGGCCCGAAACACGGTCCCGACCGCGGGCCACACCGACACCAAGACCTACCAGCTCGGCTACCTCAGCGACGGCACCGCGAACACGGTGGCCGCCGCCAACGATGGCTTCAAGCGCCACGTGTTCCAGTCGCTCGTCAACCTGCCCAACCCCACCGGAAGGAAAGCCCCATGAGGCGCACCACCATGCACCGGCCATTGGCCCGCCAGCGCGGCGTGACGCTGATTGTCGGCCTCATCATGCTGGTGCTGATCACGCTGCTCGCGCTCACCACATTCAATATGAGCCGCTCGGGCATCCAGGTGGTGTCGAACATGCAGGCCAAGGCCGAAGGCGAGACCGCCGCGCGCCAGGTGATCGAGGAGACCATCTCCAGCACGCAGTTCTTCGCCACGCCGGGCAACTCTCTCGACGAACCGTGCAACGGCGTCCCCAACACCCGCTGCGTCGACGTCAATGGCGACGGCACCCAGGACGTGAAAGTGGAGCTGACCCCGGCGCCCGCCTGCATTCGTGCCCGCAGCGTGATGAATACCCAGCTCGACGTCTCGGACGAAGAGGACGTGGGCTGCGCGCTCGGCGCCAGCCAGAGCTTCGGCGTATCCGGCAGCGTGACCGGCGAATCGCTGTGCGCGGACAGCCTGTGGGAGCTGAACGCGGTTGCCACCGACACCGTCACCGAGGCCAGGGTCGAAGTGACGCAGGGCGTTGCAGTGCGCGTCGCGCGCGACGACATCGAAACCAGCTGCCCTGAATAAGCAGTCAAGGAGAATCAAGCATGCACACCATCTTCCCACGTGCCTTCGCTGCCGCGCTGGCCGCCGGCATCGCACTGGCGCCAGCCATTTCGCGCGCCGACGACATCGACATCTTTACCGGCGCATCGGCCGGCGCCGCGGTCAACCCGCGCATCCTGATCGTGCTCGACAATACGTCGAACTGGTCGCGCCAGTCCCAGCAGTGGCCCGGCGGGATCACCCAGGGCCAGGCCGAAGTCAGCGCGATCAAGAAGGCCATCACCAAGCTGAATGCCAACGTCAACGTGGGCATCATGGAATTCGTGCCGGGTAACGTCGAGGGCGGCTACGTGCGGCATGCCGTCTCGCCGATGAACGACGTGAACAAGACAGCGCTGAAGGCGAAGCTGGACACGATCTACGCCAACATTAACTCGCCAACCGAAAAGCGCAACTCGAGCGCGCCGTATGGCACGTTGATGCGGGACGTCTACAACTACTTCGCCGGCGCCAATTCCACGGCCGGTTCCAACACGCCGTCCGGCACCGCCGACGCCAATGGCTACACCACCCTGTACAGCAAGTTCAAGGCGCCGCTGACCAACGAGGCTACCTGCGGCCGCTCGTTCATCATCTTCATCGGCAACCCGAATTCGTCCGGCCCGGATTCCGACCCCAGCTCCAATACACAGGCGCTGGCGGGGCTGGGCGGCATCACCGCGCAGCTTGGCCTGCCCGCCTTCACCTCCAGCAAGATCCTGGTTCCTGCATCGGTGGGAACCACCACCGCCTGCTATGCAAACCAGCAAGCGGCGGAGGCGGAACTGCCGGCATTCGCGACCAAGTGCGCCGCGTATTCGGAGGGATGCTCGATCGGCGCCCCGGTCCAGCCGGCTCCCCTCACCTGCGCCCCGAACACCAGCACCTACCATGTGATCGGCACCAACGAGGAAATCACCAACGTCGCCACCGGCGGCAGCTCCACCGATACCCGTCCGATGAACGCGGACGAATGGGCGCGCTTCATGCACGACAAAGGCGTGCCGGTAGCCGGCAGCGACGTTCGCCCGTACGTCACCACCTATACCATCGACGTGTACAACAAGCAGCCTAACGCGGTGCACACCTCGCTCCTGCTGAGCATGGCGAAGGTCGGCGGCGGCAAGTACTTCGCAGCCCAGAGCGAACAGGCCATCATGAATGCGATGGAAGAGATCCTGGGCGAAGTGCTGTCGGTGAATAACAGCTTCGCCTCCACTTCCCTGCCGGTCAACGCGACCAACCGCTCGCAGAACGAAAACCAGGTGTTCATCGGGATGTTCCGTCCGGATCCGGACGCAAGCCCGCGCTGGTTCGGCAACCTGAAGCGCTACCAGCTGATCAGCCGGGGCGACACCATCGAGCTGGGCGACGTGACCGGCAAGCTGGCGGTTAACACGCTGACCGGCTTCGTGACGCCATGCGCGATCTCCTACTGGACCAGCGGCAGCGGCAATTACTGGGCGGGCCTGGGCATCAACCCTGATCCGGCCGGCAGCTGCACGGTCGCCGATGCGTATTCCGATTCGCCCGACGGCCCACTGGTCGAGAAAGGCGCCGTGGCACAGGTGCTCAGGAACGGCAACAATCCGCCCACCACGACTGCCTCGCCGACCTATGCTGTCAACCGCACCATCTACACCCAGGGCACCAGCGGCCTGACCGCGTTCAATACCACGTCCAGCAGACTGTCCGACAGCGTCGTGCGCTTCATCCGCGGCGAGGATGTCAATAACGAAAAAGGCACCAATTCGCTGACCACGACCCGGCCATCGATCCACGGTGACGTGATCCACTCGCGCCCCCTGCCGATCAACTACGGCGGCACGACCGGCGTGGTGGTGTACTACGGCGCCAACGACGGAACGTTCCGTTCGGTGCACGCCGCCACCGGCAAGGAGAACTGGGCGTTCATCGCACCCGAATTCTTCCCGCGCCTGGAGCGCCTGAAGACCGAAACGCCGCAGCTGAACTATCCGACGGCGAGCGGGCCGTCGACCTCGGCGACCGCCATGCCGAAGGACTACTTCTTCGATGGCTCCACCGGCGTCTACCAGAACGCCGACAGCTCCGCAGTATGGGTCTTCCCGACCATGCGCCGCGGCGGCCGCATGATCTACGCCCTGGACGTGAGCACCCCGACCGCACCTGTATTCAAGTGGAAGGCGGGCTGCCCCAACCTGACCAACGACCTCAATTGCACGGACGGCATGGAAGGTATCGGCCAGACCTGGTCGACCCCTGCGGTGGCATTTATCAAGGGGTTCTCCACCGAGACCCCGGTGATTGTAGTGGGCGGTGGCTACGACAGCTGCGAGGACGCCAACCTCAAGCTGCCGGCCTGCAGCTCGACCAAGGGCGGCTTCGTCTACGTGCTGAACGCCGACACGGGCGCGCTGCTGGCCAGCTTCCCGACCGCGCGCGGCGTTGCCGCCGACATCTCGCTGGTCGACATCGACAACGACGCGATGCCCGATTACGCCTACGCGGCCGACATTGGCGGGAATATCTACCGCATCAACTTCATCGACGGACCGGAGACCCGCGAGGCGCTGGCGCGCGAGGACTGGGCTGCCTACAAGGTTGCCTTCACTTCGGGCGACGGCCGCAAGTTCCTGTTCGGCCCCGCCCTGTTCGCTGCGCGCAACAAGGTGTATATCGCCATCGGCAGCGGCGACCGCGAGCATCCGCTCGCCTGGCAGTACCCGTACAACGAGGTGCGCAACCGCTTCTACGTCCGCCTGGACGACCTGACGGTGTCGAACAGCGAACTGGCGTACGACCTCGACGAAATGTCCGACTACAGTGCCAACACCACGTGCAGCTCGCCGGGCGTGCTTCCGACCGGGAACCTGGCCGGCTGGTACATGGATCTGGCGCAGGGTGAGCAGGTGGTGACCAGCGCGCTGATCGCCAGCGGCATGGTTACCTTCAGCACCAACCGGCCGATGTCGGGCTCCTCGACCAGCTGCTCGGCGGCGCTGGGCGAAGCGAAGGGCTACTGGGTCAACCTGTTTAACGCATCGGGCGGGATCGGCGTGGACGGCACCTGCGGCGGACAGCGCTCATCGATCTTCATCGGCGGCGGCCTGCCTCCATCGCCGGTGATGGCGTCGGGCGTGCCGGTGGCGGGACGTGCGGTGTCGGTGGTCATCGGCGCCGTGCAGAAGAGCGGCGGTGCTTCGGTCGCGATCAGCCCGCAGAAGATCCGTCCGGCGATCAACTCCAAACGCAAGCGCTCCTACACCTATACCAAGTAGTGGAGCAAGACGGTCCCTCCCGGGGACCGTCCCTACGGCGCGGGAAAGCGGACGGTGAACACCGCGCCCGTGCCACTGGCCGGCGCGCCCACCTCGATACCGGCCCGGTGCACCCGCGCGATCTCGCGCACGATCGACAGCCCCAGCCCGCTGCCCTGCACCTGGTCGCTCAGGCGCACGCCACGCGCGAACACCAGCGCCCGCGCGGCCGGCGCGATGCCCGGCCCCGAATCCTCCACCGACAGCAGCGCGCAGCCATCCGGCAGCGGCGCGACCCGCACCGTGACGGTACCGCCCTCGGGGGTGTAGCGCAGCGCGTTGTCGATCAGGTTGTCGGCCAGGTCGCGCAGCAGGAAGCGGTCTCCTGCCACCTGCGCCGGCTCCAGCTCGAAGCCCAGGTCGATGCGCTTGTGCGCCGCCCGCTCGACAAAATACTGCACCGGCTCGGCCACCAGCGCCGCCAGGTCGAGCGGCACCAGCGCCGGGCGCTCGGCCTGGCCGGGTTCGGCACGCGCCAGGGCCAGCAGCTGGTTGGTCTGGCGCGTCATGCGTTCGGCCAGCGATTGCATCAGGCCGATCGAATGGGCGGAGGCGCTGTCGGACGCGTGGCGCGCGGCCAGCCATTCCAGTTGCAAGGTCAGGCCGGCCAGCGGGGTGCGCAGCTGGTGCGCGACATTGGCCAGGAATTCGTGCCGCGCCTGCGCCCCGGCAGCCACCTTGTCCAGCAGTTCGTTGAATGCGCCCACGACCGGCGCCAGTTCGCCAGGCACCGCATCTGGATCGAGATGGGACAGGTCCTCGCCGTCGCGCGCCTTGAGGCTGGAACGCAGCCGCGCCAGCGGCAGCAGGCCGGTGCTCACGGAAAACCAGATCAGGCCGATGACGGCCAGGGTGAGCAGCGCCTGCAATGGCACCAGCGCACGCAGGATGGCGGAACGGGTTTCCTCGCGCTTGCGCAGCGTGGTGCCGACCGCCACCTCGGCGCCCTGCCCGCCCCCGTTCACGTCCACGACGGCGATGCGTACCGGCGCACCGCGCATGGTGCTGTCGAACGCGCCGGCGCGTCCCTGCGGCGCTGGCGGCAGCGCCGGGAAATCGGCGTCGCCGGCCAGCGTGCGGCCGGCGCTGCGCACCACGAAATAAATGTCGTCCGCGTCGTCCGCGCGCAGGATCTGCTCGGCCTGGCGCGGCAGGTCGATCGCCAGTCCGGCAGGCCCACGGGTCACGCGCGCGGCCAATGCACCGGCGCTGTCGGCCAGGCCGCGGTCGAGCGCCTGCTGGGCCGGCAGCCAGGCCAGCAAGTACATCAGGGCGCCGCCGGCCAGGTTGAGGAGCAGGATCGGACCGATCAGCCACTTGAGCAGCCGCAGGCGCAGGCTGGTCATGGGGCGGGCAGCGGCTCGATCAGGTAGCCGAATCCGCGGATGGTGCGGATCGATACGCCCGCATCCTGCAGCTTCAGGCGCAGGCGCGAGACATAGACTTCGACCGCGTTCTGGGTCAGGTCGTCGCCCCAGGGCAGGATGGCGTCGATGATTTGCTGCTTGGACACCACGCGCTGCGGGTGCTGCAGCAGGTATTCCAGCACCGCCCATTCGCGCACGGACAGGTCGAGCGGGCGCCCGGCGGCATGGGCGCGCTTGGCATCGGTGTCGAGCGACAGCGCGCCCATCGCCAGCACGGCCGGCCGCGGCGCGTTACGGCGGGCCAGCGCGCGGATGCGCGCCACCAGCTCGGGCGTGGCAAAGGGTTTGACAAGGTAATCGTCGGCGCCGTTTTCCAGTCCGCGCACCCGGTCCTCGACCGCATCGCGCGCTGTCAGCAGCAGCACCGGTACCGTACTGCCGCGCGCGCGCAGGCGGCGCAGCACTTCGAATCCGTCGATCCCGGGCAAGCCGATGTCGAGCACGGCCACGGCCACGTCGTTGCGCTGCAAGCGCAGGTCGGCATCCAGGCCGTTACCCACAACATCGGTGGCGATCCCGTGTCCCGCCAGCACGCGGCTCAGTCCATCGGCCAGCACCGCGTCGTCTTCCACTAATAGAACTTGCATGAGCTTAATCGGGTCCAGGGGGGCGTAGCGCATTATATGCGACATTTTCTTTCCTACGAACAAGCCGCCTCAAGCGGCAAAAATCGTGGTTTTCTTGCGGCAGGGGCAACGAAAATGGTGTTTTGTCCAGTAGGACTACGCTGACAAATCAGCATGCGACGGGCCTACACACGGGCGACGGCTAATCTTATGTTCGCAAAGAGACTATAGCTTTAATGTACACACATCGACGCTTCAAACCCGGTCGTTTGACTGGTCGTGTCAACGGGAAAGCTGATGTCCCGCACGTACATTAGAAAGATAGTGAGGATAATATGAACAACCCACAACTCGGTGGTACCGCACAGAAGAATCATTCGGTGTCACAGGTTCCGCTAGGCAGCCAGGAACCAGCAGTTGCGTCCAAACCTGTCGTCAGCTACAGCGGCACCCAGCAGAACGAACTGCTGGCAGCACTGCCGCGCCAGGACCTGGAATCGATGTTCGAACACCTCGAACTGGTCAACATGCCTTTCGGCAAAGAGCTGTTTGAATACGGCAGCAAGCTTGAATATGTGTATTTCCCCACTACGGCCATCGTCTCCCTCGTGTATGTGATGGAAGATGGCGCCACCACCGAGATCGCCGTGGTCGGCCATGAAGGCGTGGTCGGCGTGTCCCTGTTCATGGGCGAGCGCGCCATGTGCAGCGCAGTGGTGCAGAGCGCGGGCTACGGCTACCGCCTCAAGACCCAGTTCCTGCGCGATGCATTCACCAAGGGCGGCGCCCTGCCCCAGCTGCTGATGCGCTACACCAATGCCCTGTTTGCGCAGATGGCCCAGAACGCCGTCGGCGGCCGCCACAGCTCGATCGAGCAAAAGCTCTGCCGCTGGCTGCTGGACCGCCTGGACCGCTCGCCAAGCAACGAGCTGAAGGTGACCCAGGAACTGATCTCTATCATGCTCGGCGTGCGCCGCGAATCGATCACCGCAGCGGCCGGCAAATTGCAGGACGATGGCCTGATCACCTACCGCCGCGGCAACATCACGGTAATTGACCGTCGAGGTCTGGAAGAGTATGCGGGCGAGTGCTATAAGGTTGCGAAGACGGAGTATGACCGTCTCCTGACTGACGTAGCCCGCTAACAGCATCAGCGGACGGCGCCGCGCCGGCGTCGTCCCGGTTCCCCAGCGGAACCTGCGCAGTCACCCGAGTGCCCACGTTGTTCACCCCGCGCTCGACTTTGAAGGTCCCTCCCAGCAGTAAAGCCCTTTCGCGCATGCCCACAAGGCCGTGCGATTTGGGCTTGGCCGCTGCATCGCCGTCGATTCCCACACCGTCGTCCGACACTTCCAGCGCGAGCAGGTCGCCTTCGCGCGCCAGGTGCACCGTCACATGCTGTGCCGAGGCGTACTTGGCCACGTTATTGAGCGACTCCTGCACGATGCGGAACACCGCGATGGCGCTGGAAGGTGCAGCCTGGTCCACCGGGCCGTCCACCAGCACATCGCAAGCCAGTCCGGTCGTTTCCGCGAAATCCTTGCCGTAAGCGTCCAGCGCGGCGGACAGGCCGAGGTTGTCCAGCAGGCTCGGGCGCAGGTCCTCGATGATGCGGCGCTTCAGCTCGACCGTGTCATTCAGCGTGCCACGGGCATGCTCGAGCGTGGCCGCCAGTTCCGGGTGGGTATGCTTGAGCCTGGATGCCACGGTCATCAGGTTCATGCTGATCGAGGTCAAGTTAGCCCCCATCTCGTCATGCAGTTCACGCGCCAGCTTCGCTTTTTCCACTTCCGCCACATTGATCAGGTGGCGCGACAGCACCGACAGCTGTTCGGTACGCTGCGCAACCGTCGTTTCGAGCGTCTCGTTCGAACGCTGCAATGCGCGCTCCGCTTCCACGCGGTTGGAATAGCTGTCCTGCACCAGGCGATAGAACAAGAGCAGCACGAGGATTGCGCCGACGCTGATACCAATGCCGATCAGCACGCCGTTGCGGTACTCCAGGTAGAAGCTGTCGCCGCGCCGCGCGATCAGCTCGTTCTGCTCCTCGACCATGATGACGGTGAGCAGGCGGATCTCGTCCATCACCGACTTGTCGTCGGTGACGCTGGCGATCTTGACGATGTCCTGCAGTCCGCCGACCTTGTAGACCTCGTGGATGTCGTTCAGGTTGGCTAGCTTACGCGTCAGCAGTGTGCGCAGCTGAGCCAGGTTGCGCTTCTGCGAAGGCGAACCGGCGAGCAGTTGGTCGAGTTCGCGCAATTTCGCATCGATCTCACCGGGCGCCGCGCGCCAGGGGCCGAGGTAGGCTTCCGATCCGGACAGGAAATATCCGCGCAGGCTGCTCTCGGCATCGGTGACGATGACATTCAGGTACTGGAGCTTGTCGACTGCGCGCGCGTTGGTGACCTGGGCGGCATTGGCCTCGCGCAGCGACTGCAGGTTCATCGACAGGCTGACGGCGTTGGCAATCAGGATCAGCACGCAGATGAGCAACAGGCCGGAGGCGTACACCGGCAGGCGTGGCCGGTCTTGCGATTTGGTGGAAAGATACATCATCGTTCCCTGTGGCTGGCGAAACGCCCGTCCAAATCATTATAGACCGCGATGGTGTTGCGTGCCGCCAAGCAGAACGAGTTGCCCGGGAGCTGCCCGCAGAGGCCAGGGCCGGAGCGGGGCAGTCCCTCTCCCCTTAATCGAGGAGGTTGTTTTTCATGGCGTAATAGGTCAGGTCGCTGTTCGACTGCAGGCCCATTTTTTCCATGATACGGGTGCGGTAGGTGGAGACGGTCTTGATCGACAGCGACAGGGCCTGGCCGATGTCGGACACGGTCGCGCCCTTGGCAAGGCGCAGGAAGACCTGGAACTCGCGGTCCGACAATTCCGTGTGCAGCGCGGTGTTCGGATCACGGTCGAAGCTCTGCGCCAGCAGTTCGCCAACGGTCGAGCTGACGTAGCGGCGGCCCTGGTACACGGTGCGCACGGCCGTCTTGAGTTCGTCGGCGTCGCATTCCTTGTTCAGGTAGCCGTTGGCACCCATCTTGAACAAATTCAGGGCGTACTGCTGCGCCGGATAACCGGACAGGATCAGCACCGGCAGGTTCGGCTGCCCCTGGCGGATGGTGCGCAGGATATCGATGCCGCTCTGGTCGGGCATGGCGATATCGAGCAGGAGCACATCGCAAATCTCGCGGCGTGCGATGTCCAGGGCCTCGCGGCCCGTGGCGCCTTCGGCGACAACGCTGAAGTCCTCGGACTCCGAAAAAATCTGCTTGAAACCTGCTCTTACAATCTGGTGGTCGTCACAAATGGCAACGCGAATCATATCTTCCCTTAATTTTTCCCGAATAGGAAAGCGTCCGGACCTGGCAATTCAGCCGGACTGCATATGCGTTGTTATCGGTACTCTGGCAACTTTATCATTCTAGCACTCCCAAGCCGCCACACATGTTCGATTGTGCGCTTGCGGACTTATGAGCGGCCCTGAAGCAATTCCAATATGGCGGTCAGTTCGCGCCGAATCAAGTCCCGGTCAAGCAGCGGATCGCTGACGGCGGGAGCGGCCTGCATGTCCTCGGCCATCTCGATGGCTTCGTCGGCGATCTGGAGCGACACTTCGTTGATGCGGCTGTCCAGGCGGTTGCGCGCTCCACTGATGGTGAAGCCCTGTTCATACAGCAGTTCGCGGATGCGGCGGATCAGCAGCACCTCGTGGTGCTGGTAATAGCGCCGGTTGCCGCGGCGCTTGACCGGTTTGAGCTGCGTGAATTCCTGTTCCCAATAGCGCAGCACGTGCGGCTTGACGCCGCACAGCTCGCTGACCTCGCCGATCGTGAAGTAGCGCTTCGCGGGGATCGAGGGCAATACGGCGGCTTTCGCCTCCGCCTTGAGGGCTCGGTCGGTCATGGATTATCAGGCAGCGCGGGCGAGCGGGTTGGTTTCTTCGACCATGCCCTTGAGTTTCTGGCTGGCGTGGAAGGTCACGACGCGGCGCGCCGTGATCGGGATCTCCTCGCCGGTCTTGGGATTGCGGCCCGGGCGCTGCGGCTTGTCGCGCAGCTGGAAGTTGCCGAAGCCGGACAACTTGACCGATTCGCCACGCTCGAGCGCGTTGCGGATCTCGTCAAAGAAGGTCTCGACCATGTCCTTGGCCTCGCGCTTGTTCAGGCCGACCTGCTCGAACAGCAGTTCGGCCAGCTCGGCCTTGGTCAAGGTCGGGAGTTCTTTTTCCGCCGCCTGGCGTACCTGCGACACCTGCATGGCGCGCTGCAGGTTCGCCAGGACGGTGGAATCCACGTCGTTATTAGTAATTTTGAAGCCCTGCCTATTCGTGGTTGTCAGGAGCGCGGCTTGGCGCCGCTCAAGCTTGCTGCGTTGACCATCGCGGCCATGACGGCCTCCACGATAGTCTCCTGCAAAGTGTTTTGAGTATCTTGCAAGCTAAAGCGGAACGCAAGACTTTTTTCGTCCGCTTCGAGTCCCTTGCCACGATATTCGTCAAACAAAACAATGGCTTGCACGATCCGCGCTTCGGCCGTGGCCTGCCGCGCCGCTTCGAAGCGGTCGAGCAGGTCCTGGGCCGGAACCGACTGTTTGACCACCAGCGCGAGATCGCGCGTGGTGCCGGGGAACTTGGAGATTTCCTCGTAGTGCGGGACTGGTCGTTGCTGGAGCGCAACAGCATCCACCTCGAACAGCACCGGCGCATTCGGCAGGTCGTACTTCTGCATCCAGCGCGGGTGCAGTTCGCCGATCCAGCCGATTGCCTTGCCGTCGAGTTCCACGCGCGCCGAACGGCCCGGATGCAGGGCCGGATGCTCGGCTTTGGCGAAGCGCAGCTGGCGCGGTGCGAACAGCGCTTCCAGGTCCGCCTTAACGTCGAAGAAATCGACGTTGCGGGTCGGCTGGCCCCACTGCTCGTCGGCCACCGGGCCGTAGGCGATCGCGGCAACACGCTTGGGCTGGTCGAATCCGGCCACGGACAGCGGACCGTCCACGGCGTCCTTGTTGCGCAGGAAGACCGCGCCCGTTTCGAACACGCGCACGCGAGGCTGCTTGCGGTTCAGGTTGTAGCGCACGTTGGCGACCAGGCTGCCGATCAGGGTCGAACGCATCACCGACAACTGGCTGGCGATCGGGTTCTGCAGGCGGATCTGGTCCTCGTTGCCGGCGAAGTCGCTTTCCCACGCGGACTCCACGAAGCTCATGTTGATCACTTCCTGGTAGCCCAGGTCGGCCAGCTGGTGGCGCACCGCGAACAGCGAGCGGGTGTTCTCCGGCTCGAGCAGGATGTTGTTCGGCGCGACCGGCGGCTTGGCCGGAATGTTCTCGAAGCCGTACACGCGCGCGACTTCCTCGATCAGGTCTTCCTCGATCTCGATGTCGAAACGGTAGGACGGCGCGGTCACCGCGAACACGCCCTCTTCCATCGTGAACGGCAGCTGCAGGCGCGTGAAGATGTCGGCCACGATCGCATCGGTGATCTCGACGCCAATCACCTTCTGCGCACGCGCGGTGCGCATCTTGACCGGCGTGCGCACCGGCAGGTTCACGACCTGGTCGTCGATCGGACCCACGCGGGTTTCGCCGGTGCCGCAGATTTCGACGATCAGCGCCGTGATGCGCTCGATGTGCTCCACGGTGGTGGCGTAGTCAACGCCGCGCTCGAAGCGGTGCGCCGCGTCGGTGGAGAAGTTGTACTTGCGCGCGCGGCCCTGGATCGCATCGGGCCACCAGAACGCTGCTTCCAGGTAGATGTCGGTGGTGTCGAGCGTCACGGCGGTCGAGTCGCCGCCCATGATGCCGGCCAGCGATTCGATTTCCTTGTCGTCGGCGATCACGCCGACCCACTCGTCGACTTCGACCGTGTTCCCGTTCAGGAGCTTGAGCGATTCGCCCTTTTTGCCCCAGCGGATATCCAGGCCGCCATGGATCTTGGCCAGGTCGAACACGTGCGAAGGACGGCCCAGCTCCAGCATCACGTAGTTGGAGATGTCCACCAGCGCCGACACCGGGCGCTGGCCGCTGCGCTCGAGGCGCTGCTTCATCCAGGCCGGGGTCTCGGCCTTCGCGTTCAGCCCGCGGATGACGCGGCCGGTCAGGCGGCCGCACAGGTCCGGCGCGCTGATCTTCGCAGGCAGCACCTCGTCGGTGGTCACCGCCACGGCGCGCGCGGTCGGCACCGACAGCGGCGCGCCGGTCAGCGCGGACACTTCGCGCGCCACGCCCAGCACCGACAGGCAGTCCGCCTTGTTTGGGGTCAGCTTGATGGTGAACTTGAGGTCGTCGAGCGCCAGGTAGTCGCGCAGGTTCATGCCGACCGGCGCGTCGGCCGGCAGTTCGAGCAGGCCGCTCGATTCTTCCGACAGCTTGAGTTCCTTGGCCGAGCACATCATGCCCTGCGACTCGACGCCGCGCAGCTTGCCCACCTTGATCGCGAACGGCTTGCCGTCCGCGCCCGGCGGCAGCACCGCGCCGGCCATCGCGCAGATCGCCTTCATCCCCGCGCGCACGTTGGGCGCGCCGCAGACGATGTTGAGGATGGTGCCGGTGCCTGCATCGACCTGGCACACGTTCAGGCGGTCAGCGTCGGGATGCTTGGCCACTTCGAGGACTTCGGCCACCACCACGTTGTTGAATGGCGGCGCGACCGGTTCGACCTCTTCCACTTCGAGGCCGGACATCGTCAGCAGGTGCGCCAGTTCGTCCGAAGACATCTTCGGATCGACCATCGTGCGGAGCCATTTTTCGGAGAATTGCATAGTCTTGTCTGTCCTCGAATTAGTTGAACTGCTTTAGGAAACGCAGGTCGCCTTCGTAGAACAGGCGCAGGTCGTTGATCCCGTAGCGGAGCATCGTCAGGCGCTCCAGGCCGGAGCCGAACGCGAAGCCGATGTATTTTTCCGGATCGAGGCCGAAGTTCTTCACCACGGTCGGGTGGACCTGGCCGGCGCCGGACACTTCCAGCCAGCGCCCCTTGAGCGGGCCGCTGCCGAACGCGATGTCGATCTCGGCCGACGGTTCGGTGAACGGGAAGTAGGACGGACGGAAGCGCACCTGCAGGTCGTCGGTCTCGAAGAAGGCCTTGACGAAGCTGAGGTACACGCCTTTCAGGTCGGCGAACGAGATGTCCTCGCCGATCCACAGGCCTTCGACCTGGTGGAACATCGGCGAGTGGGTGGCGTCGCT
The DNA here is from genome assembly GCF_042683405.1 of Pseudoduganella sp. GCM10020061. NCBI lineage: Bacteria > Pseudomonadati > Pseudomonadota > Betaproteobacteria > Burkholderiales > Oxalobacteraceae > Pseudoduganella > Pseudoduganella sp. GCM10020061. Next base: position 94,685 of record NZ_JBHUJS010000011.1, on the reverse strand, counting down.
GTCGACGCGGTAGGTGCGGCCCGGCGCGATCACCTTGATCGGCGGCGTGTGCGTGCGCGCATAGCGCACCTGCATCGGGCTGGTGTGGGTGCGCAGCAGCAGCGGCTTGCCGGTGCTGTCGTTGCCCTCGATGTAGAAGGTGTCCTGCATCGAACGGGCAGGATGGTTTTCCGGGCTGTTCAGGGCGCCGAAGTTGGTCCAGTCGGTTTCGATCTCGGGGCCGTCGGCCACGTCGAACCCGATCGAACGGAAGATCTGTTCCACGCGCTCCCAGCTGCGCATCACCGGATGGATGCCGCCCTTGGCACGGCCGCGGCCCGGCAGCGTCACGTCGATCGCCTCGGCGTTCAGGCGCAGCTCGAGCTGCGCGTTCGCCAGCGCGTCGCGGCGCGCGGTCAGTGCGGACTCGATGCGCTCCTTGGCCGCGTTGATCAGGGCGCCCTGCTGCTTGCGCTGCTCCGGATCGAGCTTGCCCAGGCCCTTCATCTGCTCGGTGATCTGGCCGGTCTTGCCCAGGTACTTGGCCTTGGCGTTTTCCAGTGCGGCTGCGTCTTCGGCGGCGAGGAAATCAGCCTGCGCGGAGACGACGAGTTCTTCCAGGGAGTTCATGCTTTTTTTTCCAGTCTGGGAAATCAAAAACGGGACACAGGTCTGCACCGATGTCCCGCTCTTTTCACGCTGCGCCGGGGCGCAGCATTACAGCTTGGCTGGCTTTAGATCGAAGCGAGCTTTGCTTTCACCGCGGTGACAATCGCTGCGAATGCAGGCTTGTCCATCACGGCCATATCGGCCAGGACCTTACGATCCAGTTCGATACCGGCTTTCTTCATGCCGTTCATGAATGCACTATACGTCACGCCATGCTCACGGGTAGCGGCGTTGATACGGGTGATCCACAGGGCGCGGAAGACGCGCTTCTTGTTGCGGCGGTCGCGGTATGCGTACTGGCCAGCGCGCATGACTGCTTGCTTGGCGACGCGATAGACACGGCTGCGGCGACCACGGTAACCTTTTGCAAGGTCGAGGACTTTCTTATGACGGGCACGTGCAGTAACCCCACGTTTTACTCGAGGCATTGTAGCTCCTTTAGTTTATGTGAGATTAAGCGGACGGCATCATGCGGTAGACGCTCGTGACGTCGGACGCATTGATGTTACGGGTACCACGCAGTTGACGCTTGTTTTTGGTGGTCTTCTTGGTCAGGATGTGGCGCTTGAAAGCCATACCCGATTTAACGGTACCACCTGGGCGCACGCGAAAACGCTTCTTCGCGGAGCTTTTGGTTTTCATTTTTGGCATAGTATTACTGTCCTGGCGGACAGCTCCATTATGAACTGGATTGCAGGTGGCAGCCCATTGCTGCTCTTAGATGCCTGCTTTCACAGATCCCGTCCTTGTGAGAACGAGAGCCGGAGAGTGTACCACAAAAGCCCCGCCGTGCGTTAACTCGCCGGTCAGGCGGCGAAGGGGCCGTGCGTGTGGCGTCCGGATACATGGAGCGCGCGAACTGGAAAAATAAGCAAACAAATATAATTTGCATTTTGACGCATTCCGGCAAATATTCATCGGCGACGCCGCGCAGCGACCCCAGCAATTCCGGCCAGATCTGGTCCGACTCGGCGGCCAGACATCCAAAAAAGAATAAAAAATTGATTGAGGATAAGATACGGCTTATTAGGGAGATCGCGCAGAAGAAGGCGAAGGGAGAACCGCATTGGAAATAGAGTGGGTGCACATCATAAAGATCGGAGAGGGCGTGAATGACGTACATTTCGGCATGGGCGTTACCGATCTTTTAGCTTTGGGTTACTCTGAAATTCCTGCACTCTATGATGAGTTTTCGGACGCACGCGCTTTTGCGCGGGATCCAGACAGTACATGCTATGTGAAAGATGACAAGGTAATTCACTTTACTTGTCATGCTAACTGTATTCTGAACAACATCAACCTGATCGGGTGCAGCGAAGGCGAACTCGTTCGAATTCTTGGAGTTCCCGACAAATGGGACGAACCCGTCCTGTATGACGATGGCTCGGTACAGGTCTCGGCAATCTACGAACAGAAAGGATTAGTGATTTCCTTTGAGCAGGAGAAGGTCACATCAATCTCTAGCGTCGCGCCGGACTGATGGATGAGAGGCTGCATCAAGGAAAACGTATCCTGGCGGCTGTTCGTGGCATTCGGGATGCTTTCCCGTCTTTGAAGAGGCAATACTCAAGAAACGAAGAGGCCGACGCTTGTCGATTTCACGCTTTAAAGGTAGGTCGATGGCTCAGTTTCATGTCGGAACCCCTTCTGTGCAATTGGAAGACCACCGGGAGATGGGCGAGGTGATGTAAAGAATATTTGCAAGGTAACCATGCTAGGCAAATAATCTTCACTGACAGAAGAGCACCAGAAGTTACAACACCCCGGCGCACGCCGCGCCGGCACTGGACGCGTGCGCAACACGCATGGGCGTACACTGGCAGGCGCCGTGCGAAAACCGCCGCGTCCACGACTTCCCACTCCATAGCGGCGATTTACCCGAGGAGAATCGACATGCCACAATACTTGATCGAGAGAGGAATCGATGGTGCCGGGAAGATGACTGCGGACCAGCTGAGGGAGGCGTCACGGCAATCCAATGCCGTCCTGGCGGAACTCGGTCCGGACATCAAGTGGGATCACAGCTACGTCGCCGGCGACAAGATCTACTGCGTGTACGAGGCGCCCAGCGAGGAGTTGATCCGGCAGCACTCGGTGAAAACCGGCTTCCCAGCCGATAAAATCACTCCCATCACCGCCGTCATCAGTCCGGCCACAGCCCACTGACGCCACAAAAAGAAAAAGGCAGGCTATGCAGCCTGCCTTTCTGCTTCCGCAGAGCGGATTACTTCTTTTTCTTCGGCGCGATGACCATGATCATCTGGCGGCCTTCCATCTTCGGGAACTGTTCGACCTGGCCATGCGGCTCGAGGTCGGCTTTCAGTCGCTCCAGCATGCGGAAACCAATGTCCTGGTGCGCCATCTCGCGTCCGCGGAAGCGCAGGGTGATCTTGGTCTTGTCACCCTCTTCCAGGAATTTGATCAGGTTGCGCAGCTTGATGTTGTAGTCACCATCATCGGTGCCCGGACGGAACTTGACTTCCTTCACGGCGATGATTTTCTGCTTCAACTTGGCTTCGTGGGCCTTCTTCTGCTCCGAATACTTGAATTTGCCGTAGTCCATCAGGCGGCAAACAGGCGGATTCGCGTTTGGCGCGATCTCCACCAGGTCCACGTTGGCTTCCTCGGCCAGGCGGAACGCTTCGGCAAGGCTCACGATCCCCAGCGGTTCATTGTCCACCCCATTCAAACGCATTTCGGGGGCAGTGATCTCGCCATTGATGCGATGTTGCGACTTATCAGTAGCTATGGTTATTCCTTTAAAAGTCTTAATGATTACCGGTGCGAGGATATCACGCCTTGGTTTCGAGCTCCGAACGGAGTCGTTCCAGCAGTGCATCGACCGACATGACGCCGAGGTCGACATTGCCACGGGCTCGCACGGCCACAGTGTTGGCGTCCCGCTCCTTGTCACCGATAACTAGAATATATGGCAACTTTTGGACGGAATGCTCGCGTATTTTATAGGTTATCTTCTCGTTCCGCAAATCAGCCTGAACGCGGAAGCCGGCCTTGCGCAGGCGCTCCGTCACATCCTTGACGTAATCGGCCTGGGCGTCGGAGATATTCAGGACCGAAACCTGGACTGGCGCCAGCCACAGCGGCATGGCGCCGGCGTAGTTCTCGATCAGGATGCCGATGAAGCGCTCCAGCGAACCGACGATCGCGCGGTGCAGCATGACCGGCACCTTGCGGGTGTTGTCGTCGGCCACGTACTCGGCGCCGAGGCGGCCCGGCATCGAGAAGTCGACCTGCATCGTGCCGACCTGCCATGGACGGCCAAGGCTGTCCTTCAGGTGGTACTCGATCTTCGGGCCGTAGAACGCGCCCTCGCCCGGCAGCTCGGTCCAGCTCACGCCGCACGCGCGCAGCGCCGAACGCAGCGCCTCTTCGGCGGTATCCCAGACTTCGTCGGAACCGATGCGGTTGTCTGGACGCAGCGCGATCTTGACGTCGATGTTCTCGAAGCCGAAGTCGGTGTACACCTCCATCGCCTGCGCGTGGAAGGCGGTCACTTCCGGCTCGATCTGCTCTTCGGTGCAGAAGATGTGGCCGTCGTCCTGGGTGAATCCGCGCACGCGCATCACACCGTGCAGCGCGCCGGACGGCTCGTTGCGGTGGCACTGGCCGAATTCGCCGTAGCGCAGCGGCAGGTCGCGGTAGCTCTTCATGCCGCTGTTGTAGATCTGGACATGGCCCGGGCAGTTCATCGGCTTGAGCGCGTACGAACGGTTCTCAGACTCGGTCGAGAACATGTTCTCGCGGTAGTTCTCCCAGTGGCCGGTCTTCTCCCACAGCGTGCGGTCGAGGATCTGCGGCGCTTTCACTTCCTGGTAGCCGTTGACCTGGTATTTGTGGCGCATGTACTGCTCCACCTGCTGCCAGATGGTCCAGCCCTTCGGGTGCCAGAAAATCAGGCCCGGCGCTTCATCCTGGAAGTGGAACAGGTCCAGCTGCTTGCCCAGCTTGCGGTGGTCGCGCTTTTCCGCCTCCTCCAGCATGTGCAGGTACTGCTCCTGGTCTTCCTTCTTGGTCCAGGCGGTGCCGTACACGCGCTGCAGCATCTCGTTCTTCGAGTCGCCGCGCCAGTAGGCGCCGGCCAGCTTCATCAGCTTGAATACCTTGATCTTGCCGGTCGACGGCACGTGCGGGCCGCGGCACAGGTCCGTGAAGCCGCCTTCGCTGTACAGCGACACGTCTTCGCCTGCCGGGATCGACGCGATGATCTCGGCCTTGTAGTGTTCGTTGATGGATTTGAAGTACGCCACCGCCTCGTCGCGCGGCAGCACCTTGCGCGTGACCGGCTCGTCCTTCTTGGCCAGCTCGGTCATCTTCTTTTCGATCGCGGCCAGGTCTTCCGGCGTGAACGGGCGCTTGTACGAGAAGTCGTAGTAGAAGCCGTTTTCGATCACCGGGCCGATCGTCACCTGCGCATCCGGGAACAGTTCCTTGACCGCGTACGCCAGCAGGTGCGCGGTCGAGTGGCGGATCACGTCCAGGCCCTCGGGGTCCTTGTCGGTGATGATCGCCAGGTCGGAATCCTTCTCGATCAGGAAGGAGGTGTCGACGACCTTGCCGTCGACCTTGCCCGCCAGGGCAGCCTTGGCCAGGCCGGTGCCGATGCTGGCAGCTACCTGCGCGACAGTGACCGGGCCTTCGAACGGGCGCTCGGAACCATCGGGGAGTCGGACTTTCAACATAGTGTTCTCCGGTTGTACTGCTTGGATTGGATGCGGAATGTATGGACGAAAAAAAACGCGGACTAGCCGCGCTTTCTCTCTTTTGTAACAGCCAAAGAAGACCCACCGCCGACTAGCGTCGCTCCCACAACTGCGTTGTAGTTCGCGGTGTCATAACCGTGGTGCCTTTCTCGCTCTTACTGTGTACTGGTGGGCGGTGCAGAATTCGAATCTGCGACCCCTTGGATGTCGACCAAGTATTCTAACCAGCTGAACTAACCGCCCGATGCCCAGCATTATAGAGACTCATTCCGCCCATGACAAGGGTCTTTTTTCGAGCGGAATCAAAACGATGCCAAAGCAGGAACGGAATGCCTGTTTCGATTACACTTTCGCCACTCTCATATTATCGAAACATCCATGGCAGGCCACCACCACCACTCTTCGGCACACTTGCATGCGCACGGCGACGGCGACGCCGCCCACCTACACACGCTCGAAGGCGGCAGGCCGGGCGTGCTGGCGTGGGCGCTCGGGCTCACGCTGCTGTTCGCGGTGGTCGAAGTCATCGCCGGCTTCCTGGCCAACTCGCTCGCGCTGATCTCTGACGCCGGCCACATGGTGACCGACGCTGCGGCGCTCGGCCTGGCCCTGATGGCACAGGTGATCGCGCGCCGCCCGCCGTCGGCCAAGCATTCGTTCGGACTGGTGCGCGCCGAAGCGCTGGCCGCGTTCGTCAACGCGCTGGCCATGCTGGCCCTGGTCGCGTGGATCGGCTGGGAAGCGTTCCAGCGGCTGACCCACCCGACCCCGGTGGCCGGTGCGACCGTCACGGTGGTGGCGGTGATCGGCATGGTCATCAATATTTCGGTGGCATGGTTCCTCTCGCGCGACAAGGACAATGTGAACACGCGCGCCGCGCTGATCCATGTGATGGGCGACCTGCTCGGCTCGGTGGCGGCGCTGCTGGCCGGCGGCATCATCTATTTCACCGGCTGGTACCAGGCCGACCCGCTGCTGTCGGTGCTGGTCTGCCTGCTGATCCTGCGCTCGACCTTCAGCGTGCTGCGCGACGCCTACCACTTCCTGATGGAGGGCGTGCCCCACCACATCGACTACGTGCAGGTAGGCGCCGACCTGGCGCAGGTTCCGGGCGTGCTGGGCGTGCACGACCTGCATGTGTGGGACATGTCGCCCGGCCAGCCGGCGCTGATCGGGCACCTGCACATTGCCGAACTGTCGGACTGGCCGGGCATCCTTGGCCAGGTCAAGGCCATGCTGCTGGAAAAGCACGGCATCGACCACATCACCCTCCAGCCGGAACTTCGCTAACGCCTTACCGGCTGCCGGGCGCATCGCCTGCGCGCCGTTGTAGTCCACATCCCACTGCAACAAGGCCGGCACGCCGATGGCAACCCTTGCCCTGGTGCAGCACCATTGCATCATGGCGCTCAATGACGAACTTTACGACGTGCTCATCGTGGGCGGGGGACCTGGCGGCCTGACGGCCGCCACCTACTTGCGCCGTTTCCGCCGCTCGGTTGCCGTGATCGACAAGGGCCACAGCCGCCTCTCGTTGATCCCGGTCAGCCACAACTACCCCGGCTTTCCCGACGGCGTAAACGGCGCCGAACTGCTCGAGCGCATGCGCACGCAACTGCGCCATTACGGCGGCGAAGTGCACGATGGCGAGGTGCTCGAACTGACCCGGTCCGGGGACCTGTGTTTCGTGGCCCGTACCAGCATCGGCGAAGTGCGCGCCCGCACAGTCCTGCTGGCATCGGGCGTCATCGATGGCGGCATGCCAATGGAGCGCTGGCACGAAGCCGTCGCCTGCGGCGCGATCCGTTTATGCCCGGTATGCGATGGCTACGACGTCAAGGGAAAAAAGGTGGGCGTGCTCGCGTGCGAACAAAAGCCCGTCAATCATGCGCTGTTCCTCCGCACCTACTGCGAGCACGTCACGCTGTTCGACCGTGAGAAGCAATCCGAATATTCCGATACCGACCGCGAGCGCCTGCAGGCCGGACAGGTGCGGCACATTGCCTCGCCCTGCGTCTGCGTTACCCTCACCGACGATATGAAGCCAGTCGTGCACACGGCCGATGGCGAGGAATTCCAGTTCGACGTGGTGTACCCCATGCTGGGGGAGACCGCCCGCTCAACCCTGGCGGTATCGCTTGGCGCCGAGGTGACCGACTGCGAGAAGCTGCTCGTGGACCACAAGCAGCAGACCACGGTGCCGGGACTGTTTGCAGTGGGCGACGTCGTGCGCGGCCTGAACCAGATCGCCGTCGCCACCGGACAGGCCGCTGTCGCAGCCACCTGCATCCACAATGCCCTCCCCGCCCGCTACGCTTGAATGCGAAGACAGCCTGGCGCCGCGGCAGCCTATTTGCGGTCGGCAGGTGGCGTTTCGTCGACGGGATTGACCGGCGCCGGAGTGGTGCCGGCCAGTGTGATGCGGCGCTGGATCTGCGCTGCCGCGGTCGCATCCCCTGCCGCCTCTGCGCGCTTGAGCTGCACGCCCAGCCACGCGAGCAGGGGCCGGCGCCAACCCTGCGCCGACGCCGTCTCGACGGCCGCCGAAATATCGGTCGGCCCGGCACGGCCGGCGCGCATCAGTGCCCCGGCGGCAACCAGCCGCGCCAGCGGATCCTCGACGCCGGCCGCCGTCCCGGATGACACCACCGGCCGGTGCTGCTCCGGCAACAGACTCGCGTCCAGACCATCCCATCGGCCGCCGATGTAGGCAGCGTATTCGCGCTCCGCGGGGGCCGCATCCTGCGCCAGCGCCGCGTAGCCTTCGCACGGTCCGAAATCGAGCGACGCGACCTGCGCCGCGCAGCGCACCAGCTCCGCACGCGCCACCAGGTCGGGCCGCCCGGTGCTGGCCACCTCGCCGCGCGCACGCGCAAACTCGGCCTGCGCAACCCTGCTGTCGCCGCGCAGGTAGGCGTTGCTGAAGCTGTTCAGCGATCCGTAGGCATTCGCCTGCCACGCCGGCGGCACCGGCTTGCTGGAGCATGCGGCCAGCGCGCACGCAGCCATGATCAGGGTGAGTCGCTTCATGGCAGCTTGATCTCCTTCTCGCGGGCGAATGGCCACTTACGGTTGATATCATCAACTAATTGGTTGATCTTGCGCAGGCTGGCATCGACCTCGCCGCGCAGGGCGCCGAGGTCCTGGGTTGCCGCGCGCGCGTTGGCGCCGACCGCCTGCGCCTCCACCAGCACCGCGTCGGCCTTCTTGAGCGTGTTGCTCGCGTCCTGCAGCACCACGTTCAGCTGGCGCACGCTGGCCTGGACATCGTCCATCAGCCCGGCCTTGCCGTACACGCGCTGGTCGGTCTTTGCCAGCAGCGTGTTCAGGCGCTCCACGGTTTCCACCAGCTTGCGCGCCTCGGCGTCGCTGCCCAGCGCACCGCCCAGCAGCCCATACTTGCCGCCCAGGCGTCCGGTGGCGCTCTGGATATTCGACAGGCTCTCGTTGATGCTCGAGCCTTCGTTCGTCATCGACACCAGGTTGTCGAGCAGCGTGCGCGCGCTCGCCACCAGGCGCGGAATCTCGGCCGCCGTGTCGCCACGCAGGACTTCGCGTTCCGCGTTGTCGGGCAGCGGCGGATCGGTCAGGATGCCGGAGAAGGCCTTGATTTTGGTGTCGCCGACCATGCCGCGCTCCAGCGTGAAGATGCTCGACGTGCGCAGCCATTTCGCGTCCTCAACCGGCACGTCGACCAGGATGCGCGCCTTGCCGTCCTTGCCCAGGTCGACCTGCTGCACGCGCCCGATCGGAAAACCAGAGAACGTCATGTCCATCCCGACCACCACGCCTTCCGAATCGTCCGCCAGCAGCACCAGCCGCTGCGTGGGCTGGAACACGCCGCGCGCGTACGCGATGTAAAGCAGGAACAGTCCGATCAGCGCTGCCACCAGCACCAGCAGGATGATCGCTTTCGCTTCCACGTTGGCGACCGGTTCCGGCGCCACCTCGTTTTGCGCTTGCTGCATGAATTCCCCTCAGATGTATTTGATCAGGAGCGACAGCGCCTCGATCAGGAACAGTACGACCAGCAGGCCGATGGCGCCCGGCTGCACGGTCGATTTGCGTTTGCGTCCGGTGCGCTGCAGCTGCAGCAGCGCAGCTGCCGGGATGACCGCGACGGCCAGGCCGAAGCCGACCGTCTTGGCGACAAAGCCGATCGTCACCACCGGGTCGAACACCCGTCCCACCGTGCGCGTGTAATAGCCCATGCCCCAGGGCGAAAAGCCGTACACCACCAGGTAGGCAAGGACCAGCACCACCACGCTGCTGACCATCGCCAGGCTCAGGACCGAAAAAGTATTGGCCACCACCTGCGGCACCAGGTCGCGCCGCAGCCGGTTCTGCGCGGCGGCCGAATCTCCCGGCGACAGGGACGCCGCGGCCAGCGCATCGGCGGCGTTGAAGGCAAGGCCGGCGCGCAGCGCCACGAATAGCGCGGCGGTCAGCGGAATGATCTCGAGCACCAGCACCCGCACCACCATTTCCAGCGCGAAGTTGGACAGGCCATAGCTGGCCGCCGTGACGACCACGATGCGGATCACGACCAGGCTCACCAGCGAGGCAAGGATGGTGAACCATGGCATGACCTGCCAGGTGTAGGCGTACATATAGCGGGCCGTGAGGACGCGGTTCTGGCGCGTATAGGTCGATGGCGAGAGCGCCATCACGATCGCGATCGCGCCCAGGTGCAGCGTGTACCACCACCCTGCAACGTGGCGCTGGGCAACCTTCCCCCATTGGCTCGGCTTTGCGTGCAGGAAAGAATGAGGATGCATTTTTGGAATCATACCTGCGTCCGGCACATCCGTGCGGCATGATTCGAAGCAAAACAGCTCAGGACGGCGCGCAGGGGGCCGTCCGCAGCAGTGCTTCAAGCTCGTGCGCCGGAACCGGGCGGCTGTACAGGAAGCCCTGCATTTCGTCACAGCCGTATGCCTGCAGGATGCGGGCCTGCTCGTCGGTCTCCACGCCCTCGGCCACCAGGGCGAAGCCGAAGGCGTGCGCCAGCCGCGTGATCGCTTCCACGATCGCGGACTCGGGCGAGTCGCCCTTGAGCGCCTTGACGAAGGACTGGTCGATCTTGAGCATGTCGAACGGGAAGCGCTGCAGGTAGCTGAGGCTGGAATATCCGGTGCCGAAGTCGTCGATCGCGACCTTGACGCCCAGCGCATTGATGCTGCGGATCAGCGTCTCGAAGCGCTGCGTATCGGCCAGCATCTGGCTCTCGGTCATCTCGATCTGCAGGTAGCGCGGCTGCAGTCCGGTCCGCTCCAGCACTCCGGCAAGGAAGGCGGGGAACTGGTCGATCTGGGCGTTGGCCGCCGACAGGTTGACAGCGACCGGCACCGCCGGCAGCCCCGCGTCTTGCCAGGCCTGGTTCTGGCGGCACGCCTCCTCCAGCACCCACTGGTCGATCCGGGTGATGAGTCCGCTGTCTTCGGCCACTTCGATGAAGTCGGCCGGCAGGACCAGCACACCGTCGGGCCGCTGCCAGCGTACCAGCGCTTCCATGCCGGTGATCGCGCCGGTCGATGGCGCCACCTTCGGCTGGAAATGCAGCACCAGTTCGTGGTTGCGCAGGGCCTGGTGCAGGGCCGTCTCCACCGCCAGTCGGCGGTCGGCCAGCGCGCTGATCTCGGGGGTGAAGAAGTGATACTGGTTGCGGCCGCTGCGCTTGGCGCGGTACATGGCCGCGTCGGCATGTTTCAGCAGCACGCCGGGATCGTCGCCGTCCTCCGGGTAGAGGGCGATCCCCACGCTGGCCGTCAGGTTGAGCTCCAGGTCGCCGATGTGGAACGGCGCGCGCACCTGCTCCAGGACCTGCTCGGCCACGCGGATCGCGTCGCTGCTGCTGCGGATCTCGGGCAGCAGGATGGTGAACTCGTCGCCGCCCTGGCGGCTCACGGTATCGGCAGTTCGCACGCAGGCGAGCAGGCGCTGGGTGACCTCCTGCAGCAGGATGTCGCCGGCCTCGTGGCCGAGCGCATCGTTGATGTGCTTGAACCCGTCCAGGTCGATGTACAGCAGCGCCAGTTCGACATCGCGCCCGCGCGCGTGGTGCAGCGCCTGCGACAGCTGCTCGTACAGGAGTGCCCGGTTAGGCAGGCTGGTGAGGTGGTCGTGGCGGGTCAGGTGCGACATCTTCACCTGCATGGCGCGCGCCTCGCTGACATCGTGGAACACCATCACGCCGCCGACAACCTGCCCGGCCCGGTCATGCACGGGCGCGGCGGCATCCTCCACCATCAGGCGGTAGCCGTCGCGCCGCACCAGTTCGGCGTCCATGCTCAGGCCGACGCGGCGGTTCGCATGGATCGCCGCGCCCAGCGGGCACGGCAAGGTTTCCCCGCCCGACTGCGACACCAGCCGGAACACCTCGTTCACGGGACGGCCCCGCGCTTGCGCAGTGGGCCATCCGGTCAGCGTTTCCGCTACCGGATTCAGGTAGGTGACGCAGCAGTAGATGTCGGTCACGATGACCCCGTCGCCGATCGAGCCGAGCGTCACCTCTGCGCGCTCCTTCTCCTCGAACAGGGCCGCCTCCGCGCGCCGGCGCGCGATGAACTGGCCGAGCAGGCTGCCGACCGTTTCCATCATCGCCAGCAGGCCGGGGTCGGGTTCGGTCTTTTGCCGCGAGAAGAACTCCATCACGCCCAGCAGGTCGCCGCCGGCCCTGACCGGCAACGCAAATCCGGACCGCAGGTGCGCCTCCCCCGCCTCGCGCTTGCGCACGAAGCTCTCGTCCGCCGCGATGTCGCTGACCCATACCGGCTGGCCGCTGCGCAGCACGCGGCCACCCAGGCCCTCGTCCGGCGCGAGTTGCAGCGCCCGGGTGGCTGCCTCGAACGGTGCATTGGCGCTGTCGGCGCTCCAGAATTCGCAGCAGTGCAAGCCGCCTTCTTTTTCATCGCGCATCCAGATGGTTCCGGTGCTCCACCCCAGTTCGGTGCAAATTGCCCGCAGCACCCGCGGCGCCGCGTCGGCCAGCGTGGCCGACCTGACCAGCGCCGCGGCAGCCGCCTCCTGTGCGGCCAGCCGTTGCAAGGCTACGCGGCGGCTGCTGATCTCATGAACGAAGGAATGGAAGCGGCGTTCGCTCCCGGTTCCCGTCGCCCAGATGATCAGCTCGACCGGAACCGCGGTTCCATCGCGCTTTTGCAGGACCGCCTCCATGCGGCGGTTGAGGAAACGGGTCCTGCCACTGGCCAGGTGGCGCACGAGACCGCTGCTACGGGGACGGCCGGCGCGGGACGGCAGCAGCAGCTCCAGCACCAGGCGGCCGAGCGCTTCGTCGCGCGGCCAGCCGAAGGTCGCTTCGGCCTCCCGGTTCCAGTCGACGATGCGCCCGGCCGGATCGATCGCGATATAGGCATCGCGCGCCGTTTCGAGGATGCTGCGCGCCTGTTCCTCGCTTTCCCGCAGCGCGTGCTCGCTGCGCGCCAGTCCGGCAATCGACTCCTGCAAGGCGGCGTTACTGTTGCGAAGCTCGCGCGTGCGTTGCCGCACCTCCCGCTCGATGGCCACGTTGCGACCGGTGATGACCAGCAGGAAAGTGCTGAACAGGCCGGAGAGCAACAGGGCCGCGACCCGGGCGCTCCACGCCATCGGCGAACGGTACGGCAGCGGATTGTTCTCATCGAGCGTCACCGTGAGTTCCCAGCGCCGGTCCCCCACAGCCACGAGGGCCTGGTGGACGGGACTCGCGCGCGCGGCGGCGAGGCGCTGCAGCCGCGGCGCGGGCGGCCCGGAGGACGGCGGCAGCTCGACCAGCAGGCGTGCAGCTGGGCCGGCGCCGGGGTCCTGCAGGCGGATGTACAGGCCGGCCGTATCGATCTGGCCCAGGAAGTCGGCCATCATCAACTCCACCCTGAGCGCAGCCCCCACATAACCGCGCAGCGCGCGCTGGCGCTGCTGCACCGTTGCGCGCGGCTCGCCCGGCCGGTAGGCTGCCGCAATGATGAGGATGCTGCGCTGGCTGGCCCTCGGCGGCACCAGGTAGACCAGCTCGCTGGTGGCGGGACGCCCGCTGTCGCGCGCCTTCTGCAATGTGGCGCGCCGCACCGGATCGGACGCCATATCGAAGCCGATGCGTTCCAGGTTACTCCTGACCGGTTCCATGAACGTGACCGGCACATATTCGGGTTGTGCCGGGGCCGGAACGAGCGCGCCGTGCGCATCCAGCACGCGGATCCCGTACGGCGCATAGCCTTCGGCCCGCAACGCGCGTTCATATCCGGCCCGTTCGTCGGCCGTCAGGTACGGGCTCCACCAGATCGCGTGCAGGCTGGGATGGCGCCGGAGCAGGTCTTCCACCAGCCGCCGGAAGCCGCTGCGGTCCAGCTTCACGTCGCTGACCGTCAGGAAGCCGGCCACCGAGTGCAGCGCTTCCGCGTACTCGGCCAGTTTCTGCCCCAGGTTATGGACGATGAGTTCGCTGCGCCGGTTGAAATCGGCTGCGACGCTTTCCTGGTCCAGCTCGCTGGTACGCCTGAACAACAGCGTGATGACGCCCAGCAGCACCAGCATCGGCAGGGTGGCGAGGACCTGGTGGCGCCTGGTGAGGTAGACGGCATCGCGCTTCCAGACCAGGTAGAGCGGCAGCACGATCAGCGCGCCGATGGTATCGGCAACCCACCAGGTGAACCAGTTGAAGTCGATGTCGCTGCTGGCGATCGAACCCGATGCCCACAAGGTCGCAACGCCGGCCGAGGCCCCTGCCAGGCAGGCAAGCGGCCCGCCCGCCACCAGGATCGCAATGATGCGGCCCAGCCCTGCCGGTTCGGTCCTGGCGCCGTCGAGATGCCGCACCAGGAACGCGCCCAGGAGCGCCTGCAGCGTCGCGCCCGTGGCCACCCCCAGGGCAATCGCGGCGCCCAGACCGGTGCCTGCGGTGGCATAGACGGTCGAGAACGTGAGCGCAAAGGAGCCGATCGTGACGCCCGGCCATGCGCGGTAGCCCAGCTGGAGCAGGCCGGCGAGCGCCAGGCCGGCAGGCGGCCATACAGACGCCGCGTAGCCCGGCGCAGCCGCCGACAGCAACGCAACTTGCCCAAACAGGACGTAGCCCGCAGCCAGCAGGATCGTGGCAACGGACCCCGGGGAGATCAGCGGAGCCATGGGCGGCGTTCGATCGCATAATGGAACGCCCAGTATATATCGCAGACGCCGCGCCCCAACACGCGCCTGGAATGGCCCGGCTTGCCTGCGGCCGGGGCGCGGCTTACTGGCGCCGCGCTTCCAGGACGCCGGGCACCTCACTGATGGCGGCAAGGGCCTTCTGCAGGATGGCGGTCGAGCCGATCTCCGCAGTGAAGACCATGCGCGCGACACCCTTGGCGCTTTGCGTGTTCACGCCCGTCACGTTGATCTTGTCGCGCGAGAAAACTTCGGAGATATCGCGCAGCAGTCCCTGGCGATCGCTCGCCATGATGAACAGGTCGACCGGATACACGGTGTCCGCCTTGGTCAGGCCCCAGTCCGCGATGATCACGCGCTCCGGCGCCTTGTTGCGCATGTCCGCGAAGTTCTTGCAGGTGGTGCGGTGGATCGAGACGCCCTTGCCGCGCGTGACGAACCCGATGATCGGGTCCGGCGGCGCCGGCTTGCAGCACTTGGCCAGCGCTGTCATCAGCCCGTCGGTGCCCACGATCAGCACGCCGGACTTGGCGCCCTGCTCCACGCTGGACGTGCGGCTCTTGTTGACCACCACCTCGTCCGGCACGGCAGCCGCTTCGCCGCTGTCGTGCAGCGCATTCTCGACGGTGCGCAGCGAGAACTCGTCCTTGCCGACCGAGACGAACAGGTCGTCCATGCTGTTGAAGCCCAGCTTGTGCGCCAGCGCTTCCAGGTTGACCGAGGTCTTGCCTTCGCGCTGCAGCGACTTTTCAACCAGCGCGCGGCCGTGGGCCAGCGTCTCCTGCAGGTCGATGGCGTGGAACCAGGCGCGCACCTTGGAGCGCGTGCGGCTGCTGACCGTGTACCCCGGACTGAGCCAGTCGCGCGACGGCCCGGCGGTTCCGGGCGCGCCCTTGGCGGTGATGATCTCGCAGGTCTGGCCGTTCTTCAGCGGCGTATTCAGCGGCACCATGACGCCGTCGACCTTGGCGCCGCGGCAGCGGTGGCCGACCTCGCTGTGCAGGTGGTAGGCAAAATCGATCGGGGTGGCGCCGGCCGGCAGTTCCAGCACGCGCGCCTGCGGCGTCAGCACGAAGATGCGGTCGTCCAGCGTCGCGGATTTGAGCTTTTCGACCCACTCGCGCTGCTGCTTGCCCTCTTCCTCGACCACGTGCTCGGCGACGTCGCTCTTCCACGCCAGCAGCTGGCGCAGCCAGGCGATCTTCTCGTCGTATTTCTGGCCCTTGAAGTTCGAGCCGCCCGATTCCTTGTAGCGCCAGTGCGCGGCCACGCCGTATTCGGCAAAGTGGTGCATCTCCTGCGTGCGGATCTGCACCTCCAGCGGCCGTCCGTCGTCGGCCGTGACCACCGTGTGCAGCGACTGGTAGCCGTTCGGCTTGGGACGCGAGATGTAGTCGTCGAACTCCTTCGGGATCGGGGTCCAGATGTTGTGCACCACGCCCAGCACCGTGTAGCAGGTCTTGACGTCTTCGACGATCACGCGGAATGCGCGCACGTCGTACAGCGACGAGAAGTCGAGCTCCTTGCCGCGCATCTTCTTCCAGATCGAATAGATGTGCTTGGGACGCCCGAACACGCTGGCCTGGATGCCCGACTCGGCCAGGGCCGATTCGAGCCGCTGGATCGACGCCGACACGAACGACTCGCGCTGCATGCGCTTCTCTTCCAGCATCTTGGCGATCTGCTTGTAGGTCTCCGGCTCGATCATGCGGAACGCCAGGTCCTCCAGCTCCCACTTGAGCTGCCAGATACCGAGGCGGTTGGCGAGCGGCGCGTACAGGTCGAGCGTCTCCTTGCCGTAGGCGTGGGTCAGCTCGTTGAAGATCTTGTGGTCGGCGAAGTAGCGCAGCGTGGTCACGCACGAGGCCAGGCGCATCAGCACCACCCGCATGTCGCTGGCCATCGCCAGCAGCATCTTGCGCAGCGACTCCAGCTGCGAACCGGCCTTGGCGTCGCGGCTGCCCTGCCCGACCGTCATGTCGCGCAGGCGGATCAGCTGGCGCATGCCGGACACCAGGTCGACCACGTCCTTGCCGAAGCGGCCCTCGAGGTTGGCGACCGCCTGCGGATCGGTCACGGTCAGCTCGAACACCAGGCCGGCAATGCGCGCATCGGCGTCGAGGTCGAGCGAGGCGAGCGTGCTGGCCACCCCGTGCGAGAACTCGAACGCATCCTGGCCGGATGACGCGACCTTGCCGCCGTAAGCTTCGCTTACATACTCGAGCGCCTGCGAGACGCGCGCGGCGTCGTCGGCATTCAAACCGCGCACGAGCTGCGTCGTGGCGCCACCGAGCGCCGTGACCGATACCATTGTCTTAGCGAAGTGCTGCGGTGACGACGATCTCCACCAGCACTTCAGGATTGGCCAGCCTCGATTCCACCGTCGCGCGCGGCGGTGTGTGGCCCTGTGCGACCCATTCGTCCCAGACTTCGTTCATTGCAGGGAAGTCCGCCATGTCCTTGATGTAGATCTGGCACATCAGGATGCAGGTCTTGTCGCTGCCGGCTTCGGCCAGCAGCCGGTCGACGTGGCCGAGCACTTCGCGCGTCTGGCCGCCGATGTCCTGCGAGGTGTCCTCGGCGATCTGGCCGGCCAGGTACACGGTTTCGTTGTGAATCGCCACTTCGGAGAGGCGGCGGCCTACGTGCAGTCGTTTGATTTCCATATGTCTCTCAACGATGGGCTTCAGCCCACCAAAAATTGTCGCGCAATCGCGATCTGGTCTTCATGCAGGAAGGTCGGCGCGTGGCCGACGTTCGGAATTTCCACTAATTGTGCCCGCGGGCCGCGCTGCGTCATGGCTACCGCGGTGTCATGCGACAGCAGGTCGGATTTCTCGCCGCGCACCAGCAGCGTCGGGCAGGTAATCGCATCATAGGCGGCCCACAGCAGCGCCTCGTCCGACTTGCACGACTCGGGCGTTACCGCGCGAATCGGCTCGGCCAGGCCCATGTCGTAATGGCGCACCCAGCGGCCCTGCTCGTCCTGGCGCAGGACGTCGCAGGCCAGCTTTTCCCATTGCTCGTCGGTGTGTTCGCCGAAGGACTGCGACACGTCGCGCACGAAGCACTTCGCTTCCTCGTAGGTCGAAAAGCGCAGGTCCTGCCCAATGTAGTCGCCGATGCGCGCCAACGCCGCCGCATCCATGGTCGGGCCGATATCGTTGAGCACCAGCTTGCGTACAGGATTGCCCGGCAGCGAAGCGAGGCCCATGCCGATCAGGCCGCCCATCGAGGTGCCGAACCAGTCCACCTGGTCCTCGTCCTGCGTGACACGGGCGATCAGGGTGACCATGTCGCTCACGTATTGCGGCACCCGGTAGAACTGGGGATTGGCCAGGCGGCCCGAGCGACCCCGCCCCACGGTGTCCGGGCATACCACCCGGTAGTGGTCCGACAGCGCGCGGGCCAGGGCGTCGAAGTCGTCGGACACGCGCGTCACGCCGTGCGAGCAGATCAGCACATTGCGGTTGCCCGGATCACCCCACTCCTTGTACGCAACGCGATGCAGCCCGGCTGGCGAGATGCACTGCACGGATTTCAGTCGGGGTTCGGTCATGGGGTCAATCCTTGATCCATTCGGCGGCGCGTGGCCTGTTTTGGTTCTAAAACTTCTGGCTCAAATGACATTTTACCGTTCGTTGCGCTTAGAATTCTACCGAAGTGTGCCAGAGGGCGCAGGCAGCCTGATATTCATACCAACCTAGAACAGGGATTTCCATGAACTCGACCATGTTAAGCGGTAAAACAGCACTCGTTACAGGCTCCACTTCCGGCATCGGCCTGGGCATCGCGCGCTCGCTCGCGGCGCAGGGCGCCAACGTCGTCTTCAACGGCTTTGGCGACGCGGGCCAGATCGAGGCGCTGCACACCGGGGTGGCGCGCGAGTTCGGCGTGCTCACGGGCTACCACGGCGCGGACATGTCCAGGCCGGAGCAGATCGAGGCGATGATGCAGTACGCGGCCGACCATTTCGGCGGCGTCGACATCCTGGTCAACAACGCCGGCATCCAGCACGTGGCCAACGTGGACGAGTTCCCGACCGAGAAATGGGACGCGATCATCGCGATCAACCTCACTTCCGCCTTCCACACCACCCGCCTCGCGCTGCCCGGCATGAAGGCGAAGAACTGGGGCCGCGTGATCAACCTGGCGTCTGTGCACGGCCTCGTCGGCTCGGCCGGCAAATCCGCTTACGTCGCCTCCAAGCACGGCCTGATCGGCTTTACCAAGGTGACCGCGCTCGAACTCGCGCACACCGGCATCACCTGCAACGCGATCTGCCCGGGCTGGGTGCTCACGCCGCTGGTGCAGAAACAGGTCGACGACCGCGCCACCCGCGATGGCCTCACGACCGAACAGGCCAAGAAGGCGCTGCTGGCCGAAAAGCAGCCGTCGGGCGAGTTCGTGACGCCGGACGAACTGGGCGCGCTGGCCGTGTTCTTCTGCAGCCAGGCCGCGAACCAGGTGCGCGGCGTGGCGTGGAACATGGACGGCGGCTGGGTGGCCCAGTAACATGCGCCCGGCCGAAATGGAGGTCGAAGAATTCCTCGCCAACCTGCCGGACGAGCGCCGTGATGCAGTGGCGGCGCTGCGCCAGGCGGTGCGCGAGCGCCTGCCGGAAGGCTTCCACGAAATCGTCGCCAAAGGCATGCTGCACTGGGTGGTACCGCATTCCGCCTATCCGGCCGGGTACCACTGCAATCCGTCCGATCCGCTGCCGTTCCTGAGCCTGGCGAACCAGAAGCACGCGATCTGCCTGTACCACATGGGGATGTACGCGGATCCGGAGTTGCATGCGTGGTTCACCAGCGAGTACCCGAAGCACTGCAAGACCAGGCTGGATATGGGCAAGAGCTGCGTGCGGTTCAAGAAGCCGGAGCAGATTCCGCTGGAACTGGTGGGGGAACTGGCGTCGAAGATGACGCCGGCGCAGTGGATCGCGCGCTACGAAAGCATGATTCAACGATAGTGCTGCGCTCGGGGACGGTCCTTGCCGGACCGTCCCTTCCCGCTAGCGGATGCTGCTGGCCAGGCGCGGCGACGACAGCAGCTTGCGGAACGCATCCCACTTCTGCTGGCGTGCCACCTCCGGATCCTTCGACGTCACGTGCCGCAGCACGTAGGCCTTCACCAGGTCCTTGCCGAGGTTGTAGTTGATGACATAGCCGCGCAGCCCGTCGTAGAACTTGATGCGCTGCTCGGCCTTCTCCGGCGGCGCCAGCTGCACGTTCACCAGCCATTCGATGGTCTGCGCCTTGGTCCACTTCCCTTCCAGGTAATTCTTGGCGGCGTCGTTGTCGGCATAGCTCAGCTGCGCGGTCAGCTTCAGCACCTCCGCATACTTCTTCGCCAGCGACGGATCGATGCCCGCCATCGGGTACAGCACCTTCTGCTCGAACGCCAGCCGCTCATCCTCGGTGAACGCCATTTCGATGCCGTAGTTGGCGCTGCCCTCGGCGATCAGCGACATTGGCGAATACAGCGGATACACGCTGAACTCGGTCCAGCCCTTACCCTTGACCAGCGCCTTCTCCAGCAGCGCGTTGTAGGCGTGGTGGCCCGGATAACCTTCATGGCAGCCCAGGTCGACAGCGCGGTCGATATAGATCGGGAACTCGGTGTTGATCTGGATGAGGCTCTGCGCGTTGCCCTTGTACCAGTTGTAGCCGCTCCACGGCTTGTCGGACACGAACTCCAGGACGAAGTTTTCGTTGGCCGGCAGGTCGATGTATTTGGCGCTGCGTTCGCGGCAGGCGGCGATCGAGGCGTCGAACACCGCTTTCAGCTTGTCCTTCGGGATCACGAACTTCGCGCGGAAGTCCTTCAGGCGCTCCGGCACGGAGCCTTTCCCCGGCAGCAGTTTGTCGATTTGTCCGACCAGCTTCATGTAGTGCGCGCGGTCGTAGTGCGGCGAGACGGCGTCGTACAGGCGCGCCGTCTCGTCGTCGAATGCGAACTTCTGCCCGCCCAGCATATCGATGCGGGTCAGCATGGAGCCGAGCTGTTTGCGCAGGAATTCGATGCGCAGCGCTTCATCTTCATTTGCCGCGCGCTGGCCTTCAAGGTCCTTCAGGGCGTCAGTGACATCGGCGCGGATGGCAGCGAGACCTTTCTTTTCCTTCTGTACCTGGTCCTGGATCTCTTTCGGGCCGTAATAGGCGTCCACATAGGACGCGTCGTGCACGCCGACGGCCAGCACTGATTTCATGTAGCGGTCGGCCACATCCTGGACGGTGGCACCGAATGCCGTGCCGGCGACGAGCATTGCTGCGGCGGCGAAGATCTTGGTTTTCATGCTGCTCCCTTGTTCGATGGATCAAAGCGAATCCGCATTATCCACCATCGTAATCGTTGTGCAATGGCAAACTTTCACGCTATAGGGCCGTCGCGCGCACGCCTCGAATCGTGCCGCCATATCTTGTCATTTCCGCATCGTATAATTCAATAACCCCCTATGAAAGGATCCTGATTTGATGTTCGGCACACCCGAGCCCATGGCGACGCCCCAGCGGGCCGACCTGCGCAATTGCGCAGATGAACCGATCCACATCCCCGGCGCTATCCAGCCGCATGGCGCCCTGCTCTTCTTCACCGCCGGCGGAGCGCTGGAAGGCTGGAGCGCGAATGCGCCACAACTGCTGGGCGCAGCACTGCAGCCGGGACAGGAATTGCCGGAACTCGCCCTGCCCGGAGAAGCGACAGCCCTGGTCCGCGAATGCCTCGACACCATGACGGAGGGCGAGAACCCGCCAGCCCTCACCAAGATCCAGCTCGACGGAGTGTCGTTCGACGTGGTGGTGCACGCCCACATGGGCCGCGCGATCGCCGAATTCGAAGTCGCCGACGCGGCCGACGCCGATGCGATGTTCGCGGTGCGCGCCCATACCTCGATAGAGCGCCTGCGCCGCCAGAAAAACATCCAGGACCTGCTCGACACCGCGGTCCGCCAGGTGCGCGAGTTCACCGGCTTCGACCGCGTGATGGCCTACCGCTTCCGCAGCGACGACAGCGGCGACGTGGTGGCCGAAGCGCGCCGCGACGACCTGACGCCCTATCTCGGACAGCGTTATCCGGCGGGCGACATCCCGCCGCAGGCTCGGCGCATGTACATCCTGAATACGCTGCGCCTGATCGCGGACGTCAATTACCAGGCGATACCCTTGCTGGGACTGCCCGGCGCGGCGCCGCTGGACATGAGCTTTGCCGTGCTGCGCAGCGTGTCGCCGATTCACATCGAATACCTGCAGAACATGGGCGTGGGCGCGTCCATGAGCGTATCGATCGTCATCAACGGGCGCCTGTGGGGGCTGATCGCCTGCCACCACATGTCGCCAAAGCGCGTTCCGCATTCGATCCGCATGGCGGCAGACGTGGTGGCGCAGGTGATCGCCTCGATGGTCCAGAGCATCGAGGCGCGCCAGCAGGCCGAACTGGTCGAAAGCGCGGCCACGGTACGTTCCGCGCTGGTCGAATCCCTGCTGCTGGAAGAAGATCCGCTCGACGCGCTGTCCAAGAACGCCGGCGCCATGCTCGCATGCACGCGCTCGCAAGCGATGATCGCGTCCCAGCACGGCCGGGTGATTTGCATGGGCATCGAGCAGGCGGCAGCGGAAGCTGTCGTCGCCTCGCTGCCGAGCGAGGCCAGCGACCTGGTCCTGCGCCAATGCGCCGCTGACTGGCCGGAGGCCATGCGTGCGCAGCTGGGCAAATGGGCCGGCATGCTTGGGATGCCGTTCGACCCGCCCAGCGGCGGCTGGTGCGTGCTGATGCGCGTCGAGCAGATCGAACAGGTTGCCTGGGCCGGCCGCCCGGAAAAGACCGACCGGCACGGCCCGATGGGCGAACGGCTGACCCCGCGCGGATCGTTCGAGGCATGGCACGAGACGGTGCGCGGCTGCTGCACTCCCTGGGAAGAGGGCATCATCGGCAACGTTCGCACCACGCTCGGCGAACTCGCGCGCGTGTCCAACACCCGCCGCGCGCAAAACGAGACCATGCGCGCGCAGCTGCTGGCGATGCTGGGACATGACCTGCGCGACCCGCTCCACTCGATCAATATGGCCGGCATCGTGCTGGAACATACTGGCGACGATGCCAGCAAGGGCGCGCTGGGCCGGCGCATCCAGTCATCCAGCAACCGCATGCAGCGGCTGATCAGCCAGGTGCTCGACATGAGCCGCATCGAACAGGGCGTGGCGCTGGGCGCCGCGCTCGAACGCATCGACCTCGGCGGGCTGATCGACGACCTGATGGAAGAGTCCAAGCTGGCCTATCCCGACACCCTGTACCAGTTCGAAAATGGGGACAGACCCCATTTCGAAAATGGGGTCTGTCCCCATTTACCCAGCGGGCCGGCGGCTGTGATGGGGGACCGGGGCCGTCTTGGGCAGGTGATCGGGAACCTGCTGAGCAATGCACGCCATCACGGCGAACAGGGCAAGCCGATCGAGGTCAGCCTGACCGCAGCGCAGGGCCAGGCGACGATCAGCATCGCCAATGCCGCGGCGCCGATCCCGGACCAGATCGCGGCAACCCTGTTCCGGCCGTTCAAGCAGACCTCGCTGAACAATCCGCTCAACCGCACCGGACTGGGGCTCGGGCTGTTCATTGCCCACCAGATCGTGCAGGAACACAAAGGCACGCTGGCATATGCCTACCGTGACGGCAAGGTCGTCTTCACGGTGACGCTCCCGCTGGCTTAAGCGCAGGGCGCGGCGGCGCCGCCAATTCCGCCAACCTGCCGATGCGCTGCGGCAGGACAGGCAAGCGCCACAACACCCGGTGGCCAGCGTGCGTCGCTGGCCGCGGTCCTGTTCTATCATCCGATGACGGGGGGCTAACAGGGGGTGCGTCATGGCTACTGTAAGAAAACCTTTCTATCGCGTCCTGTACATCCAGGTCCTGTTCGCCATCGTCGTGGGCGTAACGCTCGGCGCGTTCTACCCGTCCCTTGGCGAGGCAATGAAGCCGCTCGGCGACGGCTTCATCAAGCTCATCAAGATGATCATCGCGCCAGTGATTTTCCTGACAGTCGCCTCCGGTATCGCGGGCATGCAGGACATGAAGAAGATCGGGCGCGTCGGCGGCAAGGCGCTGATCTATTTCGAGGTGGTGTCCACCATCGCGCTGGCAATCGGACTCATCGTCGGCAACGTGGTCCGGCCGGGCGACGGCTTCAACGTGGACCCGGCCACGCTGGATGCGAGCGCGATCGCGCAGTACACCGAACGTGCAGAAGGCCAGAGCACGATCGACTTCCTCATGAACATTATCCCGGCCACCTTCGTGGACGCGTTCGCGAAGGGCGACATCCTCCAGGTGCTGCTGATCGCCATCCTGTTCGGCTTTGCGCTGGCGTTGCTCGGCGAGCGCGGCCGCGCCGTCACCGCCGGCGTGCACCTGCTGTCCCACGTCATCTTCGGCATGGTCGGCATCATCATGAAGCTGGCGCCAATCGGCGCATTCGGCGCGATGGCTTTCACGATCGGCAAATACGGTCTGGAATCGCTGCTTCCGCTGGCAAAGCTGGTCGGGACTTTCTACCTGACTGCCTTCCTGTTCGTGTTCATCGTGCTGGGCGCAATCGCGCGCGCAACCGGCTTTTCGATCCTGCGCTTCATCAATTACATCAAGGAGGAACTGCTGATCGTGCTGGGGACCAGTTCATCCGAAAGCGCCCTGCCCGCCCTGATCCGCAAGCTGGAAAAGCTGGGCTGTTCGGATACCGTGGTCGGCCTGGTGGTCCCGACCGGCTACTCGTTCAACCTGGACGGCACCAATATCTACATGACGATGGCGGCACTGTTCGTGGCGCAGGCCACCAACACCGACCTGACGCTGACCGAGCAGCTCACCATCCTTGGCGTGGCGATGCTGACCTCGAAAGGCGCATCCGGGATCACCGGCGCCGGCTTCGTCACGCTGGCCGCGACGCTGGCGGTGGTGCCCAGCATTCCGGTCGCGGGGATGGCCCTGATCCTCGGTGTGGACCGATTCATGAGCGAAGCGCGGGCGCTGACCAACTTCATCGGCAACGGGGTCGCCACGGTGGTGGTGTCGAAGTGGGAGCATGAGCTGGACCACGACCGGCTGGCGCGCGAACTGGCGCATCCGAGCCACCTGGAAGAAGACCCGGAGCTATTCCCCCACCCCGGCGACCCGCCCGGGCCGACCGGCTGACAGTGATCCCCGCGCACGCGGGGACGCAAACCGGGCGAAACAAAGGGTGCGCGGGACCCTACTGCAGCCGGAAAATCACATCGACATCCTGCGCATAGCGAATCGCCGCCACCAGCGTGTAGTCCACAGCGTCCGGCGCGGCGCGTGCACCCCGGCCGAGCGGATAGTCGACCGCGAAGCCGAATGTGTTGGACATGTTCTTGAGCGGCGAGGTCGCGACGCCGCTGGCCTGCCCTAGCTTGCGTCCCACGCCTCGCGCAACCAGCGCGGCCTTACGGCGCGCATCGGCAAGCGCCTCGGCCATCAGCGCATCCTTGATCTTCTCCTGGTCCGTGTGACTGAACACGACGGCGAATGCCGCGACGTTCTGCATCTTCGCGAGCGGCTCCACGATCGCGGCCCATTTCGACAGGTCGCGCACGGTGACGTGCACCGCGGCGGTGGTCTCGATCACCGGCGGCACGCCCGGCGTGGGCGCCTCGCCCTTGCGCACGCGCCGCGCGATGTCCTGCACCACGTAGTCGGCGGGAGCGATCCCGTGCTGGGCCAGCACCGCGCGGATCTCGGCCAGGCGTGCTTCGATGGTCTTCCACGCCGCGTCCGGATCGGTATCCATGGTGCTGATTTCGACGTCGAACTCGCCGGTGTCAGGATTGATCCGGACTTCGGCGGAGCCATCGACGTGAACGAATGGATAGGCCGGGATATCGGCCGCGTGAACGTTCAGGCCGAAGGCAGCCAGCGCCAGCGCCGCAGCAAATTTTCTCAACATGTGCACTTCCTTTCAAATGATCGCGGGGTTCAAAACTTGTGTTCGTACTGGATGCGCCACATGGGCTGCGCCGCCGTCCGTGTGCGGCTTTCCATGCTGCCGGCATCATCGGCGTAGCGAGACGCATTGGTACGGTCCGTTCCCAGAAGGTTGGAGGCGGATACGCGCAACTGGCGGCGCGGATCGAACGCGTACGCGGCATAGGCATCCAGGTCGCGCCGCTGTGACACGTAGCGGAACTCGGCCGCCGAGAGCCGGTTCCATCCGCCAGCCACCAGCGACAGGCTGGCGCCGGCGCTCACGGGGCCGCGCCGGTAGTCGGCGCCAACGTTGGCCGACCACGGGTTCTGGCCGGCCAGGCGGTTGTCCGGCCCCGGCACCACGCTGACGCGCGACCAGTTGCCGCTGGCGCTCGCGCGCACGTCGATCGCCGGCGCCCCGGCAAACAGGGCCTTCAGCGGGAATTTGGCCTCCAGTTCCAGGCCGCGCACAAGCGCTTCGCCCGAGTTGACCGGACTGGAAACCCATCGCTTGCCGTCGAACAGCACCGCGCTGCGCACCAGGCCATCGATCCTGCGCACCGATGCGCTGGCGGAGACCATGCCGCCGCCGGCCCAGAAGTGCTCATAGGCGAGGTCCGCGCCCACTGCGAGTTCCGGGCGCAGGCCGGGATTGCCGGTGAAGTCCGGGCTGACCGCCGTGTTGAACGAGGTCTGGAAAATGCGCGGGACAAGCTGGCGCAGGGACGGCGCCTTGTAGGTCCGGGTCAGCGCAAAGCGCAGCTGGTCGTTCCCGGATCCCGGGACCTTCCAGAGCGCCTGCAGAAGCGGGCTCCACACGCGCGACCTGGACTGCGACACAGCCGCCACGCTGCTGGTGCGCGTGTCCACGCCTTCCCAGCGCAAGCCGAGGTACAGCGACAGCGTGGACGTGGCCTCCCACTCGTCCTGCGCGTACAGCGCCATGCGGCGGATCGCGGCATCGAAGGTGTTATCGAAATCGACCGGTGCCGGGCCGAGCGCGGTCGGCACGTCGTCCTGCGCCTCGTGCTCGCGGTACCTGCCGTGACCCGCGTCCCAGCCGAGCGCCAGCGCATGTCGCTCGGTCCACGGGAACGACGCTTTGCCGGTCCACGACCAGCCACGGTCGCGCGTGTCGGTCGCGAAGCGCCGGTCCAGGACCACCTTGTCCGACTGGTTGCGCGCCAGCCGCCCCATGAAGCGCTCGTTGTCCTCCAGGTTCGCCTTGACCCTGGTACTCAGTTTTCCTGCCTCGCCGATGCGCGCCGTCCACTCGAGGTCTGTGCCCAGGCTTGCGAAATCGCGCGTGTAGCGCACGTCCAGGCGGGGATACGGATAGGGAGCACCCAGCTCCGTCGAAGTCCGCTCCCTGGTGTCGCCCTTGAAGGTCCCCGCCATGCCGGACATCTGCCAGGTGAGGCTCGCAGCATCCGGCAGTTTCCAGTGCAGGCGGGTGTTCACGTTCAGCAGCTCGCCGATATTGTCGCTGGCGACGCGCGTCGCACGCAGGCCGGCGACCTCGCCCATCGGGTTGCGCTCCTCGACCCGCTCGGAAGAATCCTCGCTGAAGCCGCTGCGGCCAAGCCCCACGCTGCCGGTGTAGTTGAACGTGTCGAATTGATCGGACAGGATCAGCGTTACGCCGGGCTGCGGATTGCCGCCATCGCCACTGAGCCTGGCCTTCGCCTCGCGCGATTTCTTGCTGGCGCTGCGGCGAAGGACCACGTTGATGGTGCCGGCGATGGCCTGCGTACTGAACTCCGCCGTTGCCGCGCGCAGCACTTCGATACGCTCGATCGCGTCGGGTGCCAAGGACTCGATCGCAAAACCGGCCGGCGGGCGTTCGCCGTTGACGAGGATTTGCGTATAGCCGCCGCCCAGGCCGCGCATGCGCACCTCGCCATTTGCTACCGTCACGCCGGGTAGCCGTTTCATCACCTCGGTCACGGA
The DNA here is from genome assembly GCF_042683405.1 of Pseudoduganella sp. GCM10020061. NCBI lineage: Bacteria > Pseudomonadati > Pseudomonadota > Betaproteobacteria > Burkholderiales > Oxalobacteraceae > Pseudoduganella > Pseudoduganella sp. GCM10020061. The sequence goes on along the minus strand of NZ_JBHUJS010000011.1, from coordinate 67,254 downwards.
GGTGTCGCCATATTTCAGGATGTCGGCCCGCGTCACCACGATGCGCGTGGCGGTATCGTTGCGGCGCATCGACTCGGCATTGCCAGACACGGCGACCGTGGCAACCGGCGCGGGTGCCGCTTCCGGCGCCGCCTGCCCGTTCGCGCTTCCGGCAGCGAACAGGCCGGGCAGGAAAATTATGAACACGTTCGGTGCTGCTGCCATGCGCTTGGGTCTCCTAGACATCAGTGTCTAGTTCGATCATACAGGAAACCCGGAACGATCTAGACAGGTGTGTCTATGTTTCCACATGAGTACGAAAAATATAGACAACCATGTCTAGGTCAGCTAGGCTGCTCGGGAAAACCGGTCTTGAAGAGGACGACCAATGAGCGTGCAAAAACCTACCCCGGCGGAACTCGACCTGCTGCAAACGCTGTGGCCGATGGGTCCATCGACCGCGCGGCAAGTCCACGAGCAGATGCTCAAGGACCGTCCCGACGTCACCTACTCCACGGTCCTGCGCCTGATGCAGATCATGCACGGCAAGGGCCTGCTCACGCGCGACGAGAGCCACCGCTCGCACGTGTACACCGCCGCCTACGAGCGCGACTCGCTGCAAACCAACCTGCTCAAGGACTTCGTCAACCGCGCCTTCGCCGGCTCGGCCAAGGCGCTGGTGCTGGCCGCGCTCAAGAGCGGCATCTCGAAGAAGGAGCGCGCCGAGATCGAAGCGCTGCTGAAGGAGGACAAAGAATGAACGGTTTCATGACCGCCCTCGGCTGGACGCTGGTCGACTTCGTATGGCAAGGCGCCGTCATCGGCGTACTTGCGGCGGCGCTGCTGGCCGCCATGCGCCGTGCCGCGCCGGGTCCGCGCTACCTGGTCGCCTGTGCCGCGATGCTGGCCTGCTTCGCCTGGCCGGCCATGACGCTGGCGGCGCGGCTGTCCTCCGCCGAAGCCGCGTCGCTTGCCCTGCTGGCGCCGGGCGCGGCATCCGCCGCGATCGCGGGGCCTTCCCGCATGCTCGACCTGCTTGGCCCGCACCTCGATACCATCGCCTGGGCGTGGGCAGCGTGCGCACTGGCTCTTGGCACGCGGATGACGGCTGGCCTCCTGTGGATCGGCCGCCACAGCGCTGCCGATGGCACGCCGCATGCGGCGCTCCAGGCGCGCCTGGCACAGCTGGCTGGCCGCTTCGGAGTCACGCGCGAGGTGCGCCTGCGCGTCCTCGACAAGCTCGCCAGCCCCATCACCGCAGGCTGGTGGCGCCCGGTCGTGCTGGTGCCGGCATCGCTCGTCACCGGCATGCCGCCCGACCTGCTCGACGCCCTGCTCGCCCACGAGATGGCGCACATCAAGCGCATGGATTACCTGGTGAACCTGTGCCAGAACGTGATCGAAACCCTGCTGTTCTACCACCCGGCCGTGTGGTGGATCTCGAAGCAGGTGCGCGACGAGCGCGAAAAAATCGCGGACGACCTGGCGGCCCGCCAACTGGGCGAACCACGCCGGCTGGCATTGGCGTTGTCCGAACTGGAAAAGATCCAGTTCTCGCACCATCACCTGGCCCAGGCGGCCAACGGCGGCGACCTGATGGTTCGTATCAAGCGCCTGATCAAACCCGACACCAGGTCGTCCGGCTGGAGCGCGTTCGTCCCGGTGCTTGGCCTGGCGCTCATGGCCGGCGCCTTGCATGTCGGCCAGCCGGCGCGTGCCGACGCCGACGCGGCCGCTGATCGCATCGAAAAGCCGCAGCTGAACTTTGCAAGCTGCGCCAAGCCCCGCTATCCCGCCGAATCGCTGGCCCGCAAGAGCGAAGGCACGGTGAAGATGATCTTCAACGTGACTGCGGAAGGGACCGTGGAGGACGGACAAATCCACACATCGAGCGGTGATGCGTTGCTTGACGCCGCCGCGCTCAACGCCCTGCGCAAGTGCACCTTCAAGCCGGGCACGCTGAACGGTATACCGATCGCGCTGCAAGCGCAAATCCAGTACGTCTGGACGCTCCGGTAATGCGCCCTGCGAGGAGAACTGTGGGCCGGCTTGCGCTCGGCCTGTTCGCGCTCGTGGCAGCGTACGTGGCGATCGTCTCCTTCCCGCAGCCGATGTTCGCGCACCACGTGCGCTACCAGAATTATGAAGTCTGGTCCGACGAGCCTATCCCGGACAGCATCGCAGCGGTGCTGGACGACGCCACCCGCAGGCTGAAAACGTCGGAACTCTACAAGCCCGACTGGACGATCAAGCTGTTCATCTGCAATGCCCCATGGCGCCTCTGGTTCTACGGGATGCGCTTCGATACGACGATGGGCGGCGGCGCCGAGATGCTCCTGACCCGCAACATCGTCATCCGCTCGGCGGACATCGCGAATAACACCGTGCGCATGCCGCAGGGTCGGCGCCTGGTAGACGCGGACCTGCGTCCGCTCTCCTACTTTATCGCTCACGAAGCGGCGCACATCTTGCAATCGCGCGCGTTCGGCCGCACAACCTACATCACCAAACCCGTGTGGCTGAGCGAAGGATTCGCCGACTATATCGGAAAAGGTGGCCAGTTCGACGCAGCCGCGGAGCACAAGCTGTACCAAATGGGCGCGCTGAACTGGTACCCTCGCACGTATCGGCGCTACCACCTGATGCTGGACTTCCTCATCCGTGAGAAAGGCATGACCTGGCAGGAGCTGTTCACAGATCCTCCGTCCGAAGAGACGGTGCGCCGCATGCTCGACGCCCGCTAGCCCAGAACTGCCGGCCCGGCCGCCGGGTCGATTGGTATGAGACGAGCTACACCTGGGAACAGTGAACGCTGCGCCGGGACGAAAAAAAAAAGGACGCTTCAAAGCGTCCTTTTTTAACGTCAGCGCGTCGCGTCAAACTGCGGAAACGTCCAGCTCCGCGCCGGTCGCCTTCAGCACTTCTTCCACGCCGACGCCAGGCGCCAGCTCGACCAGTTTCAGGCCACGCTCGGTGATGTCGATGACGCCCAGGTCGGTGATGATGCGGTCCACCACGCCCACGCCGGTCAGCGGCAGGTCGCACTTCTCCAGGATCTTGTGCGAAGTGGTGCCGTCCTTGGCGGTGGCGACGTGTTCCATCACGATGACCACGCGCTTGACGCCGGCCACCAGGTCCATCGCGCCGCCCATGCCCTTGACCATTTTCCCCGGAATCATCCAGTTGGCCAGGTCGCCGGTCTGCGATACCTGCATCGCGCCGAGAATCGCCAGGTTGATCTTCCCGCCGCGGATCATGCCGAACGAATCGGCGGAGCTGAAGAAGGCCGCGCCGGGCAGCGCCGTCACGGTCTGCTTGCCGGCATTGATCAGGTCAGCGTCCACCTCCGCGTCGGTCGGGAACGGACCGATGCCCAGCAGGCCATTCTCGGACTGCAGGAATACTTCGATATTGTCCGGGACGTAGTTCGCCACCAGCGTCGGCAGGCCGATGCCGAGGTTGACGTAGAAACCGTCCTGGAGTTCTTGCGCCGCGCGCGCGGCCATTTGGTCACGAGTCCATGCCATGTTCTTGTCTCCGGTATTCGCTTAGTTAGGACGCACGGTGCGCTGTTCGATGCGCTTTTCCGGGGTCGGGTTGACGACGATGCGGTGCACGTAGATGCTTGGCAGGTGCACGGCATCCGGATCGATCTCGCCCACTTCCACGAGCTTTTCGACTTCGACGACGCAGATCTTGCCGGCCATCGCCACGTTCGGGTTGAAGTTGCGGGCGGTCTTGCGGAACACCAGGTTGCCGGCCTTGTCGGCCACGTGCGCCTTGACCAGCGCCACGTCGGCCACCAGCGAACGCTCCATCACGTACTGCTCGCCGTCGAACTCGCGCACTTCCTTGCCTTCGGCTACGATGGTGCCCACGCCGGTCTTGGTGAAGAAGGCCGGGATGCCGGCGCCGCCTGCGCGCAGCTTTTCCGCAAGCGTGCCCTGCGGGGTGAATTCCAGGTCCAGCTCGCCGGCCAGGTACTGGCGCGCGAACTCCTTGTTCTCGCCGACGTAGGACGAGATCATCTTCCTGATCTGGCGCGTGGTGAGCAGCTGCCCGAGGCCGAAGTCGTCCACGCCCGCGTTGTTCGAGATGGCCGTCAGGCCGGTGACGCCGGAATCGCGCAGCGCGAGGATCAGCGCTTCCGGAATCCCGCACAGGCCGAAGCCGCCGACCGCGATGGTCTGGTTATCTTTGACAATGCCGGCCAGCGCCGACGCCGCATCAGGATAAACTTTGTTCATACCCGTCCCTTTTATCGTTAATCTGTACAGCAGAGTAGGAAGCCAGCATAGAATACGCGTTCAGAAAGCACAATACCGTAGAAATACCTGTCCAATCCGAGGCTGCGCAAACGATGACCGCAAACCCTGCCATCGACTTCGAAACCATCTTCCGGTATGCGCCGGTGGGCATGTGCATCTCGGTCGACCGCGTGATCCAGTCGTCCAACGATACGCTGGAGGACATGTTCGGCTACGCGCGCGGCGAACTGGCCGGCAAGTCGTTCCAGGTGCTGTACCCGACCATGGACGAATTCCTGCGCACGGGCGACCGCATCGTACCGATCATGAATGCCAAGGGACGCTACTCGGACGAGCGCATCATGCGGCGCGCGAACGGGGAGCTGTTCTGGTGCCATGTGAGCGGGCGTGCGCTCGACCCCCGGCAGCCGCTCGGTGCCGGTGTATGGACGTTCGAGGATGTCAGCGAAAAGCGGCCGGTGTCGAAGGAGCTGACACCGCGCGAGCGCGAGATCGCCGCCTTCATCGTCGAAGGCAAGACCAGCAAGATCATCGCCAAGGAGACGGGCCTGTCGCCGCGCACGGTGGAAATGCACCGCGCGAAGCTGATGCGCAAGTTCAGCGCCTCCACCTCCTCTGAATTAGTCCACAAGCTGATGGGCGCTTAGGGAACTGGCCAGGTTTTTTTTACGGTCAATACATAACTGTTCTACTCGACGCGGAGTATCCACGGGCAGCCCTTCCAATGGTTTCACTGACCCGACCGCCTGCTCCTACGAACGCGACCACACCGGGATCCGAAACGATGAGCACGCTGCGAGCAACTCTTCACCAGGCGCCACTTGTCCAGATCGACCGAAGGATCCTGGTTATCCGCGCACAGAGAATCATGCTTGATGCTGACCTGGCTGCTTTGTATGGCGTAACCACAAGCGCCTTGGTGCAAGCGGTCAAACGCAACCTCGACCGCTTCCCGGAAGATTTCATGTTCCAGTTAGATGCCATCGAATGGGACGCTTTGAGATCACAATCTGTGATCTCAAAGCCTGGGCGTGGGGGCCGACGCTAACGCGCCGTATGCGTTCACGGAACAGGGCGTAGCGATGCTCTCGTCAGTACTGGGCAGCGCGCAAGCGATCGCACTACCGAGGTTTGCACCTGCGGGGACCGCCCGTTTACGCCAGCAATGCGCGGACCTGGTCGGGAAGCGGGACGGACTTTTCCTGCTTCATGTTGACCCAGACGATCTTGGCGCCGCCTTCGGCATTCACCTCGCCCGCCACGCCGTCCGGCCCGACGGCGCGGATCTCGTGCGTCATCTCGAAGCTGGAGCGGCCCGCCGGGCCAACGAAGGTACGGATTTCAATGTCGCCCGGGTACTTCAACTGGCGCATGAAGGAGCAGAACGCACTGACGATGACAGGGCCCTCGCCTTCCGCCGTCGGCTCGTAGCGGTTCTCTTCGAGCCAGGCGATACGCGCGGTTTCTATATAGCGGAAGTAGACGGTATTGTTGACATGCCCCATGGCGTCCATGTCGCCCCAGCGGATCGGCATGCGCATGGTGTGGACGTGCTTTTTGTCGGTCATGCAGTCATCCCGTCGTCCGCCGCGATCACGGCGCCGTTGACGAAGTGCGATTCCTCGGACGCGAGCAGGAGCAGCAGCCCGTCCAGGTATTCCGGCTTGCCCACGCGCTTGCGCGGCAGCGATTCGATCAGCTGCAGGCCCTGCTCGGACGCGAAGTATTCCTCGTTGATCTCGGTGGCGATGTAGCCCGGGCAGATCGCGTTGACGTTGATGTTGTACTTGCCCCATTCCAGCGCCATGGCGCGCGTCATCTGCACCACGCCGGCCTTGCTCATGCAGTACACGCCGATCTGCGGGATCACGCGCATGCCCGCCACGGAGGCGATGTTGATGATCCGGTGGCTCTTCTTCGGGTCGCCCTTGGCGCGCGCCACCATCCGCTTGGCCGCCTGCTGCGCCACGAAGAAAGCGCCGCGCAGGTTGGTGTCCATGACGAAGGCGTAGTCCTCTGGCGTCACGTCCAGCAGGCGCTGGGTGGCCGAGACGCCGGAGTTGTTCACCAGGATGTCGATCGGCCCTGCTTCGGTCTCGGCGTGCGCGATGGCCGCCTTGATGCTGTTGTAGTCGGTGACGTCCATCGTGACCACATGGGCGGCGCCGCCGGCCGCCTCGATCTCCGCGCGCAGCTCCTTGAGCCGCTCGACGTCGCGCGACGCCAGCACGACCTCGGCGCCGGCCGCCGCCAGGGCCCGCGAAAAACTGGCGCCCAAGCCACTCGACGCTCCTGTCACAAGGGCGATCTTGCCCTCGAAATTCACTTCAATACCCACAATCGGACTCCCCGGATCGCTAATGCTGGCGAAACCATCATCTTACACAAATCGCCACATTAGATTGCGCAGTCTAATAATCAGGCGAACTAACACCCAAAGTTGCAATCCTCGCTAAAAACACGCACACTTCGTGCCTGATTCTTTGCACCCTTGCCCACCATGAATGAGCCAAACAAACTAGTAGAACAATTCGGCCCGCGCGAAGCGATGGAATATGACGCGGTCATCGTCGGCGGCGGCCCTGCCGGACTGTCCGCCGCGATCAGGTTGAAACAGCTGGCCGCCGAAAAAGGCCAGGAGATCAACGTCTGCGTACTGGAAAAAGGCTCCGAGGTCGGCGCGCACATCCTGTCGGGCGCCGTGATGGACCCGCGCGCGCTGACCGAGCTGCTGCCGAACTGGAAGGAACTGGGCGCGCCGCTGAACACCGAAGTGACCGAAGACCGTGTGCTGTTCCTGACCGAGAAGAAGGCGTACCAGACGCCTGGCTTCATGGTGCCGGCCTGCTTCGAGAACCATGGTAATTACATCGTCTCGCTGGCGAACGTGGTGCGCTGGCTCGGCCAGCAGGCCGAAAGCCTGGGCGTCGAGATCTTCCCCGGCTTCCCTGCGGCGGAAATCCTCTACAACGACGACGGCTCGGTCAAGGGTGTCGCCACCGGTAACATGGGCGTCAAGCGCGACGGCGAGCCGGGTCCCGACTTCCAGCTCGGGATGGAACTGCACGCCAAGTACACGCTGTTCGCGGAAGGTTCGCGCGGCCACCTCGGCAAGCGCCTGATCGCCAAATATGAACTCGACAAGGGCAAGGACCCGCAGGCCTACGGCATCGGCATCAAGGAGCTGTGGGAGATCGATCCGGCCAAGCACAAGCCGGGCCTGGTCATCCACACCACCGGCTGGCCGCTGCCGCACGACACCTACGGCGGCTCCTTCCTGTATCACCTGGAGAACAACCTGGTGGCCGTCGGCTATGTGGTGGGCCTGAACTACGCCAACCCTTACCTGTCGCCGTACGAGGAGTTCCAGCGCTATAAGACGCACCCTGAGATCCGCACCTTCTTCGAAGGCGGCAAGCGCATCTCCTATGGCGCGCGCGCGATCACCGCCGGCGGCCTGCAGTCGCTGCCGAAGGTGGTGTTCCCGGGCGGCGCGCTGATCGGCTGCGACGCCGGCTTCCTCAACATGAGCCGCATCAAGGGCAGCCATGCCGCGATCAAGACCGGCATGCTGGCCGCCGAATCGGTGGCGCAGGCGCTGGCCGCCGGCCGCCAGCACGACGAACTGGCCGAGTATCCGCAGGCGTTCGAAGCGTCGTGGCTGAAGGAAGAGCTGCACGTGGCGCGCAACGTCAAGCAGTGGCTGAACAAGGGCCTGGTGCTGGGCACCATCATGACCGGCATCGACCAGATCGTCTTCCGCGGCAAGGCGCCGTGGACGCTGCGCCACTCGAAGGCGGATCACGAGTGCCTGCGGCCGGCGGCGGACTTCCGCCCGATCGTGTATCCGAAGCCCGATGGCAAGCTGACCTTCGACCGCCTGTCGTCGGTGTTCATCTCGAACACCAACCACGCGGAAGACCAGCCGGTGCACCTGACGCTGAAGAACGACAGCATTCCGGTCGGCGTGAACCTGGCGCAGTTTGCCGGTCCCGAGCAGCGCTACTGCCCGGCGGGCGTGTACGAGTTCGTGAAGACGGACGACGGCAAGGACAAGCTGCAGATCAACGCGCAGAACTGCGTGCACTGCAAGACCTGCGACATCAAGGATCCGACGCAGAACATCGTGTGGGTGACGCCGGAAGGCGGCGGCGGGCCGAATTACCCGAACATGTGATCGCAAAAAAACCTGCTTCGGCAGGTTTTTTTATTGGGGACGGTCCCCTTAGCGGTGCGCGCGGTTCAGGCGGCGCTCGGCGATGCGCTGCAGGTGCTCGAACCCGAGGCTCATGATCCAGTAGATGCACGCGGCGGCGATGTACAGCGGCAGCGGCTGGAACGTCACCGCGATCACCTCCTTGGTGGACAGCATCAGCTCGGTCATGGTGATCACCGAGACCAGCGAGGTATCCTTGATCAGGCTGATGAGCGTATTGCTCATCGAGGGAGCCGCCACCCGCAGCGCCTGCGGCATCACCACAAACCACAGCGACTGCCAGTATCCCAGGCCGAGGCTGAAGCTGGCCCGCCACTGGCCCTGCCCGATGCTCTGGATCGCGCCGCGCAGGCTCTCCGACAGGTAGGCGCCCGCATTCAGGGACAGCGCCAGCACGCCTGCAGTGACCGGCGTGAATTCGATCCCGATGCTTGGCAGGCCATAGTAAATGACGAACAGCTGCACCAGCAGCGGCGTGCCGCGCATCGCGCTCACGTACACCGATGCCGGCCAGCGCACCAGCGCCCATGGCGACAGCCGCATCACCGCAACCGGGAAGCCGATCGCCAGGCCGCCGACCATCGATGCCAGCGCAAACAGGAGCGTGTACATGGCTCCCGTCATCAAGACGGGAGCGGCTTCGCGCAGCAGCTCGAACAGTTCGACCATCAGTTCGGCGCGCGCGTCACGTCAGCGCCGAACCACTTGACCGATGCCGCCTTCAGGCTGCCATCGGCCTGCGCGTCCGCGAGCGCCTTGTTCAGCGCCGACTTGAACTTCGGGTTGTTCTTCTTGAACGGGATGCCGGTGCGCTCGATCGCGCCGACGCGCGCGCCGGCCTTGATCGGCAGCTTTGAATTCTGCAGCAGGTAGGCGACCATCAGGCTGTCGTTGAGGGCCGCGTCGATGCGGCCGAACGCCAGGTCCTGCAGGTTCTCGGGCGCGGCCGGATAGCTGCGCACCTCGATGCCCGGCACCGCCTTGGCCTGCTGTTCGAATACGCTGCCCTGGCCGACGCCGATCTTCTTGCCCTTCAGGTCCGCCAGCGAACGGTAGGCCGCGCTGTCGTTGCGGCGCACGATCAACTGGGGACTGGAGAAGGTGTACGGGGTCGAGAAATCGAAGGCCTGCACGCGCTTGGGACTGATGCCGACCTGGCTCACGATCACGTCGTACTTGCCCGCGCCCAGTCCCGCCAGGATCGCACTCCACTCGGTGGTCACGAATTCCGGCTTGAGGCCCAGCTTGGCAGCGACGATGCGCGCCACGTCCACGTCGTAGCCGGCCAGTTGCCCCGACTTCGGATCCTTGAAATTGAATGGCGGGTAGGTGCCTTCCATTGCGATGCGCAGGGTGCCGCGCGCCTTGGCCACGTCCAGCAGGTCGGCCGCGATGGCGGGCAGCGAGAGCAGTGCGCCCAGCGCCAGCGTCAAGAGCTGTTTTTTCATGCGTGAATCCTTAGAGATAACTGTGGCGGCGGCTGCCGAACGGATGGCCGGTCACGAGGATCGTGCTCGACACCAGCGTGGACAGCCCCAGGATGAGCTGGACCAGGCGGTCGGCCGGCAGCACCCAGAGCCGGCCCTTGGGCGGCGTGACGCTGGTGGCGGCTTCGATCAGCGGGGAGATCCATTCGGCCTCCGCGTCGAGGTCTACTACGACCGCGTCCTCCTGGGTCTGCATGGTCAGGCTGCCGCCCGGCGCAAGCTCGAAGCGGATGCCCGCTCCCGTTTCGCGCGGGCCGATCATTTCCTGCATGCAGGCGTTGTGTTCCTCGATCCAGGCCTCCACATCTTGTGGTGTGAGCAGTTCCACCCAGGGGCGTGGTTTGAATCGGGGTGCGGCTGCGTGGTTCATGATGGGGAAAAATTGCTGGACGGCATATCGTACGGCATTTTACCTGCCCCGTCTGTATGTTCAAGGAGCTCGACAGATGCACAAGACCAAAGGCGCGTATGTTTCGGAGTTCGAACGGTATATGGATGCGTTCCTGAAGAAGCACCCGGACGTCATCGAGGACCAGGAACGGGGCTGGTATATCTGGTGGGACCACCGGCTGGACCTGGACCAGGCCGAAAAGGAGCGCGAGTCCGAGGTGCCGGCCAAGCCGTATCCCTACGACTGATCAGCCTTTCCAGGTTCGCTGCAAGCCGGTGTCGGTATGGATCCAGCCGCCGGACGGGCCGGAACGGTAATAGAAGCCTACCCCGCCGGTGCGGAAGCTGCGGATCAGCCCGCCCAGCACCTCGGCCGACAGGCGCGGCACCCGGATATCGGCCGCCTTGCCCTGCAGGTGCAGCGACTGTCGCGCCGCAGGAATGCCCTGCTCGCGCAGGCGGTTGTTGGATTCCTCGGTCCGGTAGCCGGACAGGATCTCGAGCGGCTGGCTGATGCCGTAGCGTTCGATGAAGGCCTGCGTACCCCACAGCGTCTCGAACAGCTTGGGGTCGATCGGGGCGGCGCGCTTGCCGTTCACGTCGCGCAGCACATGGCACAGCTCCTGGTAGGCCGAATCGATGACCTCGCCATCCTTCCAGTACAGCACCCTGGTGCGCTCGCCGGTCTGCGGACGCACCAGCGACAGCGTGCGCGGCTTGAGCCAGAAATCCAGGTCGAGCGCCTGCGCATCGAACAGGTCGGGCGGCGGCGCCAGCTCGGTCTGCGCGGCCGCTTCCTTGCGGGATTTAGCCCACACCATCGGGGCAGCGAGCGCCGACAACGCGAACGAGCGCCGGATAAATTCTCTGCGTGAAGCCATCTACGGTAACCCAACAATAACGTGGCCCGTACTATAGCGGAACGTAGCGGTTTTTCAAGTGAGCACGGGCAAGAATGTTGACTGCGCAACAAGCCCTTTGGTGAAGATCAGCCGCTGCAGCCGCAGAAGCGTTGCTTTGCGGCGCCCGCCTGCACCGGCTCGTCCAGCTTCTTCCAGAAGAAATCGCATTCGAGGCCGAAGCAGGATCGCTCGCGCCCGCCGTGCAGGTAGCCGTTGCGGGCATAAAAGGCGCTGGCCGCCGCAGTGCTGTTCAGGCGGATGGTCGTCACGCCCCAGGCGCGCGCCTGTTGCTCCAGGCCGCGCAGCAGGGCCTTGCCGGCGCCGATGTGCAGCGCCTCCGGCAGCACGTAGCACAGCGAAAGCTTGCCGGCCTGGTTGACCAGGCCGACGCCGACCACCTTCCCGTCCAGTTCCGCCAGCAGCGAACAGTTGGCGGGCGAGGCGAACCAGCCGGCCACCGTCTGGGGATCCTTGTTGCCGAGCCAGGCGTCCAGCACGACCGGATCGTTGCGGTGATCCTCGGCGCAGCATTCCACGATCGAACGGCGCAGCACGGTGCAGGCGGCGCTGGCGTCTTCAGGGGTGGCGGTGCGGATCACAAGGTTCATGTTTCAGGCAAAAAATGCGGAAGCGGTATGCATATACCCAACTATACACTGGCCTCGCCAATCGGGTCGGCTGCGGATTGTAAGCCAGTGTCCTGCGATACCTCAACAGATTTGGCGCAACCGTTGTATCGGCGCTTTGTTACCCCATCCATGACGAAATGACAGCAAAACAGCCCATTTTTGGCATATTAAGAAGCCATTCTGATCACAGAACGCGATTTTTTTAGCGATTACGCGGCATATTGGTGTGCTTGGCATTTACATGGGGATTTTCAGGTGCTATCGTCGGTACTTAAAGTAATGCTTCACGGCCCGACACACTTTCAGTGTCACATGTAACATTTTCCTGTGGAGCCTTCTCAGCTATGAAATGGAGATCCATGATCAAGAAACTGTTCGTCGCCGCCTTCCTGTCCGTTGCCGCTAGCGCCGCGTTCGCGCTACCGTTCGGCTCGAAGTCCGTGCTCGTCGTCGAAGACGAGACCGGTAAGATCCTGCTGGAAAAGAACGCCAATGCGGTCGTCCCGATCGCATCGCTGACCAAGCTGATGACCGCGATGGTCGTGCTCGACGCCAACCAGGACATGGACGAGCGCATCGCGATCGACCGTACCGACGTCGACACGCTCAAGCACAGCAGCTCGCGCGTGCCTGTGGGCAGCGTCATCGCGCGCCGCGACGTGCTCCTGCTGGCCCTGATGTCGTCCGATAACCGTGCCGCCGCCTCGCTGGGCCGCACCTATCCGGGTGGCTTCGCTGCGTTCAAGGCTGCCGTCAACGCCAAGATCGCCGCGCTGGGCATGACCAACACCGTCATCGAAGAGCCGACCGGCCTGTCGCCGCGCAACCGCTCGACCGCAGCCGACCTGATCAAGATGGCCCAGGCAGCTTCCAAGTATCCGGAGATCACCCGCCTGTCGACCACCAGCAATGAAGAAGTGCGCCTGGGCAGCCGCGCGGTCGGCTTCCACAACACCAACCGCCTGGTGAGCGCCAAGGGCTGGGACATCGGCCTGTCGAAGACCGGCTACACCCGCGAAGCCGGCCGTTGCCTGATCATGAGCATCAAGATGGCGGGCAAGAACGCCACCCTGGTGCTGCTGAACGCGCAGACCACTTCCAGCCGCGTGCTGGACGCCATGAACATCCGCCGCTTCATCACCGGCGAAGAGCCGCAAGTGGCAAAGGTGCGCAAGGCAGTCAAGTCGCGCAAGGTTGCCAAGGGCAAGCGCTCGTCGATCCGCATCGTCAAGGCCAAGAGCAGCATCAGCAAGAGCAAGAAGCGCGTCTCGACCCGCAAGCGCCGCTAAGCGGCACGCTCCCCAAAAGGACGCTTCGGCGTCCTTTTTTATTGCCTCAATATTGGCGGAATCGGTCATGTTTGGGCCGATTCCGCCAAACGCAGGGCAGGCACAACCCATCCGTTGACGAGACGTCTTCAACAGAGAGGTGCAGTGTGCGCGGCGTCAGGCGAGGCGGGCGCGCAGGCCGCTGGCGCGCTGGGTGCGCGTGGCGATGCCCTGCTCGAGGACGCTCGCGCCAGAGGACATCAGGGTGAAGCGGCGGCTGGCGCGGGTGATACCTGTGTAGATCAGCTCGCGGGCGATCACGGCGCTGCGCTCGCGCGGCAGGACCAGGACGGTGTGGGCAAATTCGGATCCCTGCGACTTGTGGACGGTCATGGCGAAGGCGGTGTCGACGTGGCGCAGGCGTGTGGCGAGCACGCTGCGCACGCTGTCGCCTTCCAGGAAGTACACGCGCAGGGAGCCGGGCCGCGCCGGATCCGGCAGCGTCAGCCCGATGTCGCCGTTGAAGACGCCGGCGCCGTAGTCGTTGCGGGTCACCATGACGGGACGGCCGACGTACCATTCGCCGCGACCGGGCAACAGGCGCAGCGCGTCGAGACGCTCTTCGATGGCCGTGTTCAGGCCGTCGACGCCCCACTCGCCTTCGCGCACTGCACACAGGAGCCGGAAGGATTCGAACGCCTGCAGGATCGGCCGGGCGTCGTGCGGGTCGGCGCGCAGGCGCTCGAGGTAGGGCCGGTAGCCGTCCACGGCAAGCTGCACGACGCTGCGCTGGCTGGCCTTGTCCTGCCATTCGACCTCGGGACCGCCGCTCGCGAGCACTTCGCGCACGCGCTCGATGTCGCCGGCATTCACGGCGAGGGCCAGCTGGCCGATCGGGCCGCCGAAGCGCCGGCTGCGCCGCAGCATGACAGTCTGCTGGGCCAGGGCGCCGCCATTGCCGTGGAATGCGTCCGGCACCTGCTCGCCGCTGGCCTGTTCGATGAAACCGACGGTGTCGGCTGTGTAGTTGCCGGCCTGGGCGTCGTGGCACAGGTCGCCCAGCACGGCGCCCGCCTCGACCGATGCCAGCTGGTCCTTGTCGCCCAGCAGGACCAGCGTGGCGTGCGCTGGCAGCGCGTCCAGCAGCGCGGACATCATCTCCAGGTGCACCATCGATGCTTCGTCGACGATCAGGACGTCCACGTCGAGCGGGTTGCCGCGGTGGTGCGCGAACGCGCGCGTATCGGGCCGCGCGCCCAGCAGGCTATGCAGGGTGCGCGCGGCGCCCATGCGGGCAATCAGTTCGCGCAGGTCGAGTTCCCCTTCCACGCGGCCGGCCAGTTCGCCCAGCGCCTTTTCGATCGATTGCTTGAGGCGGGCCGCCGCCTTGCCGGTTGGCGCAGCCAGCGCGATGCGCTGCTGCCGGGCGTTGCCGGCAGTGGCGAACAGCAGCGCGAGCAGGCGCGCGACGGTATAGGTCTTGCCGGTGCCGGGACCGCCCGTAATGATGGCGACATGGCTGCGCAGGGCGACCGCGCAGGCGAGCTTCTGCCAGTCCTGCCCATCCTCCCCTTTGCGGTCCTGGACGAAGAGCGCGTCCAGCCATGCGCGCACGGCGCCGGTGTCGACCTCGCGGCGCGCGCACGCACGCTCCATGATGGAGCCGGCAACCTGCGCTTCGTCGCGCCAGTAGCGGCGCAAGTACAGGCGCTCGCCGTCCAGCACCAGCGGCTGGCCGAAGTCGAAATCGCCAGGCAGCCAGACCTGGCCCGCGGCGCCCAGGACCTCGCCCCATGCTTTGGCGGTGCGCGGCAACGCGTGGCAGTGCTGGCCCAGCGCGCGCCAGTCTTCGCCATCCCAGCCCAGCAGCTCGGCCGGCTTCGATGCCAGCTCGCCCAGCACCAGGCAGCTGTGGCCGCGGCCTTCGAGTTCGGACAGGACCACGCAGGCCAGCATCAGCTCGGGGCCGCCGCCAACGGTGGAGGCGATGAAGCGCGCGAAGGCGCCGGATAGGCGGCGCAGCTTGCCCTCTTCGGTCAGGCGATCCACCTCGAGCCAGAGTGGGTTCAGGTCAGCCATGCGCGTCCTCTCCCTTCAACAGGCCATCGATGGCGTCCAGCAGTTCCAGGTCCGGTGCGAGCATGCAGCAGCCGCGCGTGGACGGGTTGCCGATCCCGCGCAGGAACAGGAAGATAGCGCCTCCCAGCTGCCGCGCCGGATCGTAGCGGTCGCCCAGCCGGCTCGCCAGCAGGCGGTGCAGCGCCAGCATATAGATGGCGCCCTGGATGTCGTAGCGGTGCGCGGCCATGGCGGCATCCATCGCGCCTGCCGTGTAGGCGGCGTCGCTGCCGCCCAGCGCATTCGATTTGTAGTCGAGCACCCAGTACCTGCCTTCGTGTTCGAACACCAGGTCGGCAAAGCCCTTGAGCATGCCGTGCAGCTCGCGCGCCGGCAAGAGCGGGCGCGCAATGCCGCCCAGCGTGCGGTCCGCACACAGGCGGTCGAGCGCGCGCACGTCCAGCCGCTCGCTCGGGAACCAGAATTCCATTTCCGGCATCGACACGCCGATGGCGGACAAGGCGCCGCCCAGCGGCGGCAGCGGCGCAGCTGCGACCGCGTCGACCCATGCCAGGGTCTCTTCCAGCCGGTGCTCCCATCCGGCGCGGCGGATGTGCTGCTCGATACGCCGCCTGGCGTAGTCATGGCCAAGCTGGCCGAAGCCTTCGCGCGCAGCCAGTTCCAGCACGCCGTGCAGGAAGCTGCCGGGCACCGGCCCGCGCGGGAAGCGGTGCCACGGCGCGTCGTCCAGGCGCGACGCGGCCACGGCATCGCCGTCTTCGAGCAGGGTCTCGTCGGCGGCCTGCGCGGGCGGCGCGCTGGTCTGGCGCGTGATCGAGGTGAAGCTGCCGACCGACCAGTCGCGTTCGAACTGGCCGTCGAATTCGCAGGCGTCGCGCAGCGCCGGCTGCACGTCGGCGCGGTCGAGCATGGTCATCCCCTCGGGTGCGCCGACCGACGCGAAGGCGATGTCGCAGCCCTCGCCGCGCACGCTGTCCCAGCAGGACCGCAGGCCCGCCGCCTCGACCGGTTCACCGCCGCCAAGCAGGTAGCCGAGCGCCGATTCATGCAGGCGGCTCTTGCCGGTGCGGCCGTCCGCGATCGCAGCCACGCCCAGCCACAGGAAATGGCCGGCGCGCGTGAGTGCCACGTACAGCAGGCGCAGGTCTTCCTCGATGCGCGCCCGTTCGACGGCAGCCATCGCCTCGTCGCGCAGCGCCAGGTCCAGCTTGCGCACGCCGTCGCCGTCGACGTATTCGAAGAAGCTGCGGTTGCGCTTTTCGGTCTTGCGCGCGGTGACCGCGAACGGCAGGTACACCAGGGGATACTCCAGGCCCTTCGATTTGTGGACCGTGACCACCTTGACCAGCGCAGCGTCGCTCTCCAGCCGCAGCACGCGCTCGTCGCTGTCCTCGCCCTCCCCCTGCACCTGTTCGGCGAACCAGCGGATCAGCGCCTGCTCGCCATCGAGCTGGGTGCTGGCACTTTGCAGCAGCTCCGCCAGGTGCAGCAGGTTGGTGAGGCTGCGTTCCCCGCCCGGCTGGCCTAGCAGCAGCGCCGGCAGGCCCAGTTCGTGCACGAAGCGCCGCAGCATCGCCAGCACGCCCTGGCGCTGCCATACCGAGTGCAGGGACTTGAGCTGTTCGACGCGCTGCTCCCACGCGGCCTCGTCGTGCGACAGGCGCGCCAGTTCGGCCAGCGGCAGCGCGGCGGTACGGGTGGCAAAGGCGGCCCGCGCCAGCGCGCCGTCGAGCGGGCTGGCAACGGCGCCCAGCCAGCGCAGCATGTCGGCCGCTTCCACGCTTTCCATCACGGAGTCCTTGTCGGACAGGTAGACGCTGGCGACGAGGCGCTGCTGCAGGGCCTTGCGGATTGCGTTCGCCTCCTTGCGGTCCCGCACCAGCACGGCGATATCGGCCGGCGCCACGCGGCGGAAGCCCTGTGCGCCGTCGAAGCCGACCGCGGGGTTGTTCAGCAGGCCGACGATGTGTTCGGCGCAGTGCTGGGCAAAGAAGTCCCGGTATTCGTTGACGCGCATGTCATCGCGCTCGCTCGCGCACACGGCCAGCGCCTGGTAGGGTCCCTCGACGCCCACCAGGCGTTCGGACTTCCCTTTTGCGTCCACCGGATCGAACGGCAGCGGATTCATGCCGTCCCTGCGGAACCGGAAGGCGCCGGCGGCAAAGCCGGACTTGCCCGCGCCGTCGCCTTCGGCGTGCATGAACAGCTGGTTGACTGCGGCCACCAGCGCTTCGGTCGACCGGTAGTTGGTGCCGAGCTGGTAGTGGCGGCCCTCGGTCGCGCGGCGCGCGGCCAGGTAGCTGTGGATGTCGGCGCCGCGGAAGCCGTAGATCGATTGCTTGGGGTCGCCGATCAGCAGCAGGCCGGTGTCGGCGTCGTTGTCGGCCACGCGGTAGAGCAGGTCGAAGATGCGGTACTGGTCCGGCGAGGTGTCCTGGAATTCGTCGATCATCGCGACCGGGAACTGCTGCACGATGCGCTTGCGCAGCGCCGCGCCGTTCCCGCCTTCCAGCGCGGACTTGAGCCGTTCCAGCATGTCGGCAAAGCCGAACTGGCGGCGCCGGCTCTTGAGTTCTGCCATGCGGCGCGTGATGTGCGCGCACGCGTGGCGCACCAGCGCATGCTTCAGCGGCTCGACTTCGGCCAGGCATTCGCGCAGCGTGGCGAACGGTTCGAAGCAGCCAGGGACCTCGGCCACGAAACTGGCGGAGAAGGCGTCCGCGATGCCGTCCGGGGTCAGGCGCTTCCAGGCCGCCTCGGTCAGGTCGGGCATGTGCTGCGCCGGGTCGGCCGCCCATGCGCGCAAGGCGCCGAAGGCCTTGGCCAGGGTGTCGGCGCGCATCTTGTTCCCGTTGAAGCACTTGGGATTGGCCTCGCGCTGCGCGGCGATCCAGCCTTCCATGCTGTCGGTGCGCTCCGCCCAGCCTTCCTTGATCCGCGCCAGGCAGGCGCGCCGTTCGGCTTCGGCCCGCGCAATCAGCTGCGCCAGCGGCTCATGCGGTACCTCGCCCAGCAGGGCGGCGCGGTGCACCAGCTGGCCCAGCGCGGACTTGAGGGCGCCCACGTCCGGCCAGCAGTCCAGCACCGATTGCAGCGCACGGGCATCGAGCGAGTAGACATGCGCGCGCCAGTAGTCGTGCACGGCGTCCTCGAACAGGGCGCGCTCGTCGCTGACCAGTTCCTCGTCGAACAGGCTGGCGCTGTCGAATGCGTGCTCGCGCAGCATGCGCTGGCACCAGGCATCGATGGTGAATACCGAGGCCTCGTCCATCGTCTCGGCGGCAAGCGCCAGGCGGTGCGCGCAGGCCATGCGTTCGCGCTCGTCCGGATAGCTGGCGGCCAGCGCGCGCAGGAACGGGTCGGCGCCCTCGCCGCCGCTGCGGAAGAAGGCGGCCGCCTCGACCAGGCGCTCGCGCACGCGGTTGGACAGCTCGCGCGTGGCGGCGCGGGTGAAGGTCATCACCAGGATCTCCGGAGGCATCAGCGGCCGCTGGAACGCCGCCCCTGCCCCGTGGCCCAGCACCAGGCGCAGGTACAGCGCGGCGATGGTCCAGGTCTTGCCGGTGCCGGCAGACGCTTCGATCAGGCGCGAGCCGTGCAGCGGGAATGCCAGGGCGTCGAGTTTTTCGCTCATGCCTGCTCCTCGCCGATCTTGCGCACGCTGACGTATTCGGCGATCCAGTCGACCAGGGGCCGGTACAGGGCGTCGGCGACTTCCGGGAACGCCTCTTCCCCGCTCAGCGTGGCGAAATCCGGCCACAAGCGGGCCAGGCACAGGTCGTCGACCTCGCCGCTCATCTCGAAGTCGCCTTCGTAGACGCGGCGCGCATCGCCGTCATGCAGCATGGCCAATGCGGTCTTGCAAGCCACCGGCAGCGGCGCGTCTAGGTTGCTGCGCCACAGGCGCGCCAGTTCGGACAGCGCGGCGATCGCCCCTGCCTGCGGCAGCGGCGCCATGGTCACGACCGCGTCGCGCGCCACCAGGTAGCCCGTCACCGGCTGGCCGGCGGCGGCGCAGGCCAGCTGGCGTAGCCAGGCACCGGCCAGCTTTTCGTCGCGCACTTCGCCCGCCTTTGACAGCACGCGCGACGACATCTGCGCCAGCCAGGCGACGTCGCTGCCGTCCGTGCGCAGCTTGTCCACCCAGTCCTCGAAGCGCAGTTCGCCGAAGTCGAGGCTGACCGCCAGCTTGGGCGCAGGCGTGCGGAAGCGCTCGCACAGCGACAGCCAGCTGCTGCGCACCGGGACCAGTTCCTCCACCAGTGCTTCTTCCCATAATTTGCCGACCAGGCCGATCGGCAGCACGCCTTCGCGCGCCAGTCCGCCCGCGCGCTCGGCCAGGCGGGCGCGCACCTCGGCCAGCGATTCCGGCTCGGCGCTGTCGTCCAGCAGGCTGTCCTCGACGCCGTAGCGCTGCAGCGCATCGAGCGAGAACGGTTCGTCGTCCTCGCCCACCACCGCCGAATCGCCAAAGCTCACGCCGAGCCTGCGCCGGAAGAAGTGGCGTGCGGGCTGGCGGAGGAAATCGGCAAGGTCGTGGAAGCGCAGCGCGTAGCCCGCTTCGAGTTCGAACGGCGGGAGCACGTCTTCCCGCTCCGCCTGCCCCGCATGGGCGGCCCGCCATTCGCCGGCATAGGTGAACAGCCTGGCGTCGCCCTCGAAGTAGCGGCGGCTGAACGGCTGCAGCGCGTGCACGGTGGTCAGCTTGCCTGGATCGATCCGCCAGCCGGCGTGCAGGTAGTCGCGCAGCTGCGAGACCAGTACGGAAGCCGGTTGTTCGGAGTTGTCGCGCACGTTGCGGCCCGCCCAGCTGATGTACAGCTTGTCGCGCGCGGCCAGCAGCGCTTCGAGCATCAGGTAGCGGTCGTCGTCGCGGCGCGAGCGGTCGCCGGGCCGCGCCATGCCGGGCAGCGCCAGCAGGTCGAAGTCGGCGTGGCGGGCGCGGCGCGGGAATTCGCCGTCGTTCATGCCGAGCAGGCACACCACGCGGAACGGCACGGCGCGCATCGGCATCAGGGTGCAGAAGGTGACGCCCCCGGAGACGAACTGGTGGTTCAGCGCAGGCTCGTCGAGCAGCTTGAGCCAGGCTTCGCGCAGCACGCCCAGCGGGACCGGCTCGTCGAAGGCGCTGTCGGCGCAGGTCTCCAGCCATTTCTGCAGCGCCTCGTCGAGCTGGCGCAGCACCAGCTTGTCTTCCTCCTGGCGCGGCTTGAAGAACGCCGCCAGCAGCGCGCGCGCGGCAATGCCCCACTCCGCGGGACTGCGCTCTTCGTGCAGTGCGGCGCGCCAGTGCAGCAGCGCTTCGATGAACTGGGCCAGCGAACCGGCCAGCGCGGCGTCCAGGCCGCCCACTTCGCGATAGGGCTCGATGCCTGCGAACGCTTCGCCGTCGCCGCTCGCGTAACCGAGCAGCATGCGGCGCACGCCGAAGATCCAGGAATTCTGTTCGCCCGCTGCGCCCAGGCCCAGGCTGTCGCGGTGGGCAGCGTCGAGACCCCAGCGCACGCCAGCACCCTCGATCCATTGTCCCAGCAGAGCGAGGTCGTCTTCGTCGAGGCCGAAGCGCGCCGAGATCGCTGGCACGTCGAGCAAGTCGCGCACTTCGCTCTGGCGGCAGCGCTGCTGGGGCAGGCGCAGCAGCCATTCGAGCGCCACCAGCAGCGGATCGACGCTGCGGTCGCGCACATCGCCGATTTCGAAAGGAATGTAGCGCGGGTCGCTGCGCTTGTGCTGGTCGAACACCGCGTGGATGGCGGCCGAGAAGGTGTCGATGTCCGGCACCATCACCACCACGTCGCGCGGGCGCAGCGTGGGATCTGCGGCGAACCAGGACAGCAGCTTGTCATGCAGGATCTCGACTTCGCGCTGGGTGGCGTGGGCCACGGCGAATTCGATCGACCGGTCGTCAGGCGCCGGCTGCGGGAAAGCGTGTTCAGGCAGCGGCAGCAAATCGCGCACCGCGCACTGGACTTGCGCCAGCAGGGTCTCGCCCTCGTCCTCGCCGAACAGGTCCACGCGCAGGTTGTCGTAGCGTCCTTCGCTGGCGCTGTCGAATTCGTCGAGCATGCGCACGAAGTCGCGCCCCTGCCTGCCCCAGCTGGCCAGCAGCGGGTTGCTGTGCAGGTGCAGTTCTTCCATCGGCACTGCCGACAGGTCCTGCCCGGCGCGCGGCTGCTGGCGGCGGTAGGCGGCGCGCAGCAGGTCGCGCCCTTCGATGATGTCGCCCCAGTAGTAGCGGCACGGGTTCGGCACCGCCAGGATCACCTGGGTATGCGCGGACAGCGCGGCCATCGCCTGCAAGGTCTGGTACGGCAGTGCGGAGATGCCAAACAGGACCACGCGCCGGGCCAGCGGCGCGGCCGGGGCGCGGCCCTCGGCGATCGCCTGCACGAAGCGGGTGTGGACGGTGGCGCGCCCGGTACCGCGCTCCTGCACCGGCAGCTCCTCGTTCACGGCGCGCCACAGGTGGGCCTGCCACACTTGGTCCTCCGGCAGCGGCGCCACTTCGCCGCGCGCGCTGCGCAGGCAGTCGCGGCCCGCGGCCCAGTCTTCCAGCCAGTCGGCGCGGTAGACCTGGTACTGGTCGAACAGGTCGGCCAGCCGTTCGGCCAGCTGCAGGCGCCGTTCCGGGTCGCCGTCGCCGAGGAAGTGGCGCAGCGGCGCGAACGGGGCCCCGTCCAGCAGCGCCGGCAGGAGCCGCATCAGGCGCCAGGTCAGCGGGCCCTTGTCGAAAGGTGAACGGGCCGGAACCTGTTCGCGCCCCAGCATGTTGCGGTACGCCTCCCACAGGAAGCGGGCCGGCAGCGCCACGCGGGTGGCGGCGCACACGCCGGCGTCATGCGCTAGCGCGATCTTCAGCCACTCGGCCACTCCGTTCGACTGTACCAGGATGGTCTCTTCTTCCAGTGGCCCGAGCGGATGCTGGCGCAGCCATGTAAATACGGCGCTGCGCAGCTCTTCCAGCTGGTTGCCATGCAAAATGAGCAAGCCGGGCGAAACGGGTGTGGGCATCGGGCGAGGGAGGGTGGAGGACTGCAGAAGCATAGCGCTTTTGCCGCTCCCGCGGTAGAGCCTTCAGAGCTCGCCGGCCTCGATCCTGGCCTTGACCAGGCTATCGAGCCGCGCCGCCAGCCGCCGCAGGTCGCGCGCCATGGCGCCGGCCCTGGCCGGATCGCCGTCGTGGCCAATGTCTTCCAGCTGCGCGCACAGGCTGGCGAAGCTGGCCGCGCCCACTGCGCGGGCCGGGGACTTGAGCCGGTGCGCCAGGCCGGCGGCACGGCGCAGGTCGCCCTGCGCGAGCGCCTGGTCCAGCTCATCCAGCCCGCTGCGCGAGGAATCGAGGAACAGCAGCGCGAACTTGCGCATGCGCCCGTGGTCGCCCGCGAAGGTCGCGGACAGCGCAGCCATGTCGAACAGGGTGGCGTCCCACCCTTTCTCCGGCGGTTCGGCGGGGGCCGGCCCGCCGGCACGCTCCCGGCCGGGCTGCGCCAGCCGGCGCGCAACGGTCCCCAGCAGCTGCGCGGGCGCGACCGGCTTGGTGATGAAGTCGTCCATGCCGGCCTCGATGCAGCGCGCGAAATCCTCTTTGCCCGCGTTGGCCGTCATCGCGATCACCAGCGTGTCCTTCAGGCGCGGGTCGGATCGGATCAGGCGCGTGGCCTCAAAGCCGTCCATCACCGGCATCTGCACGTCCATCAATACGCAGTCGAAGCGCTCCTTGAGCAGCAGGTCGACCGCTTCCTTGCCGTTCGCGGCGACCAGCACCGTGGCACCCGCGTCTTCAAGCAGTTCGCGCCCGACCTGCTGGCTGAACACGTTGTCCTCCACCAGCAAGATGCGGGCCCCTTCCAGCGCCGCCGCAAGGTCGGGCGGCAGGCTGTCCTCGCCGTTTTGTTCCATCGCCGCGCCCAGGCCCAGGCGGGCGGTGAACCAGAAAGTACTGCCCTCCCCCGGTGCGCTCTGCACGCCCACCGTCCCTCCCATCAGCTCGGCCAGCTGCTTGCTGATCACCAGTCCCAGGCCGGTGCCGCCGTAGCGGCGCGTGGTGCTCTGGTCGCCCTGATGGAATGGCTGGAACAGGCCGCCGAGCTCCTCCGGCCCGAGCCCGATACCGCTGTCGCGCACTTCGAATCGCACCAGCACGCTGTCGGAGCTGCCGCCGTCCTCCTGCCCCTGCTCCAGCGACACCGTGGTCCGGACCACGCCATGGTCCGAAAATTTGACCGCGTTGCCCACGAAGTTGATCAGGACCTGTTCCAGCCGCAGCGGGTCGCCGCGCAGCCATGGCGGCACGCCCGGCCTGACCTCGAATTCAAGCCGCAGGCCGCGCGCCCCCGCCGCATCGCCCATCTGCCCCTCCACATTGCGCAGCAGCGTGTGTAGCCCGAAGTCGAGCAGCTCCAGTTCCAGCTTGCCGGCCTCGATCTTGGAGAAGTCGAGGATGTCGTTGACGATCCCCAGCAGGTGGTTACCTGAATGCCGGATCTTTTCCAGATAGTCGCGCTGCTTGGGATCGGCCACGGAGCGCAGCGCCAGGTGCGCCATGCCGATGATGCTGTTGAGCGGGGTACGGATCTCATGGCTCATGTTGGACAGGAAGTTGCTCTTGGCCCGGTTGGCGGCATCGGCCTGCGCCTTCAGCCGGTGCAGTTCGGTGATGTCGGTGGACAGGCCGATCACGGCGCGCACTTCGCCATCGATGACCACCGGCGCCCTGACGGACCACAGCACCATCCTGCGCCCGTCCGGCGCGGTGAATTCGCGTTCGGCCACGTGCTCCCGGCCGGTGTCGAACACTTCCCGGTCCATTTCCCAGGACTCGCGCGCCTTCTCCGGGCCGAACAATTCGGTATCGCGCTTGCCGATGATGTCCTCCACCTTCCTGCCGATGGCGCGGGCGGACCGTGCGTTGGCATAGATGTAGCGCAGGTCGAGGTCCTTCATGTACACATAGGCATCCACGCTGTCGAGCACCGTATCGAGCAGGGTGCGCTGTTCGATCGCGCTGCGGCGCGACCAGTACAGCGTGAAGAAGAAGGCATACGCCAGCATGGTGCCGGCGCCGCCCGCCAGCATCGCCACCACCGGGAGCGATTCGTCGAAGTCCGTGTACAGGTCCTGCTTGCGGGCGCTGAAGTGCGCCTTCCAGAGCGTACCGCAGAAATCGACCGGCAACACCAGGTGGAAGCGGCCATTCTCGTCCGGCTGCTCCGGCGGGCCGCCTACCGGTCGGTTGCGGTCGTACAGCAGCTTGTCGGCAGGACGCAGGACGGGCGACGCCTCGCTCCCTGGGGCTTCGGACGTGGCGTACAGGGCCAGCCGCATGCCGCGCCGCGCCAGTTCGGCAATCGTGCCCTCGACCAGGCCGGGGATGCTGAAGCGCACCCCGACCGATCCCACATAGGCGCGCCGCCGCTCCAACAGCGTCGCCGGCGGCGCGCCCGTCCTGTACACAGGCACCCGGATGCTCAGTGCGTGGTGGGGTCTGGGGTTGGCAATGGGGATAGGATAGCCGGAAGCAGCCACGCCGGCGCTGTCCCTTGCGGCGTCGAGCGACCGGGCGACCCGGCGGACCGAGTACATGTCGAAGCCGAAGCGCTCGTGACCCACGTCCGATGGCTCGATGAAGGTCACCACCTCGTATTGCGGTCTGCGGTCGGCAGGCCAGATCGAAAAGCCGGGATAGCCTGCCGGGTCGAGGCTGCGGTCGCTGCGCACGGCGTTTTCGAATCCGTCGCGCGCCGCGTCCTCGAGGCGCACGGCATAGGTAAAGGAGCTGATGGCGGGACGGGCCGGCGACGCCACCAGTCCCTCTACAAAGCGATGGAAGCGGGTGCGCGTGACCGGCGTGTCGGGATCGCGGAACAGTGCTGCCACCGAGCGCACGGTGTTGGTGTAGGTCTCGATGCGCACTTTCAGCCCGGCCTGCGCAGCAAAAGCCATGCGTTCAAAGCGCCTGCGCGCATCTTCCTCCACGATCCGCTCGGCCGCCACGTACAGCGCCATCCCGACAAAAGCCGACAGCGCCATGCCCACGCCCCACAGCAGCGCACGCGAGGAGCCGGCGGCGCGGCCACCGGGGTGGCTGTCCAGTCGCAGTTGTGCCTGGGTCATGGCAAATCGGGGGAGTAAGCAGGAGTCGATCCGATCATATCACCCAAAGTCGAGTCCGTTTTCAATCGTGCGGCGCGGAAAATTACATTCCGGTACGCTTTCGTGCCCCTTGGTAAATCAATTTTTCCTTGACTCGCGTCTCCACTCAGGTATCTTCGATTTTCTCCGCCTTGAAACTGCTTGCCGACAATTCGGAATTCAACACTGTGCAGATACCAAAGGTTCTTTTGGTGAATGACGACGCCGCGAGCCTGACCGCACTGGAAAGTGTGCTCTCGGGACAGGACCGTGCGCGCGAATACCAGCTGGTGCGCGCCGGCTCGGGGCAGGATGCGCTGCGCCAGGTGCTGATCCACGATTTCGCGGTCATCCTGCTCGACGTGGACATGCCGGACATGGACGGTTTTGAAACCGCGCGCGCGATCCACTCCCATCCCCGCTCGGCGCACGTGCCGATCATCTTCATCACCGCATACTATGCCGACGAGCTGCACAAGGTCGAAGGCTACGGCATGGGCGCGGTCGACTACCTGTTTACCCCGCTGGTGCCGCGCATCCTGCAGGCCAAGGTGGCGGTGTTCGTCGAACTGGCGCGCAAGAACGCCGAGCTGCTCGAGCGCACCGGCGAGCTGGAACAGCTGTACCGCAACCTGAAGGTGCAGCGCGTGCGCGAACTCGAACGCGCCAACCGCGTGCTGGAGCAGGAGGTGGCCGAACGCCGCCTGGCCGAACAGCGCGCCCACGAGCTGTCGATCCGCGACCCGCTCACCGGCCTGGTCAACCGGCGCGCCCTGATCGCCCAGCTCGAGCATGCGGTGGCCTCGGCCGAGCGCCACGATACCGAATTCGCGCTGCTCTACCTGGACCTCGACCGCTTCAAGCAGGTCAACGACACCCTTGGCCACGAAGTGGGCGACCAGCTGCTGCGCGAAGTCGCCTCCCGCCTGACTGCCGCGGTGCGCGCCTCGGACGTGGTGGCGCGCCTGGGGGGCGACGAATTCGTGATCCTGCTGGAAGGCCGCGGCGCGCACCAGAATGCCGCGCGGGTGGCGCGCAAGATCGAGCAGGCGCACACGCGCCCGTTCGACATCGGCGCCAAGCCGCTGGCGTGCAGCGCCAGCATCGGCATCGCTCTCTACCCGCAAGACGGCGTCAACGCCACGCTCCTGATGCAGCGCGCCGACAGCGCCATGTATTTCGCCAAGCAGAAACAGCGCGGCGGCATCGCATTCTTCTGTGCCGAGCAGGACCAGCAGGAAAATGAGCGGACGCGCCTGGTCGGCGAGCTGCACGAGGCGCTGGAACTGGGCCAGCTGGAGCTGTACTACGCCCCGCGCGCGGCGGTCGCCAGCGGCCACCTGACCGGAATCGAAGCCCTGCCCTACTGGAATCATCCCCGCCACGGACTGGTTGCCGCGAGCGGCCCGCTGGCCGAGGCCAACGACCGCGGCCTCCAGGAGCGCTTCAACGAATGGGCGATGCGCGAACTGACCGGCCATGCGCGCCAGTGGCGCAGCAGCCTGCCTGCCCTGCCGCTCGCGCTCAACCTGGAATTCGCCAGCCTGGTGCCGGAGTCCACCGAACGGCTGCTGCGCCAGCTGGCCGACAGCGGCCTGCCGGAGGGCTGGCTGGAACTGGAAGTGGGCGCCGCGCTGCTCGAAGACGGCAGCGCCGCCAGCCAGCTGCGCGAGCTGTCCGGCGCCGGCGCCAGGCTTGCGCTCGACGGCTTCGGCCGCAGCGCATTTTCGCTCGCCACGCTGCAGCAGGCCCCGCTCGCCCTGGTCAAGATGGACCCGTCCTTCGTGGAGGGGATCGGCCATCACCCCGGCGGCGCGGACCTCGTTGCGGCCATTATCCACATGGCCCACGCCCTGAAACTCAGCGCCGTGGCAGAGGGCGTCTCGACCCAGGAGCAGCTCGACACGCTGCGCCTGCACGAGTGCGACCAGTACCAGGGCGACCTGCTCTCTCCCCCGCTGCCTGCGCATTCCGTCCCGGAGTTCGCGGCAGTGCATAATTACATGCTTCACCCCACCATCCCCAGGAATGAGGACTTAGTCAATGAATAACATGACCGAATTTGCCGAAGAGTTGGATGCCAAGCTGCTGCTGCAAACACTGATGGCACTCAGGAAGGGTGACTTCAGCGCGCGCATGCCGAGCGACCTGACCGGCATCTCCGGCAAGATCGCCGATACGCTGAACGAGATCATCGAGACCAAGGAGCGGATGGTCAAGACCATCACCGAGGTCTCGCGCGTGGTGGGCCGCGAAGGCCGCCTGACCCAGCGCGCCGCCGTGCCGAACATGCAGGGCGGCTGGGGAACGATCATCAGCTCCGTCAACACCCTGATCGACGACCTGGTGCGCCCGACCACCGAGATGGCGCGTGTCATCGGCGCGGTGGCAAAAGGCGACCTGTCGCAGACCATGGCGCTGGAGGTCGACGGCCATCCGCTGAAGGGCCAGTACCTGCGCGCGGCGACCACCGCGAACACGATGGTGGAACAGCTTTCCTCCTTCTCTTCCGAAGTGACGCGCGTGGCGCGAGAGGTCGGTACCGAGGGCAAGCTGGGCGGCCAGGCGCAGGTGAAGGGCGTGGCGGGCACCTGGAAGGACTTGACCGACTCGGTGAACTCGATGGCGGGTAACCTGACGTCGCAGGTGCGTAACATCGCGGAGGTGACCACTGCGGTGGCGAACGGCGACTTGTCCAAGAAGATTACGGTGGACGTGCGCGGCGAGATCCTGCAGCTGAAGGACACGATTAACGTCATGGTGGACCAGCTGCGCTCCTTCGCATCCGAGGTGACGCGCGTGGCGCGTGAGGTGGGTACCGAGGGCAAGCTGGGCGGCCAGGCATACGTGCCGGGCGTGGGCGGCACCTGGAAGGACTTGACCGATAACGTGAACTTCATGGCGTCGAACCTGACGGGCCAGGTCCGTAACATCGCGGCGGTGACGACCGCGGTGGCGAACGGCGACTTGTCAAAGAAGATTACGGTGGACGTGAAGGGCGAGATTCTCGAACTGAAGAACACCATTAACGTCATGGTGGACCAGCTGTCCTCGTTCGCATCCGAGGTGACGCGAGTCGCGCGAGAGGTGGGTACCGAGGGCAAGCTGGGCGGCCAGGCGCAGGTGAAGGGCGTCGCGGGTACCTGGAAGGACTTGACCGACTCGGTGAACTCGATGGCGGGTAACCTGACCGGCCAGGTGCGTAACATCGCGGAGGTGACCACCGCGGTGGCGAACGGCGACTTGTCCAAGAAGATCACGGTGGACGTGAAGGGCGAGATCCTGGAGCTGAAGAACACCATTAACGTCATGGTCGACCAGCTGAACTCCTTCGCATCCGAGGTGACCCGCGTGGCGCGTGAGGTGGGTACCGAAGGTAAGCTGGGCGGCCAGGCAAACGTGCCAGGCGTCGCGGGTACCTGGAAGGACTTGACCGACGGCGTGAACTCGATGGCGGGTAACCTGACCGGCCAGGTGCGTAACATCGCGGACGTGACGACCGCGGTGGCGAACGGCGACCTGTCCAAGAAGATTACCGTGGACGTGAAGGGCGAGATTCTCGAACTGAAGAACACCATTAACGTCATGGTGGACCAGTTGTCCTCATTCGCGTCCGAGGTGACCCGCGTGGCGCGTGAGGTGGGTACCGAAGGCAAGCTGGGCGGCCAGGCATACGTGCCGGGCGTGGGCGGCACCTGGAAGGACTTGACCGACAACGTGAACTTCATGGCGTCGAACCTGACGGGCCAGGTCCGTAACATCGCGGCGGTGACGACCGCGGTGGCGCGAGGCGACTTGTCCAAGAAGATTACCGTGGACGTCAAGGGCGAGATTCTCGAACTGAAAGACACCATTAACGTCATGGTGGACCAGTTGTCCTCGTTCGCATCGGAGGTGACCCGTGTGGCGCGTGAGGTGGGTACCGAAGGTAAGCTGGGCGGCCAGGCAAACGTGTCCGGTGTGGCAGGTACCTGGAAGGACTTGACCGAGAACGTGAACCAGCTGGCGGCGAACCTGACCAACCAGATGCGCGCGATCGGCGAGGTGGCAACCGCAGTGACGCGAGGCGACTTGTCCCGTTCCATCCAGGTGGAAGCGCGCGGCGAGGTCTCCTACCTGAAGGACAACATCAACGAGATGATCCGAAACCTGAAGGAGACCACGCAGAAGAACGCGCAGCAGGACTGGCTGAAGACCAACCTGGCGCGCTTCACGCGACTCCTGCAGGGCCAGCGCGACCTTGGCGCGGTGACCAAGCTGATCCTGTCCGAACTGGCGCCGCTGGTGTCGGCGCACCACGGCGTGTTCTACATGATGGACTCGCAGGAGATGGACGCACGCCTGCGCATGATCGCCAGCTACGGCTACCGTTCAAGCCGCAAGCTGCCGACCTCCTTCCTGCCGGGCGAAGGCCTGGTGGGACAGTGCGCGGTCGAGAAGACCCGTATCTGGCTGACCGACGTGCCGCGCGACTACATCGTGGTCTCGTCCGGCCTGGGCGCGGCGCCGCCGACCAACATCGTGGTGCTGCCGATCCTGTTCGAACAGCAGGTCAAGGCGGTCATCGAGATCGCGTCGCTGGACCGCTTCACCGAGACCCACCTGTCCTTCCTGGACCAGCTGATGGAATCGATCGGCGTCGTCCTGAACACCATCGAGGCGAACAGCCGTACCGAATCGCTGCTGACCCAGTCCCAGTCGCTGGCGCAGGAACTGCAGCAGACCAACCAGGAGCTGGCGGAGAAGGCGCGCCTGCTGTCCGAGCAGAACATCGAGGTGGAACGCAAGAACCGCGAGGTGGAACAGGCAAAGCTGGCGCTGGAAGAAAAAGCCACCCAGCTGGCGCTGTCCTCCAAGTACAAGTCCGAGTTCCTGGCGAACATGTCGCACGAGCTGCGTACCCCGCTGAACTCCCTGCTGATCCTGGCGCAGCAGCTGGGCGACAACCCGGAAGGCAACCTGTCGCCGCGCCAGGTGGAATTCGCGAAGACCATCCACGGCTCTGGTTCCGACCTGCTGACCCTGATTAACGACATTCTCGACCTGTCGAAGATCGAATCCGGTACCGTCACGCTGGACGTGTCCGAGTACCGCTTCTCGAACCTGCGCAACTACGTGGAGCGTACCTTCCGCCACATGGCCGAACAGAAGCACCTCGGCTTCAAGGTGGAACTGGCGGACAACCTGCCGAACTCCGTGATGACCGATACCACGCGCCTGCAGCAGGTCCTGAAGAACCTGCTGTCGAACGCGTTCAAGTTCACCAGCCACGGCCAGGTGGAGCTGGAAATCTCGATGGCCGATTCCGGCTGGACCAGCGACCACCCGAACCTGGTGCACGCCGACGCGGTGCTGGCGTTTTCGGTCAAGGATACCGGTGTGGGTATCGCGTCCGACAAGCTGCAGCTGATCTTCGAAGCGTTCCAGCAGGCCGACGGCTCCACCGCGCGTAAATACGGCGGCACCGGCCTTGGCCTGTCCATCTCCCGTGAACTGGCGCGACTGCTGGGCGGCGAGATCCGCGTGGAGTCGGTGGTCAACTCCGGATCGACCTTCACCCTGTACCTGCCGTACAACCGCGCAGGCTTCATCAACTACGACCTGGCGCGCCAGCCGGTCGCACGCCCTGCAGCGGCCCTGCCGTCGCACGTGGTGTACGCTCCTGCGCGCGAAATGGACGTCACCACCGTCGAAGTGCTGGACGAAAGCAGCTCGGCGCCGCCGGTCGAATACGGCAACATGCTAGACGACCGGGGCCTGGTGGCGCCGGGCGACCCGTCCGTGCTCATCATCGAGGACGACGACCGCTTCGCCAAGGTGGTGCTGGACTATGCGCGCGAAAAGAACTTCAAGGGCATCGTCACGCACAAGGGCGACTCGGCGCTGTCGCTGGCGCGCGACTACCTGCCGTCCGCGATCCTGCTCGACCTGGACCTGCCGGACATCGACGGCTTCACGGTGCTGGACCGCCTCAAGCGCGACCCGAGCACCCGCCACATCCCTGTGCACGTGATGTCCAGCATGCGCGAGCGCGAGAAGGCGCTGCGCCAGGGCGCCATCTCCTACCTCAACAAGCCGGTGTCGAAGGAAGCGCTGCACGAAGAGTTCACCCGCATCCAGAAGTTCCTGCTGGGCGGCAAGCGCAGCCTGCTGGTGGTGGATGACGAACAGGCGCAGCGCGATTCGATCGTGGAGCTGATCGGCGCGAAGGACATCCGCATCGTCGCCGTCGAAAATGGCGCCGAGGCGCTGGAAGCGCTGAAGAACAACCACTTCGACTGCATGGTGCTGGACCTGACCCTGCCCGACATCTCCGGCTTCGACCTGCTGGACACGATCGGCAAGGACAAGACCCTGCGCGACGTGCCGGTCGTGATCTACACGGCGAAGGAACTGAACAAGCGCGAAGTCGCGAAGCTCAAGAAATACGCCAAGACCATCGTGATCAAGGACGCACGCTCGCCGGAACGCCTGCTGGACGAAACGGCGCTGTTCCTGCACCGTTCGCACGCCAGCCTGCCGGAAGCGCAGCGCCGCATCCTGGACGAGATCCACGCGCAGGATGGCGGTCTCGCCGGACGCAAAGTGCTGATCGTCGACGACGACCTGCGCAACATCTTCGCGCTGTCCTCGCTGCTGGAGCGCCAGCAGATGCAGGTGCTGTTCGCCGAGAACGGCCGCGACGGCATCGAGGTGCTGGAGAAGGACCCGAGCATCGAGATCGTCCTGATGGACATCATGATGCCGGAGATGGACGGCTACGACACGATGCGGGCGATCCGCCGCATTCCGAAGTTCCGTTCGCTGCCGATCATCACGCTGACCGCGAAGGCGATGAAGGGTGACCGCGACAAGTGTATTGCCGCCGGCGCGTCCGACTACATCACCAAGCCGGTGGACGTGGCGCAGCTGCTGTCGCTGATGCGAGTGTGGCTGCATTGACGCGGCTCCCGATCATGGACCCGGGCGCGGTCCTGGCCACGGAGGAGCTGGAGATCGACTTGCTGCTGGAGGCAGTCTACCAGCGCTACGGCTTCGATTTCCGCTCCTTCGACCGCGCCAGCGTGCGGCGCAGGCTGCACTCGCTGATGCAGTCGCACGGGCATCAGACCGTCTCGCTGTTGCAGCACGCGGTGCTGCACCAGGCCGGCGTCAGCTCGGACCTGCTGCGCGCGCTGTCGGTGCAGCCGGCGCTGCTGTTCGACGACCCGGAGCAGGCGCGCCTGATGCGCATCGTGCTGGCCTGCCTGCACGCGTCGCCGGTTCCCAAGGTGTGGATGCCCGATTGTGCCGGGCCGGAGGCTGCGTGGTCGCTGGCGATCCTGCTGGCCGAAGAGCAGCTCCACCGCCGCACCGAGATCTATGCGACCTTCCCAAGCGAGGAAGCGGCGGCAGAAGCGGCCGGAGCGAGCATCCCGGTGGAGCGGATGGATGAGTACCAGGAGGCCTACCTGAAGAGCGGAGGCACGGGCAACCTGGCCGACTACTTCGTCATCAAGGGCAAGCGCGCAACGCTGCTGCCGCGGCTGCAAAGCCGTATCACCTGGGCGCAGTACAACCTGGTGACGGATGC
Source organism: Pseudoduganella sp. GCM10020061 (assembly GCF_042683405.1). Taxonomy (NCBI): domain Bacteria; kingdom Pseudomonadati; phylum Pseudomonadota; class Betaproteobacteria; order Burkholderiales; family Oxalobacteraceae; genus Pseudoduganella; species Pseudoduganella sp. GCM10020061. Next base: position 34,332 of record NZ_JBHUJS010000011.1, on the reverse strand, counting down.
CTCGCCCAACGAGTTCCAGATGATTATCTGCCGGCGTTCGCTGCCGGACTACGGCCCCGTGCTGCGCGCGCGGGTGCTGCAACTATTCCACGACAGCCTGGCGCTGTTCGGGGTGCTGGGCATCGACCGCATGCTCGAGCCGGGCGATGCGCTGCATGGTCGCTACCAGCCGGTGTTTCCGAGCGAGCCCTGGTACAAGCGCATCGCGTAATACGGTTTGGTCGGGTGGGACGGTCCTGCGGGGACAGTCCCACGGCCTGTATTACTTCGACGCGGCGGCAGACGGCCGCTCATGGATCCGGTCCCGCCACGCCTGCACATTGACCAGCCCCTCCTCGCCCGGCCGCAGCTTGACCAGCGCCTTGGCAAACTCCAGCCCGCAGTAGGCCGTGATGTCGGCGATCGTGAAGCGGTCACCCGCCACGTACTGCTGCTTGCCCAGCACCTCGTCCAGCCAGCGCAGCTTGTCGCGCGCCTTGCCCGCCTGCGCCAGCCCGAACTCGGAGAACTGCGGCCTCTCCAGCGTCGCCAGCGCCGGATGCGTGTGGCGCACCCAGTCGGTGATCCCGCGGAACAGCTGCAACTCGACGCGGCGGTCCGCCATTTCGATGAACGCGCGCTCTTCCGCGTCCCTGCCCATCAGGTTCGGCTCCGGATACAGCCCCTCGAGGTAGGTGCAGATCGCGCGCGTCTCGGACAGCACGCGCCCATCGTCCAGCTCCAGCGCCGGCACCAGGCCGAGCGGATTCTTGGCCAGGTACTCGGGCGTGCGGTGCTCATCCTTCATCAGGTCGATCGATACCTGCTCGATGCCGGTGATGCCCTTCTCGGCCATGAACATGGTGACACGGCGCGGATTCGGCGCGTACGGGCTGACGTAGAGCTTCATTGCTTCTCCTTTTTATTGGCGGGTTACTTCTGTTTGGACTGGCCGGTTTCGATCATGCCGCGCACTTCGCTGATCAGCGCTTCCGCATCGTCCACATTGCGCGTGAGGTCGCGCTTGTATGGCGGCATCTGCACGCCCTTCTGCACTGCCGGCCGCTGCTCGATCTGCGCCAGCCAGCGCTGCAGGTGCGGCAGGCCCTCGGTCGACACGCCCGACCATGGCGCGGTGCGCACCCAGGCAAAGTGCGCAATGTCGGCGATCGAATAGTCGCCCGCGAGGTACTCGTGGTCCTTGAGCTGCCCGTCCAGCACCGTGAACAGGCGGCGGCTCTCGCCCTGGTAGCGGTCGATCGCGGGCTGGATCTTTTCGGGGAAGTAGCGGTAGAAGGCGTTGGCCTGGCCCATCATCGGGCCGACGCCGCCCATCTGGAACATGAGCCACTGGATCACGCGCGAACGGCCCTTGGCGTCCGTGGGCATCAGCTGGCCCGTCTTCTCGGCCAGGTAGATCAGGATCGCGCCCGATTCGAACACGGCGAAGTTGTCTTCCGCGCGGTCGACGATGGCGGGGATGCGCCCGTTCGGGTTAATCGCGAGGAACCACGGCTCCTTCTGCACATTGGTCGACAGCTCGAGCGCATGCAGTTCGTACGGCAGCCCGAGTTCTTCGAGCGCGATCGAGGCTTTGTGGCCATTTGGCGTGGCCGCGGAATATAGATCGATCATCCGGATCTCCTTGTTCACTTTTTGGCAACGGCGATCATATCCCCTTTTCCACTGCCACGCTTGCGGCTGAATGGTTTGACATCAACGCGGATTTAACGATAGATTGCCCGGTCCGCCGCAGAAAATGCCGGCGCCCCTACATACATATAGTGAGAAGGATTCCAATGCGCCGCACGCTGCTCGTCACTTCCCTGCTCTCCGCTTTTGCCTCGATCCCGGCCATCGCCGCGCCCGCCCCGTCCAACGCGCCTGCACGCGCAATCGCAGCCGATGCGACCACGCAGCTGCCGCGCCACACGGCGCCAAGCCACTACGATGTGTCGATCACGCCGAACGCCGCCAACGCGACCTACACCGCCAGGACCACGATCACGCTGACCGTGCTGGAACCGACCGCATCGATCACGCTCAACGCGACCGAGATGGCGTTCGCGTCGGCACAACTGACCGGCGCATCGGGCATGGCACAGCAGCCGAAGATCGCGGTGGACGAGCAGGCGCAGACGGCGACCTTCACGTTCGCGCAGCCCCTGCCGCGCGGCGAATACAAGCTCGCGCTCGACTACAGCGGCAAGATCGGCACGCAGGCCGTGGGCCTGTTCTCGCTCGACTACGACACGCCACAGGGCAAGAAGCGTGCGCTGTACACCCAGTTCGAGAACTCCGACGCGCGCCGCGTGATCCCCTCGTGGGACGAGCCGGCGTACAAGGCCACCTTCACGCTCGAGGCGATCGTGCCGGCCGACCAGATGGCCGTCAGTAACATGCCGGTCAAGAGCACCGGCAAGCTGCCGGACGGCCGCAAGAAAGTGCAGTTCGGCCGCTCGCCGAAGATGTCGACCTACCTGCTGTTCTTCGCGCTGGGCGACTTCGAACGCGCAACCAAGGTGGTGGCCGGCACCGAACTGGGCGTCGTCACCAAGCGCGGCAACATCAAGCAGGCCCAGTACGTGCTGGACGAATCGGGCAAGCTACTCAAGGAATTCAACAGCTACTTCGGCGTGCCCTACCCGCTGCCAAAGCTCGATAACGTGGCAGCGCCGGGGCGCAGCCAGTTCTTCGGTGCGATGGAGAACTGGGGTGCGATTTTCACCTTCGAGTACGCGCTGCTGCTCGACCCTGCCATTTCCACGCAGGGCGACAAGCAAGGCGCCTTCCAGATCGACGCGCACGAAATGGCGCACCAGTGGTTCGGCAACCTCGTCACGATGCGCTGGTGGGACGACCTGTGGCTGAACGAGGGCTTCGCATCGTGGATGGAAAGCCGCATGACCGAGAAGCTGCATCCGGAATGGAACAGCCACCTGAGCGCCGTCGCCGTGCGCGAGGATGCGATGAACCGCGATTCGGTCGCCAGCACGCACCCGGTGGTGCAGAAGATCGACACGGTGGAACAGGCCAGCCAGGCATTTGACAACATCACCTACCAGAAGGGCGAAGCGGTCATCCGCATGCTCGAGAACTATGTGGGCGAGACCGCCTGGCGCGAAGGCGTACGTGCGTACATCAAGAAGTATGCGTACCAGAACACGGTGTCGGACGACCTGTGGCGCGAGATCGAAAAGGCGGCGCGCAAGCCGATCACCGCAATCGCGCACGACTTCACGCTGCAGCCGGGCGTGCCGATGCTGCGCGTTGCGGACGCATCCTGCAAGAGCGGTAACACACAGGTCAGCGTGACGCAGGACGAATTCACGCGCGACCGTCCGGGCAAACAGCCGCTCGCGTGGCGCGTGCCGGTGGTCGCGCAGACCGTCGGCTCCATCTCGACCGCGCGCACACTGGTCTCCGGCGGCAAGGGCACGTTCACTGTGCCGGGCTGCGGACCGCTGGTCATCAACGCCGGACAGGCGGGCTACTACCGGACCGTGTATTCGGATGCGCTGTTCGCGCGCCTTGCCAAAGACTTCGCCAAGGTCAAGCCGATCGACCAGCTGGGCATCCTGTCCGATAGCTGGGCGCTGGGCATGGCCGGTGTGCAGGATCCGGCCAATTTCTTCGACCTGGCCAACACGCTGCCGCTGTCGGCAGACCCGCAGGTATGGGGGCGCGTGGCCGGCGTGTTCAACGGGCTCGACGACCGCTATCGCGGCGACGAGGCACGCCAGCAGAAGTTCCGCGCCTACGCCCTCAAGCGCCTGCGTCCGGTGATGGAGCAAACCGGCTGGACCGCGCGCAAGGGCGAGCTGGAAACCATCGCGACGCTGCGCGAGCAGCTGATTGTCACGCTCGGCCAGCTGGGCGACCCGGCCGTCATCGCCGAAGCGCGCCGCCGCTATGCAGCGTCGGCAACCGACCCTTCCGCGATGCCAGGGCCGCTGCGCAAGACCATCATGCATGTCGTTGCCTACCACGCGGATGCGGCCACCTGGGACAAATTGCGGGCGGCGGCACGCGCCGAGAAATCGCAGCTGATCAAGGACAGCTACTACGAGCTGCTCGCGTCGCCGGCCGATAAGGCGCTGGCGCAGCGCGCGCTGGAACTGGCGCTGACCGACGAGCCGGGCGTGACCAACAGCGCGGACATGATCGCGACGGTGGCGCAGAACCACCCGGAAATGGCGCTCGACTTCGCGCTCGCGAATCTCGCCAAGGTCAACGAGCGTGTCGATGCCACCTCGCGCAGCCGCTACATTCCGCGGCTCGCGGGCGACTCCGGCGAGCAGGCCACCATCGCCAAGCTGGAGAAATACGCGCAGGAGCACCTCGCCCCGACCTCGCGCCGGGACGCAGAAACCGCGGCGGCAAACATCGCCACCCGCATCAAGGTGCGCAACGAGCTGCTGCCGAAGATCGACAAGTGGCTGGCTGCGCACTGACCGGTTGAACGCTGCCGGGCGGCGCAATGCGCCGGCCCGGCTCGCGGCCCGGCAGGAGCACGAGCGTGAGCCGCGTGCGGCGCATTCAAGGCCGTGGCGCCAGCAGCACCATGGGAATGGCAAGCAGGATGAAGAGGCCGGCCCAGACACCGGCGGCCTTGATGCCGGCCGCACGGCTCACCGCTGCGCCATCGGCAGCGACGATATGGTGCCGGAAGAAGAACGCGGCGAAGGTGGTCGTCAGCGCCAGGCCGAAGCCTGCCCGCACCAGCGGCGGCAGCTCTTCAGGCAGCGGATAAAAGTTGAGGAAGACCCGGATCGCCATCGACAGCGTGAACAGGAATCCCGCGAAGAACAGGCTGTGCTTCCAGCTGAGGGTCCCGGAGCGGGACAGGAACACCGCGAATTTCGCCACCGCAGCCAGCATCCCCAGGACGAGCAACAGGAAGAGGAAGAAGAAGACGATTTGCATCTGGGCGCCAGTTCATGGGAGTTATTGTTGGGCAGGACAATAACATGGCGGCCGACGTGCGTGCGCGGTTTATCAGTGGCTCGCCAGCCACGCCGCCAGCACGCCCTCGCTGCCGGCTGGCGCATGCAAGCCCAGCTTCGTGCGGCGCCACAGGATGTCCTGCGCGCTGACTGCCCATTCCTGCGTCGTGAGGTAATAGACTTCCGCCGCGTACAGGCCGGGCACGATCTCCGGCCCCATGTCGTTCATCGAGCGGCAATGCTCGAGCAGCCGGTTCATCCGGTTGCCGTAAGCGCGGCAATAGCGTCGAAATGCGTCCAGCGGCAGCCATGGATAACGCAGGCGCATGCCGCGCTGCCACTCCCCGAATTCGAGCACGCTGCGATTGCTTGGGCGTTCGCCGAACAGGTCGCCGCCCGGAAGCACGGCGCCTTCCGTCCACGGCCCGCGCGGCGCGCCCAGCCCGGGGGCGATGCGCGATACCGCCTCCTCCGCCAGCTTGCGGAAGGTGGTGAGCTTGCCGCCCAGGACGGTCAGCATCGGGGCGCCGTCGGCGTCGTATTCGAAGCGGAAATCGCGCGTGGCGGACGAGGGATCGCCCGCGTCGTCATCCGCGATCGGGCGCACGCCCGAGTACGACCAGACCACGTCCGCCGGCGCCAGCTGCTTGCGGAAATATTGGCTGGCGATGGCGCACAGGTACGCGGTTTCGGCGTCACCGATCGCGACGTGGTCCGGGCTTCCCGTGAAATCCAGGTCGGTGGTGCCGATCAGTGTGAAGTCCCGCTCGTACGGCAGCGCGAACACGATGCGCTTGTCGGCGCTCTGAAAAATGTAGGCATAGTCGTGTTCGAAGAGTTTCGGCACGACGATATGGCTGCCCTTGACCAGGCGCAGCGGCTGCGCCGCTGATGTGCCGGTGGCGAGTTGGCGGACGCTTCCCGCCCACGGGCCGGCGGCATTCACCAGGCAGCGCGCGCGCACATCGGTGCGGCGGCCGTCGTCGTGCATGAGGCGGGCATGCCACCTGTCCTCCTCGCGGCGCAGCGGGCCGCACAAGGTTCGGGTGAGGATGTTGGCGCCACGTTCACGCGCATCCATCGCGCACAGCAGGACCAGGCGCGCATCGTCGACCCAGGCGTCCGAATAGGCGAAACCGCGTTTGAATTCGGGTTTGAGCGGTTCCCCCGCCGGGTGGCCCGCCAGCCTGAGCGACTCCGAGCCGGGCAGGAATTCGCGGCGCGCGAGCCGGTCGTACAGCCACAGGCCGGTACGGATCAGCCATGCCGGGCGCTGGCCCGCGTCGTGCGGCATCACGAAGCGCAGCGGCCACATGATGTGCGGTGCGCTGCGCAGCAGGATCTCGCGCTCGCGCAGTGCCTTGCGCACCAGGGAAAATTCGAAGTGTTCGAGGTAGCGCAGCCCGCCGTGAATCAGCTTGCTCGACGCGGACGATGTGTGCGCGCCCAGGTCGTCCTTTTCGCACAGGACCACCGACAGGCCGCGCCCGGCCGCGTCGCGTGCGATGCCCGCGCCGTTGATGCCGCCGCCCACCACCAGCACATCGCAATCGATCTGTTCCAGAACCGCTCCCGGCAGGTACGCGCGTGGCGCAATGGTGCGATTGTAATTCGATATGGGACAAGGAATCGAAAATGTGCGCGCCGCTCGCTGCAGGTAAGATGGCAGCATCATGATCACCACGCCCTACGTTTCCACATTTCTCGGCAACCGCTTTTATCCGCTCGAACCGCGCATCGACAAGGTCGCGATCGAGGATATCGCCCACGGCCTCGCCTACCAGTGCCGCTTTAACGGCCAGACCTGCGAGTTCTACTCGATCGCGCAGCACAGCCTGGTGGTCGCGCAGCTGGTGCCGGAGCACCTGCGTTTTGCCGCACTGATGCACGACGCCGCCGAGGCTTATCTCGGCGACATGGTCAAGCCGCTCAAGGTGCTGCTGCCGCAGTTTGCGCAGATCGAGGAGCAGGTGGGCGATATCATTGCGCGCACCTTCGACATCGATTTCAGCGAGTACGCGCCGATCAAGCGCGCCGACCTCATCGCGCTGGCCACCGAAAAGCGCGACCTCATGCCCCATTCCGCCGAGCGCTGGGCCTACCTGGACGACATTGCGCCGCTGCCCGAACCGATCGTGGCGATGGATCCGGCCACCGCCAAGCTGGCCTTCCTGGCAGCGTACGATCTCGCGGCCGGCACGCACCGCCGGCGCTAAGTGCAGGATTTATCAGGGCTTTTGCCGATATCCACAGCAAATGTGGATAAACATGTGGATAAGGGGTGCTTGACAAGCCAAAACGCCCGTAACGATGGGGTTTGTAACAATCTGCACGTTTCGGCGGCAGTAGCCAAATGCTTTAAAAATCAATGACTTGGCTACCACGGTTGGTTCGGCGCTGCGCTTTCGGGACGAAATTTTGATTGTGCGGCGCGTCAGGGGATAAGTCGCGCGGAACGAGGCCTAATTGCGCCCATCTTCGGTCTACTCGCGTTATCAAAGAATAACCTGATGCTATTGGTGAGATCGGTGCCGATCCGCCGCGATTGAAGCCGAATTGAGCCGATCTTTGCCCATCCTTGCCGATCCTGCGCGATCCTGACTCGCTCGGACGCCCGGCCCTCGGTTAGCGATTCACTAGCACGCTGCCGAACAGCGCCGGAACCGTGATGCGCACCTTGCCGCCGCTGACTTTCACTGGCTGGCCCGTCAGCGCATCGGCCAGCTGCAGCCCATGCATCGCAGCCGGCAGCGCCATTGCCCCTGACACCTACTGCGTCATTACGACAGCCGAGTAGTAATCTTACGAAAATTTGGAGTCAGGTTCGCGTCCACCGGACCGGACACATTCACAAGTCGAAATCGTAGCCGTCGCGATGGCAGGAATTGGGCGGGACATTCTTACGATGCTTGGCGCGGACAATTTCCTGCGCCGTTTTGACGGTCCCGTTCAGGATGCGCTCCTCCTCCTCTTCGGTGAGGACGATATTGAATTCGTCTTGCAGCGCTTCAATCAACGCAATGGGGCTGAACACTCCCGAAAGGTTTTCGCCAATCCTCGTATTCGGCGAGACCTGATCTTTCAACTTGTCGAGCTCATCGGCGATCCGTGCCAGCGTCCTGGCATCCAGGTCGGCAGGAGCGCACTTCTTGACTGGCTCGGCCGGTGTTCCGCTCCCCGCAGCGTATGCGTTCGCTGAAAGGCAGGCAATCACGACCAGTACGATGCGAGAGAAGTTCTTCATGACCAATCCTCCCATTGGGCTCCTTACCTCAGTATCGACGCGCTGCGCCGGATTGCAAGCGGCGCGCCCCGCCGAAGCGTGGCTGGAGTGGAGGAAGGATCGAGGGACTGGTGCTGAGGGACGGTATGCCCTACTTCCACGCGTTACGGGCGCGGTCGCGCACCATCATCCGCACGCTGTCAGGCATCGGCGCGCGGCTCTTCACGGTGCTCGCATCCATCCAGACGCTCTCCTCATAATGCTTGAGCATGGCCGGGGTGATGAAGCGTGTGCGCGCGGCGTACACGTGGCGGTCGCCCATCTGTGATTGCTGCTTGATGAAGAATTTGTTGGGGACGACGATGTGCAGGTGCTCCTTGGCGCGCGTCATGGCGACGTACAGCAGGCGGCGCTCTTCTTCGATGTCGGCCTGGCTTCCTGTCGCCATGTCGGACGGGATGCAGCCGTCGACGACGTTCAACACGTGCACCGATTTCCATTCCTGGCCCTTGGACGAATGAATCGTCGACAGGATCACGTAGTCCTCGTCCAGCAGCGGCGGGCCGGCGCGGTCGCTGGTCGCTTCCGGCGGATCGAGCGTGATCTCGGCGAGGAAGGTCTCGCGCGAGCCGTAGCCGCCCGCAAGCTGCGCCAGCTGTTCGACGTCGGCGGCGCGCACGCTGGCGTCATCGTGCATGCGCTCGAGGTGCGGCATGTACCAGTTGCGCACCAGTTCGATGTCGGCCGGCCAGCGCAGGCCCGGCGTGCGCAAGGCGCGGTACAGTTCGACGAAGGATTGCCATTCGCCGCCGGCCTTGGCGGGCGCGTCGAACGCTTCCACTGCGGCCACCGGTTCAGCCGCTTCGCCGATGGCGTCCAGCAGGCGCGTGGCGGTCGCCGGACCGATGCCCGGGATGAGCTGGGCGACGCGGAAGCCGGCCATGCGGCCGTTAGGGTTCTGGGCAAAGCGCAGGACCGCCAGGACGTCCTTGATGTGCGAGGCCTCGAGGAACTTGAGGCCGCCGAATTTGACAAACGGAATATTGCGCCGCATGAGCTCTAGCTCCAGCGCGGCCGAGTGGCTGGCGGCGCGGAACAGGACCGCCTGCTGGGTCAGGGCGATCCCGGCCTCGCGGTGTTCGAGGATGCGGTTGCATACCCAGCGCGCTTGTTCGGCTTCATCCGGGATCAGCACGAGCTGCGGCCTGGCGGTCGATACCTTGTCGGTCCACAGCGTCTTGGTGTGCCGCTCGACGGCCGCCGCGATGACGGCGTTGGAGGCGTCCAGGATCGGCTGGGTGGAGCGGTAGTTGCGGTCCAGGGTGACGACCCGGGTGTTGTCGCCGAACTGCTTGGGGAAGTCGAGGATGTTGCGGACGGTCGCGCCGCGGAAGGAATAGATCGACTGGGCGTCGTCGCCCACCACCATCACGCCTTCGCCGCGCGGCTTCATGCCTTGCAGGATCGCGGCCTGCAGGCGGTTGGTGTCCTGGTACTCGTCCACCAGCACGTGGTCGAACAACGCGCCCACTTCCGGCCCCAACTCGGGGTCGGCCACCATCTCGGCCCAGAACAGCAGCAGGTCGTCATAATCGAGAACGTTCTGCTCCTGCTTGGCGTCGACGTAGGCGCCGAACAGACGCTTGAGGTCTTCTTCCCATTCCGAGCACCAGGGGAAGGCCGACTGCAGCACCTCGCCCAGCGGCTCGCGCGTGTTCACGACGCGCGAATAGATCGACAGGCAGGTGCCCTTGAGCGGGAAGCGCTTGGCGGTCTGGGTCAGGCCGATGTCGTGGCGCACGAGGCCCATCAGGTCTTCCGAATCACCGCGGTCGTGAATGGTGAACGAGTCTTCCAGTCCGATGCGGCCGGCGTATTCGCGCAGCAGGCGCGCGCCGATGCTGTGGAAGGTACCCGCCCACGGCAGCGTGGCCGGCGATGCAGACGGCGACAGCTTCATCACTTTTTGCAGCACGCCTCCCGCGCGCCGTCCCATCTCCTGCGCCGCGCGGCGCGAGAATGTCAGCAGCAGCATGCGCTGCGGGTCGGCCCCCGCCGCGATCAGCCGCGCGACGCGGTGCGCGAGCGTGTTGGTCTTGCCGGAGCCGGCGCCGGCGATCACCAGCATGGGCCGGACCTGGCCTGGCGGCAATGCTATGTCGTGTTCGACGGCCTCGCGCTGCGCCTCGTTGAGGCTGGCGAATGGATCGACTGCGGGCGGGGATTCGATGACGGCGGACATACAAAGAGAAATTGACGGTTGTCACGACTGTACATTTATCCAGTACTGCGCCGCAAGGTTTTTTTCAGTTGGAATGTCAGAGCGACGGGGAATACTCCTACAAACTTGTTGCCACGCGGATACGCCGCTCACGCTAAGTGGCTGAACACAAACGACTTTTTATGATATCCACACTGATTGTGAATAACTTTGTGGACAATGCGGGCTTGACACGCGGGAACCCAGCAGTGATGCGGCTTCCAACAAAGTGCCCATTCTTGAGGCAGCTTCCGGACCCCATGCAAATCAATGACTTAGATGAAGGCCGCGGCAGCGGCCGAACTTTTTTCCCGCGCCATCCGGTCAGCCGTTTTTGTGAATAACCATCGGTTATCTATGCCTTCCAGAGCAATCCTTTTGATAAAAAAATGACAAGTCCGGCGCTAACGCAGCCTTCGCTCGACGGCTTTCCGGTCCATGTGTCCGAAAAGTGCCTGTAGGAATGCGCCGACGCGAGCCGGGCGGGCGGCTGAAGCCTTTATACCGTGGGGCAAAGGCGCGCCCCTGCGCCACCCGCGTGCCTAAAATTAGTGCATCGACAGGAGGGCACCATGGAACCACATGAACGTCTCAACCCGGGCGACGAAGCCGAGCCGGGTACCGTTGGCGCAGGCGAAGGCATTTGCGACCACTGCGCAGGAACGGGAAAGATGGAGGACGGCAAACCGTGCCAGGAATGCGGCGGTACCGGACGCGTGATGCGCGGCATCGGCGGCGGCTGAGCAAAACGGATATTGCCTGCGGCAACCGAACCCTCCCGCCCACGGGGCGGGTCCTATAATCATTGCGACAATTCCTAACCCGCGAGCAAACGGATGAACGAATTTCACCACTTCAAGAACCGTGAGGACGCCGGCGCCCAGCTCGCCCGCCAGCTCACGGACTACGCCAACCGTGACGACGTGGTCGTGCTGGCCCTGCCCCGCGGCGGCGTGCCGGTCGCCTACCAGATCGCCACCGCCCTGCACGCTCCGCTCGATATCCTGCTGGTGCGCAAGCTCGGCCTGCCCGGCCACGAGGAATATGCGATGGGCGCGATTGCCAGCGGCGGCGTGCGGGTGCTGCAGACTTCCGTGGTCCAGCAGATGCATGTGCCGCCCCAGGTGGTGCAACAGGTGATCGACCGCGAGACGCAGGAGATCGAGCGGCGCGAGCTGGCCTACCGCGGCGGGCGCAAGCCGCGCTCCATCACCGGCAAGACCGTGATCCTGGTCGATGACGGCTTGGCGACAGGCGCCACGATGCGCGTCGCCGTCGAATCGCTCAAGCGCCACAAGCCGGCCCGGGTGGTGGTGGCAGTGCCGGTCGCAGCGCCCGATTCGCGCGACATGATCGCCGCCGAAGTCGACGACGTGGTCTGCCTGAGCGCCCCGATGATGTTCCGGGCGGTGAGCGAATGGTACGGCCACTTCGACCAGACCAGCGATGCGGAGGTCCAGCAGCTGCTGGAGGCCGCGCGCGATCCCGACGACGCTGAAACCGAGCGCGAAGCCGAAATCGCCACCCAGTTCACGCGCTAGCCATGCCCAGCATCAAAGACACCACCCTCGCCGACGCCATCGGCAACCACGCCACCGGGCTGGAAGGCAGCGCGCGCGATTACGACGCGCTGCTGGACCTGGTGGGCGACGCGCGCTTCGTGCTGCTCGGCGAAGCGACCCACGGCACGCACGAGTTCTACGAGGAGCGTGCCCGCATCACGCAGCGCCTGATCACCGAGAAGGGATTCCATGCGGTGGCGGTGGAAGCCGACTGGCCCGACGCCTACCGCGTCAACCGCTACGTGCGCGGCGAAAGCGAGGACCGCGACGCGGTGCAGTCGCTGGACGGCTTCAGGCGCTTTCCCACCTGGATGTGGCGCAACACCGACGTGGTCAACTTCGTCGAATGGCTGCGCGGCCACAACGACGGGGTGCACGGCAAGGTGGGGTTCTACGGACTTGACCTGTACAGCATGTTCACCTCGATCGAGGAAGTGCTGCGCTACCTGGGCAAGGTCGATCCGGAAGCGGCGCGCAATGCGCGAGAACGCTACGCCTGCTTCGACCACTACCATGCGGACAGCCAGCGCTACGGTTATGCGGCGGGGATCGGCATGTCCGAATCGTGCGAACAGGATGTGCTGAACCAGCTGCGCGAACTGCAGCAGCGCGCCGGCGACTATGCGCGCACAGCGGGCGCCGACGAGTTCTTCGCCGCGCACCAGAATGCGCGCCTGGTCCACAACGCCGAGGAGTACTACCGCACCATGTTCCGCGGCCGGATCTCGTCGTGGAACCTGCGCGACCGCCACATGGCCGAGACACTGGAAGCGCTCGACCGCCACCTCTCGATCCAGGCGGGCGAACCGGCCCGCATCGTGGTGTGGGAGCACAACTCGCACATCGGCGACGCGCGCGCGACCGAAGTGGGTCGCATGGGAGAGTGGACGGTCGGCCAGCTGGCGCGCCAGCAGTGGGGCAAGGATGAAGTGGTGCTGATCGGCTTTTCGACCTACCACGGCTACGTGACCGCGGCGTCGGCGTGGGACGAGCCGCCCGAGCGCAAGCGCGTCAACCCGGGCCTGCCGCACAGCTATGAGGATGTGTTCCATCGCGCGGGCATGGAACGCTTCTACCTGCCGCTGCGGGAGCACAACCACGCGACCGAGGCGCTGATGCAGGAACGGCTCCAGCGCGCGATCGGCGTCGTCTACCTGCCGCGCACCGAGCGCCAGAGCCACTACTTCATGTCGCGCCTGCCGCAGCAGTTCGACGCGATCCTGCACTTCGACCGCACCGATTCCGTGACGCCGATCGACCGCGGCGCGATGGCAGGCGAAGAGCCGCCGGAGACCTACCCATCCGGCTTCTAGGGTGTAGAAACGCCTATTACACGCGACGGATGCCGATGGACGCGAGCGCATCGGCCACGTCGTCCACCACTGCCTCCAGCTGGTCCGGCGCATCCAGCGGCCGGTCGAACGTGGCCAGCACCGCGCCCGACGCATCGCGCAGCTCCGCCCGCACGACGTGGCCCTCGTCCGCCGCCGAAACGGTGGCGCCGACGCTGCCCGGATCGATGCCGCCCTCCTCCATCAGCGCGCGCGCACCTGCCATCATGCGCAGCATGAACAGCTCGTTCGCACCCTGCTCCTTGGCTCCATGGAACAGGTCCTGGTACAGGAAGCTGATCTCGATCTCGCGTCCCGGCGCGAGCAGCCGCGCCAGCAGCGGTTCGGCCATGGCGGTCCACGCGCGATAGCGTTCCATGCGCCGCTCGAAGTAGTCGTCGGCCTGCGCCTCGCCCTTCGGCACCGCGTAGAACTTGTCGTCCACGCGCTTGAGCGAGAAGCCAAGCAGGAAGCGCAGCTCGAGCGCCTCGTCGTCCGGCGCGAATGGCGCGCTATCCCAGCCGCTCATGCTGCGCTCGAGCGCCGGCATCGGTTTGACCTTGCGTTCGTCCATCCCGTTCGCCACCTCGCGCACGATCTCGTGCAGGCTGGCGTAGCTGATGCGGTCCATCTCGGCAAGGTCATACCAGTGCTGGATCAGCACCACACGCGCATCCGGGCTTTCCAGCCCCTGCGCGGTGAAGCTGTCGAGCAGCTGTTCGTAGGCCTGCTGGTCTTCGAAGCCCTGTTCGGCGCGCAGGCCGCCCGTGCTGCGCACGAACAGCGGAATGGCGAAGGCGTTGATCTCCATGTCCGGCGCATCGCCGCGCGCCTGCCGGCTGCGCAGCAGCACGGTCGACGCCGATTCCTCGACCGTCTCGCGCAGCAGCGCGTGGGTGCCATCGGCCATGTCGCGCGCTTCCTCGATCGCGTCGTACAGCACGTCGTCGTGCTTCTTCAACAAGTGCTTGCGCACTTCGCGCTGCAGGGAGGCCACCTCGGCCTTCTTGCGTGCGCATTCGAGCGCCAGGTCGGTCAGGGCGCGGACCGCCGCCTCGTCGTCGACATCGTGATCGGGTTCGTCTGCGGGATTTTGTGTTTTTGTCATGTATTAATGGAGTATTCGGGAATAAGCGCATGGCCGCTGAGCACGGCACCGCCAGTCCTTCTATAATAGCGCCCATGAGCCAGCCACTTCCATATGTTCCGCAGTCGTCGATCAACCTTGGCGCGCTGAAAGCGAGTTGTTCGAGCTGCAGCATGCACCAGTTGTGCCTTCCGCTCGGACTCGAAGACAACGAGATCAACCGCCTCGACCAGATCATCGGAGGGCGCCGCCGTGTCGCCAAGGATGAACGGCTGTACAAGGTCGACCAGCCGTTTCGCAACCTGTACGCGATCCGCTTCGGCCACTTCAAGACCTACCAGGTCAACGCGCGCGGCGAAGAGCAGATCACGGGCTTCCAGATGGCCGGCGAGCTGCTGGGCATGGATGCGATCAGCTCGGACCACCACCACTGCGACGCGGTGGCGCTGGAGGACAGCGAGGTGTGCGAGATTCCGTTCGAGCGCCTGGAGGACCTGTTCGGCCACGTGCCGACGCTGCTGCGCCACTTCCACCGCATCATGAGCCAGGAAATCACACGCGAACAGAACGTCATGCTCCTGCTCGGGAACATGCGTGCGGACCAGCGCTTCGCCGCCTTCCTGGTCAACCTGTCCACGCGCTATGCGGCGCGCGGCTACTCGTCCACCAGTTTCGCGCTGCGCATGTCGCGCGAGGACATCGGCAACTACCTGGGGCTCACCATCGAAAGCGTGAGCCGCCTGCTGTCGCGCTTCAAGAAGCAAGGCTGCATCAAGGTCGACAAGCGCGAGGTGACGATCATCGATCCGGTCCAGCTGAAAGCGATCGCGGCAGGCACCGAGTCCTGTCCCGGCGGCTCGGACTAGCCAGCCCCAAGGGGGACTATCCCTCCAGGGACCGTCCCCGCATAACGAAAAAGGGCGCAAGCGCCCTTTCGTGTCCCAACTTAATGCACCAGTGGCGAACGCTCCGCATCAGCCACCAGCGTCACGTTTTGCTCGTCCGGCCAACGCCACTCCCCCGTCAGCCGCCAGGTGCGGCCTTCGCCCTCCACGATCACCTGCCAGCGGGCCCGCTCCAGCATCGGCAGCGGCACCGAGAAGCGTCCCTCCCCGTCGCTGCGGGCAGCCAGCTTCAGGTCCTTGTCCGGCTGCGTGGAATGCACCAGCTGGATGTCGAGCGCGGCCGCCATCGGCTTCCCTGCGGCGCTGAGCACCCCTTCCAGCCGCTCGCTCGCCGGGTTGTAGCGCGCTTCGACCTGCAGCTGGCGTTCCGCTGCCGCGCGGTCGCGGCTCAGGTCCTGGTTGATCGCCTTGCCGCGCTTGTAGTAGTCGTCCACCACCAGCGCGTCCGGCGTGCGCGATGCCAGCGTGATCATGATGATCGCGCCCACTACCACCCAGGCCGGGCCGATCATCAGCAGCCATGGCCAGCGCTGCTTGTACCAGGGCGTCTGTTGCGTGTCCTGCTGTTCCATCCTGGCTCCTGTCCTTAACGGCGCGGCACGATGAAGACCGCTTCTTCGGTCACGCGCAGCGCGGGATCGTCCTTCGCGACGATCGCAAATTCAATCGGGTTGGCGCCCTTCTGCCCTTTGCCGTGGCGGATGCGCACGCGCACCGCAACGGAGCGGGTAGTGGCGCCATCGAGCGCCGCTTCGGTCGGCTCGGCCACATGCAGCGACTCGATGCCGCTCGCGCTGATCACGAACACATGCGGCTTCTCGGCCGTATTCATGATCTGCAGGCGGTACACGTTCTCGATCATGTCGTTATCCACTTCGCGGCCCATCGAGCCACGGTCGCGGATCACGTCCAGCTTGACCGGGTTGCGCATCGCCAGCGAGGCGACGAACCCGACCATGATAGCCAACAGCAGGCCGGTGTAGATCAATACGCGCGGACGCAGGACCCGGCGCGCGATCTGTGCCGGATTCCACTTCTTCTCGAGCGCGCGCTCGGTGGCGTAGCGGATCAGGCCTTGCGGCTTGCCCACCTTGTCCATCACGGTGTTGCACGCGTCGATGCAGGCCGCGCAGCCGATGCACTCGTACTGCAGGCCCTTGCGGATGTCGATGCCGGTCGGGCACACCTGGACGCACAGGGTGCAGTCGATGCAGTCGCCAGCCGGCTTGTCGCCGGAGTTCGGGCCGCGCGGCTCGCCGCGTTCCTTGTCGTAGGTGACGATCAGCGTGTCCTTGTCGAACATCGAACTCTGGAAGCGCGCATACGGGCACATGTACTTGCACACCTGCTCGCGCAGCCAGCCGGCATTCCCGTAGGTGGCCAGTGCGTAGAATCCAACCCAGAAGGTTTCCCAGCCGCCCAGCGCAAATGCCGCGATCTCCGCACCCATCATGCGCATCGGCGTGAAGTAGCCGACAAAGGTGATGCCGGTCCACAGCGCGACGATGGCCCAGCCGGTGTGCTTGGCGAGCTTGCGCGCCACCTTGTTCACCGACCATGGCTGGCGGTCGAGGCGGATGCGCGCACTGCGCTCGCCTTCGATCTTGCGCTCGATCCACATGAAGATCTCGCTGTACACGGTCTGCGGGCAGGCAAAGCCGCACCACACCCGTCCCGCCACCGCCGTCACCAGGAACAGCCCATACGCGCAGATGATCAGCAGCGCCGCCAGGTAGATGAAGTCCTGCGGCCACAGCACGATGCCGAAGATGTAGAACTTGCGCGCTGCCAGGTCGAACAGCACGGCCTGGCGACCGTTCCATTCGAGCCAAGGCAGTCCGTAGAACAGGATCTGGGTCAGCCAGACGGTCATCCAGCGCAGGGACGCGTAGCGCCCCTTTGCCTCGCGAGGATAGATCTCCTCGCGGGCCGCGTACATTTTGATGACCTTTACTTCCGGGTTATTCATTTACTTTGCTGCCAATGCTTTTGGTTCGTTCGACAGGCTCCACACGTACGCAGCCACCACGTGCACCTTGTCTTCACCGAGGAACTCGGCGAATGCAGGCATGGTGTTGGTGCGGCCCTTGCGGATCGTCTCCATGATGGTCTCTTCGCTGCCGCCGTACAACCAGGTCTTGTCGGCCAGGTTCGGCGCACCCATCATGGTGTTGCCGGTGCCGCCCGCGCCGTGGCACGCGATACAGGCCGCAAACTTGGACTTGCCGAAGTGCGTCTTGATCGGGTCGGTGGTCAGGCCGGACAGGCTGCGCACATAGTGGGCGACGGCTTCGACATCCTTGTCCGATCCGATCGCGGAAGCCATCGGCGGCATCATGCCGGTGCGGCCGGCAAGGATGGTCTTCTTGATGTCGTCAGGCGTACCGCCGTGCAGCCAGTCCTTGTCGGTCAGGTTCGGATAGCCCTTGTTGCCGCGGGCGTCCGATCCATGGCACTGCGCGCAGTAGGTCAGGAACAGGCGCTCGCCGATTTCCTGTGCCTGCGGGTCGGCCGCCACGGTCGGCAGGTCCTGCTTTGCGTACTTCGCGAACAGCGGGCCGTACTCGGTGCTGGCCTTGGCCAGTTCTTCCTTGTACTCGCCGCTGGACTGCCAGCCGAGCGTGCCCTTGTAGGTGCCCAGGCCCGGGTACAGCACCAGGTAGGCGAGCGAGAACACGATGGTGATGTAGAACAGCCACATCCACCAGCGCGGCATCGGCGTGTTGAGCTCCTTGAGGTTCTCGTCCCACACGTGGCCGGTGGTGCCGTCCGAATCGGGCGCCACCTTGTGCGTGGATTGGGACCACAGCAGCAGGCCGCAGCCGGCGATCGACAGGATCGTGATGATCGCGATGTACCAGTTCCAGAAACCGCTGGTGAAATCAGCCATGGCCATTCTCCTCGTCCGCGAACGGCAGGCGCGCAGCCTGGTCGAAGTCGCGCTTTCCCTTCAGTGCGTAAGTCCACAGCAGGATGCCGACGAAGGTGACAAAGCTCACCACCGTCATCACGCTGCTTGCGCTGTCAAAAATCTGTTCCATAGTCTTAGTTCCTTGCCTTGATCTGTGTGCCGAGCCCCTGCAGGTACGCGACCAGCGCGTCCTGTTCGGTCTTGCCTTCGAGTTCAGAAGGACCGGCCGCAATGTCTTGTTCCGAGTACGGCGTGCCGAGGCGCTGCAGCGCGCGCATCTTCGGCACCACCGACTGCGGATCCAGCTTGGTGGCGGCAAGCCACGGGTAGCCCGGCATGTTCGACTCGGGCACCAGGTCACGCGGATTGTCCAGGTGGACACGGTGCCACTCGTCGGAGTAGCGGCCGCCCACGCGCGCCAGGTCCGGGCCGGTGCGCTTGGAGCCCCACTGGAACGGGCGGTCATACACGAACTCGCCCGCCACCGAATAGTGGCCATAGCGCTCGGTCTCGGCGCGGAACGGACGGATCATCTGCGAATGGCAGTTGTAGCAGCCTTCGCGCACGTACACGTCGCGGCCCACCAGGCGCAGCGCCGAGTAGGGCTTGAGGCCCGTCACCGGCTCGGTGGTGGACTTCTGGAAGAACAGCGGCACGATTTCGACCAGTCCGCCGAACGAGATGACCACCACGACCAGCGAGATCAGCAGCCAGGGATTCTTTTCGATCCACTCATGTGAGAACTTCATGTAAAAACTCCGTGTATCAGTGTTGGGGCGCCAGCGCTGCAGGAATGCGCAGGTCGGCAGCCTTGGTCTCGCGCATCGTCATCCAGGTGTTCCAGGCCATCAGCAGCATGCCGGACAGGTACAGCAGGCCACCCAGGACGCGGATCACGTAGTACGGATAGGTCGCCTTGACGCTTTCGACGAAGGTGTAGGTCAGCGTGCCATCCGGGTTCACCGCGCGCCACATCAGGCCCTGCATGACGCCGGCGATCCACATCGCGGCGATGTACAGCACCACGCCGATCGTCGCGACCCAGAAGTGGGTGTCGACCAGGCGCACGCTCCACATTTCCTTCTTGCCGGCCAGGCGCGGGATCAGGTAGTAGATCGAGCCCATGGTGATGAAGCCCACCCAGCCCAGGGCGCCGGCGTGCACGTGCGCCACGGTCCAGTCGGTGTAGTGCGACAGCGAGTTGACGGTCTTGATCGACATCATCGGACCTTCGAAGGTCGCCATGCCGTAGAACGAGAGCGAGACGATCAGGAACTTCAGGATCGGATCCGAGCGCAGCTTGTGCCAGGCGCCGGACAGGGTCATGATCCCGTTGATCATGCCGCCCCACGATGGCGCCAGCAGGATCAGGGAGAACACCATGCCGAGCGACTGGGTCCAGTCAGGCAGCGCGGTGTAGTGCAGGTGGTGCGGACCCGCCCACATGTAGGTGAAGATCAGCGCCCAGAAGTGCACGATCGACAGGCGGTACGAGTACACGGGACGCTCGGCCTGCTTCGGGATGAAGTAGTACACCATGCCCAGGTAGCCTGCGGTCAGGATGAAGCCCACCGCATTGTGGCCATACCACCACTGGATCATCGCGTCCTGCACGCCGGCGTAGGCCGAGTAGGACTTCCACAGCGTGGCCGGCATCGCAGCACCGTTCACGATGTGCAGCACGGCGACGGCGAGGATGTAGCCGCCGAAGAACCAGTTGGCGACGTAGATGTGCTGGACCTTGCGCTTGACGATGGTGCCGAAGAAGACGATCGCGTACACCACCCAGACCACCGCGATCAGGATCGCGATGGGCCATTCGAGTTCGGCGTATTCCTTGCCGCGCGTGAAGCCCATCGGCAGCGTGATCGTGGCCAGCACGAGCACGGCCTGCCATCCCCAGAAGGTGAAGGCGGCCAGCTTGTCCGAGAACAGGCGCACCTGGCAGGTGCGCTGCACCACCCAGTACGAGGTCGCGAACAGGCCGTTGATGCCAAAGGCGAAGATGACTGCGTTGGTGTGCAGCGGACGCAGGCGGCCGTAGCTCAGCCATGCGATGTCGAAGTTCAGCGCCGGCCAGGCCAGCTGCGCGGCGATGAAGACGCCGACTGCCATGCCGACGACGCCCCAGAACACGGTGGCGATCGTGAACAGCCTGACGATCTTGTAGTTGTAATTGGAACTGGTGTCCAAAACGCTCTCCCGAAATGAAACATTGATGACGGATGAGAGCTTATGTTTCGGAGAGTCAAAAATCCTTGATCTGAATCAAAACTGGCAGACTGAAGGCATGTTTATCCGGCAGGTGTGGAAAAGGCGCAAAGCCGGCCTTCCGGCACAGGGAAAAACCGATGCCGAATTGGCATCGGCCGGCGGGGAAAAGCCGTGCGCAAACCGCGCCGCGGCCCGCCGCGTCAGCGGTCGTCGTCGTGAAGGATGCGCATGGCGGGGCCTTCGAGGTCGTCGAACTGGCCGCTGTCGCTGGCGCGGAAGAACACGGCGATCCCGAGGCCGACCACGACCACGCTCAGGGGCACCAGCAAATACAAGGCTTCCATTTATTTCCTTCCGCGCCGCAGGCGCATTGCGTTGACGACCACTACGGCGGAACTCAGGGACATGCCGATCCCGGACATCCAGGGATTGAGGAGTCCGAATGCGGCCGCGGGAATCGCCACCACATTATACAAACTGGCCCAGGCCAGGTTCTGGCGCACCACCGTCATGGTGCGGCTGGCAACGCCGGCCGCCTCGCCGAGCAGGCCGATGCGCCCCTGCAGGAGCACGCAGTCCGCGTGCAGCTGCGCCAGCGCGGTGCCGCTGCCCATGGCGAAGGACACGTCGGCCGCGCGCAGGACCGCCGCGTCATTGACGCCATCGCCCACCATCGCCACCACGGCGCCCTGCCCTTGCAGCGCGCGCACCGTCTCCAGTTTCTGTTCCGGCATCTGGCCGCCGAGGGCGGTGCCGATCCCGAGTTCCCGCGCGACCCGTTCGGCCACCGCGGGCGCATCGCCCGACAGCAGCACGACCTGCTTGCCCAGCGCGGCAAAGCGCTCGACCAGTTCGCGCGCGCCGGGGCGCAATGCATCTTCGACCATGAAGTGCGCGAGCGGGCCTTGCGGGCCGGCCAGCACGATACCCTCCTCCATGCCGCCGCCTGCGAACGCGGGCGAACCGATCCGGTACCGCACGCCGCCCACCACGCCTTCGATGCCCATCCCGTCGAACTGGCGCACTTCGAACGCGGGGTCCTGCGGCAGGTGCGCCGCCGCGTTGCGGATCGCCGCGGCCAGCGGATGGCTGCTGCCCGCTTCCAGCGCGGCCGCAATGCGCAGGCAATCGAAGCGCTGCATGCCGGCCAGCTCGGTGACGCGGGTAAGCACCGGCCGGCCCTCGGTCAGCGTCCCGGTCTTGTCGAACACGATATGGGTCGAGCGCTGCAAGGTCTCCAGCACATGAGGCCGGACGATCAGCACGCCGCGCCGCTGCAGGCTTTCGGTGGCGGCGGCCAGCGCGGCGGGCGTGGCCAGCGACAGCGCGCACGGGCACGACACCACCAGCACGGCCACCGCCACTACCCATGCACGGGAGGGATCGACCACCTGCCATGCCGCGAATACCACCACGGTCAGCACCAGCAGCGCAGCCACGAACCAGGTGGCCACGCTGTCGGCCCACTGCGAGATGGCCGGCTTGCCCAGTCCTGCGCGCTCGACCAGCTGCACCAGCCTGGCCAGCGTGCTGTCGCCGGTGGGGCGTTCGACGCGGGCGAACACCGCCTGCGCGACATTGACCGCGCCGCCGGGCACGCCATCGCCCGCGCCTGCCTTTTGCGGATCGCTCTCGCCGCTCAGCAGCGACAGGTCGACCCGGGTATCGCCTTCCACCAGCATGGCGTCGGCCGCGAACGCTTCGCCGGGACGCACGAGGATGATGTCGCCGGCCTGCAGGCGGCCGGCGCCGACCAGCCTGGCCTCGCGGCTGGCCGGAAAATCGTCCACCAGCATGGCCGATGCCGGCTGCGCGCGCTGCAGCGTCTCCAGCGAGCGCGCGGCGCGGTGCCGCGCGAGCAGCTCCAGGTGGCGGCTGCCGAGCAGCAGGAAGATGAACATCGTGACGGAATCGTAATAGACGTCACCGCTGCCGGTCAGCGTGGCGTGCAGGCTGCCGCCGAATGCGGCGGCGATGCCCAGCGCGACCGGCACGTCCATGCCCGGCATGCGCGCCTTGAGGCTGGCCCACGCGCCGGAGAAGAACGGCCGCGCCGAATACAGCACGGCGGGCAGCGTCAGGAACAGCGATGCCCATTCCATCAGCCCTTCCATCGAGGCGTCCATGGTGCCGTCATCGGCCATGTACACCGGAACCGCGTACATCATCACCTGCATCATCGACAGGCCGGCGATGAACAGCTGGCGGAAAGAGCGGCGGCGCTCGCGCGTGAGCTGCTCCTCGTGCCGCCCGGCGTCGAACGGATAGGCCACGTAGCCGATCTCGCGCAAGGCCAGCAGCAGGTCCGACAGCCTGGCGCGCGCGGCATCCCAGCGCACGTTCAGGCGCCCGGTGGCGACGTTCAGCACTGCCTGCTGCACGCCGGCCTGGCGAGCGAGGTGGCGTTCGATCAGCCAGACGCAGGCGCCGCAGCGCACGCCCTCCACCGTCAGCACGCCTTCGGCACAGCCGGCGCCCGCGACGGCCGGCGCGGCATCGTCGTACAGGCGCAGCTCTTCGGGCACCGCGGCGTCGCCGCCTGGCGACGCAAAGCCTGTGCGATCGCGGTAGTAGGTATCGAGTCCGGCCGCCACGATCGACGTGGCGACGGCTGCACAGCCGGCGCAGCACATCGCCCGCTCCTGCTGGTCGACCAGCGCAGAGAAACGCACGCCGGCCGGAATCGGGGTGCCGCAATGGAAGCAGCTCATGCGCCTACTCCCGACGTCAGGCACAGTGTGGACAGCCAGTGCGCCGGCAGTCCGCCGGCCGCCCTTGCCAGGCCTGCCACGCCGAATGCTGCGACCGTCATCCCGGCGCCGAAGCGGAACAGGGGCTTGCGCAGGAAGGCGCGCATGCGCTCGCCCGCCAGTCCCAGCGACAGCATCACCGGCAGCGTGCCGAGGCCGAACGCGGCCATCACGCTGGCGCCGTCGAGCGCGGAGCCGGCCAGCATCGCGGTGACCAACATGCTGTAGACCATCCCGCAAGGCAGCCATCCCCACACCGCGCCGAGGGCGAGCATCTTGAGCGGCGTATCGAGCGGCATGACGCGGCGCCCGAGCGGCTCGACCCTGCGCCACAGGCGGCTGCCCGCGCGCTCCAGCACCGCGATACCGTTCCAGATGCCCGCCAGGTACAGGCCGAGCGCGACCAGCATGGCGTTGGCGCCCCAGTAGGCCGCCGCCTGCACCTGCTCCATCGCGCCCAGCATGCCGGCCGATGCGGCAACGCCGCCTGCCAGCGCGCCGGCCGCGGCGTAGCTTGCGATGCGGCCGCCGTTATAGGCCAGCACGCGCGCGGTGGAATCGAGTACGGCCGCCTGCGCGGTCTGCGTGACCACCGCGACCGGGAACGCGCGCCCGCGCGGCGCGGCCGAGAAGGCGCCCACGATGCCGCCGCACATGGCGGCGCAATGCACGCTGCCGGCGAGGCCGGCAAGCAGGACTGGGAGCAGGTTGACGGACATGCAGGCGCTGCCGTTCAGACCGTGCGCGAGAAGCGCGGACCCTGGACACCCTTGGCCAGGTGGCGGTCGAACACCATGCAGATGTTGCGGATCAGGAGGCGGCCCTTGGGGGTCACGCTGATCCAGTCGTCGCCCAGCGTCAGCAGGCCGGCGTCGGCCAGGCCGCGCAGCTTCTCCAGTTCGGTGGCGAAGTAGCTGGCGAACGTGATCGGGTAGGCTTCCTCGATCGCGCGCATCGACAGGTCGAAATGGCACATCAGCATCTGGATGATCGTGCGGCGCAGCGCATCGTCCATGGTCAGCTTGATACCGCGGGCGACCGGCAGCTCGTTGCGGTCGAGCGCATCGTAGTAGCCCTCCAGCGTCTTGGCATTCTGGCTGTAGGTGCCGCCGACCGAACCGATGGCCGACACGCCGAATGCCACGATGTCGGTGTCCGCATGGGTCGAGTAGCCCTGGAAGTTGCGGTGCAGGCGGCCCTGGCGCTGCGCCACCGCGAGGTCGTCGTTGGGCTTGGCGAAGTGATCCATGCCGATGTAGACGTAGCCGGCAGCGGTCAGGCGCTCGATGCACAGCGAGAGCATGGCCAGCTTGGTCTCGGCGTCCGGCATATCGGCCTCGTTGATGCGGCGCTGCGGCTTGAACAGGTGCGGCATGTGCGCATAGTGGTAAACCGCGATGCGGTCCGGGCTGGCCTCGATCACCTGCTCCAGCGTGCGGCCCATCGTGTCGAGGGTCTGCCGTGACAGGCCGTAGATCAGGTCGATGCTGACCGAGCGGAAGCCGGCGGCGCGGGCCGCGTCGATGATCGCCTGGGTCGCCTCGGCCGGCTGCTTCCGGTTCACCGCCTCCTGCACCTGCGGATCGTAGTCCTGCACGCCGAGGCTGATGCGGTTGAAGCCCTGGCGGCGCAGGCTGTGCACGCGCTCCGGCGACACGGTGCGCGGATCGACCTCGATCGAGAACTCGCCCTCGCTGTCCGAAGCAAAGTTGAAGGTGCGGCGCAGGTGCGCCATCAGGTCGCCCATCTGCTCGTCCGACAGGTAGGTCGGGGTGCCGCCGCCGAAGTGCAGCTGCTCGACCTTGTTCATGGCGCCCAGCAGCGTGCCCTGCATGTCGATCTCGCGCTTGAGGTAGCCCAGGTAGGTGCCGGCGCGCTCGCGGTTGCGGGTGATGATCTTGTTGCAGGCGCAGTAGTAGCAGATGTTCTCGCAGAACGGGATGTGCAGGTACAGCGACAGCGGCTTGTCCGCGCCGCGCGTGCGCAGGCCGGCCACCGAATGCAGGTAGTCCTTGTAGCCGAATGCATCGGTGAAGCGGTCCGCGGTCGGATAGGAGGTGTAGCGCGGGCCGGTCTGCGGCAGTTCGCGCAGCAGGCCGATGTCGAATTCCACGGGCGGCATGGCGGGCGCGATCGGGATAACGGTGTTCATGTGTCAGGTCCTTTTGATATGTGTGCCGCCAAACTGGAAAATCCCCACGGCGCGCGACAGCTGCGCGGCCTGGCTTGCTACATGCGCGGTGGCGTCGGCGTGCTGGCCGACGAGCCGCGCGTTCTGCTGCGTCAGCGCATCGAGTTCGCCCAGCGACTGGTTGATCTCGGCGATCCCGCGGGTCTGCTCGATGCTTGCGCGGGAGATGTCCGCCATGATCCCGGTCGCACGCTCGACCGATCCCACCACGTCGATCATGGTGCGTCCGGCTGCATCGACCAACTCGTTGCCGTGACCGACCTTCTCGACCGAATTGCCGATCAGGATCTTGATCTCTTTCGCCGCGCTGGCCGATCGCTGCGCCAGGCTGCGCACTTCGCCGGCTACGACGGCAAAGCCGCGTCCCTGTTCGCCCGCGCGGGCCGCTTCCACGGCGGCGTTCAACGCGAGGATGTTGGTCTGGAACGCGATCCCGTCGATCAGGCCAATGATGTCGACAATGCGGCTGGCCGACTCGCTGATCTGGCCCATGGTCGCCCCCACCTGCGACACCGCATGGCCGCCCGCGCCCGCGACTTTCGACGCGGCCACGACCAGCTCGTCGGCCTGCACCGCGCCTTGCTGGTTGCGTGCCACCTTCTCGGCAAAGTGCGCGACGGTCGCGGTGGTCTGCTCCAGGTTGGCCGCCTGCGATTCGGTGCGGCCGGCCAGGTCTCGGTTGCCTTCCGCGATCTCGCGGGTGGCCGTTTCGATCGCCTGCACGTTGGTACGCACGTCGCCGATGGTCGCCTTCAGGTTAACGTTCAGTTGGCGCAACGCGCGCAGCAACTGGCCCACCTCGTCATTTCGGCGCGAATCGACCGTCGCCCCCAGGTCGCCGCCTGCCAGCGCCACCACCGCGCCGGTGGCAGTGCGCATCGGGAACACGATGGTGCGCACCAGCGCGTACCAGCTCAGCAAAGTGAGCGCAACGCCGGCGGCCGCCAGCGCTGTGGCCCAGCCGAACGGCGCGGCCGCGCCCAGCGCGGCGATGACAGCGCCCAGCGACAGCATGCTCGCGCCGATGCGCCGGCCCAGCGGCAGGTCGAGCGCGCTGTCAATGCGTCCGCGCAGGCCGGTACGCACCACGGCGCCGCGGCGGATCGCGATCCCCCTGGCCTGGCCGGCGCGCACGCGCGCATAGGCGGCGCCTGCGGCAGCCACCTGCTCGCGGCTCGGGCGGGTGCGCACAGACATGTAGCCCGTCAGCGCACCGTTCTCGCGCACCGGCACCACGTTTGCCACCACCCAGTAGAAACCGCCGTCCTTGCGGCGGTTCTTCACCACGCCGGTCCATGGCTGGCCGCTTTGCAGCGTCGTCCACAGGTCCGCGAAGGCCTCGGGCGGCATGTCCGGATGGCGCACGATGTTGTGCGCCTTGCCGATCAGTTCATCGGCAGAAAAGCCGCTCACTTCGACGAAGCACGGATTCACATAGGTGATCCGTCCCTTGGTGTCGGTCTTCGATACGATGAACTCGTCGTCCCGGAGGACATATTCGACGCCGGTCACCGGCAGGTTGGTACGCAAAACAGATCCCCTTTACTCACGACAACAGGGAGTGTAGGTGGTCGCAAGTCCCGAAATCCTTGACCTGGATCAAAAACGGCCGAGACCAGCGGGGTTAGCGGAAGATAGCGATGACAGCTTGGACAGGACTTATCAGCATGCTATTGTCTGGCCTTCATTTCACTCATCATCAAGGAAGCAAAATGGCAAAAGTCCTGGGCTTTGGCGGCATGTTCTTCAAATCGCCCGATCCTGCGGCGCTGATGGCGTGGTACCAGCGCCATCTCGGCCTCGACAACGGCGGCTACGCGGTGCTGGCCCCATCGGCGATGCCGCCCGGCGGCGCCACCGTGTTCGCCGCATTCAAGGCCGACAGCGACAAGTTCGCGCCGACCACGCGCGAATTCATGTTCAACCTGGTCGTGGACGACCTGGAAGGCGCGTTGAAGCAGGTGCAGGAAGGCGGGGCGACGCTGGTGGATGAAGTCGTGTCCGACGAAATCGGCAGCTTCGGCTGGTTCATGGACCCGGACGGGAACAAGGTGGAACTGTGGCAGCCTAAGGGCGACGCCCCAGCCGCATGACGGCGAGATAACCCTCGATACCGCCTTCGCGGTCGCGCCGCAGCGTGTGGCGCGACAGGTCCAGGACCTCGAAGCCGTGGCGGGCAGCCAGCGCGCGCAGGTAGCCTGCGCCGTGGGCGTAGCGGCCGGACGGCTGCAGGGTGTACCCCGCATCCGTCCCCGCCTCAACCGAGAACGCAAGCAGTCCATCGCCGCGCAGGGCGCCGGCAGCGGACGCGAACACCGGTTCCAGGTCGCCCACATAGACCAGCACGTCCGCCGCGGCCACGATATCGAACGCCTGCCGGTGCCGCGCCAGGAATGCGCCAAGCTCCGCACACTCGAGCAGGTCGTACACGCCGGTCCGGCGCGCCGCCTCGACCATCTTCGGCGACAGGTCCACGCCGGCCAGCGTCGCGGCGAACGGGCGCAGCAAGGGGCCGCACAGGCCCGTGCCGCAGCCCGCATCCAGAACATCCCCCTTCGCCTGCACGTGCGCCGCGAGCGCGGCGGCCAGCGCTTCCGGCGTGCGGTACCCGAGCACCTCCCCGAGGTGCTCGTCGAAATGGCCGGCGTACTGATCGAACAGCGCCTGCACATAGGGCGCCGGCGCCGCCGCCGGCGCAGGCTCCGCGCCGAGCGCGGCCAGCATGAACGAACACAGGCCGGGATCGGCCCCGCACGCGCGCGCCGCATGGAATGCATGCGCCGCCTCCTCCTGCCGACCGAGCGCGTGCAGTGCGTTGGCGCGCCGCAGCCGCGCCGCCGGGTTGGCGGGATGGCGCGCCACCGCCTCGTCGGCGTAGGCGAGCGCATCGTCGTGGCGGTGCAGGCGCTGCAGCAGCGTTGCCATGTTGACCAGCGCCTCCGCATGGCCGGGATCGCATTCGAGCGCGCGGGCGTAGCTGTCGCCGGCGGCCTCCAGGTGGCCAGCGCCTTGCAGCGCGACGCCCTGCCCGCTCCACGAATCCGCGAACTTCGGCCTGAGCGCGAGGGCGCGGCCGAAACTGTCCATCGCGGCTTCGAAGCGGCCCAGCGCATCGAGGGCCAGCCCGCGGTTGCTCCAGGCTTCCGCCGCAGAAGGATTCAGGTGCAGCGCGCGGTCGTAGCTGTCCAGCGCGTCGGCCATGCGGCCGAGGCGGCGCAGCGCATTGCCGCGGTTGGCGTGCGCCATCGCGTAATCGGGCTTGAGCGCGAGTGCCCGGTCGTACGCGGCGAGCGCATCTTCGGTGCGGCCAAGGTCCTGCAGGGCGGCGCCCAGGTTGCTGTGCGCGATGGCGAGGGAAGGATCGATCGCGATGGCCGCTTCGATGGATGCGGCAGCGGCGGCCGCATCGCCGGCCTGGCGCAGGGCCACGCCCAGCAGGTGCAGCGCGTCGGCATTGCGCGGCTGCGCCGCCAGCACCTCGCGGTACAGCGGCATCGCCGCGGCGAAGTCACCGCGCTGGTGCAGCGACAGCGCGCGTTGCAGGCTTGTTGCCAGCGGGTCCATGCTCACATCACCGGCGGGACATCGGCGTCCGCGTGGAAGGCGACTACGTGGTCGACCGCCAGCCGGATGCCGATATGCTCGCCGATCGCGTGGTTGTGGTGGCTCGGCACCAGCGACAGCACCTGCGCCCCGCTCGCGAGCCTGAGGGTGTACATGAATTCGGCGCCGCGGAAGGCCTTGGCGATGACCTCGGCCTTGAGCAGGCTGTCGTCGTCATGCGTAATGTCGTCCGGGCGCAGCAGCACGGACACCTGGCTGCCGCGTCCCAGCCCGGCCTTGTCGCCGCCGGTCATCAGGGCCACCGGCAGCGTTCCCAGTTCGATGCGGATGTGGCGCGGATCCACCAGTTCGCCCGGCAGGAACACGCCCTGCCCCACGAAGTCGGCCACGAACCGGTTCGACGGCGTGTGGTACAGATTGTAGGCAGTGTCCCACTGCTGCAGCCGGCCCTCGTGCATGATCCCGATCTGGTCCGCCAGCGCGAACGCCTCGTTCTGGTCGTGAGTGACGAGGATCGCGGTCGTGCCTTCGGCGCGCAGGATGCTGCGCACCTCCAGCGCCAGGCGCTCGCGCAGGTCCACGTCCAGGTTGGAGAAGGGCTCGTCGAGCAGCAGCAGGCGCGGGCGCGGCGCCAGCGCGCGGGCGAGCGCCACGCGCTGCTGCTGGCCGCCGGACAGCTCGTGCGGATGCCTGAAGCCGTGGCCCGCCAGGCCCACCGTGAGCAGCAGTTCGTTGACGCGCGCTTCCTTCTCCCTGGCGCTGGCGCCGCGCAGGCCGAACGCCACGTTGTCCGCGACCGTCAGGTGCGGGAACAGCGCATAGTCCTGGAACACCATGCCGATGCGGCGCCGCTCCGCCGGCACATGCACGTCCGGGCTGCTGATCACTTCGTTATCGAGCCGGATCGCACCGCCGCTCACATGCTCGAAACCGGCGATGCAGCGCAGGACCGTGGTCTTGCCGCAGCCCGAAGGTCCGAGCAGGCAGCCGATCTCCCCGCGCTCCAGTTGCAGGGACAGGCCGGACACCACCTGGTGGGCGCCGTAGGCATAACTGATATTGCTTAGTTCAAGCAGGGACATGATGCGGATCTGATCGAGTAGTCATCAATTATAATTCTCATTTTCATTTAGCCCTACTCCGTGCAGAGACAATTCGCCATGACCCGCGGACGCAACGCCCTTTCGCCGCTCGCATGGGCGGCGCTGCTCGTCGCGTCGCTGGTCGCCGTGCCGATCCTGAGCGTCGCCGCGAACCTGCTGGCCGGCGGCTCCGGCGACACCTGGCAGCATCTCGCCAGCACCGTCCTGCCGGACTACATTGTCAATACCCTGCTGCTGTGCGCCGGCGTCTCGGCCGGCACCATCCTCATCGGCGTGGGCACGGCATGGCTGGTCAGCGTGCACGACTTTCCGCTGCGGCGCGTGTTCGAGTGGGCGCTGGTGCTGCCGCTCGCGGTGCCCGCCTACGTCATGGCCTACACCTACACCGACCTGCTGCAGTTCGTGGGACCGGTGCAGACCTGGCTGCGCAGCGCCTTCGACCTGGCGCCCGGCCAGTACTGGTTCCCCGACATCCGCACCGTCACCGGCGCCACGCTGATCTTCATCTTCGTGCTCTACCCGTATGTCTACCTGCTGGCGCGCGCCGCCTTCCTGGAACGCGCGAGCGGCATGCTGGAAGTGGGCCGCTCGCTGGGCCTGACGGCCTGGCAGAGCTTCCTGCGCATCTCGATCCCGCTGGCGCGTCCCGCTATCGCGGCCGGCGCCTCGCTCGCCCTGATGGAAACACTGGCCGACTACGGCGCGGTATCGTACTTCGGCGTGCAGACCTTCACGACCGGCATCTACCGCGCGTGGTTCTCGCTGGGCGACCGGGTCGCGGCGGCGCAGCTTTCGGCCGTGCTGCTGTTCTTCATCGCGCTGATCCTGTTCCTCGAACGCGTCTCGCGCGGCAATGCGCGCTTCCACAACACCACGGGGCGCAATCGCCCGATGCCGGGGCGGCGCCTGCGCGGTCCCGCCGCGTTCGGCGCCATCGTGGCATGCGCGGTCCCGCTGCTGCTCGGCTTCCTGGTGCCGGGCGGCGTGCTGCTGGAGATGGCGCTGACCGAAGGCGATGCGCAGTTCGGCGAACGCTTCTTCCAGCTCGCGCACAACAGCTTCACCCTGGCGGCCGTGACGGCGCTGATCGCCGTCGCCATCGCCGTGCTGCTGGCGTACGCCGCCCGCATGAGCCGCCACCCCGCCACCGGCTTCGTGAACCGCATCGTCGGCCTGGGCTACGCGCTGCCCGGATCGGTGATCGCGGTGGGCGTGCTGATTCCCGTGACCCGCATCGACACCTGGCTGGCCGGATCCCTGCAATCGCTGACCGGGCACAACCCCGGCCTGCTGCTGACGGGCGGCATCGCGGCGCTGGTATACGCCTACCTGGTGCGCTTCCTGACCGTGTCGCTCGGCTCGGTGGAAACGAGCCTGGCAAAAATCACGCCGGCCATGGACGACGCCGCGCGCTCGCTGGGCTACGGCCAGGCCGAGACGCTGTGGCGCGTGCACCTGCCGCTGCTGCGCGGGAGCATGCTGACCGCCGGCCTGCTGGTGTTCGTCGACGTGATGAAGGAACTGCCGGCCACGCTCGTCATGCGCCCGTTTAACTTCGACACACTGGCCACGCAGGCGTACACGCTCGCCTCCGACGAGCGCCTGACGGAAGCGTCGACCGCCGCGCTGGCGATCGTCGCGGTCGGCGTCCTGCCGCTGATCATCATCTCGCGCCAGATCGCGCGCAGCCGCACCCGCTAAGGCCCGCTCGCGTCAGCGCAGCGCGCCGCGCCGGTACAGCAGCAAGCCGGCCAGTGCGGCCACGCAGAAGCCGGCGCCCGCATGGAAGGTTGCGCTCGCGCCCAGCCGGTCCCACAGCAGTCCCGCCACCACGCTTGCCACCAGCAGCGCGATGCCACTCATCAGGTTGAAGAAGCCGTAGGCCGTGCCGCGCAGGTCGGCGGGCGCCGTATCCGCCACCATCGTCGCCAGCAAGCCTTGCGTCATGCCCATGTGGACGCCCCACAGCGCCACGCCGGCCAGCACCACCGCCCAGTGCGCGCTCGCCGCGAGCACCAGGTCGGCGGCCACCAGCACGGCCAGACCGATCGCCAGCAGCCCGGTGTGGCTGACGCGGTCGGCCAGGCGCCCGAACGGATAGGCGCAGGCGGCGTAGATCACATTCATCGCGACCATCACCAGCGGCACCAGCGCGACCGGAATGCCGCCCTGCTGCGCGCGCAGCACCAGGAAGGCCTCCGAGAATCGCGCCAGCGTGAACACGGCGCCGATGCCGACCACCCACCAGTAGGCGCGCCCGAGGCGGCCAAGGTTCTCGCGGCGGATGGGATTCGTGCGCTGCGCGCCGGTTTCGCGGTGCGGCTCGCGCACACCGAACACCAGCAGCAGCACTGCCAGCGCGCCGGGAATCACCGCCACCCAGAACACGGCGCGAAAGTCGTTCGCCCACAGCAGCATCAGCGCCACCGCGAGCAGGGGACCGAGGAACGCGCCGACCGTGTCGAGCGACTGGCGCAGGCCGAATGCGGCGCCGCGCATCTCCGGCGGCGCGATGTCGGCCACCAGCGCATCGCGCGGCGCGCCGCGGATGCCCTTTCCGACACGGTCGATCAGGCGCGCGGTGAGCACCACCCCGGATGAACTGGCGATCGCGAAGAGCGGCTTGGTCAGCGCTCCCAGCGCGTAGCCGAATACCGCCAGGCCCTTGCGCTTGCCGAGGTAGTCGCTGAGCGTGCCGGAAAAGACCTTGACGATCAGCGCGGTGGCTTCTGCCAGCCCTTCAACCAGGCCGACCGTCAGGGCGGAGGCGCCCAGCACGCCGACCATGAACATCGGCAGCAGGCTGTGGACCATTTCGGACGAGACATCCATCAGCATGCTCACGAAGCCGAGCATCCAGATCGCGGGCGGAAGGCGGTTGTGCGTTGGCTGGTTCATGGCGGGCAGGTTGGAAAGGTTCCTGCGCGCCGTGGCGCAGGTGCGTCAGCCCATTCTAAGGTAAAGCACCTGCAGCACGAACGAAAAAGGCCGTCCTTGCGGACGGCCCTTTCTTTGCGCGCAACAGCGTTGCGGCGCCGCTTACTTCCAGCCTGCGCGGTCGTAGATCTTCTGGACGGTCGCCTGGTTTTTAGCCAGCTTGCCGACGTTGATGGTGTCGGCCTTGAACTTGCCCAGCTTCTCGAGCGCTGGATTGCTGGTCTTGACGCTGGCGACGACCGGCCACTCGTTGTTACCGTCGGCGAAGTAGACCTGCGCCTGGTCGGACGCGAGGTACTCGAGGAATTTGATCGCGTTGGCCTTGTTCGGCGCGGTCTTCATGACGCCGGCGCCGGAGATGTTCACGTGCGTGCCGGTCGTCTTCTGGTTCGGCCAGACCACGCCCAGTTGCGCCACGACCTGCTGGTCGGCCGGCTTTTCCGAGCGCATCATGCGCGCCAGGTAGTAGGAGTTGGCCAGCGCCACGCCGCATTCGCCGGCCGCCACTGCCTTGATCTGGTCGGTGTCGCCACCCTTCGGCGCGCGCGCGAAGTTGGCCACCATGCCGCGTGCCCAGGCTTCGGTCTTCTGCTCGCCGAGGTGCTCGACCAGCGCCGCGCCGAGCGACAGGTTGTACGGGTGCGAGCCGGAACGCACGCAGACCTTGCCCTTCAGCTTGGGGTTGGCCAGGTCTTCATAGTTCTGGACATCGGCCGTTTTCACGGTCGACTTGTTATACACGATGATGCGGGCGCGCTGCGAGAACGCGTACCAGTCCGCGGTGCGCATGTGCGCGGGGATGCGCGCCTCCAGCACGCTCGACTTCACCGGCTGGAACATCTGCAGTTCGTCCGCCTTGGCCAGGCGTGCAGCGTCCACGGTGAGGAACACATCGGCGGGGCTGTTCGCGCCTTCGTTGCGCAGGCGCTCGAGCAGCTCGTTCTCGCCGGCCTCGATGCGGTTGATCTTGATCCCGGTCTGCTTGGTGAAATTCGAATACAGCGCCTCATCGGTCTGGTAGTGGCGGGCCGAATACAGGTTCAGGACTTTCTCCTGGGCGGTCGCGCCGAAGGCGCTCAGGCACAGCACTGCGGCGATGGCGAGTTTAAAGCTCTGCATGGTGGTGTCTTCCCAAAATTGTGGAGATGCAAACAATCCTAGCAAACCCCGCCACCAAATGCAAATAATTCTCATTCTTAATCGGGGTCAGGCACCACTCTCCCCTGGTGCCTCGTATATTGATACCGCCTGCAATTCGGCAGATACTTCTGCTGTTTTTCCGGTCGGGCAGAGTCACACCGATGGTGCTTAAGGCTGCGAGCCTGTGGGTCAGATAGGTGGCTTTGCCCGTTTTTTCATTCCAAGTCCG
>NZ_JBHUJS010000010.1:0-286641 GCF_042683405.1 Pseudoduganella sp. GCM10020061 | reverse complement strand
GCGCTGTAATGAGGAAGCTTGTCCACCTCATTTACGGTGTGATCAAGTCAGGCAAGCCCTTTGATCCACATTTCTTAAATCGACGGCTTGTAATTCAAGACGGTATCTGACCCCGGGTTTGAAGTAGATCAGGTATATGCGGGGGCTTATATGCGGCCGACGTGGGAGATATATGATTTGCGCTATGACTACTTTAACCGAGCTGAACCAGATCGAGGCGGGCGCGTTCGTTGAACGCCTCGGCGGAATTTATGAGCATTCGCCGTGGATACCGGAGCGGGCAGCAGCCGCGCGGCCGTTCGCGACGCTGGCGGCGCTGAAGCTGGCGCTGCAGGAGGTCGTTGCGCAGGCGTCGGCCGGGGAGCAGCTCGGGCTGCTCAGGGCGCACCCGGAGCTGGCCGGACGCGCGGCAATCGCGGGTGAGCTGACCCAGGAGTCGACCGGCGAGCAGGCGAAGTCGGGACTGAACCGGTGCAGCCCGGAGGAGTTCGCGACGCTGCAGCGCCTGAACGCGG
The DNA here is from genome assembly GCF_042683405.1 of Pseudoduganella sp. GCM10020061. Taxonomy (NCBI): domain Bacteria; kingdom Pseudomonadati; phylum Pseudomonadota; class Betaproteobacteria; order Burkholderiales; family Oxalobacteraceae; genus Pseudoduganella; species Pseudoduganella sp. GCM10020061. The sequence continues at coordinate 286,126 of NZ_JBHUJS010000010.1, read as the reverse complement.
AGTACAACGCGAAGTTCGGGTTTCCGTTCATCCTGGCGGTGAAGGGGCCGACCGGCGAGGGGCTGACGCGCGCGGAGGTGATCGCGACCTTTACGCGGCGCTTGCGCAATCGCCCGCAGGATGAGATGGCGGAGTGCCTGCGCCAGGTGCACCGGATCGCGGAGATGCGGCTGAACGATCTGCTCGGCGTGCAGCTGGAGTTCGGGCCGCGCCTCATGCGCCAGCTCGAAGAGATCGGCGCGTGGAGCGATGAGCAGGATGGGTTGACCTGCGCGTACATGACGCCGGCGCACCGCCGCACGGCGCAGCAGATCGGGCAGTGGATGCAGGATGCCGGGATGGCGGTGCACACGGAAGATGCCGGCAACGTGGTCGGCCGCTACGCGAGCGCGGACCCGCAGGCGAAGACGCTCATCACGGGCTCGCACTACGATACGGTGCGCAAGGGCGGAAAATACGATGGCCGCCTCGGGATCGCGCTGCCCATCGCGGTGATCCGCCACCTGAACGAGCGCGGCGAGCGCCTGCCCTTCCACGTGGAGGTGGTGGCGTTCGCGGAAGAGGAAGGCGTGCGCTTCAAGAGCACTTTCCTGGGCAGTAATGCGGTCACGGGCCGCTTCGATATGGCGCTGCTGGATCAGCAGGATGCAGCCGGCGTGACGATGCGCGATGCGATCGCGGCCAATGGGCTTGATCCGGCGCGTATTCCGCAGGCCGCGCGCCGCAAGGAGGATGTGCTGGCGTTCGTGGAGGTGCACATCGAGCAGGGGCCGGTGCTGCTTGAACGCGGCCTTGCGCTCGGCGTGGTGACGGCGATCGCGGGCAGTTCGCGTTTCCTCGTTGAGCTGTCCGGCGTCGCCAGCCACGCCGGCACGACGCCGATGACCATGCGCCGCGATGCTGCTGCGGCGGCGGCGGAAATCGTGCTGCTGGTGGAGCGCCGCTGCAGCGGCCAGCCGTCGCTGGTGGGTACGGTCGGCCAGCTCCAGGTGCCCGGCGGGTCGGTGAATGTGATCCCGGGACGCTGCTCGCTGTCGCTCGATATCCGCGCCGCGGACGATACGGTGCGCGCCGCAGCGGTGAACGACATTCTCGAAGGGATCCGCGAGATCGCGTCGCGGCGCGGGATCGATGCGTCCATCCAGCAGATCGTGGCGGCGGATGCGGCGCCGTGCGCGCCCTGGCTGATGGAGCAGCTGGGCCAGGCGGTCGAGCGCGCAGGCCTGCCGCGTTTCGACCTGCTGTCCGGCGCCGGACACGATGCGATGGCAATGGCGGCGCTGACCGATGTGGCGATGCTGTTCACGCGCTGCGGCAACGGCGGCATCAGCCACAATCCGCTCGAAACGATGACGGCCGACGATGCGGATATCGCGGCGCGCGTGCTGCTCGATTTCTTCCGCAGCTTCCAGCCCAACACCTGACCTGGCGCGCTCGCATCGTCATCCCGGCGAAGGCCGGGGTCATGCTGCGTCTATCCGGCGACGACCCTGGCGCGCTCCAGCATCGCGTGCAGCAGCACGTTGCACCCCGCCTCCAGGTGCTCCGGCTTGGCGTCCTCGATTTCGTTGTGGCTGATGCCGTCCTTGCACGGGACGAAGATCATCCCGGCCGGCGCCACGCGCGCCGCATAGATGGCGTCGTGCCCTGCCCCGGACACCACATCCATCGTCGAGTAGCCCAGCTTTTCGGTGGCCTTGCGCACGGCGTCCACGCAGTCCGGATGGAACGGGCATGGCGGGTAGTACGAGACGCGCTCGATGTCGATCCCCAGCCCGCTCTCGCCGCGCGTCCTGTCTATGAACGCAAGCATGTCCTCGTGCATGCGGTTCAGCAGTTCGTCGTTCACGTTGCGCAGGTCGATGCTGAATTTGACCTGGCCGGGGATGACGTTGCGGCTGTTCGGGAACACCTGCACCATGCCCACGGTGCCACGGCCATACGGCGGGTAGCGGTTCGCGATCGCGACCACTTCCTGCATGATCCGCGTCGCCACCTGCAGCGCATCGCGGCGCAGGTGCATCGGGGTCGGCCCGGCATGCGCTTCCATGCCGCTCACGGTGCAGTCGTACCACGACAGGCCCATCACCGCAGGCACGACGCCGATCACCTTTCCTTCGTCCTCCAGCACCGGCCCCTGTTCGATGTGCGTCTCGAAGTAGGCGCCGATCGGGTGCTGGCCCGGAACCTGGTCGCCCAGGTAGCCGATGCGCTCGAGCTCTTCACGCACGCTCTTACCCTCGACGTCCTTCGCGGAATAGGCGTGCTCCAGCGTGAACGCGCCGCAGAACACGCCCGAGCCCATCATCACCGGCACGAAGCGCGAGCCCTCTTCGTTGGTCCAGAACGCGACCTCGATCGGCGCCTCGGTCCGGATCCTGAGGTCGTTCAGCGTGCGCACCACTTCGATGCCGGCCAGGACGCCGTAGTTGCCGTCGAATTTTCCGCCGGTCGGCTGGGTGTCGATGTGGCTGCCGGTCATCACCGGCGGCAGCGAGGGGTTGCTGCCTTCGCGCCGCATGAACACGTTGCCGATCTGGTCGACGGTGATACTCATTCCCGCCTCGCGCGCCCAGCCTGTCACGAGGTCGCGGCCCTGCCGGTCCAGGTCCGTCAAGGTCAGGCGCTTGACGCCGCCCTTGGGCGTGGCGCCGATCTGCGCCAGCTCCATCAGGGATGACCACAGCCGCTCGCCATTGATGCGTAGTTCGTTCATCGTTGTTCTCCGCGCTTGGACCTGGTTGAAGTGATTGACGCTTACGCCGCGACGGTGGGCCGGAACGCGGGACGGTCGATGTGCCGACCCGCGCCTTCCACCGCGCGCAGGTCGCCGTTCGCGAACACGAGCCGGCCGGCGGCAATGGTGTGCGTGTTGATGCCTTTGACCGTGCGTCCCTCGAACACATTGAAGCCGCCTTTCGCAAACTGCGTCTTCGCGGAGATGGTGCGCGATGCGGCCGGGTCCCAGACCACCAGGTCCGCGTCGGCGCCAACGGCCACCACGCCCTTGCGCGGGTACATGTTGAAAATCTGGGCGGCGTTAGTCGAGGTGACCTTCACGAACTCGGAGGGCGTGAGGCGGCCCGTGTTCACGCCGGCGTCCCACACGAAGGCCATGCGGTCTTCGACGCCGCCGCAGCCATTCGGGATCCTGGTGAAGTCGGCCGCGCCGGCCGCCTTCTGTTCGGCGCAGAAGGTGCAATGGTCGGTGGCGGTGGTGTGCAGGTTGCCGCCCTGGAGGCCCTGCCACAGCGCGGCCTGGTGGTGCTTGCTGCGGAACGGTGGGCTCATCACGAAGCCGCGCGCGTATTCCTTGTCCTCGCTCTGGTACACGCTGTCGTCGATCACCAGGTGGCCGGCGAGCGCTTCGCCGTAGACGCGCTGGCCGCGCGCACGGGCGCGCGTAATCGCGTCCAGCGCCTCGGCGCAGGACACATGGACGATGTAGACCGGGGTACCCAGCACGTTGGCAATCGCGATCGCGCGGTTGGCCGCTTCCGCTTCCACCTCGGGCGGACGCGACATCGGATGCGCCTCGGGCCCAGTGATGCCGCGCGCCAGCAGCTCCTTTTGCAGCTGGAATACCAGCTCGCCGTTCTCGGCGTGCACGGTCGGGATCGCGCCCAGCTCCAGCGCGCGCCGGAACGATTTCACCAGCGTCTCGTCGTCGGCCATGATGGCGTTCTTGTACGCCATGAAGTGCTTGAAGCTGTTCACGCCGTGGTCGCGCACCAGGGTGCCCATGTCGGCATGCACGGAGTCGTCCCACCACGTGACGGCGACGTGGAAGGTGTAGTCGCCGGCGGCCTTCTTCGCCCAGCCGCGCCAGGTGTGGTACGCCTCCATCAGCGACTGCTTCGGGTCCGGGATGACGAAGTCCATGATGGTGGTGGTGCCGCCCGCCAGGCCGGCGGCAGTGCCGGTGAAGAAGTCGTCGGCGGTCACGGTGCCCATGAACGGGAGCTGCATGTGGGTGTGGGTGTCGATCCCGCCAGGCATGACGTACTGCCCGCCCGCGTCGATCACTTGCGCGCCCGGTGGCGCGATCACGTCGGGGCCAATGGCGACAATGCGGTCGGCCTCGCACAGGACATCGGCGCGGAAGGCGCGGTCGGCATTGACGACGGTGCCGCCGCGGATCAGGATGTGCATGCAGGTCTCCTCAGTGCTGGGTTGCGGCCCGCACCTGCGGGACCGCCTTGTTCTTCATCATGACGCCATAGGTGACGCCGGACAGCATCAGGCCCACGAACCAGGCATAGGTGTAGATCGTCTTGAAGCTGCTGTCGACGCCGGGGAAGGCATCCGGGAACGCGGCGTTGAGGAAGCCCGGCAGGTTGGGCAGGACGCCGATCACGAACGCGATCACGGCGGCCATGTTCCAGCCGTTGCGGTACGCATACGCGCCGTCGCCCCGATACAGTTCATCGACATTCAGTTCGGTCTTGCGCACCAGGTAGTAGTCGACGATCAGGATGCCGGCGATCGGCCCGAGCAGCGCGGAGTAGCCGATCAGCCAGGTGAACACATAGCCGTGCGTGGTTTCCAGGATTTTCCACGGCATCATGGCGAGCGCGATGCCGGCCGTGATGTAGCCGCCGGTCCGGTACGAGATGCGGCGCGGCGACAGCGCGGAAAAGTCGTACGCCGGTCCCACCAGGTTGGCGGCAAGGTTGACGCTGACGGTATCGACCAGCAGCACGATCAGCGCGATCAGCACGGCGGCCCCGGTCATGCGGCTTGCGACGTCGACCGGGTCCCACAACGCCTTGCCGTACAGGACGACGGTGGCGGAGGTGACGATCACCGCCATCGCGGCCAGCAGTCCCATTGGCGCAGGCAGGCCGATACTCTGGCCGACAATCTGGTCGCGCTGCGATTTGGCGAAACGGGTGAAGTCGGGGATGTTCAACGCCAGCGTGGCCCAGAACCCGACCATGGCGGTCAGCGAAGGCCAAAAGGTCTGCCAGAACTGTCCGGCCTTGGCGCCGCCCGGTGCGAACTGCGACGGTTGCGACCACAACGTGCCGAAGCCGCCCGCCTTTTCGTACACCCACCAGAGCAGGACGAAGCAGATGACGATTTTCGCGGGCGCGGTGTACGTCTCCAGCCTGCGGATCGAGTCGATGCCGTGCACGACGAAGTAGAACTGTATCGCCCAGAACGCGAGGAAGCACAGGAACTGCGCGCCGTTGATGCCCAGCCAGCCAATCGGCTCGCCGCCAATCGGCGCGCCCGTCATCACCCCCAGCAGCGTGTAGATCATGCTGCCGCCGAACCAGGTCTGGATGCCGTACCAGCCGCAGGCGACGATCGCGCGCAGCAGCGCGGGCAGCCTGGCGCCGGAGGTGCCGAACGATGCGCGGGCCAGCACCGCATAAGGGATGCCGTACTTGGTGCCGGCATGGCCGATGGCGAGCATCGGCAACAGCACGATGGCGTTCGCCAGGAAGACGGTCCACACGGCCTGCTCCGCCGACATCCCCGCCTCGATCAGGCTGGCCGACAGGGTGTACGCCGGGATGCACATCACCATCCCGATCCAGAGCGCGGCAAAATGGTACCACCGCCACGTCCTCTGCGCCGCCGTCGTCGGCGCAAGGTCCTCGTTCCACAACTGCGAGCTGCCAGACAAGTCATTGTTCACGTGCTGTCTCCGTTCGGGGTGAAGGCTGTCAGAGTGTATCGGCGGCTTCGGTCCCGGTCAAACGTGCCTCGGCGCGCGGATTGCGCGGGTCCTGCAGCCAGTTCATGTATGGCTTGCCGGTCTGCTGCGGCACCATCGTGATGCAGTTCTCGACCGGGCAGGTGATCTCGCACAGGTTGCAGCCCACGCACTCGGCATCGATCACGCTGTATGTGCGCACGCCTGCCGCATCGAGCTTGGCAATCGCCTGGTGCGAAGTGTCCTCGCAGGCGATGAAGCATTTCCCGCACTTGATGCACTTGTCCTGGTCGATGTGGGCGATCACCTGGTAGTTCATGTCCAGGTATTTCCAGTCCGTGGTGTTCGGCACCGCCTTGCGGGTGAAGTCGGCGATGCTGCGGTAGCCCTGCTCGTCCATCCAGCGCGACAGGCCGTCCTTCATCTCTTCGACGATGCGGAAGCCGTGCAGCATCGCGGCGGTGCAGACCTGCACCGAACCTGCGCCCAGCGCGATGAACTCGGCGGCATCGCGCCAGTTCGAGATGCCGCCGATGCCGGAGATTGGCAGCCGCGCGGTGAGCGGATCGCGCGCGATCTCGGCGACCATGTTGAGCGCGATCGGCTTGACGGCGGAGCCGCAGTAGCCGCCGTGCGTGCTGGCGTTGCCCACCGCGGGGAACGCGACCATGCGGTCCAGGTCCAGGTGGGTGATCGAGTTGATCGTGTTGATCAGGGAGACCGCGTCCGCGCCGCCCGCCATCGCCGCGCGCGCGGGCATGCGCACGTCGGTAATGTTCGGGGTGAGCTTGACGATGACCGGCAGGCGCGTGTGCGTCTTGCACCAGCGCGTCACCATTTCGACATATTCCGGCACCTGGCCGACGGCCGCGCCCATGCCGCGCTCGGGCATGCCGTGCGGGCAGCCGAAATTCAGTTCGATGCCGTCCGCCCCCGTCGCTTCGATCAGCGGAAGGATGCCGGCCCACTGGTGCTCTTCGCACGGCAGCATCAGCGAGACGATCAGCGCGCGGTCGGGCCAGTCCTTCTTGACCTGGGTGATCTCGTCGAGGTTGATTTGCAGGCTGCGGTCGGTGATCAGTTCGATGTTGTTGAAGCCGAGGACCTCGCGGTTCTTGCCGTAATGCGCGGAGTAGCGCGACGATACGTTGACGGCCGGCGGATCCTCGCCCAGCGTTTTCCATACCACGCCGCCCCATCCCGCCTCGAAGGCGCGCACCACGTTGTAGGCCTTGTCGGTTGGCGGCGCGGACGCCAGCCAGAACGGGTTCGGAGACTTGATGCCGCAAAAGTCGATGCTCAGGTCAGCCATGTTATGCAGCCTCCAGTTTCGATTCGATGTCGTGGTGGATCGCGAGCGCGGCAAGCTTGCCCTGCTGGACGGCCTGCACGGTGAGGTCCTGTCCCTGCGCGATGCAGTCGCCGCCCGCATAGATGCCGGGCACGGACGTGCGGTAGAACGCGTCCACGTTGATCCTGTCGCCGCGGTTCTCGAGCTCGCGCGCCATCGGGTCGGACAGGCTGGCCGGATCCATCCTCTGGCCGATCGCCTTGAACACGGCGTCGGCGGCGATCTCGACGAATTCACCGGTGCCTGCGACCAGATTGTCGAGCTGCCGGGTGCGCTCGAAGCGCATCCCGCGCACGCGGCCTGCCGCATCGAGCAGCACCTCGTTCGGCGCGGCCCACACCAGCATGCGCACCTGGTTCTCTTTTGCGATCTCCTGCTCGTGCAGCGTGGCGCTCATGGATTCGTAGCCGCGCCGGTACACGAGCGTGACCTCCTCCGCGCCGAGTCGGCGCAGCTGCACGGCCATGTCGATGGCGGTATTGCCCGCGCCGATCACGATGGCGCGGCGCGGCACCGGCAGCGACGCCAGGTCATCGGCCTGGCGCAGCGCGGCGATGTATTCGACCGCGGCGGCCAGTCCCGGCGCATCCTCGCCGGTCAGCCCCAGCTGGCGGCTGGCGGACAGGCCGATCCCGAGGAACACGGCGTCGAACTGCGCGTGCAGGTCGGCCAGGTGCAGGTTGTCGCCCAACACGCGGCCGTGCTGCACTTCGATACCGCCAAGGGACAGAATGAAATCGACCTCGCGCTGCGCGAAGTTATCGGTGAGCTTGTATTTGGCGATGCCGTACTCGTTCAGCCCGCCGGACTTGTCGCGCGCCTCGTACACGACCACCTCGTAGCCCAGCATGGCCAGCCGGTGCGCACACGAAAGCCCCGCGGGACCGGCGCCCACCACCGCGACGCGCCTGCCGTTCGCGGGCGCCCGCGTGAACGGATGCTCTGCGAGCGTGGCGTGATCGAGCGCATAGCGCTGCAGCAGTCCGATCCTGACCGGCTGCCCTTCGGCGTCGTGGTTGCGCACGCAGGCGCTCTCGCACAGGATCTCGGTCGGGCACACGCGCGCGCAGGCGCCGCCGAAAATGTTCTGCTTGAGGATGCCGACCGCGGCGCCGTTGACATTACCGTCATGGATATTGCGGATGAAGCTGGCGACGTCGATCTCGGTGGGGCAGATCCGCATGCAGGGCGCGTCGTAGCAGTAGAGGCAGCGCGCGCTTTCGATCGCGGCCTGGCGTGCCGTCAGTGGCGGGGCCAGGTCGGTAAAGTTGCCGGCCAGGTCCGCATGGGATGCAGTGGATGTGGGCAGGTGCTTCAGCGAGTCGATCATTGCAAACCCTTCCTGGAGAGTGGGTTGTTGATGCAAACCTTGCGAAGTCGTCGTCCCAGGCCGATGGCGGCCCACCTGCCTGGGATGACGGCCGTTACTTCATGTGGGGGAATGCGAACTGCGCGCCCTTCACGCTCCCGGTGTTCGGCCAGCGCTGCATCACGGCCTTATGCCGGGTGTAGAAGCGCACGCCTTCCGGCCCGTAGGCGTGGTGGTCGCCGAACAGGCTGCGCTTCCAACCGCCAAAGCTGTTGAACGCCATCGGCACCGGCAGTGGCACGTTGACGCCGACCATGCCCACCTGGATTTGCCGCACGAACTCGCGCGCCACGCCGCCGTCGCGCGTAAAGATGGCGACGCCGTTGCCGTATTCGTTCGCGTTGATCAGCTCCACCGCGCTGGCGGCATCGGGCGCGCGTACCACGCACAGCACCGGTCCGAAAATTTCTTCCTGATAGATGGACATGCCGGGCGTGACGTTGTCGAACAGGGTGCCGCCGACGAAGAAGCCGTCCTCGCGTCCCTGCACCTTGTAGCCGCGCCCGTCCACGACCAGGGTAGCACCCTGCTCCACGCCCTGCCCGATCAGCTTTTCGATCCGCTCCTTGGCCGCGCGCGTGATGACAGGCCCCATCTCCGCATCGGGTTCCATGCCGTCGCGGATCTTGAGCGCCTCCGTCCGTCTGGCCAGGTGCGGGATCAGCTGGTCGGTCGCGTCGCCCACCGCCACCGCAACCGAGATCGCCATGCAGCGCTCGCCGGCAGAGCCGTAGGCGGCGCCGATCAGCGCGTCCACCGCCATCTCCATGTCGGCATCCGGCATGACCACCATGTGGTTCTTTGCGCCGCCTAGCGCCTGCACCCGCTTGCCGCTCGCGCTGCCGCGCGCGTAAATGTATTCGGCGATCGGCGTGGATCCGACAAAGCTGACCGCCTGCACTACCGGGTGGTCGAGCAGCGCATCGACAGCCAGCTTGTCGCCCTGGACCACGTTGAACACGCCGTCCGGCAGGCCGGCCTGCTTGAGCAGGCGCGCATGCAAAAGCGAGGGCGACGGGTCGCGTTCGGACGGCTTGAGCACGAAGGTATTCCCGCACGCGATCGCGATCGGGAACATCCACATCGGCACCATGACCGGGAAGTTGAACGGCGTGATGCCGGCGACGACGCCCAGCGGCTGGCGCATCGACCACGCGTCGATGCCGCGCGCGATCTGGTCGGTGAACTCGCCCTTGAGCATCTGCGGTATGCCGACCGCGAACTCCACCATCTCGATGCCGCGCGCGACTTCGCCCTTCGCGTCCGAGAAGGTCTTGCCGTGCTCGCGCGTGAGCATGGCCGCGAATTCGTCCACATGCTGGTGGCACAGTTCCAGGTACTTGAAGAGGACCCGGGCGCGCGCCAGCGGCGCCGTGTCGGACCAGGCAGGGAACGCGGCAGCGGCAGCGGCGACCGCGGCGTCCACTTCCTCCGGCGTCGCCAGCGCCACGCGCGCCACCGGCTCGCCCAGCGCCGGATTGAACACCTCGCCGAAGCGCTGTCCTCGCGCAGGGGTGTGCGCGCCGTTGATGAAGTGGGTGATCGTCTCGAGTTCGCGCATGGTCATTCCAGGTTGCGGAGGATGGTGGCGAGCTTGCCGAACAACTCGTCGATGTGTTTTTTCTCGAGCACCAGCGGCGGCGACAGCGCAATGATGTCGCCGGTGACGCGGATCAGGATACCGTCCGCGAACGCCTTCTTGAATGCCGCGAACGCGCGCGCGCCCGGCTTGCCCGCGATCGGCTGCAGCTCGATCCCGGCGATCAGGCCGAGCGTGCGGATGTCGATCACGTGCGGCAGCCCTTTGAGCGAGTGCGCCGCGTCGGCCCAGTAGCCGGCCATGTTGCGGGCGTTGCCAAGCACGTCCTGCTCGCGGAACACCTCCAGCGTGGCGAGCGACGCCGCGCACGCGATCGGGTGCCCCGAGTAGGTATACCCGTGGAACAGCTCGATGCCGTGCGGCGCCTCCATGAACGCATCGTGGATATGCCGCTTGGAGAGCACCGCGCCCATCGGCACGACGCCGTTGGTCAGGCCTTTGGCGCAGGTGACCATGTCCGGTTCCACATCGAAGTAATCGACCGCGAACGGCGTGGTCAGGCGCCCGAAACCGGTGATGACTTCGTCGAAGATCAGCAGGATGCCGTGCTTGGTGCACAGCTCGCGCAGCCGCTTGAGGTAGCCCTTGGGCGGGATCAGCACGCCGGTCGATCCGGCAACCGGCTCCACGATCACCGCTGCGATGGTGGAAGCGTCGTGCAGCGCGACGATGCGTTCCAGTTCGTCGGCGAGGTGCGCGCCGTATTCGGGTTCGTCGCGGCAGAACGCGTTCTCGGCCGGGCAATGGGTATGCGGCAGGTGGTCCACGCCCGGCAGCAGCGGGCCGTAGGGCTTGCGGTTGTTGCCGATGCCGCCCACGGAAATGCCGCCGAAGCCGACGCCATGGTAGCCGCGCTCGCGGCCGATCAGGCGCGTGCGGCTGCCCTCCCCGCGCGCGCGGTGGTAGGCCAGCGCGATCTTGAGCGCGGTGTCGACCGCCTCGGAGCCGGAATTGGTGTAGAAGACGTGGCCGAACTTGTGGCCGGTGTATTCCATCAGTTGTTCGGCCAGGTCGAACGCGGCCGGATGCCCCATCTGGAAGGTGGGCGCGAAGTCGAGCTGGCCGACCATCTCGCGCACGGCGCTGACGATCCGCGGCTGGGCGTGTCCGCACGGGACGCACCACAGGCCGGCAGTGCCATCTAGCACCTTGTTGCCGTCCACGTCGGTGTAATACATCCCCTCGGCCGAAACGAGCAGGCGCGGGTTGGCCTTGAAATCGCGGTTATTGGTAAATGGCATCCAAAAGGACGCCATCGACGCTGGTCTGGATTCGTTCATGCACTTCTCCAATTGACAGCTAAACAATAAGAAATATGTCCCGCATGATATTTCGCGGTATTACTATGGCACATCTTCCGGATTTGGACGGAATGCCAACCGTACAGGTTGCAAAAAGAGCACATTTTGATGTGGCGCACGCGGTGCTCGTGTCATCCGGCACGCACCAGCTACCACTCATCCCAGCCGTGCAGCAGTTCGTCGGCTCGCTATGGAGCCGGCGGCCATCCAGGAAGTACAGTGATTCCATCGGCACAGTGCCGTACGGAGAAAGAAATGAAAGACATCACCCCAAAGAGCTTCACCCAATCGATGAAGGATTTCTTCAGCTCGCTTGAAGAGGCGGTACGCCAGGTCGTGCGTGCGATCGCGGTCATGCCCTGGCCCGCCCTGGTGGCTGCCGCGCTCGGGCTTGCGCTGATCCTGACGATCCTGCCATTGGCCATCTTCGTGTTCGTGGTGTTCCTGCTGATCAAGCTGATGGTCGCCGCGTTCGCCAAGCCGCGCCAGCTGCCGCCGCCACCTTCACCGGAGCAGCACTCATGAGCACGAGCAAAAAACACGGCGTGCAGGACCTGCGCGATTTCCTGCACGAGGCGATGACCGAGCTGTCGGTGCTGTGGTGGCGGTTCTTCGACTGGCTGGCGATCGCGGAATGGCGCCAGCTCTACATCACGTGGTTCCTGGTATTCGTGTTCGGCGTGATCGTGCAGATGGTCGAGCCGGCGATGATGTTCATCATGATCACGGCCGCGCTCAAGATCATCGCCGGCGGCAAGCGCCGCGCCGAGCTGGTGGCCAAGGACGCGGTGGAAAAAGCCGACGTGGCCAACCTCGAACGGCGGCTGGTGGAAGCGCAGATGGCCACCCTGCAGGCGCAGGTCGAGCCGCACTTCCTGTTCAACACGCTCGCGCTGATCGGCCAGCTGATCGAAACCGATCCGCCGCAGGCCGCGCGCATCCACCAGAACCTGATCGAGTACCTGCGCGCGACGCTGCCGCAGATGCGCGCGACCGGCGGCGGCACGCTGGGCAAGCAGGTGGAGCTGGCGCGCGCCTACCTGGCCATCATGCAGGCGCGGATGAAGGAGCGGCTGGCGGTGACGTTCGACGTGCCCGCGCACCTCGAAACGGCACCGTTCCCGCCCATGATGCTGCTCACGCTGATCGAGAACGCCATCAAGCACGGGCTGGAGCCGAAGATCGAGGGCGGCCACATCGAAGTGACCGCGCGCGTGGTGGACCGCCAGCTGTGGGTCGATGTGCAGGATAATGGCGTCGGCTTCAACCTGCACTCGGACGAAGGCGTCGGCCTGGCCAATATCCGCGAGCGCCTGCGCCTGCTGTTCGGCGACCAGGCGCAGCTGGTGATCGAAGCCCCGCTGGCGGGCGGCGCGTATGCGTCGATCCGCGTACCGTACGGACCAATGGAGAAGCGCCCATGACAACTGCCCTGATCGTCGACGACGAAGCCCCGATGCGCGACCAGTTGCGCGCCCGCCTTGCCGAGGTGTGGCCGGAGCTGCAGGTCGTCGACGAGGCGGCCAACGGCATCGAGGCGATCACGCTGGCGCACGAGCACAAGCCGGACATCATCTTCCTGGACATCCGCATGCCGGGATTGAACGGGATCGAGTGCGCGCGCCAGCTCTACAACCAGGCGCACATCGTGTTCGTCACCGCCTACGACCAGTACGCGATCGACGCGTTCGAGCAGGGAGCGATGGATTACCTGCTCAAGCCGGTGACGGCCGAGCGTCTCAGGATGACACGCGAGCGCCTGCAGCAGCGCCTGCAGTCCGCGCCGAGCGACATCGGCGTGCAGCTCGGCGAGCTGACCAATCTGCTGCGCGACGGCGGCGCCGCGCAGCCGAAGCGCGCCTACCTCAAGTGGATCCAGGCGCAGGTGGGCAACAGCCTGCGCATGATCAGCACGCGCGAGATCCTGTTCTTCCAGGCCGACGAAAAATACACCTGCGTGCAGACCGCGACCGCCCAGCTCCTGATCCGCAAGACGCTCAAGGAACTGTCCGACGAACTCGATCCGGACGAGTTCTGGCGCATCCACCGCTCCACGCTGGTGCGCGTCGACGCCATCGCCGAAGTGACGCGCGACTCGCGCGGCCGCCAGATGCTGTCGCTGCGCGGCTACCCGCAGACGCTGGAAGTCAGCCGCGGCCACTCCCACCTTTTTCAACAAATGTAAGGACCCTTGTATGCTCGATTTGCGCCCTAACTGCGAATGCTGCGACGCCGATATCGCCGCCGATTCGCCGGACGCCTTCATCTGCACGTTCGAGTGCACATTCTGCCGGACCTGCAAAGAGGGTGTGCTCGACCACACTTGCCCTAATTGCGGCGGCAACCTGGAGCGGCGCGCCGTGCGGCCCGCTGCCCTGCTCCTGAAATACCCGGCGCGAAAAGAGCGCACTCCGGTCAAGCCACGGCCCTGAGGACCGGCGGCGTTTCCAAGCGACAAAGACAACATCCGCTTTTATGGCCGGGCTGTAATCGGCTACCATGGTTACTCCAACCAACCTTTGGAGCGATCAATGCCGCCGATGGCGAAGGACACGACGTCCACTGTCACCCCCTGCTTGCGCTATCGCGACGCAAACCGTGCGATCGCGTGGCTGTGCGACGTATTCGGTTTCGAAAAGCGGCTGGTGCTGCCGGGACCGTATGGCGATGTGCTGCATGCGCAGCTCACCTTCGGCAACGGCATGATCATGCTGGCGTCGGCATCGGTGCAGGACCACTTCGGCAAGTTGATCAGGATGCCCGACGAAATCGGCGGCATGCAAACCCAGACCACCTGCCTCACGGTGCGCGACGCCGACGCGGTCTACCAGCGCGTCAAGCGTGCGAACGCGGAGATCGTGCTCGACATGGTGGACGCGGAGCCGGGCATGCGCGGCTTTACCTGCCGCGACCTCGAAGGGCATGTGTGGAGCATCGGCGAATACGATCCATGGCAAACGACTGACTAAAGGAGCCGGCATGGCGCGTCCTGTTCACTTTGAAATCCAGGCATCCGATCCGCAGCAGCTGATCGATTTCTACGCCCGCATGTTCGGGTGGATGTTCAACAAATGGGATAGTGCGGACTACTGGCTGATCAACACTGGGCCGGACGACGAGCCGGGCATCCACGGCGGCCTGCTGCCACGGCGCGGGGACGTGCCGCAAGAGATGGCGGCAATGAACGCCTTCGTGGTGACGGTGGATGTCGAGAATATCGACGTGCTGCTGGAGCGGGCCGGGCAACTGGGCGCCGCGGTGACGGTGCCGAAGATGGCGGTGCCGGGCGTCGGCTGGCTCGCCTACATCAAGGACCCGGACGGGAACATCTTCGGCATGATGCAGGCGGACGTGCACGCCGCGTAGCCCGAAATGGGGACAGACCCCATTTCCAAAATGGGGTCTGTCCCCAATTCTGAAAATGGGGTCTGTCCCCATTTCCTACTTCTTGAGGTCCCGGCCGCCGAATGCGTGGGGGAGCTGCGCGGCGGCGGTGGTTTCCATCGTGTCGCCTTTCAGGTTGCTCAGGACGACCGGCAGGTCGTTGCCGCCCAGTTCCAGCGTCACCTGGCGGCACGCGCCGCACGGCGAGATCGGCCCATCGGTCTCGCCGATCACGGCCAGCGCGCTGAAGTCGCCCGGCTTGTAGCCGGCCGCGATCGCGGAAAAGAACGCGGTGCGCTCGGCGCAGTTGCACAGGCCGTAGCTCGCGTTCTCCACGTTACAGCCGCGGAAGATGCGCCCGTCCTTGCACGCGAGCGCGGCGCCCACGCGGAAGTTCGAGTACGGCACGTAGGCCATCTCGCGCGCCGCGCGTGCTTCGTCGATCAGCTTGGTGTAGTCCATCGCGTTTTCCCTCAAGGACGAATGGTGCGGTAGATGACCGGGTTCGGCGCGGGCTTGACGTCGCCCAGCGCGTACGCCGCCTGCACTTCGCGAACCGCCTGCGCAGCCGCTTCCTGCGTGCGTGCGTGCACCATCGCCAGCGGCTGGCCAACGGCAATCGCATCGCCCAGCTCGACCAGTCCCGTGAGGCCGACCGCAAAGTCGATCGCGTCGGATGGACGGCGGCGTCCGCCACCCATGCTGACCACGGCGAGGCCAAGGCCGCGCGTATCCACTGCGGACACGAAGCCCGCGCGCAGCGCCGGCACCGGCACCACGACAGGCGCGCTTTCCAGGTACTTGTCGGTGGACTCGACCAGGTCGGCAGGGCCGCCCAGCGCCGCGACCATCTTCGCGAAGCGGTTCAGCGCTTCCCCCGAATCGAGCGCCGCCTGCAGGCGCGCGCGCGCCGATGCGTCGTCCTTCTCGATGCCCGACAGGACCAGCATTTCGGCGCACAGCGCCATCGTCACTTCATGCAGGCGCGCGGGACGCGAACGGCCGGTCAGGTAGTCGATGGCCAGGCGCACTTCCAGGGCGTTGCCGGCCACGGGGCCGAGCGACTCGTTCATCTCGGTCAGCAGCGCAGATGTCTTCGTGCCCGCGCCATTGCCGACGGCGACGATGCTCTCGGCCAGTTCGACCGACTTCTCATACGTGGGCATGAAGGCGCCGGAGCCGACCTTCACGTCCATCACCAGCGCATCGAGGCCGGCCGAGAGCTTCTTCGACAGGATCGATCCGGTGATCATGGCGACCGATTCCACCGTCGCGGTGACGTCGCGGATGCTGTAGAAGCGCTTGTCCGACGGCGCCAGTTGTGCGGTCTGGCCGATGATCGCCACGCCGATGTCCTTGACCACCTTGCGGAACAGCTCGGGATCGGGGACGGTGCAATAGCCGGGAATCGAATCGAACTTGTCGAGCGTGCCGCCGGTGTGGCCGAGGCCACGGCCGGAGATCATCGGGACGTAGCCGCCGCAGGCCGCGATCATCGGGCCGAGCATCAGGCTGACCACGTCGCCGACGCCGCCGGTGGAGTGCTTGTCGACCACCGGGCCGGGCAGGTTCAGCGACTTCCATTCCATGACCTGGCCGGAGTCGCGCATCGCCAGCGTGAAGGCGACGCGTTCGTCCATGTTCATGTCGTTGAAGTAGACGGCCATCGCGAGCGCGGCGATCTGGCCTTCGCTCACGGAGTTGTCGGTGATGCCGCGCACGAAGAACTGGATTTCCTCTGCACTGAGGGCCAAACCGTCGCGTTTTCTTCGGATGATTTCCTGCGGAAGAAAGGACATGTGCTGCTTTCGTAATCTATGCAAATATTATTTGCCGGAGGGCGGGGACTGTCCCCGAAGGGGACTGTCCCCAGCTTTGTGGTCAGCAAGTGGACAGGGCAAGCTAAAAAGCTGGGGACAGTCCCGTAGGGACAGTCCCCTTCCTGCATCAAACGCCGTAAGGGATCCAGACGTTCTTGACCTGGGTGGCGTGGTACAGGACGGCGCGGCCCGCCGACTGCTTGTCGCTGTACCAGTCGCGGCCACGGCCGCCGCTGGTCCAGGTGCGCTTGAGCGAGGATGCCGACAGGCGCTCGACTTCGGCGCAGCCTTCGGCCGAGCCGTCGTGGCGCCAGACGGCGTCCACGTCCGAGTGCGATGCCAGCGTCTTGGCCAGTTCGTCCGCCGAACCGGTGACGATGTTCAGCGCGCCGCCCGGCAGGTCGGACGTATCGAGCACCTGGTACAGGTCGGTCGCCGACAGCGGGTACGCTTCCGACGGCACAGCCACCACGCGGTTACCGACCGCCAGCGCAGGCGCCACCAGCGAGATGAAGCCGAGCAGCGGCGCCTCGTTCGGGCACACGATGCCGACCACGCCCACAGGCTCGTTCAGCGCGACGGTAATGCCGTGCATCGGCGGCTGGTGCGCCAGGCCGTCGTACTTGTCGGCCCATGCCGCCCAGGTGAACAGGCGGTCGATCGATGCCTGCACTTCCTTCTCCGGGTTTTTGGCGCCGGTCATCGCGCCCAGGCGTGCCGCGAATTCGTCCGCGCGCGCCGCCAGGTTCTCGGCGATGTAGTACAGCACCTGCGCGCGGTTGTGCGCGCTGGCCTTGGACCAGCCGGACGCCTTGTGCGCGGCTTCCACCGCGTTGCGGATGTCCTTGCGGTTGCCTTCGCCGACGTCGGCAATGAACTCGCCGTTCGCGCCGTTGATCGCACGCGAGTAGGCGCCGTCCGGGCGTGCCTGCTTGCCGCCGATGTACAGCTTGGCGGTGCGGTCGATCGCGAACGGGTTGCCGCTGCTGTCTGCCTCCTTGACCTTGCCCTTGACCGGCGCGACCGGCGCGGCAGGACGGGCGTCTTCCGCCAGCGGGACCAGGTATTCCAGCATGCCTTCGCGGCCGCCTTCCCGGCCGTAGCCCGATTCGCGGTAGCCGCCGAAGCCGCAGGCAGCGTCGAACTGGTTGGCGGTGTTGATCCACACCACGCCGGCCTTGATCTGCGGCGCCATGTCCAGCGCAAGGCTGATCGACTCGGACCACACGCAGGCGGCCAGGCCGTACACGGTGTTGTTCGCCAGCTGCACCGCCTCGCCAGGGGTGCGGAAGCTCATCGCCACCAGCACCGGGCCGAAGATTTCGGTTTGCGCGACGCTGGCGGAAGTCGATGCGCCCATGATCAGGGTCGGCGGATACCACGAGCCGTCCGCAGGCAGTACGCATTCAGGTTGATAGATGGTGCAGCCCTCGGCACGGGCGCCTTCCACCAGGCCATGGATGCGCTGGTGCTGAATTGGATCGACCAGCGCGCCGATGTCGGACGACTTGTCGAGCGGCGAGCCGACGCGCAGGTTGTCCATGCGCGCGCGCAGCTTGGCGTAGAAGCGCTCTTCCACCGATTCCTGCACCAGCAGGCGCGAACCGGCGCAGCAGACCTGGCCCTGGTTGAACCAGATCGAATCGACCAGGCCTTCGACGGCGGCGTCGAGGTCCGCGTCTTCGAACACGATGAACGGCGACTTGCCGCCCAGTTCCAGCGACAGCTTCTTGCCGCTGCCCGCCGTTTCGCGGCGGATGATGCGGCCCACGTCGGTCGAACCGGTGAAGGCCAGCTTGTCGATGCCAGGGTGCTTGACGATGGCTTCGCCCACCGCACCGTCGCCGGTCACGATGTTGACGACGCCCGCCGGCACGCCGGCCTGCTGGCAAATCTCGGCGAACAGCAGCGCGGTCAGCGGCGTGAACTCGGCCGGCTTGAAGACGATGGTGTTACCGGCTGCCATGGCAGGCGCGATTTTCCATGCCAGCATCAGCAGCGGGAAGTTCCACGGCACGATCTGGCCGACCACGCCCACGGCGCGGTAGTCCGCGAACTCTTCGTTCTGCAGCTGCGCCCAGCCGGCGTGGTGGTAGAAATGGCGCGCGGCCAGCGGCAGGTCGGCGTCGCGGGTCTCGCGGATGGTCTTGCCGTTGTCGAGCGTCTCCAGCACCGCGAACAGGCGCGAGTGCTTTTGCAGCAGGCGTGCCAGCGCGTACAGGATGCGCGCGCGGCCATGGCCGCCCAGCGCGACCCAGCCCGGCTGCGCGCGGCGCGCGGCGTCCACGGCGCGGTTCACGTCATCCGTGGTGGCCTGCGTGACCTGGGCGATCTCCTTGCCGTCGGCAGGATTGTTGGTGGCGAAGGTCTGACCGGGCGCGGTCCACGCGTTGTCGATGAACAGGCCGAAGCGGCGCTCGTGCTCGTCCAGCCACGCGTTGGTTTCCTTGGTGCTTTCCGGTGCCGGGCCGTAGTCCATAGTCTTCAGAATCTCGTTGATAGTTGGCATGGCGAAGTTCGTTCCTTAAGGTTGCGCGTGGCGGTGCGCCGCCGAATAGTTACCGGTGACGTAGTGTTCGATCTGGCGTTCGATGTCGGTCAGGAGACTCGACGCGCCGATGCGGAACAGGTGCGGCTCCAGCCACTCGTTGCCCAGTTCTTCCTTCATCAGGGTCAGGTACTGCAGCGCGGACTTGGACGTGGCGACGCCGCCGGCCGGCTTGAAACCGACCTGGAAGCCGTAGCGCTCGTGGTATTCGCGGATGGTGCGCACCATCGTGAGCGCGACCGGGATGGTGGCGTTGACGCCTTCCTTGCCGGTCGAAGTTTTGATGAAGTCTGCGCCTGCCATCATGCAGACCCACGATGCCTTGGCCACGTTCTCGAGCGTGACCAGGTCGCCGGTCGCGAGGATCGCCTTGACGTGCGCGTCGCCGCAGGCGATGCGGTAGTCGCGCATTTCGTCGTACAGCGCCTGCCAGTTGCCGGTCAGGACGTGCTTGCGGGTGATGACGATGTCGATCTCGGTGGCGCCGGCGGCAACCGACAGTTCGATCTCGCGCACCTTGGTTTCATGGCTGGACAGGCCGGCCGGGAACGCGGTCGATACCGCGGCAATCGGCAGGCGGCCGTTCAGCACCTTGACTGCCGGCGCGATCATCTCGTGGTACACGCAGACGGCGCCGGTGGTCAGCGGCTGGTCCAGGCCGAGGGCCTGCAGCAGGTCCGGACGCAGCGGGCGCATCGCCTTCATGCACAGGCGCTCGACGCGGCCCGGGGTATCGTCGCCGCCGAGGGTGGTCAGGTCGATGCACTGGATCGCCTTGATCAGCCAGGCCGCCTGGTATTCCTTCTTGACGGTGCGGCGCGCTGCCAGGCTGGCGGCGCGGCGGTCGGCCGCATTGCGGTTGACCTTGACCTGGTTGACCCAGCCAAGGTCGAGGCCTACTGCCTCGTTGCGTTTAAAGTCGATCGGAGAAGTCATAACAGGCTGGTTCCGTTGGAAAGTGGTTTGACGCCGAGGTGCTTGGCAAGCGTGGCGCCGATATCGGAGAAAGTGTCGGAGATGCCGAGCGGGCGGCCCTGGATGCCGGGGCCGAAGAAGATCATCGGGATGTGCTCGCGCGTGTGGTCGGAGCCGGGCCAGCTCGGGTCGCAGCCGTGGTCCGCCGTGATCACGCACAAGTCCCCTTCCTTCAGCCTGGCCATGAAGGCAGGCAGGCGCGCATCGAGCTCGTGCAGCGCGTTCGAGTAGCCGGCGATGTCGCGGCGGTGGCCGAAGTGCATGTCGAAGTCGACGAAGTTGACGAACGTGAGCGAGTTGTCCGGCGCGCTGTCCGCGACCTTGACCAGCTCGTCGAACAGGGCCATGTTGTCGGCGCCCTTGATCAGTTTGGTGACGCCGCGCGCAGCGAAGATGTCGCTGATCTTGCCCAGTGCGATCACCTCGCCGCCCGCGTCCTTGACGTGGTCGAGCAAGGTCGGCGACGGCGGCGGCACCGCGTAGTCGTGGCGGTTGGAGGTGCGCTTGTAGTCGCCGTTGGAACCGGTGAATGGGCGCGCGATCACGCGGCCGATGTTGTACGGCTTGACCAGCTCATAGGCGATCTCGCACAGCGCGTATAGCTTGTCGAGGCCGAAGTGCTCTTCGTGCGCGGCGATCTGCAGCACGGAGTCGGCCGAGGTGTACAGGATCGGCTTGCCGGTCGCGACATGCTCGTCGCCCAGGCGGTTGATGATCTCGGTGCCCGATGCGTGGCAGTTGCCGAGGAAGCCAGGCACGCCGGACTGCGCCTGCATGGCATCGGTCAGCTCTTGCGGGAACGACGGCGCCTCTTTCGGGAAGTAGCCCCAGTCGAACAGCACAGGCACGCCGGCGATTTCCCAGTGGCCGGACTGGGTGTCCTTGCCGGTGGACTGCTCGCGGGCCGCGCCATATGCGCCGGTAAAGCCATCGCGCAGGTTGAAGCCGTCGGCCCACTCGTTGCTGGCCAGGTGCGCGGCGGCGGCCAGGCCCAGCTTTTCGAGGTTCGGGAGCACCATCGGCTTGCCGGACTTTGCCGCCCAGCTGGCGATGTGGCCGAAGGTGTTGGCGCCGGTGTCCCCGTACTTGGCGGCGTCGGGCAGCGCGCCCAGGCCGAACGAGTCGAGGAGCAGGATGAATGCGCGGGACATGGTTGCCTCCTTGGGTTTAAGCCTGGCGCGGGGTCGCGGCGAAGCGCGCGAGGAAGGCCAGGATCAGCTTGACCAGCGACTCGGCGCCCACCGCCGCGTACTTGAGCGTCTGCTCGTGCGACAGCGCGAACGGCGACATGCCTTCGGCCAGGTTGGTGATGACCGAGACGCCGGTGACTTTCAGGCCGCAGTGGCGGGCCGAAATCACTTCCGGCACCACCGACATGCCGACCGTGTCGGCGCCCAGCGTCTTGTAGGCGCGGATTTCGGCGGCGGTCTCGAAGTTCGGACCCGGCACGGAGATGAACACGCCTTCGTGCAGGGTGATGCCGTTCTCCGATGCGACAGCCTTGATCGACGCGCGCGTGTCGGCATCATAGGCGTTGGCCATGCTGAAGAAGCGCGGGCCGAAACGCTCGTCGTTCGGGCCGATCATCGGGGTGCCCGGCAGGAAGTTGATGTGGTCGGAGATCGCCACCAGCGAACCGGCATCGACCTCGGCGCGCAGCGATCCGGCGGCGTTGGTCACGAACAGCAGTTCGCAGCCGATCAGCTTGAGGGTGCGGATCGCGCTGGTCATCACGGTCGGGCCGTAGCCTTCGTAGAAGTGGCCGCGGCCCTTCATGCATGCCACCTGCACACCCGCCAGCGTGCCGAGCACCAGCTGGCCGGCGTGGCCGTGCACGGTGCTGATCGGGAAGCCCGGCAGTTCATCGAAGCCGATCGTGACCGCGTCGGTCATCTGCTCGGCGAGCACGCCCAGGCCCGACCCGAGAATCATCGCTACGCGCGGCTGGAAGCCCGGGGCGCGTGCCTTGATGACGTCGGCGGCTTCAAATGGGGTATTGGTGGACATCTGGTTCCTCAGGTGGTCTGTTCTTGATTGGCAGGAAGGAGCGAACGCGGCTGCGGCCGCGCTGGGCGTAACTCACTATTATAACTATGCCCCACCCCTCATATGTAGGGCAAATACCTTTTTGGCCCACGATTTATAGCCAAACCCTATAAATGAGCGTATCGTGTGGCCTATCGGGCAATAAGCCCGGCCAGGCGCGGCTTCCGGCTGCGCCATCGATATGAAAGGCGACATGACGCTCGCAACGACCGGCCGCGTGGTCTGCATCGGGGCCGCCAACATCGACCGCAAACTGACCGCCAAGGGGCCCTTGCACATGGGGACCTCCAATCCGGTGCGCCAGCACGAATCCTTCGGCGGCGTGGCGCGCAACGTGGCGGAGAACCTGGCCCACCTCGGCGTGGCGGTGTCGCTCGTGACGGCGGTCGGCAACGATGCCGCCGGGCGCGCGCTGCTGGCGCATGCGGTGGCGTCGGGCATCGACGTCGCCGGCTCGATCACCCTGGACGGCGACGCGTCCGGCACTTACACGGCCATCCTCGACGAACGGGGCGGCATGGCGCTTGCGCTGGCGGACATGGAGCTGTACGAGCAGCTCGTGCCGGACATCGTGCTGCCCCTCGCCGCCCCCGCGGCACTGACGGTCGCGGACCTGAACCTGCCGCAGGAAACGCTGGCGGCGCTGCTGGAGCAGGTGCATCCGCTGGTAATAGTCGCAGTGTCGGAGCCGAAGATGGCGCGCCTGCCGCGCAACCTGGAGGGATTGCGCCTGCTGATCCTGAACCTGGGCGAGATGGAAGCGCGCCTCAGGCGCCGCATCGACGGGGATACCAGCCTGGCCGACGCCTGCCGCGAAGTGCAGTCGCAGGGCGTGCGCGACGTGATCGTCACGCGCGGCAGCTCGGGGGTCACGTACACGACCGCCGGAGGCATCGATCACCTGACGGCGTCGCCCGTGCAGGTGGTGGACGTGACCGGCGCGGGCGACGCATTCGCCGCCGCGGTGTGCTGGTCGCTGCTGGACGATCCGGACGACCTGGCGCTGGCATGCCGGCGCGGCATGCACCTGGCCGGCCTCACCGTCGGCTCTCCACTGACCGTCCTCCCCGCGAACGCGCGGATCCATGCCGGGCCGGCCCCGGATGGATTCCCGCCTTCGCGCGAATGACGGCTTTGCGGCTAACTTAACAAGACGATATAAGGAACGACCATGCATCAGTACCTCCTCCTCTCGCCCGAAGTGGCCAGCGCGCGCGCCGCAGGCAAGCCAGTGGTCGCGCTCGAATCGACGATCATCTCGCACGGCATGCCCTACCCGCAGAACGTGCAGACCGCAAAAGAGGTCGAGCAGGTGATCCGCGACGCGGGCGCGGTGCCGGCCACCATCGCCCTGCTCGACGGGAAGATCTGCATCGGCCTGTCGGACGCGCAGCTGGAACTGCTCGGCACCTCGCCCGACGCGATCAAGGTCAGCCGCCGCGACATGGCCTACGTGCTGTCCAAGCGCCTGGTCGGCGCCACCACCGTGGCCGCGACCATGATCTGCGCGCGCATGGCCGGCATTTCCGTATTCGTCACGGGCGGCATCGGCGGCGTGCACCGCGGCGCCGAGACCAGCTTCGACATCTCGGCCGACCTGCAGGAGCTGGCCAGGACCGATGTGGCCGTGGTCTGCGCGGGCGTGAAATCGATCCTCGACATCGGCCTGACGCTGGAATACCTGGAAACGCTGGGCGTGCCGGTGGTAAGCGTGGGGCAGCCCGGCTTCCCTGCCTTCTTCACGCGCGAGAGCGGCTTCAAGGCCGACTTCCAGCTCGACACGCCGCTGGAACAGGCGAGCTTCATCCACACCAAGTGGCAACTCGGCCTGCACGGCGGGGTGGTGGTCGCCAACCCGGTGCCGGAGGCCTCGGCGATGCCGAAGGAAGAGATCGACCGCATCACCGGGCAGGCGTTGCGCGAAGCGGGCGAACGGGGCGTCACCGGCAAGGCGGTTACGCCATTCCTGCTGGCCCGGATCAAGGAACTGACGCAGGGCCGCAGCCTGGCGACCAATATCGCGCTGGTCAAGCACAACGCCGTGGTGGGCGCGCAGCTCGCGGTCGCGCTGCACCAGATCCCCGGCATGCAACCCGTCTGACGCCATGTCCATCGACCTCAAACAACTGAAATACTTCCTCGCGGTGGCCGAAGAAAAGAGCTTCAGCCGCGCCGCCGAACGCCTGCACATTTCGCAGCCGCCGCTGTCGCAGCAGATCATGAAGCTGGAAGCGGAGCTGGGCGTGCGCCTGTTCGCGCGCACCACCCGCACCTTCGAGCTGACGGCGGCGGGCAAGGCGCTGATGACGGAAGCGGCCGACATCCTGGCCCGGATGCGCATGACCATCGACACCATCCGCCAGATCGACCGCGGCGAAGTCGGGCGGCTGCGCGTGGGGATCGTCGGCTCCGCGATGTGGGGACCGATCCCGGGCATGCTGGAAGAATTCCAGACCAAGTTCCCGCAGGTGACGTGGACGCTGCACGAGTCCTCGCCCACATCGCAGTACGACGCGCTGCGCGCCAAGCAGATCGACGTCGGCTTCTGGCGCGAGCCGCGCCTGGACGAAGAGGAACTCAAGCGCGACAACCTGCGCCAGGAATTGTGCTTCCGCGAGAACGTATGCGTGGCAGTGAACGCGCGCCATCCGCTGGCGCAGCGCGGGGCGATCGAGTTGACGGAAATCGCCGATGAGCCGATGCTCACGCTCACGCTGGACAAGTCGGCGGCCGAACCGCGCTACCTGATCGACTGCTGCGTCAAGGCCGGCTTCCAGCCGAGCATCTTCCAGGAGGCGACCGAGCCGCAGACGCTGCTGGCGATGGTCGGTGCGGGGCTTGGCGTGGCGCTGATGCCGGAAACGACCAGCCGGATCGGCTGGCCTGGCGTGACCTTCCTGCAGATCAAGAGCAATCCGCCGTCGGCGAACCTCTACATCTGCTACGCGGCACTGGACGACGCGCCGGTGGTGCGCGCCTTCCTGAACATCCTGCACCCGCCTGCACCGGTGGAGGACCGCGGAGTGTCCCCGGAGGGGACCGTTGCCTGATGGGCGTTAGCGCCGGCTTGAAATGAAAAGAGGAACCCGTTGCGGGGTTCCTCTTTTTTTTGTAGCCAGCTTTTCCCCGCGTGCGCAGGGGCCCCGCGCTAGTTAGAAGAAGGCCTTGAACTGGATGCCGTAGGTGCGCGGCTCGTTCACGATGCCGGTCAGGTTGTTGAAGTCGATCGCCGCCGTGACCTGCACCTTGTTGGTGATGTTGCGGCCGTAGATCGCGGCTTCATAGCGGCCGTCGTTCCACTTGTAGCCCAGGCGCAGGCCGCCTTCCAGCAGCGACTTGGCGTTGTACTCCTTGGCCTCGTACAGGAACATATTGTATTCGCTGCGATAAGCCCAGTCGGTGTACGCGAACACTTCGCCGTCGCCCAGCGGACGCGCCCAGCGCAGCGTGAAGTTGGCGGTCAGCTTCGGCGCGCGCGGCAGGTCGTTGTTGTCGATCGAGACGGTGCCCGGCAGCGGGCCCGCGCGGTCGAGCACCGTGCAGCCGGAGCCGCATGGGGACACGAACAGGCCGGAGTCCTTGATCATGGTGTCGTTGTAGCTGGCGCCCAGCGTCATGCGCAGTTCCGGGGTCAGGATCGCCTGCAGGTCCAGTTCGATGCCCTGGCCGGTCGCGCGCTCCGCGTTGACCAGGCGGTTCTGGTTGACGGCGCCGGAGCCCGCGGTCAGCTGCAGGTCCTTGACGTCGTAGCGGAACACGGTCGCCGACACGCGTGCGCGGCGGTTGAACAGCTCCTGCTTGACGCCGAACTCGAACGAGCGCGCGCGCTCCGCGTCTGCCACCGAGATGGTGTCGCCAAACAGGATGCGGCCCTGCACCGACGGTGCGCGGTAGCCGGTTGCCAGGCGCGCGTACAGGTTGGTGTCCGCGCTCATTTCATAGGTGCCGGACAGGTCCCAGCTGACATTGTGGGATTCGACTTCCGTTGCGTGGGCCAGGGTGTCCGGCGCGCCGGTGAACGGGTTGACGGTGCGCTTCGCGTCGAAGTCCTTCTTGTCGTCGGTGTAGCGTACGCCCGCCCGCATCTTCAGCTTGTCCGTCAGCTGGTAATTCACGGAGCCGAACAGCGCCCACGAGGTCGAATCCTGGTTCTGCACGGCGTAGCCCTTCGGGGCGCCGCCGTTGAAGGTGTCCTTGTTAAAGCTCTCTACCGTCAGGTCTTCGCTGAAGTAGTAGGCGCCGGCGATCCACTGCATCGGTCCCTTATAGTTGGACTCGACGCGAAACTCCTGCGTCAGCTGCTTGTGGTGCGGCATGCCGTCCGCCGTCTCGGAGTTGAACGGGATGAAGGCAGGCTGTCCCGGATAGTCGGGACCCATCGGTGGTGCGTACACCGCGCCGAAGCCGCCATCCACGTCACCCCAGCTGAAGAACTTGGCCTTCTCGTAGCCGGTAATCGAATGGAAGGCCAGGTCGCCGGACTGCCAGCGCAGGCGCATGCTCGCGCCCGTGTTCTTCAGCCACTGCTCGTTGTAGCCGTCGGTCGGGTAGTAGTCGTAGCGCCAGCCGTCGACGATGTCGTTGGTGCCCTTCTTGATGATATTCGCGCGGAACAGGGTCGCGTTGCCGGTCATGTCGCGGTGCTTGAGGCCGAACAGCGCGCTGAAGTCGCGGTTCTTGTACAGAAGCTGGATGCGCGCGGCGTTGTCGTGGTAGCCCTCGAGATCGCGGACCGGCGCGTTCGGACGGTCGTTGTGCACGCGGTCGTCGCGGTGCTGCGACATCAGCGAGAAGCGCATCGCCATGTTCTCGTTGAGCGGCACGTTCAGCGCGCCCTCGGCGTTGATGGTGCGGTCCTTGCCGAAGCCGATGCTGCCGTAGCCTTCGAACTTGTCGCCCGGACGCGCCGAGTCGAACTTGATCACGCCGGCCGGCGAGTTACGGCCGAACAGCGTGCCCTGCGGACCGCGCAGCACTTCCACCTGGTCCACGTCGAACACGGGGAAGCCCTTGAGCATGGGCGACTCGAGCACGATGTCGTCGTACACCAGGCCGACCGGCTGCGAGGCGTTCAGGTCGAAGTCGGTGTTGCCCAGGCCGCGGATGTAGAAGCGCGGGAACGAGCGGCCGTAGTCCGATTCCACGTTCAGCGACGGCGAGCGGCCGGCAAGGAAGCGGATGTCCTGGCCCGCAGACGTCAGCACGTCGAGCTTTTCGCCACTCAGCGTGGTGATGGCCATCGGGACCTCGCGGATGTTTTCCGAGCGGCGGTTTGCCGTCACGATCACCGTTTCCAGTTCTTCCTGCGCGGCCGGGGCAGGCTGCGGCGACTGCGCTGGCGCCGCGACGGCTTCAGGCGCGGGGGCCGGCTGGGCCTCCTGGGCATAAGCCTGCAGCGGGAACGCGCCGGCGACAGCCAGTGCGATCAGTGAACGGGCGAGGGTCCTGGTGGTCGGTACGGTCATGCGCGCTCCTTAAGTATCAGCCGAACGAAATGAGGTTGCCGGCGCCACAGGCATACAGCCTTTGCCTGAGGGGCCGTTATTGCAAAGAATATTCATCCTAGCATGAAATATGGCAAAAAATTGTTATCAAGACACTTTTGTATTTATTTTGCCGATGAATAAATCCCGAAGCAAAAACGTATTTGTCATCTTTAACAAGGCTGCTGCATAGTCTTTTCCTTCCAATTGTGCAGTGACGGGCTGTTGCGCCATCGCGACATCCCGAAGGATCACGTAACGGAAAGTAAAAATGAGCGAAGCAACTGCAACCCGCGCCCGGTCCGACACGGGCGCCGCGCTGGCGCCGCAACGCTGGCTGGACAGCCTGTCGCATGAAAGCCTCGAGTCCGGCGCACTGGCGCGCCTGGTCGCCGACGGACTGCACGGCGTCGCCGCGAATCCGGCCGCCCTGCTCCACGAAATTTCCAACTGCCCCGCCTACCAGGCCGTGCTCCCTGCGCTGCGCGCGGCGCACAGCGGCCCGCAGGACCGCCTGGACGCCTTGCAGGCGCCGGACCTGCGCCGCGCCTGCGACCTGCTCGCTGCGACGTATGAAGGCAGCAGCGGCCGCGCGGGCTTCGTCAGCGCCGACCTCCCGCCCTTTGCTGCGCACGACGCGCCGGCCCTCCTCGCCGCCGCCCTGCGCCTGCACGCCGCCGTCGGCCGTCCCAACCTGCTGGTCAAGGTGCCCGCGACGGCGGCGGGGATCGCCGCCATCGAAGACATCGTCCACGCCGGCATCGGCGTGAATGCGACCCTCGCCTTCACTCCGCGCCATGTGTCCGCCGTGCGTGCCGCACACCGCCGCGGCCTGGCGCGCCGCCTGCAGGGCATGCTGTCTGTCCAGCGCATCGCCTGTGTCGCCAGCATGCCCGTGGGCCCGCTGAATGCGGCGGTGGACGCGCAGCTCGGGCAGTGCGCCGCGCCACTGCGGGGCACCGCCGCAGCCGCATGCGCGCGGCTGGCCTGGCGCGACCTCCATGCCGACAGCGGATTCGCCATCTTCGCCGCGTTCGGCGCCGTGCCGCAGATGCTCGCGCTGACGGAGGCAAGCGACGCCTTCACCGAACACATCGCCCTGCCCGGGACGGTGCATGTGGCCGACGCAACCGCCTTCGGCGCACCTCGTGATGCGGCGCCTGTCAGTACGCCTTTACAGGATGACATCGACCAGGCGTTGGCCACGATCGCGCAGCTGGCGAGGCATGGCATCGACCTCGAAACAATTGGTAACGACGCACTCGCCGCAGGACTGACACAATTCGAGCGGACCCATCGCAATTTGCTGGCATTGATGGGCTAGGCGGGTACAATATCGGAATTCCAGGAGTCAATTCTTATGAAATTCAAGCATCTCAGCATCACCATCGCGGCCCTGTTCGCGGCAGGCACCGCCGCTGCGGCGAATCCGCCCAAGCTGGCGATCGTGTACGACGCGGGCGGCAAGTTCGACAAGTCCTTCAACGAGTCCGCATTCGAGGGCGCTTCGCGCTTCAAGAAAGAGACCGGCATCTCGTTCATGGAAGTGCAGGCCTCGTCCGATACGCAATCCGAACAGGTGATGCGCGGACTGGCGCGCAAGAAGGTCGACCTGATCGCGGCGGTGGGCTTCTCGCAGGCGCAGGCCGTGCAGAAGGTGGCGAAGGAATTTCCGAACGTGAAATTCGTGCTGATCGACGCCGTGGCCAAGAGCCCGAACGTCAACTCGATCATGTTCAAGGAAGAAGAAGGTTCTTACGTCGTCGGCGTGGCCGCGGCGATGGCATCGAAGACCAAGAAGCTCGGCTTCGTGGGCGGCATGGACATCCCGCTGATCCGCGCATTCGCCTGCGGCTACGCCCAGGGAGCGAAGTCGGTGGTGCCGAAGGTCGAGATCATGCAGAACATGGTCGGCACGACTGCCGCCGCATGGAACGATCCGGCCAAGGGCGGCGAACTGGCGCGTGCGCAGTTCGACCGTGGCGCGGACGTGGTGTTTGCCGTGGCCGGCGGTTCGGGCCTGGGCGCGCTGCAGAAGGCCAAGGAAAAAGGCAAGCTGGCGATCGGCGTGGACTCCAACCAGAACCACCTGCATCCGGGCACCATGCTGACCTCGATGGTCAAGCGCGTGGACGTGGCGGTGTACGACTCCTTCATGCAAGTGAAGAACGGCACCTGGAAGCCAGGCATCACCTACAAGGGCCTGAAGGATGGAGGCGTGGACTGGGCGCTGGACAAGAACAACCGCGCTGTCGTCACCCCTGCCATCGAAAAGAAGGTCAATGAAACCAAGGCTGCCATCGTCGGCGGCAAGATCAAGGTCATCGACTACCGTGCCGCGAACAGCTGCCCGGTCTGATTTTTAACGCCACTACCAAACGCGCCGCCCGGGTTGAATGGCCCGGCGGCGCGTTTCAATTACTAGAAGATCTTCTATGCAGCCAGCTGTTGAATTTCGCCACATCAGCAAGGCCTTCGGGGCCGTGCAAGCGAATGCCGACGTCAGCTTTTCGATCGCCAAGGGCTCGATCCACGGCGTGATCGGCGAGAACGGCGCGGGCAAGTCGACCCTCATGAGCATCCTGTACGGCTACTACCATGCCGACAGCGGCGATGTGCTCATCGACGGCCAGCACCGCACCATCCGCAACAGCCATGAAGCGATCGAACTGGGGATCGGCATGGTGCACCAGCACTTCATGCTGGTCGAGAATTTCACGGTGCTGGACAATGTCATGCTCGGCAGCGAAGGCGGCTTCAAGCTGGCCAGGCAGCGCGGCGAAGTCGAAGCGAAGCTGCGCGAGATCTGCCAGCGCTACAACCTGCAGCTGGACCCGCTGGCGAAGATCGAAGACCTGTCGGTCGGCGCCCAGCAGCGCGTGGAGATCCTCAAGCAGATCTACCGCAGCGCCAACATCCTGATCCTGGACGAACCGACCGCCGTGCTGACCGCGCAGGAAACCGCGTCGCTGTTCGATATCCTGCGCCTGTTCAAGGAGCAGGGCAAAACCATCATCCTCATCACGCACAAGCTGGGCGAGATCATGGAAATCACCGACGAGGTGACCGTGATGCGCGCGGGCCGCGTGGCCGGCGCGGTGCAGACCGCGACCACCTCGAAGGAAGAACTGGCCGGCCTGATGGTGGGCCGCCCGATCCAGAACGAATTGCCGCGCGCTCCGTACAACCCGGGCGAAGTGCTGCTGGACGTGGACAAGCTGGCCCTGGTCGACTCGAACAACGTCAAGCAACTGGACGACATCTCGTTCTCGCTGCGCGCGGGCGAGATCGTCGCCATCGCGGGCGTCTCGGGCAACGGCCAGAGTGAACTGATGCAGATCCTGTCGGGCATGCGCCTGCCTTCCGCGGGCCGCGTGCAATTCCTCGGCAAGGACCTGCCGTTCGCGGGCCGCCACGATCCGGACGGCCTGCCGAAAGTGTTCCGCAAGCTGGGCATCGGCCACGTGCCGGAAGACCGCCTGCGCGACGGCGTGATCAAGGACTTTTCGGTCGAACAGAACACCGTGTTCGGCTACCAGGACAGCGTCAAGAACCGCTGGGGCCTGTTCGACCTCAAGGCGATCAAGGCGCGCTGCGCCGGCCTGCTCAAGGCCTTCGACGTCCGCCCCAACAATCCGGACCTGCGCATCGGCCTGCTCTCCGGCGGCAACCAGCAGAAAGTCGTGATC
This sequence comes from Pseudoduganella sp. GCM10020061, assembly GCF_042683405.1. Taxonomy (NCBI): domain Bacteria; kingdom Pseudomonadati; phylum Pseudomonadota; class Betaproteobacteria; order Burkholderiales; family Oxalobacteraceae; genus Pseudoduganella; species Pseudoduganella sp. GCM10020061. The sequence continues at coordinate 254,895 of NZ_JBHUJS010000010.1, read as the reverse complement.
GCGCGCGAAGTGGCGGCAGGACCGAAGCTGATGCTGGTCGGCCAGCCGACACGCGGCGTCGACATCGGCACCATCGAATCGATCCATACCCAGCTGCTCAAGATGCGCGACGAAGGCGTCGGCATCCTGCTGGTGTCGGTCGAACTGGAAGAAGTGCGCGCGCTGGCCGACCGCATCATCGTCATGTCGGGCGGCCGCATCACCGGCGAACTCAAAATTGAAGAATTCGATACCACCCGCATCGGCCTCCTGATGGGAGGGATGCACACATCATGAAAAAGACTGAGCTCCCACGCTGGGCCACGGCGTTCGCCCTGCCCGTCCTGAACCTGGTCTCGGCGCTGCTGGTCGCCGCGCTGGTCATCCACCTGTTGGGCGAAGACCCGGTCGAGTCGCTGCAGATCCTGATCAACAGCGCGATCATCAATCCGGAAGGCCTGTCGTACACGCTGTTCTACGCGTCCACCTTCATCTTTACCGGCCTGGCGGTTTCGATCGCCATGAAGGCGGGCCTGTTCAACATCGGCGCCGAGGGCCAGATGTACATCGGCGGCCTGGGACTCACGCTGGCCATGCTGGCGTTCGACGCCACCCTGCCCGCCTGGCTCCTGATCCCGGTGGCCATGGTCGCCGCAGCGGTGTTCGGCGCCCTGTGGGCCTGGCTTCCGGCCTGGCTGCAGGCGCGCCGCGGCAGCCACATCGTCGTCACCACGATCATGTTCAACTTCATCGCCGCGAGCCTGATGAACTTCCTGATCCTGAAGATGATTCCGGAAGGCGAACAGAATCCGGCCAGCCGCGTGTTCGCGGAAGCGGCCTTCATGCCGCGCCTGAACACCCTGTTCCCGATCCTCGGCGACACCCCGCTCAACATCGGCTTCCTGATCGCGATCGCTGCGCTGGCGATCTACGGCGTGATGGTGTGGCGCTCGTCGTGGGGCTACGAGCTGCGCGCAACTGGCCTGAACCAGGATGCGGCGCACTACGCGGGCGTGTCGATCGGCCGCATGATCATCGTGGCGATGCTGATTTCCGGCGCGCTTGCCGGCCTGGCGGCGGTCAACTCGATCATGGGCTCGACCCACTACCTGAGCCTGAACTTCCCGGCCGGCGCCGGCTTCGTCGGCATCGCGATCGCGCTGATGGGACGCCAGCATCCGGTCGGCATATTCCTGTCGGCGGTGCTGTTCGGCGCGCTGATCCAGGGCGGCTTCGACCTGTCGCTGGAAAAACCGAATATCCCGCAGGAGACCTTCATCTTCATCCAGGGCCTGATCATCCTGTTCTGCGGCGCGATGGAAAACCTGTACGCGCCGGCGATCATGAAGGCGATCAACCTGCGCCGGAAAGGATAAGCCATGTTCGAAGACTTCCAATTCTCCAGTATGGTCGTCGCGACCATCCGCAATGCTCCGGTGCTGCTGTTCGCAGCCATGGCCGGCCTGTTCGCCGAACGCTCCGGCGTGATCGACCTCGCGCTCGAAGGCAAGATGCTGGCCAGCGCATTCGCGTCCGCCGCTGTCGCCTATACGCTGCAGAACCCATGGGCGGGTATCGCCGCCGGCATTGCCGTCTCGGCCGCGCTCGCGCTGCTGCAGGGCTTTGTCAGCATCACGCAAAAGGGCAACCAGCTGGTCGGCGGCATCGCGGTCAACATCGCCATGAGCGGCCTGACTTTCGTGGTGGCGCAGTACTTCTTCCAGCAGGGCGGCCGCACGCCGGACCTGGGCGACTTCCGCCTGTTCGACATCGTCCTGCCGGGCACAGAGGCGCTGCGCGACATTCCGTTCGTCGGCTGGTTCTACGGCAGCGTGCTGGGCGGCCATTCGGTGCTGACCTACCTGGCCTTCCTGCTGATCCCGATCGTGCACTGGGTGCTGTACCACTCGCGCTTCGGCCTGCGCCTGCGCGCCTGCGGAGAGAATCCGCATGCCGCGGACGCCGCCGGCGTGTCGGTCGCGCGCACCCGCTACATGGCCATGCTGATCGCAGGCGTACTGTGCTCCTTCTCGGGCGCCTACCTGTCGATCGTGCAGAGCGGCTTCTTCCTGCGCGACATGTCGGCCGGTGCAGGCTACCTGGCGCTGGCCGCGATGGTGTTCGGTAACTGGCGTCCGTTCTACACGGCCCTGGGCTGCATCATGTTCGGCTTCTTCAGCGCGCTGCAGATCCAGATGGAAGGCGTGGACCTGCCGGTCGTGGGCCGCATCCCGGGCTCGCTGATCCAGATGATCCCTTACGTGGTCACGGTGGTGGTGCTGGCGGGCTTCATGGCCAAGTCGGTGGCGCCGAAAGCGATCGGCAAGCCGTTCGTCAAATCCCGCTGATCATTCCAGCGATAGAAAAGCGGCCCGCGGGCCGCTTTTTTTTATCGCTTACAGTGGGGTTGGCGGAATCGGCCCATTTATGGCGAAATCCGCCACGAGGGACTTTCTATTTGCGCGCCAGCTCCTTTGACAACTGCGCTCCCCAGGCTGCGCAGCCGGCCAGGACCACCAGCACCGGCACGCCCATCAGCGCAAATCCGTAGGTGACAACGACCACCGGCACCCACATCGCCAGCAAGGCCAGGAAAGAACCGCAGCCGATGCTCACGTAGTACTGGTGCCCCAGCACCATACCTTGCAGGTAACCGGCGCACACCGCGACGAGCGGAATGGCGACCAGGGCGATCTCACCGGGCACGAGGTGGCTGTATCCGAAGAAGAGGTACATCAACGCTGCGGCGGTGAAGAAGCTCAGGCCGAATCCTGCCGCGTGGCGCATGCGGCTCATCGCTTTCGGGATGACGTCTGTAGGGGAGACCGCACGTGAACCGGCATGCCGTCGAACTTGTCGCCCAACGCCGCCGCTGCCCATTGCTTGAGGGCGTCGTGGGCCTGCTGGTTGGACCCATCCGAAAACAGCGTGAGCTCCGGCCTGTCCGTCCATCCCTCCCCTGAAGTCGGAGAATAATGGATCGCGCCGATGGCGACGATGGTGGCAGGACACGCGATCACCACCGCGGCTTTCTCCATGCAGCTGTGCGCGCGGCACGCCGATGCAATCGCCATGTTCCCGTCCAGTCGCCTGATGGCGTCCGGCGGGCCGCCCAGTCCCGCGAGAACCTGCGAGGCGATGGTCGCCTTGTCCCAGTAGAGATACCCCTTGCTGCCGCCGAAGTAGCGCTTCACCTCCGCTGCGAAAGCCTTATTCCATACCAGGCTGTTGGTATCGCGATGCGCGCAGAAGTCCTGCGCCATGCTTGCGCTGCTTGCCGCCAGCGCCGCGACTGCGGCGATCCATCTCAGCTTCATTTGAAAAACCCGTTCTACGAATTCAGGTGGATTGTGCGAGCACCGCAACCTCGCCTTCGCGCGGAGTCGTCTTGAAGATGAGGACCGCGAACACACACTCGATTGCTGCGCCAGCCGCCGCCGCGGTTGCGGGCGACGCCTTCGCCTGGAACAGCAGCCATCCCGCGATGGCCAGCGCAGCGCCGCAGGCCCAGTACATCCTGCCGCCGTACATGGTCGAGAAAGTCAGGTAACGCCCGCCGATAATCGCCAGCATCGCGGGGAAGAACCACTCGATGCGCAGCAGCGAGACTCCATACGCAAGCGGCAGGCAGAGGATCATCCAGATCGTGGACGCCATCGCCAGCGCGCCGAGCGGATTGCCGGGCGTGTGATTGCCGGGCCGTCCCAGCATTTTGGTAACTACCACCGCGACCGGATGGATGAACATCCCGCCGATAAACAGCGCCCAGATCGCCTGCTGTGGCGATAGCTGATAGCAGACCAGCGCCGCCATCGCCCACGCGAGGCCCGAGGTCAGCACACCGGGCGCACCGCCGTAATAAGCATGCCGCATGTCGCGCTGGGCATCGGAAATCGTCGAAGAGGTCAAATCGAAGCGGGCAGTTGTCATCGGTGCGTCCTGACTGTTGGTAGACACACCATCATCACATGAAGGCGATGTTATGGCAACGTGGAAGGCGGTCTTGCATACTTCCGGACCGCCTGCGCTTAGAATATGCGACATCGTTACCCGGGGAGTTCGATCATGACTTACATGCTGCTGATTCATGAACCTGTCGGCCAGCGCGCCACGCGCTCCGATGCGGAGGGGCGCGCGCTCTACGACCGCATGCTGCAGTTTGGCGCCGAGTTGCACGCCGAAGGCACGCTGCTTGGTGGCGAGTCGCTGGCCGGCCTGGATTCGGCGGCGCGCGTGCGCGTCGAAGGCGGCAAGCCGCGCGTGCTGGATGGCCCGTTCGCGGAAGCCAAGGAGATGATCGGCGGCTTCTTCATGGTGAATGTGAAGTCGCGCGAGGAGGCAGTCGCCCTCGCCGCCCGCTGCCCCGCCGCCGAATGGGCGACGGTCGAGGTGCGCGCCCTGGCGCCCTGCTACGAAGCTTCCTGAAAAATTTTTTTGCCGTGCGTGTCGAATCCGGACGCGCCCGTTCGTCGTCGTTGTTGAAAGCGGCACTCTGCCGGCCATCAACCTGAGGGAATATCGCCATGCACAAGCAAATCTACGTCAACCTGCCAGTCAAGGACATCAATCGGGCCAAGGAATTCTTTTCCGCGCTCGGCTTCAGCTTCAATCCGCAGTTCAGCAACGAGCAGGGAATCTGCATGGTCATCGGGGAGAACATCTTCGCAATGCTGCTCGTGGAGAGCTTCTTCCAGACCTTCACCACCAAGCCGATCTCCGACGCATTCAAGACCACCGAAGTGCTGACCTGCCTGTCCTGCGACAGCCGCGAGGAGGTGGACGAGCTGGTCGCCAAGGCGGTCGCCGCCGGCGGCCGCGCGCCCAACCCGGTGCAGGACTATGGATTCATGTACGGCCACGGCTTCGAGGACCTCGACGGCCACGTATGGGAGCTGTCGTACATGGATCCGAACGCGACTCCACCCGCCGTCTGATGCATCCAGGGGCCGGCCGGATCATTGCCAGCGTCTGGCGGCGCGAGTCCGCCAGGATCGTCGCCGCCGTTGCGCGCATCGTGCGCGACGTCGGCCTGGCCGAAGAGCTGGCGCAGGATGCGCTGGTCTCCGCGCTGGAGCACTGGCCCGCATCGGGCATCCCCGACAACCCCGGAGCCTGGCTGATGACGGCCGCGAAGAATGGCGCATTCGACCGCATGCGCCGCGACAAGGTCCTGCAGGAGAAGCTGCAGGAGATCGGACTGGACCTCGAAGCGCAGGAGGCGCTGGTCGTTCCCGATTTCGTGGACGGCCTGGATGCGGCGCGCAACGACGTCATCGGCGACGACGTGCTGCGCCTGATCTTCACTGCCTGCCATCCCGTCCTGTCTACCGAAGCGCGCATCGCGCTGACACTGAAGACAGTCGCCGGCCTGACCACGCAGGAGATCGCGCGCGCATGCCTGGTGCCGGAGGCGACGCTGGCCCAGCGCCTGGTGCGCGCCAAGCGCACGCTGCGCGATGCGCAGGTGCCCTTCGAGCTGCCCCCGCCGGACGCGCTCGCGGAACGCCTGGACACGGTGCTCCAGGTGGTCTACCTCATCTTTAACGAAGGCTACACCGCCACCTCGGGCGACGACTGGATGCGCCCTGCCCTGTGCGACGAGGCCTTGCGGCTGGGCCGCCTGCTGGCCCGGCTCGCACCAGGCGAACCCGAAGTGCATGGGCTGGTCGCGCTGATGGAATTGCAGGCCTCGCGCGCGAAAGCCCGCGCCGACGCGAACGGCCGGCCGGTCCTGCTGCGCGACCAGGACCGCACGCAGTGGGACGCGGACCTGATCGGCCTCGGGCTCGCCTCGCTCGCGCGTGCGGCGCTTGCCGGCGGCGGGCGCGGACCGTACCAGCTGCAGGCGGAGATCGCCGCATGCCACGCGCGCGCCGCCACCTTTGCCGATACCGACTGGCGCGCGATCGTTGCGGTCTACGAGGAGCTGTCGCGCGCCGCGCCCTCCCCGGTCGTGGAACTGAACCGCGCAGTGGCCGTGGGGATGGCCTATGGTCCTCAGCAGGCGCTGGACGTCGTCGATGCGCTCGGGAGCGAACGCACGCTGCAGGACTACCAATGGCTGCCCGCCGTGCGAGGCGACCTGCTGGAACAACTCGGCCGCCGGCCCGAAGCCTGCGCCGAGTTCGAACGCGCCGCGGCATTGGCGGGCAATACGCGCGAACGCGAACTGATGCTGGAGCGGGCAGCGAGGAACCGCACAGCGCTATCGTGACATCCAGGTCCTGCTAGTCACCTTTCCTTGCCAGCGCAGCCGGCCCGCCCCTGAGCGCCTCGATATAGCGGGGATTCAGCGAGATCGTGTTGTGGGCAGCACCCTCGATCACAACCATCTCGGCCACCCCGGCAGGAAAGCGCTTGAACAGCGTTTCGGTCTGCCCCGTGGGAATGATCTCGTCGTGCTCCGCCGCGACCAGCGTGGTCGGCGCCGATATGCCTGGCGCATGCGCGCCGGAGTCATAGCGGTCGCGCATCAGCCAGCGCACGGGGAGCCACCTGTAATGGCCAGCGGCCACGTCGCGCAAGCTGTCGAATGGCGTGACCAGCACGAGACGCCCGACCGGGCGCGCGCTCGCCAGCTGGACCGCTACGCCGCTACCCAGGCTGCGTCCCGCCACGTCGATACGGGCATGCCGCGCGCGCACCGAGTCGAACAGCGCAAGTGCGTCCGCCACCAGCGCACGTTCGGTCGGCGTGCCGCTGCTGCGGCCGTAGCCGCGGTACTGCATCAGGTAGATGGCATGGTCCGGGAACGCGGCCGACAACTCTCCGACGCTACCATTCACGTCCTCCGCATTGCCGCCAAAGTACAGCAGCGCATTCGGCCGGTCCTGGCGCAGCGCAGTCACCGCGAGCCTGGCCCCATCCACCTGCAACGCAAGCACCGCCGTCCCGGCAGGGGCTGGCGCCGGCGGCGTGGGGAAATACATCAGCGAGCGCTGCTGGAAGAACATCAGCGCGCAAAACCCGGCGTAGACGATGACGGCCGTCACGAGCATCCCGAGAGCGGCTCTCATGCCGGTGCGCTCAGTCGGCAGCTGGACGGGACGAGCGCTTCATGATCCACGCGACAGCGAAGCCGCCGGCGATGCCCGTGGACTTGAGGTGCAAGGGGCTGTCGCGGTTGGCCGCGCGCGAATAACTCTCCGCGCGCACATAGCCGTACAGGCGCACGTCGCGCGTGAGCTTGTAGTTGGCGCTCGCGCCCAGGCGCAGCAGCACCAGGCCGCTGTCCGCCGCGTAGGCGGGACGGGCCGGCGTCGCGTACTGCGGCGCGACCTCGTAGAAGTAGCGGTTGATCGAACGGTCGCCAAACACGGCGCTGAAGCTGGTGCCGACGGAGAGCCGCCTTGCGGGGTCCTCGGTGCCCCAGGTCAGGCGGGGTTCCGCTGTCCAGCCGCGGTGGTGCAGGCCGCCGCGCGCCTCGACCACGGCGCGCACGGGCAATTCGAAGCGTACCTTGGTGGTATCCGGGTTGCCGACCTTGACCTTCAGGCGCGGGCCGAACTCGCCCAGCGCGCCCAGGTTGGGCATGCCCTCGCGTGCATCGACCGCTCCGGAACGCGTCGGCAGCGACGCGGCAAAGCCCATGTCCAGCTCCATGCGTTCGGTGCGCAGCACGCGCGCCAGCAGGCCGGATTCGTCGGAACGGAACACCTTGCCGCGATAGACAAGGTAAGGGAAGACAATGCCGCGCGTGGAGCGGTCGGCGGATGCGGGATAGGCGGGCATGGAGACTGTCCCGCCGATGACGCCCACCTCCCACAGCGGCAGCGCGGGGGCGGCAGCGACAGGCGCGCCGACGACTGCGCAGATCAGGATGCAGGTCGTCGGATAGCGCATGTCGGTCTCCTTTTATGGCCAGATGGCGGTCAGTACGGCGGCCAGGTTGTAGCCGCCCTTGATCAGCTGCGTGCGTGCCAGCGCGGAGCTCGGCACCGGATAATCCTGCGGCACTTCCAGCGACCAGGTGTAATAGGTCTCGCCTTTCTTGCTGACTTGCTGCTGGAACGGCCCCGGAACCACGTTAGCGTACGCCAGCTTCGACTGGGCGAGCGCATCGTTGGCCCACTGGTAAGGCCAGGTCGTCGGTTCGCCCGAATTTGCCGCCACGACCGGCTTGCTGTCGATGACGTACTGCGCGAACTGGTCAGGCGTCCTGGTGCTGCTGCGGCGCATCGCGTAGTCGACGACCGTGGTATCCCAGTACGAGTGGAACGGCTTGGTCAGCGCCTTCGGCACGCCTTCCTTTACCGGACGTGGCTGGCCCGGAATGTGGGCAGCGTCCATGGCCGCGACCTTGCCTTCGTCGAGCAGGAAATTATTACCGCCGCGCGAATCGAAGATATTGACCGTGTCGATGTCGTGGTGCGTTTTCGGGATCGTGAACTTGCCGTCCTTGCCGACGTAGGCTGCGCCCACGTGCAGCGGCTGGTGGATGTCGCCGGTCATGTGAACCAGCAGCATCAGCGCCTGGCGCTTGGTGAACTTGTGCGGATTCAGCGACGGGTCCTTGTCGGCCTTTCCTTGCAGCACGGCGATCGCCTGCTTCAGGGTCTGGACGATATCGTCCTCGAACGCGCCTGGCGCGCCATCTTCGTAGTGGCTGTGCTGGTATGGCACGTCGGTGTAGTGGTAGGTGCCGTGCTTCGGATTGGCTTCCACGTAGCCGACCATTTCCGGGGTCTGCGGGCCGCAGTAGTTGCCCTTCACGCAGTCGGCCCAGTTGGCGATCGATTCGAGCGACTCGCCCGGGAACAGGATCGCGGCCAGCTGCTTCTGTGCGTTGGTGCCCTTGAGCAGCTTGTCGGCGATCGCGCCCACCGCGCGGTGGCCGTCGTTGCCCCACGCGTGCGCGTTGGTGGCGGCAAATACGCTGGCCAGCGCCAGCACACATGCGAGTTTCTTCATTGCTTATTCCTTGGACTTGGGTGATTCGCCGCTCTTGTTCGGCTTCGGATAATCTTTGCTGACATCGATCGGTGCGGCGTACTGGGAGTTCCACACCTGGTCCTGCGTCTGCAGCACGCGCTGCGCCATCTTCTCGTTACGCAGCACCACTTCGAGGTTGCGCGACTTGTCGAAGTAGCCGCCAGCGAAATTGCTGGTGCCGATCCAGGCGGTCTTGCCGTCGATGACCATGGTCTTGCTGTGAATGACGCGCGCGAACGGGATGAAGCCGCCCGACGCCTGGGGCAGCGTGACGATCTTCACCTCCACGTTAGGCACCAGCGCCAGGCTCTTGAGGTAGGCGATCGCGGGCTTCTCGGTATTCCAGTTGGAGACCAGGAGCCGGACCTTGACGCCGCGCGTTGCGGCTGCGCGCAGCGCGTTGTCGATCAGGCCGTAATACGGACGGGTGCCGTTGGGGCCGTAGCTGAGCGGCGCGTAGTCGAGCACCTGGATGCGGATCTCGTTCTTCGCTTCGGCCAGCAGCGCAGGCAGCGCCGCTTCGGAATCGGGCACGCCGGCCGGGTTCATCCCGTGCGGGCTGGCCAGCAACTGCTGGTCGCCGACAACGGTCGGGGCAACGCTGGCGGGCGCCAGGGGCGCGAGCTTGACGCCGGCGGCGAGCTGGCCCTGCGCGTTCCAGTCCTTCTCGAAGATCGCCTGCACCTGCGCCACCATGGCCGGATCGGTGATGCGCAGGCCGGTCTCGTGGATGTGGGTGAAGGCGCGCCAGTCGAAGTTCTGGCTGCCGACAAAAGCGGTCTTGCGGTCCACGACCAGGTACTTGGCGTGGATGATGCCGTTGCCGGTCAGCTGCGAATAGTCGAGGACGCGCATCTCGAGGTTGGGGATCTTGCGCAGCCGCTCCAGCGTTTCCGGCTCCGACATGCCGACGCCCTTCTTGTCGATCAGGAAGCGGATCTTCACGCCGCGCGCGCCGGCGGCGGCGAGGCTTTGCATGACTTTCTCGAACGGCGTGCCGGCACGGCTGACGGCATAGAACTGGCCGATGACGATCTCGTCGCGCGCGGCGTCGAACATCGCGGACCACACGGTGACCGGATCGCGCAGGTCGCGGCTTTCGAGCGCGGTTTCGACGGGCGCGGTCTGCACCAGCTCATAGCCGGGTATCGTGAACTGTGCGTGCGCGCTTCCGGCGAGGAAGGCGAGCAGGCCAAGCAGGCGGCGGCGCATCGGCAGGCTCCTCATTTCACCCGGACGATACGCGGCGCCGGCGCGGCAAAGGCTGCCGGCTGGGCCAGCCCGCCCTTGGCCAGGTAGTCGATGAATGCATCGATATCGACGATCTGCGTGGCGTGCTTGGGCACCTTGATAAAGATCGGGAAGCCGTCGCCGCCTTCGGCCAGGAAGTTGTTCGCCGCCACGCGGTACACCTTGTCCGGATCGACCGGCTGGCCATTGACCAGCACGCTGCCAGGCACGACGCGCGACCCGCGCGGGCGCTCGCTGTCCCACTGGTAGGTAACGTTCCTGGACACCTGCAGCATCGAGTGGCGCGCGTCCACGTTCTCGCGCATCCACTGCATCTCGAGCATCTCGACCAGCTGGCGGCCGGTCAGCTCCATCACCAACAGCGTGTTCGCGAACGGCAGCACCGCCTGCGCCTGGCCGTAGGTGACGACGCCGTCGGCGCCCGATTCCAGGTCCTTGCGTACACCGGCCGTGTTGATCAGGCCGATGTCAGCGCCGTGGTCTTTGGTTGCCGCCAGCACCGCGTCCGCCACGATGCCGCCCAGCGGCGACTCGCCGGCCGGGTTCAGGCGGCGCTCCACGCTGCGCACGGCGCTCCGGCCGACCGGTTTCGCCAGTGCTGCCTGGCTGCGCTGGCGGACCGTGTCCAGGTAGTCGGCCACTGCCTGCACCTGCGGAAAATCGCCCGGCTTGACCACCACGTTATTCGTCTGCACGCCCTGCAGCGCGCGGGTGGCCGGATCGATCGTCAGCTTGATCCGGGTAAGCATGTGCCCCGCATATTCCGCTTGCGTGATCGTGCGGCCTTCCACCTTGCACTGGAAGCCCGTATGCGTGTGGCCGCTGACGACCAGGCGCACGGCCGGATCCAGCTTCTTCGAAATGTCGACGATCGGACCGGTCAGGGTTGTGCAGTCCTGCTTGTGATACGGCTCCTTCGTGCTGCCGCCTTCGTGGATCAGGACCACGAACACGGTCGCGCCGGCGGCGCGCAGCTCGGGCATGACACGGTTGATGGCAGTTGCCTCGTCCTCGAACGCGAGTCCAGCGATGCCGGACGCCAGCACCAGCTCGGGCGTGCCTTGCAGGACCGCGCCGATGAAGCCGATCTTCACGCCGCGCACTTCCTCGATGCGCCAGGCCGGCAGGAACGGTTTGCCGGTCGCCTTGTCGATCACGTTCGCGGCCAGGTACTGGAACTTTGCGCCGCTGAAGTCCGGCGCCAGCTTGCAGGCCTTGTCGGCGCGCGGGGTCTCGCAGCCGCCCTTCTGCTTGCGCATCAGTTCGATGCGCCCGCTGTCGAACTCGTGGTTGCCGACCGAGCTGAAATTCATGCCGAGCAGGTTCAGCGCATTGATGGTCGGCTCATCGTTCCACATCGACGACATGGCCGGCGTGCCGCCTACCAGATCGCCTGCCCCGACCAGCACCAGCTCAGGATCCTGTGCGCGCCACGCGGTCACCGCCGCGGCCAGCGCGCCAATACCGCCCGCCTGGACCGCGACCGGTTTGCCGTCGGGGCCGGGATGGGTAAATTTACTGGCTTCCAGATTCCCGTGGAAATCGTTCATGGCAACCAGGTTGATCTCGATCGGCGCTGGCGGCGCGCTCGCACAGCCAGCCAGCACCAGACCCAATAATGGGGACAGACCCCATTTCCGCAGTGTGGAAATGGGGTCTGTCCCCATTTTGGAAATGGGGTCTGTCCCCATTTTGCTGGTGCGCGTGAGATGGATTTTCATAGCTCGCAAGGATAACCGATGTGTGCGCGCTGGCGTGGGGGCCGCTGGCGGAAATTTTGTATCCAGACGAAAAAAGGGCCGGTATTTCTACCGGCCCCTTGTTTCTATATCAACGCCAGGCGTCGATTAGAACTCGTAGCGTGCGGTGACTTGGACGGCCCACTGCGATTCGCCCTTGCTCTGCTTGGTGATGAAGTCTTCCACCTGCTCGCGGACCTGGTAGACGTACTTGCCATCTTGCATACCAGCGTAGTCGACGAAGCTGCGCGAGTTACCGCCAGCGCTTGCGAAGCCGATTTCGTTGATACGGCCCCAACGCTTGTTCAGCATGTTACCGACGTTCATGAAGTCAAACGCCAGCGTGCCCTTGTGGCCCGTGAAGAAGCCAGGGATCTCTTGCGAGATGCGCATGTCGATGCTGTTGGTCCAAGGAGCGAACGAGCTGTTGCGGCTGATGACGCCACCGGCAGCATTGCGCAGTTCCTTGCTGGAGTTCACGACATCCCAGAACTTCTGCTCGTTGGTCTTGCTCGTCGCGGTATCGCCACGGAAGATCACCTGGCCCGAACCGAAAGCGGCCGGGATGTACATCAGGTCGTTCGAGTTGGTGCCGTCACCGTTCATGTCGTTGTTGAAGGTCCAGCTGTACGGCTTGCCGGTACGGCCTTCATAGAACACGCCAACGGTGGTCTTGTAGTCGCCGAAGAACGCCTTCTCCCAGCTCATGCTCGCGTTGACGCGGTCCTTGACCAGGTACGAGGAGTTCGCCGCCACGTTTTCGTTCGGGTCGAAGCTGGCGCGTGCGCCCCAGTTCGAGTTCGAGGTCGACGAGCTCAGGTTCGAGACTTCGGTGGCATCGGTGTAGGTGTACGCCAGGTTCCAGCGCAGGCCCTTGATCGCACGGCCGCTGGCCAGCGCGAAGGTCAGCAGGTTGCCCTTGCCCTTTTCGGTTTCGGTCGCAGCGATCACGTTGGTGAAGCTTGCGTTCGACAGTGCACGTGCACGGAAGCCGGTGCAGGCGCCGGTGCTGGTGAAGCCGCCAGTGCCGTTGGCGCAGGTAGCGGTGTAGCCAGGCTCGGTCCAGAACATCGGACGGCCGTCAGGACCGGTGCGGGTCGGTGCGCCCAGGTTCAGGTGCTGGAAGTACACGCCCTTGTTCACGTCGGTGCGCATGTATTCCACGCTGAAGACCATGCCGTACCATGGCAGTTCGGTTTCGAACGCCAGGTTGGCTTTCCATACCGATGGCTGGCTCACGCCTGGCATCAGGATGTCGACAGCCGATGCTGGCGGGTTGCCGGCGATCGGACGCTGGCCAGCAGGATCCGCGCTGAAGATGCCGTCGGTCGCGCCGCAGGACGCGAAGTTGCCGGTACCGCAGCCGACCTGGTAGGTTGCCATGCCCGAGTTGGCGAATGGGTTACCCAGCCAGACGTTCAGTGCAGCACCGCCGAACAGGCCGACGCCACCGCGGATCTGGGTCGGCGCCTTGGCGTCGACACGGTAGTTGAAGCCGAAGCGCGGCTGGAACAGCTTGTCGCCGTCGATGGTGTTGGTGTTATCCAGGCCAAAACCGCCGGTCTCGCGCACCAGTGCCGAGGTGGTGGTGCTGTACACGCCTGCCACCTTTGCCGATGCAACCTTGTCGTTGCGCAGCGGACGGTCGCTGGTCGAGTAGGTGTCGTAACGGGCGCCGAACGTGATGTTCAGTGCCTTGTTGACGGCCCAGGTGTCCTGCACGAAGAAGCCGTTGTTCTTCAGGGTCCAGATGGCAGCGCCGTCACGCAGGGTGCGGCCGGTCTGCGGCAGCTGGGCGATGTAGTCCAGAGGACGGCCGCGGCTGAAGTTTTCCAGCACGGCAGCTTCGATTACCTCTGCCGACGAGGTCGAGCAGTTCACCGCGCCCAGGGCGTAGGTGTAGGTCGGGCTCGAGTTCACGCAGCCGAAGGTGTAGGTGCCGTTCACGTCCTGCAGGAACGCGTTGAAGATCTCGTTGCGGCTGTGGTCCATGCCGAACTTGATCTCGTGGTCGCCGGTGAACCAGGTCGCGCCAGCGTAGGCGTCGTACGTGGTGGTGTCCAGCTCGTTGAACTGGCGGCTACGCTCGGTACCGAAGTTGATGAAGCGGTTGCCGGTGCGGACCGAGGTCGGGGTGCCGGCTGGCAGCGGGCCCGAGAAACGCAGTGCCATCGAAGGCAGGTTGGCGTTGTTGTCGTTGCGCTTGCCCGATTCACGCTTGGACAGCTTGAATTCGGTCGAGAAGTCGTCGCTCCAGTCGCTGAACACTTGCGCGACGGTCGATTCGATGTTCTTCTGTTCGGTCCACAGGTAGGAGCTCAGGGCGATGCCGGAAGCCGAGAAACCGGAGAACTGTGGCTCCAGCTGGTCGGTCTTCTGCCAGCGCAGGCTTGCGCGGTGCGAGTCGTTGATGTTCCAGTCCAGCTTCAGCAGGCGGTCTTCGACGGTCTGCTCCAGGCCATCAGGCGGGTTGGCGTTGCCGACGTCGATGCCGTAGCGCGACTGTGCCAGGCTTTGCAGGCTGGAGATCGCGCTCGGGGTGATGCCGGCGTTGGTGCGGCTGCTGCCCAGCGGGCCGAACTCAGGGGAAGCACGCGAGCTGGACATGTCTTCAGCGCTGGCGAAGAAGAACAGCTTGTCCTTGATGATCGGGCCGCCCAGGGTAAAGCCGGTGGTCTTTTCTTCGAACGGCGCTGGATCGCTGTAGCTGTCGTTGGTGGCGTTGTAGCGCTTGCCGGCCAGGTTGTCGTCGCGGTACACGTGGTACACGCTGCCGTGCCATTCGTTGGTACCCGACTTGGTCACCGCGTTGATGTTTGCGCCGGTGTAGCCCTTCTGGGTCACGTCGTAGTTGGAGATGTTGACCTGCACCGACTGGATCGAGTCGATCGAGATCGGCTGCTTGTTGGTCGGCAGGCCGTTTGCTTCCAGGCCGAAGGTGTCGCTGATCGACACGCCGTCGATGGTGATCGAGTTGAAGCGCGAGTTCTGGCCGCCGGCCGAGATTTCGCCACGGTCCTTGTCGGTCTGCGACAGGCGTGGATCCTGGCGCGCGTAGTCGGCGAGGTTACGGTTGATCGATGCTTGCGCAGCCAGTTCGGCGCGGCCGATGTTGGTGCCGGAGCCCATGTTCGAACGGTTGAACTTGCTCGAGATGCCCTGGCCGGCAACGGTCACGGTAGCGATCGGGGTGCCCAGGCTGCCGTCCACGGTAGCCGTTTCCGCCAGTTGCAGGTAGACGTTGTCGAACTTCTCGACGACGCCGTCCTTGGTCATCGTCACGGTGTACGGACCGCCCACGCGCAGGCCACGGGCCACATAGCGGCCTTCGGCGTCGGTGGTCGCGTTGCTCACGGAACCGGATTCAGTGTGAACAATGGTCACCTGGACACCTGCGGCAGGCCTGCCGTCGGCGCTGGAGACGCGGCCACCGATGGCAGAGGTGGTGTTCTGTGCGAACGACGGCGTTGCGGAGAGCGCGATGGACAACGCTAACGCCAGCTTGGTCAGCTGAATCCGTTTTTGACTGATCATTGTATAACCCCAAAAAAGACTTGTTATGGTGGGCGCCATGGGGGCACCCGCTTTACTGTGTTGCAACTGTGGCCACGTAGAACGGTGAGATTCTAGTTTTGCAATGTGTCAGGGCCATGACACGCGGGAATACCTGATTGTCAACTATGCATGAGTGAGGCATAGGAGACAAATACGATTTCCCTTTGGAATTTAGTCGGCGGAAAAATAAATACGCGGATATATAGCGTTTTTATAGTAAGAACTGCCAGCCGAGATTATAAATGAGCACCAAGTTGCTGAAATCCTTTCATGCCCAAAATCATGAATGATGGGAAAGAAGGCAAAATTGTGTCGCGCCACGGCCACAGGTGGGCTGGCAATTATTTCCCGTGGGGAAACACGGCGGCATTGCGCCGCCGCTGTCAATACGCCCTCGCCCCGGCGACGGACTACTTTTTCGCGGAGAGGGCCGCCATGTCGGCCTCGAACCTTGCGAAGCGCTGGTCCAGCTGGCGCGTCAGCCGGTCTTTTTCCGCCTTCGGCAGGAAGGCGTAGCGGATGCCGTTGTAGGAGGCCTTTTTTACTTCGGCGTAGCTGGGCTGGTAGCGGCTGGCGAACAGCACGTATTCCCTGGTCAGCGTGTGGCGGGTGACGCCCGTGTCGTCGGTGGAGATCACGAACGGCACGCCGAACTTGCGGTACAGGAGGATCGGATGGTCCTGTCCCTTGACGCCGTTGATGAACTCATTGCTGGTCAGGTTGATCTCGACCGGGATATCCTTCTCGCGCATCGCCTTCATGATTTCCGGCGCGCGCAATTCGTGCGCCAGGTCGATGCCATGGCCGATGCGGTCGGCGCCGGCCACGTGGATGGCCTGGTCGATGTGGAAGCGCAGGCCTTCGGGCGGCACCATGCCGAGCGACAGCTCGCCCGCATGCAGCGAGGTTTTCACTTCAGGGTACTGCGCCTTCAGGAAGCGGAACATCTTCATGTGCAGCGCATAGTCGCGCATCGACACGGCCGTGTTCTCGGCGCCGACGATATTCACGCCGACGATCAGGCCGCCGCTCTGGCGCGCCGACTTGAACGCACCGAGCATCGACGAGAACACTTGCGACGGCTGCAGCAGGCGCAGCACGTAGGTCTGGTAGCGCATGGTGAAGTTGGCGTCGTCGATACCGGCGCTCGATGCCTTCACGTTGTTGACGAAATCGTTGACGCGCGCGTTGAAGGCCGCGTCCTGCTCCAGCTTCGCCGCGAAGGCGGCCAGGTGGTCCGCCACCATCTTCTCGTCGCTGCCCGCTTCCAGCACGGCGGCATCCCACGCGGTGTCCTGGACCAGCGGCGCCGACTTGAACTGGGTTTCGATATAGGAGACGTTCTCCTCGATGGCGCGCTGCTTCAGGGTGCGCAGGCCTTCGTTGAAGTTGGAGTTCGACACCGGGCCGAAGTAGCCGAAGGTTTCGAAGAACGCGCGGTCCGGCGGCGGCTGCACCGCGCCGTGGTTATCGAAGTCCTTGGTCGACCAGCGCTGCAGCATCTCGCGGTAGCTGTAGTCGTCCCGGATCATCTCCTGGGTCGACAGGCAGACCCGCTCCTTCGCCGGCAGGGCGCGCTGCGACTCCACCACGGCCTTGTCGGTTTCGATGCGGTAGGTCTGCTTGTTGACGCAGTAGCCCATCTTGTCGACCCACTCGAGGTACTGCTCGGCGTAGATCGAGCCCGAATAATGGTGGTGCAGGTCGCCGCCCTTGGGCATGCGGGTAAAGAACATCGTCAGGCCCGCCAGGTTCGGCTGGCCCTGGACCAGCGCCGCGTAATGACGCGCGGTGGCCGCCTCGTTGGCCTTCGGCGAAGCCGCCGCCGCGCTGCCGGCAAACGCCGCCGCGACCATCAGGCCGATCAATGTCTTTTGCATGGCTTGTCTTTCAGTTCGTTGGTGTGCGCTCGTGGACCAGCGTACCGGCTGCATAGGTGGCCGCGATGGCGCGGTCGTCGCCAAGCAGCGCCAGCGCAAACAGCTGTTCTTCGAGCGAACCGCATTGCGCGCTGCGGCGTTCCAGCAGCGGCGTGCACTTCGGGTCGAGCACCACGAAGTCGGCTTCCGCTCCGGTGACGAAGCTGCCGACCGTGCCTTCGAGCTGCATGCTGCGCGCAGCGCCGAGCGTGGCCAGGTAGAACATGCGAATGGCTGGCAGGTAGCTGCCTTTCAGTCGCGCTACTTTATAGGCTTCATTCATCGTTTGCAACATCGAGAAGGACGTGCCCGCCCCCACGTCGGTCGCCAGCGCCATCGGCACACGGTGGCGGGTGGCCATCTCGAAATCGAACAGCCCACTGCCCAGGAACAGGTTGGAGGTCGGGCAGGTCACGGCCGTGGAACCGGTGGCGGCGATGGCCGCGAAGTCGTCGTCGTCCAGCCAGATGCAGTGGCCGAACAGCGAGCGCGGACGCATCAGGCCGAAGTGCTCGTACACGCCCAGGTAGCTGCGCGCATCCGGGTACAGCTCGCGCACCCAGCGGCACTCGTCCGGGTTTTCGGAGACGTGGGTCTGGATGAAGGTGTCGGGATACGCCATGGCCAGTTCGCCGGCCAGCCGCAACTGCGCCTCGGTGGAAGTGGGCGCGAAGCGCGGCGTGATCGCATACATGGCGCGGCCGTTGTTTTGCCACTTGCGGATCAGCTCCTCGGTGTCGCGCGCGCCCTGCTCCGCCGTGTCGCACAGGAAGGCAGGGCAGTTACGGTCCATCAGCACCTTGCCTGCGGCCATGCGCAGCCTGCGCTTTGCGGCCGCCTCGAAAAATGCATCGACCGATGCGCGGTGCACGGTGCAGTAAACAACGGCCGTCGTGGTCCCGCAGCGCAGCAGCTCGTCGAGGAAGAACCCGGCGACTTCGCTGCCATGCGCCGGGTCCTCGAACTTGCGCTCGGTCGGGAAGGTATAGCTCTCGAGCCACGGCAGCAGTCCGGGCGCGGGCGAGGCGATCATGTCCAGCTGCGGATAGTGCACGTGGGCGTCGATGAAGCCCGGCGAGATGATCTTGCCGCGGTAGTCGCGCACCGCCACGCCCGGCGGCAGCGTGCGCACCAGTGCGTCGTAGTCGCCGGCGGCACGCACGCGGCCGTCCTCCACCACCAGCAGGCCGTCCTCGTGCCATGCATAGGCGTCCTCGGTATAGGCCGGGTCGTCGCTAAAGTGCAGCAAGCTGGCACGGTAAGCTTGCACGTTGTGTGCTGTTTGCATCTGAGATGAATTCCGTTATGGCGGGGAGACCCTCGCCGTTCAAGCCGCAGCTGATAAATCGATAAAGGCAGGGGCAGTCCCCGTCGATTGCGACTCCCACACCGCGAGGAGCTGGGCGCAGACGGAGGCGGCAATCACTGCCGGCTCCTTGCCGGTAATGCCGGGCATGCCGATCGGGCATGCCAACGCGTCGATGCGCGCCCGTTCGACCCCGCGCGCCAGTAGCCGCCGCTCGAACTGGACACGCTTGGTCTTCGAGCCGATCAGGCCAAACCAGCCCACGCCGGGCCGCGATAATATCGCCTCCGCCAGGCGCTGGTCCAGTGCGTGGCTGTGGGTCATGACAAGATAACAGGATCCGCCGGGCGCTTGCGCCACGATGCACTCCGGCGTGTCGGTCGCTTCGATGCGCACGTTCGCGGGAACCGCAGCGGGAAACAGGTCGTCGCGTTCGTCCACCCAGGTGACCGTGCATGGCAACGGGGCCAGCGCCCGGACCAGCGCGGCGCCGACATGGCCGGCGCCGAACAGGACCAGGTGCGCACGCGGGGCCTGCAGCCGGTGGACCAGCCAGCGGCGCCCGTCGCGGTCCTGCATCAGGTGGGTGCCACGGCCGGTCGCGAACACGGGCGCTTCCGCGCGGCCGTCCAGCGGCTGGTAGTCGGGCCCGCACAATGTCCAGTCGGGCGCACCGTCGAAGGCGACCAGCCGCCAGGTGTCCTTGCCTGTGCGCGCGGCCAGTGCCAGCGCCTGTTCCTGCGCCACCGCCTCGAAGGCCAGGTGCACCACGCCGCCGCAGCACTGCCCCAGCCCGGGGCCGAGCGCAAAACGTTCGATGTGCCGTTCACGCCCCTGCCGTAGCATGTCGCGCGCGATTTCGGTCGCCTTCAACTCCAGGTGGCCGCCTCCGATCGTCCCCGACAGCCAGGCTTCGCCGACCAGCATGGCGGCGCCAGGCTCGCGCGGGACCGATCCTTCCGCCGCGGCGACCGTTACCGCGACAAACGGACCCGCGCCGGCGGCTTCGAGCCAGGCGTCCATCACGCGGCCTTTGCCTCGACGGCGGCTACTGCGTCGAGGATCGCCTCGCACGTGGCCGGCGCGTTCAGCGGCGGATTTACCTTGTGCCTGCCCACCGCCGACACGGCGTCGCGAATCGCGAAGAACACCGAGAACGGCAGCAGCAGCGGCGGCTCGCCCACGGCCTTGGAGCGGTGGATCGAATCGGTGGCGTTGGCGTTGTCGAACAGCGCCACACGGAAGTCGTGCGGGCAATCCGAGATGGCGGGGATCTTGTACGTCGATGGCGCGTGCGTCATCAGCCTGCCCTCGCCGTTCCACCACAGCTCCTCGGTCGTGAGCCAGCCCATGCCCTGGATGAAGGCGCCCTCCACCTGGCCGATGTCGATCGCGGGATTGAGCGAGCGGCCCGCGTCGTACAACACGTCGGCGCGCAGCAGCTTCCATTCGCCGGTCAGCGTATCGACCACCACTTCGGCGACCGCCGCGCCGTAGGCGAAATAGGAGAACGGATTGCCGTTCATGGTCTTCGGGTTCCAGTGCAGGCCCGGCGTGGCATAGAAGCCGTCCGACCATAGCTGGACCCGCGCCAGATAGGCCTTCTGCACCAGCTCGGGGAACGGGATGCAGTTCCCGTTCACGTGCACCGCGTCGTCCGCGAAGCGCACCGCCGCCGCGTCGCCGCCGTACATCGTGGCGGCGAATTCCGCGAGCCGCAGGCGGATCTTGCGGGCCGCATCCTGCGCCGCCTTGCCGTTCAGGTCCGCGCCGGTGGACGCGGCGGTAGCGGAGGTATTGGCGACCTTGCTGGTGTCGGTCGCGCTGATGCGCACGTGCGCCATGTCCACGCCCAGCTCGTGCGCCACGCACTGCATCACCTTGGTGTTGATGCCCTGCCCCATCTCGGTGCCACCATGGTTGACCAGCACCGAGCCGTCCACGTACACGTGCACCAGCGCGCCGGCCTGGTTCAGGTGCGTGACATTGAACGCGATGCCGAACTTGACCGGGGTGAGCGCCAGTCCCTTCTTGAGCACCGGGCTGGCGCGGTTGAACTCCGCAATCGCCGCGCGCCGCGCGCGGTAGCCGCTGTCCTGTTCCAGCTGCGCCACCAGTTCGTGGATGACGTTGTCGCTGACCACCTGGCCGTACGGCGTGACGTTGTTGGTGTCGCGGCCGTAGAAGTTCACGCGGCGCACATCCAGCGCGTCCATGCCGAGGTTGCGCGCGATCTCGTCGATCACGTATTCGATGGCGATTGCGCCCTGCGGGCCGCCGAAGCCGCGAAACGCGGTATTGGACTGGGTATTGGTCTTGCCGCAGGCCGCGCGGATCTCCACGTCGGACAGGTAGTAGGTGTTATCGAAGTGGCAGACCGCGCGCGTCGCGACGGGCCCCGACAGGTCCGCCGAATAGCCCGCGCGGGAGACCATGTCCACCCTGGCGGCCACGATGCGGCCATCGGCCTCGTAGCCGACTTCGTACTCGTAATGGAAGCAGTGGCGCTTGCCCGTGACCAGCATGTCGTCGTCGCGGTCCGCGCGCAGCTTGACCGGGCGCCCGAGCTTTGCCGCCGCGATGGCGGAAGCGGCGCACCACAATGCCGACTGCGATTCCTTGCCGCCGAAGCCGCCGCCCATGCGCCGGCACTCCACCGTCACGTGGTGCGAATGCAGCCCCAGCGCGTGCGCGACGACGTGCTGCATCTCGCTCGGATGCTGGGTCGAGCACTGCACCAGCATCCCCCTGTCCTCGCGCGGAATCGCATAGGCGATCTGGCCTTCGAGGTAAAACTGCTCCTGGCCGCCCACATACAACTCGCCCTTGACCTTGTGCGGCGCGCGTTCGAACGCCGCCTGGCAGTCGCCGCGCTCCAGCTTCATCGGCGGCAGCACGAACGACCCGGCGGCGCGCGCGGCCTGCGGGGTCAGGATGGCGGGCAGGTCTTCGTAGTCGACCCGGGCGAGCCGCGCGGCGCGGCGCGCGTTGTCGTGCGTATCGGCGACCACGATGAACATGGGCTGGCCGACGTACTGCACCAGGCCGTCCGCGAAGATCGGGTCGTCATGGATGATCGGCCCGCAATCGTTCAGGCCCGGGATGTCCTGCGCGGTGAACACCGCCACGACGCCGCGGCTGGCGCGTACCGCCGCCAGGTCGATCGAAGCGAAACGCGCGTGCGGGCGGGTGGACAGGCCGAGTGCCGCGTGCAGCGTGCCCTGCACCTCGGGGATGTCGTCGGTATAGGTGGCCTGGCCAAGCACATGCAGAGCGGCCGATTCGTGCGGACGCGCGACACCGACGGCGGTCCATGCATTGGCCAGTTCGGGCGCGGTGGGCTGGTTCATGCGGCCTCCCCTTGCGCCGCGGCGGCTGCGAATGCGTTGACCGCGGCTGCCGGCAGCGGCGCGTCGGCGCGCGTCTCCAGCCAGAAGCGGCGCAGCAGGTTCTGCGCCGCCCGCAGGCGGTAGCTTGCGCTGGCGCGCATGTCGCTGAGCGGCTGGTAATCCTGGGCAAGGGCCTGCATGGCCTCGCGCAGCGCGTCCCCGGTCCAGGCGCGGCCGCGCAGCGCGGTTTCGGCTGCGGCAGCGCGCTTTGGCGTGGCGGCCATGCCGCCGAACGCGATGCGCGCGTCGCGCACCGTATCGCCGTCCAGTTCGAGCGCGAACGCCGCGCACACGGCCGAGATGTCCTGGTCGAAGCGCTTGGCGAGCTTATAGGTGCGGAACACGACGCCGGCGCGCGGCAAGGGGATGCGCACCCCTTGCACGAACTCGCCCGGCTGCAGGTCCTTTTTCTGGTAGCCGAGGTAGAAGTCTTCCAGCGCCAGCACGCGCTGCCCCGCCGGCCCGTACAGCACCACCTGCGCGCCCAGTGCGATCAGCCACGGCATCGAGTCGCCGATGGGCGAACCGTTGGCGACATTGCCGCCCAGCGTGCCCGTATTGCGGATCGGGAGCGAGGCGAAGCGTTGCCACATCTCCCCCAGCTGCGGGTAATGGGCGCAGGCGGCGGCATAGGCATCATTCAGTGTGACGGCGGCGCCGATGGCGAGCATGCCCTCGCCTTCCGTGATGGTCTTCAGTTCGGCCACGTTGCCGAGGTAGACGATGTCGCCCAGCTCGCGCATCTGCTTGGTCACCCACAACCCGACGTCGGTGGAGCCGGCCAGCAGCGTGGCCTGCGGCTTGTCCGCGCGCAGCCGTGCCAGTTCGGCGAGCGTGCGCGGCGCGTGGAAGGTGCTGCGGCCGTCGGTGTAAGTGAGCGCTTCCGCGCGCGCGATGCCGCCCAGCTGCCGGAGTACGGCGTCGCTGTCGAACGGCACCGGGGGCAGCTCGCCCATGCGCATGGCGGCATCGATGATCGGGCGGTAGCCGGTGCAGCGGCACAGGTTGCCCGACAGCGCGTCGTCGACCTGGCACCTTGAGGGAGCGCGCCCGTCCTGCTTGAGGTACATGCCCCACAGCGACATGACGAAGCCTGGCGTGCAGAAGCCGCACTGCGAGCCGTGGCATTCGACCATCGCCTGCTGGACCGGATGCAGGGAACCGTCCGGCTGCTGCAGGTCCTCGACCGTAAACAGCGCCTTGCCGTCGAGCGCAGGGAGGAACTGGATGCAGGCATTCACCGCCTTCATCGCCAGCTCGCCGTTTTCGCTGGAGCCGACCACCACGGTGCAGGCGCCGCAGTCGCCCTCGGCGCAGCCTTCCTTGGTGCCGGTGCAATGCAGATCCTCGCGCAGGTGCTGGAGCACGGTGCGCGTGGGCGCCGCGCCCGTCACCTCATGTACAGCGCCGCGGTAGAAAAATCGAATCGGTTCTGACATTGTCGCCTCGGCTCTATCCCAGCCTGCAAGGTTAACACCTGCCCCTCAGGCAACTATATTCACACGGCGATGTCCGTTATCAGGCCTCGGACATATCATGTCGGCGCCGGATGCGTGGTGCGCCAGTGCTCTGCGATATCGATGCGGCGCGTGATCCATACGTCCTCATGCCCCTGGATGTAATCGAGGAAGCGCGCCAGCGCCGCCGCGCGCGCCGGCCGCCCGACCAGCCGGCAGTGCAGCCCGACCGACAGCATCTTCGGGCGGTCCAGGCCGTCCGGATCGCCTTCTCTATATAGTACGTCGAATGCGTCCTTCAGGTAGTCGAAGAACTGGGTACCGGAATTGAAGCCCTGCATGGCGGCGAAACGCATGTCGTTGGTGTCCAGGGTGTAAGGGACGACCAGTTGCTGGCGGGTCCGACCATCGCTGCACGCCACCGGGGTCCAGAACGGCAGGTCGTCGCCGTAATGGTCGGCGTCGTAGGCAAAGCCGCCGTGCTCGACCACCAGCCGGCGCGTGTTGGGCGAGTCGCGCCCGGTGTACCAGCCGCGCGGCGCCTCGCCGGTCAGCTCGCGGATGATCTGCACCGCTTCCTGCATATGGGCGCGCTCGGTGTCCTCGTCCATGTTCTGGTAGGAGATCCAGCGCAGGCCGTGGCAGGCGATCTCGTGGCCCAGCTCGCGGAATGCGGCGACCGCCTCCGGGTTGCGCCTGAGCGCCATCGACACGCCGAACACCGTGAGCGGCAGCTTGCGCTCCTCGAACATGCGCAGCAGGCGCCACAGGCCGGCGCGCGAACCGTACTCGTAGATCGATTCCATGCTCATGTGCCGCATCGGGAACGCCTGCGCACCGATGATCTCCGACAGGAAGGTTTCCGACGCGGGGTCGCCATGCAGCACGCAGTTCTCCGCGCCTTCCTCATAGTTGAGGACGAACTGGACCGCAATGCGCGCCCTGCCCGGCCAGCGCGCGTGCGGAGGAGTGGGGCCGTAGCCGACCAGGTCGCGGGGATAGTTCTCGTAGCTGTTCATGTTCCGGGCGCAGGATGAAATGTATATGGGTTATCTTATATTGCAACAAGCACATCGGTATATCATCCGCCACATACGGACATATGGGAAATACCATGGGAAAACTTAGCACGCATGTGCTTGATACGGCGCAAGGGAAACCGGCGGCCGGCGTGGCGGTCGAGCTGTACGCAGTCGAGGCAGGCCAGCGCCGCCTGCTCAAGTCGGCCAGCACCAACGGCGACGGGCGCTGCGACGCGCCGCTGCTGGAGGGCGAGTCGCTGCGCACCGGACAGTACGAACTGGTGTTCGCGGCGGGCGACTATTTCGCCGCGCAGGGCGTGAAGCTGGCCGAGCCGCGCTTCATCGACCGCGTCACGATTGCGTTCGGGATCGCGGACGCCGCACAGAACTACCACGTACCATTGGTTGTCACGCCATGGTCGTACTCCACCTACCGGGGGAGCTAATTTCGGAGGCTTGCAATGTCGCTGCACATCATTCACTTCATCGGGCCGATCAACCACAACTCGGTGTGCACGATCCGTAACCTCTGCCTGCAGGCGCTGCAAAGCGGCGCCAGCGAACTGGAGCTGCACATGTCCACCGAAGGCGGCAACATGACGGCCGGCTTCGCGCTGTATTTCTTCCTCAAGTCGCTGCCGCTGCCGCTGACGACTTACAACGTCGGCAGCGTCGAATCGGTCGGCGTGGTGATTTTCCTCGCCGGGCAAAAGCGCTATGCCTGTCCCGGCACGCGCTTCCTCGTGCATCCGCTGCACTGGGGCTTCGGCAGCCTGGTGGCGGCCGACCATTCGCGCGTTTCCGAGTGGCGCGACTGCCTGGACTTCGACGCGGAACGCTATGCCATGATCTTCGATGCGGCAACCGCGCATGCGCCGGAGCCGCAGGACATCCGGACCAACCTGTGCGGCAATGCGCGGCTGTTCACCGCCGATGAGGCCAAGCTCGCGGGGATCATCCATGAGGCGCAGCAGGCCAAGCTGCCCAAGATGGGGGCCACATCGCACTGGTGGAACGGGTAGGCGACTGTCCGCGCCGGCCGCTGGGCGGCAGTACCGCCACCCTTTTTCGGCTAGAATTGAAGCGTTTCTTACAACACTCTTTGCGCTTTGGATAACGTTCCGATAGGAGTGCTGGTCGCGGCACTAATCCTGCTGTTGCTGCTGTCGGCCTTCTTCGCCATGGTCGAAACAGCGCTCATGGCAGCCAACAAGTACCGCTTGCGCCACCTCGCCAAACGCGGCAGCACGCAGGCCCGCACCACGGTCTGGCTGCTCGACCATGCGGACAAGCTCCTGTCCGTCATCCTGATCGCCAACACGGTCACCAACGCGCTGGCCGTGGCGCTGGTGGCATCGCTCGCCATCATGTATTTCGGCCCGGACCAGGGCGCGATCGCCGCATCTACCGCCGCCATAGCCTTCCTCATCATCGTGTTTGCCGAGGTGACGCCGAAGGCGCTGGGCGCGGCGTACCCCGAAGCCATCGCGCTGCCCACCTCCGTCATCCTCAAGCCGCTGGTGACGCTGCTCAAGCCGGTCGCGTGGTTCGTCAACCTGTTCGTCACCGGCCTGCTCGCGCTGCTGGGCGTGCGCCGGCCGGACCGCGCCAGCCAGCAGCAGATGACGCCGGACGAGTTGCGCTCGATCGTGCTGGAGGCCGGCGCCTTCATCCCGCAAAAGCACAAGAGCATCCTGCTCAACCTGTTCGACCTGGAAAAGATCGCGATCGACGACATCATGACCCCGCGTGCGCAGATCGAAGCGCTGAACCTGGCCGTGCCGGTCGAGGACATCCTGGACCAGCTGACCACCTGCTACCACAACAAGCTGCCGGTGTATGAGGGAGAGATCAACCGCGTGATCGGCATCCTGCATGTGCGCAATGCCGTGGCCCTGTTGAACGAAGCGGACGAACTGACGGTCGAACACTTCCGCGCGCTGCTGTCGGAGCCGTATTTCATCCCGCCGGACACGGACGTGTTCACCCAGCTGCAGTACTTCCAGGAGAACCGCGAGCGGCTGGCCATCATCGTCGACGAGTACGGCGAGGTGCAGGGCCTGGTGACGCTGGACGACATCATCGAAGAGATGGTGGGCGACTTCACCACCAGCACGCCGTCAGCGGCGCGCGCCGAGAGCTTCGATTGGGACGACAATGGCGAATGCCTGCTCGAAGGCACCACGGCGCTGCGCGAAGTGAACAAGCGCCTGGGCCTGGATTTTCCGCTGGACGGGCCGAAAACGCTCAACGGCCTGTTGCTGGAACAGCTGCAGGACATCCCGGAAGCGCCAATCTGCATGAAAGTGGCGCAATGCGTGATCGAAGTCGTGAAGGTCCAGAACCAGTCGATTAAAGTTGTTAAGCTCATCAGGAGCGTTAATAAAAGACACAGATAACGTGGCGAACAGGAGAAATGCCCCGTGATTTGTGCGCTGTCCTGAGGTACAAACACTTTACAAAACAGGATACCAAAGGCATGATCGACGGCAACTATTGGGGCAGCATAGCCTGCGCCGTTTCTGTTCGTCCCTCGTTTTCTAACCGCGTTGACCTATGGCTGCAGTCCTACCCAGTTCCGCAACGAGCGCCCCGATGCCGGGGCTGGCTCGCGCACTGGTGCAGGCCGGACGCCTGACCGCGCAGCAGGCCGACGCCGTCGTCAAGCAGGCAGCGGCCGACAAACTCCCTTTTATTGACGCGCTGCTGGCCGGCGGGACGATCGACGCGCGCCAGCTGGCAGTGTTCTGCTCCGAGACCTTCGGCTACCCGCTGGTCGAGCCGGCGGCCCTGAACCTGGCCGCGCTGCCGCAGAAAGCGATCGACGAAAAGCTGGTGCTCGGGCAGCGCGTGATCGCGCTGGCCAAGCGCGGCAACAAACTGTCGGTGGCGATCTCGGACCCGACCAATATGCAGGCGCTGGACCAGATCAAGTTCCAGAGCGAGTCTTCGGTCGAGCCGGTGATCGTGCCGCATGACGCGCTGCTCAAGCTGCTGTCGCAGATCGCCAAGAGCGCGGAACAGAGCCTGAACGAACTGGTCGGCGACGAATCGGAGATCCAGTTCGCGGAAGAGGAAGCGCCGCCCGACGCTGCGGCCGAGGCGGGCGCCAACGAGGTCGAAGACGCGCCGATCGTCAAGTTCCTCAACAAGATCCTGATGGATGCGCTGAACCTGGGCGCATCGGACATCCACTTCGAGCCGTTCGAAAAGTTCTACCGCATCCGCCTGCGCGTCGACGGCGTGCTGCGCGAGCACGCGCAGCCGCCGGTCGCGATCAAGGAAAAACTGGTCTCGCGCATCAAGGTGCTGGCCAAGCTGGACATCTCCGAGAAGCGCATCCCCCAGGACGGGCGCATGCGCCTGATCGTCTCCCCGACCAAGACGGTGGACTTTCGCGTCTCCACGCTGCCCACGCTGTTCGGCGAAAAGACCGTCATGCGTATCCTCGACGCGACCCAGGCCCAGATGGGCATCGACGCGCTGGGCTACGACCCGCGCCAGAAGGAACTGCTGCTCGAAGCCATCCAGCGCCCGTACGGCATGGTGCTGGTAACCGGGCCGACCGGCTCGGGCAAGACGGTGTCGCTGTACACCTGCCTGAACGTCCTGAACAAGCCGGGCATCAACATCTCGACCGCGGAAGACCCGGCCGAGATCAACCTGCCCGGCGTGAACCAGGTGAACGTGAACGACAAGGCGGGCCTGACCTTCGCGGCCGCGCTGAAATCGTTCCTGCGCCAGGATCCGGACATCATCATGGTCGGCGAGATCCGCGACCTGGAGACCGCCGACATCGCGATCAAGGCCGCGCAGACCGGCCACATGGTGTTCTCCACCCTGCACACCAACGATGCGCCGTCCACGCTGACGCGCCTGATGAACATGGGCGTGGCCCCGTTCAACATCGCCTCCTCGGTCATCATGATCACGGCGCAGCGCCTCGCGCGGCGCCTGTGCGGCCAGTGCAAGCAGCCGCTTGAAACCAGCCGCGAGATCCTCGCCGCGGCCGGCTTCAAGGACGAAGAGCTGGACGGCTCGTGGACGCCCTACGGCCCTGTGGGCTGCGACCGCTGCAACGGACTTGGCTACAAGGGCCGGGTCGGCATCTACCAGATCATGCCGATCACCCCGGCCATCGAGCGGCTGATCCTCGCGCAAGGGAACTCCATGGAGATCGCCGCACAGGCTGAATCGGAAGGGGTCAACTCCCTGCGCCGCTCCGGCCTGATGAAAGTCATGCAGGGCCTGACCAGCCTTGAAGAAGTACTCGGCTGCACAAACGAATAGGAAACAGTATGGCGACGTCACGCGGTAAAGCCACAGACACCATGTACGCATGGGAAGGCAAGGACAGGAATGGCAAGACCGTGCGCGGCGAACTGCGGGCGGCCGGCGAGGCCGTGGTCAACGTCACCCTGCGCCGCCAGGGCATCATGGTCACCAAGGTCAAGAAGAAGGTGTACCGCAGCGGCAAGAAGGTGACGGACAAGGACATCACCATGTTCACGCGCCAGCTGGCGACCATGATGAAGGCCGGCGTGCCGCTGCTGCAGTCGTTCGACATCGTCGGCAAGGGCCACGCCAATCCGTCCATGTCCAAGCTGATCATGGACCTGCGCAACGACATCGAGACCGGCACCAGCCTGAACAACGCCTTCCGCAAGTATCCGCTCTACTTCGACCCGCTGTTCTGCAACCTGGTGGGCGCTGGCGAACAGGCCGGTATCCTGGAGGACCTGCTGACGCGCCTGGCGATTTATAAAGAGAAGACGCTTGCCCTCAAGGCCAAGATCAAGTCCGCGCTGACCTACCCGATCGCGATCCTGGCGATCGCGTTCATCGTCACTGCCGTCATCATGATCTGGGTGGTCCCGGCGTTCAAGTCGGTGTTCGAGAGCTTTGGCGCGGACCTGCCTGCGCCGACCGTGTTCGTGATGAACCTGTCCGAGTTCTTCGTCGAATGGTGGTACCTGATCTTCGGCAGCATCTTCGGTGCGGTCTACTTCTTCTTCCAGGCCTGGCAGCGCTCGCCCGCGATGCAGCGCAAGATGGACATCCTGCTGCTCAAGGCGCCGGTGTTCGGTGACGTGATCCGCAAAGCCACGATCGCGCGCTGGACGCGCACCCTGGCGACCATGTTCGCGGCCGGCGTGCCGCTGGTCGAAGCGCTCGATTCGGTGGGCGGCGCCTCCGGCAACGCCGTGTACCTGGAAGCGACGCGCAAGATCCAGACCGAAGTCTCCACCGGCACCAGCCTGACCACCTCGATGCAGAACGTCGACGTGTTCCCGTCACTGGTGACGCAGATGGTGCAGATCGGCGAAGAATCGGGCGCGCTCGACTCCATGCTGGGCAAGGTGGCCGACTTCTACGAAGAAGAAGTGGACGAAGCCGTGAGCGCCCTGTCCTCGCTGATGGAGCCGATGATCATGGCGATCCTGGGCGTGCTGATCGGCGGCCTGGTGGTCGCGATGTACCTGCCGATCTTCAAACTGGGCTCGGTGGTCTGATCTATTGCTTTCGAGGCAATGTGCCATGCGATAATGCTGCGCCAATTCTTGTGCAGTCTTGACACATGCGCCTCGATCCGCAGACCTACAGCACGGCGCCCTCCACGGGCGCCGGCCACCTGAGCTACCGCCCCGACATCGACGGGCTGCGCGCGATTGCCGTGCTGGCCGTGGTGGTGTTCCACGCGTTCCCGGAATGGCTGCGCGGCGGCTTCGTCGGCGTCGACGTTTTCTTTGTCATCTCCGGCTTCCTGATCTCGACGATCCTGCTGGGCGCAATCGAAGACGGCAGCTTCAGCTTCACCGACTTCTACGCGCGGCGTGCGCGCCGCATCTTCCCGGCGCTGATCCTGGTGCTGGGCGCGAGCTTCGCGCTTGGCTGGATCGCCCTGCTGCCGGACGAACTGAAACAGCTCGGCAAGCACATCCTCGGCGGTGCCGGCTTCGTCGCCAACATCGTGCTGTGGAACGAAGTGGGCTACTACGACACTGCCGCCGCCACCAAACCGCTGCTGCACCTCTGGTCGCTCGGGATCGAAGAGCAGTTCTACATCTTCTGGCCGGTCCTCCTGCTGTTCGCGCACTGGCGCCGGATGCGCATGCTGCCAGTGATCCTGGTGCTCGCGGCAGCCTCGTTCGCGCTTAACGTCGCCGGCATCGCCAGGTACCACGACGCCACCTTCTACTCGCCTGCCAGCCGCATGTGGGAACTGCTGGCAGGCGCAGCGCTGGCATGGACCGGCCTGCACCGGCCGCAATGGCAGCAGGGCAGCGCCGGCGCGCGCAACGCCATGTCGGTGCTTGGCCTGGCGCTGGTGGCAGGTGGCGCGCTCGGCATCAGCGATGGCATCCACTTCCCCGGCTGGCTGGCGCTGCTGCCGGTGGGCGGCGCGGTGCTGCTGATCGCCGCCGGCCCGGATGCCCTGGTCAATCGCTACCTGCTTGGCAACCGCCTGCTGGTGTGGATTGGCCTGATCAGCTACCCGCTGTACCTGTGGCACTGGCCGCTGCTGTCGTTCGCCCACATCGTCGAGGCGCAGACGCCGGCGCCGGATGTGCGCGTGAAAGCGGTGCTGCTCAGTTTTGTGCTGGCCATCCTTACGTACTGGCTGGTGGAGCGCCCGCTGCGCGGCGGCGGCGCGCGGCACGCCAAGGTCGCGCTGCTGTGGGCGCTGCTTGCGGCAGTGGCGGGTCTCGGCTGGCACGCCTATTCGAAAGGCGGCTTCCCGGAGCGCCCTGCGTTGGCCCACAACGTCCAGAACAACAAGGAACTGGAGGTCTACGAGGACAAGCAGAACGTGGCCGCGTGCAAGGCGCGCTATGGCTTCGACGAAGTCACCGAGTACTGCCTGCAGGCCGATGCGAGCCGCGCGCCGACCGTCGCGCTGGTGGGCGACAGCCACGCCTACCACCTGAACGCGGGGTTGATGAAGCACTACAGCGCGGTAGGCGAGAACTTCGTGATGTTCGCGACCCGCTACCCGTTCTGGGGCCTGGACCCGCGCGGCGACGACTACCAGCGCGTCACCGATCCGGCGCTCGACATCGTGCTCAACACGCCGACCATCCATACCGTGATCATCTCCATGCACTGGTGGCTGACCCGCATCCCGATGGATCACGACCGCATCAACAAGGCGGCGGACGACACCCTGCGTCGCTTCATCGCCGCGGGCAAGCGCGTCATCTACGTGAACGTCACCCCGCGGATGGATTTCGAGCCGCGTTCCTGCATCCCGCGCGTGGCGGTGCCGAGCTCCGTGACGCGCACCCCGTGCGCCGTGCCGCGTGCCCAGGTCGAGCGGGAGACCGCCGAACACAACGCCATCCTCGGCGAACTGCTGAAGAAGCATCCCCAGGTCGAACTGTTCGACCCGATGCCCTACCTGTGCGACAGCCAGCTGTGCTGGGCAATGAAGGACGGCCGCCTGCTGTACCGCGACATGACCCACCTGACCTATACCGGGGACCTGTACATCGGCGAGAAGTTTTCGGAAGAACAGCGCCGACGCCATCCACAACAGCAGTGAAAGCGCCTACAATGAGCGCGTCGCAAGCAACCCCACCCGGGAACCCCCATCCATGTTCGAGTCCTTCCTGTTCGCGGCGCCGGCCAATGTTGGCGCCACCCTCTTCGTCGCGGTCTTCGGACTGCTGATCGGCAGCTTCCTCAACGTCGTCATCCACCGCCTGCCCAAGATGATGCAGCGCGACTCGGACAATTACGTCGCGCACGAAAGCGGCAAGGACCTGCCGCACCAGGACACCTACAACCTGATGACGCCGCGTTCGGCGTGCCCGAGCTGCGGGCACCGGATCACCGCCGCCGAGAACATTCCCGTCGTGAGCTGGCTCGCGCTGCGCGGCAAGTGCCGCGCCTGCAAGACCCCGATCTCTGCGCGCTACCCCGCCATCGAACTGCTCACCGCGGCCCTGTCCGCGCTGCTGGCCTGGAAGCTGGGCACCGGCGTTGCGGGCATGTCCGCGCTGCTGTTCGGCTGGCTCCTGATCGCGATG
This sequence comes from Pseudoduganella sp. GCM10020061, assembly GCF_042683405.1. Taxonomy (NCBI): domain Bacteria; kingdom Pseudomonadati; phylum Pseudomonadota; class Betaproteobacteria; order Burkholderiales; family Oxalobacteraceae; genus Pseudoduganella; species Pseudoduganella sp. GCM10020061. Next base: position 222,317 of record NZ_JBHUJS010000010.1, on the reverse strand, counting down.
ACCTTCATCGACGCCGACACGCAGCTGCTGCCGGACGACCTGACCTTCCCGCTGCTGTGGGCCGGCCTCCTGGTCAACATCAACGGCACCTTCGTGCCGCTGCAGGACGCTGTGATCGGCGCGGCGGCCGGCTACCTGGTGCTGTGGGCGGTGTACTGGCTGTTCAAGCTCGCCACCGGCAAGGAAGGCATGGGCTACGGCGACTTCAAGCTGCTGGCCGCGCTGGGCGCATGGCTCGGCTGGACCATGCTGCCGACGATCATCCTGCTGTCCTCCGTGGTTGGCGCCGTGGTCGGCATCAGCCTGATCGTCTTCACCAAGCGTGGCCGCGACAACCCGATCCCGTTCGGCCCCTACCTTGCTGCGGCGGGCTTCATCGCCATGCTGTGGGGCGCGCCGCTGGCCGCCTTCACGCAGCAGCTGGCGGGATAAGCTGCGCGCGCTGGCCACTGCCATGAGCGCTCCGCACACCACCGCATTCACGGTCGGCCTCACCGGCGGCATCGGCAGCGGCAAATCGCTGGTGGCGGACATGTTCGCCGCGCGCGGGGCCACCGTGGTCGACACCGACGCCATCGCGCATGCCATGACCGCACCGCACGGGCCGGCCATGCACCGCATCGAAGCCGAATTCGGCCGCGCCTACATCGCCGCGGACGGCTCGATGGACCGTGCGCGCATGCGCGAACTTGTATTTACCGATGCCGGCGCCAAACGGCGCCTCGAAGCCATCCTGCATCCGATGATCCGAGAAGCCGCGAATGCCGCCGCCGTGGTGGCGCAAGGCGCGTACACCATCTTCGCCGTGCCGCTGCTGGTCGAAGCGGGCGGCTGGCGCGAGCGTGTCGCGCGGGTGCTGGTGGTGGACTGCCCGGAAGCGCTGCAGGTACAGCGCGTCATGGCCCGCAACGGCCTGTCCGAGCAGCAGGTGCGCGCCATCATGGCCAACCAGGCCACCCGCGAGGCGCGGCAGGCGGCGGCCGACGACATCGTCGACAACAGCGGCAGCATCGACGACCTGGGGCCGCAAGTGGAGCGGCTGCACCAACAATATCTCGCATTTGCAGCGAAATTGGCCGCTGGGCCCATCGAGCGTTTGTAATTTTCCGACACTTGGTGGAAAATCACGTAGTTGTAGTCTGGCCACCATTTAAAGGGATGTCACCTTGATCGTCTACGAATACCCTTTCAACGAGCGGATTCGCACGTTGTTGCGGCTGGAAGACCTGTACGACAAGTTCAAGTTCTTCGTCAATCAAGAACATCCGATGCAGCACCACGTCGCCCTGTCGACCATCTTCGACATGCTCGAAGTGGCCGGGCGGGCCGACCTCAAATCCGACCTCCTGCAGGAACTGGAGCGCCAGAAGCAAAGCCTGCTGTCCTACCGCAGCAACCCGAACGTCGCCTCCGACATGCTCGACGCCGTGCTGCGCGAACTGGAGCAGGTGAGCGCCAACCTCGTCGCCGCCCAGGGCAAGACCGGCCAGAACGTGCGCGACAACGAATGGCTGATGAGCATCCGGGGGCGCACCATCATCCCTGGCGGCGCCTGCGAATTCGACCTCCCGTCATATCACGCGTGGCAGCGGCGCAGCGCCGCGCAACGCCACAACGACATCATGGGCTGGTTCGCGCCGCTCTCGCCGCTGTTCGAAGCGCTCAGCCTCGTGCTGCGCCTGCTGCGCGACAGTGGCGGGCCGGTCAAGCTGATCGCCATCGCCGGCTCCTACCAGCAAATGCTGCAGGGGAAGGTGTACCAGATGCTGCGCCTGTCGCTGGACGAATCGCTGGGCGCCATTCCCGAAATCTCGGCCAACAAATACATGCTCTGGGTACGCTTCACCACCCAAGGCGGCGACCTCAAACCGAAGCCGCTGGAAGAAGACATCCCGTTCGAGCTGACCCTCTGTAATTTCTAGCATGGCCACTGTCAACTGCCCGACCTGCGGCGCCAAAGTCGAATGGACCGAGGCCAACAAATTCCGTCCCTTCTGCTCCGAGCGCTGCAAGCAAATCGACCTGGGCGCCTGGGCCGAAGAAAAGTACGTCATCCCCGGCAAAGCCCCCGAAGAGCCGCTCGACCCCGACCTCGAGTAACCCCGTTTGATCTAGCTCAACCCCGGGGTCAGGCCTGCCCCTCAGGAGGTGCCTGACCCCGAGGTTGTTAGCGGAACCGACGGTGACGGCCGCGGTCCAACTCATCAATCACTACGACTGAGGAGTTGCCATGGCTCGCAAACCACGCATTCAATATGAGGGCGCGCTGTACCACGTCTGCTCGCGCGGAGACCGGCAGGAGCCGATCTTCGAAGAGGACGATGACAGGTATGTGTTTCTCGAATTGCTGGGCAAAGCGGCGGCGAAGTACGACCTGCTGTTTCTCGCCTACTGCCTGATGGGGAACCACTACCACTTGATCCTGCAGACGCGGCTCGCCAACCTTTCCGCCGCCATGCAGTTCATCAACGGGGTGTACACCCAGCGCTATAACAAGCGTCACAGCACGTGCGGACACGTGTTCCAGGGCCGCTTTTTCGCCAGCCTGGTTCAGGTGCAGCCCTACATGACCGAAGTCTGCCGCTACGTCGAACTCAATCCGGTACGGGCCAGGCTGGTCCAGGATCCGCACGAGTGGAAATGGAGCAGCTACCGGGCGCACATCGGGCTGGACGAGCGCCCGTCGTGGCTCGCGTTCACGCTATCGGATGACGGAACCCCTGTGGAGAAGCTGCAGGCGGACCACACCGAGATCATTGACGGCGCAAAACCCTAGGTAGCGGAAAACGATACCGGGGTCAGGCACCGCCCGTGGGGAGTGCCTGACCCCGGGGGTGGTTACGGGGTGATGCCGGCGGGGATGTGGAGCGGACGGCGGTTGGCGCTGTAGCGGTCCATGAACAGCCCTTCGAGGCTGATCGCGGGCTGGCGTCCGCAGATGAGGTCGGACAGCATCTGCGCGGAGCCGCACGCCATCGTCCAGCCAAGTGTGCCGTGGCCGGTGTTCAGGTGCAGGTTGCGGTACGGGGTCGGCCCCACGACGGGCGTGCCGTCCGGGGTCATCGGGCGGAGGCCGCACCAGAATTCGGCGCGCGTGACGTCGCCGCCACCCGGGAACATGTCGGTGACGGAGTGCACCAAGGTGTCGCGGCGCGCTTCGCGCAGGGTGAGGTCGTAGCCGGACAGTTCGGCGGTGCCGCCCACGCGGATGCGGTCGCCCAGGCGGGTGATCGCGACTTTGTAGGTCTCGTCCATGACGGTCGATTCGGGCGCGCCCGAGGCGTCGACGATCGGCACGGTGATGGAGTAGCCCTTGACCGGATACACGGGAATCTTGATGCCCAGGTCGCGCAGCATCAGCGGGGAGTAGCTGCCCAGCGCCAGCACGTAGCTGTCGGCGCTCAGCTGGCCTTCGCTGGTGACGACGCCGGTGATGCGGTCGCCCTCGTACGCGAGGCGTTCGATCCGGACGTTCTGCTTGAAGGTGACGCCCAGGCCTTCAGCCATCTTCGCGAGATTCTGGGTGAACTTGAAGCAGTCGCCGGTCTCGTCGCCCGGCAGGCGCAGGCCGCCGACGATCTTGTCGCGCACGCGCGCCAGCGCAGGCTCGGCGCCGACGCAACCGGCCGGATCGAGCACTTCGTACGGGACGCCGTATTCCTTCAGGACGTCGATGTCGCCCTGCGCGCCGTCGAGCTGCGCCTGGGTGCGGAACACCTGCAGCGTGCCCTGGGTGCGCTCGTCGTACTGGATGCCGGTGTCGGCGCGCAGCTGGATCAGGCAGTCGCGCGAATATTCGGCCAGCCGCACCATGCGCCCCTTGTTGCGCTGGTAGCTGGCGAGGTTGCAGTTGGCGAGCATCTGCAGCATCCAGCGCCACTGCGCCGGGTCGAGCTGCGGGCGCACGACCAGCGGGCTATGCTTCATGAGCAGCCATTTGACGGCTTTCGCCGGCACGCCCGGGCCGGCCCACGGCGACGCATAGCCGGGGGAGATTTCGCCGGCGTTGGCGAAACTGGTCTCGAGGCCGGCGCCCGGCTGGCGGTCGATGACGGTGACTTCATGCCCGGCTTTGGCCAGGTAGTATGCGGTGGTGGTGCCAATGACGCCACTGCCTAGTACGATGATCTTCACAGCTGTCCTTCAGGTGTTTTGGTGTGCGGCTTCGGCCCGTCTTACGTCGAGCCATTCTAGTAATGGGATGGTGGCCGGCAGCAGCGGTTCGACCTCCACCGCGCCCTGCCACGCAAAGGCCTGCCCTTCCAGGCTTTGCGGTTCGCCACGCCAGTCGTGGCTGATGAAGAAGTGCAGCCGCACGTGCGCGTGTTCGTACACGTGCTCGATGCCGCACCATTCGGTGGCGCTGATGATGTCGACGCCCAGCTCTTCGAGGAACTCGCGCTTGAGCGCGTGTTCGATCGATTCGCCCTGTTCGACTTTACCGCCCGGGAATTCCCAGTAGCCGGCGTACGGCTTGCCCGCCGGCCGCTGGCCGAGCAGGATGTCGCCGTGCGCGTTGACCAGGATGCCGACTGCGACGTCGATGGGACGTGCGGCCTGTTCAGCCATGCGCTGGCCTGCCCGTTGGCGGAAATGACATCGAATACTTCATCGGTACTGCGATCGAATCAGGAACGGTAGTCGGCGTTGATGGAGACGTAGTCGTGCGACAGGTCGCAGGTCCACACGGTGGCGCTCTGGTCGCCGCGCGCCAGTACCACGCGCACGGTGATTTCGCTCTGCTGCATTACGCGCTGGCCATCCGCTTCCTGGTACTCGGGATTGCGGCCGCCATGCTTGGCCACCCATACGTCGTCCAGGTACAGGTTGATCTTGCTGACATCGAGGTCGTCGATGCCGGCGTAGCCGACCGCGGCCAGGATGCGGCCCAGGTTCGGGTCGGACGCGAAGAACGCGGTCTTGACCAGCGGCGAGTGCGCGATCGCATACGCGACCTTGCGGCATTCCTCGACCGTCGCGCCCTCTTCCACCGTGATGGTCATGAACTTGGTGGCGCCTTCGCCGTCGCGGATGATCAGCTGGGCGAGGTGGCGCGACAGGTCGGTCACGGCGTCGCGCAGTTCGATGTATTCCTGCGTGTCGGTGGAGGTGACTTCCAGCGCGCCGGCGCCGGTGGCGATCAGCATGAACGAGTCGTTGGTCGAGGTGTCGCCGTCGATGGTGATGGCATTGAACGAATGGTCGGCGGCATGGCGCACGATCTGCTCGAGCACTGGCTGCGCGACCTTGGCGTCGAACGCGAGGTAGCCCAGCATGGTCGCCATGTTCGGCTTGATCATGCCGGCGCCCTTGCTGATGCCGGTCATGGTCACGGCATGCCCGCCGATGGTGACGGTGCGCGACGCGGCCTTCGGCAGCGTGTCGGTAGTCATGATCGCTTCGGCGGCGTTGAACCAGTTGTCGGCCTTGAGGTCGGCGATCGCGGCCGGCAGCGCGGCGACGATCTTATCGACCGGCAGCGGCTCGAGGATCACGCCCGTCGAAAACGGCAGGATCTGTTCCGGCGCGCAGTCGAGCAGGCCGGCCAGCGCGGCGCACGATTCCTGGGCGCGCGCGAGGCCCTGCTCGCCGGTGCCGGCGTTGGCATTGCCGGTGTTGACCAACAGCGCGCGGATGTGGGCGCCCGAGGCCAAATTGGATTTGCTGATCTGGACCGGCGCTGCGCAGAAGCGGTTCTTGGTGAAGACCCCCGCCACGGTGGCCGTCTGGGCCAGCTTCATGACCAGGACATCCTTGCGGTTTGGCTTTTTGATGCCGCCTTCGGCATATCCGAGTTCGATACCGGCGACTGGTTTCAGGTCGGCGGGGACAATCTGTGGGAAGTTGACGGCCATGGCGAATTCTTATGTTGATCCGGGAAGCCGCTATTGTACCGCCATAGAGGACGGGCGTGCCGCCGCAGGAGCCCCCGGATGCGTCAAATCGTCGACCATTTTTTGGTGACTTTTGGTCATTGGCAGGCGACAATGCTATCTCTTCTGTCACGTATAACTTCCTGTCATGTCCAAGACCTTTACCTTGCGCGCCACCGCAGCAGCGGCGCTGCTGTTTGCGACCCATGCGCTCGCAGAACCGGCGCCGGCGCCGGCACCGGCCACCCCTCCTCCTGCCATCGCGGCCGCGCCAGCGCCCGCCCCCAAGGACACGGTGCTCGACGAGGCGCTCCAGGCGCTTACCTCCGAATTGAACCGCGCCTTCCCGTGGCGCGGCAACATGGTCAAGTCGCTGGACGATTTCGCAAGCTTTCGCGTGACGCCGCGCAGCAGCGAAAAGCTCATGAAGCTGTTCGGCACTGACCAGCCGGTGGTGGTGAAGCGCACCGCCACCACGACTACGCAGCTGACCTACGACATGTCGCTCCAGGCGCTGGAGTACACGATGGCAGACGGCGGCGTGATGTCGTGGGCGCCGTTCACCGGCACCATCCGCACCGACCCGGCGGGCAAGCGATATACCGCGGACGCAACATGGCCGTTCATGAAAGTCGCCGACAAGGACATGACCCTCCTGCTGTCCGGCATGAGCGGAACGGCCCGGATGCGGCGCGGAGTGGAGAGCATATGGTTCGGCGCGATGGATTTCGGCCTCAAGTCGCTATCGGTGACCGGACCTGCGTCGTTCGCGATGGACGACACCAGTGGCGCCTTCACGATGTCGGAACGGGGCAAGCTGATCGACATCCGTTATGCGCTGGAGACGAAGTCGATCAAGGTGGGTGGCGAGGAGGCCGGATCGTATGACCTGGCCGGCCGCATCCTCGGCCTGCCTGCCAGCGCCATGGCAGCATTGCTGGACGCACAGGTTCGCCTCGACAGCATCGAGGATCCAAAGCTGAAGATGCAGGAGACGCTCAAGGAATTCAAGCGCCTTGCGCCCCGCTTCGCTGCAGCCGGCGGCGCGATGCACATCGATCGCCTGGGCATGACGTACAAGGGACAGACGGCGACGCTGAAGGGCCAGCTGACCTTCATCCCGATGAAAAATGTCTCCGCGGCGTCCAGGATGGAGATCCTCAAGCACCTGAACGGCAAGTTCACGCTGCGCATCCCTGTCGCGATGATGACGGAGATCGCGCGCTCCATCGCCAGCGCGGACCTGGCCAGGAAGAAGCCGGGCGAGCCGGTCGACGAGGCCGCGCTAGCCGAGGCGGCCAATAACGTGCGCGACGCGCTGATCGGCAAGGCGGTCGGATCGGGCTTTGCCGCGCTGGAGAAGGACCACCTGGTCTCCACGATCGTGCTGCGCAACGGGAAGCTGACTGCCAACGGCAAGCCGGTCAACCTGCCGGCGCCGCGACAGCAGGACAAGGCGCCTGCGCAAGCGGCGGCGCATCCGCCGCGCGAAATGACGGTCGCCGCGAAATAAGGCGCTCGCGTCTCCTGGCGCACAGGGAAAGGGCAGGCCGCAAGGCCTGCCCTTTTCCTTTCCGTCGTCCCGGCGGACCCGGGCCTCCGCGGCGCTTACTTCACCAGGGACAGGATGCGCGACTTGAGGATGCGGTACTGCGCATCGACCATCGGCGGGTTCGGATCGTGCCCCACCATCGGCACCAGGAAGAATTCCTTCTGCGGCGCCTTGATCGCGTCGAAGTACGTGCGCGCCACTTCCGGCACCGTCACCAGGTCTTCGGCGCCCTGCACGAGGAACACGGGCATCGGGAAGTCGTGACCAAGCTTGTTGATGTCCAGCGTGGCCTGCATGCCGTTGCCCTTGATGCCGACGAACTGCAGCCACGAGAAATCCTCGCCATTGGTGTAGTCGGCCTGCGCCTGCCTGGTGGCGTACGCCCCGCCATGCTCGAACCAGGTGGCTGGAGCCGGCGTGGTGGCCTTCGCCTCATACATGCGGGTGGCACGGCGCAGCATGCCCGGCGCGCGCGGGTTGGTCCACGGCGGCTCGCCCAGTCCCTCGAGCATGGACACCGTCTTCTGGTCACCTGCCGCACGCGCCAGGCCAAGCGTCTTGCGGTAGCTCCACGCGTCATTCTCGCTGCGCTTGACCAGTTGGCCGGTGCCCAGGTAGGCCGCGAACAGGTCCGGCCGCGTCTTCGCGATGTGCACGCCGAGCGCCGAGCCCCACGAGCCGCCGACCAGGATGAGCTTCTTCTTGTTCAGGTAGTTCGCTGCCCACTGTGCGACTTCGGCGCCGTCGTTGGCCATGCCTTCGATGGTCAGCAGCTGCGCGGTCGTCTCCGGATCGACCGGGTTGCGCGCATAGGTCCGGCCCGCCCCGCGCTGGTCCCACTGGACGATGGTGAACTCCTTTTCCCAGGCGCGGTATGGCGAATTGCTGAAAGGCGTGGACGGGTTGCCAGGTCCGCCGTGCACCCACAGGATCACCGGGTTGGCGCAGTCTTCGCCGCGCACCACGACCCATTGTTCGATGCCGCCGATGCGTACATAGCCTTCCTGGCTCAGCTTCCGCTCACCTGCCCCGCACTGGATCGGCGCGGCGCCGATCGGCTTTGCATCGGCTTGCGCGGTGCCGGCGGAGGCATTCAGAGAGCACGCGGCGACAAGGAGCGCCAGGACCTGCATACGCATAGTAGATATTCCAGATGAATTAGTAGTCTTCCAATGTATCATGCGCGTGCCCTCGCCAGCCAAGACACTCGACCGCATGAAGATACTCATCGCCTGCTTTTCCCGCACCGGCCACACCGCGCGCCTGGCCGCGGTCCTGTCCGACCGGCTGGCCGCACGCGGCCACGAGCTGGCGTTCGAAGCCATCACGCCCCACGAGCGGCCCAGCCGCTGGCGCCTGGTGCCGCCCCTGTGGCCAGCAATTCCGCTGCTGCCGCTGATCCTGTGGGCTCCACCATTCCGCAACTGGTGGTTCAAGCGCTACCCGCAGCCCGAACAGGCGCTGGCGCCGCTGGCGTGGCCGGATGCGTCAGGCTTCGATGCCGTGTGCGTGGGCGGCCCCAAGTGGCTGTACATCGCGTATCCGGTGGCGCGCTACCTGAACACCGTTCAAGGCCTGGCGGGAAAGCCGGTCGCGTCGTTCGCGACCTTCTGCGGTCCGCCGCTGGATGTGTTCGAGATGCAGATGCTGTTCACGCCGATCCGCCATCGCATCGCGGCGCGCGAAGCGCGGCACGCGGGCAGCCTGGCGGTGTCGAGCGGCTTCCACGAGTTCTTCTTCTTTAACGAGATGGAGTACCTGTTCCGGGCGATCAGCCGGATGGTGTTCGGACGCTCCTTGTCCAGCTTCGGGATAGGCAGCGCATGGGCGGAGGCGCAGATCGAGCGCTTTTGCGATGAGCTGGAAGCGGCACATGGGACGGAGACCGTCCCCACCAGGGGACCGTCCCCCGATCTTTAATCCGCGCAGGCGTAGTGCATGCCAAAGAGGAGCGCTCACCAATAAAAAAGGGCAGACCAACGGTCTGCCCTTCTTGTTTGCGCTACGCAGCGATTACGACAGCTTGCCGTGGCACTGCTTGAACTTCTTGCCGCTGCCGCAAGGGCATGGGTCGTTGCGACCGACCTTGTAGCCGAACGGCAGTTCCTCGGCAGCCATGCCCGCAGGCGCGGCGGTCGGCGCCAGCAGGTCTTCCGGCGCGGCTTCTGGATTGAAGTCGGCGTGCTGGTAGTTGATGTTTTCGACTGCCGGCGCGTGCATTGCCGCTTCCGCCTGCTCGATCTCCTCACGGGTCTGGATACGCACGGTCATGATGGTGCGGATCACTTCGTTCTTGATCATGTCGAGCATCTGGGCGAACAGTTCGAACGCTTCGCGCTTGTATTCCTGCTTCGGGTTCTTCTGCGCGTAGCCGCGCAGGTGGATGCCCTGGCGCAGGTGGTCCAGCGCCGCGAGGTGTTCGCGCCAGTGGGTGTCCACGCTTTGCAGCATGACGTTGCGCTCGAAGCCGCCGAACGATTCCTTGCCGACCAGGGTGACCTTGGCGTTGTACGACGCGTCGGCAGCTTCCAGCACTTTCTCGAGGATGTCGTCGTCGTTCAGGCTGTGGTCCTTCTCCAGCTCGAGCGCGAGGTTGACCGGCAGGCTCCAGTCGTTCAGCAGCGCCTGCTCCAGGCCCTTGATGTCCCACTGCTCTTCCACCGATTCGGCCGGCACGAAGCTGCGCACCACGTCGGTGAACACGCCATGGCGCAGCGATGCGATCATCTCGGAGATGTCGGTCGCCTCGAGCAGTTCGTTACGCTGGGTGTAGATCACCTTGCGCTGGTCGTTGGCGACGTCGTCGTATTCGAGCAGCTGCTTGCGGATGTCGAAGTTGCGGGCCTCGACCTTGCGCTGCGCCGATTCGATCGAACGCGTGACGATGCCCGCTTCGATCGGTTCGCCTTCCGGCATCTTCAGGCGTTCCATGATCGCGCGCACGCGGTCGCCGGCGAAGATGCGCAGGAGCGGATCGTCCAGCGACAGGTAGAAGCGCGATGAGCCCGGGTCGCCCTGGCGGCCGGCACGGCCACGCAGCTGGTTGTCGACGCGGCGCGATTCGTGGCGTTCGGTGCCGATGATGTGCAGGCCGCCTTGCGCGACCACGTGATCGTGCAGCGACTGCCATTCGTCGCGCAGCTTCTGTGCCTGGGACGCCTTGTCGGCATCCGACAGCTCGGCGTTCGCTTCGATGAACTGGATCTGCTTTTCGACGTTACCGCCCAGGACGATGTCGGTACCGCGGCCGGCCATGTTGGTCGCGATGGTGATCATCTTCGGACGGCCCGCCTGCGCGATGATTTCCGCTTCGCGGGCGTGCTGCTTCGCGTTCAGGACGTTGTGTTCGAGGCCCGCCTTTTTCAGGATCCCGGACAGCAGTTCGGAATTCTCGATCGAGGTGGTACCCACCAGCACCGGCTGGCCGCGCTCGAAGCAGTCGCGGATGTCGTTCAGCATGGCCTGGTATTTTTCCTGGGCCGACTTGTACACCTGGTCCTGGCGGTCCTTGCGCTGCGAAGGACGGTTCGGCGGAATCACGACGGTTTCGAGGCCGTAGATCTCCTGGAATTCATATGCCTCGGTGTCGGCGGTACCGGTCATGCCGGACAGCTTGCTGTACATGCGGAAGTAGTTCTGGAACGTGATCGACGCGAGGGTCTGGTTCTCGTTCTGGATCTTCACGCCTTCCTTGGCTTCGACTGCCTGGTGCAGGCCTTCGGACCAGCGGCGGCCGGTCATCAGGCGGCCGGTGAATTCGTCGACGATGACCACTTCGCCGTTCTGCACCACGTAGTGCTGGTCCTTGTGGTACAGCGCATGCGCGCGCAGGGCGGCATAGAGGTGGTGGATCAGCGAGATGTTGGCCGCGTCGTACAGCGATGCGCCTTCCGGCAGCAGGCCCATTTTGGTCAGGATCTCTTCGGCGTGCTCGTGGCCGGACTCGGTCAGCAGCACGGTGTGCGCCTTCTCGTCCTTGGTGTAGTCGCCCGGGACTTCGATCTTGCCCTTGCCGTCCGGGGTGACTTCGCCGATCTGCTGGGTCAGCAGCTTCGGCACTTCGTTGATCTTGTAATAGAGGTCGGTGTGGTTCTCGGCCTGGCCGGAGATGATCAGCGGGGTGCGCGCTTCGTCGATCAGGATCGAGTCCACTTCGTCGACGACCGCGAACGACAGGCCGCGCTGCACGCGCTCGCGCGCGTCGTAGACCATGTTGTCGCGCAGGTAGTCGAAGCCGAATTCGTTGTTGGTGCCGTAGGTGATGTCGGAGGCGTAGGCCTGCTGCTTGACGTCGTGCGGCATCTGGGACAGGTTGACGCCGGTGGTCAGGCCCAGCCAGCCGTACAGGCGGCCCATCCATTCGGCGTCGCGCTGCGCCAGGTAGTCGTTGACGGTGATGACGTGCACGCCATTGCCCGACAGTGCGTTCAGGTAGGCCGGCAGCGTGGCCATCAGCGTCTTGCCCTCGCCCGTGCCCATCTCGGCGATCTTGCCGCTGTGGAGGACCATGCCGCCGATCAGCTGCACGTCGAAGTGGCGCATCTTGAGCACGCGGCGCGCGGCTTCGCGGCACACGGCGAATGCTTCCGCCAGGATGTCGTCCAGCGTTTCGCCCTTGGTCAGGCGCTCTTTGAATTCAGGGGTTTTTGCCTGCAGCTCGGCGTCGGTCAGCTTCTCGATCTGTGGCTCGAGCGCATTGATCTCGCTAACTTTTTTTCGATATTGCTTGAGCAGCCGCTGGTTGCGGCTACCGAAAATCTTGGTCAGGAATGACATGCTATTTTGTTTTAAATAAATTGCGCTGCTAAAAAGCCTGATGATATCAAAATTACAACCATCATCGGCCGACTGTGGCAAAGGGCTGTGATTTTATCACGCACCGCAAGCTCAATTGGAGACGATATAACGGATTGCAAGTATTGCTCAGCAGGATCGTTGCGCCTTGACGGGTTAACAATGGTAGAGGCAGGCACAGCTGTGCTATCGTTCGGCGCATGCACACTGCTGATCCACATCAACGTCCCTTCCATATTTTTGGCACCAAAAAGCGCCAGACTTCCTTCGGGGCGACCCACTTCCTGCGTGCGAACGACCGGCTGGCGTCCCTGATGCCGGCGGCGAGCCGCATGGCCAGCCTGCAGGCCGACGTCGCCAAGACGCTGCCGCTGATCGCCGGCAGCTGCGGGGTGCTGTCGTTCGAGGAAGGGGTGCTGGTGCTGGGGGCGCCGAATGCGGCGGTCGCGGCGCGGCTGAAGCAGCAGGTGCCGACCCTGACGGCGGCGCTGCAAAAGCGCGGCTGGACGGTGAACAGCATCCGGCTGAAGGTGCAGGTGACGCAGCCGATCGCGCCGCAGTACGTGCCGCGCCAGCTTTCGATGCCCGATTCGGCGGTGGACGCCTTTAAACAGCTAGGACAGGAGCTGGAACAGTCGGGCGCGAATGCGGACCTGGTCGCAGCCCTGAACCGCCTCGCCGCGCGGCGAGGCAAATAAGCGTAACCGCCCCTACTGCTATCAGGTGTACGACCACTCGCGCGTCATCTGGCGCGAGTAGGATTCCGGGGCGTCTTCCAGGCGGTCGAACGACACGATCTCGTATGAACCGGGCTGCTCCAGCATCGCGCGCAGCAGGTCGTTGTTCAGCGCGTGCCCCGACTTGTGGGCGGTATAGCTGGCCAGCAGCGGATGCCCCACCATGTACAAATCACCAATCGCATCGAGGATCTTGTGGCGCACGAATTCGTCCTCGTAGCGCAGCGGGTCGGAATTCAGGATGCGGTATTCGTCCATCACGATCGCGTTCTCGAGCGAGCCGCCGCGCGCCAGGCCGAGGCCGCGCAGGCTTTCCACGTCCTGCATGAAGCCGAAGGTGCGCGCGCGCGCCACATCGTGCACGTAGGTGATGTCGCCAAAGTCCACCGAGGCGCGCTGCATGGTGCCGTCCACTGCCGGGTGGTTGAATTCGATGAAGAAGTCGAGCTTGAAGCCGTTGTGCGGTGACAGGCGCGCCCACTTCTCGTGATTGCCGGTGCCCTGGCGCACTTCGATATCCTTCAGGACGCGGATGAATTTCTTCGGCGCGGCCTGCTCCTGCACGCCCGCCTGCTGCAGCAGGAACACGAACGACGATGCGGAACCATCCATGATCGGGATTTCTTCGGCGCTGACGTCGATGATCATGTTGTCAATGCCGAGGCCCGCGCAGGCCGACATCAGGTGCTCGACGGTCGACACGCGCGCCTTGTCCTTCACCAGCACGGACGCCATGCGCGTCTCGCCGACGATGCCGGCACTTGCAGGGAATTCAACGATCGGATCGAGGTCGACGCGGCGGAAGGTGATGCCGCTGTCCGGCGCCGCAGGGCGCAGCGTCAGCTCTACCTTGGTACCCGAGTGCAGGCCGACGCCGGTGGTGCGCACCAGCTGTTTGATGGTTCTCTGTTTAAGCATCGTTCGATTATATCGAACTTGGGTGGGGGCCGCAGGCAGGCCCCCGGTGTCTAGGGATGCTCGCTTTCCGCGTGCACCTTCTCGTGGCGGATCAAATAGATGCCGCTGGCGATGATGATCGCGGCGCCGAGCATGGTGTACCCGTCCGGCAGCACCTGCCACAGGGCAAAGTCGATGGCGACGCCCCAGGCCAGCGCGGTGTACTCGAACGGCGCGACGGCCGATGCGTGGCCGTGGCTGAACGCTTCGGTAATCGCCAGCTGGCCGAAGAAGCCCGATACCGCCAGCGCCACCAGCAGCCAGGCGTGCTGCACGCCGATCGCCTTCCAGCTGGGCAGCGCGAGCGCGGTGGCGCCGATCGCCATCATGCACATCAGCCAGAACACCATGTGCTCGCTGCGTTCGGTGCGCGCCAGGATGCGGCCGGCGATCGCGGAGATCGCGTAGCCCAGCGCGGAGCCGAGGATGGCCAGGCCGCCCAGGGTCAGGAAGCCCTCGCCGCTCGGGCGCAGGGCAATGACGACGCCGACCAGTCCCACGACAATCGCGATCCAGCGCCGGGCATCAACCTGTTCGCCAAGGATGAGGACCGAGAGCGCGGTCACCATCGCAGGGGCGACGAAGAAGATGGTGTACGCCTGGGCCAGTGAGAGCGACTTGAGGCCGTAGGCAAAGAAGAACAGCATCGAAATGCCGACCGCCGCGCGCAGCAGGTGCAGTGAATAGCGGATGCGGAAGATGCCGCCGAAGGCGCCGCGCCACAGCAGGTACAGGCACACCAGCGGCAGCGACGCGAGCGAACGCAGTGCCGCGACCTGGATCGCCGGCAGGGTTTCGGCCAGCATCTTCATCACGGTGTCCATCAACGCGAACATCACGACCGCGATCATCATCGCGTAGATGGCGTAGAGGTTGCCTTTGTCGGCGCGGCGGGCTGTCATACGTGTGCCTTGTAAATGAAAAATGGGGACAGACCCCATTTCGAAAATGGGGTCTGTCCCCATTTTCGAACGCGTTCGCGGGGATGACGGCAGCGGACCGGGCTTAGGCGAGCTGCTTGAGCATCGTCTCGGCGTTCGACACTTCGAACGCGCCGCCCTGCTCTACGTTGAGCTGCTTGACCACGCCGTCTTCCACCAGCATCGAGTAGCGCTGCGAACGCGTGCCCATGCCGTACTTGGAGAAGTCGGCGTCCAGGCCCAGCGCCTTGCTGAACGCGCCGTTACCGTCGGCCATCATGCGCACGATGCCGGTCGCCTTCTGGTCGCGGCCCCATGCGCCCATCACGAACGCGTCGTTGACCGAGATGCACCAGATTTCGTCGATGCCCTTGGCCTTCAGCTCTTCCGCCTTGGCCACGTAGCCTGGCACGTGCTGCGCCGAGCAGGTCGGGGTGTAGGCGCCTGGCAGGCCGAAGATGGCGATCTTCTTGCCCTTGACCAGGTCCGAGACATTGAACGTGTTCGGGCCGAGCGTGCAGCCTTCGGTTTCGGTCTCGATGTACTCGGCCAGTTGGCCTTCCGGCAGGCGTTCGCCGATCTTGATGGTCATGGAGGATCTCCTTCAGGTGTTATTGACAAAACGCCAGTATGCCTGATGCGCGGAGTTCCTGCAGGATGAGGCCAGAAACGCTCAGTTAGCGCAAGATCGGCCACGATGGCCCGGATTGGGCTCCGCATGGCCCGGATCCCGCAAGATGCGTAAAGATGCGTACAGAAGACTAAAGATGAGCACAGATCGGCGCGGTTCGGGCTATCCGCTTCCTCCAGGCGAAAAAAAGCCGGCGCGCGCATCACGCGCTGCCGGCCAAAACTACGGGGAGAATGCTTTAGTCGGCTTGCTTGCGCAGGAAGGCCGGAATGTCGTAGGTCTCCATGCCGTTCTTCTGCATCGCGAGCACCTGCTCGGATGCCTGCTCACGGCGCCATACTGCCGGCTGCTTCAGGCCTTCTGCATGGCCGACGCCCGATGCGAAGCCGCCCAGGCCTGCGCCGCGGTTGGCCATCACAGGCTGGTTGTCGGTACCGGTGCGCAGCATCGGCATCGGCGGCTGGACCAGCTGCATGTTCTTCTTCGCCTTGCCCAGGCCAGTCGCGACCACGGTCACGCGGATCTCGTCGCCCATGTTGTCGTCGTACGCGATGCCCTGCGCGATCGACGCGTCCGGCGCCGCGAACGCGCGCACTGCCGCCATGACTTCCTTGATCTCCTTGCCCTTCAGGCCACGGCTTGCGGTCACGTTGACCAGCACGCCGCGCGCGCCCGACAGGTCGACGCCGTCCAGCAGCGGCGAGGCCACCGCCTGCTCGGCCGCGATGCGCGCACGGTCCACGCCCGACGCGGTCGCGGTGCCCATCATCGCCTTGCCCTGCTCGCCCATGATGGTCTTGACGTCGTTGAAGTCGACGTTAATGTGGCCCGGCACGTTGATGATCTCGGCGATACCTGCCACCGCGTTGTTCAGGACGTCGTCGGCGTGCTTCATCCAGTCGATCATCGATTCGTCTTCGTAGATCTCTTCCAGCTTCTCGTTCAGGATGATGATCAGCGAATCGACGTGGCGCGACAGCTCTTCCAGCCCCGACTCGGCGATGTCCATGCACTTCTGGCCTTCGTACGAGAACGGCTTGGACACGACCGCCACGGTCAGCGCGCCCTGCTCCTTCGCCACTTCCGCGACGATCGGGGCAGCGCCGGTGCCGGTGCCGCCGCCCATGCCGGCCGCGATGAAGACCATGTGCGCGCCGCGCAGCGAGTCTTCGATGCGTGCACGCGATTCTTCGGCCAGCTGGCGGCCGACTTCCGGCTTCATGCCTGCGCCCAGGCCGGTCTCGCCGATCTGGATCACGTTGTGTGCCGAAGACATGGCCAGCGCCTGCGCGTCCGTGTTCGCTGCAATGAACTCAACGCCGGAAACGCCCTTGTTGATCATGTGCTGAACCGCATTGCCACCGGCTCCACCGACGCCGACGACCTTGATGACGGTACCGAGTGCTGCGTTATCGACCATATCAAACTCCATGATGAACTCCTAAATATCAAAGTGCCGTTTCCAAGCGCCAGGGCTCACACTCAGGTATGAAACCTGGAGGTTGAAAACTGCGGGTTGTCTCAAAAATGTTGTGCTTGTACTGCTGTTCTTTTTACTGCCGATTCAAATCCACGTACCGCTTAAAAATTCCCCAGGAACCATTCCTTCATACGCTGCCACACCGCCTTTACCGAGCCATCCTGCCGCGTCACGATGTGGCCCCGCAAATACTGTTTCTTCGCCTCTTCCAGCAGTCCGAGCACGGTGGCGTAGCGGGGGCTGCGCACCACGTCGGCCAGCTGGCCGCGATAGTCCGGCGTACCCAGGCGCGCCGGCTTCAGGAAGATGTCTTCCGCCATTTCGACCATGCCCGGCATGATCGAGGTGCCGCCGGTCAGCACGATGCCCGACGAGAGCACGCCCTCGTAGCCGGACTCGCGCACCACCTGGTGCACCATCGCGAACAGTTCTTCGACGCGCGGCTCGATCACGGCGGCCAGCGCCTGGCGCGACAGGTTGCGCGGGCCGCGGTCGCCCAGGCCCGGCACTTCCAGGTGCTCGCCCGGATCGGCCAGCACCTGCTTGGCCACGCCGTAGCGCATCTTGATTTCTTCGGCTTCGCCGGTCGGCGTGCGCAGCGCCATCGCGATGTCGTTGGTGATCTGGTCGCCGGCGATCGGGATCACGGCGGTATGGCGGATCGCGCCGTCCGAGAACACGGCGATGTCGGTGGTGCCGCCGCCGATGTCGATCAGGACCACGCCCAGTTCCTTCTCGTCGTCGGTCAGGACAGCGTCGGCGGACGCCATCGGCTGCAGGATCAGGTCCGACACTTCCAGGCCGCAGCGGCGCACGCACTTGACGATGTTCTGGACCGCCGACACCGCGCCGGTGACGATGTGGACGCGCACTTCCAGGCGGATGCCGCTCATGCCGATCGGCTCGCGCACGTCTTCCTGGTTGTCGACGATGAATTCCTGCGGCACCGTGTGCAGCAGCTGCTGGTCGGTCGGGATGTTGACCGCCTTGGCCGTCTCGATCACGCGCGCCACGTCGGTCGCGGTGACTTCCTTGTCCTTGATGGCCACCATGCCGCTCGAATTGAAGCTGCGGATATGGCTGCCCGCAATGCCCGCGTACACGTTGCGGATTTTGCAGTCGGCCATGAGCTCCGCTTCTTCGAGCGCGCGCTGGATCGATTCGACCGTCGCTTCGATGTTGACGACAACGCCCTTCTTCAGCCCCCTCGACTCGTGCTGTCCGAGGCCGATGACTTCGTGGCGGCCATCGGCCATCACTTCCGCCACCACGGCAACCACTTTGGAGGTGCCGATGTCGAGGCCGACGATCAGGTTTTTCGCGTCTTTTGTCATGTTGCTGTCGCCTACTTATGTGTTCTTGGTGGTTGTGTTATTGAGTTGCTGCTTCTTTGCCGCCTCGATCGCCCTGCGCGCCTTCGCCCAGTCGACCAGCTTCAGGTTCGCTGCCGACAGCGTCAGCCCGTTCGGGTAGCGCATGTCGATGTTGGCGATGTGCGGCACGCTCTGCGACAGGCGCGGATACACATCGACCAGGCGCTGCGCGCGCACGCGCAGGGTGTTCGAATCCTGCTCGCGGCCCAGCGACACGGTCATGCCGTTATCGAACTTCACGGTCCATGCGTAGCGATTCGACAGGTCCAGCGATTGCAGCGCCAGTCCCAGCGGCTTGAACCATCCCGACAGGTCCGAATAGCGCGCCATCACTTCCTTTTCGGTGCCGGCCGGGCCCGAGAACGCCGGCAGCGCGTGGTCTTCGTCGGCCTCGGCCAGGTTGGCGGTGAACACATCGCCCTTGACCGACAGCAGGCGGCCATCCTCGCCCCAGGTGCCGAGCGCCTCGTGCTCTTCGAGCGAGACGATCAGCTGGTTCGGCCATTCGCGGCGCACCGCCGCGCGGCGCACCCAGGGCACCGACTCGAAACTGGTGCGCACCTTTTCCAGGTCCGTCGTGAAGAAATTTCCCTGGAAGCGGCCCACCGCGCCCTCGCGCAGGGTCAGGTAGTTCACGTTCTTCAGGTCGCGCTCCGCAGCCATGCTTTCGACACGGATGGTACGCAGCGTGAACACCGGCAGCTGCGACAGCCACCACACGGCGCCCGCGACGCACGCGAGCACCGTCAGCGCGAAGATGCCGCTGGCGGTTGCGTTGAGCGTGCGTGCGTCATGCCACATGGTGTCTTCTTCCTTACGCTTTCAGTTTCAGGCTGGCCGAGCGCACGATCTGCACGCACAGCTCTTCGTACGAGATGCCGACCGCATTCGCGGCCATCGGCACCAGCGAGTGGCTGGTCATGCCCGGGGAGGTGTTCGCCTCGATCAGGAACGGCTTGTTGTCCGCTGCGCGCAGCATGAAGTCGATGCGGCCCCAGCCTTCGCAATCGAGCGCGCGGTAGGCTTCCACGGCGATGCGCTGCATCTCGGCGGTGGTGGCCGCATCCAGCTGCGCCGGGCAGAAGTACTGGGTCACGTCGGTGAAGTACTTGTTCTGGTAGTCGTAGTTGCCTTCCGGCGCCACGATCTCGATCACCGGCAGCGCGCGCGCGTCCTTGCCCTTGCCGAGGATGGCGACGGTGAACTCGCGGCCGGTGACGAATTCCTCGGCCAGCACCGGGTCGTCGTACTTGAATGCGGTGTCGAACGCGCCCTGCACTTCCGCGTCGGACGCGACCTTGGTGATGCCGATGGTCGAGCCTTCGTGCGGCGGCTTGACGATCATCGGGATGCCGACCTGCTGCGCCACCTGCGCCAGGTCGGCGCCGCTGGCGACAGTCGCGTATTTCGGCGTCGGAAGGCCGTGCATCAGCCAGATCATCTTGGTGTAGATTTTGTCCATCGCGATCGCGCATGCCATCACGCCGCTGCCGGTATAGGGAATGCCCATCTGCTCGAGCGCGCCCTGCAGGCTGCCGTCCTCGCCGTAGCGGCCGTGCAGCGCGATGAACACGCGGTCGAACTTCTGCGCGGCGAGGTCCGCCAGCGATTGCGTGCCCGGATCGAACGCGTGCGCATCGACGCCCTGGCTCTGCAGGGCTTTCAGCACGCCGGTGCCGGACATGATGGAGACGTCGCGCTCTGCCGAACGTCCGCCGAACAGGACGCCGACCTTGCCCAGCGCCTGTGCTTCTGAAGTGGAAAGTACGCTCACGATTAGGCCTTCTGGAAATTGGTCAGTTGCTGGGGAACGCCGGAGATGGACCCTGCGCCCATCGTCAGCACCACGTCGCCGTCGCGCACGATGCTCATGATCGTCTGCGGCATGTCGGCAACGGCTTCAACAAAAATCGGTTCGATGCGGCCCGCCACGCGCAGCGCGTGCGCCAGCGCACGGCCGTCGGCGGCGACGATGCGCTGTTCCCCGGCCGGATACACCTCGCCCAGCACCAGTACGTCCGGATGGGACAGGACCTTCACGAAGTCCTCGAACAGGTCGCGGGTACGGGAATAGCGATGCGGCTGGAAGGCCAGCACCAGGCGGCGGCCCGGATAGGCGGCGCGCGCGGCCGCCAGCGTGACTTCGGTCTCGATCGGGTGGTGGCCGAAATCGTCAACCAGGGTGAAGCTGCCGCCGCCCGGGATCTCAATTTCGCCGTAGCGGGTGAAGCGGCGGCCCACGCCGGTGAATTCGGCCAGGCCCTGCTGGGTCGCGCTGTCTTCGATGCCCAGTTCGCGCGCGATCGCGATCACCGAGCAGGCGTTCAGCACATTGTGCATGCCGGGCTGGTTCAGCACGAAACGGGTGTCCGGGTAGCCTTCCTGGCGCACCGAGAAGTGCATCTGGATGCCCTGCGCCTCGGCGTCGAACGCGCGCACCTGCGCATCGGCGGAAAAGCCGTAGGTGGTGACGGGCTTGGTCACATGCGGGATGATCGAGCGCACGTGCGGATCGTCGATGCACAGCATCGCGCGGCCGTAGAACGGCAGGCGGTGGGTGAAGTGGACGAACGCCATCTTGAGCTTCTCGAAATCGTGCTCGTAGGTCTCCATGTGATCGGCGTCGATGTTCGTAATCACCTCGATCATCGGCGCCAGGTTCAGGAAGGACGCATCCGATTCGTCCGCCTCTGCCACGATGTATTCGCCCGAACCCAGGCGCGCATTGGCGCCGGCGCTGTTCAGGCGTCCGCCGATGACAAAGGTCGGATCGAGTCCGCCGGCCGCCAGCACGGCCGCGGCCAGGCTGGTGGTGGTGGTCTTGCCGTGCGTGCCGGCGATCGCGATGCCGCGCTTCAGGCGCATCAGTTCGGCCAGCATCACCGCGCGCGGCACGATCGGAATGCTCCTGGCGCGCGCTGCGACTACTTCCGGATTGCCTTCGTTGACGGCGGTCGAGGTCACGACGGCGTCCGCCTCGCCGATATTGTCCGGCGCGTGGCCGCGCAACACCTTCACACCCAGGCTCTCCAGGCGCGCGGTGGCGGCGTTCGAGCCGAGGTCCGAACCGGTCACGGTATAGCCGAGGTTGTGCAGCACTTCGGCGATGCCGCTCATGCCGCTGCCGCCGATGCCGACGAAATGGATGTTCCTGACCTTGTGCTTCATTTGTGCTTTCCGGCTGCCAGCTGTTCAAGTACTGCGGCGATCGCGTCGTTCGCGTCACGCCGTCCCACGGTGTGTGCTGCCTGCGCCATCGCGCGGCACTGCTCGCGCGTGAGCGCCTGCAGCGTGCGCGCCAGGTCCTGCGCGTTCAATGCCTGCTGCGGCAGGTGGATCGCCGCCTTCTGCTGTTCCATCCACTGCGCGTTGTCGCGCTGGTGCGAGGTGGTCGAGGCGACGAACGGCACCAGGATGCTGGCCACGCCCGCAGCGGTCAGTTCGGACACGGTGATCGCGCCGGCGCGGCAGATCACGATGTCGGCCTGCTCGTAGCGCGCCGCCATGTTGTCGATGAAGTCGACCACTTCGGCCTGCACCCCTGCCTGCGCGTATGCGGCGCGCAGCGCATCGATATTCTTCTTGCCCGACTGGTGGGTCACCACCGGGCGCTCGCCGGCCGGGATCAGCGCCAGCGCCGCCGGCACCGCGTCATTGAGGGCTTTCGCGCCCAGGCTGCCGCCGACCACCAGCACGCGCAACGGGCCGCTGCGATTCTCGAAGCGGGTCTGCGGCGCTTCGATCGCCAGGATTTCGCCGCGCACCGGATTGCCGGTGACCTGCGCCTTGGCCGCCGCGCTGCCGAAATCGGCCGGGAAGCCGAACAGCACGCGCTGCGCGACCGGCGCCAGCGTCTTGTTCGACAGGAGCAGCGCCGCATCGGCATTGACCAATGCCAGCGGCACGCCGCGCAGGCGCGCCATCAGGCCGCCCGGCACGGTGACGTAGCCGCCCATGCCCAGCACGACATCGGGCTTGCGGCGCGCGAGATGCCCCAGGCAGGTGAAGAAGCTGCCGGCCAGCTTGAAGGCGCCCGACACGGTGTGGCCCAGGCCCTTGCCGCGCATGCCGGAGAATTCGATCGAATCGAGCGCGATGCCGGCGCGCGGCACCAGGTCCTGTTCCATGCCGTGCGCGGTGCCCAGCCAGGACACTTCCCAGCCGCGGCTCTTCATCGTCTGCGCGATCGCGATACCGGGGAAGATGTGGCCGCCGGTGCCGGCCGCCATGATCATCAGGCGCTTCATACCCGCCCTCCCTTCATCATGACGCGGTTCTCGTAGTCGATGCGCAGCAGGATCGCGAGGCCGATGCAGTTGACCACCACGCCGGTGCCGCCATAGCTCATCAAAGGCAGCGTCAGGCCCTTGGTCGGCAGCAGGCCCAGGTTCACGCCCATGTTGATGAAGGTCTGGATACCGATCCAGATGCCAATGCCTTTCGCGACCAGGCCGGCGAAGGTCTGGTCGAGCGCAATGGCCTGGCGTCCGATGTCGAATGCGCGCTTGACCAGCCAGTAGAACATCGCGATCACGACCAGCACGCCGGCCAGTCCAAGCTCCTCGCCGATCACGGCCATCAGGAAGTCGGTATGCGCTTCCGGCAGGTAGTGCAGCTTTTCCAGGCTGCCGCCCAGGCCCACGCCGGTGAACTCGCCGCGGCCGAACGCGATCAGCGAATGGGTCAGCTGGTAGGCCTTGTTCAGCGCATTGTCTTCCTGCCACGGGTCGAGATAGGCGAACAGGCGCTCGCGGCGGAACGGCGACAGCGCGATGATGGTGCTGAATGCCATCACCAGCACGCCGGCGATGCCGCCGAACCAGATCGCGTTGAAGCCGCCCAGGAACAGCACGCCCATCGCGATGCAGACGATCACGCCGGTGGCGCCGAGGTCCGGCTCCAGCAGCAGCAGCACGCCGACCAGGCCGACCGCGCCGGCCATCGGCGCGAAGCCCTTGGTCAGCTTGTGCATGAACTGCTGCTTGCGCACGGTGAAGTCGGCGGCGTACAGCACCATCACCACCTTCATCAGCTCGGACGGCTGCAGGTTGAACACGCGCAGGTTGAGCCAGCGGCGGCCGCCGTTGACGACTACGCCGATGCCCGGCACCAGCACAAGGACCAGCAGGACCAGCGTGCCGATGAACATGAACGGGGCGGTGCGCTGCAGCACGGCGACCGGAATGCGGAAGACGAAAGCGGCGGCAATGAACGCGATCGTGACGAAGATCGCCTGGCGCTTCAGGAAATACGCGTTCTCGTAGTTGGAGAACTTTGGCGAATCGGGCA
The DNA here is from genome assembly GCF_042683405.1 of Pseudoduganella sp. GCM10020061. Lineage (NCBI taxonomy): Bacteria > Pseudomonadati > Pseudomonadota > Betaproteobacteria > Burkholderiales > Oxalobacteraceae > Pseudoduganella > Pseudoduganella sp. GCM10020061. The sequence goes on along the minus strand of NZ_JBHUJS010000010.1, from coordinate 198,711 downwards.
GCGCGATCGACGCCGAGTACACCATCACCAGTCCGAGCAGCACCAGCAGCACGGTGACCCAGACCAGCGGCTGGTCGTATTCCATCATGCGCGACGGGCGCGCACGGCCGGCGGCCACCGCGTCGGCGGACGTGCCGGAGAACTTGAAGGGCAGCTGGAACGCCATCAGATGTCCTGCCCTTTTTCAAGTGCGATCTCGCGCACGGCGTCCACGAATACCTGCGCGCGGTGCGCGTAGTTGGTGAACATGTCCAGGCTGGCGCAAGCCGGCGACAGCAGCACGGCGTCGCCTGCGCGGGCCGCGTCGCGTGCGCGCGCCACCGCTTCCGGCAGGCTTGCGCAGTCCACCAGTTCGATGCCGGCACCGGCGAGCGCGGCGCGGATGGCAGGCGCGTCGCGGCCGATCAGCATGACTGCGCGCACGTAACGGCTGGCCGGCAGCGCGAGCGGCTCGAACGCCTGGCCCTTGCCGTCGCCCCCTGCAATCAGCACGATCTTCTGTTCCGTGCCGCCGAATGCCTTGCCCAGGCCGTTCAGCGCGGCGACGGTGGCGCCCACATTGGTGCCCTTGCTGTCGTCGTAATAGTCGACCGAGTCGATCGTCGCCACCAGCTCGACGCGGTGCGGCTCGCCCTTGTACTCGCGCAGGCCGTGCAGCAGCGGCGCCAGCGGCAAGTTGGCCGAGCGGCACAGGGCCAACGCGGCCAGCGCGTTCGATGCGTTATGGATGCCGCGGATTTGCAGCGCGTCCGCAGGCATCAGGCGTTGCAGCGTCACTTCCACCGGCTCCGCTGCGGCGTTCTTGCGGCGCTTCTTTTCGGTTTCTTCCGCGCCGACGGCCATCGCCAGCCACATCACGCCGCGCTCGTTCAGCAGGCCGAAGCACTCAGGCTCCGTGGGCTCGTCGGTGCCGAAGGTGATCACGCCCGGTGCGCCCGAACCCATGCGCATCACGACCGCATCGTCGCGGTTCAGCACGCGCACGGTGTCGGCGCCGAAGATGCGCGCCTTGTCGGCCGCGTAGGCGTCCATGTCGCCGTGCCAGTCCAGGTGGTCCTGCGTGATGTTCAGCACGGTGGCCGCGTCGGGGTTCAGGCTGTAGGTCGCATGCAGCTGGAAGCTGGACAGTTCCAGCACCCATGCCTGCGGCAGTTCGTTGTTGTCGAGCGCTTCGCGCAGCACGTCCAGAGCCGCCGGGCTGATATTGCCCGCCACGCGCGTGCTCAGGCCTGCGCGCTTGCACAGCAGGCCGGTCAGGCTGGTCACGGTGGTCTTGCCGTTGGTGCCGGTGATGGCGATGACCTTCGGCGCGTAGCCTTCGTTTTCCTTGAGCGATGCGAGCGCCTGCGCGAACAGTTCGATCTCGCCCCACACCGGGATGCCCTTTTCGCTGGCCGCCGGCGTGATCGCCGCCAGTTCTTTCGTTGGCATCAGGCCAGGGCTGACCGCGACGAAGTCGATTCCCTCGACCAGGCTGGCGGCGAACTCGCCACCGACAAACTCCGCAGAAGGCACCGCGGCCTGCAGTTCGGCCAGGCGCGCAGGCGCCTCGCGCGTATCGGCGATGCGCACGCGCGCGCCGCAGCGGGCGAGCCACTGCGCCATCGCGAGCCCGGATTCACCAAGCCCCAGTACCAGGACGTGTTTGCCTTCGTAGTTCATTTATCGCAGCTTCAGCGTGGACAGGCCAACCAGGATCAGCATCATGGTCACGATCCAGAAGCGGATCACGACCTGCGTTTCGTTCCAGCCCTTCTTCTCGAAATGGTGGTGCAGGGGCGCCATCAGGAACAGGCGGCGCCCTTCGCCGTAGCGTTTCTTGGTGAACTTGAACCAGCCCACCTGGAAGATCACGGAGAGGGTCTCGGCCACGAACACGCCGCCCATGATGAACAGGACGATTTCCTGGCGCACGATCACGGCGATGGTGCCGAGCGCGCCGCCGAGCGCCAGCGCGCCGACGTCGCCCATGAACACCTGTGCCGGGTGCGCGTTGTACCAGAGGAAGGCCAGGCCCGCGCCCGCCATCGCGCCGCAGAAGATCAGCAGCTCGCCGGCGCCCGGGATGTGCGGGATCAGCAGGTACTTCGAATACACCGCGCTACCGGTCAGGTAGGCGAACAGGCCGAGCGCGGAACCTACCATCACGGTCGGCATGATCGCCAGACCATCCAGGCCGTCGGTGAAGTTGACCGCGTTCGAGGTGCCGACGATCACGCAATACGTCAGCGCGATAAAGCCCCACACACCGAGCGGATAGCTGATGGTCTTGAAGAACGGGACGATCAGGTGCGCTTCCGGCGGCAGCGCCATCGAGAAGCCGGACTGGATCCAGGCCAGGATCAGCTGCGCCACCTTGCCCGGGGTCTCGGCCGAGACCGAGAACGCCAGGTAGAACGCCGCGAGCAGGCCGACCAGCGACATCCAGAAGTATTTTTCGGCCGAGCGCATGCCTTCCGGGTCCTTGTAGACCACCTTGCGGTAGTCGTCGACCCAGCCGACCGCGCCAAAGCCCAGCGTGACTACCAGCACCGGCCAGATCAGGCGGTTGGACAGGTCCATCCACAGCAGCGTGGATACGCCGATCGCGATCAGCACCAGCACGCCGCCCATGGTCGGGGTGCCGTGCTTCTTCAGGTGGGTCTCCATGCCGTAGGTACGGACGGCCTGGCCGACCTTCATCCGGGTCAGGTAGCGGATCACGGCCGGGCCTGCGAACAGGCCGATCAGCGTCGCCGTGATCGTCGACATCACCGCGCGGAAGGTGATGAAGTTGAAGACGCGGAGGAATCCGAAGTCGTCTTGCAAGTATTGTGCGAGCCAGTGCAGCATGGTTAGTGGGCTTCCTTGCCAGTGTGTTGAGTGCCAAGCAGGTGCTGGACCACGCGCTCCATCCTCATGAAGCGCGAGCCCTTCACCAGTACAGTTGCGTCGCCTGGGCGCCCAGACTGGCCAAGCTGCTGGTCCAGTGCCGCCAAAAGTTCGTCTAACTGCTCGAAATGCCGCGCGCCGGAATCCTGCATGTGGCGCGCCAGTTCACCGGTCGCGAGAACGCAATCGATGCCGCGCTCGGCGGCGTAGGCGCCGATCTCGCGGTGGAATTCAGGTCCCTGGTCGCCGACTTCGCCCATGTCGCCCAGCACCAGGATGCGCGGGGACGGCGCCTGCGCCAGCACGTCGATGGCCGCGCGCACGGAGTCGGGGTTGGCGTTGTAGCTGTCGTCGATCACGGTGGCGCCGTTGGCGGCCTGCTTGCGCTGCAGGCGGCCGCTGACTGGCGCGAACGACTTGAGGCCGGCGACGATGTCGTCCTTGCCGATGCCTGCCGCGCAGGCGCAGGCGATTGCCGCCAGCGCATTGCGCACGTTGTGCAGCCCCGCCGCATTCAGGCGCACGGTGAAAGTGCCGGCGTTGGCGCCTTCGCGCACGGTGACGGCCAGTTCGCTGCCGTGGGCCGACACGACGTGGGTCGCGCTGACGGTTTCGGCGCCGGACAGGCCGAAGGTGATCACGCGGCGTTCGCCACGGCCCGCCGCGAGCTCCTGCCAGATCGGGGTGTACTCGTCGTCGCCGGGGAACACGGCCACGCCGTTGTCCGGCAGGCCCGCGATCACGCAGCCGTTTTCGCGCGCGACCGCTTCCACGGTGTGCATGAATTCCTGGTGCTCGCGCTGCGCGTTGTTGACCATGCCGATGGTCGGCGCCGCGATCGCGGTCAGTCGGCCGATCTCGCCCGGATGGTTCATGCCCAGTTCCACCACGGCCGACTTGTGGTTCGGAGCGAGGCGGAACAGCGTCAGCGGCACACCGATTTCGTTGTTCAGGTTGCCCTGCGTGGCCAGGCGGTTGTCCGCGCCGTGCGCCTGCGCCAGGATGGCCGCGATCATCTCCTTGACCGTGGTCTTGCCGTTGCTGCCGGTGACGCCGATCAGCGGGATATCGAATTTGCTGCGCCAGAAATTGCCGATCTGGCCAAGCGCGGCCAGCGTATCCGGCACGATGATCGCCGGCAGCGTGAAGCCTTCCGGCACGCGGTTCACCACCACGGCGGCCACGCCGCGCGCGGCCACCTGCGGAAGGAAATCGTGCGCGTCGAAGTTCTCGCCCTTGAGCGCCACGAACAGGGAACCGGCCGGCGCCGAGCGGCTGTCGGTCGACACGCCGTCGAACGCCGCGTTCATCGTCATCCGTGCGCCCGGCATGGACGCAATCATGTGTGCCAGGGATCCGCGCATCAGTCAGGCCTCATCATGGTGACACGCGCGGCCAGCGCCAGCGCGGCGTGGTCGGCGTCAGAAAATGGCATCTTCCTGCCCTTGATTTCCTGGTAGGGCTCGTGGCCCTTGCCTGCCAGGAGGATCACATCGGCCTTGGCCGCATTGCGGATGGCCGAGAGGATCGCGGCAGCGCGGTCCTCGATCGCCTGGTAGCGCGAAGCGGGATGGTCCTGCTCCATGCCGGCCACGATCTGTTCGATGATCTTGTGCGGGTCTTCGCTGCGCGGGTTGTCGCTGGTGACCAGCACGTGCTCCGCGATCTGCGAGATGCGGCCCATCTGCGGGCGCTTGCCCGGGTCGCGGTCGCCGCCGCAGCCGAACACGCACCACAGCGCGCCGCCGCGTTCCTGCGCGACCTGGTGCAGCGCCTGCAGCGTCTTTTCCAGCGCGTCCGGCGTGTGCGCGTAGTCGATTACGACCATCGGCGTGTCCTGGCCGCCGACCTGCTGCATGCGGCCCGGCGCCGGCACCAGCGCTTCGACCGCATCGACCGCGGCCTTCAGTGCGCAGCCCTTGGCCAGCAGCGCGCCCATCACGGCCAGCGTGTTGCTGATATTGAAGTGGCCGACCAGCTGGGTCCTGACCGTCGCGGCGCCCTGCGGCGTGTCGAGGTGGAAGTCGGTGCCCGAATGGCGGCTGCGCAGGTTCGATGCACGCAGGATCGCCACGCCTTCGATGGCCGGTTGTGCGGCCGCATCGTGCAGCGTGTAACCGACCAGTGCGGGCTTGGCGCCTTGTTGTGCGCGCACGTACTCGACCAGGCGCAGGCCGGCCGGATCGTCCAGGTTGATCACGGCGGTCTTCAGGCCAGGCCAGTCGAACAGCTTGCGCTTCGCGCTTTCGTAGCTGTCCATGTCGCCGTGGTAGTCGAGGTGGTCGCGCGTCAGGTTGGTGAAGATCGCCACGTCGAAGTGCATGCCCAGCGCGCGGCCCTGCTCCAGCCCGATCGAGGACACCTCGATGGCCAGCGCGCGGGCGCCCGCGTCGCGTACCTGTGCGAGCTTTTGCGCCAGCATCACCGGGTCAGGTGTCGTGTAGCCGGTCGTATCGAACTGCGGCTCGGCGCGGCCGCGGAATACGCCCACGCCCAGCGTGCCGATGACGGCAGCGGTATCGCCCAGCTTTGCGAAGGCCTGGCCGAGCCAGACCGCGCAGGAAGTCTTGCCGTTGGTGCCGGTCACGCCGACGGTGAACATGTCCCGGTCCGGCATGCCGAGGCACAGGTGGGCGATCGGGCCGACCTGGAAGCGCAGGCCGCTGACCGCGAGGTGCGGGATGGTCCAGGCGGCGTCCCATTCGAAGCCGCCGTCTTCATAGACGCACGCAGCTGCGCCGGCGTCGATTGCGGCGCCGATGTACGCGCGGCCGTCGCCGGTCTCGCCCGGATAGGCAAAGAACACGTCGCCCGCGCCGACGCGGCGCGAGTCGGACGCCAGCTTGCCTGCGGGGGCGTTGGCGGCGATCCAGTCGCAAACCATCTGGTTCGTCAGCTCTGGCATTACAGGGCCTCCTCGACGGGATCTGCAGGAACGATGATATCGGTCACATCCGAATCGGGTGGCACGTTTGCCGCGCGCAGCGCATTGGCGGCGAGCAGGCCAGCAGTTGGCGCGGCCACGCTGCCGCCGGTGCGCAGTGCGCCGCGCGGATTGTCCACCATGACGGCGATGATGAAACGCGGCTTGGACATCGGCGCGATGCCGACGAACGACGCAATATTGTTGGTCTTGGAATAGCGGCCATTGATCAGCTTCTCGGCAGTGCCGGTCTTGCCGCCGATGCGGTAGCCCGGCACCTGCGCACGCGACGCAGTGCCGCCCGGGCCAACCACGCTCTCGAGCATCGCGCGCATCTGCGCTGCCGTCTTCGGCGAGATCACCTGGGTGCCCTGCGGCGGCTCGGTCACCTTGAGGAAGGACAGCGGGATGATGTCGCCGTCGCGGGCGTAGATCATGTAGGAGCGCGCCAGCTGGATCAGCGACACCGAAATGCCGTGGCCGATCGCCATATTGGCCTGCTCGATCGGGCGCCACGACTTGTACGGACGCACGCGGCCGGCCACGGCGCCGGGGAAGCCGATCTTGGGCTGCTGGCCGAAGCCGGCCTTGGTGAAGATCTCCCACATTTCCTGGGACGGCATCGGCAGCGCGATCTTGGCCATGCCCACGTTGGACGACTTCTGGATGATCTGCGCCACCGTCAGCGCAGGCTCCTTCGGATGCATGTCGCGCATGACGTTCGGCCCGATCTGGATGCGGCCGCCCGCCACGTCGTAGACGGTCTCGGGACGCACGCGGCCGCTCTCCAGCGCCAGCGCCACGGTCAGCGGCTTGAGCGTGGAGCCGGGCTCGAAGGTGTCGGTCAGCACGCGGTTGCGCAGCTGCTCGCCGGTCAGCTTGCGGCGATCGTTCGGGTTGTAGGACGGCCAGTTGGCCAGCGCCAGGATCTCGCCGGTCTGCACGTCCAGGATCACGGCGCCGCCGGCGCTGGCGTTGTACTTCTCGACCGCCTCGCGCACCTGGGTGAAGGCGATGTACTGCAGCTTGCTGTCCAGCGCCAGCGTCAGGTCCTGGCCATCGTGCGGCACCTTGATCGAGCCGATGTCCTCGACGATGCGGCCGAGGCGGTCCTTGATCACGCGGCGGCTGCCGGTCTGGCCCACCAGCGTCTTCTGCTGCGCCAGCTCCATGCTCTCCTGGCCCACGTCCTCGACGTTGGTAAAGCCGACTACGTGGGTCGCCACTTCGCCCTGCGGGTAGTAGCGCTTGTATTCCTTGCGGGTGTGGATGCCGGGGATGTCCAGCTTCTCGACCTGCGCGACGATGTCCTGCTCCACCTGGCGCTTCAGGTAGACGAAGGTACGGTCGGCGTTGAGCTTCTTGCGCAGGTCGGCGTCGCTCAGCTCGAGCAGGCGCGCCAGCTCCACCAGCTTGGCCGCGGGCGCCTTCAGCACGTCTTCCGGAATCGCCCAGATGGCCTTGACCGGCAGCGACGACGCCAGCACCTGGCCGTGGCGGTCCATGATCTTGCCGCGCGTTGCCGGCAGCTCCAGCGTGCGCGCGTAGCGGATCTCGCCCTGCTTCTGCAGGAACTGGGTGGACACGCCCTGCAGCCAGACGGCGCGGCCGGCCAGCGCCGCGAACGCGACGAAAATCACGAACAGGACGAAGCGCGAGCGCCACGTCGGCAGGCGCAGCGCCAGCACCGGGCTTTGCGAGAACGAGACGCCCTTGGATGCGGCGACGCGCGACTGTGCGTTCGAACCGCGCCTCATTCCGCGTCCTTGTTCAGGTATTGGGTGCGATCGGGAGTGAGCGGCACCATGTTCAGTTCCGTGCGCGCGATCTCCTCGATGCGCGCGTTCTTGCCCAGCGTGGACTGGTCCACCTTGAGCTGGGACCACTCGATATTCAGCTGGCGGGTCTTCTGCTGCGCGCGTTCCAGCTCAATGAACAGGTTGCGCGCGCGGTACTGCGAATTCACCAGCAGCAGCGCGCAGCCGACCAGCAGGGCCGTCAGGAAGATGTTCGCCTTGCCGCTCATTGCCTCGCTCCCAGGCGCTCGGCCACGCGCATCACCGCCGAACGGGCGCGCGGGTTTGCCTCTACTTCGGCGTCGGACGGCTTGATCTTGGCGATCAGCTTCATCTCGGGCTGTGGCAGGTCGGCGGCCCTGATTGGCAGGCGGCGGTCCGGTTGCGCGACCTTGACCTTGGAAGCCAGGAACTGCTTGACCATGCGGTCTTCCAGCGAATGGAAGCTGATGATGGCCATGCGTGCGCCCGGCGCCAGCATGGCGTATGCAGCTTCTAGGCCTGCCTCGAGGTCTTCAAGTTCCTGATTGATGAAAATCCGGATAGCCTGAAAGGTGCGAGTTGCCGGGTCCTTGCCCTTTTCGCGGGTCTTGACCGCGCCTGCCACGATACCGGCAAGCTGTCGTGTGCTTGAAATTGGCTGGACTGCCCGGCTAGCAGCAATCGCCTTTGCAATCTGAAAAGCAAACCGTTCTTCCCCATATTCGCGTATCACCTTTTCCAATTGTTGTTCGGGAACCGTGGCCAGCCATTCGGACGCGGGCATGCCGCGCGTGGTATCCATCCGCATGTCGAGCGGACCGTCGTTGCGGAAGCTGAAGCCGCGGGTGGCGTCGTCCACCTGCGGCGAAGAGATGCCCAGGTCGAGCAGGATGCCGTCGACCTGCGTCACGCCGCGCGCGTGAAGCGCCTCGCGCATGGTGGCGAAGCTGTCGTGCACGATCTCGAAGCGCGGGTCGTTGATCTGCTGCGCGGTGGCGATGGCCTGCGGGTCCTTGTCGAAGGCGTACAGGCGCGCGCCCTCGCCCAGCCTGGACAGGATCAGGCGGGAATGGCCGCCGCGACCGAAGGTGCCATCTATATAGATACCGCCGGCGCGCGCGCCCGCCAGGTTGAGCGCGTCAACCGCTTCGTCTAGCAGGACAGTCCGATGCTGGTGTTCTGGCATCGCCGATGTGGTCATGTTCGACGCCTCAGAAGGAAAAATCGGACAACACATCGGGCATGCCGCCGGCGACGGCCTGCTCTTCATTTTCAGCCAGCTTGGCTGCGTCCCAGATCTCGAAATGGGTGCCCATACCGAGCAGCATCACGTCCTTGGTCAGGCCGACGGCTGCGCGCAGCTCCGGCGTGATCAGGATGCGGCCGGCCGAATCCATCTCGACATCCACCGCATTTCCGAGGAAGATGCGCTGCCACGCGCGCGCCGACATCGGCCACTTGGAGATCTGCTCGCGGTGCTGCTCCCACACAGGGCGCGGGAAGAACAGCAGGCAGCCTTCCGGGTGCTTGGTCAGGGTCAGGCGGCCGTCGCACTGCACTTGCAGCGCGTCACGATGCTTGGCAGGGATGGACATCCTGCCTTTCGCATCGAGATTGATCGCTGAAGCGCCTTGAAACACGGTTTAGCCTTGGCCTGTGGGGTTCATTGTAAGTACGTCGATCGGTGCAGTCTCGGACTTTTTGCTCCACAAAACTACACTTTTTCACACGTTTTCCCACTTTAGAGTAATGAATTCCTAGGGTCAAGCGTTTTCACCAATCGAAAACGGGAATTTTTTCAATGAAACCAAAGACTTAGCGCACTTCGCTGAAGTTGGATGCGCACAAAATATCGCGTGAAATTAAGCACTTATAAGACACACTGAAAGTGCTGTCTCATGTATATACGCCGGTTTCCCGCCCGGGCGGCGCGAAAAAATATTTCTGGAAGTAACATCAGAGCAACATGCCGTTTGTCATGCGCCGTTTGACTTCCGTCAAAACGATACAGATTAAAGCCGTGGCCGCCTGATCAGCATCTAGACTGAATCGATCCATAAATAAGAACGGAGGCCCGGTTGGACCTGTTCGCCGCACGGCCGCGCAGTCGTGCACCCTGGGCACACCTTCCGGCGGCGTCCAGCCGGCTTCACTTCCTCCATTCGAGCCAGCTTGTACGCTCGGGTCCTCCCTGAGCGATCGCCAATCACATCAAGGAGCCATCAAGATGAGACATCCAGTGCGCTTCATCCCAGCACTTCTACTCTGCGTCGGCGCAACCTTGCCGCTTGCGGCATATGCGGACGTGAGGTCAACGGCCATCATCGATGTAAGCCAGCTACGCATACTGCGCTCAGATGGCACACCGTTTACCACAAGCGATTTTGCCCAGGTATCGGTCATGAACCAGGGCAACGTCTTCTACCATACCGGCGACTCAACGGAGTTCGACATCGTGTCGCCGACGACAGGCGCGGTGGACGTTGGGCTCGCCTGTGCCGGCGCACCTTGCCCCGTTACCAGCGAAAACGATTTCTCGCCGCTATCCGCGTCACCGGGCGGGTACTTCAGCAATGTGGACCAGCGCCAGACAGGCAGCCTGCTGGCAGGAGACCTGCACTGGCAGGCGCGCAGCGACAGCAGCGCCGGGTCGACAGCCGACGGATTCTGGGGCGGGGACAGCGAGTCGGGGGTCTCGCTGCAGTTCCAGCTGAACGAGGCGGGAACAATGACGGTCTCATTCGATGCAACGCCATTTGTCGAATTGTCGCGTCCGGTGGCTGCCAGCTCGCCCGGGGAACAGGGTTCGGCTGGCACCTTCTTGAGGATCACGATCGCCGACCTCACGAACAACCAGAATGTCCTGTTCATCGAGCCGGAAGCCCTGACCGATGCGGCACGACTCCAGTTCAGCAGTGATTCGCAAGTAGGAGACCTGATCTACGACCCCGACACCATGAGTTTCAGCTTCACCAGTGGCGTACTGAGTCCGAACAACACATATGAGCTCTTCATCAGTGCCAGCGCAGGAACGTTCATCTCCGCCGTTCCCGAACCGTCCTCACTCGCCATGTTTAGTGCCGGCATGGCTTCGCTCCTCCTGCTGCGCCGTCGCCGGGCGGGCCGGCCGCAGCCAGCAGCCGACAGGAGGAAGTCATGAAACATCGTTTTGGGCTAATCCCGGCAATCCTGCTCAAAAGGTCGCTCGGCAGCGTTCCACGAGCATCTGACACAACGTCAGCGTGGCGCTCCCCAGCATTGAATAGCGACCCTGTCCGAATAACATCAAAGGAGGTAACAACATGCGACGTCCAGCCAGCATCATCTCAACACTTTTCCTCTGCGCCGGCGTCGCCTTGCCGCTTGCGGCGCAGGCGGAGGTGACCGCATCGGCTATCATCGACGTGAGCCAACTGCGCATATTGCGTGCAGACGGCACTCCCTACACTGCGTCGGATTTTGGAGAGATCACCTCAGTCCTCAACGGAGCGATAATCTCATACCGTACTGGCGCCACCGTAGAGTACGACATCGTGTCGCCCACCAGCGAACAGGTTGATATTCCAGGGATCTGTATTGGATCACCCTGCCCAGTCACGAGCGAAAACGACTTTTCCCGGTTATCCGCGTCGCCTGGAGGGAACTTCAGTAACGTCGACCAGCGGCAGTTGGGCAGTTTGCTGACGGGAGACCTGCACATGCAGGCCCGCAGCGACGCAAGTGCCCAGTCGACAGCAAATGGTACCTGGGGTGGAAGTGCTTCGTCGGAAGTCGCGTTCCGCTTCGTGCTCTACGACGAGCCGCAGACGATGACATTTGAATTTGATGCCACCCCTTACCTCCAAGTATCCCGACCGACGGCTGCGACCTCCCCACTTGAACAGGCTTCTGCCGGGATTGGCTTTACAATCTCTATCGTCAATTTGTTGACTGAAGAGTACGTGCTGTTTCTTGATCCGGCGGCGTTGTTTACCCAGCTCGAGTTCGGCAGTCCGTCCCAGGTGGGGACCCTGGCGTACGATCCGGGCAGGATGAGTTTCAGCTTTGACAGTGGAATACTCAACCCGGGACAACCGCATGAACTTCGCATCGGCCTCGCTGCCACTACCTACATCAGTGCCGTTCCAGAACCTTCTTCGCTTGCCATGCTAGGAACGGGCCTGGTGTCGTTGTTAGCACTCGGATGGCGACGAAAGGTGTTGGGCACCCGGTTGATCTCCGGTGAAGCGGTATGACTGGCCGTCCTCGATTGCTCATACGGCCCAGTTGAGGGAACGCGTCACGGCGAGGTTCCATCGCTCCATGAGTGCAGCGCGCCGATCATTGTTCATGGACGGGTCGAAGACGCGCTCAGACCGCCACTGCGCGCCCACCTCTTCGCGCGAGCCCCAGAAGCCGACGCCAAGGCCGGCCAGGAACGCAGCACCCAGCGCAGTGGTTTCCGTTACCCGGGGCCGCACGACCGGCACACCGAGCAGGTCTGCCTGGAATTGCATGAGCGTGTTGTTGCGGGAGGCGCCGCCATCGGCGCGTATCTCCGTCACCTCGCATGACGTGTCGCGGCGCATCGCATTGAGCAGCTCAGCGCTCTGATAGGCGATCGCTTCGACAGCTGCCCGCGCGATGTGGCCGCGCGTGGTGCCGCGCGTCATGCCGACCAGTGCACCACGAGCGTACGGGTCCCAATGCGGCGCTCCGAGCCCTGCGAACGCGGGAACAAGATAAACGCCACCGTTGTCGGGCACCGTTTGCGCCAGCGCCTCCACGTCGTCCGATCTGGAGATGATGCCGAGGCCATCACGCAACCACTGGATGGTGGCGCCAGCCATAAACACGCTTCCCTCCAGCAGGTAGTCGGTCGCCGCATCGATGCGCCAGCCGACCGTGGAGAGCAGCCGATTGTGCGAACGCGGCGCGTGCGACCCTGCATGCATCAGCATGAAGCACCCGGTGCCGTACGTGTTCTTCACCATCCCGGGACGATGGCAGGCCTGGCCGAAGGTGGCGGCCTGCTGGTCGCCCGCGATACCGGCGAGCGCGATTGGCGCGCCAAACAGGTCGGCGTGCGTGTGCCCGATGACGCCGGACGATCCGACCACCTCGGGCAGCAGCGAACCCGGAATGCCAAACAGTGCCAGCAGCGCGTCGTCCCAGCACAGGTCATGGATATTGAATAGCATCGTGCGCGACGCGTTGCTGGCGTCCGTCACGTGGCGGCCGGTGAGGCGGTAGGCAAGCCAGCTATCCACGGTCCCGAAGCACAATGCGCCCTGCTCCGCTTTCGCACGTGCGCCGGGCACGTGGTCCAGCAGCCAAGCCAGCTTGGTCGCCGAAAAATAGGGGTCGAGTTCAAGGCCGGTCGCCGCATGGATGGCAGGCGCGTGGCCTTCCTCGCGCAAACGGTCGCAATGGGCAGCGGTGCGCCGGTCCTGCCACACGATCGCCGGCGCCACCGCCTGGCCGGTGCGGCGATCCCAAAGCAGCGTGGTCTCGCGCTGATTGGCGATGCCGATCGCCCTGACCTGGGACGCACGCACATCCTGCTCGCGCAGCAGGCGCTGCGCCACCGCGAGCTGGCTGGCCCAGATGTCTTCGGGATCGTGTTCGACCCAACCGGGGTGGGGATAATGCTGGGGGAATTCCTGTTGCGCGATCCCGCGCGGGTGGCCTGCATGGTCAAACAGGATCGCGCGGGAGCTGGTGGTGCCCTGGTCAAGGGCGAGGATGTATTCGCTCATAGCATCCTGAAGAAAAAGTTGAAGCAAGCCGATAGGCCGGATTCTGTTACGGCGCGCCCCTTGCGGTTTGCGCTATGACAGCCATTCCTCTAGGCGCCGAATTACTCCGGCGCTCAAGCTTCCTACCCGCACGCTCAGCGAGTCACCTCAACGCGTGCCTATTTGGAATTGCTCCAGGTGGAGGTTACCGCGTTTCACCGTAACTTAATACGCTCGTCTCTGTGGCCCTATTCCTCGCCTTATACCCGGGGGCTTTCGGCGGACGGCCGTTAACCGTCACCCTGCTCTATGGAGTCCGGACCTTCCTCCCGCCGGCTTGCGCCGGCCAGCGGCTGTCTGGCTTGCATCAGGCGCTATTATACCCTGCCCCATGCCGCCGGCCCGAGTAGGCCGCAGCAGGCCTGCGCATTCCGATAGCGATTTTTGAAATTGGATGTCGCCATTCTGCAAGCCTGCATCCCGCCCGTTGACATAGAATCATCCAGACTCGGCCCATCCGGCCCACCCAACCGCAGGCACACAACATGACGCAAAACCTTCGCTCCGGCGGCCAGATCCTGGTCGATGCCCTCCAAGTCCACGGCGTGGATACCGCCTTCGGCGTGCCCGGCGAAAGCTACCTCGACGTGCTCGACGCGCTGCACGATTCCGGCATCCGCTTCATCATCAACCGCCAGGAAGGCGGCGCCGCGTTCATGGCCGAAGCCTACGGCAAGATGACGGGCAAGCCGGGCATCTGCTTCGTCACCCGCGGCCCGGGCGCCACCAACGCCTCCATCGGCGTCCACACCGCCTACCAGGATTCCACCCCGATGATCCTGTTCATCGGCCAGGTCGGCAACGACTTCATCGACCGCGAAGCGTTCCAGGAGATCGACTACCGCCGCATGTATGGCCAGATGGCCAAGTGGGTCGCGCAGATCGACCGCGCCGACCGCATCCCCGAATACCTCGCGCGCGCATTCCAGGTCGCGACCAGCGGCCGTCCCGGCCCCGTCGTGCTGGCCCTGCCGGAAGACATGCTGATCACCGAAGCGGACGTCGCGGACACGCGCCCGTACCAGCCGGTGCAGGCGTCGCCGTCGGCACAGCAGATCGACACCCTGCGCGGCATGCTGGCCGAAGCCAGGCGCCCGATCGTCCTGCTGGGCGGTGGCACCTGGAACGAACAGGCCTGCGCCGACCTGCGCCGCTTTGCAGAAGCGAACAGCCTGCCGGTTGGCTGCACCTTCCGCTTCCAGGACCTGCTCGACAACGCGCATCCTAATTACATTGGCGACGTCGGCATCGGCATCAACCCGAAGCTGGCTGCGCGCGTGAAGAACGCAGACCTGGTGATCGCCATCGGCCCGCGCCTCGGCGAGATGACCACCGGCGGCTACACCCTGCTGGCCTCCCCGGTGCCGCAGCAGCACCTGGTCCACATCCACGCGGATGCCGAAGAACTGGGCAGCGTCTACCAGGCCGACCTGATGATCAACAGCGGCGCGCCGCAGGCTTGCGCCATGCTCGCCGCGATGGCACCGGTGGACGCTTCCGCCTGGCGGCATACCATCGAAGAGGCGAAGGCCGAACTGGCCGCCTACCAGCAGCAGCCGCCCATCTTCAAGGACGGCAGCGCCCCGCTCGACCTGTGGCAACTGGTGCAGGACCTGATGGCAGCGGTACCGCGCGACACGATCCTCACCAACGGCGCCGGCAACTACGCCTCGTGGGCGCACCGCTTCTACCGTTACGGCGGCATGCGCACCCAGCTCGCCCCGACCAACGGCGCCATGGGCTACGGCGTCCCGTCCGGCGTCGCCGCCAAGATCGTCCATCCGGAGCGCACCGTGGTCACCTTCGCAGGCGACGGCGAATACATGATGAATGGCCAGGAGCTTGCCACCGCCGTCCAGTACAAGGCCGGCCTCATCATCATCGTCTTCAACAACAGCATGTACGGCACCATCCGCATGCACCAGGAGCGGGACTACCCGGGCCGCGTATCCGGCACCACCCTGCACAACCCCGACTTCGCCGCGCTGGCGCGCGCGTATGGCGCGCATGGCGAAGTAGTCACGCAGACCGCCGAATTCGCCCCTGCCCTCGCGCGCGCCCTCGCCCACACCGCCGCGCACTCGCTGCCGGCACTGATCGAGCTGCGCTACGACGGCAACCTCATCACCCCGAACCTGACGCTGGAAGCCATCCGCGCCGCCGCCGTCGCCTCCGGCAAATAACGTTTGTCCGACAACGCTGTCGGACAAACCCCCGCGGGGGTCAGGCACCCTGCGGAAGTTTTCCGAAGAATTTTGTCGGACAAACCAGAAACGGGGTCAGGCACCGAGCGGAAGTTTTCCGAAGAATTTTGTCAGACAAACTGGAAATGGGGTCAGGCACCGGCGGGATGTTTTCCGAATGGTGTCGTTACACGCGGGTAAGGGATTGACGCTCTGGTAAAATATGCGCGACCCTTTTTGTCGTGCGCCGCATGGCAGCACGCCGCAGTTCCCTCCACGATTGCCCCAATGTTTAGCTTCTTTAAGAGAAAAAAGCCCGAACCCGAAGTTCCAGCAGCCGTGCCGGTCGAGCCGCCAGCTCCCGCGCCTGTTCCAGAAGCTCCTGCCAGCCCTGCCGCGCAGCCCGTAGCGGAAGCTCCGGTCCAGCCATCGCATGGACGCCGCTACGGCTCCGTCGGTGCAACGATTCCTACACCGGCACCGGTTCCTCCGACTCCGCCGGCAACCGCGCCGGCACCGGCTCCTGCACCCGCACCGGCTCCTGCTCCAGCTCCAGCTCCTGCTCCTGCTCCAGCTCCCGCTCCTGCTCCTGCTCCAGCTCCTGCTCCAGCGCCAGCACCTGCTCCAGCTCCAGCACCTGCCCCGGCTCCTGCACCCGCACCGGCTCCTGCACCCGCACCGGCTCCTGCTCCTGCTCCTGCTCCTGCGCCAGCGCCAGCACCTGCTCCAGCACCTGCTCCAGCTCCAGCTCCAGCGCCTGCACCTGCACCAACGCCTGCTCCAGCTCCAGCGCCTGCCCCTGCACCTGCACCTGCACCTGCACCTGCACCTGCACCTGCACCAACACCTGTTCCACCGCCAGCTCCGGCGACGGTTCCGGCGCCGCCTCCTTCAATTCCTGCGCCACCGCCAGTGGCAGCGCCTTCGTTCGGCGGCATGCCTGAGGAGCCCGCACCGAAACCCGTGCCCGAGTCGGAGCGCAAGCTGTCATGGATGGCGCGATTGAAAGCCGGCCTGGCAAAGACCTCCACCAACTTGTCCTTGCTCTTCGTCGGCGCAAAGATCGACGAAGACCTGTACGACGAACTGGAATCGGCCCTGCTGATGGCAGATGCCGGCGTCGACGCCACCGATTTCCTGCTCACCCAGCTGCGCAAGAAGGTCAAGGAAGAGAAGCTCCTCGACGCCGCGCAAGTCAAGGCCGCGCTGAAGCAGTTGATGGTCGAGATGCTCACCCCTCTGCAGAAACCGCTCGAGTTGGGCCGCTATGAGCCGCTGGTGATGATGATCGCCGGCGTGAACGGCGCCGGCAAGACCACCACCATCGGCAAGCTGGCCAAGCACATGCAAAGCTACGAGCAGTCCGTGCTGCTGGCCGCCGGCGACACTTTCCGCGCCGCCGCACGCGAGCAGCTGATGGTCTGGGGCCGCCGCAACAACGTCACCGTGATCTCGCAGGAGTCCGGCGACCCCGCCGCAGTCGCTTTCGATGCGGTCCAGTCGGGCAAGGCGCGCAACATGGACGTGGTGATGATCGATACCGCCGGCCGCCTGCCGACCCAGCTGCACCTGATGGAGGAGCTGAAGAAGGTCAAGCGCGTGCTAGGCAAGGCGATGGACGGCGCGCCGCACGAGACGCTGCTGGTCATCGACGGCAATACCGGCCAGAACGCGCTGGCGCAGGTAAAGGCCTTCGACGAGGCACTGACCCTCACGGGCCTGATCATCACGAAGCTGGACGGCACCGCAAAGGGCGGCGTGCTGGCCGCAATCGCGCGCACCCGCCCGGTGCCGGTGTACTTCATCGGCGTCGGCGAGAAGCTGGAAGACCTCCAGCCGTTCAACGCAGAAGAATTCGTCGAAGCCCTGCTCGGATAACACAACTACATGATCGAATTCCAGTCTGTCTCCAAGCGGTATTCCGCCGATGCGATGGCCCTGCGCGACGTCAGCCTGACGGTCGAAAAGGGCGAACTGGTGTACCTGGCCGGCCCGTCCGGCGCCGGCAAGTCGACGCTCCTGAAGATGGTGGCGGCGATCGAACGCCCGACCCGCGGCACGGTAACCGTCAACGGCCAGGACATCGGCAAGATCCGCGCCGCTGCGGTCCCTTTCCTGCGCCGCAAACTGGGCCTGATCTTCCAGCAGCAGAAACTGCTGGAAGACCGCTCGATCCTGCAGAACACGATGATGCCGCTGCTCGTCACCGGCGAATCGAAGTCGATGGCCGAGCAGCGCGCCCGCGCCGCCCTCGACAAGGTCGGCCTGCTGGAGCGCGCCAAAGCCTATCCGCTCGAGCTGTCCGGCGGTGAACAGCAGCGCGTGTCGATCGCGCGCGCCATCGTCAACCGCCCGCAGATCATCCTGGCCGACGAGCCGACCGCCAACCTGGACCGCGCAGCAGCCGACAAGGTGATCGATGCGCTGCGCGCCTTCCACTCGGTCGGCGTGACCTGCCTGATCTCCACCCACGACGACTACGTGCTGGATAACGCAGCCCGCGTGATCCGACTGAACCAAGGCGCCCTGCAGGGAGGTGCGGCATGAAGAACTGGCTGCGCCAACACTGGTTCGCGATCGGCGCGTCGCTGGTCCACATGCGCAAGTCGCCCGGCGGCTTCCTGTTCAACGTGGTGGTGGTCGCGATCGCGCTTGCACTGCCGTTTACCGGCCTCACGCTGCTGGAAAACGTGCGCCCGATGTCGAGCCAGATGTCGGTCGACCCTGAAATCAGCGTGTTCATGACGCTCGACACCACAGCGGAGCAGGCTCGCGCCCTCGGCCCGCAGTTGCAGACGATCGCCGCGGAACACCGCGGCAGCGTGGTCTTCGTGCCGCGCGAGCAGGCGCTCGACGCGCTCAAGGAAAAGAGCGGCCTGTCCGATGTCCTGACCACCCTGGGCGACAACCCGCTCCCGGACAGCTATGTGGTCAAGCTGAACAGCTTTGCCGGCGCCGGCGAAGCCAATGCGGTGGAAGCGGTGGCCACGAAGATCCGCGCGCTGCCCAACATCGACACCGTGCAGGTGGATTCGGCCTGGGTGAAGCGGCTCGCCGCGCTGCTCGGCATCCTGCGCCTGGCCCTGCTCCTGCTGGCGCTGACGCTGGGCATGGTGGTGGTCGCGGTGGTCTTCAATACGATCCGCCTGCAGGTGCTCACCCAGCGCGACGAGATTGCCGTGTCTAAGCTGCTGGGCGCGACCGACAATTTCATCCACCGTCCGTTCTACTACACGGGCGCCTTCCTCGGCCTGTGCGCCGGTGCGGTCGCCCTGGGCGCAGTCGCGCTCGCGCTGCGCCCCCTGAACAGCGCGATTGCCGAATTTGCCCGCCTGTACGCGTCCGAGTTCCAGCTGGCGCCGCTCGGCCCGGCCAGTATCGCGATCCTGCTGGCCGTCAGCGCCCTGCTCGGCCTTTCCGGCGCCGTGCTCTCGGTGCAGCGCCACCTCGCCCGCCTCAACTGATCCTTAAGCCCGCCTTCAGCAATGCTCCAGATAATGGGCTTGCTGGACGGCGGGGCGAGGCAGCGTGCGTCATCGCACAGAGGTCATGCCGGCCTCCGTTTAGGATATTTCCTAAGCCGTGCGCACTACTATCGATTTCCCCGCCGTAATTTAGATCCTCTATCCGGCCGAACTTGACCAGGTCTTAGCACTCCTCCCCGAAGAGTGCTAATATATGATTCAACGAAAGAAATTTCTGTGCATTTCAGCAACGCGCACACCGAACACTGACAAGGAAAACACATGACAATGTCCGCACAAAACGCACTGGTTCCGGCCGGCACTCGTGCCCTGGACCTGGGTTTTTCCGGCAATCTGGGCAACATCGATGCGTACATCTCGGCTGTGAACCGGCTGCCGATGCTGACCCATGAAGAAGAAATCTCGCTGGCCAAGCGCCTGCACGAGAAAAACGACCTGAACGCAGCCCAGCAGCTGGTGCTCTCGCACCTGCGCCTGGTGGTGTCGATCGCGCGCGGCTACCTTGGCTACGGCCTGCCGCATGCGGACCTGATCCAGGAAGGCAACATTGGCCTGATGAAAGCCGTCAAGCGCTTCGACCCGAACCAGGGCGTGCGCCTGGTGTCGTACGCGATGCACTGGATCAAAGCCGAGATGCACGAGTACATCCTCAAGAACTGGCGCCTGGTCAAGGTGGCAACCACGAAGGCACAGCGCAAGCTGTTCTTCAACCTGCGCAGCAACAAGGCGGGCCTGGATGCGATGACGCCGACCCAGATCGACGCCATGGCCAAGATGCTCGACGTGAAGCGCGAAGAAGTCATCGAGATGGAAACGCGCCTGTCGGGCCGCGACATCGCGCTCGAATCGCAGGCCGACGACGAAGAGGACAAGTTCTCGCCGATCGCATACCTGTCGACCGATAACGAAGAGCCGACCAAGGTGCTGGAAGCCGCACAGGTGACGCGCCTGCAATCGGAAGGCCTGGAAACCGCACTGTCCAAGCTCGACCCGCGTTCGCGCCGCATCGTGGAAGCGCGCTGGCTGGCCAACGACGACGGCTCGGGCGCGACGCTGCACTCGCTGGCAGAAGAATTCGGCGTGTCCGCCGAACGCATCCGCCAGATCGAAGCGGCTGCGCTCAAGAAGATGAAAACCGCACTTGTTGCGTACGTCTAAGTATCGTCTCCCGGCGGCGCTGTCATGCGCCGCCGCCCTTCTCCTCGCGGGGTGCGCAACCCCGTGCACGACCATGGTCGAACCCGGCCGTTACAGCCTGACCCAGGGCGTTCCCGTTCAAGTATCGCCAGACGCGCGCATCACGCTGCTCGCGGTCGATGACAGCCGCTGTCCGGAAGGCGTGCAATGCATCTGGGCCGGCCGCATCGCTTACCAGCTGGAGCTGGCGTCCTGCGGCAAGACCGAGCAGTTCGTCCTCGCGTCGGGTACCCAGCCGCAGGCCGCGTCGCACACGCTCGCAGCTGCCCCGCCAATGCGGATCGCGCTTGCCGGCGAGCCGCCACCACGCGGCCCGGCCAGCGCGCGCCCGGTTGAACGCGTCGACATCGTTATCGGCCCTGACTGATCAGGCAAACCGCGCCACAGGGAACAAGCCCGGCGCGCGCTCCAATGCGCGCCAGCGCATGCGCAGGACGCATGCCGCAGCGATCACGTTCGCCACGACCAGCACGGACCACGAGAGCGGAGCCACGTAGGCGCGCACCGCAAGGAAGGCGCCCAGCAAAGCCCAGGTCAGCGCGAGCAAGCGGAGGAAGGAAACCGATCCCACTTCCAGTGGCTTGAATGCCCTGGTAAAGTCGCGCACCAGCTGGGCGCTCATGACGAGCGAGGCGGACAGCAGTGCGATCAAGCGCAACGCTTCCTCGATCCCATCGAATATGCCCGCATATGCGAGCAGGACGCCCGCCGTCGAGGCGGTCCACCAGAGCAGCCAGCGCATCCACATCGCCGCGACCATCTCGCGCGTGAGCGCCGCGCCGGCCGGAATGCCCGGCGCGAGCCGCAGCACGCCCTGTTCGGCCACCGTTCCGGCAAGCCGCCGTACCATTTGCTGGATCTTCGACAGGCTCATGTGCCACATCGCCGCGATCAACAGCCAGTGGACAAAGAACAGGTATGCCTCCTCCCGCTGCGCATCCGTGAATGCAATCACCAGCAGGACGATCACCGCCGGCACCAGCAAAGGGGCAGTCGACTGCGACCAGTGAGCTGCATCCCCGATCACATGGATTGCCAGCCGGCGCCGCGCGCGGACGGCTTCCTGGAAGTCGCGCCAGTACCGGCCCAGCGACCAACGCATCCACAGGCTGGCGACTCCGCCATTGACCGCCGCTTGCGCGCGCTTCTGCATCGTGTCCGGCCTGCGGTCGCGGGCTGCGATCACAGCGGCGTCCGAGCCGGGGAAATTGCGCTGCAGGCGGCGCCACCAGAACAGGACCGCGGCAAGAAGGATGGCTGCCTGCCCGGCCGGCGCGGTAACCACGCCTGCAAGCTGTTCCGGACCCAACCACTGCACGGCCAGGAAGATGAGCCAGCCCCAAGCAGACAGTATCCCGGCCGATAGGACGAAGAGCAGTCCTGCGATCCATAAAGCGGGCGCCCCCAGCAGCGCGCCTGCGGCAGCGCCGAGCACCAGCGAAATCGACAAGGTGGAACCGATCATGATCCTGCGAATGCCCGCCCGGAGTCCGGGCACCAGCCCGGCGGTGAGCTGCCAATACTGCTCGGAGCAGAAGGCGACAAACGCAACGCCCCACAGAAAGCCGAGCAGCGCGAGGGGAACGGCCGGCAGCAGCAACAGCTTCGCATCCTGCCCCGTTATCGGGGCAAGGCTGAGCAGCCCCAGCATGCCGAGGAGAGCCCATGTGAGCCAGAGCGAACCCTGGCTGCGGCGGTGCAGCACGGCCTGCCGCCAGAGCATCCCCGCCAGCCGCAAGGTCGGGACGGTCCTCATGCGGTCGCCTCCATGAAAAGTTCCTCGAGGTTGACAGGCTCGATGCGCAGGGCGTTGCCGGCAGCGGCCAGTGCGGCGTGTTCGCCCTGCGACAGACGGGCGACGACTATCTCGCCGCCGGCACCGTCCGCAGTGCGGCTGATCTCATTGGCGACGCGCAATCCGTGCAGGGCGTCCTTGCTGCCGGCGATACGGAAAGTTTGCTCGAGCAGGCTGTCCATTTCGCCCTGCAGCACGATGCGGCCGCCGCGCAGGATCGCGACGTCGAGCGCCACGCGTTCGAGGTCCGACAGGATATGCGTTGAAAACACGACCGTAGTATTGCGCTCGACCACATCGTCTATCAGCTCGCGCAGGAAGTCGCGCCGGCCTGCGGGGTCGAGCGACGACACCGGCTCGTCGAGCACCAGCAGCGAAGGGTCGTGGGCCAGCGCGCGGATGATCGACAGGCGCTGACGCTGGCCGCCCGACAGGTTGGAGATGGGCTTGCTGCGCTGGACCGCGTCGAAGCCCCAGCGCCCCAGCATCCCTTCCACCTTGTGCGTATTCCAGACCGGGTACAGCGCACGGAAGTACGCGAGCATCTGGGTCGGCGTCATCCACTCGAACAGGTCCGACTGCTGCGGCACGTAGCCGATGCGGGCACGCGTCCCGTCCGACAGGGAATGCACATCGTCGCCATAGATGGTGACGCTGCCGGTATCGGTCGCCGTCAGGCCCAGCATCGCCTGCAGGAGCGTCGACTTGCCGGATCCGTTCCGGCCGAGCAGGCCGATGACCTTCCCTTCGTGGATTGACCAGTCCAGGTTGCACAGCACCGGCTGGGACCCGAACGACTTCGACAGGGATGCAATGCGGACGACGGTATCGCTCATGGATGTTCCTTCAGGATGTTGGCAAACAGCGCGAGCGCCGCTTCGTTGTCGAGTTCAAGCTGCCTGGCCTCGAGTGCGGCGCGTTCCAGCGTCGGACGCAGCAGCGCCTCCTTGCTGCCTTCGCGGCGCTGCCGGTGGCCTCGCTCCGCGACTGTCATGCCCGCGCCGCGGCGCCGGTCCAGCACACCTTCCGCTTCGAGCAGGCCGTACGCCTTCGACACCGTCATCGGATTGACCGCCAGGGCCTGCGCGACGTCGCGGACGGAAGGCAAGCCGTCGCCGGGCGCCAGGTGGCCGCCAGCCGCAAGCCGCCGCACCTGGTCGGCCAGCTGCCGGTAGATCGGCTCTGCCGATCCGGTGGCAATCGTAAAGATGGTGGGGGTATGGGTTGCCATGGCATGTGTATTATCTGATTAATACAGTAATACAATGGCCGCGGCCGTGTCAACATCGATGTTCCGGCGGCCCGCTGGCGATCGTCATCCCGGCGAAGGCCGGGATCCATGGACTGGCAACGATCGGGGGGCGTCCAGCTGCCGACGCTCAGTATGATCCCAGCCGAGTGCGACCTCAGTCATGGGAAGACGATGCGGGGCGCTTATTGGCCCTGGGCGGGGAGAAGCCAGCGCTGGAAGGCGGTGCGGTTGCGCGAGCAGACGTAGACCTTGCCGCGGCCGGAGAAGCGAATGACCATGCCTTCGCCGCTGAACTGGCTGTTCACCAGGCCGCCCAGCAGGCCGCCTCGACTGGTGCCGACCGTGATGTCGTGGCGCAGTGCGGCGTCCCAGCAGACGACGTGGGCGTTGTCGATGATGACTTCCTTGTCGGGGGTGACATCGAGCACGCGCATCGCGCCGAAGCCTGCGATCGCGACCTGGCCCGTGCCGCTGGTCTCGGTGATGAAGAAGCCGCCGCTCTGCGCGAACAGCGCGTTGCCCAGGCTTTGCGTGCGCACGCGCAGGTCGATGCCCGAGGTGGCGGCGACAAAGGCGCCGTCGCCCAGCTTGTACTGCTGCGCACCGCAGTCGACGATGGCCATGGCCCCCGGCAGTGTGGGCGCGAGCAGGCATTCGCCGTCGCCGCGCGTGGCTTCGATGTGCTGCTGGAAGAACGACTCGCCGTTGGCGAAAGTACGCATCAGCGCGCCGGCCAGGCCGCCCTTCATCTTGCCCTTCAGTTCAAGCGTGCTGTCCATCGTGACCATCGCGTCCGATTCGCAGTACAGCGTCTCGCCACGCTTGAGCGAGACGTGCAGGAACGGGTCGATGTCGCCGGTGATGCTGAAGACTGCCATGGTGCCCTCCTCGTTTGGTTCAGGTTATCGTCGTCCCGGCGACGGCCGGGGCGACGTCAGACGTCGGCGCTCACCGCGCCGTGCAGCTTCTTGTGGCGGATCGAGGACCATAGCGACGCGACGATGAAGGCAACGCCGATCAGGCCCGTGAAGATCTCCGGAATGTGGTACTTCATGCTCGCCAGCATGATGAAGGCCAGGATGCCGATCGCGTAGTGCGCGCCGTGCTCCAGGAAGACGAACTTGTCCAGCGTGCCCTTGTCGACCAGGTAGACCGTCATCGAACGAACGAACATGGCGCCGATCGCCAGGCCGAGCATGATGATGACGACGTCGGACGTGATGGCGAATGCACCGATCACGCCGTCGAAGCTGAACGATGCGTCCAGCACTTCAAGGTACAGGAAGCCGCCGATGCCGCCGCGCTTGACCATGTCGCCGACGTCGCCGCCCTCCGCTTCTTCCTTCTCGAGCAGAGACGAGATCATGTCGACGCCGATGTAGACCAGGATGCCCCACAGGCCGGCCAACAGGACCACCATTTCCTGCTCCGGCGGGATCATGGACAGGCTGGCGAGCAGGGTGCCCAGCGCGACCAGCACGGCGATGGAGGACACGCGGCCCAGCGACGACAGCTTGCGTTCGATGTTGCCGAGCCAGTGCAGTTCCTTTTCGTCGTCGAGCAGGAAATTCAGGAATACCAGCAGCAGGAACATGCCGCCGAATGCCGCGACCTCGGCGTGGTGGTCGGTCAGGTGCTGCGAGAATTCCTTGGGGTTGGTGAGCGCGAGATTCCACACTTCCGCCATGCCCAGGTCGGCCGCGACCGCCACGATCACCAGCGGGAACACGAGGCGCATGCCGAACACGGCGATGATGATGCCCAGCCCGAGGAACAGCTTCTTCCAGAATTCGTCCCAGTTCTTCAGCACCGAGGCGTTGACGACCGCGTTGTCGAACGAGAGCGAGACTTCCATCACGCTCAGGATGATGGCGATGCCGAGCGCGGTGAGCGCGCCGCCCAGTCCCGCGTTGCTATAGCCCCACCACCCCGCCGCCGCCAGGCAGACAAAGGTGACGATGAAAGAAATCCGGAAGTGCTTCATGAAATCGATACCCTATTGTTAGTTATTCATCGCAGTGTAAGCGTATGCTACGATTAAAAAAAGCGAAGTTTATTGAATCGTGCCTTCGGAAAAACAGATGAAACACGCAGGTTTGAACTTCCGCCACCTCTACTACTTCTGGGTGGTGGCGAAGGAAGGCAGTGTGACACGTGCGGCGCGCCGCCTTGGCCTGGCCGTGCAGACGGTCTCCACGCAGCTCACGCTGCTGGAACAGTCGCTCGGCAAGTCGCTGCTCACGCCCCAGGGCCGCCGCCTGGTGCTGACCGAGGCCGGACGCACTGCGCTGGCCTTTGCCGACCCGATCTTCCTGCTCGGGGAGCAGATGCAGGATGCGCTCGCCGAAAGCGAAGGCAAGAAGATGCGGCTGTCGGTCGGGATCTCCGATTCCGTGCCCAAGCTTACCGCTTTTCGCGTATTGTCGGCCACGACGCAGCTGGAGGCCCCGGTGCGGCTGGTGTGCTCGGAAGGCGAATTCGATGCACTGCTGGCCGACCTGGCGCTGCACAAGCTGGACGTGGTGCTGACAGACCGCCCGGTGCGCGCCGGCACCACCCTGCGCGTGTTCAGCCACCTGCTGTTCGAGACCGAAATGATCGTGGCGGCCACGCCGCAGCTGGCGCGGCGCTATGCGCGCCAGTTCCCGGCAAGCCTCAACGGTGCGCCGTTCCTGCTGCCCGCACGTAATAATGCCCTGCGCGGCAAGATCGACGAGTGGTTCGAGCTGCACCAGGTGCGCCCGGACGTGGTCGGCGAATTCGACGACAACGCGCTGCTCAACACCTTCGGGCGCAATGGCTCCGGCCTGTTCTTTGCCCCGGCGGTGCTGGCGGCCGACCTGCAGGCGCAATACGGGACGGTGACGGTCGGCCCGGTGCCGCAAGTACGCGAGCAATGCTACGCGGTGGCCAACGGACGCAAGATCGAGCATCCCGCGGTCGAAGCGATCATTGCGGCCGCCGCCAGCGGCGTCTTTAATCCCCGATAACATACAATGGCCGTTTTGACAGCCCGCACCACCCCACTTCATGGATAACTTCCTGCTGGTCCTGCTCGCGCTGGTCCTGGTCGCCCTCAACGGTTTCTACGTCGCCGCCGAATTCGGCATCGTCACCCTGCGCCCGACCCGCGTGCGCGCGATCGCCCGCAGCCGCGGGGTCCGCGGCCGCATCCTGGGCAAGGTGCACGAGCAGCTCGATGCCTACCTGTCCGCCTGCCAGCTCGGCATCACGCTGGCATCGCTGGGCCTGGGCTGGGTCGGCGAACCTGCATTCGCACGCCTGCTGGAGCCGGCATTGTCAGCGGCCGGCGTCGAATCGGAGCAACTGATCCACGGCATATCGTTCGTGGTCGCGTTCAGCCTCATCTCGTTCCTGCACATCGTGGTCGGCGAACTGGCGCCTAAGTCGCTGGCGATCCGCAATCCGGAAGCGGTCGGCCTGTGGTGCGCGGCGCCGCTGTACGGCTTCTACTGGGCGATGTACCCGGCGATCTGGCTGCTCAACAAGAGCGCCAACATGGTGCTGCGCCTGGCCGGCCTGTCCGGTTCGGGCGGCCACGGCGAGCAGCACTATTCGACCGAGGAACTCAAGCTGATCCTGCGCACCAGCCAGCCGGGCAAGTTCACGCATGACGAGCGCCACATCCTGGCGCAGTCGCTCGACTTCAGCCAGCTGTCGGTGTCGGACCTGATGCGGCCGATTAACGAGGTGATCGCGCTCCACGCCGACAACACGCTTGAAGAAAACCTGCAAACGATGGTGCGCAACCGGTTCTCGCGCTACCCCTACTTCGATGCCAGCGGCGAGGAAGTCGAAGGCGTGATCCACCTGAAGGACCTGTTCTTTGCGCAGCA
This sequence comes from Pseudoduganella sp. GCM10020061, assembly GCF_042683405.1. Classification (NCBI taxonomy): domain Bacteria; kingdom Pseudomonadati; phylum Pseudomonadota; class Betaproteobacteria; order Burkholderiales; family Oxalobacteraceae; genus Pseudoduganella; species Pseudoduganella sp. GCM10020061. Next base: position 171,593 of record NZ_JBHUJS010000010.1, on the reverse strand, counting down.
GGCGGGCAAGCAGATCACCAACCTCGCCGAATACCTGCGGCCGGTGGAAACCATTTCGGCCCGCACCAAGGCGCAGGACCTGTTCCGCCGCTTCCGCGAAGGCGCGCCGCACTTTGCGCTGATCGGCGAAAAGGGCAAGCGGCCGGTCGGCTTCATCACCCTGGACAATCTGCTGGGCGCCATGGTGGGCGAGATCCACGACGAGTTCCGCCTCAACGAGAACGACTGGCTGCGCGCACCGGACGGCACGCTGATCGGCAAGGCCAGCCTGCCGATCTTCTCGCTTGAACGCATCCTCGGGATCGACATCGACAACGAAGGCCTGGACGATGTGGAATCGGTCGGCGGCCTGATCATGGTGCAGCTTGGCGATATCCCCAAGCAGGGTCAGCGCGTCACGTTCCCGGGCTTCGATATCGTGGTGAAGAAGATGAACGGGCCGCGGATCGTGCTCGTGAAGGTGATTCCGCGCTCGCCGCGCATTACCATCGACGACGAGCAGGATTGAAATGGAGGACCTTCCCTGAACGGGGACAGTCTCCTGCTTTATTCGAGGGGCGGACCCTCGGGCCGCACGCGCGTCCAGTCGCGGATCAGCGAGAACCCCACCGCCAGCAGCGTCGGCCCGATAAACAGCCCGACGAACCCGAACGCCAGCACCCCGCCCAGCACACCCAGCAGCACCAGCAGGAACGGCAGGTCCGAGCCGCGGCTGATCAGCATCGGCTTGACGATGTTATCCACGCTGCTGATCGCGAACACGCCCCACAGCACCATGAAGATGCCCCAGCCGGTCTCGCCCTGGCTGAACAGCCAGAACGCGGCGCCACCCCAGACCAGGGGCGGCCCCACCGGGATCAGCGAGAACAGGAAGGTCATCACGGACAGCAGCGGCACCGCCGGCACGCCGGCGATGGTGAATCCGATCGCGGCCACGAAGGCCTGCGCCAGCGCGGTGCCCAGCAGGCCGTACATCACGCCGCGCACGGTGCGGATGACGATGCCCGCGACTTCCGGCGCGGTATCGCCGATCAGGCGCTGCATGGCAATCGCGATGGCGCTGGCGATCGCATTGCCGTCGCGGTAGAGGAAGAAGCACACGAATGCGGCCAGGCTGACCTGCGCCACGCCGGTGCCCAGCACGACGGCCGCGCCGGCCAGGATGCGGCGCGCCGGTTCCAGCATGCGCTGGGCCACTTCGACCAGTTCCTCGCGGCTGTGGAACAGTTTGTCGAGGTAGGCGTTGGCCCACTCGCCGATCACCGGGATCTGGCGCAGCCACGCGGGCGGCGCCAGGTCGCCGCGGATCAGTGAGTTCTTGAGTTCTTCATAGAAGCGCGCGATGTCGTCGGCCAGGTTGTAGGCGACCAGCGCAAGCGGCACGATCACCACCAGCACCAGGGACAGCGTCATGATGGCCGCCGACAGCGTATTGCGCCCCCGCATGCGGTCCAGCACATGGCGGTACAGCGGCCAGGTGGAGATGGTGACGGCGCCGGCGAACAGCACGGCCGCCAGGAATGGCCGCAGCACGACCAGGCAGCCGACCAGCAGCAGCAGGATCAGGGTAATGCGGGCATAGTTTCTTGTGCGTGGTTCCATGCTCCGCCTGCCAATCAGAGAAGTTGTTTGATGTCCGCGGCGACCGCTTCAGGCGCCATGTCCGGACGCACGTACAGGCGGACCTTGCCTTCCTTGTCGAACACGAAGCTGGCAGCCGTGTGGTCGATCATGTAGCTGGTCGGCGTCTTGCCGGCCGACTTCATGCGCACCACGCGGAACTCCTTCATGACCGCGTCCGTCGCAGCCTCGTCGCCGCGCAGGCCGAGGAAGCTCGGATGGAAGGCCGGCACGTACTGCTGCAGCAGTTCCTGGGTGTCGCGCTCGGGGTCGACCGTGACGAACAGCACCTGCACGTCTTTGGACTGTTCGCCCAGCAGCTTGAGCACCTGGGCCATTTCGGCCATGGTGGTCGGGCACACGTCGGGGCACTGGGTAAAGCCGAAGAACATCACCACGACCTTGCCGCGGAAATCGGCCAGCGAACGCGGCTTGCCGTTGTGGTCGGTCAGCTTGAAGTCGCGCGCATAACCGAGCCCGGTCACGTCGACGCTCTGGAAGCTGGGCGGCGGCGCCGCCTTGTCGCAAGCGGCCAGCGCGAGCGCCATCGCGAGGATTGCAAAAAGCTTTTTCATGTCACAGTGTGATGTAGTGGTCGACCAGCAGCGCGGCGAACAGCAGCGACAGGTAGATGATCGAGAAGGTGAACGCCTTGCGTGCCACGATGTCGCTGTAGCGCTTGTGCACCAGCCAGGCGTGGCGCAGGAACAGCGCGTTCAGCACGACCGCGCAGGCCAGGTAGATCAGGCCGCTCATTTGCACGGCGAATGGCAGCATGGTGGTGGCGGCCAGGATGATCGCGTACAGGAACACGTGGAAGCCGGTGAGCTGCATGCCGTGCGTGACCGGCAGCATCGGCAGGCCGGAGCGCGCATAGTCGTCGCGGCGGTACATCGCCAGCGCCCAGAAATGCGGCGGAGTCCAGACGAAAATGATCAGCACCAGCAGCCACGCCTGCATCGGCACTTCGTTGGCGACGGCAGCCCAGCCCAGCGCCGGCGGCATCGCGCCCGACAGGCCGCCGATCACGATGTTCTGCGGCGTCGACGGCTTCAGGATCAGGGTGTAGATGACCGCGTAGCCGACAAAGGTGACGAAGGTCAGCCACATGGTCAGCGGATTGACGAACGCATACAGCACCCACATGCCGAGCGCGCCCACCGCCACCGACACCGCCATGGTCTGGGTCTTGGTCAGCTCGCCCATCGCGGTGGCGCGGCGCGCGGTGCGCGCCATGCGCGCGTCGATCTCGGATTCGAGCAGGCAGTTGAAGGCGAACGCGGCGCCGGCCAGCAGCCAGATGCCGAGCGTGCCCGCGATCAGGACCTGCCAGCCGGGGAAGCTGTCCGTGGCGAGGAACATGCCGATCACCGCGCAGAACACGGCCAGCTGCGTGACGCGCGGCTTGGTGAGCGTCCAGTACTGGGCGAGGCGGTTGGCGGGCTTGCTGAGCTGTTGAGTGGTCATGCTTGAGGGGCGTGGGGCTTTGCGCGGTAGTTTAACATGGTCATCAGCAGTACAAGGACGGCCGCGCCCGCGTTATGCAGCACCGCGATCGCCAGCGGCGTGCTGAGGTAAATGGTGGAAATGCCGGTGAGCGCCTGCAGCGCGAGCACGACGGCCACGCCACGCGCCAGGGGGCGCAGGTGCTCCACCTTCCAGGCGCGCACCAACAGTACGGCCAGCAGCGCGAACACGACCAGCGCGAAGTTGCGGTGGACCCAGTGGATCGCGGTCAGCGCCTGGAACGGCAGGTAGTGGCCGGCGGCCGTCATGCCCAGCTCGCGCCACAGCGTAAAGCCGTGTTCGAAGTCCATGTCCGGCACCACCTGCCCGCCGCACAGCGGATAGTCGTTGCACGCGAGCGTGGCGTAGTTGGTGCTGACCCAGCCGCCCAGCGCGACCTGCAGCGCGGTCACGGCGCCGCCAAGGGCGGCCAGCGCGCGAATGCCCGGTGCGACCGGCGCACTGGCGGACGGCGCGTACACCGCCTGCTGGCGGCAGTACAGCCAGGTGAACAGGGCCAGCGTGCCCATGCCCAGCATCAGGTGTCCGGACACGATGACCGGTTGCAGCTTGAGGGTGACAGTCCAGGCGCCGAATGCGCCGGTCAGGCAGATCCACAAGAGAATCGCCAGCGGCAGCCCGGGGGCATAGCGCGCCTGCCCGGTCTTCTTCCACAGGCGCCAGGACCATGCGAGCACGACGATCGACATCAGGCCGATCGCCATCGCCAGGAAGCGGTGGATCATCTCGATCCACGCTTTCATCACGGTCACGGGGCCATGCGGCATGATCTCTTCGGCCGCAACGATGTGGTCGTGCGCAAGGAAGGGATTGGCCATGCCGTAGCAGCCCGGCCAGTCCGGGCAGCCCAGGCCGGAATCGGTCAGGCGCGTGAAGGCGCCGAACGCGATCAGCTCGAGCGTCAGGAACATCGACACGCGCACCAGCTTGCGGAACTTGTCGGTGTCGCGCGAACGCAGCACCACCAGCAGCGGGACGGTGCAGACCGCGAGCGCGGTGGCGCTCATCAGGAACAGGTGGCTCGGGCTCATTGCGTCAGCCGATCGCGGAAGCCTTGAGCAGCTTGCCGATATCCTTTTTCACCTTCTGAGGTTCCGGGTCCTTCGGGAAGCGCATCATCAGGTTGCCGAGCGGGTCGATCATGTACAGGTGATCGTCCATGCGCGAACCCTGCTCCACCGGCAGCCAGCGCTGCAGCGCCTGCGGGTCGACGCGCAGCACGGTCATGCCGTCATATTCCTTGAGCAGCGCGATATCGAGCGGCGCCTGGTCGGTCACCAGCCACACGCGCTCCACGCGGTCCATCTCCTTGCCCTGCATCAGGCGCAGCTGGCGCATCGCGAAGACCTGCTTGCGGCAGGCGTCGTCGCAAGCGGCCGGGCCGGTGCGCACCATCAGCCACTTGCCCTTGAGCGCATCGATGCTGGTCGGCTTGCCGTCCAGCGTGGACGCGTTCAGCGGCGGCGTCTGGTGCTGGCGCGGGTCGAGGATGGTGCCGTAGTTGGTGCGGCCGAAGGACTCGGCAAAGCCGCCGTAATACACCACGTAGGACGCGATCAGCGGCGCGGCGCATACCGCCAGCACCGCCATCAGCTTCCAGCGGCCCTTAGTCTTCTGATTTGTGTTTTCCACTTCTGAATCCCGTAATGACAAAAAAGAGGAGCGCCATCACTGCCAGCGCATACCATTGGAATGCATAACCCTTGTGCTTGTCGACGCCCAGCGACGGCGCCGGCCATGCGCGCACCAGCTTGTCGTCCGCGCCGCCTTCCTGCTGCACGAAGAACGGTTGCACCGGCAGCCCGCTGGCCAGCGAAAACGCGGCCGGATCGATATTCTGGAGGATCGCGCCCGGCTTGATCGAAGCCGGCTCGCCCAGCTGCATGACATTGCCCATGCCCGCCACCGCGATGCCGCTTACCTGCACCTCGCCCCTGGGCGTGTCGTACGGCAGGATCAGGTCGCGCTGCGTGGCGTTGCGCGGAACCCAGCCGCGCGCCACCAGTACGTGCATGCTGCTGCCGGACAGGCGCAGCGGCATCAGCACGTACAGGCCGGCGCGGCCGTCGTGCGGCCGGTTGTCGAGATAGGTCGCCCAGCGCGGCACCCAGGTTCCCTTGGCCACCACGCGGCGGTATTCGACCGCTGCGGGCCGCAGCTTGCGGCCGCCGAGTTCCAGCGGCGCCAGCCTGCCCTGCGCGGCCAGCAGGTCGGCGCGCGCGATTTTCTCGAGCGCACGGCGGTCCTGCCATTGCCCGAGGGCGATGCCGAGCGCCACCAGCAGGGCGGTGGCAATGAAAGGAATTGGCCGGAACCGGAAGCGCATTAAAATACAGCCTTCGTCAACAACGGGTTAACCATGAAAATCTTCGTCGCGATCGCCTTCATCCTCATCCTGGCCAGCCTCGGGTCGGCGCTGTTCTACATGATGCGCGACAAGGGCACCAGCAACAAGACCGTGCATTCGCTCGCGCTGCGGGTCGGGCTGTCGGTGCTGCTGTTCATCCTGATCCTGGTGGCGCATTACATGGGCTGGATCCAGCCGACGGGAATGCGCTACTAAACTGCCTGAATCGTTAAAAAGCCGCGCGCGGGGTGGTCCCTGCGGGCGGCTTTTCTTTTTGTGCCAGCTAAAGCGCTGGGGACAGTCCCCGTCGGGAACGGCCCCCGGCTGCTGTTACAGCCAGTAGACGACGACGTACAGGCCGAGCCAGACAACGTCGACGAAGTGCCAGTACCACGCGGCGCCTTCGAATGCGAAGTGGTTTTCTGCGGTGAAGTGGCCCTTCATCAGGCGGTACAGCACCACTGCCAGCATGATTGCGCCCATGGTCACGTGGAAGCCGTGGAAGCCGGTCAGCAGGAAGAAGGTCGAACCGTAGATGCCCGAGGTCAGCTTCAGGTTCAGGTCGGCGTACGCGTGCATGTACTCGTATGCCTGGAAGCCCATGAAGACTGCGCCCAGCAGGATGGTCGCGGCCAGCCAGAATGCGGTCTTGCCGCGCTGGTTCAGGCGCAGTGCGTGGTGCGAGATGGTCAGGGTGACGCCCGACAGCAGCAGCAGTGCGGTATTGATGGTCGGGATCGGGAACGGGCCCATGGTCTGGAACGGCTCGACCAGGCCGGCAGGACCGGTGTTGCCCCAGGTCGCGGTGAAGTCAGGCCAGATGACCTTGTGGTCCAGGTCCGCGAGCCACGGCATGGTGACGGCACGGGCGTAGAACAGCGCGCCGAAGAACGCGCCGAAGAACATCACTTCCGAGAAGATGAACCAGCTCATCGACCAGCGGAACGAGGTGTCGATGCGCTTGGAGTACATGCCGCCTTCCGATTCCGCGATCGCGTCGCCGAACCAGAAATACAGCACGACCACGGTGGCCGCGATACCGATCAGGTTCAGCGGCATGCCCCACGGCAGGTCGTTGACCCACGCCGATGCACCGATCATGGTCGCCAACAGCGACATGCCGGCCATGATCGGCCAACGGGAAGGACCGGGCACGTAGTAATACGGTGCTGCGGCTTTGGTTGCACTCATCTTCATCTCCCTCAATCAAACTTCGGTGTGGTTACTTTAATTCTTTAGCTGACGGCGATGCGCACGATCATCACCAGGATGCCGATGAACGCCGCGGCGCCGATCAGTCCGGCAATGATCAGGTAGACCGGATTCAGCTGCGCTGAATCTTCCTCGTAGTGCTTGCGCTTGCGCACGCCGAAGAAGGACCAGAACACGGCCTTCATGGTGGCGCCAAACGACAACTTGCGCTGCGTGGCTTGCTTCAGTCCTTCATCCATCGCTGTCTCGCTTTACTTCGGTGCCGACACGCCTGCAACTTCAAAGAACGTGTACGACAGGGTGATGGTCTTCGTCTCTTTCGGCAGGGCCGGGTCGATGAAGAACACCACCGGGAATTGCTTCGCCTCCTTCGGGCCCAGTTCCTGCTGCTGGAAGCAGAAGCACTCGACCTTCTTGAAATGCGGTGTGGCCGCTTGCGGCGCATAGCTCGGGATCGCCTGCCCCGCGACCTTGCGGTCCAGCGTGTTGACCACTTCGTACATCACGGTGGTCAGCTCGCCCGGGTGGACATCGACGCTGCGCTGGGTCGTGCGGAAACGCCACGGGCCCTGCGAGTTGCTGTCCAGCTCGATCGTGATCTTGCGCGTGCGGTCGACCTGGGTGTTGGCGTCGTACTGCACGGTGCCGTCGCGCTGGGTCAGGACGTTAATCCCCAACACTTCGCACAGGTGTTCGTACACCGGAACCAGTGCGTAGCCGAAGCCACCCATCAGCGCTGCGAAGATCACCAGCTTGACCATCATCGCCTTGTTCATGCGAATCTGGCCGGATTGTTCCCTTGCTACCACGTTACATCAACCAGGTTCGTTTAACTACCAGCGCCAGGGCGAAGAACAACGCGACTCCCAGCAGGATCAGGCCGGTGCGCAGGTTGTTCGGTTTCTTTGGATCGTCAGGCATTTCCACAGCTTTCACGGCCACAGGCGCCTCGGGGGCGCCTGCGAACCTGCAAGATTACTTCACCAGGGGCGGGGTTTCAAAGGTGTGGAACGGCGCCGGCGACGGCACGGTCCACTCCAGGCCTTCCGCGCCTTCCCATGGCTTGTCGGCAGCCTTCTTGCCACCGCGCAGCGATGGGAAGACCACGAACAGCAGGAAGAACACCTGCGTCAGGCCGAAGCCGAACGCGCCGATGGTCGCGATCATGTTGAAGTCCGTGAACTGCGCCGGATAGTCGGCGTAGCGGCGCGGCATACCTGCCAGTCCCAGGAAGTGCATTGGGAAGAAGGTGATGTTGAACGTGATCAGGGACAGCCAGAAGTGCACTTTGCCCATGGTCTCGTTGTACATGTAGCCGGTCCACTTCGGGCCCCAGTAGTAGAAGCCTGCGAACAGCGCGAACAGCGAGCCTGCCACCAGCACGTAGTGGAAGTGCGCCACCACGTAGTAGGTGTCCTGCAGCTGAATGTCGATCGGGGTCACGGCCAGGATCAGGCCGGTGAAGCCGCCGATGGTGAACACGAAGATGAAGCCGACCGAGAACAGCATCGGGGTTTCGAAGGTCATCGAGCCCTTCCACATCGTGGCGACCCAGTTGAACACCTTCACGCCGGTCGGCACCGCGATCAGCATGGTCGCGTACATGAAGAACAGCTGCGAAGTCACCGGCATACCGGTGGTGAACATGTGGTGCGCCCAGACGATGAACGACAGGATCGCGATCGACGCGGTTGCGTACACCATCGATGCGTAGCCGAACAGCGGCTTGCGCGCGAAGGCCGGCACGATCTGCGAGACGATACCGAACGCCGGCAGGATCATGATGTACACCTCAGGGTGACCGAAGAACCAGAAGATGTGCTGGTACATGACCGGGTCGCCGCCGCCGGCTGCGTTGAAGAACGCGGTGCCGAAGTGACGGTCGGTCAGGGTCATGGTGATCGCGCCTGCCAGCACTGGCATCACGGCGATCAGCAGGTAGGCGGTGATCAGCCAGGTCCAGCAGAACATCGGCATCTTCATCAGGGTCATGCCAGGAGCGCGCATGTTCAGGATGGTGACGATGATGTTGATTGCGCCCATGATCGACGACGCGCCCATGATGTGGACGGCGAAGATGGCCATGTCCATGCCGATGCCCATCTGGGTCGACAGCGGAGCGTACAGGGTCCAGCCGGCAGCGGTTGCGCCGCCAGGCACGAAGAACGAGCCGACCAGCAGGATTGCCGCAGGCGGCAGCAGCCAGAACGAGAAGTTGTTCATGCGCGCGAACGCCATGTCCGACGCGCCGATCTGCAGCGGGATCATCCAGTTCGCGAAGCCCACGAACGCCGGCATGATCGCGCCGAACACCATGATCAGGCCGTGCATGGTGGTCAGGGAGTTGAAGAACTCCGGATTGAAGAACTGCAGGCCAGGCTGGAACAGCTCGGAGCGGATACCCAGCGCCAGCACGCCGCCGGACAGCAGCATGGTGAACGAGAACCACAGGTACAGGCTACCGATGTCCTTGTGGTTGGTCGCGAACAGCCAGCGGCGGAAACCCGTCGGGGCGTGGTGGTGGTCGTCGTGCGCGTGATGATCGTGCGCGTGATCAATAGTGGTGGTGCTCATCTCTCGCTCCTGATTACTTGCTACGTGCAGCCACTACTTCGGCTGGTTGAACGATGTTTTCCGCAGCCGTGTTGCCGAAGGCGTTACGGGTGTAGGTGATCACGGCAGCGATATCGGTCGCCGACAGGGTCACCTGGGCTGGCATGGTGCCCGGGAACCTAGGCGTATCCAGGCCATGCACCACGGTGTCGATCTGCGCCTGGCGCGGACCGGTCACGATCGCCGAACCAGCCAGCGATGGGAATGCGTTCGGGATGCCCTGGCCGTTGGCCTGGTGGCAGGCCACGCAGTTCGCGGCGTACACGCCTTCGCCCTTGGTCTTCAGCTCGTCCAGGGTCCAGACCTTGTTCGGGTCTTCTGCGGATGCAGCCATTTCCTTCTTCTTGGTGTCGACCCACGCGGTGTATTCCGCATCAGACACGACGCGCACCACGATCGGCATGAATGCGTGCTCTTTGCCGCACAGTTCAGCGCACTGGCCGCGGTACACGCCGACCTTCTCTGCCTTGAACCAGGTGTCGCGCACGAAGCCTGGAATCGCATCCTGCTTCACGCCGAAGGACGGGATCATCCATGCGTGGATGACGTCGTTCGCGGTCAGGACGAGGCGGATCTTCTTGTTCACAGGGACGACGACTTCGTTGTCCACTTCCATCAGGTAGTTCTCGCCGCGCGGCGCGGTTGGCGCCTCGCCTGGCGCGCCGACTTGCGAGCGCGGGGTCGACAGGGTCGACAGGAACGAAATGCCTTCGCCTTCACCCTTCAGGTAGTCGTAGCCCCACTTCCACTGCATGCCGGTCACTTTGATGGTGATGTCGGCGTTGGAGGTGTCCTTCATCGCCACCACGGTCTTGGTCGCCGGCAGCGCCATCAGGATAACGATCAGGAACGGGACGATGGTCCACGCGATTTCAACCGCGGTGGACTCGTGGAAGGTCGCCGGCTTGTGGCCTACCGATTTGCGGTGCTTGAGAATCGAGTAGAACATCACGCCGAACACGCCCAGGCCGATCGCGACGCAGACCCACATCATCAGCATGTTCAGGCTGTACATTTCTTCCGCGATTTTCGTGACCGGCGCATGCAGGTTCAGCTGATTTGCCATCGGCCTCCCATCCACGCCCGCCGCCGGAGCTGCCGCCATCACTGGCGCCGCAACGGCCATGACTGCCAGGCCGAGCATCGACGCTTGAAGTCGCTTTACATAGTTCATGTTTTCCCCAACCACCCAAAAGTAGAAATTTTTTCAACGGCCCACCCTGGTTGCAGGTGTCCCGCCCAATACTCTGTGCGACACAAACAGGCCCCACGCCGTACCGGCACGCTCGAAAAAGCATGAAAACGGGATGGAACTGGATGTAGCTGTGATCTGCCGCCGCCGATTTATTCGCGTTTTCTTTACGAAAACGGAAGCACTATCGACAAAATTAGTCGGTGATTATACTCAGGAAATAGGATCTGCATCAAGGACAAATCCTTGTTCCCCTAGTAGGAACGAGGCCATTCTGCAGCATGGCGGCGCATCATTTTGCGCCGAATTCGCGGGGCGCGGCACCCCGTACCGATAGTCAACGCCCCGCCCGCAGCCCCTGCCCTCAGCGCGGCTTGCGCGGCTCGAATCGGATGATCGACTCGCCTGCCGCCGTGGTTTTGGCCTGCGGCCTGAACGCATGCCCGTAGATGATCTCGAAGGTCAGCCCCAGCTTGCCGTCCGGGCGCCGGCGCCGCTCGAACGCCTCCCGCACCCGCTGCCAGGCCGCACGGCCCAGCAGCCCGCGCGGCCGGGTGGCCAGCGGATTGCCGCCCACGGCCCGCACGTCCGCCAGCAGCGCGTCGACGGTGTCATAAGTCACCGTCAGCCGCTCCACGTCCATCACGGGCGTCGAGAAGCCAGCCTCGACCAGTTGGTCGCCAAAGTCATGCATATCCACGAACGGCAGCGTGCGCGGCCCCTCGCCCGCTGCCGCGAACGCCGCGGCGACCTCCTTGAAGGTGTCCGGCCCAAAGCTTGAGAACATCAGCAGCCCATCCACGCGCAACACACGGCGCCACTCGGCAAAGACGCGGTCCGGCTGGGGATGCCAGTGCAATGCCAGGTTGGACCAGACCAGGTCCACCGAGTTCCGGTCGAGCGGAAGATTGCCAAAATCGCCACACAGCAGGTCGGTCCCGGCCTTGGAGGGCAGCAGCTTGTCGAACAGGGACTTTTTCGGAGACGGCACCTGCGCCAGCATGGCCGGGGAGGCATCGATGCCGACAACCTGCGCCGAAGGATAATCTTTTTGCAACATTGCAAGGTCTGCACCGGTGCCGCAGCCCGCGTCGAGCACGCGCTGAGGCGCCACCTTCACCACCGAGCGGCGTTCGTGCATCCGGTTGGCGATCTCGCGGCGCAGGAAATCGAACGGCGCGACGCGCGCCGGATCGGAAAACAGGCGGCGGACCAGCGCCGGGTCAATCGGCGCGCTCATTTTTGAGGGAGACTGCGATGAAGCCATAGCAAATAAACCAAATGCGACAAACCCCGCAGTGTACATGGCCCGCGCCGCCCCTGCCGCCGACGGCAGCGCCCCCACCGGCCTGGAACGACGGTTCGCGGATCACGTCAGGGAGAAAGGCATGCGCAACTCGACGTCATGGCGCCGGATCGCGACCACGCTGGCGCGCACTACCCTGCCCTGCCACTGCGCCATCTGCGGCATGGCCAGCCCCGATCTTGTGTGTCCGCCATGCGTTACCGACTATGTGAAGAACACGCGCCGCCGCTGCACTGCCTGCGCCAACCCGATGGACCTGGCCGGAAGCCTCTGCGCCAGGTGTCTCGCGCACACTCCCTCGTTCGACGCCACCATCGCCGCTACCGACTACGCCCCGCCCCTGGACCGCCTCGTCCTGCGCCTGAAGTTCGCCGCCGCCCTCCCCCTGGCCGGCTGGTTTGCCACCATGCTGCATGAAGCGATCATGGCCGACACCTCGTTCATCGTCCCGGACCTGCTCTGCCCCGTCCCGCTCGGCGACGGCCGCCTGACCAGCCGGGGCTTCAACCAGGCGCTTGAGATTGCCCGCCCGCTGGCACGCACGCTGGGTATCGCCCTGCACCCGGCGCTGGCACTGCGCGTGACCGAGACCCGCGCCCAGTCGTCTGTAGCCCCTGCCGGACGCGCGCGCAACGTCCACAATGCATTCGCGCTGTCGCCGCCGGCGATATGGCTGGTCCGGGGCAAGCACGTCGGCGTGGTTGACGACGTGATGACAAGCGGCCACACTCTCGGCGAATTGGCCGCCCTGTTCAAGCGGTCAGGCGCCGCGCGCGTGTCGAACCTCGTGTTCGCACGCACGCCGCCGTCCTAACATCCGGAGAATCACTTGTTCCACGTCGTACTCGTCTCGCCCGAAATTCCGCCGAATACCGGCAACGTCATCCGACTGTGCGCAAACACGGGCGCGCAACTGCACCTGATCGAGCCGCTCGGTTTCCCGCTCGAAGACAGCAAGATGAAGCGCGCCGGACTCGATTACCACGAGTACGCGACGATGAAGGTCCACAAGAGCTGGGACGACTACCTCGCTGCCGAGAATCCCGATCGCACGCGCATGTTCGCGATGACCACGCACGGTTCGTCGCCTTTCGCGAACGCGCAATTCAAGCCTGGCGACGTGTTCGTGTTCGGCAGCGAGACGCGCGGCCTCGCGCCTGAACTGCGCGAATCGTTCCCTCCCGCGCAGCGCATCCGCCTGCCCATGATGCCGAATAACCGCAGCCTCAATCTCTCCAACACGGTCGCGGTAGTCGTATTCGAAGCATGGCGCCAGAACGGCTACGCCGGCGGTGCCTGACGCAACGCGGCGACCGCCAGCCCGGCGCCCGCCGGGCATTCACCCTCCACGAAGACAACGAATGACAATCAAGCTCCTTCTCCTCGCGCTCGCCTGCGTGTCAGCCAGCGCCATCGCTGCATCTTCTGCCGCACCATCCGGCTTCGCGCTCGAGAACACCGCGGTGCGCGATGTGCGCGCGCCGTCGCTGAAACGTGAGTACCAGGTCTTCGTCGCCCTGCCCGACTCCTACCGCGCGAGCGGGCAGCGCTACCCGGTCCTGTTCGTCGTGGATGCCAACTACGCGTTCCCGGTGGTGCGCAACATCGCGCAGCGCCTGCACAAGCATGCGGGGATGGAGGAAGTCATTGTCGTCGGCCTGTCGTATGCGAAAGGCGATACCGGCAACTACAGCCGCCGGCGCGATTACACGCCCACCGTGCCGCGCAGCTTCGACTACCGTTCGGACATGCCGCAACGCCGTCCCGCGTTCGGCGAAGCGGCGGCCTATGCAAAGTTCGTCTCGTCGGAAGTGTTCCCGCTGATCGCGCGCGAGTATCGCGCCGACATGCAGCGCAAGGTCTTCATCGGCCACTCGTACGGCAGCCTGCTCGGCCTCGACGTGCTGCTGAACGAGCCGCGCACCTTCCAGCATTACATCCTCGGCAGCCCCTCACTCTGGTTCGATGCAGGCGTCATGTTCGACCGGGAGAAGGGCTACGCTGCGAAGCATCGCGACCTGCCCGCCTCGCTTTACTTCGGCATCGGCGGCCTTGAGCGCCTGCCCAAGGGGAAGACGCGCTCGCGCACGGAAGAAGATGCGGACATGGTGGCCGACCTGCGCGACTTCGACAGTGCGCTCCGCTCGCACCGCTACCCCAGCCTGACAACCCGCGTGCGCGTGTTCGACGGCGAAGACCACGCCAGCGTGTTCCCCTTCGTCCTGACCCACGGCTTGCGCGCCTACCTCAAGTCGTCCAGATAGGCTCGTGTTGCGCGGATCGCGGCGAGGCCGCGCCCGCCAGTCCATCGGGAGCAGCAAATTTCGCCATCTCCTCAAAAGATCAGTGAGCTAGGCTTGCCTGTGCAATGTCAACGGGCGGCTAGCTGCGCCCGTTTGCTCATTGATAAATCAACAATGCGCCCAATGCCGGATGATGTCGGAACGGCGGCTTGCCCGCCCTCCGACTCAACCTGACCTTGGAGAGAGCGCATGTCGAAGTTCGAGTTGCACATCGTCCCCGTTGTGGTGCTCGTTACGGCCAGTTATTCCGCGACTGTGGCCGCACAGGTTTATCAGCCGAATTCCTTGTCGAGCAGGCCCCACGCATCGCGGGAAGTCTCTAGCGGCGACAGATCGGAACCAGGTACCGCCTCAGTCAAACGTCGCATCTCCAGCGACGAGGCACCTGCGCTCACGGGCGCGATTCGCGTCAATCCTATCGAGATGGTGCCACTCCGCGGACGTCCGTACGTGGCGACTAGCGGAGAAGGCCGCATACATTACTTCTACGAGAACGACCGTTTGGTACAGGAACAAATTGGGGACCGTGATGACGAAACAATCGTTGGAGACTATGTTTATGATGAACACGGACGCTTGGACCGCATCGAGTATGACGATGGCATTATCATTTCGGCCAAATATGGCAGCTATGGGCAATTGGATTCCCTAGCTTCAAACCAAGGCCGCACGATTGGCTTTGGATATTGTGCGAACCAAAATGGGGCAATCCGCGCAGTCACACCAACCCAGAATTTTCTTGAGTTTCATTCCGGCGTCGCGCTGCTAAGATTGAAGTACCGTCCCGCTTGGTGGCCGGCGCTGATGGATCGCACCGAAAAAAATTGAAGATAGCCCCTGCACCAGAACCGGTGCTGGGGGACGGCCGCCCACCTGAGAGCCCGAATCCTGAAATACCTCCGTATCTCGGCAATCCACTGCCCGAATATCCCCCCCCCCTGGCGGTACACCGATTATCACGATACAGCGCGCCGGCCTCGACTACCAGCGACTTGCGCGCCTACCTCAGGTCGTCCAGATAGGCTCGCGTTAAGGGGAAGTTGCAGGTCTATTGCGTTCTGCCAACTCTGCTCTTTGGCAGTTGCACGAGAATGAAGTCCTGTTTTTCGAGGAAAGAGAGACGCGTCATGCGCCCAATGACCTGGCTTTTCATCGTGGCGGCCTCCGTTAGCGTTCATGCCCGTGCGGACGACTTCCATATCTGCCACGACGTGAATGAGCTCGTCTATCGAGGAGCGATCACGAAGGAATCTGCTGAAGCGCTGATCCGGCACCTTCGCGCAGGAGCTCGGCGACTGACCATCACCTCCGGCGGAGGTGATGCAGCAGCGGGCCAGAAAATCGGCGCAGCGGTTGCTGAACTCGGCGTCCACGTGACCGTGGCCAGGCACTGTTTGTCGGCCTGTGCCAACTACGTGTTTTTGGCAGGCCGAACCAAAACGCTCCTGCGAGATGCGGTTGTCGGATTTCACGGCGGCCTTGTTCGGACCATAGGCAAGCAAGAGAAAGACCCAAGCCGCCTCAGCGAGCTCAATCGGCAGATGGAACTCCTGTACCAAGCCGATGACGACTTGTTTCGCAAGCTGGGCATCTCGCAGGAACTGCTACTTCGCTCATACAAGCTAACTGCGCCAACAAAGAAACCTGTTCACTTGCTAGTCAAAGTCGATGGGAGCACGTATTTCGAGACCGAACAGGAACAGTTGGATGAGGCCCTGGCCGCCGAAGCCATCACGAAAGCCTTTGCGAGCAAAAAGCATGTTTCCGTCGAGTTGACGGCCAAAAACGCATCACCGGATACCTTCTACTTCCCGAGCCAGGCCACGCTGCGTGGATTTGGTGTCAAGGGTATCGTCAGCTATCCGTATCCCAAAAGCGCAGACGAGCTACGCCAGCTCGGCCTGGCGACGGTCGAGGGAATCAAGCTTGTTGGCGACCTGTAGCGGCCGGCGCTTGAATTAGTGGATGGCCGGGCACTCGGGGCTCGGCATGGCACCGTGGGGCACGCGATAGGCTTCCACCACGACGTGGGTATCCATGAATTCGCGGAAGGCGGTCACCAGGCCGTCCTTTACCGTGAAGAAGTGGATCCACTCGCTGCCGAAGTCCACGCCGGTCGACTTGACCGTCCAGTCGTAATGGCCGCGCACCACGACGCGGTCGCCCTGGGCGATGAATTCGATCGGACGGAAGTCGCGGATGTCCTGCGCCGCGCTCACCATCTGGAAGAATTCGATCACCTGTGCCTGCCCGCTGCGCGTGCCGGAGAAGGCCACGCCTTCCAGCTCAGGAAGCTCCCATTCGATATCCGGCGACATGTGGCTCAGCAAACGCGGCAGGTCGCCTTTCGTGAATGCGTCGTAGCACTCCTTGATCAGTTCGATGTTCGACTGCTCGCTCATGATCCCTCCGCTGGGTGCTCAATGCATGGATGGACGGTCCGGCTGGGCCGCCTGGCCGGCCGATGCGCCCGCGCCCGCGCGGTACGCCTCGACGGCAGCATGCGTGTCGGTGTATTCGTGGAAGGACGAGACCTTGCCGTTGCGGATCCTGAAGCTGTGCGCGAAGTCGGCGCCCCACTCGCGGCCGTCGCTCTTGACTGCCCATTCGTAGTGACCGAAGACCACGACGTGGTCGCCCTGCGCGACAAACTCGCCGGGATGGAACTCGAGCGGCTTCTGGCTGCGGTCGAGCAGCTGGAAGAATTCACGCACCTGGTCGATGCCCTGGCGCTTGCCGGAATACGGCACCCCTTCCATGCGGGGCAGATCCCAGCGGATGTCCTGCGCCATGAATGTCAGCAGGTGCTCGATGTCGCCGCGCAGGAAGCTGTCGTAGCACTGGCGGATGAGGCTGATGTTTGCCTGGTCGTCCATGATCTCCTCCTGAGGTTGGAAAATGATCGGTGGGACTACAGTATTGTTTGCGCAGCGATGAAGTTCAAGGTGAGCGTGCAATGCGCCGTGATCCCGGCGGCTGCCGGGATGACGCGGAGCGTTAGCTGAAGGAGCGGACGCGGGCGAGCAGCTTGGTGGTGGAACGGTCGTGTTCGAAGTCGATCGCGACAGCAGTCCCGCCGTAGCTGATCACGGCCTTGCCTTCCGGGATTTCGTTCATCACGTAGTCGCCGCCCTTGGCGTAGATGTCGGGGCGGGCTTCCTGCACGACTTCCAGCGCGGTGTCCTCGTCGAACTCGACGACGAGGCTCACCGACTCGAGCGCAGCCAGCACGGCCATGCGGTCCGCGCAGGTGTTCAGCGGGCGGTCGTCGCCTTTGCCCAGGCGCTTGACGGAGGCGTCGGTGTTGGCGGCAACCACCAGCGAGGCGCCCAGTTCGCGCGCTTGCGCAAGGTAGGTCACGTGGCCGCGGTGCAGGATGTCGAACACGCCGTTGGTCAGTACGACGGGCTTGGGCAAGGCGGCGACGCGGGCCGCGAGCTCGGAGCGCGGGCAGATTTTGGATTCGAAAGTTGGCATTTCTTGTGTGTGGGTTCTGATGCTCGATATGGGTCCCCGCGAAGGCGGCCGGCCAGCGCGGGGACGACGTTATTTTTTCTCTTCTTCGTCTTCCGGTTCTTCCTCGATCGCCATGGAGAGGTCATCGGCAGTGGTGCCGGTGCCGGTGCCGGGTTCCTTGCGGTCGCCGCGCAGCTTGATCTGCAGGCGCAGGCCGTTGGCCGAGTCGGCGTTGCGGATCGCCTCGTCGTAGCTGATGAAGCCCTTGTTGTACAGCTCGTACAGCGCCTGGTCGAAGGTGCACATGCCCAGTTCGCGCGACTTGTGCATGATCTCCTTGATGCCGTGGAAGTTCCCTTTCAGGATCATCTCGCTGATGGTGGCGGTGTTGAGCAGGATCTCGATGGCGGCCTTGCGGCCCTTGCCGTCCTCGGTTCGCACCAGGCGCTGCGAGACGATCGCGCGCAGGTTCGAGGACAGGTCCATCAGCAGTTGGTTGCGCCGCTCTTCCGGGAAGAAGTTGATGATGCGGTCCATGGTCTGGTTCGCATTGTTCGCGTGCAGGGTGCCCAGGCACAGGTGGCCGGTCTCGGCGAACGCGATCGCGTGCTCCATGGTTTCGGTATCGCGGATCTCGCCGATCAGGATCACGTCCGGCGCCTGGCGCAGCGTGTTCTTCAGCGCGTTGTGCCACGACAGCGTGTCCACGCCCACTTCGCGGTGCGTGATCAGGCAGCCCTTGTTCTTGTGGACGTATTCGACCGGGTCTTCCACGGTGATGATGTGGCCCGCCGAGTTGGCGTTGCGGTAGTCGATCATCGCGGCCAGCGTGGTCGACTTGCCCGACCCGGTACCGCCCACGACCAGCACGAGGCCGCGCTTGGTCATGATGACGTCCTTGAGCACGTCCGGCAGGTCGAGCTTTTCGAAATTCGGGATCTCGGAAGCGATCGTGCGGCACACCATGGCGACGGCCTGCTGCTGCACGAAGACGTTGATGCGGAAGCGCGTCGCGCCGGGGATCGAGATCGCGAAATTGGACTCCATCTCCGCCTCGAGCTCGGTGCGCTGCTTGTCGTTCATGATCGACAGGGCCAGCGCGCGCGTGATCTCGGGGGTGAGCTTCTGCTGGCTCATCGGCTTCATCGCACCCTGGTGCTTCATGGAGGGCGGGAAGTCGGCGGAGATGAACAGGTCGGATCCGCCCTGCTGGTGCATCACCGTGAGCAGCTTGTGGAGGTACGCCCGCGCTTCGTCGGGGCCAAAGGTCGAGGACATGCGCGCCTTTCTATGACTGAACTGACGGGTGATTATATAGAAGGGGACTGTCCCTGCGGGACTGTCCCCGGCCTTTTCTTCGGTGCTCATCGAAAGACCGGGGACAGTCGCGCCGGGACAGTCCCCAAACCACAGATTGCCAGCGCAATATGCTTGTGTTTCAATAGGAGTATGACCCTCACCGAACTCAAATACATTGTCGCCGTTGCAAGAGCCAGGCATTTTGGCCATGCCGCGGAGGCGTGTTACGTGGCCCAGCCCACGCTGTCCGTCGCGATCAAGAAGCTCGAGGACGAGCTTGGCGTGACGCTGTTCGAACGGGGCGGCGCGGAAATCTCGGTGACGCCGCTGGGCCAGCAGATCATCGCGCAGGCCGAACGGGTGCTGGAGCAGACGGCGGCGATCAAGGAGCTGGCCAAGCAGAACAAGGATCCGCTGGCAGGGCCGCTGCGCCTGGGGGTGATCTACACGATTGCCCCCTACCTGCTGCCGCCGCTGGTCAAGAACGTGATCGATAACGTGCCGCAGATGCCGCTGATCCTGCAGGAGAACTTCACGGTGCGCCTGCTGGAGCTGCTGCGCCAGGGCGAACTGGATGCGGCGATCATGGCACTGCCGCTGCCGGAGCACGGCATGTCCACGCAGGCGCTGTATGACGAGCCTTTCGTGGTGGCGATGCCGAAAAACCACGCCTGGGCCAATCGCAAGTCGATCCCCGCCAAGGACCTCAAGTCCGAGACCATGCTGCTGCTGGGGACGGGGCACTGCTTCCGCGACCAGGTGCTGGAAGTGTGCCCGGAGATGGCGCGCTACGCGGCGCCGGGCAACGGCATGCAGCGCACCTTCGAAGGATCGTCGCTCGAGACGATCCGGCACATGGTCGCCGCCGGGATCGGACTGACCGTGCTGCCGCGGGCCTCGGTGCCGGACATGGATGCACGGGACGGGATGCTGCGCTTCGTGCCATTCGAGGAACCGGCGCCGTCGCGGCGCGTGGTGCTGGTGTGGCGCAAGAGCTTTACGCGGCGTGCGGCGATCGACGCGATCGTGGCGGCGGTGGCCGAATGCAAGCTGCCCGGCGTGCACATGCTGCCGGCAGCCTGAGAGGTTAGTCCCCTCCCGCGCCAGCGGTTAAAATGCGCGCTTCCCATATCACGATGACAAGGGCGCATGAACCGGCTCGCACTGTACTACCGTCTCGTACGACTCGATAAGCCCATCGGCAGCCTGCTGCTGCTGTGGCCCACCCTGAACGCGATCTGGTTCGCCTCCGACGGGCATCCGCCGCTCGACATCATCGTCATTTTCACGCTCGGCACGATCCTCATGCGCTCGGCCGGCTGCGCGATCAACGACTACGCGGACCGCGACTTCGACCGCTACGTCAAGCGCACCGCCGACCGCCCGATCACCAGCGGCAAGATCAAGGCGCGCGAGGCGGTGATGGTAGCGGCCGTGCTGTCGCTGCTCGCCTTCCTGCTGATCCTGCCGCTCAATGCGCTGACCAAGCAGCTGTCGGTCGCCGCACTCATCATCGCCGGCACCTACCCCTACTTCAAGCGCTTCTTCGCGATCCCGCAGGCCTACCTGGGCATCGCGTTCGGCTTCGGCATCCCGATGGCGTTCGCTGCCATCCAGGACACGGTGCCGCCGGTCGCGTGGTGGCTGCTGGTGGCGAACGTGTTCTGGGCCGTCGCCTACGACACCGAATATGCGATGGTCGACCGCGACGACGACCTCAAGATCGGCATCCGCACCTCCGCCATCACCTTCGGCCGATTCGACGTGGCCGCCATCATGCTGTGCTACGGCGCGGCGCTGGCGATCATCCTGGCCTGCGGCTGGGAGCTCGGCCTGCGCGGCTGGTTCGTCGCCGGGGTGGCGGTGGCCGCAGCCATCGCCCTCTACCACTATTCCCTGATCAGGGACCGGGACCGGATGCGCTGTTTTGCTGCGTTCCGTCACAACAATTGGTTGGGTGCGGCACTGTTTTGCGGGATCGCGCTAGACTATGCCTTACGTTAATATTTCACAGGGGACAACAACATGATCCAGGCAATCCCAACCAAATCCTCGGCCCGCGACAAACTGCTGGACGACCTGCGCACGGTGGTCAGCGACGCCGAACAATGGCTGCGCCAGGGCAGCCACCTGACCGGCGAAGAGCTGCTCGCGGCCAAGGACAAATTCGAGCGCACCCTGCGCATCGCCAAGGACGACATCATCAAGATGGAAGAAGCCGTGGTCGCCAAGACCAAGGAAGCGGCCCGGGCCACCGACGAGTACGTGCACGAGAATCCGTGGAAGGCAGTCGGGATCGGCGCGGCGGTTGGCGTCGTGATCGGCATGCTCATCGCACGCCGCTAAGCCGTGTCGATCTTCGAATCCGCAGGACGACTGGGCGCCACGCTGGTGGCGATGGTGCAGACCCGCGTGGAGCTGGCGTCGGTGGAGCTGCAGGAAGAAGCGCAGCGCATGCTGCGCTACCTGGTGCTGTCGCTGATGGCGCTGTTCCTGGCGGCGATGACCGTGGTGCTGGTGACCTTCTTCGTCATCCTGCTGTTCTGGGAGGAGCACCCGCTGCTCGCCACCGGACTGCTGGCGATCCTGTACGGGTTCGGGGCGATCCTGCTCATGATGAAGGTGAAGTCCGAGATCAGGTCGAAGCCCGCGCTGCTGTCGCATACGCTGGCCGAACTGCGCAAGGACGTGGACTGCGTGAGGGGGCACCATGGATAAGATGACGCTGGCGCAGCGCCGCGAAGCGCTGATTGCAACCTGCGAACTGCAGCGCGGCGATGCGCGTTCCGCCCTGGCGGAGCTCAGGTCGCCCGTGTCGAAGCCGGCCGGCATGCTGGCTTCGGTGCGCGAGCGCTTTGGCGGGAACATCGCGGTGCCGCTGGCCGTGGCCGGCGCAGTCGTGGGGTTCCTCCTCATGCGGCCGAAGCGCGCGATACCGCTGATCACGGCCGCCGCCGGCGCGTGGAAGGTGGTCGGCGGCCTGCTCTCCACCATCCGCAGCGCCCGCGCGGCCAGCCCGGATCCGGATCACGCGCCGCTCTAGGATATACCCCGGGGGGGATCGCGCTGTGCAGCAAAGTCAGGCATATACCCCCCTGGGGTATATGCCGTTTTTTTTTGGCTCGTCGAAAAACAGGGGGGTATATCCTGGTCTTAGTCGGCGCCGAGCTGGTCGCCCAGCTCGCGGCCACGGTGCGCGGCTGCCTTCACCGCCGCGACGATCGCGGCTTTCACGCCGGCCGCCTCCATGCTGCTGATGGCCGCGTGCGTGGTGCCGCCCTTCGACGTGACACGTTCGCGCAGCACCGTCACCGGATCGGGCGACTGCGCCGCAAGCTGCGCCGCCCCCGTGAAAGTCTCCAGCGCCAGCTGCCTGCCCTGCTCCGCGCTTAACCCCATCTCTTCGGCCGCCTGCTGCATCGCCTCGATGAAGTAGAACACATAGGCCGGCCCGCTGCCCGAAATGGCCGTCACAGGATCGATCAGCACCTCGTCGTCCAGCCACACGGTCTGGCCAACGGCCTTCATGATGTCGTCCGCCGCCACGCGCTGCAGTTCGCTGACGCTGCCAGTCGCCACCATGCCGGTGATGCCTTTGCCGATCAGCGCGGGCGTGTTCGGCATCGTGCGCACGATCGCGCCATAGCCGCCCAGCCAGCGCGACAAGTCGGCCGCGCGAATGCCCGCGGCAATCGACAGCACTAGCGGTCCGGCTGTCAGCTGCGGCGCCAGCGCGGCGGCGACATCGCGCATCTGCTGCGGTTTCACTGCCAGCACCACGACGTCGCAGGCGCCCACGCTGTTGTCGATGGACTGCGCGGTCGTCACGCCATAGCTCGACGCCAGCCGCGCCAGCGCCTCTTCACTGGGGTCCACCACATGGATGTTCGCCCCCGGCAGCAGCCTGCCTGCCAGGCCCGCGATCAGGGCAGTGGCCATGTTGCCGCCGCCGATAAATGCAATCTTCATCATCGCTCCTGTGGGTAGCTGCGCGCGCCGAAGATCGCGCTGCCGACGCGCACGATGGTCGCGCCCTCGGCCACCGCGGCGGCCATGTCGGCCGACATCCCCATCGACAGCGTATCGAGGCCGAAGCCCTGCGCATTCAACTGGTCGAACAGATTGCGCAGCTTGCGGAACGAAGCGCGCTGCTTGTCGTAGTCGGTTTCCGGTTCCGGTATCGCCATCAACCCGCGCAGTCGCAGGTTCGGTAGCGCGCGCACCGCGTCGGCCAGCGCGGGCAGCTCTTCCGGCGTGCAGCCGCTCTTGCTCTCTTCGCCACTAACGTTAACCTGAAGGCAAATGTTCAGCGGCCCGCGGCCCGCCTCGCGCTGTTCCGACAGGCGCTGCGCGATCTTCAGCCGCTCGACCGTGTGCACCCAGTCGAAGTGGTTGGCGATCGGCCGCGTCTTGTTGCTCTGGATGGGGCCGATGAAATGCCACTCGATGCCGTGGCCCTCCAGCGCAGCGATCTTGTCCAGCGCTTCCTGCACATAGTTTTCGCCGAACGCGCTCTGGCCGGCGCGCAGCGCTTCCAGCACGGCGTCGGGTCCGAACGTCTTGGATACCGCGAGCAGGCGCACGCTCTCGCGGCTGCGCTGCGCGGCCTGCGCCGCTGCGGAAATGTCGGCATCGACTGCTTGCAAGTTGTTGGCGATTGTGGACATAATCGTTTAAGCGGGCATTGGTCCGTCGGATGCGTGCGCGCGTCCGCACAGGACGCCCATCCACGGTACAGGATTATAAATGGACATCTCCGAACTCCTCGCTTTCTCAGTCAAGAACAAGGCCTCCGACCTGCACCTGTCGGCCGGGCTGCCGCCGATGATCCGCGTGCACGGCGACGTGCGCCGCATCAACCTGCCGCCGCTCGAGCACAAGGATGTGCACAGCATGGTGTACGACATCATGAACGATGGCCAGCGCAAGCAGTACGAGGAAGTGCTCGAATGCGACTTTTCGTTCGAGATTCCGGGCCTGGCGCGCTTCCGCGTCAACGCCTACAACCAGGGCCGCGGCGCGGCCGCCGTGCTGCGGACGATTCCATCGAAGATCCTGAGCCTGGAAGACCTGAACGCGCCGAGGATCTTTGCCGAGTTCGCGCTGCGCCCGCGCGGCCTGGTGCTGGTGACCGGTCCGACCGGTTCCGGCAAATCGACGACGCTGGCCGCGATGGTCAACCACCTGAACGAGAACGAATACGGCCACATCCTCACCATCGAAGATCCGATCGAGTTCGTGCACGAATCGAAGAAGTGCCTGATCAACCAGCGCGAAGTCGGCCCGCACACGCTGTCCTTCAACAACGCGCTGCGCTCGGCGCTGCGCGAAGACCCGGACGCGATCCTGGTCGGCGAACTGCGCGACCTGGAGACCATCCGCCTGGCGCTGTCCGCCGCTGAAACCGGCCACCTGGTGTTCGGCACGCTGCACACCTCCTCCGCCGCCAAGACTATCGACCGTATCGTCGATGTGTTCCCCGCCGACGAAAAGGAAATGGTGCGCGCGATGCTGTCCGAATCGCTGCAGGCCGTGATCTCGCAGACCCTGCTCAAGACCAAGGACGGCAACGGCCGCGTGGCCGCGCACGAAATCATGGTGGGCACGCCGGCGATCCGCAACCTGATCCGCGAAGCGAAGATCGCGCAGATGTACTCGGCGATCCAGACCGGTTCCTCGGTCGGCATGCAAACGCTGGACCAGAACCTGTCGGACCTCGTGCGCCGCAACGTCATCTCGTCGGCCGCCGCCCGCGCGTACGCGAAGATCCCCGAAAACTTCCCCGGCTGATTGGAACAACAATAAATGGAACGCGACCAGGCATCAAAATTCATGTTCGACCTGCTGCGCCTGATGGTCAGCAAAGGCGGGTCGGACCTGTTCATCACCGCCGGCTTCCCGCCTGCGATCAAGATCGACGGCAAGGTCACGCCGGTGTCGAACCAGGCGCTGACGGCCAGCCACACGTCCGACCTGGCGCGCTCGATCATGAACGACAAGCAGACCGCCGGCTTCGAACTGTCCAAGGAAGCGAACTTCGCGATCAGCCCGGGCGACCTGGGGCGCTTCCGTGTCTCCGCTTTCGTTCAGATGAGCTGCGTGGGCATGGTGATCCGCGTGATCACCACCACCATCCCGAAGCTGGAAGACCTCGACCTGCCGCCGGTGCTCAAGGACGTCATCATGACCAAGCGTGGACTGGTGATCATGGTGGGCGCCACGGGCTCCGGCAAATCGACCACGATGGCGGCAATGGTCGGCTACCGCAACGAGAACAGCTACGGCCACATCCTGACCATCGAAGATCCGGTCGAATACGTCCACCCGCACAAGAACTGCGTGATCACGCAGCGTGAAGTCGGGGTGGACACCGAGTCGTTCGAGGCGGCGCTGAAGAACTCCCTGCGCCAGGCGCCGGACGTGATCCAGATCGGCGAGATCCGCGACCGCGAGACGATGGAACATGCGATCGCGTTCGCGGAAACCGGCCACCTGTGCCTGGCGACACTGCACGCGAACAGCGCCAACCAGGCGCTCGACCGCATCATCAACTTCTTCCCGGAAGAGCGCCGCCAGCAGCTGCTGATGGACCTATCGCTCAACCTCAAGGGCCTGATCTCGCAGCGCCTGATTCCGAAGAAAGGCGCCAAGGGTCGCGTGGTCGCGATCGAGATCATGCTCAACTCCCCGCTGATCTCGGACCTGATCTTCAAGGGCGAAGTCCACGAGATCAAGGAGATCATGAAGAAGTCGCGCGAGCTGGGCATGCAGACCTTCGACCAGGCGCTGTTCGACCTGCACGAGGCGGACAAGATCACCTACGAAGACGCGCTGCGCAACGCGGACTCGGTCAACGACCTGCGCCTGACCATCAAGCTGAACGGCAAGGCGTCGAAGGACCGCGACCTGTCGGCGGGCACGGAACACCTCGGGCTGGTGTAAAGCGTGGATGCGTTCGACTTCAGCGCCACGGCGCTCGGCGGCGAAGCGGTCGACCTTTCGCAGTACCGCGGCCGCGTGCTGCTGGTCGTGAACACGGCCAGCGAGTGCGTGTTCACGCCGCAGTACAAGGCGCTGGAGCGGCTGTACGAGGAATACCGCGGGCGCGGGCTGGTGGTGCTGGGCTTCCCCTGCAACCAGTTCCGGGGGCAGGAGCCGGGGTCGGAACAGCAGATTGGCGAATTCTGCGAAAAGAACTTCGGGGTCACATTCCCGATGTTCGCCAAGGTGGATGTCAACGGCAACGGCGCGCATCCCCTGTTCCGCTTCCTGAAGAAGCAGGCGCCCGGCGTGCTCGGCACGCAGGCGATCAAGTGGAACTTCACCAAGTTCCTGGTCGGGCGCGATGGACAGGTGGTGCAGCGCTACGCGCCGCAAACCGGCCCGGACGAGCTCCGCGCCGACATCGAAAAGCTATTAGCCGAAGAGTAGACGTACCTGCGCGTCCGCGGGGATGACGCGTCAGCCCAGTGCGCGGTCGAGGAGCTCGATCCAGTGCTCGACCGGCGTCGCGGTCCCCGACTGCAGGTGCGTGATGCAGCCGATATTCGCCGACACGATGCGGGCCGGCCGCTCCGCTTCCAGGTTCGCCAGCTTGCGGTCGCGCAGCTCGTTCGCAATTTCCGGATGCAGTACCGAGTACGTCCCTGCCGACCCGCAGCACAGATGGCTGTCCGCGCACAGCGTCACCTCGACGCCCGCCGCGCGCAGAACGCCCTCGACCTTGCCTCGGATCTGCTGGCCATGCTGCAGCGTGCACGGCGGATGGTAAGCCACCCTCCCCGCCGGACGCTCGCGCACCAGTTCCGCCAGCTGCGCCTCGAACTGAGGCATCAGCTCCGACAGGTCCACGGCCAGGTCCGAGATCGCGCGCGCCTTGTGCGCATATGCTTCGTCATGCGCGAGCAGGTGGCCGTACTCCTTCACGGTCACGCCGCATCCCGACGCCGTCATCACGATCGCTTCCACGTCGTTCACGTACGGCCACCACGCGTCGATATTGCGCCGCATGTCGTCCAGTCCCGCGTCCTGGTCGTTCAGGTGGAAACGCAGCGCGCCGCAGCAGCCGGCCCTGGGCGCCACGACCAGCTCGACTCCGACAGCGTCCAGCACGCGCGCCGCTGCGGCATTGATATTGGGCGACATGGCCGGCTGCACGCAGCCGTCGAGCAGCAGCATCTTGCGCGCATGCGTGCGTTGCGGCCACTGTCCCACCGGGGCAGTATCAGGCAGCTTGGCTTGCAGGGACGCGGGCAGCACGCCGCGAACCGCCTTGCCGGTCCGGTACGCCGGCGTGAACAGCCACTTGCGCGGCAGCGCTTCCTTGAGCATGGTGCGCCTGACGCGGTCGGCTGCCGGACGCGGCACCATCGAATCGACCACGCGGCGGCCGATGTCGACCAGGCGGCCGTAACGCACGCCCGACGGGCACGTGGTTTCGCAATTGCGGCAGGTCAGGCAGCGGTCCAGGTGCAGCTGCGTCTTGCGGGTCGGCTGCGCCCCTTCCAGCACCTGCTTGATCAGGTAGATGCGCCCGCGCGGGCCATCGAGCTCGTCGCCCAGCACCTGGTAGGTCGGGCAGGTCGCGGTACAGAAGCCGCAGTGCACGCAGGCGCGCAGGATCTCTTCGGCCTCGCGGCCTTCGGCGGTGCCTTTGATGAAATCGGCGAGATTGGTTTGCATCAGAACATCCGTCCCGGGTTGAACATGTTCGAAGGGTCGAATGCGTCCTTCATGCGCTGGTTGATCCTGGCGAGTGCGGGCGGCAGCGGGTGGAACACGCCTGCCGACTTGTCGCCGGCCCTGAACAGGGTCGCGTGCCCGCCCGCGATGGCGGCGGCGCGGCGGACGCCGTGCGCGATGGCCTCGTTGGCATCGGCCCTGAGCCAGCGCTGCGCTCCGCCCCACTCGATCAGCTGCGGCCCGCGCAGGTCGAGCGGTGCGGCGGTCGATGGCAGCGACAGGCGCCACAGCGCTTGCTCTCCCTCGAAGAAGGCGTGGCGCTGCTCGCGCAGGCCGGCCCAGAAGCCGCCGGCATCATCGACGCGCTCCCCGCCCAGCGTACGCAGTGCCGCCTCGACTGCCGCGTGCGCGCCCGACAGCCGCACCGACAGCACGCCATCGTGCCAGCAGGTTGCGGACACCGGCAAAGGCTTGCCCGCCCACAGGTTCAGCGTGCGCAGCGCGTCGCCTTCACTGAGCTCGAAACGCAGCGTGGTTTCGGCCACGGGCCGCGGCAGGACCTTGACCGAGTGCTCGAGCATGAGCCCCAGCGTGCCGAGCGAACCGGCCATCAGGCGCGTGACGTCGTAGCCGGCGACGTTCTTCATCACCTGCCCGCCAAAGCGCAGTACCTCGCCTTTCGCATCCATCATGACCACGCCCAGCACGAAGTCGCGTACCGCGCCGCTGCTGGCGCGGCGCGGGCCGGACAGGCCGCTGGCGATCGCGCCGCCCAGCGTGGCGCCGCCCCCGAAATGGGGCGGCTCGAAAGCCAGCATCTGCCCGCGCTCCGCCAGCACGGCTTCGATCTGCGCCAGCGGTGTACCCGACCGTGCTGTGATGACCAGTTCGGTCGGCTCATAGTCGATGATGCCGCTGTATGCGCGCGTATCGAGCACCTCGCCCGCAGGCGGCTGGCCGTAGAAGTCCTTGGTGCCTCCGCCGCGGATGCGCAGCGGCCGGCCGTGGAGTACACGTTCGCGGAATTGTTCGATCACGTCCTGCATTTGTTGGAACCTCGTCAGAAGCGCGGCAGGTGCGCGAATTTGAGCTGCCCGGCGGCCACGTGCATCTTGCCGAATTCGGCGCAGCGGTTCAGCGTGGGAATGGCCTTGTCCGGGTTAAGCAGGAACGGCGGATCGAAGGCGCGCTTCACGTCGAAGAAGGCGTCCAGCTCCGCGCGCGCGAACTGCACGCACATCGAGCCGATCTTCTCGACGCCGACGCCATGCTCGCCGGTGATCGTGCCGCCGACTTCCACGCACAGCTCCAGGATCTCGGCGCCGAACGCCTCCGCGCGCTCGAACTCGTCCGGCTTGTTCGCGTCGAACAGGATCAGCGGATGCAGGTTGCCGTCGCCGGCGTGGAACACGTTGGCGCAGCGCAGTCCGTACTTCGCTTCCATCTGCTCGATGCGGGTCAGTACCTGCGCGAGGTTCTTGCGCGGGATGGTGCCGTCCATGCAGTAGTAGTCCGGCGAGATGCGCCCGGCCGCCGGGAAAGCGTTCTTGCGGCCGGACCAGAAGCGCATGCGTTCGGACTCGCTGGTGGACACGGCGATCGCGGTGGCGCCGGCGCACGACAGCACCTCGCTCATGCGCGCGATTTCCTCTTCCACCTCGTCCGGCGTGCCGTCCGCTTCGCACAGCAGGATCGCTGCCGCGCCGGTGTCGTAGCCCGCTTTCACGAACGGCTCGACCATGCGCACCGAGGTGCCGTCCATCATCTCCAGGCCGGCCGGGATGATGCCGGCCGCGATCACGCTGGCTACCGCATTGCCGCCCGTGACCACGTCGTCGAACGAGGCCATGATGACGCGCGCGACGGACGGCT
Source organism: Pseudoduganella sp. GCM10020061 (assembly GCF_042683405.1). Classification (NCBI taxonomy): domain Bacteria; kingdom Pseudomonadati; phylum Pseudomonadota; class Betaproteobacteria; order Burkholderiales; family Oxalobacteraceae; genus Pseudoduganella; species Pseudoduganella sp. GCM10020061. The sequence goes on along the minus strand of NZ_JBHUJS010000010.1, from coordinate 142,164 downwards.
TGGGGACCAGTTTCACGGTGACTTCGGTGACGATGCCGAGCATGCCTTCCGATCCGATGAACACGGACAGCAGGTCGAGACCTGGCGCATCCAGCGCTTCCCCGCCCAGCTCGACCACATCGCCTTCGATGGTGGCCACGCGCACGCGCAGCACATTGTGGACGGTCAGGCCGTATTTCAGGCAGTGCACGCCGCCCGAGTTTTCGGCCACGTTGCCGCCGATGGTGCAGGCGATCTGCGAGGACGGGTCGGGTGCGTAGTACAGGCCATACGGCGCGGCCGCTTCGGAGATCGCCAGGTTGCGCACGCCCGGCTGCACGACCGCCAGCCGGCCATACGGGTCCATGCGCACGATGCGGTTCAGGCGCGCAGTCGAGAGCACCACGCCATCCTCGATCGGCATCGCGCCGCCCGACAGGCCGGTGCCCGCGCCGCGCGGCACGATGCGCACGCCCAGTTCGCGGCAGACCGCCAGGATGGACAGCACCTCGGCTTCGCTTTCGGGCAGCGTCACGATCATCGGCAGCCGACGGTAGGCGGTCAGGCCGTCGCATTCGTATGGACGGGTGTCCTCAGGATCGTGCAGCACTACGTGGGATGGAAGGCGCGCCAGCAAGGCCTGGGCGACTTGTGCCCTGCGCCCGGCAAGGTCGGTTGGATGGGAAAGCATAGCGGAATTGTAAGCACAATCGCCCCGATTTGTCGTATCCTCGGCTATTCTTTTTTCGCGACAGGGTATGAGATGGGTAACAGGCTTTCAAAGATCGCAACGCGCACCGGCGACAATGGCACCACGGGCCTTGGCGACGGCAGCCGCACCGAAAAGGACAGCTTGCGGATCCACTCGATCGGCGAGGTGGACGAGCTCAATTCCTTCATCGGCCTGCTGCTGGCGGAAGACCTGCCGGCCGAGGTACGCGAGGACCTGGTCACGATCCAGCACGACCTGTTCGACCTGGGCGGGGAGCTGTGCATCCCTGGCTACCAGATGATCAAGCCGGAGCACGTGGCGCGCCTGGACGAACTGCTGGAGAAGTACAACGAGCATCTGCCGGCGCTGAAGGAATTCATCCTGCCGGCCGGCTCGCGCGCCGCGTCGCTGGCCCACGTGTGCCGCACCGTGTGCCGCCGTGCCGAGCGCGCCATCGTCACGCTGGGCCGCAGCGAGACGCTGAACGAACACCCGCGCCAGTACGTGAACCGCCTCTCGGACCTGATGTTCGTGCTGGCGCGCGTGCTGAACCGCCACGCCGGCGGCAGCGACGTGCTGTGGCAGCACGAGCGCAAGCGCTGACAACCCGCGATCCCTCACCCGTCATCCCGGGCCGGGATGACGGCTGCTACGCGGCCATACCGGCGTCGCGGGCCCGCTTGAATTCGTACATCGCCAGGTCCGCCGCCTCCATCAGCTCGTGCGCGTTGCCGCCGTCATCCGGATAGCACGCGCTGCCAATACTGCAGCTTACCTGCAGCATCCTTCCCTTGTGCTCGATCGGCTGGCCGATGCATTCGTGCAGCTCGGCCATCACCCGCGCGACGGTGACCGCGCACGGCTGCGGTAGCGCCAGCGCCACCACAAACTCGTCCCCGCCCAGCCGCGCCACCAGGTCGGTCGCGCGGATCGTCCCGAGCAGGCGCTGCGCCACGCAGCGCAGCACCTGGTCGCCCACCGCATGGCCGAAGCGGTCGTTGACCGGCTTGAAATCGTTCAGGTCGAGGAACAGCACGGCCACCGAACCGGGCGCCTGCGTTTCTTGCAGCAGCTGCTCCAGCTTGCGCATGAAGCGCACCCGGTTCGGCAAGCCGGTCAGCGGATCATGTTCGGAGCGGTGCTCGCTGTGCAGCTTGGCCTGCTCTTCCTGGCGCAGGTCGTGGCGCAGCTGTTTGCGAAGCAGGAAGTTATGGCGCGAGAAGCGCTCGCGGGTATGGAGCGAAAACAGGCCGACGGCATTGGCCGACAGCAGGAACGCGAGGTTGGTCAGCAGGACCAGCAGGCTCTCCTGGGTCGCGCCCATGTCCTGGTGCGTTAGCGACAGCACGATGTACGGGCCGACGATCACGCAGCCGGCCATCGCCGCATAGCGCGGCAGCAGGTAGGTCCAGCTGTACAGCGCCATCGAGACGAGGATCATGCCGGCGTAATACGCGGACCATGCGATATCGCCGGGCGAGGCACACAGGATGATGGCCTGGATGCCCCAGCCCCAGTAGACATAGGTGGCGCAGGTGATGGCGGTGTAATGGCGCGCGAACACTTCCGGGCGGCGGATCGCGAGCAGGCACGGGAGCGCACTGACGCCAATGACCAGCGCCCGGATCACCCACGCCTGCACGAAAGCCTGCGGCAGCGCCCAGCGGTCGAGCAGCCCGAACATCACGTAAAGCGCGGAACACAGGAGGTAGGTGCGCGTGTAGACGCGGCGCTTCTCCTGTGCCAGGTCGACCTGGTAGGCCTTTTCGAGACGCGCGTCGAAGCGGCCTGTCTTCACGTAGATGTTCAATGGCACTGCGAATTCCTGAAACTATTGGTATCGATCTGGTCAGCGTAGCGCATGCGCCGGTTACTTTCCATGTCAAAACGTCTGTGTGTTTCGTTTCCGATACACAACTTATGTTCATGTAATGAAACATAAACAATTGTGTCGCAATAATCGGCGACAATGTCTGACTTTGATGGCAAATTGCCATCGCCTGCCGTGCGGGTTAGCATGGGGGCATTGACATTCACATGGCGAGGCAATGACGGCAACCGAGCGTTTCGAAGTCCGATTTCACAGCGGCGGCAACCGCGCAGGCAATCCTTTCCGCTTTGCGGGCCGGGGCTCGCTGGTGATCGAACCGGATTTCGTGACCCTGGAAGGCAACGAGCGCCGCTCCTTCCGCCTGGGCAGGCCCGCCAGCGAACGGGTGCGCATGGTCGACATCGTGAACGTGTGGACCGATGGCGAGCGCGTCCAGTTCGACCAGCAGCGGGTGGACGGCGACCGCACGATCGGCTTCAGCGTGGCCAATCCGGAAGTGGCACTGCGCATTGTCGGCGCGCTGCCGCAACGCCGCACCGAAGCCTTCGCGGCCGCGCAGGCCGATGTCGAAACCTTCCATCGCCAGCTGGAGCACCGCGCCTCGACGCCGGTCGTGTGGACGCTGCTGGCGGTGAACATCGCGATCTTCGCACTGATGTGGCAGGAAAATGTGCCGGACAACCCGCTCGCGCATGGACAGCAGCTGATCCGCTGGGGTTCCAACGCGGGCCGCTACACGCTCCAGGGAGAGTGGTGGCGGCTGGTGACGTCGATGTTCCTGCACGGCGGCTTGCTGCACATCGCGTTCAACATGATCGTGCTGGTGCAGGTGGGCACGCTGGTGGAGCGGATGTTCGGCAGCCTGCGCTTCACGCTGCTCTACCTGATTGCGGGCGTGTGCGGCAGCCTGGCCAGCGTGCTGTGGAATCCCTACGTGAACAGCGTGGGCGCCTCGGGGGCCATCTTCGGCATCATCGGCGGGCTGCTGGCCTTCGTGCGCAAGCCCGACAGCGGCGTGCCGCACACGATCGCGCGGAGCCTGCGCGGCTCGATCACATTCTTCCTGCTGTTCAACGTCGCGGCGGGGTTGATTTATCCGTTCACGGACAACGCCGCGCACTTCGGCGGCCTGGCGGGCGGCTACATCGCCGGGTGGCTGCTGGCCCGCTCCCTGTCACTGCCGCCTGAAGCATAAAAAATGGGGACAGACCCCATTTCGAAAATGGGGACAGACCCCATTTTCGCGGACAACGCCGCGCACTTCGGCGGCCTGGCGGGCGGCTACATCGCCGGGTGGCTGCTGGCCCGCTCCCTGTCACTGCCGCCTGAAGCATAAAAAATGGGGTCTGTCCCCATTTTCGGTTAGTTGTTGACGACGAGGCGGGCTTTGCCGCCGGCGCCGAAGCGCTCGCGGATCGATTTGGCGATGCCCTTGGCGTCGAGGCCGACGCCGGCCAGCAGCACCGCCGGGTCGCCGTGGTCGATGAACTTGTCCGGCAGGCCGAGCATCAGCACCGGCTTGACGATGCCTTCGGCCGCCAGCGCTTCCGCCACCGCCGCGCCCGCGCCACCCATCACGCAGCCCTCTTCCACCGTCACGATGCTGTCGTGGTCGGCGGCCAGCTTCTTCACCAGCTCGACGTCCAGCGGCTTCACGAAGCGCATGTTGGCCACCGTCGCGCCCAGCTCTTCGCCTGCGGCGATGGACGGCGCCACCATGGAGCCGAACGCCAGGATCGCGATGCCCTTGCCTTCGCGCTTGATCTCGCCTTTGCCGATCGGGAGCGAGGTCAGCGCCGGATCGATCGCCGCGCCAATGCCGGCGCCGCGCGGATAGCGGATCGCCGCCGGTCCAGGGTAGTGGTAGCCGGTGGTGAGCATCTGGCGGCACTCGTTCTCGTCCGACGCGGCCATCACGACCATGTTCGGGATGCAGCGCAGGTAGGCCAGGTCGTAGTTGCCCGCGTGGGTCGCACCGTCGGCGCCGACGATGCCGGCGCGGTCGAGCGCGAACGTCACGTCCAGGTTCTGCAGCGCCACATCGTGGATCAGCTGGTCGTAGGCGCGCTGCAGGAAGGTCGAGTAGATCGCCACCACAGGCTTGAGGCCCTCGGTCGCCAGGCCCGCGCCGAAGGTCACCGAATGCTGCTCGGCGATGCCGACGTCGAAATAGCGGTCCTTGTACAGCTGGTCGAAGCGCACCATGCCCGAGCCTTCGCGCATCGCCGGCGTGATGCCGACCAGGCGCTTGTCGGCAGCGGCCATGTCGCACAGCCAGTTGCCGAATACCTCGGTGTAGGTCATCTTGGCCGGGGTCTTGGCCGGCAGGATGCCTTCGCTCGGGTTGAACTTGCCGGTGCCGTGGTACAGGATCGGCTCGGCCTCGGCCAGCTTGTAGCCCTGCCCCTTCTTGGTCACGACGTGCAGGAACTGCGGACCCTTGAGCTTCCTGATGTTCTCCAGCGTCGGGATCAGCGAATCGAGGTCGTGGCCGTCGATCGGGCCGATGTAGTTGAAGCCGAATTCCTCGAACATCGTGGCCGGGACCACCATGCCCTTGGCATGCTCCTCCAGGCGCTTGGCCAGCTCCATCACGGGACCTGGCAGCACGGTCTTGCCGACGTTGCGCGCGGCCGCGTAGAACTGGCCGCTCATCAGGCGCGCCAGGTAGCGGTTGAGCGCACCGACCGGCGGCGAGATCGACATGTCGTTGTCGTTCAGGACCACCAGCAGGTTGATGTCGTCGTCCACGCCCGCGTTATTCAGCGCCTCGAACGCCATGCCGGCGGTCATGGAGCCGTCGCCGATGACGGCGATCGCGTGGCGGTGCTCGCCCTTGATCTTGGACGCCTGCGCCATGCCCAGCGCGGCCGAGATCGAGGTCGACGAGTGGGCGGTGCCGAAGGTGTCGTATTCCGATTCGTCGCGGCGCGGGAAGCCCGAAATGCCGTCCAGCTGGCGCAGCGTGTGCATGCGGTCGCGGCGGCCGGTCAGGATCTTGTGCGAGTAGGTCTGGTGGCCCACGTCCCACACGATGCGGTCGTTCGGCGTATTGAAGACGTAATGCAGCGCGATCGTCAGCTCGACGGTGCCGAGGTTGGACGACAGGTGGCCGCCGGTCTTGGAGACCGAGTCGAGCAGGAAGCTGCGCAGTTCGTTGGCCAGCGGCGTAAGCTGCGTGCGGGTCAGCTTGCGCAGGTCTGCCGGGTCGTTGATGTGATTCAGGAGGCTCATGTTTTCCTTCACTACTCTATGCTTGGCGCTGCACGATCAGGTCGGCCAGCTCACGCAGGCGCTGCGCGGCCGGGCCGAAGCCTTCCAGCGCAGCGTGCGCGTCGCGCCGCAGTTGTTCGGCCAGCGCCTTCGATGGCTCGAGGCCGAGGATCGACACGTAGGTCGGTTTGTTGGCGGCGGCGTCCTTGCCGGCGGTCTTGCCCAGCGTGGCCGAATCGGCGGTGGCGTCAAGCACGTCGTCGACCACCTGGAACGCCAGGCCGATCGCACGCGCGTAGGCGTCCAGCGCCCGCGTCGTTTCCGCATCCAGCTCGGCGCCGGCCAGCGCGCCCAGCACCACGGAGGCGCGCAGCAGCGCGCCGGTCTTGAGCTGGTGCATCTGCTCCAGCTGTTCCAGCGTGAGCTGCAGGCCCACGCTGTCGAGATCGATCGCCTGGCCGCCGCACATGCCGGCCGCGCCGGCCGCATGCGCCAGCACCCGCAGCATGGCCACCAGCCGCGCCGGCGGCACGCTGTCGGCGCCGGCCAGCACGTCGAAGGCCTGGGACTGCAGGGCGTCGCCCACCAACAGGGCGGTCGCTTCGTCGTAGGCCACATGCACGGTCGGCTTGCCGCGGCGCAGCGCGTCGTCATCCATGCAGGGCATGTCGTCGTGCACCAGCGAGTACACGTGGATCATCTCGACCGCGCAGGCGGCGCGCGCCAGCGTGCGCGGGTCGGCCGCGAACAGCGCCCCGGCCGCATGCACCAGCAGCGGGCGCACGCGCTTGCCGCCGCCCAGCGTGGTGTAGCGCATCGCCTCGTGCAGCCTGGCGGGCTGTTTCGATGCCGGAGGAAGGAATTCCGCGAGATCGACTTCCACCTGCTGCTGCACCGCCTTCATCCAGTCGCCAAAGGACAGCGTCATTCCGCGGCCTCCGCGCCGGTGCCGGAGAACGGCTTGAGCATGTCGCCTTCGAGTACCTTCACCTGCGCTTCCACTTTTTCGAGCTGCGCCGCGCAGTACTTGACCAGTTCCGAGCCGCGCGCGTACGCCGCCACCGATGCTTCCAGCGGCAATTGTCCCGATTCCATTTGGGTGACCAGCTGGGCCAGTTCGGCCATGGCCTGTTCGAACGATTCCGGTGCCACGGTGCCTTCCGCGTGAGATTTTTTAACCATAAATACGTGTAGCTGGTCCGTGCGGATGCCGCAGGCGGTGCCAGTCCAATCGTTTATTTTAGAGCAAACGGGGGCGCGGGGATGCGCCGCATGCGCTGCTATTGCACAAAAGGCAGGATTTTATCGTATCGCGCGCCCCTCCTCGCGATTTCGTGGGACAACAGCCCCCTCAAGTGCAGGTGGCCGGGAGATGTTGGGCGAAGCTGAACAATTGGCGGTATAATTTCTGGTTCTGTCCGAAATACCGTATTGTCGCTAGCTTAAACATACTGGTCTTTGGATTCTTTCTCTTCTTTGGGTTGAAGTACTTATTAAAGGGGGGTTGGGATGTCCGATCTGGCTACCCACGCCAAGCTGGCGCGCTCCAATGCACAGCTTCCGGTAGATGTCTATTTTGACGACGCGCTCCTCAAGCGCGAAATTGCACAGCTGTTCCAGAAAGGTCCGCGCTACGTGGGCCACGAACTCATGGTGCCGGAGCGGGGCGATTTCGCCACGCTGGTCCAGGAGAACGAGGGACGCATGCTGGTGCACAATGCGAACGGTATTGAAGTCGTTTCGAACGTTTGCCGCCACCGCCAGGCGCTGATGAAGAATGGCCGCGGCAATGCGGACAACATCGTCTGCCCGCTGCACCGCTGGACCTATGACCTCAAGGGTGAACTGATCGGCGCGCCGCATTTCGCGGACACGCCGTGCCTGAACCTGCCCAAGACCAAACTCCAGTCGTGGAACGGCCTGCTGTTCGAGCAGAACGGCTACAACGTGATGGAAAAGCTGAAGGAACTGTCGGTGTCCAGGGACCTCGATTTCTCCGGCTACATGTTCGACCACGTGGAAGTCCAGACCTGCAACTACAACTGGAAGACCTTCATCGAGGTCTACCTGGAGGACTACCACGTCGAACCGTTCCACGCGGGCCTGGGCGGCTTTGTCAGCTGCGACGACCTGCGCTGGGAGTTCGGCGAGGACTTCAGCGTGCAGACGGTCGGCGTGAACCGCAGCCTGGTGCGTCCCGGCTCGGACGTGTACAAGCGCTGGCACGACCAGGTGCTCAAGTTCCGCGGCGGCGTGCCGCCCGAAAAAGGCGCGATCTGGTTCACCCTGTACCCGAACATCATGGTCGAGTGGTATCCGCACGTGCTGGTGGTGTCGACCCTGCATCCGGACGGCCCGCAGAAGACCCGCAACGTAGTCGAGTTCTATTATCCCGAAGAAATCGTGCTGTTCGAGCGCGAGTTCATCGAGGCCGAACGCGCCGCCTACATGGAGACCGTGGTCGAGGACGACGAAATCGCCCTGCGCATGGACGCCGGCCGGCGCGCACTGCTGGCGCGCGGCGAGACCGACGCCGGTCCTTACCAGTCGCCGATGGAAGACGGCATGCAGCACTTCCATGAGTGGTACCGCCGCCATATCGACCTGACCGGCTGATGGCATCCTCCTGGATGCTGCTGGCGACCTTGCTGTTTGCGCTGATGAGCGCATGCGTCAAGGTCGCCTCCGAATTCTTCACGACTTCCGAAATCGTCATGTACCGGGGCCTGATCGGCTCCGCCATGCTGTTCTTCCTCGTGCGCCACCAGCGCGGCACCTTCCGCACGCGGCTCGCCAAGGAGCACCTGTGGCGCGGCTGCGTGGGCGTGGTCTCGCTGTGGCTATGGTTCCTCGCGATCGCCCAACTGCCGCTGGCCACCGCCGTCACGCTCAACTACATGTCGCCGATCTGGATCGCAGCCTTCCTGTTCATCGCGGGCTGGTGGCACTCGAAGAACCATGTCGAGTGGCCGCTGGTGGCCGCCATCCTGCTGTCCTTCGTCGGGGTCACGCTGGTGCTGCAGCCGGCCATCGAGACGCGCCAGTGGCTCGGTGGGGTCATGGGCCTGCTGTCCGGGATGCTGTCCGCGCTGGCCTACCTGCAGGTGCGCCGCCTGGGCAAGATGGGCGAGCCCGAGTACCGCGTGGTGTTCTACTTCTCGCTGACCAACGTGGCCGCCGGCTTCGCCGGCACCCTTCTGGAAGGCGGCCCGTCCAACCTGCATGCGATCGACTGGCGCGGCGGCGCCCTGCTGCTGGCGCTCGGCGTCTCAGCCACCGTCGCGCAGATGGCAATGACGCGCGCCTACCGGGTCGGCAAGACGCTGGTGGTGGCGAACCTCCAGTACACCGGCATCATCTTCTCCAGCCTGATTGGCGTGATCCTGTGGAACGACGTGTTCGACTGGCATGTCTGGCTGGGCATGGGCATCATCCTTGTTTCCGGCATCGCCGTGACGTTCTACAATACGCGCAACACGGAACGGGGCAAGGCCGTTTCGACCACCGACCCGATCGCAAGCGAAACCTGACGAGGAGACCATGCACACGACCCTGATCACCGCGGAAGAACTGGCGCGCCACATCGACGACCCCGACTGGGTGGTGGTCGACTGCCGCTTCGACCTGGCCAATCCCCTGGCCGGCCGGGAAGGCTACCGGATCGGCCATATCAGGAATGCCGTGTACGCGGACCTGGAACGCCAGCTGTCGGGCGACAAGCACGCGGTGGACGGCACTTTCCGCGGCCGCCATCCGCTGCCGGGGCGCGAGTTCCTGGCCGAGGTGATGCGCGAACTGGGCATCAGCGAGCACACCCAGGTGGTGGCCTACGACGCGCACGGCGGCATGTACGCGGCGCGCCTGTGGTGGCTGCTGCGCTGGATCGGCCATCCGCAAGTGGCTGTGCTGGACGGCGGGATGGCCGCCTGGCAGGCGCTGGGGCTGCCGATGGAGTCGACCGTGCGCGAACCGCACACCGGCAACCTGCAGCAAAAACCGTCGCTGGTGGGCGCCGTCACGGCCGCCGACGTGCTGGAGAATATCGCCACCGGAGCGCGCACCGTCGTCGACGCGCGCGCGCCGGACCGCTTCCGCGGCGAGAACGAGACCATCGACCCGGTGGGCGGGCATATCCCGGGCGCGAAGAACCGCTTCTTCAAGGACAACCTGCACGCGGACGGACGATTCAAGGATGCGGCTGCGCTGCGGGCCGACTTTGAAAAAGTCGTGCCGGATCCGAAGCTGGCGATCATGCAGTGCGGGTCGGGCGTGACCGCGTGCCATAACCTGCTGGCGATGGAGGTGGCCGGGCTGCATGGCGCAGCGCTGTATCCGGGATCGTGGAGCGAGTGGTCGTCCGACCCGGCGCGCCCGATTGCCACCGGCGCGGAATAAGCAACGGAGACTGTCACCTGCGGTGACAGTCCCCTTCCCTATCTAGTGGCGGGTGGAAGTCAGCAGCACCACGGCCAGCACGCCGATCGCGATCAGCACCACCTGCGGCACCGATTCCTTCACCGTCGCGCGACGCTGCATCTGCGGCATCAGGTCGCTCACGGCGATATAGATAAATCCGCTCGACGCGAACACCAGCACGTACGGCACCAGGCCGCTCGCCTGGTCCAGCGTGTAGTAGCCCACCAGACCGCCGACGATCGCCATCAGGCTGCAGATCAGGTTGAACACATAGGCGCGCAGTCGCGAGAAGCCGGCATTGAGCAGCACGATGAAGTCGCCGATCTCCTGCGGGATCTCGTGCGCGATGATCGCCACCCCGGTCACGATGCCCAGGTGCGGATCGGCGATGAAGGCGGCGGCGATCAGGATGCCGTCGGTGAAATTGTGCATGGCGTCGCCGATCAGGATCAGCCAGCCCGACTTGCCCGCCTCGTTGGCGTCATGGCCGTGCGCGTGGTGGTGGCCGTCGCCTTCGTGGTGGTGCGAATGGCGCAGCACCGCCAGCTTTTCCAGGATGAAGAACCCCAGCAATCCGCCCAGCAGCGTCGCGAACAGCGTGCGCGGGTCGGCGTTCGACTCGAACGCCTCCGGCAGCGCGTGCAGCAGCGAGGTCGCCAGCATCAGGCCGACCGACAGGCTGACCATGCGCTCGACCATCTTCGACAGCAGGGTAAACGAGAACACCGCGGCCGCGGTGATGCTGGCCACGCCCGCAATGGTCGTCGCCAGGAGAATGGAGATCAGGGTCGAATCGATTTGAAGCCTCTTGTTGTTCTTTTGATGCGCAAGCCGGGCATTGTACCGCCCCGGCTTGCTGCTTGCATCACATCAGGCGACGCCGTGCTTCTTGAACCACTCCATCATGCGCTTCCAGCCGTCCTTCGCGTCTTCCGCCACATAGCTTGGGCGGTAGTCGGCATGGAAGGCGTGGCCGGCGTTCGGATAAACGACGAAGGCCGACTTGCTGGGGCCTTTGGCCAGCACCGCTTTCATGCGCTCGACCGATTCGACCGGGATGCCTGTGTCCTTGGCGCCGTACAGTCCCAGCACAGGCACTTTCAGCGTGGGGGCGACGTCGATCGGGTGCTGCGGATTGATCGTGCTGTCCTTGTTGCCCTCCAGGCGGCCGTACCAGGCCACGCCGGCCTTGACCTGCGGGTTGTGGGCGGCGTACAGCCAGGTGATGCGCCCGCCCCAGCAGAAACCGGTGATGCCCATGCGCGACGTATCGCCGCCATTCTCCTTCGCCCACGCGACGACCGCGTCCAGGTCCTTCATGACCTGCGCGTCCGGGGTTTTGGAAATAATGTTCTTGATCAGGTCCGCGGTATTGGCCTGTTTGGTGGGGTCGCCCTGGCGAACGAACAGGTGCGGCGCCAGCGCCAGGTAGCCTTGCTTGGCGAAGCGGCGGGCGACGTCGGCGATGTGCTCGTGCACGCCGAAGATCTCGGAGACGACCAGGATCACCGGGAGTTTGGTCTTGCCGGCAGGCTGGGCGCGGTAGACCGGAACCGCCTGGCCGTCCACGGTGACCGTGACTTCGCCGGCAGTCAGGCCTTCGGTGTCGGTGGTGATCACGGACTGCGCGGTAACGGGCAGTGCCGCGGCGGCGAATCCGGTGCCAAGCGCTACTTTCAGGAAGCCGCGGCGGTCGGTGCCGTCGGAGGCAGCATTGGCGCCGTTCAGCAGGCCGCTCGCGTCTTCGATCAGGTCTTTCATGGGTGTCCCTCCGGTTCTTATTGATGGGACGCCTATCTTATCAGCGGAACAACTGCAACGGTGCACAGCCATTGCCGTCATCCCCGCGACGGCGGGGATCCATGCCGAACCGGCAACGGCGGGTCAGTGTGCCTGGTCCCAGTTGGGGCCGATGCCGACTTCGGCCAGCAGGGGGACGTCGAGCTTCGCGACGCCGGCCATCAGTTCCGGCAGCTTCGTGCGCACCAGGTCCAGCTCGGTCTCGGGCACTTCCAGCACCAGTTCGTCGTGCACCTGCATGATCATGCGCGTGGCCAGGCCGTCGCGCTCCAGCCAGTCCTGCACCGCGATCATGGCCAGCTTGATCAGGTCTGCCGCAGTGCCCTGCATCGGCGCGTTGATCGCGGCGCGCTCGGCGCCGGCGCGGCGCGGGCCGTTCGGCGAGTTGATTTCCGGGAGCCACAGGCGGCGGCCGAAAACGGTTTCGACATAACCGCGCGCCTTGGCGGCCATGCGCGTTTCGTCCATGTAGCGCTTGACGCCCGAGAAGCGCGCGAAGTACTTGTCGATATAGCTGCTGGCCGCAGAACGCTCGATGCCGAGGTTGGCCGCGAGGCCGAACGCGCTCATGCCGTAGATCAGGCCGAAGTTGATCACCTTGGCGTAGCGGCGCTGTTCGCTCTCCACTTCCGCCGGCGCCACGCCGAAGATCTCCGCGGCGGTGGCACGGTGGATGTCCTCGCCTTCGGCGAACGCGCGCAGCATCGCCTCGTCGCCCGAGATGTGCGCCATGATGCGCAATTCAATCTGCGAGTAGTCGGCGGACACGATCACGTTGCCGGGACCGGCCACGAACGCTTCGCGGATGCGGCGGCCCTCCGCCGTGCGGATCGGGATGTTCTGCAGGTTCGGATCGTTGGACGCCAGGCGCCCCGTCACCGCCACTGCCTGCGCATAGTTGGTGTGCACGCGGCCGGTGTCCGGATTGACCATCTTGGGCAGCTTGTCCGTGTAGGTGGACTTGAGCTTGGACAGGCCGCGGTGCTCCAGGATCACCTTCGGCAGCGGGAAGTCCTCCGCCAGCTTGGTCAGCACTTCCTCGTCGGTGGACGGGGTGCCGGTCGGGGTCTTCTTGACCACCGGAAGGCCCAGCCTGCCGAAGAAGATTTCGCCGATCTGCTTGGGGGAGCCCAGGTTGAACTGGCCGCCGGCCAGTTCATAGGCCTTCTGCTCCAGCTCCACGATGCGCTCGCCCAGCTCGCGCGACTGCTGCTCCAGCAGCGCGGCGTCGATCAGCACCCCGTTGCGCTCGATCTTGCGCAGCACGGTGGCCGTCGGCAGTTCGATGTTGCGGTAGATGAAGGTGAGCTTTTCGTCGGCCTGGACGTGGCCGATCATCGCATTGTGCAGGCGCAGGGTGATGTCGGAATCCTCGGCCGCGTACTCGGTGGCGCGCGCCAGCTCGACCTGGTCGAAGCACAGCTGGCCTGCGCCCTTGCCGCAAACATCCACGTACGGGATGGTCTGGTAGTTCAGGTGGCGCATGGCCAGGTTGTCCATGTCGTGCGGCTTGTGCGATTCGAACACGTACGATTCAAGCAGGGTGTCGTGCTCGATGCCCTGCAGGTGGACGCCGTGGTTCAGGAAGATGTGCGCGTCGAACTTGAGGTTCTGGCCGACCTTGGCCTTGGCCGGATTCTCCAGCCAGGAGCGCATCTTCTCCAGCACCGCCTCGCGGTTCAGCTGTGCCGGCGCGCCGGCGTAATTGTGCGCGACCGGGATGTAGCAGCCCTTGCCGGCTTCCACCGACAGCGAAATGCCGACCAGCTGGGCGGTCATCGGGTCGAGCGAGGTGGTCTCGGTGTCGACCGAGGTGAGCGTCGCGGCGTCGATCAGCGCCAGCCACTTGCCGAGCTGCTCATCGGTGGTGACGGTCTCGTACTCGGCCTTGACCGGTGCGGCGGCCTCGCCAAACAGGTCGCCGGTCGGCGAATCGAGCGCCGGGCCGCGCGGTGCTGCCGGCGCGTTGGCGGTCAGTTCGCGCAGCAGCGTCTTGAAGCCGTAGCGGCCGAAGAAATCGCGCAGCGCGTCCTTGTCCTCTTCGCGCGCGGTCAGCGTCTCGCCGATCGACACGATGTGGCCGGACAGGTCGCAGTCGCACTTGACCGTGATCAGCGTGCGGCCCTGCGGCAGCCACTCGAGCGCCTGGCGCAGGTTCTCGCCCACCGCGCCGGTGATCGAATGCGCGTTCTGCATCACGCCTTCCAGGCTACCGTGCGCGGCCAGCCACTTGAGCGCGGTCTTGGGGCCGCACTTGGTCACGCCCGGGATGTTGTCGACCGAGTCGCCGATCAGCGTCAGGTAGTCGATGATGCGGTCCGGCGGCACGCCGAACTTTGCCGTCACGCCTTCCACGTCCAGTTTTTCGTTGGTCATGGTGTTGATCAGCGTGACGTTCTCGTTGACGAGCTGCGCCAGGTCCTTGTCGCCGGTCGAGACGATGGTCTTCATGCCCAGCGCGGTCGCCTGGCAGCACAGGGTGCCGATCACGTCGTCCGCCTCCACGCCTTCCACGGTCAGGATCGGCCAGCCCATGTGCCTGACGGCCTCGTGGATCGGGTCGATCTGCAGGCGCAGGTCGTCCGGCATCGGCGCGCGCTGCGCCTTGTACTCGGCATACAGGTCGTCGCGGAAAGTCTTGCCCTTGGCGTCGAACACGCAGGCGATGTACGCGGCAGGGTAGTCCACGCGCAGGCGGCGCAGCATGTTGACCATGCCGTGCATGGCGCCGGTCGGGTGGCCGTCCGGGCTGCGCAGGTCAGGAAGAGCATGATAGGCGCGATACAGGTAGCTGGAACCGTCGACGAGCAGCAGGGTGTTTTGCATAAGGGCGAATGAAGTAAAAAGGGGCGCGGACGGGGCAGTGCCAGCCGGTCCGGGACAACAGACATTATCGCAGAATCCGATACCCGGCATATGGGGCCGAAAACCCGATTTAACAGGGCGGCGCACGAGCGGCGGCGCTGCCATTTTGCTACAATGGACGAAACGTCCACAAGGTGACCATCATGCTGCGCAAACCGAAGCTCCTGCCGCTCCTTTCCCTTCTGGTCGCCGGTGCGGCCATGGCCCAGCAAACCGCTCCGGTGCAGCCGGCGGCGCCTGTCGCACAGGCCGCCCCGGTCGCGCAACAGCCAACGGCTGCCCAGCAGTCCACGGCCGCAGGCCAGCAGCAGGAAACGCCGCGCCAGGAACTCGAGCGCGGCGCCGAGCCGCCGCTGATTCCGCCCAAGGGTCCGACCACCCGCATTGTCGAGCGCAAGGTGGGCAACCAGGTCACCGAAGCGACCGTGACCGCAGGCGGCAGCACCTACACGCTGCGTCCGAAGACCGGCACGGCCGAAACCGGCGAGGTCGCGGGCGGCCCGTCGCGCGCCCCGTTGTGGTCGGTGCTCCAGTTCGGCCAGCCAAAGCCGAAGGAACCCGAGCAGGCCGCGGAAGGCGAACAGCAGTCCGCCACTCCCACTGCCGGCAAGCGCGCGACGGTTCCACCGCCGCCGCCGATGACGCCCCCTGCCAAGTAAGGACGTTTTTACATGGCGGTTTTCACAACCGTTGGCCTGCCTGAAGTCTCGGACTGGATCGGTCAATTCCCGCTGGGCGAAGCACGCGCGGTGCGCGGCATCGCCTCGGGCATCGAGAACAGCAACTTCTTCCTGACCACGGACGCGGGCGAGTACGTCCTGACGATTTTCGAGAATCTCGGCTTCGAACAGCTGCCCTTCTACCTCGAACTGATGCGCCACCTGGCCGCGCGCGGGGTGCTGGTGCCGGCGCCGGTCGCGAACCGCGACGGCGCGCTGTGCGTGCCGCTGCTGGGCAAGCCGGCGGCCATCGTCAGCAAGCTGGCGGGCCAGTCGCAGATGGCGCCGCAGGCGCATCACTGCGCCCAGGTCGGCGCGATGCTGGCGAAGATGCACATCGCCGCGCGCGACTTCCCGCTCGACCAGCCCAACCTGCGCGGCATCGCGTGGTGGAACGAGACTGCGCCCAAGGTGCTGCCGCACCTGTCGGCTGCCGAGGCGGCGCTGCTGGAAAGCGAACTGGCGTTCCAGAACGCCTTCGCCGGCTCGGACGCCTGCCGCCAGCTGGAACGCGCGCCCGTGCACGCGGACCTGTTCCGCAACAACGTGATGTTCGACGGCGACCGCCTGACGGGCTTCTTCGATTTCTACTTCGCCGGCGTGGACACGCTGCTGTTCGACATCGCTGTCACCGTCAACGACTGGTGCGTCGATCCCGGCAGCGGCGCGCTGGACGCCGGGCGCGTGCGCGCGCTGGCCGACGCCTACGGCGCGGTACGCCCGTTCACCGCCGCGGAGGCGCTGGCGTGGCAGCCGATGCTGCGCGCCGCCGCCCTGCGTTTCTGGCTGTCGCGCCTGCACGACCTGCATGCGCCGCGCGATGCCGCGCTGCTCACGCCGCACGACCCGACCCATTTCGAGCGCATCCTGCGCCAGCGAATCGGCCATACTCCACCTGCACTGTTCAACGCAACATGACCTCTCTCCCTGCTCGCACGGGCTGGCAATGGATCCGGCAAGGCTTCGACCTGTTCCGCCAGCAGCCCGGCCGGCTCGCCTTCCTGTTCCTCGGCTACATGCTGTTCATCGTCTTCGTCGAGCTGATTCCGGTGGTGGGCAAACCGCTCACGCTGATGCTGCTGCCGGTATTCGGCGCCGCGTTCATGCGCGCGGGCGCGCGCATCGACCGCGGCGAGCTGGTCGAGCCGGGACTGATCGTCACGGGTTTCCGCAAGCCGGTGTTCGCGCCGCTGTTCAAGCTTGGCCTGCTGTATTTCGGCGTGATCGCGCTGGTGGTAGGCGCCATTATGTGGATGGACGACGGCACGCTGGCCAAGATGGCGCAGGGGCAGCTCGACCCGCGCTCGCCGGAGGCGCAGTCCGCGCAGTTATGGAAGCCCTTCCTGGCGGCGCTGCTGATCTACCTGCCGGCGACGGCGGCGATCGCATTCGCGGTGCCGCTGATCCTGTGGCGCGGCATGGGCGTGGCGAAGTCGATGTTCTACAGCTTCTTCGCGGTGTGGCGCAACCTGCGGGCGTTCATCATGTTCGCGCTGGGATGGTTCCTGCTGTTCGTGTTCGCGACACAGCTGGTGGCATTGTTCTCGGGGCCGAAATACCTTGCGCTGGCCCTGCAGCCGGTGATCGTCATGTTCGGCATCATCGCGCAGTGTTCGCTGTACGCGAGCTACCGGCAGCTGTTCGGGACGCCGGAGCCGGACTCGCCGCCGCCGGCGGTCGACACGCAGGCCTGAGCGCCCGCAGCCAACCTCTTCAAGCTGATCCCTTCGCTGACTCAGTACAGATCCCAGCCTTCGCTGGGATGACGGACGGTTGCTAGCTGACGCGGTCGAGCTTGGCGACCGAGAGGTCGAGCATCTTCATGCCGGCGCGGCCAAAGTTGATCTGGGCGCGCGCATTGGTGCCGCTGCCTTCCAGGTTGACGATGACGCCTTCGCCGAACTTGGCGTGCACCACCGATTCGCCGATGCGCCAGCCCGGGCCGCCCGCCGACTTCTGCTTGATCTGCTGCGCGATCTTGTTGTCCGAGCCGCCGTTGAAGGCCGCGTCGTCCCAGGCGGTCTTCTTGTTCGCAAACCAGTGCCCCTGCATGCGCGGGGTGATCCACTTGAGCGACTCCTCCGGCAGCTCGTCGAAGAAGCGCGACTTCATGTTGTAGCGGGTCTGGCCATGCAGCATGCGCTGCTGCGTGAAACTCATGTACAGGCGCTTCTTCGCGCGCGTGATCGCGACGTACATCAGGCGGCGCTCCTCGTCCACGCCGGCCATCTCGCGCGAGCTGCTCTCGTGAGGGAACAGGCCCTCCTCCATGCCGGTGATGAACACCGCGTCGAACTCCAGGCCCTTGGCCGAGTGCACGGTCATCAGCTGCAGCGCGTCCTGGCCGGCCTGCGCCTGGGCGTCGCCCGCCTCCAGCGAGGCGTGCGACAGGAACGCCGACAGCGGGGACATCACGGTGGCCAGCGGCGCATCAGCGTCGAGGATCTCGACGCCATCCTCGTTGACGATCGGGCTGCCCGCCTGTGCCTGCGACTGCGGCCCCAGGTGTGCGGGCGCGCCCTGGCCGAAGCCTTCTTCCTGCACGAACTGGTTGGCCGCGCCCACCATCTGCTCCAGGTTCTCCACGCGGTCGGCGCCTTCCTTCTCGCCCGCGTAGTGCGTCATCAAGCCGCTCGAATCGAGCACCACGCGCACCAGCTCGGGCAGCGCCATCTGCTGGGTTTCGAAGCGCACGCCTTCGATCAGTTTGACGAAACCGCCCAGCAGCGTGCCGGCCTTGCCGGTCACGTAGGGCACCGCCGCGTACAGCGAGATGTTGTACTGCGCCGCCGCGTCCTGCAGCTGCTCGATGGTGCGCATGCCGATGCCGCGCGTGGGGAAGTTCACCACCCGCAGGAAGGCCGAATCGTTGTGCGGATTGTCCATCAGCTGCAGGTAGGCGATGGCGTGCTTGACTTCGGCGCGCTGGAAATAGCGCAGGCCGCCGTACACGTGGTACGGGATGGCCGCGGCGAACAGCGCATGTTCGATCACGCGCGACTGCGCATTGGAGCGGTACAGCACCGCGATCTCGTCGCGGCGGGCGCCGTCGCGCACCAGGCTTTTCACCTCGTCCACGATCCATTGCGCTTCCTCCAGGTCGGAGGACGCCTCGTACACGCGCACCGGCTCGCCGTGGCCCGCGTCGGTGCGCAGGTTCTTGCCAAGGCGGTTGCTGTTGTTCGAAATGAGCAGGTTGGCCGCATCCAGGATGTGGCCGTGCGAGCGGTAGTTCTGCTCCAGCTTGATCAGGTTCTGCACGTGGAATTCGCGCTCGAACTTGACCATGTTGCCCACGTTCGCGCCGCGGAAGGCGTAGATCGACTGGTCGTCGTCGCCCACCGCGAACAGTGCGCCGCCCACCTGCTGGCCGTGGCCGGCCATCAGCTTCAGCCAGGCGTACTGCAGGTCGTTGGTATCCTGGAACTCGTCGACCAGGATGTGGCGGAAGCGCGACTGGTAGTGCTCGCGCAGCGGCTGGTTGCGCGACAGGAGTTCGTAGGAGCGCAGCAGCAGCTCGGCGAAATCGACCACGCCTTCACGCTGGCACTGCTGGTCGTAGATCTCGTACAGTTCGACGAACTTGCGGCCAATCGGGTCCGACACTTCCACCGCATGCGCGCGCAAGCCCTGGTCCTTGGCGTTATTGATGAAGTACATCAGGTCCTTGGCCGGGTACTTCTCGTCGTCGATGTTGTGCGCCTTGAGCAGGCGCTTGATCATCGACAGCTGGTCCTGCGAATCCATGATCTGGAACGTCGACGGCAGCGCCGCGTCACGGTAGTGCGTGCGCAGCAGGCGGTTACACAAGCCGTGGAAGGTCCCGATCCACATCCCGCGGGTGCTCACCGGCAGCATGGCCGAGAGGCGCGTGAGCATCTCCTTGGCCGCCTTGTTGGTAAAGGTCACGGCCATCACGCCTTGCGGACCGACCTGGCCGGTCTGGATCAGCCATGCGATGCGGGTGGTCAGCACGCGCGTCTTGCCGGAGCCGGCCCCTGCAAGGATCAGGGCGCTCTGCGCTGGCAGCGTAACGGCGGCGAGTTGTTCGGGATTGAGGTTCAGGAGGAGATTCTGCATCCTGCGATTATACCGTCGCGGGGGCGGTGAGGCGGGGCGATCGGCCGATGTGGCCAGTCATGCAAGAGCAGGAAGGGACTGTCCCTGCAAGGGACTGCCCCCGGATCTTCTATTGGCCCAGCTGACTAGACATCGGCGGACGGTCCCCTGCGGGGACAGTCCCCGACTGCATCACGAGCGTGGAGCCGGGCGCGCCAGGCCGCGCGCACGCGCATCCTCGATCAGGGCGCGCATGGCCTTGTCGGCGGCGCGGCTTGCGACATCCATGCGCTCGCCGAGGGCGTCCATCTGCTCGCCCAGCTTTTCCATCGGCTCGCCCGCCACTTCCATCTTCTTGCCGAGGGCTTCCATGTCGCCGTGCGCCTGCTTTTCGACGTAGGCTTCGAAGGCGTCGCTCTCGGCGTCGATCTGTTTTTCGATCGCGTTCATCTGCGACTCCAGGCGATCGATTTCGCGTTCGGCGGCCTTGCGCTCGGCGTCGCTGCCCCTGCCGGCGCTGATCGATTTGGTCGCCGCCTGCGATGCCAGCTGCGCCTGTTTGCCGGCGAGCTCCTGGATGCGCTGCTCGAACTGGCGCACCCTGGCGTCGGATGGCTTGCTCTTCTGCGCTGCGGCGCTCATTTCACGCCCCAGTTTTTCCATCACCTTGCCGTGCTCCTTCATCTGGTCGCCCAGGCCGTTCATCTGCTTGCCCAGCTGGTCGACCGGCGCCCAGGTGGTATGGGCCTTGGCCACCAAGGCGGGATCCTGGATCACGTACGCCTGGCCACCGTGGCGGAACCAGATGAATTCGCCGTTGATGCTGCGCTGGGCGGCCTTGATGTCGCCCCAGTCGGCGCTGCTGCCGTGCATGGTGCTGCCCTGGTCGCCCTGGCGGACGATGGCGTAAGGTTCGCCTTCGTCATCGCCGCGGGAAAAGTGGCGCTCGCGCTTGCGCTCGTCGCGCGCCGCATGGGCGGCATCGCGGGCAGCATCGCGGGCGGCCCGCGCCGCTTCCTCCGATCCCGCCTTGGCGGCGCGGGCCGCGCCTGCCGCTGCACGGCTGGCGGTACGGGCTGCATCGGATGCCGAGCGCGCCGCCTCGGCCGCTGCCGCGGCAGAGGCCTGCCCGGCTTCGCTGGCGATATGCGCTGCATGCGCGGCGGACCGTCCGCCGCCAGGTTCGGACGGCTGCGCGGCGTTGGCGTAGAAGCCGGCGCAGGCCGCAGCCAGGCCGAGGATCGGCACCGCGATTTTCCAGTTCAGGGGTTCGCTGGTCGGGCTGACCAGGCGTTGAATGCGTGTCATGAGATTTCCTCCGTGGGCCGCATGGGCCAGGGTTGGCGTAGC
The DNA here is from genome assembly GCF_042683405.1 of Pseudoduganella sp. GCM10020061. Taxonomy (NCBI): domain Bacteria; kingdom Pseudomonadati; phylum Pseudomonadota; class Betaproteobacteria; order Burkholderiales; family Oxalobacteraceae; genus Pseudoduganella; species Pseudoduganella sp. GCM10020061. The sequence goes on along the minus strand of NZ_JBHUJS010000010.1, from coordinate 121,220 downwards.
GAGCTGGAGGCGGTCCAGCTCGGATAATGCAAGTGCGAGGCGCCGCGGTTCGCCCAGCATGCTTGCGGCTAAATCATCTGCAATCTGTTCGCGCTCGGCGCGTACCCGTCCGGACAGCCACCAGACGGTCGGGTGATAGAACAGCACGATTTCGATCGCGCTCTGCACCAGGTTGACGAGGTAATCGTGGCGGCGGATGTGCGCCAGTTCGTGGGCGAGCAGCGCCTCGAGCAGCTCGGGCGGGATGCGCGCGATCAGGGCGGCAGGCACCAGCACGACCGGGCGCCACCAGCCGGCGGTAACCGGGCTGTCCAGGTCGCCGACGACGCCCAGCGCGACCGGCCGCCCGATGCCGAAACGCTGCGCCATGCGGGTCAGCCGCGCCTGCAGCGCCGGGTCGCGCGTCGAGCGCCCCGCCCTGCTCCGGCTGCGCACCCAGGCCAGGCCCAGGACCATGCGCAGCGCCAGCAGGCCGGCGCCGCTGGCCCACAGCGCCAGCACCAGTGGCAGGCGCTCCTGCAACGCGTCGCGCCAGCCGGACAGCTGGACGGTCGCGGCCAGCGCCGCCTGCGGCATCGCGGCCCCGGGTTCGGCGCCGGCCAGCGGCAGCAGCATCGTGCTCACTGCGGGCGGCGCCGGTGCGTCCGACATGCGGACGATGACACCCGACAGCGGCAGGGCGATACACAGCAGCAGCGCCCCGCAGCCCACCAGGTAGCGGGCCTGCGGACGAGCGCCGCGCATCAGGCAGAACAGCAGCGCCGCGCCCCAGCCGACCAGCATGCCCTGCCAGACAAAGTCGAGCAACGCCCAGGCCAGGCTGGGCATGAAGGTGGACAGGAAATCTGCAAGTGGCGGCATGGCGCGCTCCGTTGTTGTTGAAAGCAGAATAAATCGTCTAGATCGCTTTGTCTAGAACTTTTTTTCTAGTTCGAACATGGGCTCAGGGATGGTGAAACCATAATCCTGGCCGGGCGGCCACGCGAGGCGGGTGCGACAGGCGGACGGATTGGCGGGACAGGCTGCAAAAAGGTCCGTGGATGCATGGTGCCGCCTCTCGTCCTGGCCGGCGCCAATCCCCGCCTGCGCAGTGATGACGGCGCTGAATGACGGTGCCGGTGCTGCCTGCGTCATCTATAATGGTCGTTTCGCAAAAAACTTATTGCCACATCATGGAATTAGCCAAGTCTTTCGAGCCTGCCGACATTGAAAAGTTCTGGCGCACCGAGTGGGAGCAGCGCGGTTATTTCACCGCCACCACCGACGCGGACAAGCCCTCCTTCAGCATCCAGCTGCCGCCACCGAACGTGACCGGCACACTGCACATGGGCCACGCGTTCAACCAGACCATCATGGACGGCCTGACCCGCTACTACCGCATGCGCGGCTTTAACACCGCATGGGTGCCGGGTACCGACCACGCAGGCATCGCGACCCAGATCGTGGTGGAGCGCCAGCTCGACGCGCAGAAGATTTCGCGCCATGACCTGGGCCGCGAGAAATTCCTCGAAAAGGTGTGGGAGTGGAAGGAAAAGTCGGGCAACACCATCACCGGCCAGATGCGCCGCATGGGCGCCTCCGCCGACTGGAAGCGCGAGTATTTCACGATGGACGAGACGCGCTCGAAGGTCGTGACCGAAGTGTTCGTACGCCTGTTCGAACAGGGCCTGATCTACCGCGGCAAGCGCTTGGTCAACTGGGACCCGGTGCTGGGCACCGCCGTGTCCGACCTGGAAGTGGCGTCGGAAGAAGAAGACGGCTCGATGTGGTACATCCGCTATCCGCTGGCCGATGGCAGCGGCCACCTGACGGTTGCCACCACCCGTCCTGAAACCATGCTGGGCGACGTGGCCGTGGCGGTCGACCCGACCGACGAGCGCTATGTGCCGCTGGTCGGCCAAATGCTCAAGCTGCCGCTCTCGGACCGCGAAATCCCGATCATCGCCGACTCCTACGTGGACAAGGAATTCGGCACCGGCTGCGTGAAGATCACGCCGGCGCACGACTTCAACGACTACCAGGTGGGGCTGCGCCACAACCTGCCGATGCCGTCGATCCTGACGCTGGACGCGAAAATCAGCGACGACGCGCCGGCCGCCTACCGCGGCATGGACCGCTTCGCCGCGCGCAAGCAGATCGTGGCCGACCTGGACGCGCAGGGCCTGCTGCAGGAAGTCAAGCCGCACAAGCTGATGGTGCCGCGCGGCGACCGCACCGGCGTCGTGATCGAACCGATGCTGACCGACCAGTGGTTCGTGGCGATGTCCAAGCCGGCGCCGGAAGGCACCTTCAACCCGGGCAAATCGCTGGCCGAAGTCGCGCTCGACAAAGTCGCCAGCGGCGAGATCAAGTTCGTGCCGGAGAACTGGAGCACCACCTACAACCAGTGGCTGGGCAACATCCAGGACTGGTGCATCTCGCGCCAGCTGTGGTGGGGCCACCGCATCCCGGCGTGGTTCGACGACGCCGGCAATGTCTATGTCGCGCGCGACGAGCAGGCCGCGAAGGAACAGGCGGCGGCGCGCGGCTTCAGCGGCGAACTGCAGCGCGACGAAGACGTGCTCGACACCTGGTTCTCTTCGGCGCTGGTGCCCTTCTCCACCATGGGCTGGCCGGAAGAGACGGTCGACATGAAGATGTTCCTGCCGTCGTCGGTGCTGGTGACCGGCTTCGACATCATCTTCTTCTGGGTCGCGCGCATGGTCATGATGACTACGCACTTCACCGGCAAGATCCCGTTCGAGACCGTGTACGTGCACGGCCTGGTGCGCGATTCGAGCGGCCAGAAGATGTCCAAGTCGAAGGGCAATACGCTCGACCCGATCGACCTGATCGACGGCATCGACGTCGAAACCCTGGTTGCCAAGCGCACCACCGGCCTGATGAACCCGCGCGACGCGGAAAAGATCGCCAAGGCGACGCGCAAGGAATTCCCGAACGGGATCCCGGCCTACGGCACCGACGCGGTGCGCTTCACGATGGCGAGCTACGCTTCGCTGGGCCGCAATATCAACTTCGACCTGGGCCGCGCCGAGGGCTACCGCAACTTCTGCAACAAGCTGTGGAACGCGACCCGCTTCGTGCTGATGAACACCGAAGGCAAGGACTGCTCGCCAAGCGACGCCGACCTGTCGATGGCCGACAAGTGGATCATCTCGCTGTTGCAGCGCGCCGAGAGCGAAGTCGAGAAAGGCTTTGCCGACTACCGTTTCGATAACATCGCGGCCGCGATCTACAAGTTCGTCTGGGACGAGTACTGCGACTGGTACCTGGAAGTGGCCAAGGTGCAGGTGCAAAACGGCAGCGAAGGCCAGCAGCGCGCCACCCGCCACACCCTGCTGCACGTGCTGGAGACGGTGCTGCGCCTGGCGCACCCGATCGTCCCGTTCGTCACCGAGGAACTGTGGCAGACCGTGGCGCCGATGGCCGGCCGCCCGCTCGACCCGAACGGCGACTCGATCATGCGCCAGGAGTACCCGATGGCCGACCTGTCGAAAGTGGACGAGGCAGCGGAACAGTGGATGCTGGAGCTGAAGTCGCTGACCGACGCCACCCGCAACCTGCGCGGCGAGATGAAGCTGGCGCCGTCGCTGCGCGTGCCGCTGATCGTCGAGGCATCGGCAGCCGACAAGGAGCGCATGGCCGGCTTCGCGCCCTACATCCAGTCGCTGGGCAAGCTGTCGGAAGTGCAGATCGTCGACACGCTGCCGGAGTCGCCGGCGGCGGTGTCCGTGGTCGGCACCACCAAGCTGATGCTCAAGGTCGAGATCGATGTCGGCGCCGAACGCGAACGCCTGTCCAAGGAGATCGCGCGCCTGGAAGGCGAGATCGCCAAGGCCAGCGGCAAGCTGTCGAGCGAAAGCTTCGTGGCGCGCGCGCCGGCGGCGGTGGTGGAACAGGAGCGCGAGCGCGTCGCCAGCTTCTCGGCGACGCTGGCCAAGATGCGCGAGCAGTTCGCCAAGCTGCCGCCTGCCTGATACAGCGGGACTGCACAAAAGACCGGGATTGCGATCCCGGTTTTTTTTGGCCTCGCGCATCCGGATTGGCGGGTGGCTGGGCGGGCGGGAGCCGGGACGCCGGCGGGACCGGTCCGGCGATCACGCAGGAACGCCTCCATTTTATTGTCGCAATGATCACGACATCGGTTATCCTAGCCGCTCTTCTACTCGGTTATTCCGCTGCATCTGATGGGTCAAGACGCGCCGACACTGCAAGCCCTGCATTCGATTTCCCGCCCCTACTTGCGTCCGGCGGTGCTGAAACGACTGGCACTTTTCCTTGCCGCCAGCCTGTCGATCGTCTGGGGCGGTGTGGCGCTCGAACATGCGAACCTGCGCAAGATCTCCCAGATCGAAAGCAACCGCACCGTCAACAACCTGGCGCGCGCATTCTCCGAGGAGGTCAACTCCACCATCAGCACGGTGGACGTCGCCCTGCTCTCGCTGCGGCGGCACTACACCGGCAACCGCGAGGACTTCGGAGCCATACTCGGCGAATTCAACCGCGAGCTCACCAGCAAGGTGATCTTCCAGATCGCGGTCACCGACAAGCACGGCATCGTCGCGTTCCTCAGCTCAGGCCCGGTGAAGCGCCGCATCGACGTATCGGACCGCGAGCACGTGGCCACCCTGTTGCGCGACCCGGTCGACCGCCTCGTGATCAGCCGTCCGCTGGTCGGCAGGGCCTCCGGCGTGCTCGGGGTGCAGTTCGCGCGTCCGGTCTTCGACCGCAACGGACAGCTCGCCGCAATCATCGTGGCATCGGTGTCGCCGGAATACTTCTCGCGCTTCTACAACCAGCTCGATCTTGGGAACGACACGTCCATCAGCCTGGTGCGCAGCGGCGTGGTCCTCGCCCGCAATTCGCGCGGCGGCAGCAACCGCTATATCGGCGCCACGCTGGCAGGCTACCCCTACGATGACAGCGTGCGCGAACACGGCGGCGGGTTCCGCCGCGTGAGCCGGCTCGATGGCGTGGAACGCTTCTACGGCTGGCGCAGGCTGCCGAACTACAACCTGGTGGTCACGGTCGGCCAATCGGTGCTCGACGCCCAGGCGCGCTACGCCGAGCGCCAGCGGTTCGCCACCGTGATGGGCGCCGTCCTGTCGCTCGCCCTGCTGGTGCTGGGCTGGGGCGCGATCACCGCGCGCTACATCCGCGCGCGCGCGCAAAGGGCGATGGCCATCGCCGAAGCGCGCTGGCAGCTGGCATTGAACGCCTCCGGCGCCGGCGTGTGGGACTGGGAAGTTCCCACCGGCGTCATGATGCTCACGCCGCGCGCGCAGGCCCTGCTGGGCATTGCCGGGCCATCGATCGCGTGGAGCTTTGCGGCCCTCAAGGACCGCATCCATCCGGACGACCTGCCGCATGTCACCGCCGCACTGCGCGACCTGATCGAAGGCAGGAGCCCCGACTACAGCGTCGAGTACCGCGTCGAGCGCGCGCCGGGCGTCACGGCGTGGGTGCAGGAACACGCCATGGTGGTGGATCGCAGCGAGTCGGGCGCCGTGCACCGCGTGGTCGGCACGGTCACCAACATCGACGAACGCAAGTCGCACGAAGAGCAGATGCGCCACATGGCCAGCCACGACACCCTGACCGGGCTGGCCAACCGCGCGCTGTTCGGCGACCGCCTGCAACAGGCGATCCTGCTGGCGCAGCGCGAGAAGACGCGCCTGGCCGTCATCTACTTCGACCTGGACAAGTTCAAGCCGGTCAACGACACCTTCGGCCACGCCACCGGCGACCAGCTGTTGATCGGAGTGGCGTCGCGCGTGCGCGGCGGCCTGCGCCAGTCCGATACGCTGGCCCGGCTGGGCGGCGACGAATTCGCGGTGCTGCTGCCGAACTGCTCGTCCGCCGCCGCCGCGCAAAAGGTCGCCTCCGGCATCCTCGCCCTGCTCAACGAACCGTTTATCGTGGACGGAAATGAACTGCATATTTCGGGCAGCATCGGCGTGAGCGTGTTCCCCGATTGCGGCGAGGATGCGGCGCAGCTGGTGCACCACGCGGACCAGGCCATGTACCGCTCCAAGCAGGAAGGGCGCAACCGCGTGACGCTGTACTGCGAGAACGGCGCCTGCTGACCCGGCCGCATCTGGCGACGGTTGGCCGGCGACACAGGATTCACACATCACTGGGGAGACATCGAATGCGAACCACCGCCCTGATCGGCCTGATCGCGCTGCTATCGGGCGCGCCTGCATGCGCGCAGACTGCGTCGCCGGTCGGGCTGTGGCAGAGCGTCGACGACGTGAGCGGCAAGCCCAAGGCACTGATCCGCATCACCGAGCACAAGGGCGTGCTGGAAGGCCGCATCGAAAAGCTGTACCGCGCGCCCGGCCAGGACCCTGATCCCCGCTGCCTGCGCTGCGAAGGCACGCGCCACAACCAGCCCGTGGTCGGCATGGTCTTCATGTCCGGCCTCAGGAAGGATGGCGAGGAATACAGCGGCGGCGAGATCCTCGATCCGGACGACGGCAAGGTCTATCGCAGCAAGCTGGAGCTGCTCGAAGGCGGCCGCAAGCTGCGCGTGCGCGGCTACATCGGCGTGCCCATGCTGGGCCGCTCGCAGGTCTGGGTGCGCCTGGAATAAGGCCGCCACGCCGGCCGCGCGCGAGTGTGTCGGACGGCCGCCCGCGTGTATCAAATATGTGAACTTTGGTCGTCTCGCCGGCCCCTCGGCAGGGAATTTTTGCTCGCTTACAACAGGGTCATTTTGTCATTGCAAAAAATCAATGATCGTTATTATGATCGTTACGTATCCACCGCGAGGAGCAAGACGGATGATTTGCCTACCCCGACCGCCGCGACCGCATCCCGACGCACCCTGCCAGCCCGCGCGCCTTTGATGCGCCCCGCCGCGCCATCAGTTCCCATGGCTTCTTGACGAACCCAGTCGGCCAACGCGCTTCCAGGCTGCCTGACTATTACTGCCCACATCGTGCACTCACAAACGCAAATCGATCCGGTAGTCAGCTTCCGTAACTCCCAGGGCGAGTCCGTGCGCGGCACGATCGTCAACCTGCAGCGTACGGCGCTGGTCATGGAGATCTACAACCCGTATTCGATCGTGCAGATCAGCGAGGTGCTGAACGAGCTCACCGTGCGGCTCGGCACCGGCATCGCGTACTCCGGCAAGGCCGTGGTGATCAGCATGGTCAACACCGGCCTGACCGCAGTGGTCTCGGTCACGCTCATCGAGCAGTGGCGCGAACTGTCCGACGTGCCCGTGCCCGATTCGGTGTCGGCGCAGGCAAGGCTGTTCGTCAAGGACTGGAGCGAACGGTTCCGCATCCGGCGCGATTACCAGATCCTGGTCAACGAGGCGCGCGCGTTCCTGTCGGACGTATCGCGCTGGGTCGAACAGGTCGACATGTCGGACTCGCTGCCCAAGGAGGACGGGCGGCTGCGCGCCGACTTCTTCCAGGAGCTGGCCACGCCGCTGGTGGAGAAGACGCAGGGCTATTTCGCCAGCCTGGAGGGCGAAGCGAGCCTGATCGAGGACGAGCTGGATTCGGCCCACCGTTCGTTCGCCCAGGCGGCGCTGCATCCGCTGATCCTGCGCGCGCCGTTCGTGCACCGCACCTTCACCAAGCCGCTCGGCTATGCGGGCGACTACCAGATGGTCAACCAGATGATCGACGACCCGCGCCAGGGTCCGAGCACCTACTTCCAGATCGTGAATGCGGCATTCCTGAACGCGTCCGCGGCGCAGGCGCACCGCAACCGGATCGACATCCTGCTCGGCTTCCTGACCCGCCTGGCAGCCGATGCGCGGCGCGAGGGACGTCCCTACCGCGTGATGAACGTCGGGTGCGGGCCGGCGATCGAGATCCAGCGCTTCATCCGGCAGTGCCCGGACGCGCCCTTCCTGCAGTTCGAACTGGTCGACTTTTCGGCGGAAACCCTGGGCTGGACGCGCGACAAGCTGTCCGGCATCGCCGCTCAGGCCGGCCACGATGTGTCGATCACCTGCGTGCACGACTCGGTCCACAACCTGCTCAAGCGCCGCACCAGCACCACGCCGGCGCCGCCGCGCGATTTCGACGCCGTGTACTGCGCCGGCCTGTTCGACTATTTGTCCGACAAGGTGTGCAGCCGCCTGACCGACCATTTCGCCAGCCGCACGCGGCCCGGCGGCAAGGTGCTGGTCACCAATGTCCATTCCTGCAATCCCGACCGCCAGTTCGTGATGGGCCACCTGCTCGAGTGGTACCTGGTGTACCGCGACGAAGCCGGCATGCAGGCGATCCTGCCCACCTGCGGTCCGCAGCGCGTATACGTGGACAGCACCGGCGTGAACGTGTTCGCCGAAGTAGGAGTGCTGCAGTGAACGCCGAACTGATGACAGGGTACGAGGCGCAGATCCGCGAACACCGGCTGGCCTTCTCGCGCGGCTGCGCGTGGGCGGCGATCGTCCTGATCCTGCTCGGCATGGGACTGGATTACGGCCTGTATCCGGAGCGCCAGGTGCTGTTCGGGGAAGCCCGCATCTTCTTCTCCCTCCTGATCCTGGCCATCATCGGGCTGATGCGCACGCGCTGGGGCGAGGCGCACGGGATGGAACTCACCTTCACCTGGCTGGTGCTGCCGCAGGTGATGATCACCTGGATGATCGCGGAAACCGAAGGCGCGAGCTCGCTCTACTACGGCGGCCTGCCGCTGGCGATCTTTGCGTCCGGCCTGGCGCTGCCGTTCACGGTGTGGCAGAACGTGGCGTTCAGCGCGGTGACCTTCGTGCTGTGGATTGCCGCCTGCTCGGCGCATCCCGAATCGTTCACCATGCGCGGCGCGCTGGTGGTGAACTCGCTGTTCCTCATCATGTCCGCATCGATCAGCGCGATCTGCACCTACTTCAACGAGCGCGCGCGTTTCCGCCTGTTTCGCCTGCGCGCCGAGGTGGCCGCCACCAACTCGCAGCTGGAGAAGACCAACCGCGACCTCGCCGACATCAAGGGGCAGATGCTGCAGCAGGAAAAAATGGCGGCCATCGGCACCCTGTCGGCGGGACTCCTGCACGAGGTGAACAACCCGGTCAACTTCTGCATGATGGCGATCGACGTGGGCATGGAGGACCCGGCCGCGCGCGCCAGCCCGTCGCTGATGGAATGCCTGAGCGACGCCAAGCAGGGCATGCAGCGGGTGCACTACATCGTCGGCGACCTGAAGAAGTTCGCCTACCGCAAGCCGGACAGCGAGATGCAGCCGTCGCACTTCCTGTTCGAGAGGGCGCTCAGTTCCGCGCTGCGCCTGGTCGGCCACGAGATCAAGGGCGTCCAGGTCAACCGCTCGCTTCCTGACGACACCCTGGTGTCCGGCGACGAGGCGGCCATCGTCGGCGTGCTGATCAACCTGCTCGGCAACGCGGGCCAGGCCTGCCGCGACAGCGGCAGGCAGGAAAGCGTGATCGACGTGGTCGCGAGCTGGAACGGGGACCGCCTCGGCGTGATGGTGCGCGACAACGGCCGCGGCATCGCTCCCGAGCTGCTCGGCCGCGTGTTCGAGCCCTTCTTCACGACGCGCGAAGTGGGCAAGGGACTCGGACTAGGACTGTCGATCAGCTATAGCGTGATCCAGCGCCACGGCGGCACGCTACGGGTGGAAAGCGCGCTCGGGGAATGGACCAGATTCATCTTCGACCTGCCGCGCGCGGCCTAGGGGAAAACGATGCAAGCGAACGAACGCAACATCACCGTCCTCTACGTCGACGACGAAGCGCTGGCGCGCAAGTACTTCGCATCGGCGATCGAGTCGGACTACACCGTGCTGACCGCGCTCAGCGTCGACGGCGCCATCGAGGTGCTGTCCGCCACCCACGGCGCGGTCGACATTATCGTGACCGACTACCGCATGCCGGGCCAGAATGGCGTGGAACTGCTGCGCCACGTACGCGAGGAATATCCCCACATCGTCTCCATCCTGCTGACCGCCTTCGCGGACAAGGACGTGCTGCTCGATACCATCAACCGCGGCGAAGTATTCCGCATCCTGGAAAAGCCGCTGCAGCGCGAGCAATTGCGGGCGGTACTGCGTGAAGCCAGCGCGCGCGGGCGCGCGCGCATCGCGCGCATCCACAACATGAACGCGATCGGCGAGACGCTCGCCTTCCTGGCCCACGAACTCAACACGCCCCTGGCGGCGATCGCGAACTTCGCGCGCGGGGTGCGGCGGCGCGCGGCCAGCAGCCAGGTCTCGCCGGCCGAGCTGACCGACGCCACGCTGTCCATCCAGGACAACGCACGCTATTGCATGTCGATGCTGGCCGCATTCGTCGAGTCGCTGCGCTTGGCCAATGCGCCGACGCTGGGCGGTCATGCGCAGGCCAACGCCAGCGCCAGCCAGCTGGTGGCGGCGCTGCTGGACACCTACCCGCTTACCAAGGCGCAGCGCGCATCGATCATCGTCGAGGTGCGCCAGGACTTCGGCATCTCCGCCCTGCCCAACTGCGTGTCGCTGGTGCTGTCCTCGATCCTGAGCAACGCGCTGCGCGCGCTGTCGGAGCAGCATGCGCCGGTGCTGCGCTTTACCGTCGACTGCGCACCGGCGCCAGGTATCGTCATTTCCGACAACGGCCCCGGCATTCCGCCCGAAATCCTGGAGCGCCTGCTGATCGATCCGGTCAGCACCCACGCTTCCAGCGGCGGACATGGCTGGGGACTGATTTTCTGTAACCGCGTCATGCAATCGTTCGGGGGCAGCATCACGGTCAAGTCAGAACTGGGACGGTCGACCGTGATCGCACTCAATTTCCCAGCACTGAAGAAGGAATAAGCGATGACTGAGCTTCACACCCCTGCTCCGGCTATCCTGTTCGTGGACGACGAAGCGACCGCCGTCAAATACTTCCAGCGCGCGATCGGCGACCTTGCCCCGGTTGTTACCGCAAGCTCGGTAGAGGAAGGAAAACGCCTGCTGGACACCCATGCCGCCAGCGTGCGCGTGCTGGTGTCGGACCAGCGCATGCCCGGCGCCTGCGGCAACGAGCTGCTGTTTTATGCGCGCGACCGGTATCCGGGCGTGGTGCGCATCCTGACCACGGCGTATTCGGAACTGGAGCAGACGGTGGAAGCGGTCAACCAGGGGCAGATCCACCGCTACATCCAGAAGCCGTGGGAGATCACCGCGCTGCGCATGGAGCTCAGGCAGGCCCTCAGCCTGGCCGAGCTGCAGCGCGAGCACGCGCAGCTGATGCGCGAGAAGATGATGGTGCGCCAGCAGCAGACCGTCGGCAACCGGATTGGCACGCTGTATGCGCTGTGCGCGAGCCTGCTGGAAGAACGCCATCCGCTGCCGCTCGAGCCCTACCTGGCTGCCGCGGCCCAGGCGACGCTGTCGGTCGAGCAGCCGGACTGGCAGCGGATGGATTACTGCGACCTGGTGGCTGCCGAGGCAGAGCGCAGCGCGTCGTTCGGGCGCGCCGTGCGCGCGCGGCTGTCGCTGATGGAGGAAAAGCACCCCGGGGTGGCGCCCGATCCGGTGGTGACAGTGCTGTCGCAGGTGTTCGGCGAGACGCTGGGGCCGTGCGACGGCGGCTGCGTATTCGTGAACCAGCGCCAGCTGGCCGAGTACCTGGAGACGGCGGTGACCAAGCCGGTGACGGAGCAGCATGCGGCCTGGGTCGCAAGCCTGCTGTGGCTGGCGCGGCGCGGCTGGTCGATGCAGATGGAACCATCGAACGAAGGACTGCGCGCGCGGCTGGTGCAGGGGCCGAAGCCGATGTCGGCCGGCCAGATCGCGGCGTGGGTCGAGCAGTTCTAGGGTCCAGGGGACGGTCCCCGCCGGGGGCAGTCCCCGTCCTTCATCAGGACAGGTTGTCCCACAGGTCGCCGGTGGGGCTGGTGCGCGGCGCGGTGACGCCGAAGTGCTGGTATGCCTGCGGCGTCGCGATGCGCCCGCGCGGCGTGCGCTGCAGGTAGCCCTGCTGGATCAGGAACGGCTCCAGCACGTCCTCGATCGTGTCCGCTTCCTCGCCGATCGCCGCAGCCAGGTTGCCCACGCCAACAGGGCCGCCCGCAAACTTGAACAGCACCGCTTCCAGGAGCTTGCGGTCCATCAAGTCGAATCCCACGCTGTCCACGTCCAGCATCGCGAGCGCCGCATCGGCCATCTCGCGCGTGATGTTGCCATTGCCCTTCACTTCCGCGTAGTCGCGCACGCGGCGCAGCAGGCGGTTGGCGATACGCGGCGTGCCGCGCGCGCGGTTGGCGATCTCGCGCGCGCCGTCCTCCGCGATCGGCGCGCCCAGCAGGGCCGCGCTGCGCACGACGATGCGCGCCAGCTCCTCCGGCTTGTAGAACTCGAGGCGCGCAACGATGCCGAAGCGGTCGCGCAATGGATTGGTCAACATGCCTGCGCGCGTGGTCGCGCCCACCAGCGTGAACGGCGGCAGGTCGATCTTGACCGAGCGGGCCGCAGGGCCCTCGCCGATCATGATGTCGATCTGGTAGTCCTCCAGCGCCGGGTACAGGATCTCTTCGACGACCGGCGACAAGCGGTGGATCTCGTCGATGAACAGCACGTCGTTCGGCTCGAGGTTGGTCAGCATGGCGGCAAGGTCGCCCGCGCGCTCGAGCACCGGGCCGGAGGTCTGGCGCAGGTTCACGCCCATCTCGCGCGCGATGATGTGGGCCAGCGTGGTCTTGCCGAGGCCGGGCGGCCCGAACAGCAGCGTGTGGTCGAGCGGCTCGCTGCGCTTCCTCGCCGCCGAGATGAAGATTTCGAGCTGGCCGCGGATCTTCTCCTGGCCGACGTATTCCTCGAGCTGCTTGGGACGCAGCGCGCGCTCGATCGCCTCTTCGTTGGGCGAAGCGGGGGCCGCGCTGACCACGCGCTGTTCGGTGAAACTGTCGGTCTGGATGCTCATTGCTTAGCCTTTGGAGAGCGCCTTTAGGGCGAACTTGATGCCATCGGAAACGCTGCTGCCGGCCGGGAGGTTCTTCACGGCGGCCAGCGCTTCCTTGTCAGAATACCCCAAGGCGGCAAGCGCGTTGAGGATGTCGGTTTGCGTGTCGTCGCGCGGCCCACCGCCGGCCACGCCGATGTCGGCGCCGAGCTTGCCCTTCAGTTCCAGCAGCAGGCGCTCGGCGGTCTTCTTGCCGATGCCGGGCACCTTCACCAGGCGGCCGGCTTCCTGCAGCGTGACGGCCTGGGCCAGGTCCGCGACCGTCATGCCGGACAGGATCGACAGCGCCGTCCGCGCGCCGACGCCGGAGATCTTGATCAGCTGGCGGAACACGGCGCGTTCGGACACGGTGCCGAAGCCGAACAGCAGGTGCGCGTCCTCGCGCACGGCCAGGTGGGTGTACAACACCACTTTTTCGCCGCTGTGCGGGAGGTTGTAGAAGGTCGACATCGGCACGTCGACTTCGTAGCCGACGCCGTTGCAGTCCACCAGTACTTGCGGCGGGGTTTTGTCGAGCAAAACCCCGGAAAGACGACCAATCATCGGGAGCCTTGGAATGGGTTAGACGAGGCGGCCGCGCTTCATGCGCAGGCCTTGCAGCTGCGGGGAGACGGTGCCCAGCAGCGCCAGCGCATCATGGCTGTTCGCGTGGCAGATTGCAACCCCGAGCGCGTCGGCGGCATCGGTGCCGGGCAGCCCGGGCAGCATCAGCAGGCGCGAGACCATGTCCTGCACCTGGGCCTTGGCGGCCTTGCCGGTGCCGACCACCGCCTGCTTGACCTGGGTGGCGCTGTATTCGGCCACGCCGAGGTCGGCGCCGACCAGCGCGGTGATCGCGGCGCCGCGGGCCTGGCCGAGCAGCAGGGTCGATTCGGGGTTCATGTTGACGAACACCTTTTCGATCGCGGCGCAGTGCGGCTGGTAGGTGCGCGCGAGTTCGGTGATCCCGTCCAGGATGATCTTCAGGCGCGGGGGCAGCGCGCCGCCGGTGCCGGTGGCGATGGTGCCGGAAGCGATGTAGCGCAGCTTGCTGCCTTGTTTTTCGATGACGCCAAAGCCGGTGGTGCGCAGGCCGGGGTCGATGCCGAGGATGATCATGGGTGAATCTTATACCGCTGAGCTAGACCGTGGTGGCGGAATTGCCCCATTTATGGCCGATTCCGCCAACGCCGTCACCCCCGCCTGCGCGGGGACGACGCCGTTCTGGCCGATTAGTGGCGGAAGTGGCGGGTGCCGGTGTAGAGCATGACCACGCCGCGCTCGTCGGCCGCGTCGATCACTTCCTGGTCGCGCATCGAGCCGCCCGGGTGGATCACGCAGGTGGCGCCCGCGTCGACCACGACGTCAAGGCCGTCGCGGAACGGGAAGAAGGCGTCCGACGCCACCGCCGAACCGGCCAGCGACAGGCCGGCGTTCTGCGCCTTGATCGAGGCGATGCGCGCCGAGTCGATGCGGCTCATCTGGCCCGCGCCCACGCCCAGCGTCATGCCGCCGGCGCAGAAGACGATGGCGTTGGACTTGACGTACTTGGCGACGCGCCACGCGAACAGCATGTCCTGCAGCTGTTCCTGGGTCGGCTGCTTCTTCGTGACCACGCGCAGTTCGCCCAAGCCCACGTCCTTGGCATCCGGGGTCTGCACCAGCAGGCCGCCGCCGACGCGCTTGAAGTCGTACTGGTTGCTGCCGGCGCCCAGCGGGATCTGCAGCAGGCGCACGTTCTGCTTGGCCGACATGATCGAGCGCGCCTCGTCGGTGAACGACGGCGCGATCAGCACTTCGACGAACAGCTTGGACAGCGCCTGCGCGGCGCGGCCGTCCACTTCCACGTTCAGGGCGATGATGCCGCCGAAGGCGGAGGTCGGGTCGGTCTTGAGCGCGCGCTCGTAGGCGTCCAGCGCATCCACGCCGATCGCCACGCCGCACGGGTTGGCGTGCTTGACGATCACGCAGCCGGCCGGCTGGCCCAGGCCGCCCAGCGTCTTCACGCATTCCCAGGCGGCGTCTGCGTCGGCGATGTTGTTGTACGAGAGTTCCTTGCCTTGCAGCTGGGTGTAGTTGGCCAGCGAGCCCGCGGCAGGCGCGTGGTCGCGGTAGAACGCGGCGCCCTGGTGCGGATTCTCGCCGTAGCGCATGTCCTGCACTTTTTCGAACGACAGGTTGATCGTCTGCGGGAAGGCGGAACGGGTGGCGTGCTGCCTGTCCTCGCCCAGGCTGGTCAGGTAGTTGGTGATCGCGCCGTCATACTGCGCGGTGTGCGCGAAGACCTTCTTGGCCAGCATGAAGCGGGTGTCGTAGCTGACCGCGCCGGCTTCGGCGCCGGTGCCCTTCATCTCGGCCAGCACGCGGCCGTAGTCGGCCGGGTCGCACACCACCACCACGTCGCGGTGGTTCTTGGCGGCCGAACGCAGCATGGTCGGGCCGCCGATGTCGATGTTCTCGATCGCGTCTTCCAGCGAGCACTCTTCCTTGGCCACGGTCTGCTGGAACGGGTACAGGTTCACCACCACCATGTCGATGGTCGGCATGCCATGCTCGGCCAGCTTGGCCATATGCTCAGGGAAGTCGCGGCGCGCCAGGATGCCGCCGTGGACCTTCGGGTGCAGCGTCTTGACGCGGCCGTCGAGCATCTCGGGGAAGCCGGTGTAGTCGGCCACTTCGGTGCAGGCGACGCCATTGTCCATCAGGAGCTTGGCGGTGCCGCCGGTGGACAGGATGTTCACGCCGAGCGCGGACAGCGCGCGCGCGAAATCGAGGACGCCGGTCTTGTCGGAGACGGAGATGAGGGCTTGTTTGATCATGGGGGATGGCCTGGTTGTTGTGAATTCTTGGGTGCGCGCCGCGTGCCGTCCTGGCCGGGCCCGCGCATCCGAAGCACGGGCCACCCGCGTGCGTCGGAGCGTTACAGCAGTCCGTGTTCCTGGAGCTTCTTGCGCAGGGTATTGCGGTTAATGCCCAGCATCTGCGCGGCGTGCGACTGGTTGCCGTCCGCGCGCGACATCACCACCTGCAGGATCGGCTTCTCGACCGTCAGCACCACCATGTCGTAGATATTCGACGGCTGCTGCTCGCCCAAGTCGTTGAAGTACTCTTCAAGGCTTTTCTGGACGACTTCCTGGATGATCTCTTTGCTCATAATGCGTGACGTGCCTGTATTGAGTTTCCGCTTTCACCAAAATGGGGACAGACCCCATTTTTTCGGCATTGTTTGCTTTTACGCTGCCAACGCCTGGTCGAATGCTTCGGAGGGGCGGTATTGTAACCGCTCCCCGTGTTTATGTTGAGACCCAAAAAACCTGTCCACCGCGGCCAGCTGCTCGGCCGTGGATTCCAGCAAATTCATCTGCTGGCGGAATTCTTCGCCGCCCGGCAGGTCCTGCACGTACCAGCCGATATGCTTGCGCGCGGTGCGCACGCCGAGGAACTCGCCATAGAAGGCGTAATGCGCGGGCAGGTGCTCCTGCATCAGCGCGCGCACTTCTTCCACCAGCGGCGCGGGCATCAGCTCGCCGGTGCGCAGGTAGTGGTCGATCTCGCGGCAGATCCATGGACGGCCCTGCGCGGCGCGGCCGATCATCACGGCGTCGGCGCCGGTGTAGTCGAGCACGAACTTCGCTTTTTCGGGCGTGGTGATGTCGCCGTTGGCGACCACGGGAATCGAGACGGCCTGCTTGACCGCGCGGATGGTGTCGTATTCGGCATCGCCCTTGTAGCCGTCGGCGCGGGTACGGCCGTGCAGCGTGAGCATGGCGATGCCCGCGTCTTCGGCGATGCGCGCGATGCGCAGCGCGTTCTTGTTTTCGCGGTTCCAGCCGGTGCGGAACTTGAGCGTGACCGGCACGTCGACCGCCGACACGACCGCGTCGAGGATGCGCTTGACCAGGTCTTCGTGCTGCAGCAGCGCCGAGCCGCACCAGGCATTGCAGACCTTCTTGACCGGGCAGCCCATGTTGATGTCGATGATCTGCGCGCCGCGTTCGACGTTGAAGCGGGCGCAGTCGGCCAGGTCCTGCGGGTCGGCGCCGGCGATCTGCACGGCCTTCGGTTCCATTTCGCCGGCATGGTCGGTGCGGCGCGAGGATTTCTCGCTGGCCCACAGGCGCGGGTTCGATGCCGCCATCTCGGACACCGCATAGCCGGCCCCGAGCTGCTTGCACAGCTGGCGGAACGGGCGGTCCGTCACGCCAGCCATCGGCGCGACAAAGACGTTATTGCGAAGGATGTGTGGACCGATTTGCACGAGGGTCAGGAATGGCTGCGGGAACCGGCTATTTTATACGAACAACTGCTCAAAATATAAGCACTATTTTGGCTGGGTGTTGCTTTGCGGACGGCACTGCCGCCCCGGCGCCCGGGGCAGTCCCCTGCTCTTACAACTCGTCGAGTGCTTTTGCCAGGTGGCCGGTTTCGCCCCAGCTGTCGAGCACGAGCCTGCCGTCGTGGAAGCGGAAGCGGTTGATGCTGGCGTTGCGGATGGGGAAGCTGCGCGGCGACTCGAGCACCATGTTGTGCGCGGCGCGGTAGGCGCATTCGAGCACGCCACCGTGGGCGACCAGGGCCAGCGATTTGCCCGGGTGGCGCGCGGCCCAGTCGGCGACGGCATCCAGCGAGCGCCGGTAGAAGGCGCGGAACGATTCGGCCTGCCGCTCGCCCGCCGGCGGGACCGAGTCGACCTGGCGCGCCTGCCAGTCCTCCCAGTCCTCCGGGTAGCGGCGCGCGATCTCGGCGTACAGCAAGCCTTCGAAGGCGCCGTAGCAGCGCTCGCGCAGGCGCGCGTCGCGCTGGACCGGCAGGCCGTGGTGGCGGGCGATCGCCTCCGCGGTCTGGTGCGCGCGCTGCAGGTCGCTGGCGACGATGGCGTCGAAGCGCTCGCCGGCCAGCGCGGCGGCCAGCGCTTCGGCCTGGCGTTCGCCTTCGGTATTCAGCGGGATGTCGGTGTGGCCCTGCAGGCGGCGGTCGGCGTTCCAGGCGGTTTCGCCATGGCGGATCAGGAGGATGGAGGTCATGGGGTCGATCGGAAACGGCGCGCGCCGCGGCACGGCAGGCCGCACGGGCGGGAATGGCGAGGTGTCGGCCGGGCGGAAATCAAGGCGCCAGGGTCTTTGCGACGGCGGGGTGGGTCGAGTACACGCCGATCAGCTGCGCTTCGTCGAGGATATGGCCGCGGATAGCCAGGAGCGCTTCGGCGCCGGTGAACGTGCCCTCCAGCGGGAAGCGCGGCACGTCGAGCGCGTACAGCCGGAAAATGTAGTGGTGGATGCGCAGGTCGTTCCACGGCGGGCATGGGCCGTCATAGCCGAAATACTCGCCGGTCATGTCGGGATCGGTGGCGAACCAGTTGGTGTAGTCGTTCAGGCCCTGCCGCAGCTGGTGCAAGGTGCCGTTCCGGACCAGGAAGGGAACGTCCGGGCCGTCCTTGCCGCCGGGCGTGACCATGTCCGAGAACTGGCCGGCGGCCAGCGACTTGATCGCGACCGGGATGTCGACCAGGGTCCAGTGGAAGAATTCGGTGCGCAGCAACTCCTCGGGAAGCTCGCGCCCTTCGCGGTTGACGTCCGTGCCGACGCTGGGCACGTCGACGTCGATCACGAACAGGGCCAGCGACTCGGTGCCGGGGGGGACCTCGTCCCAGGCCAGGTGCGGGTTGCGGTTGGCGCAAAAACGCACATGGGTGGCCGGATCCGCCGCGCCCAGGGCAAACTCCTCGGGGATCACTCCGCCGTCGCTGAACGAATCGCTCCACAGTCTCATAGCGCCTCCTGCTCCCTTCCTATATATATATGACAGCCCGCCCGGGCCGAGGTTCAGCTGGCGACGGCAACCGCCGCCGGCGGCACCTGCAGCCAGAACGTGACCGGACCGTCATTGGTGAGCGTGACCTGCATGTCCGCCCCGAACTGTCCGGTTTCGACGATGCCATGCTTTGCGCGCGCCTGTCGCACAAAATGGGAGAACAGGCGTTCGCCGTCCGCCGGGCTGGCCGCGGGCGAGAACGACGGCCGGGTGCCGCTGTTGGTGTCGGCCGCGAGCGTGAACTGGGGCACCAGCAGCAGGCCGCCCGCGACGTCGGTGACGCTGCGGTTCATCTTGCCGGCATCGTCCGTAAATACGCGGTAGCCCAGCAGCTTGTTGAGCAGGAGCCCCGCTTCGCGTTCGGTGTCGCCGCGTTCGGCGCACACCAGCACCATCAGGCCGGGGCCGATGGCGCCGATCGTCGCACCTCCGACGGCAACGTCGGCCCGCGTGACCCGTTGCAGCAGTGCGATCATGCCGACAGGGTGACGCGCGCGAACTTGCGCTTGCCGACCTGGATCACGAAGGTGCCGGCCTGCAGCTGCAGCGCCTTGTCGCTGACCACGCCGCCATCGAGGCGCACGCCGCCCTGGTCCACCATGCGCATCGCTTCCGAGGTGGAGGCGCACAGGCCGGCCTGCTTGAGCAGCTGGGCCACGCCGACCGGCGCGCCGGACAGGGCTACTTCCGGCACGTCGTCCGGGATGCCGCCCTTGGAGCGGTTGACGAAATCGGCCAGCGCGTCGTCGGCCGCCTGCGCGCTGTGGAAGCGGGCGACGATCTCCTTGGCGATCGCCACCTTGGCGTCGCGCGGATTGGCGCCGCCCTCCACCGCCGCCTTCAGCGCGGCGATGTCGTCCAGCGAGCGCCAGGACAGCAGCTCGTAGTAGCGCCACATCATGGTGTCCGAGATGCTCATCACCTTGGCGAACATGGTGTTGGCCGGCTCGGTGATGCCGATGTAGTTGTTCTTGGACTTGGACATCTTCTCGACGCCGTCCAGGCCTTCCAGCAGCGGCATGGTCAGGATGCACTGCGGCTCCTGGCCGTAGTCCTTCTGCAGCTCGCGGCCAACCAGCAAGTTGAATTTCTGGTCCGTTCCACCCAGCTCAAGGTCGGACTTCAAAGCGACCGAATCGTAGCCCTGCATCAAGGGGTACAGGAACTCGTGGACGGAGATCGGAGTCCCACTCTTGTAGCGCTTGGTGAAGTCGTCGCGCTCCATCATGCGCGCCACGGTGTAGCGCGAGGCCAGCTGGATCATGCCGCGCGCGCCGAGCGGATCGGACCACTCCGAGTTGTAGCGGATCTCGGTCTTGGCCGGGTCCAGCACGAGCGATGCCTGCTTGAAGTAGGTCATCGCGTTACTTTCAATCTGTTCGCGCGTGAGCGGCGGGCGCGTGACGTTGCGGCCGGACGGGTCGCCGATCATCGAGGTGAAGTCGCCGATCAGGAAGATCACCTGGTGGCCCAGGTTCTGCAGCTGGCGCATCTTGTTCAGCACCACCGTATGGCCCAGGTGCAGGTCGGGCGCGGTCGGGTCCAGGCCCAGCTTGATCCGCAGCGGCACGCCGGTCTTTTCCGAGCGCGCCAGCTTCTGGGCGAATTCGGATTCGATCAGCAGTTCGTCGACCCCGCGCTTGGCAATGGCGAGCGCTTCCTGGACGGAATCGGTGATCGGAAGGGCCGTGGGAGACGCTGTTGTAGAGGTCATAAGCTGCGTTTATCGGTTGATAACAAATGAGAGTTTTTGTGGAGATGCCGGCGGACTGGGGTATAATCTCTGCTCCTTCCATGTTGCCGTATATAAACTCTGACAACAACAAGAAAACGAGACAGGTAGTCCTCTGGGACGTTCAAGCGGCAAATTTTAACTGATTGCATGAACCCTACAAAACAAATCACAGGCAAACGCTGGACCAGCCTGCTCGGTACGACGCGAAAGGCGCGCATCATCAGCGCCACCGCGATCGGCCTCGCGGCCTGTGCTTTCGGGGCTGCAGGAGTTGCGCCGATGGCTCCCGAACCGGATGACATCCAGGTTCGGTCGATCGCCCAGGAACTTGAACTGCCCAACCTGGCCGACCAGATCAGCGCCCTACAGCAAACCGAGCACACCTTTGTCCAGGAAGAACGCGTCCGCCCAGGCGACACGCTGGCTTCGCTCTTGAACCGTCTCGGCGTCGACGACCCGGACGCGCTCGCCTTTATCAAGTCCGACAGCATCGCGCGCGCCGTGATGCAGCTCAAGACCGGCAAGCGCGTGCAGGCCCAGACCAACGAGGCCGGCCAGCTGCAATGGCTGCGCGCCAGCGTCTTCGACGGCAAGGACAATCCGCTCAAGACCATTTCGATCACCCGCAACGGCGAAAAGTTCGCCGCGACCGAAGCCGAGGCCAAGCTCGAGCGCCGCATCGAGATGCGTGCACGCGAGATCACCTCGTCGCTGTACGCCGCGACCGACTCGGGCGGCGAAGGCGGCCGCCTGCCGGACACCATCACCGCGCAGATCATCGAGATGTTCTCGACCAACATCGACTTCCGCTCCGACCTGCAGCGCGGCGACCGCTTCAACGTGGTCTACGAGACGTTCTGGCAGGACGGCGAGATGGTGCGCACCGGCCGCATCCTGGCGGGCGAATTCACCAACCGCGGCACCACCTACCAGTCGGTCTGGTTCGACGACGGCAAGAACGGCGGCTATTACAGCTTCGACGGCAAGGCGCTCAAGCGCGCCTTCCTGAAGTCCCCGCTGGCGTTCTCGCGTATCTCGTCGGGCTTCTCGATGCGCGTGCACCCGCTGTCGGGCAAGTGGAAAGCCCACAAGGGCATCGACTTCGCCGCATCGCTGGGCACTCCGATCCGCGCCGCAGGCGATGGCGTGATCGAGACCGCGGGCCCATCGGGCGGCTACGGCAACCTGGTGGTGATCAAGCACTGGGCCAACTACCAGACCGCGTATGCGCACATGAGCCGCTTTGCACCGGGCATCCGCCGCGGCAGCAAGGTCAGCCAGGGCGACCTGATCGGCTATGTCGGCTCGACCGGCTGGTCCTCGGGCCCGCACCTGCACTACGAATTCCGCGTGGGCGGCAAGGCGGTCGATCCGACCAAGATCTCGATGACCGCGCAGGCGCCGCTGTCGCCGGCCGAACTGGCCCGCTTCCGCATGGTATCGGCGGACATGATGCACCGCTTCGGGCTGCTGCGCCCGACCGGCACCACCGGTTCCGCGCTCGCGATGCGCTAAAATCGAAGCCGCCTCCGGGCGGCTTTTTTTCGCCCAAAAAAAATGGGGACAGACCCCATTTTTGCAGGCGAAAATGGGGTCTGTCCCCATTTTTTTATTTTTGCAGGCGAAAATGGGGTCTGTCCCCATTTTTTTATTTCTCACCAGGATGCTAATTCATGAGCACTTCCCTTTTCATTGGCTTGATGTCAGGCACCAGCATGGACGGCGTGGACGGCGTGCTGGCCGATTTCGCCAACGGCGCGATCACCACCGTGGGCAGCGCCTTCGTGCCCTTCCCCGCCAGCCTGCGCGAGAGCCTGATGGTGCTGCAGTCGAGCAGTCCGGACGAGCTGGAACGGGAAGCGCTGGCCGCGAACGGGCTGGCCGCAGTGTATGCGCGTTGCGTAGAGGAACTGCGCGGCCTCGCCACCGGCCCCATCGCTGCCGTGTGCGCGCATGGCCAGACCATCCGCCATCGCCCTGAACTCGGCTTCACGCGCCAGACCAACAATCCGGCCCTGCTGGCGGAGCTGACCGGCATCGACGTGATCGCCGACCTGCGCAGCCGCGACGTGGCGGCGGGCGGCCAGGGCGCGCCGCTGGTGCCCGCCTTCCACCAGGCAATGTTTGGCAAGGAAGGCGAGACGCGCGTGCTGGTCAACATCGGCGGCATCGGCAACATCAGCGTGCTGCGCGGCGACGGCCGCGTGAGCGGCTACGACACGGGTCCGGGCAATGTGCTGATGGACCTGTGGATCGGCAAGCACCAGGGCAAGGACTACGACGCGGGCGGCGCCTGGGCCGCGGGCGGCACGGTGGACGAGGACCTGCTCGCGCTGATGCTGCAGGAGCCCTACTTCGCGCTGCCGGCGCCCAAGAGTACGGGCCGCGACCTGTTCCACCAGGCCTGGCTGGACGCGATGCTGGCCCGGCGCCCCGGCGTGGCCGCGCAGGATGTGCAGGCGACGCTGACGCGCCTGACCGCCGTCTCGATCGCACGCGCGATCAAAGCGGAAACGGAGCAGCCGGGGGCGGTGTACGTGTGCGGAGGCGGCGCGTACAACGACACGCTGCTGGCGGATATTGCAGAGGAACTGGGCGGAAAGGTGAAGGTGCAGTCGACCGCTGCGCTAGGCGTCGCGCCCAACCATGTGGAAGCGCTGGCATTTGCCTGGCTGGGTTACCGCTTCACGCAGCGCCAGCCGGGCAATCTGCCGGCCGTCACTGGTGCGAAAGGGCTCCGCGTGCTGGGAGCCCTGTATCCGGCTTAGACGGAGAACGAGGACCCGCAGCCGCAGGTGGACGTGGCGGACGGGTTCTTGATGACGAACTGGGCGCCCTCGAGGTCGTCCTTGTAGTCGATCTCGGCGCCCACCAGGTACTGGTAGCTCATCGAGTCGATCAGCAGCTGCACGCCGTTCTTGACCATCGTGGTGTCGTCTTCGTTGACGATTTCATCGAAGGTGAAGCCGTACTGGAAACCCGAGCAGCCGCCACCTTGCACGAATACGCGCAGTTTCAGGTCTGGATTGCCTTCTTCTTCGATGAGCTGGGCTACTTTTTCGGCTGCCGCATCGGTGAAGTTGATTGGCGCCGGCATTTCTGCGACTGCATTCATTGGGATACTCCTACTTGGGAACAATTACCGCCATTATAGTCCCTTGGCGCGATTCACGCTCCCGCTGCAACTCCCGCGGCGGGCTCGGCAACAAGATGGAACACCGGCTCGCCCGGTTCGTGGTGGGTCAGGGTTCCCGTCACCAATGCGCCGCCGTGCATTTCCAGCATCTTGTAGTGGACGTCTCCTACTATGCGGCCCTTTGGCTGCAATTCAAGTAGTTCCGTGCAGAAAACCGATCCTTCGATCACGCCGTTGACCACCACGTTGGCGCAGCGCACCTCGCCCTCGATGTGGGCGTGCTCGGACACCACCAGCACGCAGTCGGGGCCGTCGGTGGCGATCACGTTGCCGTGCACCTCCCCATCCACGCGCAGCCCGCCGGAAAACTTCAGGTCGCCTTCGACGCGGGCCGACGCGGCGACCAGGCTCTCAATCTCGTTCTTTGCAGTACGTCCGAACATGGTGGGCTCCCCGTAGAGTCATTGCTCATGCAAAACTGACTATTCTTTGAGCAATGTACCCGTTCCAAATGCACGGAGTTTGATCTGCGTCGATAGCGGGCTCATCCGGGGTCTGCCCGGATGACCCGTCCCCTTCCCTTACGGCAGCAGGGCGAGCTGGGTGAGGCCGGTGGTTTCGTCCAGGCCGAACATCAGGTTCATGCACTGCACCGCCTGGCCGGAAGCGCCCTTGACCAGGTTGTCCTGCACCGCGAGGATGACCACCATGTCGCCATTGCCCGGGCGGTGCAGCGCCAGGCGCAGCATGTTGGAGCCGCGCGTGGACCGGGTCTCGGGATGCGAGCCGAACGGCATCACGTCGACGAAGGCCGAGCCGCGGTATTCGTTCTCGAACAGTTCCTGCAGCTCGTCGTTGCTCACCTGCTTCGACAGGCGCGCGTACATGGTCGAGTGCATGCCGCGAATCATCGGCACCAGGTGCGGGGTAAACACCAGGCTTACTTTCTGGTCGGTGAAACGCTGCAGCTGGGCTACCGTTTCCGGCGTGTGGCGGTGGCCGGACACGCCGTAGGCCTTGAAGTTATCGCTCGCTTCCGAGAACAGGGTGCCGATCTCGGCCTTGCGGCCGGCGCCGGAGACGCCCGACTTGCTGTCGGCGATCAGGGAACCGGCATCGACCAGCTTGTGCTTGAGCAGCGGGTAGAAGCCCAGCTGCATGGTGGTCGGGTAGCAGCCCGGGTTGGCGATCAGGCGCGCGCCCTTCACGGCATCCCGGTTCAGCTCAGGCAGGCCGTAGACGGCCTCTTCCAGCAGCTCCGGGCAGGTGTGCGGGATCTTGTACCACTGCTCGAACGTGGCCTGGTCCTTGAGCCGGAAGTCCGCGGCCAGGTCGATCACCTTGACGCCGGCGGCCAGCAGCTCCGGCGCCTGCGCCATCGCGACGCCGTGCGGAGTGGCAAAGAACACCACGTCGCACTGCTTGAGGTCGACCTTGTCGGGCGCCGAAAACGCCAGGTTCACGCGCCCGCGCAGGGACGGGAACATGTCCGCGACCGGCAGGCCGTCTTCCTTGCGCGACGTGATCGCGGTCAGCTCGGCGCCGGGGTGCGCCGCGAGCAGGCGCAGCAGCTCCACGCCCGTGTAACCAGTTCCGCCGACGATGCCAACCTTGATCATGTGAATTCCCTTGCTGAGGTAGATAAAGTGCCTATTTTAGTCAAATTATCCATTGGCCGCGTGGGCCATGACGCAAGGAAAAGAAAAGCGCCCCTCGCGGGGCGCTCCGGGTGCCGGGGGCGGCTCAGAAGCGGTAGCCGATGCCCACACCGACCAGCCATGGATCGACCTTGACTGCCGATGCCCTGGCGCCACCGACGAATACGTCGCTGCGGATCTGCACCTTCTTGACATCGACGTTCACCGACCAGTTGCGGTCGATGCGGAAGTCGGCGCCTGCCTGCAGCGCCAGGCCGACGCTGCTGTTTTCCAGGTCGCCCGCGCCGCCCAGCAGCCTGACGCTGGACAGGCGGGTCAGGTTGATGCCGGCGCCCACATACGGCTGCACTTGCGCGCCGGGCGCAAAGCGGTACTGCGCCAGCAGGGTCGGCGGCAGGTGCTTGAAGGTGCCGATCGCCGCGCCGTCCAGGTACACGGTGTGCTTCTGCGGATAGGTCAGGACCAGCTCGGCCGAGAAGTTGGGCGTGACGAAGTAGGTGATGTCGAATTCCGCGATGGTCTTGTCGGACACGCTGATGCGATCCCTGGCGCCGGCGCCGCCGAGCGCGTCGGACTTGTCAGCGGGAGAAATGTGGACCGCGCGGGCACGCAGCATGAATGGGGACTCCTGGGCGGCTGCGGTGCTTGCTGCGGAGATGGCGGCCAGTGCGAATGCAATTACTACTTTTTTCATGATGTTTCCTCATCGTTTATCAAATTGCATGGATGAGTCTATTGATGCGCCGCAACAAAATCTTTGCTCTAAGTCAAATTCGCCCCACACTTTGCTTATATCTAACTTAACGGTCAGAAACTTTGCATTCGGTTACAAATCTTACGACTTTTGCACTAGTGCAAGAATTACCTCGCCCTTATCGTTGTGACATCGCGATTCAAGACGAATGGCGAACCAACGACGATCAAAGGAAGAACGATGAAAAAACTGATCCTGGCACTCGGAGCCACCCTCCTCGCCACCGGCGCGGCGCACGCGCAGACTGCCACCCAGGCGCCGGGCGCGTATGCCGGCGTCGCCGTGTCGAGCGTGGGCAAGATGATGCGCGACGGCCGCAAGGCCCAGGCCAAGGTGTTCGGCGGCTACGATTTCGACCAGAACTTCGGCATCGAAGCGGGCATTACCAACCGCTCCAGCGAGACGGTGAGCGCCCAGTCCAACGGGCAGTGGGTCGACTTCAGCACCAAGGGCTACAACAGCTATGTGGCCGGCAAGTACACCATCCCGGTCAGCGAACGGGTCTCCGCGTACGGCAAGCTGGGCATGTCGTACCACGTGGTGCGGCACAGCGACAGCCGCGGCCTGCGCCACAAGGACGACGATACCGGCCTGTACGCGGGCCTGGGCGTCCAGTACAACATCAACGACAAGGTTGCCGTGACGGCCGAATATGAACGCTCCGGCAAGCGCGAAGCGTTCAACGATCCGAACGACGCCTGGTCGGTCGGGATGAAGTTCGGCTTCTGAGCCACCCCGGCTGAAAAAAAGGACCTGCGGGTCCTTTTTTTTCGGCCGCAGTTGGCGGAATCGGCCATAAATGGGCCGATTCCGCCACGCCGCGGCGAGGGTCGCCATGGTCGAGGCGAAAAAAAAGCCGCCCGGAGGCGGCTTCTTCGCAAGACCAGAAACGATTAACGCTTCGAGAACTGCTTTGCGCGGCGTGCTTTACGCAGGCCGACTTTCTTACGCTCGACTTCACGTGCGTCACGGGTGACGAAACCGGCGCGTGCCAGGTCGCCCTTGAGGCCCGCATCGTAGTCGATCAGTGCACGGGTGATGCCGTGGCGCACTGCACCTGCCTGGCCGGACTCGCCGCCGCCATGCACGTTGACCTTGATGTCGAAGCGCTCGACGTTGCCGGTGAGTTCCAGCGGCTGACGGATCACCATCAGGCCGGTTTCACGGGAGAAGTATTCCGATGCTGGCTTGCCGTTCACGATGATCTGGCCGGTGCCAGCTTTGATGAACACGCGAGCAACTGCACTCTTGCGACGGCCGGTGCCGTAGTTGTAGTTACCGATCATGTCAGCTCCTTAGAGAACGAGTGCTTTAGGTTGCTGCGCAGCGTGCGGATGGGAACCTTCCGCGTACACTTTGAGCTTCTTGATCATGGCGTAGCCCAGCGGGCCCTTTGGCAGCATGCCCTTGACCGCTTTTTCCAGCGCACGGCCTGGGAAACGCTGTTGCATTTTCAGGAAGCTGGTTTCGTAGATACCGCCCGGGTAGCCCGAGTGACGGTAGTAGGTCTTGTTGGTGGCCTTGGTGCCGGTCACGCGCAGTTTGCCTGCGTTGATCACGACGATGAAATCGCCGGTGTCGACGTGAGGAGTAAATTCTGGCTTGTGCTTGCCGCGCAGTCGGAGTGCCACTTCGCTGGCAACACGTCCGAGGACTTTGTCCGTCGCGTCAATCACATACCATTCGCGCTGGACTTCATGTCCTTTAGCGGAAAAAGTTTTCATGATGACTTCCTAATAGTTAAACGCTCAAATTGGTGGTTCCGCAATACAGTGCTGCGGACGCTTCCTTATTGTCTTTCCCTGAGCGAACGGAAAGCCGACAAGCATACTCCGAAACGCCACTTCCAGTCAACCTTGGCGTGGCCTTCCGTTGCGCGCAAACCGCTGGCCTCGCCTGTCCAGCTTGCTGCGCTAGCGCAAGTCCTTGCAAATTCGCCGTCCTAGACTCGTGTTCCTTAGCCCACCACATGAGGAATCGAGACCATGAAAAACTTTCCACGAGAGTTGATTAACGGCAACGGCGTACCGATGACGCTGGACCCCACCCGGCTGCTGCTGGCGTTTACCAGCGCGCCCGACCGGGCCGCGCTCGATCCGCTGCTGGCGTCGCTCGACCTCATGCTCGAAACGACGATCGAACGCCCCGTGCCCGGCGAGGAAATCAACAACACCCCGACCCGCTTCTGGGTCCAGGCCCGGCGCGCGATCACGGACGACCACTTCGTCAAGATCGAGGCCTCCCTGCTGCCGCTCGGCCTGGACTTCGCCGGCCCGGTGTACAGCCTGGCGGGCGAGCGCGGCCGCCGCTCGCTGCTGTCGCCGCTGCCGTCCACCGTGGTGGTACGGCTGCGCCAGCGCGGCGAAGGCGCGGCCGACGTGCCGGCGGCGCTGGTCGCCGCCGCGGCCAACGGCGATCCCCAGCCGCAGCTGCAGGAGGTCGCCGAGAAGTCGCGCTTCCTGAACGGCCTGCGCTACTTCACCATCGCCAATGCGCGCGAAGTCAACGCCTACATGGTCAAGCGCCTGCTCGAATCGATGCCGCTGGTCCAGGACGTGCAGTTCGAGAGCATGCCGATGGTGAAGCCGACCTGCATCGCGCCTTCCGACACCCTGTTCGCGCAGCAGTGGGACATGGTGCGGATCGAGGCCGGCGGCGCCGGCACCACCGCCTGGGACCTGTCCACCGGCGCCTCTGTGGTGGTGTGCGTGCTGGACGAAGGCGTGGACCTGGGCCACCCGGACCTGCAGTTTTCCGGGACCGGCATCAACCTGGGCAGCATGTCGGGCGACGGCTCCCCGACCGGCAACCACGGCACCGCCTGCGCCGGCATCGTCGCGGCCAGCTTCAACAACGCGCTGGGCATTGCGGGCGTGGCCGGCAATGCGCTGATCCAGCCGGTCGCTTTCCAGAACTGGACCGACGTCGAGGTCGCGGCCGGCATCAACTGGGCCACCGCCAACGGTGCGCAGGTGATCAGCATGAGCTTCGGCTGGAATGCGTGGAGCCACGCCATCATCGACCCGGCGATCGCCGCCGCGCATGCCGCCAACGTGGTGCAGTGCGTGGCGACCCACAACCACAATGGCGCCATCACCTACCCCGCCACCAATCCGCTGGTGATGGCGGTCGGCGCCTCCGACGAAATCGACAACCGCAAGAGCCCGGCCAGCCCGGACGGCGAAGGCTGGGGATCGAACTTCGGCCCGGCGATCTCGGTCGTGGCGCCGGGCGTGCACATCCCGACCACGGACCGGCGCGGTGCGGCCGGCTACAACACCACGCCCGGCACGGCGGGCGACTTCATGCTGACCTTTAACGGCACCTCGTCCGCCACGCCGCACGTGGCGGGCCAGGCGGCGCTGATCCGCAGCTTCTACCCGACCCTGTCGAACGTGCAGGTGCGCGCGCTGATCGAGCGCACCGCGCAGAAGGTCGGCACGGTGCCGTATGCGGAGACGGCGGGCTACCCGAGCGGCAGCTGGAACCAGGAGATGGGCTACGGCCGCATCAACGTGCTGCGCGCGCTCGACGCCGCCGACGTGATCATCCGCGATGCGCCTTCCGACAACGGCACCGAGCCGTTCACGGGCGGGAATTTCTGGGACTTCTCGGACATCGTGGTGCGCATCACCGACGACAACGTATTCGTGCCGGGCGACCCGCTGCGCTCGAAGAACGTGGAGCGCGGGCAGGCCAACTATATCTACGTGCGGGTCACCAACAATGGCCCGCGCCCGGCGCGCAACGTGAACGTCTCGACCCGCATCACGCCGTTCGTCGGCCTGCAGTTCGTGTACCCGCAGGACTGGACCCTGACCGACGCCAACCACGTCAACCCGACCGGCATCGCCACCAACTTCGGCACGGTGGCGCCGGGCGCCTCGGTGATCGCCAAGTTCCGCATCGAGGCGGCGCAGGTGGAGTCGCTGTATGGCTGGGTCGCGGGGCACGGCTGGCACCCCTGCCTGCTGGCCAACGTCACCGCCGACAACGACTACGCGTTCACCACCGCCGTGCTGACGGGCGATCCGATCAGCGCACGGCGCAACAACCTGGCGCAGCGTAACCTGTCGGTGATCGACGTGCTGGGCAATGCGCCGGCCGTGTTCCCCTTCGTGGCCGGAAACCGCTTCAACTTCGAACGCGCGATGGAGCTGACCGTCGACCGCAGCCGCCTGCCGGCAGGGATGCCGCTGCTGCTGTCCATCGACGATGACGGCAGCGAGTTCCCGCTGGTCGATTTCGACGATGTCGGCACCCGCGATCCATCCGACGACCATGGGCATGGCATGGGCCAGCACCACAACATGGACGGGCACCACCATCATGAGCACCAGCACGGCCGCAATCCACAGCACCACCACCACCCGCACCACCATGGGCACGGGCACGGCGAACAGGACGACGAGCGCTGCGACAACTCGCTGGTCTTCCTCGAGCGCACGCGCGTGAAGACCCGCCTGGGCTGCTGCATGGGCGTGCTCACCATCGAAAAGGGCTCGCGTTTCGACTGCCCTCCCAAGCGCAAGCTGGGCAACGTCACCGTCATTGGCGGCGATGTGGTGCTGCGCGACGGCCGGCGCTTCGTCGAGGTGCGCAACTCGGTGGTGCGGGTCCAGTTTGAAAAAGATCCGGGCGCGATGTATCCGATGTCGCTGTACACCACGATCCCGGCAGGCCTGGGCAGCGGCGAGCAGCTGATGGTGCAGGTCTCGCAGCAGAATGCGCAGGGCACCACGGTCGGCGGCGCCGCCATGGTGTGGGTCGTTCGCTAACGCGGCCGTAACCACCGTCATCCCGGCGCAGGCCGGGATGACAGGATCAACTGGATTCACCTCCAGCGCATCAGCGCTTCACATTCGACATGGAAGATAGGGCTTTCCTTACTAGCGCCCGGCTCCATGACAACAACCGCCGCACGATTCAAAACAGGAATAGCGACGGCGCTCGCCATTAGCGGTGCCGTCGCGCTGGCGGGCCATGCCTTCGCATACCTGCTGCGTACAAGTACCGCCCCGGAGGTCCTCACCGAGGTCGCCTCGCCGGACGGCGCCTATAAAGCGGTGCACTCGGTGTACCTGGGTGGCGCAATAGCGTCGCATTGCATCGATGTCGTGTCGGTGTACCGCGCGACTGATCGCGTGGATGGCGGCGACGAGAGTTCGCGCGTCTACACCGGCAGCTGCCACACCAACGGGCCCGCACTCCGGTGGATCTCGAAAGACTGGCTCGAGGTGGGGTTCTCCATGACCGGGGCGCTGGAGAACGTCGCTGAGGTGCGCCTCAGTAAGCATGCGGTGGAAGGCAAGGTGAGCGTGACATTCGCGGTGGACGACTAAGCCGGGAATGCTGGATGTCAGCCCGGGTGCAGGCCTGCAGCGGGACGGCGCCGGCGCCGCCGCTTTTCTTGTTGACCGGGCGACAAGCTGCACCGTACTATTCCTCGACATCTTTGCGGGGGAATACGTGAAATTTCGCTTCTGGTTCTTAGCAGTCCTTTTGGCCGCGCCGATGGCGCACGCTGCACCAAAACCCAACCCGGGGCGTAGCTGCCACCTTCCCGGCGCCGAAGAGGCCCTGCGCTGCGTGACCGTGAATGTTCCCTCGAACTACGGCGCCAAGGACGGCCGGGCCATCGCATTGCATGTCACGGTGGCGCCGTCGTTCCGCGAGAACGCGCGCCAGGATCCCCTGTTCGTGCTGGCCGGCGGCCCCGGCCAGGCCGGCTCGGACGTCCTGCCCTTCCTTAACGCCGCATTCCAGCGCGCCCGCGCAACGCGCGACATCGTGCTGATCGACCAGCGCGGCACCGGCCGCTCCGGCAAGCTCGATTGCGAGTCCGGCAGCAGCGAGGAAACAATGACCGAGGAACGCGCGCTGGCCGAACTGACCGCCTGCGTGCGCAACAGCAAAGTGCGCTTCGCCGACTACACAACGGCCAACGCCGCCCACGACATCGAGCGCGTGCGCCTGGCGCTCGGCTACGACAAGATCAATGTATGGGGCGCCTCCTACGGCACCCGCCTGGCCCAGGCCTACGCGCGCGCCTATCCGAAAGCGGTGCGCTCGCTCGTGCTCGACGGCGTAGCGCCGCCCGAGATGGTGATCCCGGCCGGTGGCCAGGATGCGCAGGCGGCGCTGGACGCGCTGTTCCGCCAGTGCGCCGAGAACAAGCCCTGCGCCGCCGCCTTCCCGCGCCTGCGCGAGGAGTTCGCGGAGCTATCGCGCCGCGCCGCTACCGGCAGCGTGATGCTGGACCTGGCCGATCCGCGCACGGCCAAGCCGCTACGCCAGCAACTGAGCAACGCCCGCTTCGTGCGTACCGTGCATTCGATCCTGTATTCGCCGGTCGACAGCCGCAGCCTGCCCTACCTGATCCACAGCGCCTACGAGGGCCGCTGGGAGCCCTTCATCGCCCGAAGCAATGTGATGAGCGACTTCTCCTCGGAAGAAGACCTGTCCAACATGCTGTACCTGGCCGTGGTATGCGCCGAGGACGTGCCGCGCCTGGACGCGGGCGCGCTGACCGCCGACACCGGCGCATCGTTCATGAAAGCGACCGTCACGGACACCATGATCAAGGCATGCCCCGCGCTGAACGTGCCCGCGGCGCCGCTGGCGCAGCCTACCCGCATCGAGGCCCCGGTGCTGATGCTGTCGGGCGCGCTCGACCCGGTGACGCCCCCGCGCCGCGCGCAGTCGGCCGCCCGGCACATGGCGAACGCGCAGCACTTCGTGGTGGAGAACGCCGGCCACGGCATCACCACGCTCGGCTGCGCTCCGCGCCTGCTGCGCGAGTTCCTCGACCAGCCCACGAAAAAACTCGACGCCGCCTGCCTGAAGGAGATTCCTTCGGCCAGCTTCCAGGTCGGCAGCGCCGGCCCGCATCCTTGATACCGCGACCCCATCATGATTGAAGTAAAAGACGTACGTAAGAGTTTCGGCGAGGTGCAGGCGCTGGGCGGTGTGAGCTTCACCGCGCGTGACGGTGAGATCACTGCCCTGCTCGGCCCGAATGGCGCCGGCAAGACCACGCTGCTGCGCACCCTGGTCGGCCTGCTGCACCGCGACCACGGCAGCATCTCGATCGACGGCACCGACCCGGCAGCCGATCCGCTCAAGGTGCGCAACAACATCGGCTTCCTGACCGACCAGTTCGGGCTGTACGAGCGCCTGTCCACGCGCGAATACCTGACCTACTTCGGCCAGCTGAATGGCATGGACAAGCCGTCGATCGCGCGCCGCATCGACGAAGTGACCGAGCTGCTCGCGATGGAGGACATCCTGGACCGCCGCTCCAAAGGCTTCTCGCAGGGCCAGCGCATCAAGGTGGCGCTGGCGCGCACGCTGCTGCACCGTCCGCGCCACCTGCTGCTCGACGAGCCGAGCCGGGGCCTGGACGTGATGAGCACGCGCGCCCTGCGCCGCGCGCTGGTGCTGCTGCGCGAGGAAGGATGCTGCGTGATCATGGCGACCCACGTAATGCAGGAAGTGACGCACCTGTGCGATGACGTGATCGTGATCGCTAAAGGCCACACGGTGGCACAGGGCGCGCCGCAGCAGCTGTGCGAGCGCACCGGCATTGCCAACCTCGAAGATGCATTCGTGAGCCTCGTCGGCGAAGAAGGGATTGTATGAAGTCCAGGACGTTTGTCGTATTTTTGAAGGAACTGAAGGAATCGCTGCGCGACAAGCGCGCACTGGCCATGCTGGCCCTGTTTGTATTGATGTACCCGGCCTTCGTTGGCTTCATCCTGAATGACCTGATCAAGCGCACCAACGAGCCGGAACGCGAGGGCATCGAACTGATCGTGGTGGGAGGCGCAAAGGCGCCGACGCTCATGACCATGCTCAAGCAGGAGAACATCTCCGCCACCGAGCACGCCCCGCTCGACGAGGAGGGCGTGACCGAACTGCTCAAGGGCGGCAAGTCCGTTGCGCTGCTCAAGATCGACGAGCAGTTCGTCGAGGACTACGAGGCGATGCGTCCGGCGCGCCTGGAGCTGTGGTTCGACTCCGGCGCCGACACCGGGCGCAAGCTGAAGGACATCGAGTCGGTGCTGAACGAATACAGCAGCAATATCGCGCGCGCGCGCCTGCTCGCGCACGGCGTCTCGCCGGTGACGCTGGCGCCGGTCAAGGTGCAGCGCTACGACACCGGCACCAGCGCATCGCGTTCGGGCAAGCTGATCGGGGCGATGCTGGGCACCTTCTTCATCCCCGTCTTCATCTTCTGCCTGAGCACCGCGGTGGACAGCACGGCGGGCGAGCGCGAGCGGCGCTCGCTGGAAGTGCTGATGGCGCAGCCGATCAAGGCGTCCGAACTGGTGGCGGGCAAGATGCTGGCGGCCGGCGCGCTGGCCGTCATTGGCGTCACGCTCGAACTGATTTTCGCGCACGCGATCCTCAAGTGGATACCGCTGGAGGAACTGGGACTGTCCTGGCGCCTCAGCAACCTGGACCTGACGCTGGTGATCCTGTCGACGATCCCGCTGTGCCTGTTCGCGGCGGCCTTCGAGATCGCGCTGGCGATGAACGCCAAGTCGTTCAAGGAGGCGCAAAGCACGCTCAGCATCGCGATGATCGTGCCGATGCTGCCGACCATCCTGATCCCGATGCTGGACCTGACCACCGAGCTGTGGATGTACGCGGTGCCGGTGCTGTCCAACATTACGCTGCTGCGCGAGCTGTCCAAGGGCCAGGATATCGGCGCGATCCACTATCTGCTGACGGCGGGCAGCTCGCTGGTTGGCGCGGCGGCCTTCTACGCCTTCTCGTCCTGGCGCATGCGCAGCGAGAAGTACGTGCTGGCGGTCTGAGCGCCGCCTGCACGCCGGGCGTACAATGACGGATCGCTAACTCGAAGGCAGAATATGGAAGTCAAGGTAAGCTGGAACGGCCCCTCGGGCATGGGCTTCCGGGCGCAGACGGGCTCGGGACATATGGTCAACATGGACGTGGCGCCGGAGATCGGCGGCGAGAACCTCGCCGCGCGGCCGATGGAGCTGGTGCTGGCCGGGACGGGCGGCTGCACGGCGGTCGACGTGGTGCTGATCCTCAAGCGCGGGCGCGAAGACATCCGCGGCTGCGACGTGACGCTGCAGGCGGACCGCGCGGAAACCGATCCGAAGGTGTTCACCCGGGTGAATTTCCATTTCGTGGTGACGGGACGGAACCTGCGCCATGCCGCGGTGGAGCGCGCGATTGCGCTGTCGCACGAGAAGTACTGCTCGGCGTCGATCATGATCGGCAAGACGGCGACGATTACGTCGTCGTTCGAGATCGTCGAGGTGTAAGCGGTTGGCTTTGGGGACGGTCCCCTGCGGGGACAGTCCCCGTTCTCAGATGTAATAGGCGGTGGTGGTCATGACCCGCGACATCGCGGTCATGGCGAAGCGCACCGGCAGCGGGGCTTCGGCGCCGCCCAGGTCGCGCGCGGCCTGGCCGTGGATGATTTCGTCGTCGCGCATCTGGCGCACGATGGCGCGCGATTTTTCGTCCTGCGGCGGCAGGCGGTCCAGGTGGCTGGTCAGGTGCGCTTCGACCTGGCGCTCGGTCTCGGACACAAAGCCGAGGCTGCGCTTGTCGCCCAGGATGGCAGCCACCGATCCGATCGCATACGAGCCGGCGTACCACAGGGGGTTCAGGATGCTGGGCGAGGAGCCCAGTTCGGCCAGCCGCTGCGCGGTCCAGGCCAGGTGGTCTTCTTCCTCGCGGCTTGCCTGCTCGAGCTTGCGGCGCACCTCGGGGGACTTGGCAAAGCGGCCCTGCGAGTCGTACAGCGCCTGCGCGCAGACCTCACCGACGTGGTTGACGCGCATCAGGCCGGCGGCGTGGCGCTTTTCCTGGTCGGTCATGTTGGCATCGGCCGCATGCGCGGCGGGGTTCGGGCGCGATGCGGTCGCGACGCCGGCGATCACGCGGACTGCCTTGTCCAGGCCGATGACCAGGTGGTCGAGGGGATTGAAATTGCGGTTCATGGTCGAATTATAACGAGTCGGAGGCCGGCAGCGCGCCCGCCTTCCGCTGTTCGATCCAGTCGTGCACCGGCCCTTCGGTCGGCAGGCCGGACAAATTCTTTGCCACGCCCAGGTTCAGCCCCAGCAGGAACGGGATGCTTTCGTACGGGATGTCCTTGCAATGCTCGCGGAATGCGGCGATGAACCGGGCCGAATCGAGCACCGGCAGCACCTTCTCCCCGCTCATGAACTGCAGCACGCTGGTGATGCTGTGGCCCTTGCCGATCGAGTGGTAGATGAAGCGGTTGAAGTCGCGGTCGATTTTCTTGAAATCGAGGGTGGCTTCGGTCATCAGGCCGGCCAGGTAATACAGCCCCAGCGCGACGCGGAAGAAGCCGGTCGCCTCCTCCACCGTGCGCCCCAGGCGGGTCACCGCAAGCACGTTTTCCTTGATGTGGGTTTCCATACAAGCATTATCACTCAAATAAAGCCCCATGGGTCATGGCTGTTGCCTTGCGTCAGCAACAGTGCGCTGCTACGCTTGCATGTTTTGTAATTGCGGAACATTGGCGCTCGTATGTATTGACGCTGGCGTGCTTTCCAACCGCCACATTCTGCATTCTGGCATGGCTATCTTGCCGTGCATCGCATAGGGGCATTCCCTGTAGTCCTGCTTCAATACAATGCAATCGTCGGATAGTTCCGATCGCTGTGCAGGAAATTTGAGCTAACACTGGAGCAAGAATGGAATTACGCATCCGCAACCTGTCGAAGACTTACGCGAACGGGGTCGTCGCGCTGGACAAGGTCACGCTGACGATTCCGACCGGGATGTTCGGCCTGCTGGGCCCGAACGGCGCCGGCAAATCGACGCTGATGCGCACGCTGGCCACGCTGCAGGAGTGCGATTCCGGTTCGGTGTTCCTGGGCGACATCGACGTCCTGGACGAAAAGGACGAAGTGCGCCGCCTGCTCGGCTACCTGCCGCAGGACTTCGGCGTTTACCCGAAAGTGACCGCTTACGAACTGCTCGACCATTTCGCCGTGCTCAAGGGCCTGTCGAACCGCGCGCGCCGGCGCGAGGTGGTAGACGGCCTGCTCCAGCAAACCAACCTGTTCGAAGTGCGCCACCAGCGCCTGGGCGGGTTCTCCGGCGGCATGAAGCAGCGCCTGGGCATCGCGCAGGCGCTGCTGGGCGATCCGCAGCTGATCATCGTGGACGAGCCCACCGCGGGCCTGGATCCGATGGAGCGGGTGCGCTTCCATAACCTGCTGTCCGACATTTCCCAGGACAAGACCGTGCTGCTGTCGACCCACATCGTGAGCGACGTGGCCGACCTGTGCTCGAACATGGCCATCATCAACAAGGGCCAGGTGCTGCTGTGCGGCGAGCCGCAAAAGCTGGTCGACGACATCGACGGGCGCATCTGGGCGCGCTTCGTGTCCAAGCAGGAGCTGCCGATCTTCCAGAAGCACCATGCCGTCATCTCGACCCGCCTGCTGGCCGGCCGGACCCTGATCCACGTGTACGCCGAGCGCGATCCGGGCGACGGCTTCGAGGACATCGCGGGCGACCTCGAGGACGTGTACTTCGCCACCATCACCGGCCGCTACCTGCCGTCCGACAGGAACCTGTAATGTTCGAGATCGCACGCTTCGAAGCGCGCCAGCGGCTCAAGCTGCTGTCGACCTGGGTGTACTTCACGATGTTCCTGGCCCTGTCCATGCTGTGGATGGCGGCGGCGGGCGGCGTATTCAAGGAAGCGGTAGTCAGCTTTGGCGGAAAGGTCCTGATCAACGGGCCGCGCTCGATCGAGCTGACCTGCGCCCTGCTCGGCTCCATCGGCGTGGTCGTGATCGCGGCCATGATGGGCCGCTCGGTGCAGCAGGACTTCGAGTACGACATGCACCACTTCTTCTTTTCGGCGCCGATCCGCAAGAGCGACTACGTGTTCGGCCGCTTCTTCGGCGCGCTGGCGGTGCTGGCGCTGATCTTCTCGAGCATCGTGCTGGGCGCCTGGCTGGGCGCGATGCTGCCGGGGATCGACCCCGAAAAGATCGGGCCGATGTCGCTGCAGATGTACCTGCTGCCCTACCTGCGCACGCTGCTGCCCAACCTGTTCATCTTCGGTTCGATCTTCTTCGTGCTGGCCGCGCTCACGCGCCGCATGCTGCCGGTGTACGTGGCCAGCGTGGTCATGCTGGTCGGGTACCTCGTCGCCCCTTCGCTGGCGCGCGACCTCGACTACAAGACCCTGGCTGCGCTGATCGATCCGTTCGGCACCACCGCCCTGATCCGCCTGACGGAGTACTGGACCATCGCCGAGAAGAACACCGAGCTGGTGCCGTTCGAAGGCGTGTTCCTGCTGAACCGCGCGATCTGGACGGGCTTCGCGCTGGTCGTGCTGCTGCTCGGCTTCTGGCGCTTCCATTTCGTCAGCAACGTGGACAGCCGCGCCGCACGCCGCAACGTCGATGCCGACCTGCCGGCGCCGCTCACGCGCTCGGCCGTCAACATCCATGAAAAGCCCGACTTCGCCGGCCGCAGCCTTGGCCTGCTGCTGTTGAAATCCGTGTGGTTCAACCTGCGCGAGTCGGTCAAGAACGTGTACTTCATCGTGATCGCGCTGGCCGGCGTGCTGACCGTGTTCGCGATGTCGGTCAACCTGGACTCCCTGTACGGCACCAGCACCTACCCGGTGACCTACCTGGTACTGGAGGCGATCGGCGGCACGTTCTCCTTGTTCATGCTGGTCGTGACGACCTTCTATGCCGGTGAACTGATCTGGCGTGAGCGCGAGGCGCGCCTGGCCCAGATCCTCGACGCCGCGCCGACCCCGAGCTGGCTGCCGCTGCTCGGCAAGACCCTCGGCCTGATCGCGCTGCAAGGCGTGATGCTGGCGATCCTGATGGTGTGCGGGATTGTGATCCAGGCCTTCAACGGCTACTACCATTTCGAGCCGGGCCTGTATTTCCAGTCGCTGTTCCTGGTGCAGTGGCCGCACTACGCGCTGATCGCGGTGCTGGCGATCGTGCTGCAGGTCCTGATCAACCACAAGTTCCTCGCCTACTTCGCGATGATCCTGTACTACGTGGTGTCGATCACCGCCAGCGGCTTCGGCTTCGACCATCCGATGCTCATCTACGGCAACACGCCGGACTTCGTGTACTCCGCAATGAATGGCTACGGCCACTTCCTGGACCGCGACCGCCTGTACCTCGTGTACTGGGGCGGCGCCGCCGCGATGCTGATGGTGACGGCGCTGGTGCTGTGGCCGCGCGGCGTGAACAACGAATTGCGCAGCCGCCTGCAACTGGCGCGGCGCAACCTCACGCTGCCTGTACTGGTCTCCTTCGCCTCCGGCTTCTCGCTGTTCGTGGCCGCGGGCGCCGTGCTGTTCTACAACCTGCACGTGGCGAACGACTTCAAGACCAGCTTCGGCCGCGAAGAGCTGCAGGCGCGCTATGAGCGGCAGTACAAGAAGCTCGAGAACCTGCCGCAGCCACGCATCACTGGCGTGCGCATGCAGGTGGACATGTACCCGCACGAGCGCGCGCTGGCGATGACCGGCCGCTACGAGATCGAGAACAAGACCGCCAGCCCGATCGGCACCATCTACATCGCGCAGCACCGCGACAGCGACATCCGCTCGCTGCGCTTCGGCCAGAAAGTGACCCGCTCCACCGACGACCCGGATGTCGGCTTCTACGGCTACACGCTGGCGCGGCCGATGCAGCCGGGCGAGCGCATGGTCATCGAGTTCGAGATCGCCTACCGGCCCAAAGGCCTGATGGGCGGCGCGCTCGATACGCCGGTGATCTACAACGGCACCTTCTTCAGCAGCGGCTACCTGCCGCACATCGGCTACCAGCCCACCTACGAGCTGTCGGACGACCGCGACCGCAAGCGCCATGGCCTCGATCCGAAGGAACGCTCCCTGCCGCGCGACGACCCGAAGGGACTGGCGAACAACTACATCAGCAACGACGCGGACTGGGTGACGTTCGATGCGGTGATCGGCACCAGCTCGGACCAGACCGCGATCGCGCCGGGCAACCTGGTGCAGGAGTGGACCAGC
This sequence comes from Pseudoduganella sp. GCM10020061, assembly GCF_042683405.1. Taxonomy (NCBI): domain Bacteria; kingdom Pseudomonadati; phylum Pseudomonadota; class Betaproteobacteria; order Burkholderiales; family Oxalobacteraceae; genus Pseudoduganella; species Pseudoduganella sp. GCM10020061. Next base: position 81,202 of record NZ_JBHUJS010000010.1, on the reverse strand, counting down.
AAGGGACGCCGCTACTACCACTACAAGACCGCCCAGCCGATCCTGAACTTCTACGCGTTCCAGTCGGCGCGCTACGAGGTGCGGCACGACCGCTGGCGCGATGTCGCGATCGACATCTACTACCATCCGGGACACGAGTTCAACCTGGACCGCATGGCCAGGGGCGTGAAGGACTCGCTCGAGTACTACAGCACGAACTTCGGGCCTTATCCGCACAAAGTGCTTCGCATCGTCGAATTCCCCCGCTACGCGCAGTTTGCGCAGTCGTTCCCGAACACGATCCCGTATTCGGAGTCGATCGGCTTCATCGCCCGGGTGGACGAAGAGGATCCGAAGGACGTGGACTACCCCTACTTCGTCACCGCGCACGAAGTGGCGCACCAGTGGTGGGCGCACCAGCTGATCGGCGGGAATACGCGCGGCAGCACGGTGCTGACCGAGACCCTGTCCGAATACTCGGCGCTGATGCTGATGAAGAAGCGCCACGGCCCGGACAAGATGCGCCGCTTCCTGCGCTATGACCTCGACCGCTACCTGCATGGCCGCGCGGTGGAGAACAAGAAGGAACTGCCGCTGGCGGACAACGAAAACCAGGGCTACATCCATTACGCCAAGGGCAGCCTGGCCATGTACCTGCTGGCGGACCTGCTGGGCGAAGACACGGTGAACGGGGTGCTGCGCGAAGTGCTGCAGGAGCACGGCTACAAGTCGTCGCCGTATCCGAGCGTGAACGTGCTGGTCGCTGCGCTGCGCCGCGCGACCCCGCCGGACATGGCCTACCTGATCGACGACCTGTTCGAGAGCATCGTGCTGTACGAGAACCGTGCGGTAACGGCGAGCGCGGTGAAGCTCGAGAACGGCAAGTACGAAGTCACGCTCAAGGCGGACGCGGGCAAGATGCGCGCGGATGAACTGGGACGCGAGACGGAAGCGCCGCTCAAGGACTACATCGAATTCGGCGTGGATGGCCAGGATGGCGTGCCGCTGGTGCGCGAGCGCCGCGTGGTGACCGGTGGCGACGTTACGGTGACCATGGTGGTGGACCGCCTGCCGGTACGCGCGGGGATCGATCCGGACAACAAGCTGATCGACCGCAAGCCGTCGGACAACATGACCGACGTCGAGGTGCGCTAGCGTTGCAGGGACTGTCCCCGTCAGGGGACGGTTCCAGGATTGTTAGCGGGCGGGATCCGGAAGCGAAACCGGGGGCTGTGCAAAGATCAGGGGACGGTCCCTCGCGGGACAGTCCCCTTCCTTTTATTACTTGGCGGCGGGCTTTTTGGCGGCGGGCTTCTTGGCTGCAGCCTTCTTGGCGGCCGGTTTTTTGGCGGCGGCTTTTTTCGCCACCGGAGCCGCTGCCGCCTCGCCATCCTCGGCGGCAGGCTTTGCTGCCGCAGCCTTGCCCTTGGCGGCCGGCTTTTCCTTGCGCGCTTCGAATTCGAAGCTGACCTTGCCGTCCTTGCCGCGTACCAGGTAAGCCTTGAACGGGCGGCGCGTGCGCTGCGACACGAAGCCCGGCAGCAGGTCGGTTTTCGCCCCTTCGCCCAGCAGCTTGGCCATCTGCTCCGGCAGGATCTCCTGCTGCAGGATGATGCGGCCGCTGCGGAAGTCGCAGGTCTTCGGCTTGGCGACGCTGTGCTCGCACACGTAGGCCAGGCCCATCTCGTACACGCCGCCATTGCACTTCGGGCACGGGCCGAGCGGGGTCTGGCCGGTGAAGTCGACGCCTTCGCCGCCCTCGCCTTCCTCGTCGTTCTGGCCGAAGTCGAATTCGAGCTTGTGGTTGTTGATGTCCTCGTCACGCACGATGCGCAGGATCGCGGCGAACGGACGCCCCATCTTGGAACGGAAGCCCTGCAGCGGGCCGATGGTGCGCTTGGCCAGCAGCTCTTCGACTTCCTCGATCTCGAACTGGCGCCCGCCAGGGATCTTGGTCATCGAGAATTCGCACTTGGTGCAGGCGAAGCGGCGGTAGTTTTCCTTGACCACGCCGCCGCAGTTCGGGCACGGGGTCTTGAGCGTCGTGTAGTCGCCCGGGATGGTGTCGTTGTTGTATTCCTTGGCGCGCTTGACGATGATCTGGGTCATCTGCTGGATCTCGCGCATGAATTCCTCCCGCGAGATCTTGCCCTTCTCCATTTGCGACAGCTTGTATTCCCATTCGCCGGTCAGTTCCGGGGCGGTCAGTTCGGTCACGCCGAGGCCGCGCAGCAGCGTCATGAGCTGGAACGCTTTCGCGGTCGGCATCAGTTCGCGGCCTTCCCGGATCAGGTACTTCTCGCCCAGCAGGCCTTCGATGATGGCCGCGCGCGTGGCCGGCGTGCCGAGGCCCTTGCCGGCCATGGCGTCGCGCAGCTCGTCGTCTTCCACCAGCTTGCCGGCGCCTTCCATCGCGGACAGCAGCGTCGCTTCCGTATAGCGCGCGGGCGGCTTGGTGACCAGGCCGTTGGCGCTGACCTTGTCGGTCAGGACCTTCTCGCCTTTCGCGACCGGGACCAGGTTGCCCGATTCCTTGTCGTCGGTGCCCAGCACGTCCTTGCCGTACACGGCCAGCCAGCCCGGGTTGGTCATGACCTTGCCTTCGGTCTTGAACTGGTGGCCCGAGACTTCGGTGTAGCGCGTGGTGACCTGGAATTCCGCAGGCGGGAAGAACACCGCCATGAAGCGGCGCGTGACGAGGTCGTACAGCTTCTGCTCCGGCTCGGACAGGTTCTTCGGCGCGATGCCGGTCGGGATGATCGCGAAGTGGTCCGAGATCTTGGCGTTGTCGAAGATGCGCTTGTTCGGCTTGACCCAGCCCTTGTCCAGGATGGTCTTGGCGTGCTGCAGGTAGTTGTTGTTCTCTTTGATGACCTCGAGCGTCTGGCGCACGGTGTCGATGTAGTCTTCCGGCAGGTGGCGCGAGTCGGTACGCGGATAGGTCAGCACCTTGTGCTTTTCGTACAGCGCCTGGGCCAGGCCCAGCGTGTTCTTGGCCGAGAAGCCGAAGCGCGAGTTGGCTTCGCGCTGCAGGCTGGTCAGGTCGAACAGGCCCGGCGACATCGAGGTGGTCGGCTTGGATTCCTCGGTGACGTTGCCCGGCTTGCCCTTGCAGGCCATGGCAATGGTGTCGGCGGACAGCTTGCTCCACAGGCGCTCGGGGCGCTTTTCCGGATCGGTCTCGTCCTTCTTGAACTTGTCGTCGAACCAGCGGCCTTCGTACACGCCGGCGGCGCACACGAATTCGGCGCGCACTTCCCAGAAGTCGCGCGAGACGAACTTCTTGATCTTCTCTTCGCGCTCGACCACGATCGACAGCGTCGGGGTCTGCACGCGGCCGACGGTGGTCAGGAAGAAGCCGCCCTCCTTCGAGTTGAAGGCGGTCATGGCGCGGGTGCCGTTGATGCCGATCAGCCAGTCGGCTTCGGAGCGGCAGCGCGCGGCGTCGGCCAGCGGCAGCATCTCTTCGTCGCTGCGCAGGCGCTGGAAGCCTTCGCGGATCGCGGCCGGCGTCATCGACTGCAGCCACAGGCGCTTGACCGGCTGCTTGGCCTTCGCGTTCTGGGCGATCAGGCGGAAGATCAGCTCTCCTTCGCGGCCCGCGTCGCATGCGTTGATCAGGGTGGTGACGTCCTTGCGCTTGATCAGCTTGTTGAGCACCTTGAGGCGCGCCTCGGTCTTGGCGATCGGGTTGAGCGCGAAGTACGGCGGGATCATGGGCAGGTGGGTGAAGGTCCACTTGCCGCGCTTGACGTCATGTTCTTCGGGCACCGCGATTTCCAGCAGGTGGCCCACCGCCGACGAGAGGACGTATTCGTCAGACTCGAAATACTCATCGTGCTTGGTGAAGCCACCCAGCGTCTTGGCGATGTCATTCGCCACAGACGGCTTCTCGGCAATGATGAGGGTTTTGGTCATAAATTTCTCGTTGTTCCAGGAGTAACAGATTGGCAGGAGCGGCCAATGATAAGCGCGTTGCGTCCAAAACCGCAAGTACACTCCCCAAATGAAAACGCCGCCTATATATATTAGGCGGCGTGTTTGAGGCAGCTTAACTGGTCAGTGCAGCAGGCGCGGGCCCTGCTCGTCGTCCGAGCCGAACAGGTCGTCGAACATCAACGCGTCCGGTTCGTGACCCTGGCTCCACAGGAGCATCAGCACGATGATCTTGAGCTTGGACAAGCCGACCGGCGACTCGTCCAGCGCCAGCGCACGCTCGATCACGATCTCGCGCTGCGCGGCCTTGATCACACCGGCACTTTCCAGGAACTGGATGAAGCCGACCGCGTCCGCGCCCAGCGCATCGTATTCCTGCTGGACATAGAAACGGAAGCCGGTGGACAGCGCGACATCGGTGGCGGAGGTGTCGGCGCCGGCCATTTCGGTCAGGTCGGTGAGCCAGACGATCGCCTCGGAAATCTCGTCGTCTTCGAAACCCACCGCGGACAACTTGCGCGCCAGCGCCGCCGGCTCGGGGCAGGCGTCCGGGCGGAAGTAGGTCTCGTAGAGATATACCAGAATGTCGAACATGGCTCCACTGTACCAGTTAAGCTCGACGCAGTACAAGCCCCGCACAGTCAGCCGCCAGGGCCCAACCGGCGAAACATGTTACCCGGCAAACGTTCCACGTGGCCATCGAGCTCGAGCATCAATAACTGAGTGATCACGAATTCCGGCGCGTAGCCCGTGCGCCCTGCGATGGCGTACGGATCCGATATTCCTCCGTCTAGCACACCCAGCAACTGCATATGCATATTGCTATGGACGAACATCTGTGGCGCATTCGGTACACATGGGTTGCGATTCATTTCAAGGAGAATATCGTTCGCGCTTTCGACCAGTTTGGCGCCCTGCTTGATCAGCGCATGGCAGCCCTTCGACAGTGCGGCGTGGATCGAGCCGGGAATGGCGAACACATCGCGTCCCTGTTCGGCCGCGTAGTGGGCAGTGATCAGGGAGCCCGACTGCGCGGCTGCCTCAACCACCAGCACCGCCTGCGACAGGCCGCTGATGATGCGGTTGCGGCGCGGGAAGTGATCGGCGCGCACCGGCGTGCCAGGCGGATGTTCGCTGAGGATGCAGCCTTCCTGTGCGATGCGGTGGGCCAGCGCGCGGTTGCGCGCCGGGTAGACGATATCGGGGCCGGTGCCGATCACGGCCACCGTCGAGCCGCTGCCGGCCAGCGCGCCTTCATGCGCCGCGGTGTCGATGCCCAGCGCAAGCCCGGAAACTATCGTGATGCCGCATTCGGAGATCGCGCGCGCGAAGGCGCGGGCATTGCGCTCGCCGTCGATGCTGCCGTTGCGGCTGCCGACGATCGCCAGGTCCGGTTCGGCCAGCAGTTCGCCGCGCCCTTTTATATAGAGCACCACCGGCGGGTCGGGCAGCTGGCGCAATGCGTAGGGATAGGCGGCGTGGCCCGGCGTGAGGATGGCGTTGCCGGGCGCGCCGGCCCAGTCGAGCGCGGCGTCGCGGGTGGCCGAGAGAACGGGAGGAAGCGGCGCCAGCAGCGCGCGGGCGATGCGCGCGCCGGCCAGTTCGGCCAGCGCGGCATGGGAAGCATTGAAGATGGAAGCGGGTGCGCCGAAGCGTTCGGTCAGCGCGGCCGCGGTACGCGGACCCACGCCCGGCGTCAGGGCCAGGCGCAGCCAGGATGCGATGTCCGGTTCGGCGCATTCTGGTTGGATGGTGGGGTCCGTGTCCTGCACGGCGGGATTACTCCGGTGATGTGGCCACGTCCCCTACTTCCACAGGTTCCGTCACCTGCATGACCAAGCCGTACGAGACATGCTTGAACACGCGGAAGATGAACAGCGTACCGTACTGTTCATCGGGCAACTTGATCTGCTCGGCGCGCATGCCCAGCATGCTGCGTTTGCCGGTCGGATCCGATACCGTCTTGCCGCGATGGTACAGCTGCAGCACCGATCCGATATCGAGTCCGTCAACAGAACCGCGATTGACCGTCACGACCTGGTTCTGGCCGGCGTAGCTGACGCCGTTGTAGATCGAGGCGATCCGGCCCGTGACCTTCGTTTCCGGCGGATGCGGCACGTAGTTCTGCAGCGGGGTCGGCGGCGCCGGCATCAGCAGGTCGCCGACGCCCATCTCCTGCTTGGAGCTGGCCACGATGAAGGTGTGCGCTTCGTTATCGGCGGTCGCCTTGCGCGCCAGCTTGACGGTGCCAAGGTAGTGCGCCTCGTAGGCCAGCAGCTGGTCCGTGTCCGGGTCCTTGATCGCGAAGCCCGGGCGGAACACCTGGAACGAGGTGCCGTCCTGGATGTCGCCGCGCACGTAGACCTTGTCGTCCTTGCCGAGGAACACGCGGCGCTCGGCGGCGGCGGCGATGCGCGGCGCGCCGGCCAGTTCGCCCGCCTCCACGATCAGCGGCTGGGTCAGGAAGGGTTCGATGGCGCCGGTGGGGATCGAGCGGATCGCGTCCTTGCCCAGGCCTTCGGTGCGCAGCTGCGGGGACATCTTGATCACACCGCCCACGCCCGGGGAGCCGCTGCCGGGACGGGTCAGCGAGAGGCGGCGGTTCTGGCGGTCGAAATATACGATCTGGCCAGGATAGATCCAGTGCGGATTGCGGATCTCGTCACGGTTCATGCCCCACACCTGGGGCCAGCACCAGGGATGCTCGAGGAAGCGCCCGGAAATGTCCCACAGGGTATCGCCGCGCACAACCACGTGCTGGTCGGGTGCATTGGGGCGGAACTGGCAGTCGGCGGCCTGCGCCGGCAGGGCGGCGGCCCCGGCCACGAGCAGCGCTCCAGCAAGGCGGGCCGTGACTATGCTAAAATTTTTCATTGAGATGTCCGAGTGATGCGGCATGAATCGACCCCCGCGCTAGCGTTCATTCTGCAGAGCAAGGTTGCCGAACTGGATCAAATTCTGCACATAAATCCTTGAACTAGCAAGACAAACCGCTCCCGGCACCCCTGCCTGACTGTTGCATTTTTGTTGACGTACGGCATCTTTTATAGTGAATCTATGGCCCTGCTGAATATCCTCCGCTACCCCGATCCGCGCCTGCACAAGGTCGCCAAGCCCGTCACCGAGTTCGGGGCGCGCCTGGAACAACTCGCCGCCGACATGGCCGAAACCATGTACGAAGCGCCGGGCGTCGGCCTGGCCGCCACCCAGGTGGACGTGCACGAACGCGTGGTGCTGGTGGACGTGTCCGAAACCCACGATGCGCTGACCGTGTTCGTGAACCCGGAAATCGTCTGGGCCAGCGACGAAAAGCAGGTCTACGACGAAGGCTGCCTGTCCGTGCCCGGCATCTATGACGGCGTCGAGCGCCCTGCCCGCGTCAAGGTGCGCGCGCAGGATATCAAGGGCCAGTTCTTCGAAGTCGATTGCGACGGCCTGCTGGCGGTGTGCATCCAGCACGAGATGGACCACCTGAACGGCAAGGTCTTTGTCGAATACCTGTCCCCGCTCAAGCGCAACCGCATCAAGAACAAACTGCTCAAGGAAGAACGCGGCATGGAACGCGACGCGCAGATGCGCGCCGCTGCCGGCCGCCGTTAAACCGCTGTCGCTGCCGGTCGACCGGCCAGGGAACCACATGAAAGTCATCTTCGCCGGCACGCCGGAATTTGCCGCTGTTGCGCTGCGCGCGCTCGTCGAAGCCGGTTTCGAGATCCCGCTCGTGCTGACCCAGCCGGACCGCCCGGCCGGCCGCGGCATGCAACTGCAGGCCTCCGCCGTCAAGCAATATGCCCTGTCGCAGGGGATCGAGGTGCTGCAGCCGCTGTCGCTGCGCCTCGACAGCAAGGACACCCAGCGCGCCGTCGAAGCGCTCGAGACCCACGAACGCCTGCGCGCCACCGACTACGACGTCATGGTCGTAGCGGCGTATGGCCTGATCCTGCCGCGCACCACGCTCGACATCAAACCCTGCATCAATATCCACGCCTCCCTGCTGCCGCGCTGGCGCGGGGCCGCGCCGATCCACCGCGCGATCGAAGCGGGCGACAGCGACACCGGCGTGACGATCATGCAAATGGAAGAAGGACTGGATACCGGCCCGATGCTGCTGATCGAGCGCCTGCCGATCGCCCCGGACGACACCACCGGCAGCCTGCACGACAAGCTGGCCGCGCTGGGCGGCGAGATGATCGTCACCGCGCTGCGCCGTATCGGGGAGGGATCGCTGGAAGCGGTGCCGCAGCCGGCGGAAGGCGTCACCTACGCGGCCAAGATCAGCAAGGAAGAGGCAAAGCTTGACTTCGACCTGCCGGCGGTCGAGATCGCGCGCAAGATCCGCGCGTTCAATCCATTCCCCGGCGCCCATGCGCTGGTGAACGGCGTACCGGTGAAAATCTGGGGCGCGCAGGCGCTCGAGGCGGACAGCGATGCGCTGGTGGGAACGGTGCTGGCGGCCGATGCGCAGCATGGCATCGTGGTCGCTTGCAGGCGCGGAACGCTGCGCCTGACCGAATTGCAGAAGCCGGGCGGCAAGCGCCTGGCGGCGGCGGAGTTCCTGAAGGGCTTTCCGCTTGAGGGGCTGTGCTTCGATTGAACTGCTAGCGCGCGCGGGCAATTCCCTTGCCGCTGAGCGGGTAATTGGCGGAATCGGCCACGTTATGGTCGATTCCGCCAAAAAAGCTGGGGACGATCCCTGAAGGGACCGTCCCTTTTGATCAGGATTCCTGGGAGGCGCGCTGCTGCGCTGCCATGTGGTCGCGCAGGACCTGGTTGATGCGGGTCTGGTAGCCCGGACCCTCCGCCTTGAACCACTCCAGCATGTCCACGTCCAGGCGGATCGTCACGATCTGCTTGATCGCGTTGCCGTTCTTGCTGGTCGGCGCCGTTGCCTGGTCGCGGCGCACGCTCACGTTGGCTTCCCAGTTACTCTCGAAATCTTTGTTCATTTTGCAATTTCCTCGGTGGCAGTGAATACGCCCGGCTCTTCCGACGCCGGGTAATGCCAGCGCAGGGCTTCAGACGAATAGCCAAAATGACTGTCCTTTGATACCCATCAACACTGTAGGCGGTGAGCAATCATTGTCGACGCTGTATGTATCGTAGAAATTACACAAGGGGCGGGTTTTGTATCTTCATGTATCAACTTGCCGCTGAGATACATGAAGATACAAACGCTGTCCGCGATTGAACAATCCGGGCCGCCCCAAGCCGGCTTGTCCGATGACGTATAATTTCTTTCCACCTTTTTACGTGTCCTCCCCATGAACTCCCAGCGCCCCCCGTCCCCTACCGAAGCCCAGCTGCGCGATATCCTGTCGCGCCGCATCATGGTGCTGGACGGCGCCATGGGAACCATCATCCAGCAGTACAAGCTGAACGAGCAGGACTACCGCGGCGAGCGTTTCGCCACCTTCGCCGCGCCGGAAGGCTCGGGCGCGCGCGAGCTGTTCGTCAAGGGGAACAACGAGCTGCTGACGCTGACCCGTCCGCAAGTGATCAGCGAGATACACGAGCGCTATCTCGCGGCCGGCGCCGACATCATCGAGACCAACACCTTTGGCGCCACCTCGATCGCCCAGGACGACTACCACATGGCGCATCTCGCCTACGAGATGAACGTGGAAGCCGCCAGGCTGGCGAAGGCCGCCTGCGTCAAGTACAGCAGCGCCGACAAACCGCGCTTCGCCGCCGGCGCGCTCGGCCCGACGCCCAAGACCGCATCGATTTCGCCGGACGTGAACGACCCGGCCGCACGCAACGTCACCTTCGACCAGCTGGTCGCGGCCTACCACGAGCAGGTGCGCGGCCTGGTGGACGGCGGCGCCGACCTGCTGCTGGTCGAGACCATCTTCGACACCCTGAACTGCAAGGCGGCGCTGTTCGCGATCGACCTGTACTTCGAACAGAACCCGTCCATTCCGCGCCTGCCGCTGATGATCTCGGGGACCGTCACCGACGCGTCGGGCCGCATCCTGTCCGGCCAGACCGTGCCCGCGTTCTGGAACTCGGTGCGCCACGCCAAGCCGCTCACCATCGGCCTCAATTGCGCGCTCGGCGCGGCGCTGATGCGCCCCTACGCGGAGGAGCTGTCGCAGATCGCCGATACCTTCGTGTGCATCTACCCGAACGCCGGCCTGCCCAACCCGATGAGCGACACCGGTTTCGACGAACTGCCGTCGGACACCTCGGCGCTGCTGCGCGAGTTCGCGGATGCAGGCTTCATCAACATCGCCGGCGGCTGCTGCGGCACCACGCCGGACCACATCAAGGCGATCAGCGAGATCCTGCGCGACACCCCGCCGCGCGTGCCGCCGCAGATTCCGGTGGCGCAGCGCCTGTCGGGCCTTGAGCCATTCACCATCGACGACAGCTCGCTGTTCGTCAACGTGGGCGAGCGCACCAACGTCACCGGTTCCAAGGCCTTCGCGCGCATGATCCTGGGCGAGCAGTACGACGAGGCGCTGTCGGTGGCGCGCCAGCAGGTCGAGAACGGCGCGCAGATCATCGACATCAACATGGACGAGGCGATGCTCGACTCGGCCGCGGCGATGACGCGCTTCCTGAACCTGATCGCCTCCGAACCGGACATCTCGCGCGTGCCGGTGATGATCGACTCATCCAAGTGGTCGGTGATCGAAGCGGGGCTGAAGTGCGTGCAGGGCAAGGCGATCGTCAACTCGATCTCGATGAAGGAAGGCGAGGAAGAATTCATCCGCCAGGCCACGCTGTGCCGCCGCTACGGCGCCGCGGTGGTGGTGATGGCGTTCGACGAGCAGGGCCAGGCCGACACCTTTGCCCGCAAGACCGAGATCTGCAAGCGCGCCTACGACGTGCTGGTGCAGCAGGTGGGCTTCCCGCCCGAGGACATCATCTTCGACCCGAACATCTTCGCGATCGCCACCGGCATCGAAGAGCACAACAACTACGCAGTCGACTTCATCGACGCGACGCGCTGGATCCGCGAGAACCTGCCGCACGCGAAAGTCTCGGGCGGCGTGTCGAACGTGTCGTTCAGCTTCCGCGGCAACGATCCGGCGCGCGAAGCGATCCACACGGTGTTCCTGTACCACGCGATCAAGGCCGGCCTCACCATGGGCATCGTCAATGCGGGCATGATCGGCGTATATGACGACCTGCCGGCCGAACTGCGCGAACGGGTCGAGGACGTGGTGCTGAACCGCCGCCCGGACGCCACCGAACGCATGATCGAATTTGCCGGTACCCTGAAAGCGGGCGGCAAGCAGGAAGTACAGAACCTGGAGTGGCGCGACGCGCCGGTCGAGAAGCGCCTGTCGCACGCGCTGGTGCACGGCATCACGCAGTGGATCGTGGAAGACACCGAGGAAGCGCGACAGCAGATCGCCGCGCGCAACGGCCGCCCGATCGAAGTGATCGAAGGCCCGCTGATGGACGGCATGAACGTGGTCGGCGACCTGTTCGGACAGGGCAAGATGTTCCTGCCGCAGGTGGTCAAGTCGGCGCGCGTGATGAAGCAGGCGGTTGCGCACCTGATTCCGTTCATCGAGGAAGAAAAGCAGCAGGAAGAGCGCCGCACCGGCATCGTCGCCAAGCCGAAGGGCAAGATCGTCGTCGCCACCGTCAAGGGCGACGTGCACGACATCGGCAAGAACATCGTCTCGGTGGTCCTGCAATGTAATAACTTCGAAGTGGTGAACATGGGCGTGATGGTGCCGTGCTCGGAGATCCTGGCGAAAGCCAAGGCGGAGAATGCGGACATCGTCGGCCTGTCCGGCCTGATCACGCCATCGCTTGAAGAGATGGCGCACGTGGCCAAGGAGATGCAGCGCGACGAGTACTTCCGCAGCCGCAAGATCCCCCTGCTGATCGGCGGCGCGACCACCAGCCGCGCGCACACCGCCGTCAAGATCGCCCCGCATTACGACGGCCCCGTGGTGTACGTGCCGGATGCGTCGCGCTCGGTGTCGGTGGCGCAGTCGCTGCTCACCCCCGGGCAGGCGGAAAGCTATGTCGCGGAGATTGCGGCGGACTACGCACGCATCCGCGAGCAGCACGCCAACAAGAAGGCGCTGCCGATCCTGCCGCTGGCCGAAGCGCGCGCCAACAAGCCGAAGCTCGACTACGCGCCGGTCAAGCCGAAGTTCATCGGCCGCCGCGAATTCAGGAATGTCGAACTGTCGACCATCGCGCAGTACATCGACTGGGGCCCGCTGTTCCAGACCTGGGACCTGGCCGGCCCCTTCCCTGCCATCCTGAAGGATCCCGTGGTGGGCGAGGCGGCCAGCAAGGTGTACGAGGAAGCGCAGGCGCTGCTGAAGAAAATCATCGACGGCCGCTGGCTGACCGCCAACGGCGCCATCGCGCTGCTGCCGGCGAACAGCGTCAACGACGACGACATCGAGATCTACACCGACGAGAGCCGCAGCGAAGTCGCGTTCACCTGGCATGGCCTGCGCCAGCAGGGGGTCAAGCCGGTGGTGGACGGCGTGCAGCGGCCGAACCAGGCGCTGTCGGACTTTATCGCGCCGAAGGAATCGGGTGTTGCGGATTACATCGGCATGTTCGCCGTGACCGCCGGCCTGGGCATCGAGAAGTACGAGAAGCAGTTCGAAGCCGCGCTGGACGACTACTCGTCGATCATGCTCAAGGCGCTGGCCGACCGCCTGGCCGAAGCGTTCGCGGAATACCTGCACGAGCGCGTGCGCAAGGACCTGTGGGGCTATGCATCCGGCGAAGCGCTGTCGAACGACGACATGATCGCCGAGAAGTACGTGGGCATCCGCCCTGCCCCGGGCTATCCGGCCTGCCCCGAACACACGGTCAAGGCAGACATGTTCCGCGTGCTGCAGGCGAACGAGATCGGCATGGAGCTGACCGAATCGTTCGCGATGTATCCGGGGGCGGCGGTGTCGGGCTTCTACTTCTCGCACCCACAATCGAAGTATTTCGTGGTCGGCAAGATCGGCCAGGACCAGCTTGAAGACATGGCTGCGCGCCGCAATGTGCCGAAGGACGAGATGGAGCGCGCGCTCGCCCCCAACCTCTGACAAACCTCCGCCATCCCGGCGAAGGCCGGGACGACGTAGGTGGCTAGCGGCGGTCGCGGTTGAAGCGCCACAGCGCCAGCAGCATGAACGCTGCCGCGAACGCCAGCTGCACCGCCATCGCCATCCATGCGGCGTCCATCCCCAGGCCGCGCCATGTCATCGCGTCCAGGCCATCGACCGCCCAGCGCGTCGGGATCACCAGCGTCACCGATTGCATCCATTCGGGGAACAGGAAGGACGGCATCCACGCGCCGCTCAGCATCACCATGATCAGCGTGGCAAAGATCGAGATCCCGCGCGCCGCTTCCGGTGTCTTGCCGAACGCGGCGATCAGCAGGCCGAAGCTGGCAGTCAGCAGCGCAAAGCAGAATGCGATGCCGATGAAGCCCGGCAGGTTCGAGATGCGCACGCCGAACACCGCCACGGCGACGCCAAAGATGATGGTCATCAGCACCAGTGCGATCAATGCGCACGATGCCGCGCGGGACAGGATGACGACATTCTGCGTGACCGGGGCGGCCAGCAGCCGGCTCCAGATGCCGGTGCGGCGCGCCTGCAGGACGCTCACCCCCATGTCGATGCCCATGAACAGCAGGAACTGCACCGCCATGCCTGCGAACGAGTGGGCATAGCTGTTATAGCCGGCGGCTTGCGACTCCGATGTCATCGCTCGTTCCGATGTCGTGAACGGCACCGTCATTCCCTCCCGCTGGCCGCCCGATCCAGGCGCCTTCTGCTGGTGCGCCTGGTACTCCTGCAGGCTGCCAAGGAATTCGCGCAAGGGCGCATCAGCGCGCGTGCCGTGCTGGTCGAGCTGGCGGATGCTCTGCTCGGTGAATTCGACGCCCTTTTGCCCGCTCATCATCTCGCCACTGACGGTTTGCATGACGTGCTGCGTGAGGATGCCCTTGACCATGGCCATGGCGATTTGCTGCGATGGGTCATACAGCAAACCGACCTGCGGCTTTTCACCGGCGCCGAACAACGCCGCGCCAGCAGCGTCGCCAAACCCTGCCGGGATGACGACAGCGACTTTCTGGTCGCCTTTGCGGACCAGCGGCTCGGCCTGCGCCAAAGTCATTTCGGTGACGCGCAGCGAGGGGTCGGCCTTGAGGCCGGCGGCGATTTTTCTGCCGATCGCGTCGCTGCTGTCCTGCATCACGAGCGCGATATCGACGCGCGAGGCCTTGGCGCCGCCGGTCCCTCCGATCAGGTAGCCGAAGAAGGCGGCCAGCACGACCGGCAGCACGAGGTTGAGCACGAGCGCGCGGCGATCGTGCAGGTACAGCAGGATGTCCTTGCGGACGAGGGCCAGGAATGCGGTCATGTCAGTCGCGCAGCGAGCGCCCGGTCAGGTTGAGGAAGACCTCTTCGAGGCTGGTGCGCGCGGTCTGGAAATGCTGCGCCTGCACGCCCTGATGCGCGAGCCAGCCGGCAAGCGGCAGCGCGTCGGACGCATGCGCGAGCCGGACTTCGACCGATGGCCCATGATGGGTGACGGAGGTGACGCCCTGCTGTGCGCGCAGTCCGGCCAGCAGCGGCTCGGCAGGAACGTCCAACAGTTCGATGCGCAGCGCCGCCTGCGCAGGCAGCTTGCGGTACAACCCTTCCGGCGTGTCGTCGGCAAGCACCTTGCCGTGGTCGATCACCACAATACGGTCGGCCAGGCGCTCCACTTCTTCCATGTAGTGGCTGGTGTAGATCAGCGAGCAGCCCTGCGCCCTGAGCTTTTCCAGCGAGTCGAAGATCGCATTGCGGCTCTGGGGGTCGACGCCGACGGTGGGCTCATCGAGGATCAGTAGTTCGGGTTCATGCATCAGTGCTGCGGCGATATTCAGGCGCCGCTTCATCCCGCCCGAGTAGGCGGTCGGACGCTCGCGCGCACGCTCGGACAGGTTAACCAGCTCCAGTACCTGCGCTGCCCGTTCGGCGCTCCGCTTGCCCGATAGCCCGTACAGTGCGGCGAACAGCTTCAGGTTCTCGATTGCGCTCAGGTCTTCGTACAGCGCGAGGTCCTGCGGCACCAGGCCGATCTTGCGCTTGGCGGCGCTGGCGCCTTCGCTCATCGGGGCGCCGTCGAACGTGACGCTGCCTTCCTGCGCGGCGATGAGGCCGCAGATGATCGAAACAGTAGTGGATTTGCCGGCGCCGTTGGGGCCGATCAGGCCCAGGGTCTGGCCGCGTTCGACGGTGAAGCTGACGCCATCAACAGCACGGCGGGGTCCATAGGATTTGACCAGGTGGGACACTTCCAGCATGGCTGGCAAGGCAGGCTCTCGTCAGTGAATTGACGATAATGTAATTGATGTGCGGAAAGCGAGCAATGGAGGACTGTCCCTACACCGGGGCGCCGTCGACGAAGAGTTTGAGTTCGCCTGGAGCAAAGGAGTGCCACACTTCGTTGGTGGTCAGTGGCTCGGTGACGATGACGGCGACGCGGTCGTTCGGCGTGGTCACCTGCGAGAAGTCGACGGTAACGTCTTCGTCGCACAGCTTGGCGCTCGGGAACGGATACTGCCGCACGATGTAGTGCAGCTTGGTCGAGCAGTGCGCGAACAGGCAGGAGCCGTCCGACAGCATCATGTTGAAGGTGCCGTGCGCGGCGATCGCCGGCACCAGTTCGTCCATCGCCGCGCGCAGGTCGGGCAGCTCGGGGCGCGCATCGCCGAAGCGGCGGCGCAGTTCCTGCAGCAGGTGGCAGAAGGCGCGCTCGCTGTCGGTGGTGCCGACCGGCCGGAATGCGCCGTCCAGCACGGGATGGAAATCCTTGAGGTCGCCGTTATGCGCGAACACCCAGTAGCGCCCCCACAGCTCGCGCACGAACGGATGGCAGTTCTCGAGCGCGACATGGCCTTGCGTCGCCTTGCGGATGTGGGCGATGACGTTCTTCGATTTGATCGGGTAGCGCTTGATCAGCTCCGCGACGGGAGACTCGATGGCAGGAAGGTGGTCGACAAAGAGACGGACGCCGGCGCCCTCGAAGAAGGCGATACCCCAGCCGTCGTGGTGGGTGTCGGTGCGGCCGCCGCGCAGGGCGAAGCCGGTAAAGCTGAACACAATGTCGGTCGGGACATTGCAGTTCATTCCGAGGAGTTGGCACATGGAACAAAGCGTACCAGAAACCCAACCGCCCGGAAACGTGCGGTTTTAGTGCAGGAGCACTGGCTGGCTCATCAGCGAATCATAGGAACCGAGGAACTCGTCCACTTCTTCCATGGTCGGTTCGCTGGCGATCAGGTTGTTGACCGATTTGCGGAACGACTGGGCAAGCTTGCCGCCGATGAATGCTTCACGCCTGCCGGATTTGTCGACGATCTCATAGCCGCCGAACCGCAGCGCCTCGAGCTCGTGGTCGACGCCAAATTCGACGACGCTATATTGCTCGCTGTTATAGATCATGTTCATGATGGCTCCTTTAGCATACGACCGAAACCAGGACCGTCCCCAGTGGACGGACAGGATTTCACTTCGTTCAACAAGGAGGTGGGGCTCAACCCAGCATTTTCAAGCCTTGAGGTCGGGACCCAGCTCCAACAGCTGATCGTATGGCGTGAGCGAAAGCCATGATCGCAACTGATCCAGATGCCCCGCGTCGGCCAGCCCGATGTACAGGCGCTGCGCATTCGTACGCAGGACACGATTCAATGTTACACGCAAAACGAGATTGCCGCTGCAGCACAGGCAACCCGGTGCGAGCCGGTGCACTTGCAGCGTGGGAGATGGATCAAGGATGGGATTTCCTGATGGAATTCCCTCGAGGATGACCGTGGTGGGAATGCGCGGATCGAGGCTGGCGGCGATGGCCCGCTCGCGCGCCCCGGGCGAGGCGCCGGCGACGAGCGTGGCCGTGATCACACGTTCTTCTTGGCCAGCTTGCCGGGTTCGACGCCCAGCTGCTTGAGCTTGCGGTACAGGTGGGTACGCTCGAGGCCGGTCTTTTCGGCAACGCGCGTCATGCTGCCGCCTTCACGTCCGAGGTGGTGTTCGAAGTACATGCGCTCGAACGCGTCGCGCGCTTCGCGCAGCGGCAGGTCGAACGACAGGTTGATGCCGACCGGCGACTCGTTGCTTGCTGCCACGCCGCCCATGCGGGTCGGCATCGGCGGCGCCACCTGGGCTGCATACATGCCCACGCTGGCCACGACTTCTTCCTGGATCGGCGCCATCATCGGACGCACGGGGGCGACCGGCGCGCGCACCACTTCCTGCGCACGGGTCAGGCCCTGCTGCACGGCCTTGAGCAGCTTTTGCAGGGCGATCGGTTTTTCGAGGAAATTCAGCGCGCCGATGCGGGTGGCCTCGACCGCGGTGTCGATGGTCGCATGGCCGGACATCATAATGACCGGCATGGTTAGCAGGCCGTCGCGCTGCCATTCCTTGAGCAAGGTCACGCCGTCGGTATCGGGCATCCAGATATCGAGCAGGACCAGGTCTGGCGTCCCCTGCGCGCGCGCCTCGCGCGCCTGCTGCGCGTTTTCGGCGAGCTGGATCGCGTGGCCTTCGTCACCCAGGATTTCCGAGAGCAGTTCCCGGATTCCCATTTCATCATCAACTACGAGAATGTTTGCCATCAGTGTTTGCCTTCCCTGGTTTCCCCGCGCTGCGAGGGCCCTTTTCAGGCGACATTCTATGCGCGATCCTGCCCTTGCGCCAGATTTGCCGCAGGACCTAACTTTAACAGCAAAATCGATACTGCCGCGCCTGATCCACCGGGTAAATTCTGAATATCGATCTTTCCGCCGTGTTCATCGATGATCTTTTTGACCATCGGCAGGCCAAGGCCGGTGCCGCGCGCCTTGGACGTCACGTAAGGCTCGAACGCGCGCGCCAGGATGCGCGGCGAGAAACCGGGGCCGTTGTCGGTGATCGAGAAGCGCACCGCCGTGCCGAACGCGCCGTCCGGATTCTGGTAGTGGATCTCTTCGGTACGCACGTCGATGCGCGCCGGCTCGCGGTCGGCGGCCCGCTCGATCATCGCGTCCTGCGCGTTCTGCAGCAGGTTGTGCACCACCTGGCGCAGCTGGGTCGGGTCGCCCATCACCTGCGGCAGGTCCGGCGCCAGCGCCACGTGGATGATGTCGCTCTCGTCGCCGGCCAGGTAGAGCTGCAGGATCTCGGTGATCAGCGCGTTCAGGTCGAGCGGCTCGAGCACGGCCGGCGGCGCCTTGGCGTAGTCGCGGAAGTCGTCCACCATGCGCTTCATCGCGTCGACCTGGCTGACGATGGTGGAGGTGCCGCGCTCGAGCAGCGCCGCGTCTTCCGGCGCCAGGCGCCCTTCCAGCTTCATCTGCAGGCGCTCGGCCGACAGCTGGATCGGCGTCAGCGGATTCTTGATCTCGTGCGCCAGGCGGCGCGCCACCTCGCCCCAGGCGACCGAGCGCTGCGCCGAGATCACGTCGGAGATATCGTCGAACACGACGATGAAGCCGCTGCCCGCGCCGACCGGCAGGCGCGATCCGCGCGCCAGCAGCGTGATGTCGTGGTCGTCGGTGGAACCGAAGCGGCGCGGCACTTCGATCTGCTGCTGCCAGTGGGTGCGCGGGCGCGTGCCGCCGGCGGCCGACTGCGCGCTCTGCGCCGAGAACGCGCGCATCACGGCCAGCGCGAACACTTCCAGTCCCTCCACGCTGGTCAGGGGCCTGGAGGCGGCAGCGGCCAGGTCCTGCTGCAGGATCCGTTCGCCCGCCTCGTTCGAATTGACGATGTGGAATTCGGAGTCCAGCACGATCACGCCTGCCGACATGTTTTCCAGCACCGACTCCAGGTGGGCCTTGGCGCTTTGCAGCGCCGAGCGGTTGCGCTCGACCGCGCTGCGCGCCTCGAACAGCTGGCGCGTCATCGCGTTGAACGACTGGGTCAGCGTGCCCAGCTCGTCGGACGTGGCCACGATCGGGCGCGGCGACAGGTCGCCCTCGGCCACCGCGCGCGTGCCCTCGGCCAGCACCAGCAGCGGCTGGGCCAGGTTGCCGGCGATGAGGAAGGCGCTGCCGATCGCGCCGAAGATCGCCAGCAGCAGCGTCAGCGTAAGCGTCTCGATGTACATCTTGCGCAGGCCCACGCGCGCCACATGGCGCTCCTGGTATTCGCTGTAGGCGGCGCGGATCACTTCGGCGTTCATGGCCAGGTTGGCCGGCACCGACTGCAGCAGCTGCAGGTAGCGCGTATCGGTGCCGCCGGCGCGCGGCAGCGGCAGGATCACGCGCAGGCGCAGCGCGGTCGCCGCGTCGAGCGCGTTCAGCGCCGGCAGGTCAGCGCGGTCGTGCAGGTCGCGCTCGATGCCGCCCTCGGGCCGCGCATACACGCCGCTGGCCGCGGCATCGGCGAGCATGTCGGGAGTGGGCAGGTCTTCTTCCGGGCTGGCCGCGGCGGTGGTGCGCACACTGTCGATCATCTTGCCGCCGGCGTCCAGCAGCATCGCGCTTTGCACGCCTTCGCGCGCGTGCAGGAGCCCGGTCAGCGGCGCCGACGATGCGGGCGGGTCGAGCGGCGCCAGCCTGGACGCCGCCTGGCGGCCCGTGTCCGACAGCTCGACCAGCGCCTGGTCCAGCGCCGCATGGCCCAGGTTCAGTCCCGACTCGAGCGCGGTTTCGATGCGCACGTTGAACCACGACTCGATCGAGTGCGACACGAAATTCACCGACACCATGAAGATCACCAGGCCCGGCAGGATGCCGATCGCGGCGAACCACAGCATCAGCCGCGTCATCAGGCGCGAGCCGAACTTGCCGCTCTTGTAGCGCGCATACAGGCGCGCCAGCAGCACCAGCACCAGGATCAGGAGGGA
This sequence comes from Pseudoduganella sp. GCM10020061, assembly GCF_042683405.1. NCBI lineage: Bacteria > Pseudomonadati > Pseudomonadota > Betaproteobacteria > Burkholderiales > Oxalobacteraceae > Pseudoduganella > Pseudoduganella sp. GCM10020061. Next base: position 61,477 of record NZ_JBHUJS010000010.1, on the reverse strand, counting down.
GACGGCGACCGCCGCGTTCAGGCCGAGCAGCCAGGAATAGTAGCGGTCGAAGAAGCCGGAGTTGTCGGACGCGGAAGCCAGCAGGAACAGCAGGATGCTGACGACGGCGCCGCCGACCACCAGTGCATACCGCAATGCCTGCTTCACGTGGCTACTCCGCGCGGTAGTTGAAGCGCTTCGTATTGGAATTCAGGCGCCAGTCCGAGTCGTTGAAGGCGTTCACCTGAATCGGCTTGGACAGGTACTCGCGGTCCATCCCCATGCGCAGCGTCACGGTGTAGGTCTCGCCGCTCTTGAGCGCGCTCTTCGGCCCGATCAGCCAGCGGCCCGGGCGGCGGATGTAGAACATCGCATCCTCGAGCGTGCTGAAGGTCTGGCGCACGCTGCCTATATAAGACACGTGGTACTGGCGGATCAGCACGTCGTAGGAGATGCGCGCAGTCTGGCGCGCGCGGATCGCGACCTCGTCGCGCCAGTACCAGCGCGGGCGCACGACCTGGATCTCGGTGGTGAAGTACAGCGGGATGCCGTGCTCGATGGCGTCCTTCATCGCGCTGTTCAGCTCGAACGCGTAGTGCGCGTCCAGGCGGTAGCCCTCGTCGGTCTTGTCGATGGCCGCACGCGTGATCTCGACGTCGGCCGCCTGCGCCGCGCCCGCGCATGCGAGCGCGAACACCAGCAGCAGCTGGCGGGCGAATAGTCGGAACGATCGTAACGTCACAAGTGGGCCTTGGCCTTCAATAATCTGTCGGGAGACCCGTTACGCGGTTTTCTGGAATAGCGCGTAGAACAAGCCGTCATGGTCCTGATCGCGGCTGGCCGTGGGCAGCAGCTGTCCGGGAGCGGTGAGGCGCGTTGCGTGGTGCCGCACCGCAAACGCGGCGGCTTGCGCTTCCGACTCTTGCGGCCAGAGCGAACAAGTCACGAACAGCAATTTACCATTTGGCTCCAGCATCTGCCAAAGATTGTCGAGGATTTCGGCGGAAAGTGTTGCAAGTTGGAGCGTATCGGACTCGCGGCGCAGCCAGCGGATGTCCGGGTGGCGGCGCACGATGCCCGACGCCGTGCACGGCACGTCGGCGATGATGCGGTCGAAGCGGCGGCCATCCCACCATGCGGTCGACTGCGCATCGCCGGCCACGAGCGTGGCGTCCAGGCCGAGGCGGTCGAGGTTGTCGCGCACGCGCTGCAGGCGGGCCGGGTCGGCATCGACCGCGGTCAGCTCCACGTCGGCCAGCTCCAGGATGTGGCCGGTCTTGCCGCCGGGCGCCGCGCAGGCGTCCAGCACGCGCATGCCGCTGGCCACGTCGAGCAGCGGCGCGGCCAGCTGGGCGGCCGCGTCCTGCACCGACACCACGCCTTCGGCAAAGCCGGGGATCAGGCTGACCGCGACCGGCTTGTCGAGGCGGACCGCGGACGGCCCCACCGCGTGCGCACCGATCCCGTGCTCGCGCAGGGTGGCGAGGTATTCTTCCAGGCCGGCCTTGCGGCGGTTCACGCGCAACGTCAGCGGCGGCTGCGCATTGCCGGCCGCGAGCACCTCGCGCCAGGCCGACGGATAGGCGGCGCGCATGGCGTCGATCCACCACTGCGGGTAATTGAACTGGGCGACCGGATCGCGCATGGCCTGCGCCAGCAGCGCGTCCTTCTCGCGCAGGAAGCGGCGCAGCACGGCGTTGACCATGCCTTTTGCGCGCACCAGGTCTGGGTGGGCGGCGGCCGCGTTGACGGCCTGGTCGACCACGGTGAAGGCTTCGTAGGGCGCGGTTTCGCCGGCCGGGGTATCCATCAGCGTCAGCGCGCAGCACACCAGCGCGGCCAGCATCGGCGGCTCCGGCGCCTTGGCCGCCAGCTGGGCCAGCAGCGCCTCGCTGCGTCCCAGCGCACGCAGGGCGCGGTAAGCCAGGTCCTGGATCGCGCCGCGCGCCTGCGGCGTGGCCTGCATGATGCCAAACACATTCGACAGCGCCTGCGGCAGCGCCACGCCCTGGGTGCGCACCTGGGCCACCGCGTTGGCGGCGCCGAGCAGCGCGAACGCGAGCGAATCGGACTTCAGGTCGGGGCGGAAGCCCGTCTGGAGTGCCGGTTTCACTTCGTGGCTGCGGCGCAGGCGGGCTTCGGGGGCGGGAGCGCGGCGGGCGACGGACAGCGTCGGACGCTTGTTGATCATGTTGGCCTTCTATTACAAAACAGCCTCCATTTTAACGGCTACAGGCTCTTTCTCGCCTGAAACCGGCCTTAATCCCCCTCGCGCGCGACCGAAAAACCACGCCGGCCACCCCGAAATGGGGACAGACCCCATTTTCGAAATGGGGTCTGTCCCCATTTCGGGGTGCACGGGGTGATGCCGCGACGATATATAATGGACGCTGTTTGTCTATATAGATCACCTTTCATGCTCGCCCAACAAAAGCAAGACATCGCGGCCCTGTTCCAGGCTGCCCTCGCGCCCATCGTCGCCGGTTCCGGCCTGACCCCGAACATCGTCCTCGAGCGCCCGCGCGATCCGTCGCACGGCGACGTCGCGTGCAATATCGCGATGCAGCTGGCCAAGCAGCTCAAGTCGAATCCGCGCGAGCTGGCCCAGAAGATCGTGGCGGCGCTGCAGGCGGACCCGAATGCGCAAGGCCTGGTCGAGGGCGTCGAGATCGCCGGCCCCGGCTTCATCAACCTGCGCGTCGCCGCGGCGGCCAAGCAGTCGGTGGTGCGCACCATCCTCGCGCAGCAGGAGAACTTCGGCCGCGCGCAGACCGGCGCGGGCAAGCCGGTGATCATCGAATTCGTGTCGGCCAACCCGACCGGACCGCTGCACGTGGGCCACGGCCGCCAGGCCGCGCTGGGCGACGCCCTGTCCTCGCTGTACGAGTCGCAGGGCTACAAGGTCACGCGCGAGTTCTATTACAACGACGCGGGCGTGCAGATCGCGACCCTGGCGACCTCGGTGCAGGCGCGCGCACGCGGCTTCAAGCCGGGCGACGCCGAGTGGCCAGAGTCGGCCTACAACGGCGACTACATTGCGGACATCGCGGCCGACTTCCTGGCCGGGAAGACCGTCTCCGCCAGCGACGGCCAGCCGGCCACCGCGTCGGGCGACGTGAATGACATCGAATCGATCCGCGCATTCGCAGTGACCTACCTGCGCAACGAGCAGGACATCGACCTGCAGGCCTTCGGGGTCAAGTTCGACAACTACTACCTGGAGTCGTCGCTGTACCGCGACGGCAAGGTGGACGCGGCGGTGCAGGCGCTGGTCAATGCCGGCAAGACCTTCGAGCAGGATGGCGCGCTGTGGCTGCGCACCACCGAATACGGCGACGACAAGGACCGCGTGATGCGCAAGTCCGACGGCACCTACACCTACTTCGTGCCGGACGTGGCCTACCACATCGTGAAGTGGCAGCGCGGCTTCGGCCAGGCCATCAACGTGCAGGGCAGCGACCACCACGGCACCATCGCGCGCGTGCGCGCCGGCCTGCAAGCGGTCGGCATGGGCATCCCGCAGGGCTACCCCGACTACGTGCTGCACAAGATGGTTACCGTGATGAAGAACGGCGAAGAGGTCAAGATCTCCAAGCGCGCCGGCTCCTACGTGACGGTGCGCGACCTGATCGAATGGTCGGGCGGCGGCGACATCGCGCGCGGCCGCGATGCGGTGCGCTTCTTCCTCATCTCGCGCAAGGCCGACACCGAGTTCGTGTTCGACGTCGACGTCGCGCTCAAGACCTCGGACGAGAATCCGGTGTACTACGTGCAGTACGCGAACGCGCGCATCTGCTCGGTGCTGGCCCAGTGGGGCGGCGACGAGTCGGTGCTGGCCGGCGTGGACCTGGCGCCGCTGACCGCGCCGCGCGAGGCGGCGCTGCTGGCGACGCTGGCAGCCTATCCGGAGACGCTGGAACGCGCCCTGTCCGAACTCGGCCCGCACCAGGTGGCGTTCTATCTGCGCGACCTCGCCGGCGAACTGCACGGCTACTATAATGCCGAGCGCGTGCTGGTCGACGACGAGGCGACCCGCATGGCGCGCCTGGCACTGCTGGTGGCCACGCGCCAGGTGCTGCGCAACGGACTCGCGCTGATCGGCGTGTCCGCTCCCAACAAGATGTAAGCAGAATCCAGGCAGCCAATGACCCAGACTCTCATGAACAGCAAGCGCCAGCGCGGCAGCACGACGACCGGCATCATCATCGGCCTGATCCTGGGCCTGGTGATCGCGGTGATCGTCGCGCTGGTCATCACCAAGGGCGCCTCCCCGTTCACCGACCGTGGCGGCAAGCTCGGCAAGGGCGATCCGACCCCGGCGCAGGTGGCCGATCCGAACCGTCCGCTATACGGCGACCGTGACGCGGCGCGCGAAGCGAACAAGCAGATGGTCGAGCGCCCACGGCCGGCGGAAGATCCGCTGGGCGAGGCGATCGCGGGCATGCCCGCCGAGGGCGCCGCGCCGGCCCCGGCGGCCGCACCGGCTGCTGCGGCAACGCCTGGCGCCGCTCCTGCGGCACCGGCCGCCGCGCCAGCGCCCGCGGTGGCGCCGGGCGAAGTGGTGTACTACCTGCAGGCCGGCGCGTTCCGCGAACTGGCCGACGCCGAGAACTCGCGTGCCAAGCTCGCGCTGCTCGGCTTCGAGGCCAGCGTCAGCGACCGCAGCAATCCTGACGGCGCCGTGCTGCACCGCGTGCGCATCGGCCCGTTCAACCAGGAAGCGATGACGCGCGCCCGCGCCAAGCTGCTCGACGCCGGCGTCGACGTGGCGATCGTCCGCAACCAGCAATAACCCGCAATCTTCGACAAGGGAGTCCTGATGCGTTACCTGAAGAAGCTGTTGGGCGCCTTCGCGCTCGCGACTGCCGCCTCGATGGCCGGCGCCACCCCGGAGCATCCGCAAAACAACGTCGATTACCTGACGCTGCCGCAGGCGCAGGACACCGACAGCGGCGACAAGGTCGAGGTGATCGAGTTCTTCGCCTACTACTGCCCGCACTGCAACGTGCTCGAGCCGCGCCTGGCCGCCTGGGTGAAGAAACAGGGCGACAACATCGTGTTCAAGCGCGTGCACGTACCGCGCGACGAGAACGTGCTGCCGCAGCAGCGCCTGTTCTATACGCTGGAAGCGCTCGGCCTGCTGGAGCAGTACCACGCCAAGGTGTTCGCCGCGATGCACGAGCAGCGCCTGCGCCTGAACCGCGACGAGCAGGTGTTCGACTGGGCCCAGCAGAACGGCATCGACCGCGAGAAGTTCGTCAACGCCTACCGCTCCTTCGGCGTGCAGGCGCGCGTGCGCCGCGCCGGCTACATGATGCAGAACTACCGCGTGAACTACTGGCCGGTCGTGGTCGTCGGCGGCAAGTACCTCACCTCGCCGTCGCAGGTGGGCGAGAACATGCGCGGCGAACCGACCGAAGCCGAACAGCAGGAAGCGGCGCTCAAGGTGATGGACTACCTGGTCCAGAAATCCAAGCCTGCGGCACCAGCCGCCGCCAAATAAGATGGGCGCTCCCCGTGTCTTCATCACGGGCGCATCGAGCGGCATCGGCGCTGCGCTCGCCCGCGAATACGCAGCGCAAGGCGCCACGGTGGGGCTGGTGGCGCGCCGCCAGGCCTTGCTCGACGAGCTGGCGGCCTCCCTCCCCGGCCGGCACTACACCTATGCACTGGATGTGAACGATCACGCCGCCCTGGCGCGCGCGGCGCAGGATTTCATCGCGCAGGCGGGCGGCGCGGACATCGTGATCGCCAACGCCGGCGTCTCGCACGGCACCATCACCGAGCACGCCTGCGACCTCCCTGTCTTCCATTCGATCCTGGCCACCAACGTGATGGCCACGGTCGCCACCTTTTCGCCGTTCATCGCGCACATGAAGGACCATCCGGGCACGGCGCGGCTGGTCGGCATCGGCAGCGTGGCCGGCATCCGCGGGCTGCCCGGCGCCGGCGCCTACTCCGCATCCAAGGCTGCCGTGATCAGCTACTGCGAGTCGCTGCGGGTGGAACTGTCGCGCCACGGCATCAAGGTCGTGACGATCGCGCCAGGATATATCGCGACGCCGATGACGGCCAAAAATCCCTATCCGATGCCCTTCCTCATGCCGGCCGACCGCTTCGCCAAAAAGGCGGTGCAGGCGATCGCCGCCGGCGACAGCTACCGCGTGATCCCGTGGCAGATGGGCGTGGTCGCCAAGCTGCTGCGCGTGCTGCCGAACGCGCTGTACGACCGCCTGTTCCGGCGCGCGCCGCACAAGCCGCGCAAGGCCGTGGACGCGGCATGACGCTGTCGGCACAGGCAGTCGCTGCGCTCGCGCGCAACACCGCGGGCGTGCGCATCGAAGTCGTCGAACGCACCGGCTCCACCAATGCCGACCTGCTGGCGCGCGCACCGGCGCTGGCCGGACCGCTGCTGCTGGCCGCGCTGGAACAGACCGCCGGACGCGGCCGCGCCGGGCGCAGCTGGCTGTCGGCGCCGGACGCATCGCTGACCTTCTCGCTGGCCTGGCCTTTCGAGGGCGGCCCCGGACGGCTGGCCGGCCTGCCGCTCGCGGTCGGGGTCGCGCTGGCCGAAACCCTGCGCGCGCTGGATGTCGGCGTGCAGCTGAAGTGGCCGAACGACCTGCTGAAGGACGGCAGCAAGCTGGCCGGCATCCTGGTCGAAACGCAAACGGTGGACGGCGTGACCTGGGCGGTGATCGGGGTGGGCCTGAACCTCGACCTGCCCGACGCGCTCGAAGCGCAGATCGGCCGGCCGGCCGCATCGGCCACCTGGCTCGCGCGCATGGACCGCAACGAACTGCTGGCGCGCCTGCTCGACAGCCTGGCGGCGATGGCCGCCGAGTTTGCGCAGCACGGCTTCGGCGCGTTCTGCGGGCGCTGGAACCGCGCGCACGCGTGGCATGGCTTCCCGGTAGTGATCCTCGACCGCGGCGAAGTTGTGCACCAGGGCGTCGCGATGGGCGTGGACGAGAGCGGCCAGCTGCAGCTCGACACCGCGTCCGGACGCATCGCGGTGATGTCCGGCGACGTCTCGCTCAGGCTGAAGGAATAGCATGCTGCTGCTGGTCGACTGCGGAAACACCCGCGTGAAATGGGCGCTCGCCAACGACATGGCAGCGCTGGGCGCATGGAGCGACAGCGGCGTGGCCGGGCACGACCACATCGGCTCGCTGGGCGAACGCTGGCGCGGCCTGGAGATCCGGCGCGCAATCGTGGCCAACGTCGCCGGTCCGGTGCTGGAGGGCGAGCTGCGCGCGGTGCTGCCGCGCGACACCACCTGGTTCCGCTCGCAGGCCGAACTCAAGGGCATGCACAACCGCTACCGCAATCCGCAGCAACTGGGCGCCGACCGCTTCGCCGCGGCGCTCGGCGCGCGGGCGCTGGAGCCGGGCAAGCGCATCGTGGTGGCGACCTGCGGCACCGCGACCACCATCGATGCCGTCGATGCGCAGGGCGACTTCCTGGGCGGGATGATCGTGCCGGGCGTGGGCCTGATGGCCGCTTCGCTGGCGCGCAACACGGCGCAGCTGCCGATGGTGCAGCCGGGGACGCTGCCGGCCGGCTTCGCCGACAACACCGACGACGCCATCCTGTCCGGCATCCTGTCCGCGCAGGCCGGCGCGATCGAACGGGCCTGCGCGCTGCACCGCGCGCAGCTGTGCATCGTGTCCGGAGGCGCAGCGCCCTACATCGCACCGGCATTGGCCGTGCCGCACCGGATGGTCGATAATATCGTCCTGGTCGGCCTGCACGCCGCCGCAACCTGATCGGATACCACGTGCTCAAATTTATCTTCTGGTCCCTGCTGCTCGCCAATGCGGCGCTGTTCGCCTACGGCCAGGGCTATCTCGGGAGTTTCAAGGCGGCCGAACGCGAGCCTGCGCGCATGAAGAACCAGCTGGCGGCAGAGCGCATCGCGCTGGTGCCGGCGGAGCTGGCGGAAGCTGCGGCCACGGTGGCGCAGGAACCCGCGCCGGTAGCCGCTGCGCCGGCGCCCGCCACGATCGCCTGTACCGAAGTCGGGGACTTCGATGCGGTGGCGGCGCGCCGCTTCGACAGCCTCATCGCGCCGCTTGGCCTGGCGGACAAGCAGTCCCGCATCAACGTGCCGGTCACGCAGATCACGCAGTATGTGGTGCACATCGCGCCTCAAGGCAGCCGCGAAGCGGCCGAAAAGCGTGCGGCGGAGCTGGCGGCGCGCGGCGTCACCAACTACTACATCATGCCGGACACCGCGCTGCGCTGGGGTATCTCGCTGGGCGTGTTCAAGTCGGAAGCCGCCGCGCAGTCGCTGCGCAATGCGCTGGGCAGGCAGGGGCTCGAAGGCGTGCGGATCACCGGGCGCGGGCCGACCGTCAACAAGCTGGCCTACCAGTTCCGCGGGATCGACCAGGCCACGCGCGACAGGCTGGTGGAGATCGAGCGGCGCTTCAGGGATATCGATATCCGGACGTGCAAGTAGGATTCCCCGCTTGCTGAAGCGGAGGACAGTCCACTTTGCTAGCGGCGCACGACCACGGGCTTGATGTGCAGCGAAGCTGGAATCGATTCCTCGGCTGCGAGCGCATCCTTGCGCGTGGCGAACGGGCCGCTGTACAGGCGGTACAGCGAGCCGGCGCGCACCACTTCCAATGACGACAGTACGCCGCCCCGCTTCTGCAGGCGCTGGCGCACTTCGTTCGCGCGCGCCTCGGTCGAAAATGCTCCCAGCTGCAGGTAGAAGCTGCCTGCCGGCGCCTGCACCGGCTTGTCGATCATCAGCGCGGCTGCCTGCGGCACGTCGGCGGCGGCGTGGATCGGTTCGGCGTTGCGGCGCTTGGCCCACAGTTCGGAGCGGCCCGGGAACAGGCGCTCGACCTCGACTTCGTGGCTGCCCGCGCCGAGCAGGCCGATGCGCAGCGCGGCGGTGTACGACAGGTCGATGATGCGGCTGGCGTGGAAGGGTCCGCGGTCGTTCACGCGCACCACCACCGATTTGCCGGACACCAGCGAACGCACGCGCGCGTACGACGGAATTGGCAGCGTCGGGTGCGCGGCCGTCATCTTGTACATGTCGTAGATTTCGCCGGACGAGGTTTTCTGCCCGTGGAACTTCTTGCCGTACCAGCTGGCGACGCCGCGCTGCGTGAACTCGGCGTCAGGCTTCATCGGCACGTAGGTTTTCCCGAACACGACGTACGGCCGGTTGGCCCACTTGTTGAGCGGCTCGTCGCGCACTTCGGCGTCCGGCACCTCGTGCAGTCCGTCCGGCGGGTCGTCGCCGGGACCGTCGTCCTTGTAGTAGCCGCCGCGACCGGAATTGGCGGCCGGCAGTTCCGGCGCCCCGGTGGACTTGCGCTTGGGGACCGGCGGCGCCGGGAACGGCGACAGGCGCTTCAGCGGCGTGCCGCAGCCGGCGAGGAAGACGGCGCACACCAGCGCGGCGGCCAGCCTGTTACGGGACGTCGTCATGTCTGCACCAGCTTCTTGTGGCGCTGGATGCTCATCAGGATGCCGCTGCCCACGCCCAGCGTCAGCAGCGCGGTGCCGCCGTAGCTCATGAACGGCAGCGGCACGCCGACCACCGGCACGATGCCCGCGACCATCGCCATGTTAACAAAGGCATACGTGAAGAAGATCATCGTGATCGCGCCGGCCAGCAGGCGCGTGAAGGTGCTGGGCGCGTTGGCCGCGATCATCATGCCGCGGCCGATCAGCAGCAGGTAGAGGAACAGCAGGACCATATTGCCGATCAGTCCAAATTCTTCCGAATACACCGCGAACACGAAGTCGGTGGTGGCCTCGGGCAGGAATTCGAGGCGGGCCTGGGTGCCGTTCATCCAGCCCTTTCCCATCACGCCACCGGAGCCGATCGCGATGGTCGACTGGATGATGTGGAAGCCCTTGCCGAGCGGGTCGGCGGAAGGGTCGATCAGCGTCATCACGCGCTCGCGCTGGTAGTCGTGCAGCATCGACCACACCACCGGCATGCTGGCAAGTGCGGTGACGGCCATCCCGGCCAGCATCTTCCACGACAGGCCGGCCAGGAAGATCACGTACATGCCGGAGGACAGGACCAGCGTGGCGGTGCCGAGGTCGGGCTGCTTGGCGATGAAGGTGAACGGCACGGCCAGCAGCAGCGCGGCGACCAGGAACGAACTCCAGTGCTTGACGCTGGCGCGGGTGTGGAAGTACCAGGCCAGCATCAGCGGCACCGCGATCTTGAGGATCTCGGACGGCTGGATGTTGATGCCGACGTAGATCCAGCGCCGCGAACCGTTCTTGACGATGCCGAACAGCGCGACGGCAAGCAGCAGGACCACGCCCACCACGTAGATCGGCAGCGCCAGCCGCATCAGCGTCTGCGGCGACAGGTTCGCCGCCGCCCACATGAACATGAAGGCGACGACCGCGTTGCGGATCTGGCCTTCCACGCGGCCCGGAAAATCGATCCCGGCCGAGTGGATCGTCATCAAGCCTGCGCACAGGATCAGGAAGATGATCAGCGCCAGCGGGCCGTCGAAGACGGTGAAGTAAGGCTTCATGCGCCGCCATAGCGAGCGCCGTTCGTTAATGCGCATTCGGGGCTCCCTGGACTGGCGCGGCGCCCGGCTTGGGCGGCGGCGGCCGCTTGCCGAGCAGGTAATAGTCGAGCGCCTTGCGCGCGATCGGGGCCGCGGAGGCCGCGCCGAAGCCGGCGTTCTCCACCACCAGCGCGAGCGCGATGGTCGGCTTGTCGGCCGGCGCGAACGCGACGTACAGCGCGTTGTCGCGGTGATGCGCGGCGATCGCGCTGGCGTTGTACTTGCCGCCCCGCAGGCCGATCACCTGCGCGGTACCGGTCTTGCCGGCCGAGATGTAGCCGGCGTTGCGGAAGGCGGTAAAGCCGGTGCCGCTCGAATCCTGGGTCACGCCGACCATGGCGGCCTTGATGACGTCGATATTTTTCTGCTGCAGCGGAATGCGGCGCGTTTCCTTGGGCACCGTCAGCGAACGCGCGCGCGTGGCGCCGTCCTCGATGATCTTGACCAGGTGGGGCTTCATCACCACGCCGTTATTCGCCAGCGTGGACACGGCGTGCGCCAACTGGATCATGGTGTAGTTGTTATAGCCCTGGCCGATGCTGACCGAAATCGTCTCGCCGGCGTGCCACTTGGGGTCCTTCTTGATGTTCTTGCGCTTCCAGTCGCGCGACGGCAGCACGCCCTTTTTCTCGTGCTCCAGGTCGATGCCGGTCAGCTGGCCGAAGCCGAACTGGCTCATGAAGCTGGCGATGTTATCGACGCCCATCTCGTTGCCGAGCTGGTAGAAGTAGGTGTCGCACGAGACCACGATCGAATCGTACATGTCGACGTAGCCGTGGCCGCCCGGCTTGTCGTCGCGGAAGCGGTGCCCGCCGAGCACGAAGTAGCCGGCATCGGAGATGCCCTGCTCGGGCGTGCGCCGGCCCTGCTCCAGCGCGGCCAGCGCCATGAAGGGCTTGAAAGTCGAACCTGGCGCGTAGGCGCCGGACAGCGGGCGGTTCATCAGCGGCTTGTCGATCGAGGTATTCAGCTCGTTCCAGTTCTTGCTGTCGATGCCGTCCACGAACAGGTTGGGGTCGTAGCCGGGACGCGAAACGTAGGCCAGGATGTCGCCGCTGGACGGTTCGATCGCGACCAGCGCGCCCTTGTTCTCGCCGAAGGCCTCCTCGATCACCTTTTGCAGCTCGATGTCGATCGACAGGATCAGGTTGCTGCCCGCCGTGGCCGAGGTGCGCGACAGCGTGCGGATCGCGCGGCCGCCGGCCGACTTCTCCACTTCCTCGTAGCCGGTGCGGCCGTGCAGGTAGCGTTCGTAGCTCTTCTCGACGCCTTCCTTGCCGATATGTTCGGTGCCGTTGTAGTTGGCCGCGTCCTGCAAGGTGTCGATCCTGGCCTTGTCGCGCGCGTTGATGCGGCCGATGTAGCCGATCACGTGGGAGGCGGTCTCGCCGAACGGATACTGGCGGAACAGGCGCGCCTGCACCGTCACCCCGGGGAAGCGGAAGCGCTGCGCGGTGAAGCGCGCCACCTCCTCGTCGGTCAGCCGGGTGCGCAGCGGGACGCTCTCGAAGCTGCGCGACTCTTCCATCAGTCGCTTGAAGCGGCGGCGGTCGTGCGCATCGATCTCGACCAGCTTGGACAGTTCGTTGATCACCGACTCGAGGTTGTAGGCCAGCTTGGACGGCGTGACCTCCAGCGTGTAGCCGGAGTCGTTGCGGGCCAGGACCACGCCGTTGCGGTCCAGGATCAGGCCGCGGTTGGGCACCACCGGCACCAGCGCGATGCGGTTGTCCTTGGCCTGGGCGGCGTAGTCGTTGTGCTTGATCACCTGCAGCCACACGAAGCGCGCGGCCAGCAGGGCAAAGCAGACGAACACCAGCCCACCCAGCACCGTGAGGCGGAGCCGGAACGCGCGCAGTTCCCGTTCGTTGTCTTTAAATTCAGTCATGCTGCCTGCGTCAGATCGGACGCGTGTGGTCCTTGTCGACCGCGCGGCGCTGCGGCGCCAGCAGCAGCCAGGTGATGACCGGCCACAGCGCCATCGCGACGGCGCTCTCGACAAAGTGGAGCCAGCCGGGGAAGCGGCCCGACACGATGACCAGCACCAGCGCCTGCACGGCCTGCGCGAACAGCAGCAGCGGGAACACGTACATGGCCTGGGTCGCGATCGGGAACCACTTCACGAAGCGGTGCATCATGATCGCCAGGTAGGACAGCAGCGTGTAGGCCAGCGCATTCTCGCCCAGCAGGGTGGCGTCGTGCACGTCCATCAGCAGGCCCATGGAGAAGGCGACGCCGATGCCCACTTTGCGCGGCTGGTGGATGCCCCAGAAGACCAGCACCAGCGCGACGAAGTCGGGCGTGCCGACCCAGTGCCCCCAGGGCAGCAGGTTGAGCATGAAGGCGCAGGTCAGGCTGAAGGCGATGAACAGCGGGCTGACCGGGAGCAGGATGTAGTGCGGACGGTTCATCGGGTGGTCGGCTGTTGCTGCGGTTGGGCTGCGGGCGGGGTGGCAGGTTGCGGCTTCGCCGGAGCCGGTTGTGGCACAGCCGCTTGCGGCTTTGGCGGCTCAGCCTGGGTCCCAGCCTGCGCCGGGACGACGGTGGCCGGGGCGACGTCGAGCGGTGGCATGTCGGGCTTCTTGCCGCGCTTTGTTTCGGCGACCACGGGTTCGGGCGCCGGACGCGGCACCACCTGCGCGCGTTCGGTGAGGATCAGGAGCTGGCGGTTGCGGTCGATGCCGGCCAGCGGCTGCGACACGACGCGGCCGAAATTGCCGGTGGCGCTCGACTCGACCTGCACCACCTTGGCGACCGCGAGACCGGCCGGGTACACGCCGTCCAGGCCGGAGGTGATCAGCACGTCGCCCACCTGCAGGTCGGCGTTCGGGGTGACAAAGCGCAGGTCCAGCAGGCCGGCCTGGCCGCGGCCATAGGCCACGCTGCGCAGGCCGTTGCGCAGCACCTGCACCGGGATCACCTGGTCCTTGTCGGTCAGGAGCGTGACTTCCGAGGTGAACGGGAACACGCGCGTGACCTGGCCGACCACGCCCGCGTAGTCGATCACCGGCATGCCGACCGCCACGCCGTGGCTGCTGCCGCGGTCGAGCACGATCTTGGCCGTGGCCGGGTCGCGCGCGTCGTACAGGATTTCGGCCATCATGGACTTGACGGGCACCTGCTCCCTGGCGCCCATCAGGCGGCGCAGGTGGGCGTTCTCGGCCATCTGGTAGCGCGCCTGCTGCAGCACCTGCGCGGACGCGACCTGGCTGGCCTTCAGTTCATTGACTTCCTTCTGCAGCGCGGATAGCGAGGAGAAGTAGTTGCCCATGTTCGACACGGCGTCGCGCGGCATCAGCGCGGCCATCTGCAGCGGGTACAGCACGGTGCCGGCGACCTGGCGCACGATGGCCAGGGCTTGCATGCGCGAGTCGATCATCAGAAGCGCGATGGAGATCAGCGCGAAAACGGTCACCTTGACCCGGGCAGGGGCACCTTGCTTGAAGAGTGGCGGTGGACTGTATTCCATGTATTCCGATAGTCACGGCAGGGGAATGCCGGTGGCCCGGGGACTGTACTGCCCGTTCAGCGGCTGCGGGACTGCCCCCTGATCTTCAGCTTGATCGGTGTCGATGCAGGCTGAAGCTCGGGGGACGGCCCCGTTGCGAGGACAGTCCCCTTTGATTACTCGTAGGAGAAGATGGAGCCCAGCTTGTCCATGCGCTCGAGCGCCATGCCGGAGCCGCGCACCACGCAGGTCAGCGGGTCTTCGGCGACCAGCACCGGCAGGCCGGTTTCTTCCATCAGCAGGCGGTCCAGGTCGCGCAGCAGCGCGCCGCCGCCGGTCAGCATCATGCCCTTTTCGGCGATGTCCGCGCCCAGTTCCGGCGGGGTCTGCTCAAGGGCGTTCTTGACGGCCGAGACGATGTTGTTGAGCGGGTCGGTCAGGGCTTCCAGGATCTCGTTGGACGAAATCGTGAACGAGCGCGGAATGCCTTCGGACAGGTTGCGGCCCTTGACTTCCATTTCCTTGACTTCGGAACCCGGGAACGCGGAACCGATCGACTTCTTGATCGCTTCGGCGGTCTGCTCGCCGATCAGCATGCCGTAATTGCGGCGGATGTAGTTGACGATCGCGTCGTCGAAGCGGTCGCCGCCAACGCGCACGGAGCCTTTGTAGACCATGCCGCCCAGCGAGATGATGCCCACTTCGGTAGTGCCGCCGCCGATGTCAACGACCATCGAGCCGGTCGCGTCGGAGACTGGCAGGCCGGCGCCGATCGCCGCTGCCATCGGTTCTTCGATCAGGTACACCTGCGATGCGCCGGCGCCGAGCGCCGATTCGCGGATCGCGCGGCGCTCGACCTGGGTCGAACCGCACGGCACGCAGATGATGATGCGCGGGTTCGGGCGGAAGAACTTGGAGTCGTGCACCATGCGGATGAACTGCTTGAGCATCTGTTCGGTGACGGTGAAGTCGGCGATGACGCCGTCCTTCATCGGGCGGATCGCCTCGATATTGCCTGGCACCTTGCCCAGCATCTGCTTTGCTTCCTTGCCGACTGCCTGGATGGTCTTCTTGCCGTTCGGGCCGCCCTCCTGGCGGATCGCGACGACCGAAGGTTCATCCAGCACGATGCCGAGGCCGCGCACGTAGATCAGCGTGTTTGCCGTGCCAAGGTCGATGGCCAGGTCATTCGAAAAATAGCTGCGTAAAAAACCGAACATGTGTGTCATTCCTAAACGCGCAAACCGCGCTTTTACTGAGTGTTCAAACCCGCCGCCCGGTGCTGCTCGCCGGCGGAGCGATTCATGAATCCTTAAATGGGCGTCTATCCACCCGCATCAGCCTGCCATTCTACCTTATAATTTACCGCTTATTGACGGGAAAACGGCAGTAAATGCCTCCGATTTCTCGTGCTTGAAGGCCGAACTTACCAGCCTGTTAAGCGCAAATCACAACGTTTTTGTTCATTCATCCACTAAATTGCGCGGGCCGCTTTGTCGCCGCGATAACAGCCATGTCCCTGACACTCGCAGACGTTAAACGAATCGCCAACCTGGCACAACTCGACATGAGCGAAGAACATGCCGAAACCGCGCTGGCGGAATTGAACGGCATCTTCGCGCTGGCCGAGCAGATGCAGGCCATCGACACCACCGGCGTGGAGCCGCTGTCGCAGCCGCTGTCCGCCGTGCTGGGCGGCCTGTCGCTGCGCCTGCGCGAGGACGTCGTCACCGAAAGCGACCGCCGCGAAGCCTACCAGAAGCCGGCGCCCGCCAGCCAGGACGGCCTGTACCTGGTCCCGAAAGTCATCGAATAAGCCGCGAAAACGACCATGCATAACAAAACACTGAAACAGCTGTCCGCGGCGCTGCACGCGAAAGAGATCTCGTCCGTCGAACTGACGCGCCACTACCTGGACCGCATCGCGCAGTCCGACCTGAACGCCTACCTGCACGTGGACGCCGAGCTGTCGCTGGCGCAGGCGAAGGCCGCCGACGCCCTGCTGGCCACCGGCAGCGCTGGCGCGCTGACCGGCGTGCCGATTGCGCACAAGGACATCTTCGTCACCCAGGACTGGCGCTCGACCGCCGGCTCGAAGATGCTGGCCAATTACGTCAGCCCGTTCGACGCGACCATCGTGCGCAAACTGGCGGAGGCCGGCATGGTCTCGCTGGGCAAGGTGAACTGCGACGAATTCGCGATGGGTTCCTCGAACGAGAATTCGGCGTTCGGCCCGGTCAAGAACCCGTGGGACAAGCTGGCCGTGCCGGGCGGTTCGTCGGGCGGCTCGGCTGCGGCCGTGGCCGCGCGCCTCGCCCCTGCCGCCACCGCCACCGACACCGGCGGCTCGATCCGCCAGCCGGCCGCGTTCTGCGGCGTCACCGGCATCAAGCCGACCTACGGCCGCGCATCGCGCTTCGGCATGATCGCCTTCGCGTCCTCGCTCGACCAGGGCGGCCCGATCGCACAGACCGCGGAAGACTGCGCGCTGCTGCTGAACGAGATGATCGGCCACGACGAGCGCGACTCGACCAGCCTGACCGCCGACCAGGGCAACGTGCGCGAGGACTTCGCGCGCGACCTGGACAAGCCGCTCACCGGCCTGCGCATCGGCGTGCCGAAGGAGTACTTCGGCGAGGGCCTCTCCAGCGACGTCGAGAAAGCCGTGCGCGCCGCGCTCGAGCAGTTCGTGCAGCTGGGCGCCACGCTGGTGGACATCTCGCTGCCGAAGACCTCGATGTCGATCCCGGTGTACTACATCATCGCGCCGGCGGAGGCCTCGTCCAACCTGTCGCGCTTCGACGGCGTGCGCTACGGCCACCGCGCGAAGGAATACAAAGACCTGCAGGACATGTACAAGAAGACGCGCGCCGAGGGCTTTGGCCCGGAGGTGCAGCGCCGCATCATGGTCGGCACCTACGTGCTGTGCCACGGCTACTACGACGCGTACTACGTGCAGGCGCAGAAGATCCGCCGCCTGATCGCGGAAGACTTCCAGGCTGCGTTCGCCGACAAGTGCGACGTGATCATGGGACCGGTGGCGCCGTCGGTGGCGTGGGACCTGGGCGACAAGGCCAACGATCCGGTGGCGAACTACCTGGCCGATATCTTCACGTTGTCGACCAGCCTGGCGGGCCTGCCGGGCATGTCGATCCCGTGCGGCTTCGGCGAAGGCGCGAAGAACGCGAACCGTCCGGTCGGCCTGCAAATCATCGGCAACTACTTCAACGAAGCGAAACTGCTGAACATCGCCCACCAATACCAGCTCGCGACCGACTGGCACACGCGCGCACCGGCATCCATTTAATTGAATTGCGGGACAGGCCAAGCGCAGCGCAGCCCTGTCCCCAACACTTCAGAGAGACATACTATGCAATGGGAAGTCGTCATCGGTCTTGAGAACCACGTGCAGCTCACGACCAACTCGAAAATCTTCAGCGGCAGCCCGATCCAGTTCGGCGCGGAGCCGAACACGCAGGCAAGCCTGGTCGACCTGGCGCTGCCGGGCGCGCTGCCGGTGATGAACAAGGGCGCGGTCGAACGCGCGATCCGCTTCGGCCTCGCGGTCGGGGCGAAGATCGCGCCGCGTTCGGTCTTCGCGCGCAAAAACTACTTCTACCCTGACCTGCCGAAGGGCTACCAGATCTCGCAGTTCGAAGAGCCGGTGGTGGTTGGCGGGCAGCTAACGTTCGGCTACGAGAAGGATGGCAAATTTGTCACCAGGACCGTGAACCTGACGCGCGCGCACCTGGAAGAGGACGCGGGCAAGTCGCTGCACGAGGACTATCACGGCATGACCGGGATCGACCTGAACCGCGCCGGCACGCCGCTGCTGGAGATCGTGTCGGAACCGGAGATGCGCAGCGCTGCCGAGGCGGTCGCATACGCGAAGGCGCTGCACGGCCTGGTGATGTGGCTGGGCGTGTGCGACGGGAACATGCAGGAAGGCTCGTTCCGCTGCGACGTGAACGTGTCCGTGCGCCCGATGGGCCAGCAGGAATTCGGCACCCGCTGCGAGATCAAGAACCTGAACTCGTTCCGCTTCATGGAAGAAGCGATCCACTACGAAGTGCGGCGCCAGATCGAACTGATCGAGGACGGCGGCAAGGTGCAGCAGGCCACGCGCCTGTGGGATCCGGACAAGAAGGAAACGCGCGCAATGCGCACCAAGGAAGACGCGCAGGATTACCGCTACTTCCCGGACCCGGACCTGCCGCCGCTGGTGATCGGCGAAGACTGGATCGCGCGCGTGAAGCAGGACATGCCGGAACTGCCGGAAGCGATGCGCGCACGCTTCACGGGCGACTACGGGCTGCCTGAGTACGACGCACTGGTCCTGACCCAGTCGAAGGAAATGGCGCACTACTACGAAGCGGTGGTCGCCAAGGCCGGACGCGAGAACGCCAAGGCGGCGGCCAACTGGATGATGGGCGACGTCGCCTCCACGCTGAACCGCGAAGGCGTCGAGATCGGAGACTCGCCGGTGGAAGCGTCGCAACTGGCGCTGCTGGTCAAGCGCATCGCGGACGGCACCATCTCGAACAAGGCCGCGAAGGAAGTGTTCGCGGCGATGTGGGAAGCGAAATCCACCGACGAGCACCTCGCCGATGCGATCATCGAGCAGAAGGGGCTGAAGCAGATTTCGGATACCGGCGCGCTCGAGAAGATCGTCGACGACGTGATCGCGGCAAACACCAAGTCGGTGGAGCAGTACCGTGCGGGCAAGGAAGCGGCGATCAACGCGCTGATCGGCCAGGCGATGAAGGCGTCGCGCGGGACGGCCAATCCGGCGCAGCTGACCGAACTGCTGAAGAAGAAGCTGGCGGGCTAAATCGCATACCCCCCCGGGTTTATGGCGAAAACCGCGTGCGGCGCAGATACCTCTCCGGGGTATGCGCTCCACGCCGTTTTTGTCGCCTATACCCCTGCATGGGAAGGGGACTGTGCCTGCGGGACTGTTCCCCCGCTATTCTTACACGCCGTAGCGGGTGCGGTAGGCGGCGACGGCGTCGCGGTACTGCGCAAGCTGCGGGTCGGCGCCTTCGCCCGACAGGTAGTTGAACAGGTCGTCCAGGTTGCCGATCGAGATGACCGGGATGCCGAATTCGCGGCTCACTTCCTGCACCGCGGAGCCGGCCGAGAGTGCGCCGTCCTTGCCCGACTTTTCCATGCGGTCGAGCGCGATCAGCACCGCGCACGGTTCGGCGCCGGCGGCGCGGATCATGTCCACCGATTCGCGCACCGAGGTGCCGGCCGAGATCACGTCGTCCACGATCACGACTTTGCCATGCAGCTTGGCGCCGACCAGGGTGCCGCCTTCGCCATGGTCCTTGGCTTCCTTGCGGTTGAAGGCGAACGAGGTGTTGTGCCCCTTGTTGGCCAGCGCGACCGCCGTGGCGGAAGCCAGCGTGATGCCCTTGTACGCCGGGCCGAACAGCATGTCGAATTCGACGCCGGAATCGAGCAGCGTCTGCGCGTAGAAGTCGGCCACCTTGCCCAGCGTGGCGCCATCGTGGAACAGCCCCGCGTTGAAGAAGTACGGCGACTGGCGCCCCGCCTTGGTGGTGAATTCACCGAACCTCAGCACGCCCGCCGATACCGAAAACGCGATAAACTGTTGCCGCAAATTATTCACGATGTCCCCTGTGTTGAAAGAAGCAGTATTTTATGCCAAAGATTATCTCCGCGAACCTGAACGGCATCCGTTCCGCCCACAAAAAGGGTTTCTTTAACTGGCTGGAAAAGCAGACCGCCGACTTTGTGTGCGTGCAGGAGCTGAAGGCGCAGCTTCCCGACATGACGCCGGAGTTCCTGAATCCGTGCGGCTATCACGGGCATTTCCACTATGCGGAGAAGAAGGGATATTCGGGCACCGGCGTGTACAGCCGCGTGGCGCCGGACCGTGTGATCACGGGTTTCGGCTGCCCCGAGTTCGATGCGGAAGGCCGCTACGTGCAGTGCGACTTCGGCAACCTGTCGGTGATTTCGGTGTACTGCCCGTCCGGCTCGTCGTCGCCGGAGCGCCAGGAGGCCAAGTTCCGCTTCATGGAAGTATTCCTGCCGCACCTGGTCGCGCTCAAGGCCGAGGGCCGCGAAGTCGTCATCTGCGGCGACTGGAACATCGCGCATAAGGAGATCGACCTGAAGAACTGGAAGGGCAACCTGAAGAATTCGGGCTTCCTGCCGGAGGAGCGGGCGTGGATGACGCGCATCTTCGACGAGTGCGGCTATGTGGACGTCCATCGCGGCATCGACGACCGCGCCGAGCAGTACACATGGTGGAGCAATCGCGGCCAGGCGTACGCGAAGAACGTCGGCTGGCGCATCGACTATCACGTCGCAACCCCGGGCCTGGCGAAGTGCGCGAAAGCCGTCTCGATCTACAAGGACGAGCGCTTCTCGGACCACGCGCCGCTGATCATCGAGTACGCGCTGTAGGCGTACTGACCCTGAACTGATCAATCGCATTTGGCGGAATCGGCCAGAACATGGCGGATTCCGCCAGTCCTGATACGTCGCAAAGACAAGCGTTCGCATTGAAGTAGCGCAGGCCACGATGGAAATCCTGCCTGGTTTGTGACATTCGGAGAGTTCGCGTGGCTGGCCGGCGGCTAACATGTCTTTTCTTCATTGAAGAGAGAACGCGATGATCCGCTCGACACTCCTGGCTGTTGCGATTTCGCTCGCTGCGCCCGCAGGCTTTGCTGCCGAAACGTGCAGGGAAGCCTGCCTGGCAAAAGTGAAGGAAGCTTATGTCCTGCAAACGCAGGGCAAACTCAACGAGGCTTGGGGCAAATACACCGAAGCGGTCAACATCGCGCCTGATTCGGCGTTGCCGCTCTCGGCGCGCGCCGCACTGCTTCTCGTGATGTCTGAACGAATGGCGCCGGCCGACGCGGAGAAGGCGCGTGCAGCCGCCGAGGCGAATGCCAGCGAGGCCTTGAAGCTGAAGCCCGACAGTCCGATCGCACTGGAGACGCTGCGTCTTCTGCGCGATGGACGACCTGCTCCACTGAACCCCATGCCCCCGGATGCTGCCAAATTGTTCGAGGCAGGAGAGCAGTTGTTCGCAAAGGGCCGGTACGCCGACGCGCTGAAGAAATATGAAGCAGCCTTTCCATTGGCCCCCAAGGTCTCGGGACTGTGGGTCGTTGCGGGCAATTGCCATTTCGCGCAAAAGGACTATCCCCAGGCTGAGGCGCTGTTCCGGCGCGCCACCGAGATCGAGCCGCGCAACTCCCAGGCGTGGCGTTTCCTGTCCAATGCGCTGCTCGCACAGGACAAAGGCGATGCAGCGGCACAGGCATTGATCGATGCGATCGCCGCCGAACCCACCCCAGCCTCCGTCTGGATGGCGCTCAATCACATCAAGCCGCTCAAGCCACTGCAACTGCGCCGCGGTTCGCAAGTGAATGCGGGATCCGACGGGAACCTCAAGATATCGCTGGACGCGCGGATTCAGAAGGAGAATGGGACACCGGATAGCGCGTTCTGGCTTGCGATGGGCATGGTCGAGATCAAGCTGCGCGGGGACGACAAGGACAAGAAGCTGTCCGCGTTCGACATCGAGCTTGAAACGTGGCGCACTGCGCTGAAGATCATCGGTGAGTTGAACACCAAGTCAGGCAAGGAACTGAGCGATCCTGCGCTGCGGCAGATGCAGGTGTTCGAGCGGGACGGGCAGCTGGAGCCTGCCCTGTTGTTGCTGACGTATCGGCAGGCGTATCGGCCTGCGCTGGAAAAATGGGTGGCTGCGAATCCGGATGGGGTGGCGAAGTTCATCAATCGCTACGGGCTTCGGCCATGATGTTCAAGGGGACCGTCCCCTTCCCTATTCCAGCGTGCGGGTGCTGGTGAAGGTGCGCTCGGCGCCGCTCAAAGGGTCGGTGAAGGTAATGGAGCGGGCCAGCAGCTGCAAGGGGTGGCGGAAGTCGTCGCCCTTGCACGGCAGCGCGACGGGGTAGAAAGCATCGTTGAGGATGGGCGCGCCGAGCGATGCCATGTGCAGGCGCAGCTGGTGCTTGCGGCCGGTGTGCGGCTGCAGGCGGTACAGGTTGATGTCGCCGCGCTCCTCGATCACGTCCACCACCGTTTCCGAATTTGGTTCGCCCACCTCCTCGCGCATAATGAAGAACTGGTCGGCGTCGACCATGCGGCTGCGGTAGGTGAACGGGTAGTCGCGGCGGCCGGGAATCGGCGCGGCCAGCGCTTCGTAGGTCTTCTGCATCGAGCGCTTCTGGAA
This sequence comes from Pseudoduganella sp. GCM10020061, assembly GCF_042683405.1. Lineage (NCBI taxonomy): Bacteria > Pseudomonadati > Pseudomonadota > Betaproteobacteria > Burkholderiales > Oxalobacteraceae > Pseudoduganella > Pseudoduganella sp. GCM10020061. The sequence goes on along the minus strand of NZ_JBHUJS010000010.1, from coordinate 39,243 downwards.
CATCGACTGGTAGGTGCCGCGGGTGGCGCGGTTGTGCGAGAAGATGACGACGCCGGCGGTCTCGCGGTCCAGGCGGTGGATCGGCACCAGGTCGGGCAGGCCGAGCTTGTGCTTCAGGCGCACCAGCAGCGTCTCCTTGACGAAGCGGCCGGTCGGGATCATGGGCAGGAAGTGCGGCTTGTCGACGATAAGCAGGTGCTCGTCCATGTGCAGCACCTGTTCTTCGAACGGGATCGGCGTTTCCGGCGGTAGCTCGCGGTAGTACCAGATGCGCATCTGCTTGCGGAAGGGCGTCGCGGGCGTGACCGGGTCGCCGCGCCCGTCCACCACTTCGCCGCGCGCCATCCGTTCGCGCCAGTCGGACTCCGTCACCGCAGGGAAGCGCGCGACCAGGAAGGCCAGCAGCGAGGGCCATCGTTCGTCCGGCAGCCACAGGTAGCTGGGTGCCACGCCGTCGCGGATCGGTAAGGGAACGAACGAATTTGCCTCTGCCTGCCAGCCCATCTGCCCTGCTCTATCTGATAGCGGTTGTCCGGTATGCCGGCAGCCGTGCCACCGTCGTGCCTTTTGCGCGCGCGTATACAGGCAGCAGCACGTTCATGTGGTCCTGGATGATGGCGATACGGTCCTCGCCGCCCGGGTGGGTCGAGAGCAGCTGGATCGGCGCGCCGCGCTCGTCCAGCGAAGCCATCTTGCGCCACAGCGCGATGCCGGCACGCGGATCGTAACCGGCGCGCGCGGCAATGTCGAGGCCGATCAGGTCCGCTTCGCGTTCCTCGTCGCGCGAGAACTTCAGGACGGCCAGCTGGCCGGCGGCATTCGCAAAGCCACCGGTGATGTTGGGATCGACGCCCAGCAGGACGGAGGCTGCAGCGCCGCCCAGCCGCGCCAGCAGGCCGGTGGCCGCCGCTTTGCCGGCACGTTCGCGGCCGTGTTCGCGCAGCGCGTGCGCGACTTCATGGCCCATGATGGCGGCGATTTCGTCGTCGGTCAGATGCAGCTTGCTGATGATGCCGCTGTAGAAGCCAATGCGCCCGCCCGGCAGGCAGAACGCGTTGACCTGGTCGGAGTTGAACAGGTTGACCTGCCATTTCCAGTTCTGGGCATCCGCGTTCCAGCGCGTCGAATGCGGGATGATGCGGCGCGCGATGTTGCGCAGCCGGTTGACCTGCGGATGCGTGGCCGGGTACAGCGCGCCTTGTTCCTTGGCCTGCGACAGCATCGCCACGTACTGCTGGGAGGCTTGCTGCTCGACTTGTTCGGGGGAAATCAGGCGCTTGGCGAGCGAACGCGTGCGCGAAAGTGGCTGGACGACAATCCCGTCCTGGACTACCTGCCCGCCCTGCTGCACCTGCTCCACCCGCTGCTGCGCCGGCGCGGAGCCAATGCACAGGGTCAGCGCCAGCAGCGCTGCGGCATGCTTGAATGTTCTCATCGTGGTCTCCGTGGTTGCGTCAGCGAAAGCATACGCCGGGCCGCCGGACTTTTCAGTGAGGGAACGTACACAACCAGCCTTCCCGCTCAGCGCGCCAGCTTGCGCAGCCTGAACACGGCCAGGCTGCCGCGCAGGTTGGGCAGGAAGCGCACCACCTTGCCCTCGGCCAGCGCCACGCGCTCCAGCACTTCGAGGCCGCAGGCGCGCGCCAGGTCCTCGAAGTCGTAGATGGTGGCGTAGCGCACGTTGGGCGTGTCGAACCACTGGTAAGGCAGCAGCTTGGAGACCGGCATGCGGCCGCGCGCCAGCGCCAGCCGGTGCGGCCAGTAGGCGAAGTTGGGGAAGGAGACGATCGCTTCCCCGCCCACGCGCACGATATCGCGCAGCAGCGCTTCCACGTGCTGCATCATCTGCAGGGCGGACAGGCACAGCACCGTGTCGAAGGAGTTATCGGCGAACAGGCCGAGGCCCTGCTCGATGTCGTGCTGGATCACGCTGATGCCGCGCGCGGTGCTCCTCAACACCTGCTCGTCGTCCAGCTCGATGCCGTAGCCGGTGCACTGTTTGCCGGACTGGAGGTAGCGCAGCATGGCGCCATCGCCGCAGCCCACGTCCAGCACGTGCGCGTTCTTCGGGACCCAGTGTGCGATGAACGCGAGGTCGGGACGCAGGGTGGCCAGGTCTTCGAACTTCATTGCAGCTCTCCCCAGATGCGCTCGTAGTAGGCGCGGACCATGTTCATGTAGCGCGGGTCCTCCAGCAGGAAGGCGTCGTGGCCGTGCGGGGCGTCTATTTCGGCATAGGTGACGTTGCGGCGGTTCGCCACCAGCGCTTCCACGATCTCGCGGCTGCGCTCCGGCGAGAAGCGCCAGTCGGTGGTGAAAGATGCCAGCATGAAGTTGGCGCGGGTACTGGCCAGCGCCTTGGTCAGGTCGCCGCCGTGCTCGCGCGCCGGGTCGAAGTAGTCGAGCGCCTTGGTGATCAGCAGGTAGGTGTTGGCGTCGAAGTATTCGGAGAACTTGTCGCCCTGGTAGCGCAGGTAGGACTCGATCTCGAAATCGATGCCGAAGTCGAAGTTGTACTCATTGGTTTCGGCGGCGCTGCGCAGCTTGCGGCCGAACTTCTCCGCCATGTCGTCGTTGGACAGGTAGGTGATGTGGCCGATCATGCGCGCCACGCGCAGGCCGCGCTTGGGCACCACGCCGTGCGCATAGAAGTCGCCGTTGTGGAAGTCCGGATCGGACAGGATGGCCTGGCGCGCCACGTCGTTGAAGGCGATGTTCTGCGCCGACAGCTTGGGCGTGGACGCGATCACCATGCAGTGGCGCAGGCGGTCGGGGAAGCGGATGCTCCACGCCAGCGCCTGCATGCCGCCCAGCGAGCCACCCATGACGGCCGCGAACTGCTCGATGCCGAGCCGGTCGGCCAGGCGCGCCTGCGCGGCCACCCAGTCTTCCACGGTCACGACCGGGAACGATGCGCCGTACGGCTTGCCGGTGGCCGGGTTGTCGTGCATCGGGCCGGTCGAGCCGAAGCAGGAGCCGAGGTTGTTTACGCCGATCACGAAGAAGCGGTTGGTGTCGAGCGGCTTGCCGGGACCAACCATGTTGTCCCACCAGCCGGCGCTCTTCGGATTGTCCTGGTACACGCCGGCCACGTGGTGCGAGGCATTGAGCGCATGGCACACCAGCACGGCGTTTGACTTGTCCGCGTTGAGGGTGCCGTAGGTCTCATACATGAGCGTATAGCCGGCGATGCTCGCGCCGCTTTGCAGCGCCAGCGGTTCCGCAAAATGCATCGATTGCGGCGTGACGATTCCGATGGAGGACATGGGTCTTTCTTGAAACGCGCCTTACAGCGCCTGGAGTTGTTCTACCGCTTCCGCGATCGCCGCCGGTTCCATCGCGCGCAGGATGCGCCGGGTCTTGGCGGTCAGCACGCTGATGTCGCTGTTGAGGATTTCCTGCTTTACCGACAGCAGCTGGGCCGGATGCATCGAGAATTCGCGCAATCCCATGCCGAGCAGCAGGCGGGTGAGCTTGACGTCGCCCGCCATCTCGCCGCACACCGCCACGTCCTTGCCCGCCTTGTGGCCGGCGTCGATGGTCATCGCGATCAGGTGCAGCACGGCCGGGTGCAGCGGGTTGTACAGGTGCGCGACCTCGTAGTCGACGCGGTCGATCGCCAGCGTGTACTGGATCAGGTCATTGGTGCCGATCGAGAGGAAGTCGAGGCGCTTGACGAACATCGGCAGCGACAGCGCGGCGGCCGGGATCTCGATCATCGCGCCCACTTCCACATTCGGATCGAACTTGACGCCGCCCTCGAGCAGCTGCGCCTTGGCCTGCGCGATCATGGCTAGCGACTGGTCGATCTCGAACGCGTGCGCCAGCATCGGGATCAGGATGCGCACCTTGCCGAAGGCGGAGGCGCGCAGGATCGCGCGCAGCTGCGTCAGGAAGATCTGCGGCTCGGCCAGGCAGTAGCGGATCGCGCGCAGGCCCAGCGCCGGGTTCAGCGCAGTGTGCTCCATCTGGTCGAGCGGCTTGTCGGCGCCGATGTCGAGGGTGCGGATGGTGACCGGGCGGCCCTTCATCGCCACCACGGCCTTCTTGTACTGCTCGAACTGCTCGTCTTCGGTCGGCATCACGTGGCCGTGGCCCATGAACAGGAATTCGGAGCGGAACAGGCCGACGCCCTGCGCGCCGGAGTCGAGCGCGCCCGTGCAGTCGTCCGGCAGCTCGATATTGGCCAGCAGTGTGATCGGCGTGCCGTCCTTGGTAATGGCCGGGGTCTTTTTCAGCTTGAGCAGCTTCTTGCGCGCCTTCAGCTGGACGGCCTGGCGGGCGCGATACTGGTCCAGCACCAGCGCGCTCGGGTTGGCGATCACCACGCCGGCGTCGCCGTCGATGATGACCCAGTCGTCCTGCTCGATCAGGCGCGATGCCTGCGACATGCCGACCGCCGCCGGGATGTCGAGCGAACGGGCGACGATGGCGGTATGCGAGTTCTGGCCGCCGACGTCGGTGACAAAGCCGATGAAGGAGCCGTCGCGGAACTGCAGCATGTCGGCCGGCGAGATGTCGTGCGCGACGACGATCATCTGCGGCTGGAATTCCTCCGACAGCGCGGTCTGCACGGGCTTCAGCTGGGCGGTGCCCATCAGGACCTTGAGCACGCGCTCGGCGACCTGCTGGATGTCCGCCTTGCGCTCGCGCAGGTAAGGGTCTTCGATCTCGTCGAACTGCGCCGACAGCTCGTCGATCTGCGTCACCAGCGCCCATTCGGCGTTGTAGTGGCGGCTGCGGATGATGTCGAGCGGCGCTTCCGAGATCATCGGGTCGGACAGGATCAGGACGTGGACGTCGATAAAGGCGCCCAGCTCGGTCGGGGCGTCCTTGGGCAGCTCCGTCCACAGCGTCTGCAGCTCCTTGTGCACTTCGGCGAACGCGGCCTGCAGGCGCGCCACTTCGGCCTCGACCTGCTCTTCGGCCACCAGGTAGTGGCGCACGTCGAGCGCGGCCGGCGTCAGGATGTGCGCGCGGCCGATCGCGATGCCGCGCGAGACGGGAATGCCGTGGAGAGTGAACGAAGACATCGGCGCCAGGTCCAGCGGCATTACTCGCCTTCGCCGAACTTGTCGTTGATGAGGGCCGACAGCGCGGTGATCGCTTCCTGCTCGTCGGCGCCGTCGGCTTCCAGCGTGACCTTGGCGCCTTTGCCGGCCGCCAGCATCATCACGCCCATGATCGACTTGCCGTTGATGCGGCGCGCGTTACGGGTCAGGAAGATGTCGCTCTTGTAGCGGGCGGCGAGCTGGGTGAACTTGGCCGATGCCCGTGCGTGCAGGCCAAGCTTGTTGATAATTTCGATTTCGTGCTGGATCATCGTCTCAAAGGGTCAGGCTGTCATGGTGTTGTTGTTCGGGGGCGCTCAGCCTACGCGCACGCGGTTGTCGCAGCGGACCACGCCGTTCTGGCCGCCGGCCAGGGCCATCTCCACCACCACGTCGAGCGAGTCGCGGCGGTAGGTGATCGCGCGCAGCAGCATCGGCAGGCTGATGCCGGCGATGACTTCCACATGGCCGGCGTTGGCCAGCATGTCGCAGCAGTTGGCCGGCGTGCCGCCCTTGATGTCGGTGATGACCAGCACGCCGTCGCCGTCGTCCACGCGGCGGATCGCGGCGGTCGCCAGCTTGTTCACCTCCGCCAGGTCCTGGTCCGGCTGCACGTCGATTGCCTCGAAGTGCTCGGTGGGGCCGCGGAACACGTGCTCCACCGCGGACATGAATGCCTGTCCGAGCGGCGCGTGCGTCAAAAGTAAGATGCCTACCATGGTTTATCCGTTAACCTGCTGTTCCAGCGCGTCGATGAACATGGCCGCCACGTCAAAGCCGGTCTGGTCGAAGATCTCCTGGAAGCAGGTGGGGCTGGTCACGTTCACTTCGGTCAGGAAATCGCCAATCACATCTAATCCTACCAGCAACAGGCCACGCGCGGCCAGCGTGGGCCCAAGGGCCTCGGCGATCTCGCGGTCGCGGCCACCGAGGGGCTGCGCGACGCCGGTGCCGCCCGCGGCCAGGTTGCCGCGCACCTCGCCGGCCTGCGGAATGCGCGCCAGCGCGAACGGCACCGGCTTGCCGCCGATGACCAGCACGCGCTTGTCGCCCTTGACGATGGCGGGGATGTACTTCTGCGCCATGATCGTGCGCCGGCCCAGGTCGGTCAGCATCTCGATCACCGCGCCCAGGTTCATGCCGTCGTCCTTGACGCGGAAGATGCCGGCGCCGCCCATGCCGTCCAGCGGCTTGAAGATCACGTCGCCATGCTCGGCATGGAATTCGCGCAGGCGCGTGACGTCGGACGTCACCAGCGTCGGCGAGGTGAATTGCGAGAACTGCGCGATCGACAGCTTTTCGTTGTGGCTGCGGATGGCGGCGGGCTTGTTGAAGACGCGCGCGCCCTGCCCTTCGGCCAGCTCCAGCAGGTAGGTGGCGTACACGTACTCCATGTCGAAGGGCGGGTCCTTGCGCACGATGACCGCGTCGAAGGCGGACAGCTCGGTATCATCCTTGGGCGTGGCGCGGTACCAGTCGTCGGCCGCGCCGGTCAGGGTAACGTGCATGGCGCGTGCGGTCACCAGGCCCTCGGTCAGGCCCATGTCGGACTGCTCGAACGCGTACAGGGCGTGGCCGCGGCGGGCCGCCTCGCGCATCATCGCGAAGGTGGAGTCCTTGTAAGTCTTGAAACTGTCGAGCGGGTCGGCAAGGAAGGCGATCTTCATGGGAGGTTCCAATGGCGTTATCAACCTGATTTTAGCTGGAAACGCCACAGCCCGCCGGAGAGGGGGACTGTCCCTGGAAGGGACCGTCCCCAGCTTGAGAGGGGGACTGTCCCTGAAAGGGACCGTCCCCAGCTTTTCAGCATAGACTGGCTACTGGCTACGGACGGTAAAAAGCCGGGGACGGTCCCCTGCGGGGACAGTCCCCTTCCGTGCCTAGTAGACCTCGGGATTGGGGTCGGTGCGCTCCAGCTCGAGGGAGGCGGCCAGCAGCGCCAGCCGCGCCACCACGCCGTATACGTAGAAGCGGTTCGGGGCGGCGGTTCCCGGCTGGGCCTTGAGGTCCGGCACCGCATGCTGCTGCGCGAACGCCAGCGGCACGAACTTGGAGCCGGGCGCATTCAGGTTCTGGTCCACGCCCTTCTCCGCGTGGATGCGGTAGAAGCCGCCCACCACGTAGCGGTCGATCATGTACACCACCGGCTCGGCCACCGCGTCCTCGATGCTCTCGAAGGTCGGCACCCCTTCCTGCACGATCATCTCCGACACGGGGGCGCCGCCCTTCAGGCGCGGCATCGCGGCGCGGCGCGCGGCCAGGTCGCGGATCTCGCTGGCGTCGCGGATGGTCCAGATGCCGGTGCCGCAGGTGCCCTGCTCGGGCTTGACGATCACGAACGGCTTGAGCTCGCGCATGCCGTATTCCTTGTACTTCTTCTTGATCTTGGAGAGCACCTGCGAGACGCTGTCGGCCAGGCATTCGACGCCGTCGTTCTCCTCCAGGTTCACGTTCGCGCACTGGGCGTGGAAGGGATTGATCATCCACGGGTCCACGCCGATCAGCTTGCCGAACTTCTTGGCCACCTCGTCATAGGCGGTGAAGTGGTTGCTCTTGCGGCGAATCGCCCAGCCGGCGTGCAGGGCCGGGAGCACCGCCTGCTCGTGCAGGTTTTCCAGGATCGGCGGGATGCCGACCGACAGGTCGTTGTTCAGCAGGATGGTGCACGGATCGAAGTCGGCCAGGCCGAGGCGGCGGCCGTTGGGCGAGCGCACCAGCGGCTCGACCACCAGCATGTTCCCGTCAGGCAGCGCCAGCGGCGTCGGCTGGGTGATCTCCGGGTCGAGCGAGCCGAAACGCACGTGCAGGCCGGTCTGGCGGAAGATCTGCATCAGGCGGGCCAGGTTCTGCAGGTAGGACGCGCCGCAGGGACGGGTTTCCGGGATCACCAGCAGGTTGCGCGCATCGGGGCAGTACTTGTCGATCGCGGCCATCGCCGCCTGCACCGCCAGCGGCAGCATCTCGGTGGCCAGGTGGTGGAATCCGCCCGGGAACAGGTTGGTGTCCACCGGCGCCAGCTTGAAACCGGCGTTGCGCAGGTCAACCGAGGCGTAGAACGGCGGGGTATGTTCCTGCCACTCGAGGCGGAACCAGCGTTCGATGGCCGGCGTGGCTTCGAGGATTTTCTTTTCCAGGTCGAGCAACGGGCCGGTCAGGGCCGTGGCGAGATGGGGAACCATGCAGTTGCGTCCTTAGGGTCTGTCAGTTATCAAACACACATATCGGGCCGGATTGGTCGATTAAAAGGCCTCAGTGCAATCATTTCGGTTCATCCCCACCCACCGGCATGATACCAGCCCGGAAATGGGGACAGACCCCATTTTTCGGAAATGGGGTCTGTCCCCATTTCTGGGTCTGTCCCCATTTCTGGCCTAGAATGAATGGCAACGCCGGCACGTGGCCGGCGACCGCTTCAAGGAGATAAGAATGGAATGCCCAGTCTGCAAGAACGTGCAGCTTCTGATGTCCGACCGCCAGGGCATCGAAATCGACTATTGCCCGAACTGCCGCGGGGTCTGGCTCGACCGCGGTGAGCTGGACAAGATCATCGAGCGCTCGATGGGACAGCCCGCCGCCGCGCCGGCCGCGGCAGCGCCGGCGCCGGGAACCGGCTGGGGACACACGCCCCCGCCGCAGACCCCGTACCCGCAGCACCAGCAGGCGCAGCACCAGCCGCCGCAGCACCAGCACGGCTACCCGCATCCGCATCACGGCTATCACAAGAAGAAGAAGCGCGAGGGCTTCCTGGGCGAGCTGTTCGACTTCGATTGACCGGGCGGAGCCGGGGAGCGCGTCCGTATTACGCGTGGTATGCCGACTCGCCATGGCTGGTGATGTCCAGCCCTTCGCGCTCCTCTTCCTCCGGCACGCGCAAGCCCAGCAGCACGTCCGCCACTTTGTAGGCGATGTATGCGACCAGCGCCGACCACACCACCGTGACGCCCACCGCCTTGGCCTGCGTGAGCAGTTGCCCCGCGATCGAGTACTCGGCCGACGCCTGGTTGGCCACGTAGTCGAAGATGCCCTGCCCGCCCAGCCCGGGCGCGGCGAAAACTCCGGTCAGCAGCGCGCCAACGATGCCGCCCACGCCGTGCACGCCGAACACATCGAGCGAATCGTCCGCACCGATCATGCGCTTGAGCCCATTCACGCCCCACAGGCAGGCCAGCCCGCCCACCAGGCCGATCGCCAGCGCCCCGCCCGGCCCGACAAAGCCGCATGCCGGCGTGATCGCGACCAGTCCCGACACGGCGCCCGACGCGGCACCCAGCAGCGAAGGCTTGCCCTTGGCCGTCCATTCGCCGATCACCCACGACACGGTGGCGGCGGCAGTCGCCAGCAGCGTGTTGATGAAGGCCAGCGCCGCGATGTCGTTCGCCTCCAGCGCGGAGCCTGCGTTAAAGCCGAACCAGCCCACCCACAGCAGCGAGGCGCCCACCATGGTCAGCGCCAGTGAATGCGGCGCCATCGATTCGCGTCCGTAACCGATGCGCTTTCCGATGACGACCGAGCCGACCAGGCCTGCGACGGCGGCGTTGATGTGCACCACGGTGCCGCCCGCGAAATCGAGCGCGCCCATCTGCCACAGCCAGCCCGCGCCGTCCGTGGTGGCGGCAAGCGTCGCCGCATCGGTGATCGCATCCGGGCCGGCCCAGAACCACACCATGTGGGCGACCGGCAGGTAGCCGAAGGTGAACCAGAGCGCCGTGAACAGCAGGATCGCCGAAAAGCGTGCGCGCTCGGCGAATGCGCCCACGACCAGGCCGCAGGTGATGGCCGCGAACGCGCCCTGGAACGCGACGAAGATGAACTCGGGGATCACGACGCCCTTGCTGAACGTGGCCGCGTAGCTGAACGCGCCGCTGGCCGGGTCCCAGATCCCGGCCAGGAACAGCCGGTCGAGCGAGCCGATGAAGGGCGAACCGGCGGTGAACGCGAGCGAGTAGCCGTACGCGAACCACAGCACGATCACGACCGAGAAGATCATCAGCACCTGCAGCAGCACCGACACCATGTTCTTGGAACGCACCAGGCCGCCGTAGAACAGCGCCAGCCCGGGGATCGCCATCATGATGACCAGCAGGGTCGAGACGAACATCCAGGCGGTATCGCCCTTGGCCGGGATGGGCTTGACCACGACGGCCTCCTGCGCCGGTGCAGCGGCGGGGGCGGGTGCGACGGTTTGCCCAGCTGCCGCCACCGCATCGGCAGGCGGCGCCGCGCTCGCCGGGCCGGCGCCCTGCAGCGCGAACGCGGCCACCGCCGCCAGAACCAGCATGCGCAGCCAGTACGCGAAATGTGTGCTCATGGATGCTCTCCTCACAGTGCGTCGTTGCCGGTTTCACCAGTGCGGATGCGCACCACGTGCTCGATGTTGGTCACGAAGATCTTGCCGTCGCCGATCTTGCCGGTGCGCGCCGCCTTTTCGATGGTCTCGATGGCCAGCTCGGCCAGGCCGTCGTCCACCGCGGCCTCGATCTTGGTCTTGGGCAGGAAGTCGACGATGTATTCGGCGCCCCGGTACAACTCGGTGTGCCCTTTCTGGCGTCCGAAGCCCTTCACTTCGGTCACGGTAATGCCCTGGACGTTGATGTCCGACAGGGCTTCCCTCACTTCGTCCAGCTTGAACGGCTTGATGATGGCGGTGATGAGTTTCATGCGCGGGGTCTCCTAGAAGGTGGTGGTGGCGGTCAGGACCAGCCCGGTCTTGCCGAGGTTGCGTCCGCCGGGTCCGGTGTAGCTCCCGGTATCGGTGCCGACCACGGAAAGCGAGACCGAAGCGGGCCCGATGGTCTTGGTGAGGCCTGCCCGGTAGTCGTTGTAGCTGAGCGCGCCATGCCCGTTGACGCGCTGGCGGCCGGCGTGCAGGTTCAGCACCAGCCCGCCGCGCAGCGGAAAGCTGGCGCCGAGGTCGAGGTAGCCGCTGTGCTTGCTGTCGGGCGTGCCGAACAGGTTGCTGTACGCATGCGAATACTTGACGGTGACCGGGCCGTAGCCGCCCTGGACGTACACTTCGCGCGTGTTCGGGTTGGTCGCGAGCGCGCTGGACGGGTAGACGTAGGCCAGCACGCCGGCGTCATAGCTGAACCGGCCCACGGTGCCGCGCTTGCCGGCGTAGACATCCATTTCGGTGCGCGACTCGCCGCCCGCATCGGCAATCCAGCGAATGCCGGACAGCCAGGCGCCCACGTACAGGCCGCTTGGGTTGTGCACCAGGTCCGCTCCGCCCTGCAGTGCCGGCCGCAGCCGCGACTGGGAATTGCCGCGATAGCGGTAGTCGCTGGCGAGAGACGCATTGAAACTGAGCTGCGTCGGCGGCGTGTCCTGCGCCATGGCAGGGCTGGCGCACCATCCCGGCACCAGCAATCCCAGCGGTAGCATACGGAGCATCATCGTATTCATCACCTCTCCTTGAGTTTTGATTACAATCGTGGCTGGCATGCGAAAGCATCCACATACCGTTTAGCAGGAGTCGTGCCAGCGCAGTCCGCGCGCGCTCCACAGGGAACGCGGCATCCTGCGACGCACCAAATGAAGGCCGCTGCACCGCAACAGTGCGGCCGAAAGGACACTATGGACATGAACAGCTTCTTCAACGACCTGCAGGGCAAGATCAACCAGGTGATCGAAAACTCGCCCGCCAAGGACATTGAAAAGAACGTCAAGGCGATGATGACCCAGGGCTTCTCCAAGCTCGACCTGGTCACCCGCGAGGAATTCGACATCCAGGCGCAGGTACTGGCCAAGACCCGCTCACGCCTCGAAGCGCTGGAACTGCGCATCGCCGAGCTGGAAGCGCGACTCGCACCCCAAGAGCCGTAACCCCAAGCGCGTGGCAGCCGCCGCCAGTCCGGTGCCAGAGGACGCCCTGTTCGAGGGCGCGGGAGAAGTCCGCGCCCGGTTCCGCCAGGTCGACTGGGCCGGGAGCCCGCTCGGGCCATCCGCCGCATGGCCGGCCGCGCTGCGCAATACCATTTCGCTGATCCTGGGTTCGCGCTTCCCGATGTTCGTGGCGTGGGGCCCGCAGCACCACTTTTTCTATAACGACGCCTACGCGTACCTGCTGACGGACCGCCACCCGGCCGCGCTGGGCGAGCCGCTCCAGCAGGTCTGGCCGGAGCTGTGGCCGCACGTGCGCCCGCTGATCGAGCGCACCTTGCAAGGGGAATCCATCCTTGGCGAAGACGTCAGGCGCACGTTCCGGCGCGCCGACGGCGTCTACGAAAGCACCTTCACCCTCGCCTACTCCCCGGTGCGTGTCGACGACGGCCGGGTGGGCGGGGCCTACTGCGCAATTTTCGAAACCACGGCGCGCCTGAACATCCAGCGGCGCCGCGAATTCCAGCTCGAGCTGGCCGACAGCCTGCGCCTGCTGGACAGCGTGCGCGAAGTCACCGACACCGCGACGGCCATGCTGGCCGGGCACATGCAACTGTCGCGCGCCGAGTATCGCGAGCACCTGCGCCTGGATCGCACCGTGGTGCTGGCCGACGCGCAGGCAGACCCGGCCTGGAGCGGCGAGGATGCGCGCGGACTGATCGCCGTTCCCGCCGGCGACCAGGGTGGCGCCGGCGGCCACGTGCTGCTGGCGTTCGACGACAAGCCGCGCAACTGGACCACCGACGAAGTGGCGCTGCTGCAGGAGGTGGCCGAGCGGGTGCGCAACGCCGTGGACCGCGCCCGCGCGGAAGAGCAGCGCGCCGCCGCCGAGGAACGCCTGCGCGAAGGGATGGGCGCGGCGCGCATGCTGATCTGGGAGTGGGAGCTGGCCAGCGGCAGGGCGAGCTTCTCGGCCAATGCACGCGAAATCCTTGGCACCGATGTGGTGCAGATGTCGGACATCTGGCAATCGCTTCCGGAGCAGGACGTCGAGCGCCTCAAGCGCGCCTACGCCGATGCGATCGAATCCAGCGGGTCGTACCAGGAAGTCATCACCTACCGCCGGCCCGACAACGGTGAAACGATCTGGCTGGACGTGCACGGCAAGGTGCGGCGCGATGCGATGGGCGCGCCGGTGGCCATGCGTGGGGTGACGGTGGACGTGACGGCGCGCATGCGTACCCAGTTCGGCCTGCAGCGCGCCGAAGCGCGCCAGTCGTTCCAGCTGAACCTGACGGACCGCCTGCGCGCGCTGTCCGATACGTCGCGCATCTTCCAGACCACGACGGAACTGGTGGGCCGCCACCTCGGGGTGGCGCGGGTCGTCTGCGGCAACTACGACTGCGAGCAGCAGACCCTCGCCTTCCATTCCAACTACACCGACGGATCGGTGGCCGAGCTGCTCGGCACCTATCCCGCGGCGGCATTCGGGAGCGCGAACTTCGCCACGCTCGAAGCCGGCGCCACCTGGACCAGCGCGGACATGCGCAACGACCCGCGCACGGGCGCGCCGGACGTCTGGCCGACCTTCGAGCAGATCGATGCCCATGCCGCCATCGTGGTGCCGCATACGCGCCACGGCGCCCTGATCGCGTGCCTGATCGTGGCGTCCGCCGAGCCGCGCATCTGGCACCCGGACGACGTGGCGCTGGTCGAGGATGCCGCCGGGCGCATGTGGGCAGCGATCGAACGCGTGCGCGCCGAGGAAGCGCTGATGCTGGCGGACCGCCGCAAGGACCAGTTCCTCGCCATGCTCGCGCACGAACTGCGCAATCCGCTGGCGCCGATCAGCGCCGCCGCCGAGCTGCTCAGGCTGCCGGGCGTGCCGCCATCGCGGGTCTCCACCACTGCCGACATCATCTCGCGCCAGGTACGCCACATGACCGGCCTGGTGGACGACCTGCTCGACGTCTCGCGCGTCACCAGTGGCCTGGTGGGGCTGGAACTGGGCAGCGTGGACGTGCGCCACGTGGTCGCCGACGCGGTGGAGCAGGTGCGTCCGCTGATCGAGGCGCGCCGCCATCGCTGCACGGTGGAGACGCCGTCCGGCGCGGCGCTGGTGGAAGGCGACTACAAGCGGCTGGTGCAGGTGCTGGCCAACCTCCTGAACAACGCGGCCAAGTACACGCCCGAGGAAGGCACCATCAAGGTTACGCTCGAGACCCCGGGGTCACAGATACTGCTGAAAGTGAGCGACAACGGCATGGGCATGGCGGCCGGGCTGCTGCCGCATGTGTTCGAGCTGTTCGCGCAGGCGGAGCGCACGCCGGACCGCACCCAGGGCGGGCTTGGGATCGGCCTGGCGCTGGTGCGTACGCTGGTGGAACTGCATGGCGGCACCGTGTCGGCCAGCAGCCCGGGCCTGGGACAGGGCAGCGAGTTCGTGGTGCGCCTGCCGGCCGCGACGCCCGACCTCGACACGGACACCGACGCGGGAATGCAGCGGTCCGCCGCGGCGGCCGAAGCGCAGCGCATCATGCTGGTCGACGATAACGTCGACGGCGCGCAGATGCTGGCCATGTACCTGGAGGCGTGCGGCCACACCGTGTCGGTGCGCCACAGCGCGTTCGAAGCGCTCGCCCTGGCGCAGGCCGACACCTTCGACGTGTTCCTGCTCGATATCGGCTTGCCCGGCATGGACGGCAACGAACTGGCGCGGCAGCTGCGCGCCACGGATGCAGCCAGCGATGCCCTGCTGGTCGCGATCACCGGCTACGGCCAGGAATCGGACAAGGCGCTGGCGGTGGAAGCAGGTTTCGACTACTTCTTCGTCAAGCCGGTGGAGCCGGCCGCGATCGCCGAGATCCTGTCCGGCGGCAGGCGCCTGCCCTAGGGCTTACCCGGACGTGCGCCGAGCAACGACAGCGCGGCGCCCAGCACCACGTCGGCCTGCGCGCCGTCGAAATCCTCGTGCTTCTTTTTCTTGACACCGAGTTCGCCCAGCTGCAGGTGGTGGTCGGGCGTGACGCCCTGGCGAGACAGGCACTGGCGCGCGCATGCCATCGCGCAGCCGTCGATGGCAAGGATGGTGCGGCCCGACTGCGCCACCTTGACCAGCGGCGCGACGTCCCCGCCCACGCCGGCGATACAGCTCATCTCCGCGGCCTGCATGCGATCCAGGCGGAGCGCCACGTGGTTGGCCAGCTGCGCCGCGCTGGAACAGCCGGAGCACGAATACACCAGCGGCAGCGTTTTCGCGCCGGTCGCCATCTCGCCTCCCCTAGCGCCTGCGGCGGCGGCGCGACCCCAGGCCGGCAGCCAGGTCGAATACCGACAGGTCGAGGCTGTCCAGCGTGTTCTTGAATAGCAGGCCCAGTTCGGTGTCGCCCTCCAGCACGAGGCGGCGGCTGAAGAACAGCGTGTCCGGGTCTTCCTCGCGGCGCGCCATCCGCCACAGGTCCTGCGCTGAGGCGCGGATGGTCAGCTCCGGCTGCGCGCCCGCCGTGCCCGCTGCGAAGCCGGCGCCGCGCCAGGTGAAGTCGAAGACCAGCTTCGCGTCCTGCACGGCCAGCCGTAGCGCCCTGCCCTCGAGCGCGGCGCGCACGTCGGCCGGCAGGTGCCGCGCCAGCGCCAGGTTCAGGGCGCGCGCGAACAGCCACGAACCCGGGTAGGCGGGCAGCCGCCCCAGCACGCCGGCCACGCCGGCGGGGATGATGAACGATGCGGGCGGTGCGGTCCTCATGCTGCCTCCGCCACGGTCCGGTGCAATGCGATGCCCGGCTCGCCGAACCAGTAGCCATTGCATTCGGCGCCCACCAGGTGCGGCGCGATCCGGCGCCTGGCTTCGGCAGTATCGATCGCGCCGCGGCGCGCCAGGTCGAAGGCGGCGATGATGTCGGCCGTGCCGGAAGACTGTGGGCTGATGCGCGCCACGTCGACGCCAATCCCGCGCATGTCCGCCAGCTCCGCGACCAGGTTGTGCACCGATGCCGATTGGGTCTGGATACCGTTCAGCACCAGGAACGGCTGGCCTTCGCGCGTGTTCAGGAGCAGACCGTCCGGATGCTCCATGCAGGAGAAGCGGCAGTCGTCCTTGGGCAGGTTCAGCTTGCGCGCGGTGAAGCAGCGGGCCGAAAACGCGAGCGGCATGCGGCCGAAGGCGAACACCTCGGTCTCCATCCCGGCCGCCATGCCCGCGCGCATGCCAAGCAGTTGGGCGCGGCCCAGTTCGAGCGGCATCACCCAGCGGCGCGCGCCCGTGCGGGCGTAGGTCGCCAGGGCCGGCGGATTGTAGATGTTCAGGTGCGGGCCGGCCACATACGGAGCGCCGTCCAGGCAATGCACGGCGCCGACGTCGTTGGCTTCGACGCCGAAGCGGCCGTTGGCGACCAGCTTGCGCAGCGCGCCCAGTTCGCTGTTCGATTCGATCAGCGCCTGCGAAGACAGCACCACTTCCTTGCCGTTGGCTGCGAGCAGGTCGGCCACATCGAGCCAGTCGTCCAGCCGCATCTCGTGGCGGCGCGAGCACACCGTCTCGCCGATGTAGACGATGTCGACCGCGCTTTCGGCGATCACCTGGTAGAACTCGAACAGCGTTTCGCGCGCCCAGTAGGTCAGCACGGGGCCGAGGGACAGCTTCAGCATATTTTCCTGTCGGGTGAAATTCGGGGTCATTTCCATTTGCGGTGATAGGCGCCGAGCGTGTGCTGGCGCCCTTCCGCGACCTGGTTGAGGGCGGCCATCCAGTCCGGCCGCACGGAGTAGCGCTGGATGTTGTCGCGGCACATGTCGATCGCCTCGCGCCATGCCCGCGTCACCTGCGCCACATAGGCAGGGCTGCGCTGGCGGCCCTCGATCTTCACCGCGCGCACGCCCAGCCTGATCAGCTGCGGCAGCAGTTCGATGGTGTTCAGGCTGGCCGGCTCCTCGATCGCGTAATACTCTTCGCCTTCCACCTCGAAGCGTCCCTTGCACAGGGTCGGGTAGCTGGCGTTCTCGCCGTCGGCATAGCGGTCGATCAGCACGCCGGACAGGCGCGCCTCCAGGCCCTTGGGCGCCTGCTCCCAGCGCACCGCGCGCGCCGGCGAGCAGACGCCGTGCGTGTTGGGCGACTCGCCGGTGGCATACGAGGACAGCGCGCAGCGCCCCTCCGCCATCACGCACAGGCTGCCGAAGCCGAATACCTCGATCTCGACCGGTGTGTGGCCGATCAGCTGGCCGACCTGCGTCATCGACAGCACGCGCGGCAGCACCGCGCGCTGGATGCCGAAATGCTTGTGATAGAAGTTGATGGCTTCGTAGTTGGTGGCCGAGCCCTGCACCGACAGGTGCAGGCGCAGGGCCGGATGGTGCTCCGCGGCGTAGGCCATCAGCGCCGGATCGGCCATGATCAGCGCGTCGATGCCGGCGCCGGCGGCGCGGTCGACCGCCTGTCGCCAGGTCTTCCAGTTGTCGGCCTGCGGATAGGTGTTCAGCGCCAGCAGTACCTTGCGGCCCATCGCATGGGCATACGCGATGCCTTGCGCGATCTGGGCGTCGTCGAAATTCAGGCCGGCGAAATTGCGCGCATTGGTGGCGTCGCGAAAGCCGAGGTAGACACAGTCGGCGCCGTTGTCGATGGCGGCCTTGAGGGCCGGCAGGCTGCCGGCGGGGCACACCAGTTCGATGGAAGCAGCAGGCGGGGCGGCCGCTGCCGGTGATGCAGTAAGGGTCATGCCAGTTCCAGGTAAGGACCAGCCGAAACTATACGAGCCGGTCCCGGCGCTGTCCTTAAGCTGCTTTAACGATTTGCGTCACCGCCCGCCATGTCGACGGCGGTGATCATCGCGGCCTCCACCTGCGCGCGCGTGATCCGGCCTTCCCGGAACGCGCGCTGCACGCCGTCCGGGCCATACAGAATGCTGGTCGGGTAGGCGCGCGCGCCGAACTGCGCCAGGTCCGACGGGGCACCGGTCACGATCGGGTAAGAGACCTTGAGCTGGCTGGCGAACGCCTTCACGCGGCGCGCGTCCGCGCCGTCCGCCGCCAGGCCGATGACGACCAGGTCGCGGCGTGCGCGCGCCAGGCTGTCGAGCTCCGGCATCTCGGCCACGCAGGGGCTGCACCAGGTCGCCCAGATATTCACCAGCACCCACTTGCCATGGTGCGCAGCGAGCGAATGACGCACCCCGGCGGTATCGACCAGCGCAAAGTCGGCTGCCTGCGCGCCGACTGCGGCGAGCGCGAGCAGCGCGGAACAGGCGTAGCGCTTCATGGCATCTCCCAATTCGTTCACAGGTGGCCGGACAGGCCGGCGACAAAGCTGCGGTCCGCGCCGATCTGGACGCCGGTGACCTTGCGGTACAGCGCGTGCTGGTAGAACGCATAGACCTGCATGTTGCGCCCGACCGCGTAGGACACGCCGGGGCTTGCATACAGCGCGCGGCTGCCGGTGTCGGCTGGCTCGGCCTGTGCGCCGCTGTCGGATCGCTTGTGGAGGAAGTTCAGCTGTGCCAGCACGCCCCAGCTGGCGCCCAGGCCATGGCGGTAGCCCAGGTCCGCGCCCAACTGCGCCCCCGGCTTGTAGCCATCGTGGCTGCCCAGCGCGTGCTGGTAGCTGCCCTGCACGAACCAGGACGCATCGCGCGCGGCGAATTTCTGGTGATGGAAGGCGCCCAGCATCAGGTCGGTGGTGCCGGTCCCGGGCTGCAGCGAACGCTCGGCCGTGCCGCTTTGCGCGTTGTCGATGCCGGTACGGCCGGTGGGCAGCTTAAGCCCGAAGGTGACGCCGTTGGTGCTCGGATTGAGCGGATCGCCGATGCCGGCGAACTGGTAGCGGCCGGCCACGCGCACGTCGCCCAGGCTGGTGAACTTCCATGCGTCGTGGACCTGGGCGCCGTGGTGGTTGTGGACATGCCTGTGGTCGCGCTGCATCACGGGCAGCGTGGCTTCGACTCCCCATCCGTTGCCGAAATTGCGGCTGTAGGTGCCGACCATGTTGCGGTTCAGCGTTGACTGCTCGTCGTGGTGGCGGTGGATCTGGCCGAACGCGACCCGGTCGCTGCCCGCGTAGGGCTGGTCCTGGTGCATGTATTCGTAGCGCAGGTCGAATGCGGAACCGGCTTCGAGCATTGCGCTCTGGGTGGTCCAGTTGGTGTTGACCGCGCAGAAGGAGGCGCCACAGCTGGCAAAGACAAGCGATGGAAGGGCTGCGGCGAGTGCGGCAGCGAGTGTGGTGGCGGAGCGTTTCATGATGATTGGGAAGCGGTTGGTTGGGATTCGGTGCGGCACATGCGGTGCGCGGTGAATTCATCGTATGCGGCGCGGCGCGCCGAATTCCTTGATGTAAGTCAAATTTCCAAGAAGCGACACCCGGCCCATCAGTATTTTTTCTGAACTCGAAATTTTTTGATCTGAGTCAATTTTTTAAGATGTATCCGAAATGTATGATTGATCCGTGTCCAAGAGTAGCAAGAAGATCCGGTGCCTGGCACCGAACAACCAAGGTGATAAAAATGAAACGTAAATTGACTTCCCAAGCCGTCGCAGCACTGATCCTGGGCGCAGCCGCCCTCGTCCCCGCCTACGCCCAGCAGCACGCCGGCGGTCATGGCGGAAGCGCCAATGTCGAATACCGTCCGACCGTGACGTTCACGCTGCGCACCGATATCGCAGACGGCAAGCTGGTGTTCATGGGCGACACCGGACCGCTGACAGGCAAGGCCAATCCGGAACTGCGCGTGCCGGTCGGCGCGATCGTGCAGATCAACCTGGTCAACGGCGACGGCGCCACCCACGACATCTCGGTGCCCGATTTCAACGCCAAGTCGAACCAGCTGAACGACAAGGGCGCATCGACCTCGATCGTGTTCAAGGCCGACAAAAAAGGTGAGTTCACCTATATCTGCACCCTGCCCGGCCACGTCGCCGCCGGCATGATCGGCAAACTGATCGTGGGCGATCCGGTCGCCAAGGCTGCGCCGAAAGCGGCCGACATCTCGGCCAATCCGATGGAAGTGGGCAAGCCGGTCGGCAAGCGCGGCCCGCAAAAGCTGACCGTCAACCTGGATACCACCGAAGTTACTGGCCAGCTGACCGACGGCTCGACCTACAAGTACTGGACCTTCAACAGCAAGGTGCCGGGCCCGTTCATCCGCGTGCGCGTGGGCGATGAAGTCACGGTCAACATGTCGAACGCCAAGGACAGCAAGATGATCCACTCGGTCGACTTCCACGCCGTGACCGGTCCTGGCGGCGGCGCCGCTTCGACCCAGGCCGCGCCTGGCAGCACCAAGTCGTTCACGTTCAAGGCGATCAATCCCGGCCTGTACGTGTACCACTGCGCCACGCCGATGGTGGCCCAGCACATCTCGAACGGCATGTACGGCATGATCCTGGTCGAACCGGAAGGCGGCCTGCCGAAGGTCGACCGCGAGTTCTACGTGATGCAGGGCGAGCTGTACACCGCGCAGCGCCACGGCACCCCCGGCGAGAACGAATTCTCGCTCGACAAGCTGCTGGCCGAGCAGCCGGAACACCTGGTCTTCAACGGCAACCACGATGCGCTGACCAAGACGCACCGCATGGAAGCCAACGTGGGCGAGAACGTGCGCATCTTCTTCGGTGTCGGCGGTCCCAACATGACTTCCAGCTTCCACGTGATCGGCGAAGTGTTCGACAACGTGTACCAGCTGGCCGACCTGACCTCGCCTCCGCTGCACAATGTGCAGACCACCACGGTGGCGCCGGGCGGCGCGACGATGGTCGAGTTCAAGGTCGATGTGCCGGGCCGCTACATCCTGGTCGACCACGCGCTGTCGCGCCTGGAGAAAGGTCTGGCAGGCTTCCTGTACGTGAAGGGCGCCGAGAACCCATCGATCTTCCGCGCGCACACCAAGCCTGACGGCGATTCGGGTCACTGATCCACGCCGGGCATGACAGGGACCCGCCCGCGAGCGGGTCCTTTTTTATTCGTAGCTACCCATCCAGAGGTCCCACATGGCCCACCCACGCATCGATCCGCGCGAATTCCTCAAGCGCCTGCCCCTGTTCAGCGACTTCGCCGTTGACGAACTCAACGCCATTGCCGCGGCCACCACGGAGCAGCACGTCCCGCGCGGCACCGCCGTCTTCCAGCGCGGCGATCCCTGCAACGGCTTCCACACCGTGATCTACGGCCAGGTCAAGCTCGGCTTCGTCTCGGTGCAGGGCAACGAGAAGATCGTCGAGGTGGTCGGGGCCGGACACAGCTTCGGCGAAGCGCTCATGTTCATGGAGCGCCCCTATATCCTCAACGCGCACGCGCTGGCCGACACGCTGCTGCTGCACATTTCCAAGCATGCCGTGTTCGATGAACTGGAGCGCAATCCGGTACTGGCGCGGCGCATGCTGGCGGGGATGAGCCGCCGCCTGCACGGCCTGATCTCGGACGTCGAGTCCTATTCGCTGCGCTCGGGGAGCCAGCGCATCGTGGGCTACCTGCTGAAGGAAGAACCGGAAGGCGACGGCGCGCAGGTGGTGCTCGGGATGAGCAAGAAGATGCTGGCTTCGCGCCTGAACCTGACCCCGGAATATTTCTCGCGCGTCCTGCACGAGCTGGTGGACAAGGGCATGATCGCGGTGCGCGGCCGCGAGATCACGATCCTCGACATCGAGCGCTTACGCGCGTTCGAGGGCTGATTCGCGCGCAATGCGGCGATAGCGCAAGGCGGCGCCGCACAGGTCCGCCGCCAGCCAGCCGCAAGCCGCGCACAGCGCCAGGCCGCCGGCGCGGGCCAGCGCAGCCGGTGCCACTGTCGCGGCAGCGAGCAGCCCGGTGGCGCCCGCGTGCAGCCAGAACTGCATCCTGGCGCGCCGTTCGGTGATCCACTGCTGCGTCCCCGGCAGCCTGGCCTTCGGCACGCCCTGCTGCTGAAGGTGATACCACAGCAGGAATGGCACGATCTTGTACAGCATGCCATTCACCGCTCCCATTGCGACGCCTCCGATGAACAGCACCGCCACCAGCAGTTCGCGCCATGGCGCGCCGCTGCCGGGCCACAGGTAGACGGCGGTGCATGTGGCCAGGCTGCCCATCGACAGGCGCCAGTACAGCGTGGTCGCATCGGCGGCGGGACGCTTGCGGCGGGCCAGCAGCCAGAGCGTGACGCCGGCAAAGCCCAGTATGCACAGCGCGACGGCAACGCCGGCGCCGCCAGCCCAGGGCGCATTCGACAGCGTTGCATAGCTCCACAGCGCGAGCGCGGCGGCCAGCAAGGGCGGCAAGGCAAAGGTGAATTTATCCGGATAGGCGGGGGTGGCCTGGAACATCGGGATCACCTGGTAGGCCACGCAGATCACGAGCATCAGGACCCAGCCGATCAATCCCCAGCCGGCATGAACTTCGGTGACGGCCAGCGCGGGCAGGCTGGTCCAGCCTCCCAGGAATAGCGCCAGCAGGATTCCCATCACGACGGTCAGCGCAAGCGCGCCGATGGCCAGCCGCATGCCGCCGACCATGGCCAGCGCGCCGGCCGGCGCGCGCCGCGAAAGCGCAACGGCAAACACGCCACACAACACGAGGAAGGCCAGCGCCAGCACGGCGGCGGCCGGACCGAACAGCTGCGGCATCCCGGACAGCAGTGCGCCAGCCAGCAGCAGCGTGCCGGCGCACAGCGCAGGCCAGGCGACCATGGCGGCCAGCCGGCCGCCCGGCACCGTGAAGCCGGCCACCACCGGCAGCATCTGCAGGAGCGCGCCGGCCATGGTCATGGCCAGGAAACCCAGCGTGAGCAGGTGGGTGAGCGCGACGGTCACGGGCGACCAGCGCGTGGCCAGCGCGTCCGCGCCCTGCCATGCCAGCAGCAGGCCGGCGCCCAGCCCGAACCAGGGCGCCGTCAGCAGGAAGCGCAGCGGCACCGACAGCGACGGGGTGTCGCCCAGGGACAGTGCACGCCGCACTATGGTGCGGGCGTGATCAGGATGTCGTAGATGCCATCGTCGCGCAGGATGGCTTCGTAGCGGTCGCCGTTACGTTCCAGGATGCGGTAGAGCGGGCGCGGCTCGCGGTCGATCAGCATGCGCAGGCGCTGCCCGGGTCCGATGTCGGCCAGTGCTTCCAGCACGCGTTCCATGGGTTCGGGCGGCATCAGGCCGCAAACGTCGAGGACGATTTCGGTGGCGTCGTGTTGTCCGGGCATAGGTCAGGTAAATGGTAGTGGGTTCTTGGTGACGGCGACGGCCACGATGTAGCCGAATGTGGCCAGGGCGGCGAGGTAGCCGGCGGTGCGCAGCCGCAGCGTCGGCCCTTTCAGCGCCAGGGTGCCGAGCAGGATGTAGGCGACCAGCGCCACCACCTTGGCGGTCAGCCATGGTTGCTCGAATGGATACTGCGCGCTCCACGCCGCCAGGCCGATCGCACTTGCCAGCAGCAGCGAATCGACCAGGTGCGGCAGCGTGCGCACCCAGCGCCGCGCCAGCATGTCCGATCCAAGCATCATCCAGCCGCCGCGCAGCAGGAACAAGCCGCCCGAAAGCGCGGCGCAGGTCATGTGGAAGTGCTTGAGTGCGAAGTAGTCCATGGTTCAGCCGGTCGTGGTCAATAACCGCGATTGTGCCATTGGAACGGCCTGCTGGGCCGGAATCAGCACCGCCGCGAGCGGCAGCGCATCGAGTTCCTCCAGGAAGGCCCGGGTGGCGCGTGCCAGCGATCGCTTCAGGATGCAAGTCGGGGACAGGGAGCACTGGTTGCGCGCCTCGTCGAAGCACTCGACCATCATGAAGTCCGGCTCGGTCAGGCGCACCACTTCGCCGACCGTGATCTCGCCCGGGTCGCGCGCCAGGCGCAGGCCGCCGGTGCGGCCGCGCACGGTCGCCACCAGGCGCGCCACCGCCAGGCGGTGCACCACCTTGCTCAGGTGGTTGCGCGATATCCCGTGCATGGTGGCGATTTCCTGAATCGTGACCAGGCGGCCGCGGTGGGCGCCCAGGTACATCAGGACGCGCAGCGCATAGTCGGTGTAGTCGGTGAGGCGCATGGCGGGTCTCCCCAGTGCGGTCGGTCAGGAAATGATGCGGAAATCGATCATGACCGCGCCGGGCTCGCGCGCGACGTAGGCCATCTCGATGCGCGGGCCGAAGTAGTTGTCCAGCTGGGACAGCAGCGGCAGCGGATCGTGATCGTTCATGAAGCGCATGGTCTCGCCCGGATTGAGGGCGTTCAGAGCGCCGAAAATGGCCGCATGGCGGAAGCGGCGGGCCACGCCGCGGGCGTCGAATTCGTAGACGCCCGCTTCAATGGAGGGAGTGGAGCAATCGTGAGGCATGATGTGTCTTTCAGTTCGGTCGAAAAAAACGCCGGCTCCCAACCGCGGAGCCGGCGAAACACTGGCCGTGTCAGGCCTTGCTTGCGGCTGGTTCGCTTGCCGGCACCTGCGCCGGGTTGCGGCCGATCAGGCGCACGGCGAACAGGCCCAGGAATACGCAGCCGATCGCGAACACGATGTCGCCCGGTACGCGCAGCCACACCATGGTTTCCATGAAGGTCGAGTGGATCACTTCAGGGGAGCGGGCGAACCACATGCCCTTGGTGATGCTTGCCCATGCCTGGTAGATGCCGGCCGGGACCAGCGACATGAACACCATCATGGCCAGGCCGATGTTCAGCAACCAGAAGGTTGGACGCAGCAGGTTGTCGGACCAGGCCAGGCGGTCGGACAGGCCGCGCAGGCAGAACAGCATCAGGCCGATACCGAGCATGCCGTACACACCGAACAGCGCGGCGTGGCCGTGCGCGGCGGTCATGTTCAGCCCCTGCATGTAGTACAACGCGATCGGGGTGTTGATCGAGAAGCCCAGCAGGCCGGCGCCGACGGTGTTCCAGAAGCCGACTGCGATGAAGCACAGGATCGCCCACTTGTAGTTCTGCACCCATGGCGCAGCCTGCGAACGCTTGTAATTGCGGTATGCCTCGACACCGATCATCGACAGCGGCACGACTTCGAGCGCGGAGAACATGGCGCCGATCGCGATCACCGACGTCGGGGTGCCGGTGAAGTACAGGTGGTGCAGCGTGCCCAGGATACCGCCGAACAGGAACACGATGGTCTCGAGCACGATGGCGCTGTTGGCCGAAGCGGCGCGGATCAGGCCCAGGCGGGTGAACAGCAGTGCGATCACGGCGGTGGCGAACACTTCGAAGAAGCCTTCGACCCACAGGTGGACCAGCCACCAGCGCCAGTATTCGACCATCGAGTAGTGGGTCTTCGGACCCCAGGTCAGCGAGGTGGCGTAGAAGCCGCCGATGCAGACTGCAGCCAGGAACACCATGGCGATCAGGCCGCGGCTTTCCGATGGCTTCTTCAGCGCTGGCCACAGGCCGCGGCCCAGCAGCGTTGCCCAGAACAGCAGGCCGACAAACAGCAGGATCTGCCAGACGCGGCCCATACTGGTGAACTCCAGGCCCTGGTTACCGAGCCAGAATGCGAAGGTGGTGCCTTTGTGGCCGAGGGTGCCGAGCCAGCCCATGGCGGTCGAGCCGACCACGATGAACAGCAGCGCGTAGAACAGCAGGTTCACGCCCAGCGCCTGGTACTTCGGCTCATGGCCGGAGATGGCAGGGGCGATGTACAGGCCGGTGGCCAGCCATGCGGTGGCGATCCACAGCACCGCGAACTGGGTGTGGATAGTGCGGCTGACGGTGAACGGCAGGATGTCGGCAAGCGGGATGCCGAAGAAGCTGGAACCCTCCACCGAATAGTGCGCGGTGATGACGCCCATCAGGACCTGGGCCAGGATCAGGCCGACCACGACGATGAAGTACTTCTTGGTGGCCTTCATCGAAGGCGTTGCCTTGAGGCTGAACAGCGGATCGTTCTTAGGTGGCGCAGGATCGTCTTCTTCCTTGTGCATCGAGTGGAAGAAGATCATGCCGGCGATGGCGCCGATCATGAGGATGATACTGGCGACCGACCAGATGCCGGCGCCGGCGGTCGGGGTGTTGTCTACCAGCGGCTCGTGCGGCCAGTTGCTGGTGTAGGACAGCGCGGTTTCGCCCGGACGGTCGGCGGCGGACGCCCACGAGGACCAGAAGAAGAATGCGGACAGCGCATCGCGGTCGGTTTCCAGCGGCAGCGAGCCGGAGGTCATCGCATATTGTTCGCGCAGCGCGTCGAGCGAGGCTTCATTGCCGAACAGTCCCTTGTAGTGCAGCGCCACTTGCTGGACTGCCTGCGCGCGCTCGGCGGACAGGGTGACGGTGTTGGTCGCCTTGTCATAGGTATTGCGGCGCAGTTCTTCCTTGACCAGGATGTCGATCTGGCCGCGGCGCGAGACCGACAGGTCGGCGTAAGGCGAACCGAAGTCGCGCTGGGCGTAGATGTCTTGCAGCGCCAGCGCTTCGCGGTGCAGCCAGTCGGCCGACCAGTCCGGTGCGAGGTAGCTGCCGTGGCCCCAGACGGTGCCCAGCTGCTGGCCGCCGGCCGAGAGCCAGGCCTGCTGGCCGTGCTGCACCTGGTCGGCGGTATACAGGACGTCGCCCTTCTGGTTGACGACCTGCGGAATTGGCGGCGCTTTCAGGTAGATCTCCGTGCCGACCCAACCGAGGGCGGCGAACGAGAGCACGCAGATAATGGCCAGCCAAGTCCAGAGTTTGCGCGTGGATTTCATGGCAATGTTCCTTCTTGGTGTGTGAAATTTGGGAGTGCTGCTGAGCACTTAAGATGCATTCTATGCGCATGTTTAAATACATGCAAATGAAATGTATGTTTGATTGACCTGGCGTTGCTTTTTTTCGCCGCCGCGCGGAAAGCGGTAAAATAAATGCCTGTATACGCAACCTCGCGCGCCGTTCCATGAAACTCACTTCCTATACCGACTACGCGTTGCGCACGCTGATGTACCTGGCCCACAACCGCGACCGGCTGGTGACCATCGGCGACATCGCCGACGAGCACGGAATCGCCAAGAACCACCTGACCAAGGTGGTGCATCAACTCGGCACGCTCGGCTACATCGAAACGGTGCGCGGCCGGAACGGCGGCCTGCGCCTCGGCTGCGAGCCTGGCCGGATCAATATCGGCGACGTCGTGCGCCATACGGAGAACGACTTCTTCATGGCCGCCTGTTTCGACCCGAACGGCCAGGGATGCTCGTACTCGCAGGCCTGCTCCCTCAAGGGCTTGCTGGGAAAAGCCACCCACGCCTTCCTGGAGGTGCTTGACCAGGTGACGCTGGAACAGATGACGGCTCCGCCGCCGGTGGCGGCCAAGCGCGCCGCCATCGCGCCGATCCATTTCCGCCGTCCCGACCCGACCCAGGGGAAGTCCGGCGCCACGGTGGCGCAGAAGCCGGCCAAGACCGCCGCAGCCAAGCCCCCTGCCCCCAAGGCCCCCGCCGCCAGGACGACCGTGAAAGCGGTGTCGCGCAAGACCGCCGCCAGGTAATCCCCTCCCCCCAGGCGCGCGGATGGCATGCCGTCCGCGCGCTGTGAATGACCTAAATCAAACAGTCCGCAGATCGCGCCCGCGCGCACGAAATGTTGCGCATTGGCGCACCAGGTGTTGCCTGCGCCAGCCCAACCGGTATAAGATGCATTTGAAATACATCTTAAACAGGAACCAGCCATGCCGCTCATCTCCATCGAAGAAAAAGAGTCCCCCTCGCCCCGCGCGCAGCACGCGCTCTGGGCGCTGGGCTTCCGTCCCTTCTACCTTCTCGCCGCCGCATTCGCCGCCGTCAGCGTGCCGGCCTGGCTGGCCAGCTACCTGGGCGTGGCGGGCCTGCCGATCGACCTCGCCTGGCACATCCACGAAATGATGTTCGGCTTTGCCACGGCGGTGGTGATCGGCTTCCTGTATACCGCGGGGCGCAACTGGACCGGGCTGTGGACCCCGCGCGGAGGCGCACTGGCCGCGATCGCGGCGCTGTGGCTTGCCGGCCGCGTCGCGATGTTCATCGGCAGCCCCGCCGTGGGCGCGGCGGTCGACATCCTGTTCCTGCCGGTGGCTGCGTGGCCGATGTACCGCGTGCTGCAGCGCTCCGGGAACAAGCGCAACATGATCCTGATCGGGCTGCTGGGAC
Organism: Pseudoduganella sp. GCM10020061; assembly: GCF_042683405.1. Lineage (NCBI taxonomy): Bacteria > Pseudomonadati > Pseudomonadota > Betaproteobacteria > Burkholderiales > Oxalobacteraceae > Pseudoduganella > Pseudoduganella sp. GCM10020061. The sequence goes on along the minus strand of NZ_JBHUJS010000010.1, from coordinate 11,338 downwards.
TGCTCGCTGCCGCGAACGCGGTATTCCATGCGTCGCGCCTGGGCTGGATCGCGGTCTCGCCGTTCGCGCCGGTCTATGCCGCGATCGTGATCGTGGTGGTGATCGAGACGGTGATCGGCGGGCGCATCATCCCCAACTTCACCGCCAATGCGGTACCGGGCACCAAAACGGTCACCAATGCGACGGTCGACAAGGCCACGCTGGCGCTTACCGGCGCTGCGGGACTAGCCTGGGCGTTTGGCGTCACCGGCATCGCCGGCGCCGCCATTTCCGCTGGCGCAGCCGTGGTGCAGGCGATCCGGCTGGCGGGATGGAAGCCCATGGTCACGCTCCGCAATCCTCTGCTCTGGATCATGCACGCCTCCTACGCATGGATACCGGTGGGTTTTGCCCTGCTCGCGCTCGCGCAACTGGGCCTCGCGCCCAACTCGGCTGCGGTGCACGTGCTGGGCGTGGGAGCGATCGCGGGCCTGATCGTCGGCATGATCACGCGCACCGCCCTGGGCCACACCGGCCGCATGCTTCGTGCCGGCCGCCCGGAAACCGCGATGTTCGTACTGATCCAGCTCGGCGTGGTGCTGCGGCTGGCCGCGACCCTGGCACCGGCGGTGCGCGAGGGCGCGCTGATCGCCGCAGGAGTCTGCTGGAGCGCTGCGTTCCTTGCATACCTCTACACCTACACGCCTTACCTGATGAGAGCACGCATCGACGGCAAGGAAGGCTGAACGACGGCGGCACCGCGCCGCCGTTCCACACATCTACAGGAGCATTACCATGGCTACCACCGGCGCAAGCGCGCCTTTCGAACTGACCCAGGACCTGATCTCGCGCATGAGCCAGCAGGGTCCGCGCTACACGTCCTATCCGACCGCGGACCGCTTTTCGCCGGGCTTCGGCGACGCCGACTACCACGCTGCGGTCGCGGATGTCCTCGCGGCGCCAGCGCGGCGTCCGCTGTCACTGTACCTGCACATCCCGTTTTGCCAGTCCCTGTGCTACTACTGCGCATGCAACAAGATCATCACGGCCGACCGCTCCAAGGCGGTGGTGTACCTGGGCTACCTCAAGCGCGAGATCGACATGCAGGCAGCGCTGTTCGGCGGACACCGGCGCGTCGAACAGCTGCACTTCGGCGGCGGCACGCCGACCTACCTCTCGGACGAGCAGATGGGCGAGCTGATGGACTACCTGCGCACGCGCTTCGATTTCGCCAGCGACGGCGAGGGCGAGTATTCGATCGAGATCGATCCGCGAACGGTCGACGCGCAGCGCATCTTCTCCCTGCGGCGCCAGGGCTTCAACCGCCTGAGCCTCGGAGTGCAGGATTTCGACCCCGAGGTGCAGAAAGCGGTCAACCGGATCCAGCCCGAGGCGCTCACGCTCAACGCGATCGCCGCGGCGCGCGAAGCCGGTTTTCGCTCCATCAGCATCGACCTGATCTACGGCTTGCCCAAGCAAAGCGCCACCACCATGGAGCAGACGCTGGCCAAGGTCATCTCTGCGAGCCCCGACCGCATCTCGATCTACAACTACGCCCACATGCCCGAGCTGTTCAAGTCCCAGCGCCTGATCGCGGACGAAGACATGCCCGCGCCGCAGGCCAAGCTCGACATGCTCTCGCTGTGCATCGAACGCCTGACCGGCGCCGGCTACGTGTACATCGGCATGGACCATTTTGCCAAGCCGGACGACGAGCTGGCGATCGCGCAGAAGAACGGGCAGCTGCACCGCAACTTCCAGGGTTATTCGACCCACGTGGACACGGACATGATCTCGTGCGGCGTCTCGGCCATCAGCGCGGTGGGGAACTCCTACGCGCAGAACGAGAAGTCGCTGGAGCGCTACTACGCGGCGCTGGACCGGGGCAGTTTGCCGGTGGCACGCGGATTACGCATGACCGACGACGACAGCGTGCGCCGCAGTGTGATCCAGCAGCTCATGTGCGATTTTGCGGTGGACACCGGCGCGTTCGAACACGCCTACGGCACGGGGTTCCGCACGTACTTTGCGGCGGAGTGGGAGAAGCTGGAAGACTTCCAGCGTGACGGGATGCTGCTACTGGACGGGGATACCATCACGGTGACGCCGAAGGGCCGCCTTCTGGTGCGCAACATTGCGATGGCGTTCGACCGCTACTTCGGCACGCCGAACCATGTGCCGCTCCAGCGGATGCGCTATTCGCGCACGATCTGACGACAACGGCGCCCACAGGGCGCCGCATGCCTGCAGCGCCCCGGCCGGGTAACCGGCGCGGGGCGCCTTGCCATCAGTGGCCGCCGCAGCCGCCGCAGCACGAGCCTGCGCCGTGCGGCTTCGGCTCGCGCACCTCGTAGCCGCTGCGCCGCACTGCGGTCGCAAGCTCCATCGTCGAGGTACGGCCGGCATCGAAGGTGACGGCGATCCGGTCCGCGCCGGCTTGCACGCCGATTTCGTTCACGCCGGCGACAGCGCGCAGCGCATCGGCAACCTTGATCGCGCCGGCGGTATCGAGAGCGACGGCAAGCTGGAAACTGTGATGCATCATGAGAGTACTCCTGTGTTGGGTGTGAATCGATTGTAGGCAAGGGCCGCGCACGCTTCCTTAACCCTGTTTAAGCAAACGGCCCCGCGCGGCGCCATCCGCGATTCCTTAACCTGTTCCAAGCGTTTCGCGCCCCGTCCTTGCCGCACGCGGGCAGTTGGCGAACAATGGATGCGCCATCAATGAGGCATATTTACCGGAGATTGAAATGACATCGTATCGCCTGCTTATCGTCGCGCTGGCCGCCTTTGCCGCCGCTCCAGCTTTCGCCAACCCGGACCTGGCCAAGACCAAGAACTGCATGGGCTGCCACGCCATCGACAAGAAGTTGGTCGGCCCTGGCTTCAAGGAGATCGCCGCCAAGTACGCCGGCCAGAAAGGCATGGATGCCAAGCTGGCCGCCAAGATCATCCACGGCGGCAGTGGCGCCTGGGGCACCATGCCGATGCCGCCGAACGCCGTCAGCGAACAGGAAGCCGCAACGCTCGCCAAATGGGTCCTTGCGCAGAAATAAGCAGCACCGCGCCCTCGCCGGAGGGCGCCTTCCCTTCCCTTCAGCCGCAACCGCCCTGGTAGTGGCATTCCGAACAACGAGTGCATCCATCAACCTTGCGTAGCGCCTGCGCGCCGCATTCCGGGCACTTGCCGCCCGCCTTCGACGGTGCAGGACCCGCGGCGGTGGCAAGATGCGGCTGCCCGTCCGAACCCGACAGTGCGCGCTGGGCCAGCTGGCGCGCCAGCACCGGCACCGGCACCTGGTTGCCGTAGGCGTCGAGGAAGCCGCGCCGGATCAGGATCCGCTGCAGCATGAAAGCTACCGCCGCCACTTCAGAATCGTGGTATACCGGCACCTGGGTGCCGTCCTCCCGTGTCAGGTAGCCGCAGCGCACCGGGCCTTTTTCCCACACCACCTCGCGCATGTCGGCCAGGGCCTTGGCGATCGGGCTGCCGGCACGCGCCGCCATGGACAGCAGCCGCATGGACGACGTGATCCACTGCTGCCCGTCCGACTTCTGGTTGGCCGGCATGAAGAATTCGAACGGCCGCTCGATCGTCACAGGCTGGCCTTCCCACGTGCCTTCGGCATGGATGAAGCTGACGGTCAGGTACATCGCCTTGCGGCCTTCGTGCGTCGAGTACTCGACCTTCGAAGTGACCGACTCGAGCTCGCCGATCGGCCTGCGTTCGAAGCGCTTGCGCAGCGGATCGTCGTCGCGTGGCGGGGTCGGCGCCGGCGCGCTGCCAACACTGAGCACGCTGCCCGTCACGCTGTTCGGGCGGTATGTGGCCAGCCCTTTCAGGCCGGCGCGCCACGCCTCCGTGTACAGGTCGCGGAAATCGGCATATGGATAGTCGGCTGCGACGTTGACGGTCTTCGAGATCGCCGTATCGATATAGGGCTGGACCGCTTCCATCATGCGCAGGTGGTCCAGTGCGTGCATCTCGAGCGCGGTCACGAACTGGGCCGGCAGGCGCGCGTCGTCGCTCACGTCGTGGCCCATGTGGCGGTACAGGCGCCACGCATGATCGGCGACCTCGTAGGTGCGCGTGCCGCCGTCGGGCATGCGCTTCTTGCGCTGGTAGACCCACGAGAACGCTGGCTCGATGCCGTTCGAGGCGTTGTCCGCGAAGGCGAGCGTGATGGTGCCGGTCGGGGCGATCGAGAGCAGGTGCGAATTGCGGATGCCATGCAGCGCGATCGCCTCGCGCAGGTGTTCGGGCAGGCGCCGCACGAACTGGCTTTCCAGGTAACGCTCGCGGTCGAACAGCGGGAACGCGCCCTTCTCTTCCGCCAGCTGCACCGATGCGCCGTACGCGGCGTCGCGCAGTTCGCTGGCGATGCGCGCGGCCATCGCGCGGCCATCCTCGCTGTCGTAGCGGATCCCCAGCATCACCAGCGCGCTGCCAAGGCCCAGGAAACCCAGGCCCACGCGGCGCTTGGCCTGCGCTTCCTGCCCCTGCTGGGGCAGCGGCCACTCGCTGGCGTCGAGCACCAGGTCGAGCATGCGCACGCCGATAGCCGCCACCTCGCGCATGCGCGCGAAATCGAAGCCGGGGTGTTCGCCGAAGGGCCGCTCGACAAAGCGCGTCAGGTTGAGCGAACCCAGGTCGCAGCAGCCGTAGGCCGGCAGAGGCTGCTCGCCGCAGGGGTTGGTCGCGCGCAGCTCTTCGCAGTAGTACAGGTTGTTCTCGGCGTTCATGCGATCGATGAACAGCACGCCCGGCTCGGCATGGTCATAGGTCGAGAGCATGACCTTGTCCCACAGTGCCCGCGCCTGCACCACGCGGTAGACCCACAAGCTATCCTCCAGCTGGTATGCGCCCGCGGCCATGTCTTCGTCGCCCGGCTCGGCGCGGTGAACGAGTTCGAACGGCTCGTCGGCCACCACTGCCGTCATGAAGGCGTCGGTGACGCCGACCGACAGGTTGAAGTTGGCAAACGCGCCGGCATCCTTGGCGGCGATGAAGCGCTCGATGTCCGGGTGATCGATGCGCAGCACTCCCATCTGGGCGCCACGGCGCGCCCCGGCCGATTCGACCGTCTTGCACGATGCGTCGAACACTTCCATGTACGACACCGGCCCCGAGGCGCGCGAACGGGTGCCCTTGACCTTGCTCCCGGAGGGACGGATCGCGGAGAAATCGTAGCCGACGCCGCCGCCACGGCGCATGGTTTCGGCAGCTTCCGCCACCGCCGTGTAGATGCCGGGCAGGCCGTTATCGTGGCCCGTGACTGAATCGCCGACCGGCTGCACGAAGCAGTTCATCAGCGTGGCCTTCATGCCCAGCCCCGCCGCGGAGTTGATGCGGCCGGCCGGGACGAAGCCGTTCTCCTGGGCCCACAGGAATTGCCGCTCGCGCTCCTCGCGCACCTCCTGCGGCTCCAGTGCGGCAAGCGCGCGCGCCACTCGCCGGCGCACGTCGGTCACGCTCTGCTCTTCGCCCTTGGCGTATTTTTCGCGCAGGACGTCGATCGCAATTTCCTGTGGATCGAGCTGCGTCTGGAACATCTTGTCGTTTGCGTTCATGGGTGTGATGTCTGGTGGGAAGGATCGTTGGCCGTCAGACTATCCATGAATGCAGGCAACACCGCCTTAAGCTAATTTAAGAAGCGACAACATGCGGCCGGCGGCGCGCCTCGCGCACCTTTGGTCCAGCGCAATGAGCCGGTCCGTCCAGCCCCTACCATGCATCACCAGCCCAGCGACCAGGAATGCGATGAGCCTCGCCGTAGTGAATAGCCGCGCCCTGTGCGGCATGGAAGCGCCCAGCGTGAGCGTAGAGGTGCACCTTGCGAACGGCCTCCCGGCCTTCACCATCGTGGGCCTGCCCGACGCCGAAGTGCGCGAGTCGAAGGAGCGGGTGCGCTCGGCGCTGCAGAACGCCGGCTTCGACACGCCGCCCCGGCGCATCACCGTCAACCTCGCGCCGGCCGACCTGCCCAAGGACTCGTCGCGCTTCGACCTGCCGATCGCGGTCGGCATCCTCGCCGCTTCCGGGCAACTGCGCCGCGCCAAGCTTGCCGAATACGAGTTCGCGGGCGAGCTGTCGCTGTCGGGAGAACTGCGCCCGATCCGCGGCGCGCTGGCGATGGCGCTGGCCATGCAGCGCGGCGGCCATCAGCGCGGCTTCATCGTCCCGAGCGCCAACGCCGACGAAGCGGCGCTGGCGGCGGGCGCCGCCATCTACCCCGCGGCCAACCTGCTCGACGTCTGCGCCCATTTCGCGCGCAATGGGGCCGCGCTGATGCGCCACCAGGCCGCCGCCCCGCAGGCACCGCCCGGCTACCCCGACTTCCTGGACGTGAAGGGTCAGCAAGCGGTCAAGCGCGGACTCGCCGTCGCCGCGGCCGGCGGTCATTCGGTCTTGATGATCGGACCGCCCGGCTGCGGCAAGACCATGCTCGCGTCGCGCTTCCCTGCCCTGCTGCCGCCCATGACGGACGAAGAGGCGCTCGAAGCCGCCGCCATCCACTCGCTGAACGGGAGCTTCAGTGCGCGGCAGTGGAAGTGCCGGCCGTATCGCAGTCCGCATCACACGACATCGGGTCCGGCCCTGATCGGGGGCGGCACCGTGCCCCGCCCGGGCGAGGTATCGCTCGCGCATTGCGGCGTGCTGTTCCTCGACGAGCTGCCCGAGTTCGACCGGCGCGTCCTGGAGGTGCTGCGCCAGCCGCTCGAATCGGGTTGCGTGACCATCTCGCGCGCCCTGCAGCATGCCGATTTCCCCGCGCGCTTCCAACTCATCGCCGCGATGAATCCCTGTCCCTGCGGCTACAAGGGGCATGCATCGGGACGCTGCAAGTGTTCGCCGGACCGCATCGCGCGCTATCAGGAGCGCATCTCCGGACCGCTGCTCGACCGCATCGACATCCAGATCGAAGTGCTCGCGCTGGGCCCGGAATTCATGGCGTCGGAGCCGGACGGCGAGTCCAGCGCGGCAATCGCGGAGCGCGTCGCCGCCGCATACGGGCGCCAACTGGCGCGCCAGGGTAAGCCGAACCAGCAACTCGGCACGCGCGAGATCGAAAAGCTGTGCAAGCCGGACCAGGAAGGGGAAGAAGCGCTGCGCCGCGCGATGATCAAGTTCCAGTGGTCGGCGCGGTCCTACCACCGTGTGCTGCGCGTCGCGCGCACGGTGGCGGACCTGGCAGGCTCGCCCGGCGTGTGCTCGACCCATGTGTCGGAAGCCGTGGGCTACCGCCGGGCGCTCGCCATGCGCCCGGCCGACGCGCAGCTGCTGACTGCGGACGATGGCTAGTCCGCGATGCACCTGCTACCATGCCGGAATGCGAACCTTGCCCATCCTCGTCCTCTCCGCGGTGCTGCTGGCAGCGTGCAGTCCCGAATACAACTGGCGCCAGTACGACAGTCCTGATGCGCCGTACGGCGTGTTGTTCCCCGACAAGCCCGCCTCGTATACGCGGACCGTCAACCTGGCCGGGAACAGTGTCGCGATGACGATGACTGCCGCCGAGGTGAACAAGACCGTGTTTGCAGTGGGTACCGGCGAAGCGCCGGACGCGGCGGCGGCGCAGGCGGCCCTCTCGTCCATGAAGGCGGCGCTGGTGCGCAATATCGGCGCCGAGGTCAGCGACGAGAAAAAGCAGGCCGGCAGCGCACTCGACATCGAAGCGCGCGGCTTGCGCAACGGCCAGCCGATGCGCCTGGTCGGGCATTTCGAGGCGCGCGGAACCAGGTTCTACCAGGTCATCGTGCTGGGTCCGGATGGCAGCGTGCCGGATGAGCAGGTCGACCAGTTCATGACCTCGTTCAAGTTGCGCTAAGCTGCATTTCAGGCGCACGCGTGCATGACCGGAACGCGAAGTCATGTTATCGTTTAGGCATCAACATTCATTCCCCGAAAGCCGCCATGTTAATCACCTTTCACTCCAAAGCTGCCGCCGATGTGACCATGTACAAGGAGCACGCCAAGCGCATCCTCGACATGTTCGGCAAGGATGTCGATCGCGGCGTGATCACTGCCGAGGAAGCGCCCCGCGCTGTCGACGTGCTGGAGCGTGAGATCGAAGAAAGCCGGCTGCATCCCATGACCGAAGAGGTCAAGCGCGACATCGACGCCCACTACAGTGAGGAAGGCGACGACAAGGAGCACGAAGAAGTGCAGACCGTTACCTTCTCGGCGCGCGCCTATCCGCTGCTGGAAATGCTGCGCGGCGCACGCGATCAGCAGCAGGACGTGGTCTGGGGCGTTTAAGGGAGGGCGCGGCCTGCAGCCAGCCCGCTCACGAAGCGGCGGGCGCCGCCGCGGGCACGCTCAGCTTCGCGATCAGCGGGGCGCGGTTCGCCAGCACGTAATCGACGAACACCGTTTTTTTCACAGCCATCCTCAGTGGCCACGGCAAGGCATCGTGGCAGAATTCCGCAATCTTCCGCACCAGCGCATCGTTCTGCAACGCGGCGGCCGTCAGGCTGCCCGAACCTCCCGCCATGCGCGCAATGTCGCCGCCGTGCTTGGCAAGCACGGCATCGAGCGGCGCCGCCAGTTTTTCCTTAAGTTCGGCCTGAAGAGTCGATGACATGGGGTCTCCTGTGTACAAAGAGGCCATGTTGCCGCACGATTGGGCGCCCGGTCATGATGCGCAGCAAATCTCGCACGCGACGGCAACCGCGCGCCGCCCTGACTGCCGCGGAAGCAGAATTCGTTCACGCGTCCTGCGCACACACCACCTACAACAGCGGGGAGATCCGATCATGAGCCTGACCCTCACTTCGCCGGACTTCGAGCCTGGCGGTAGCATACCCAGCGTCCACACATGCGAGGGCGCGGACACCTCGCCCGCACTGTCCTGGTCAGGCGTTCCGCCGGGGACGAAAAGCCTGGCGCTGATCGTGGACGATCCGGATGCGCCGGATCCGGCGGCGCCGCAGCGCACCTGGGTCCATTGGGTCCTCTATAACATCCCGCCGGAGGCAACTGGCCTGCCTGCCGCGGTCCCGCCGCAGGACCTGCCCGCGGGGACGCGCATCGGCCAAAACGACTGGAAGGACGCGCGCTACGGCGGCCCCTGCCCGCCGATCGGCCGGCACCGCTACTTCTTCAAGCTGTACGCGCTGAGCGATGAGCTGTCGGAACTGGGCCACGTCACCAAGAACCACCTCGAAAAGGCGATGGACGGGCTGATCATCGAACAGGTCGAGCTGGTCGGTACTTACCAGAAGCGCTAGGGACCCGCCCTTATTGTCGGGCGGCAGCGGGCTTGCAGCCCTTGGCAGCTGGCGCACAGGCGCCGATGTTCTCGTCGATGAACTCGAGCATCTCGGTAAGGTATTGCTGGGAGCTGGCCACGTACGCCAGGCCGTGGCCTTCGTTCATGAACTCGATCCAGCGCACGCGGTGGCCGAAGTGTTCCAGCGCCGCCTTCATCTTCTTGCTGTGCGAGACCGGCACGCGGATATCGTCGCGGCCGTGGGCCAGCATGACCTTCGCCTTGATCCGGCCTGCATGCCTGAGCGGCGACACCGCATCCATCGCGGGCGCGTTGTTCCCGAGATCGCCGAACTGCTTGATCAGCAGCTCCCGCCCCACCTTGTCGGTGGAGACATCCGACCAGTCCGAGAACATGTCGCGAATGTCCGTCACGCCGGCGAAGCTGACCACGCAGCGGTACAGGTCCGGCGTCTTCACCGCGCCCCACAGCGCGGCATAGCCGCCATAACTGCCGCCCACGATGCACACGCGGTTCTTGTCCGCGATGCCAAGCCGCACCAGCTCCTCGACCCCGGCAGTGATATCGTCCTGCATCGCCAGCCCCCATTGGCCGTATCCGGCCTGCTCGAACTTGCGCCCGAAGCCGGTCGATCCGCGGAACTGCGGCTGCAGCACCAGGTAGCCTCGGCTGGCGAGCATCTGTACTTCCTTGTCCCACGACCAGGTGTCGCGCACGTGCGGGCCGCCATGAATCATCACGACCAGCGGGGCGTTGGGTGCCGCATTTGCCGGCCGCGTCAGGTAGGCGGGAATCGTGAGGCCGTCCCTGGCCTTGTAGGTGATCACCTCCATGGGCCGCATGCGGTCCGGATTGATGCTGAGGCGGGACTGCAGCACCGCCACCAGCTTTTTCTCGGCCACATCCAGCAGATACCAGCTGCCCGGATCGACGTCGCCGAACGAATAGATCAGGACCATCGAGGATGGATTTCCGGAAATGTAGTTGACGCGCTTGGGCAGCAGCTTGTCCACCGTCTGCTGCATGGCTGCCCACGCCGGATCGAACCAGACCTGCTGCGGCACCATCCCGCCGGTTTCCACATAGTCGAAGGCGGACTTGTCCAGGCCGCCGACGTCGACAATATCCTGGGTCGGGTGGCCGGCCAGCACCTCGCCGTGCCGGCGCGTGTTCACGTCGTACTCGAACAGCGCATAGGTATCGCGCCCCTCGCGCGAGCGCACCACCAGCTTGCCGGGCTCGTCGGGAACGTACAGCGGAATCCAGTAGTCTTCCGTGATCCTGGAATCGGCCAGCTTCACCCACGGCTGGTCCGGGGCGGGACGGTACCAATTGCTCACCGTGGAGGCGGAGCTCCAGAACGCCGAATTGCGCACCGTGATCGCGCGCGCCACGCCATGCTTGTCGAAGGCCCAGCGCAGCGGGGTGCCGGCGGGACGGTCGAATTCGGTGCACTTGCCGGTCGTGGCCTCGCACAGTGCCACGTCCTCACGGTCTGCATCCGTGTAGACCAGCAGTTGCGTGGAATCCGGTTTGCCGCGTTGCGCCCGGCCCAGGAACTCGACACCGAGGTTGCGCACGGTCTTGCCGTTCAGGTCGACGATGTCCGCTTCCACTCCGTAGTCGATCGCCAGCAGGTTGTTGCCGGCCCAGATCACGTCGCGTGGCGCCTTGTGATAGCTCCAGTTTCCGCGCTGGTGATATTTACCCTTGACGATGGTCTTGCCGATGCGGGTCTTCGTATCGATCAGCGACAGGGCGTGGTTGGTCCCTGTGAAGACGATGGCTGCAAGATAGCGGCCGTCGGGCGAGAGGCGCGCCGTGCTCAGTCCGTCCGGATGGACCAGGTCCTCGATCGGGACCGGCGTGGAGGCAAAGACCGGTTGCGCGCAAAGCGCGAGGCAGAACAGGGCAATTTTATGGAGCATGATGGACGGGCCTCAAGTAGGGAGGGCATGTCCAAATGCACAATTTCGCCGCTCCATAGCAAAAAAGCCCGCTGACTTTATGAGTCAGCGGGCTTCTTCTTATAACTAGCCTGACGATAACCTACTTTCACACTGGTTGCAGCACTATCATCGGCGCAAAGTCGTTTCACGGTCCTGTTCGGGATGGGAAGGGGTGGG
>NZ_JBHUJS010000009.1:0-6340 GCF_042683405.1 Pseudoduganella sp. GCM10020061 | reverse complement strand
GTTGATTGTTAAAGAACTTGAATTCGGTACTGCTTGCTACTTGTCGACAAAGCGTTGTGTTTGTCAGCAGCAGAGAAGAGAGAGTATGAAGCGTTTGGTGCGTCTCGTCAACCCCTCTTTTTTTCGTGTCGCTGTTGAAGCAACACATCTCATTATCATCGCAACTACTTGATTTCGCGGCGTTTCAAACAAGGAGGCGCACTATAGCAAGCGCGGATGAGTCTGGCAAGGGCTGGACAAACTTAAACATGGGTTGCGACACATAGTATTCGCCGCGGGCTACTATAGGTATCATTGCCTGAACACCACTAATGGCCAAACCTGGAGGGAACCTTGAAATCACCGTATCGAATCGCACTGGGCGCCGTCCTGGCCTTTGCGTGTACCGCCCCGCTTTCGCAACTGGCCCTGGCGCAGGCAAAGCCGGGCGCAGAAGCATTGTCCGTCGAGAGTTTTTTCAAGCCGAACGCGATCCAGGATGTGGACCTGTCGCCCTCCGGCCGCTGGATGTCGATCCGTGAACTGAATCCGGAAGGCCGCGTCCAGCTGAAGGTCATTGATCTCGAAGGGAAAGAACAGCCGCGCCTGGTGGCGAAATTCTCGCGACTCGACGTCGATGGCGTGGTCTGGATCAACGATGAGTGGATGGTGTTCACCACCCATGACGAGGTCAGCCGCAACGGCAAGACGACCGGCTCCGGCCTGGTCGCCGTGAATCGCGATGGCACCCGCATGCGCGAGCTGATCAAGAAGAAGTTCGATTCCGCTTTCCCATCCGGCGGTGCGCAGCCGCTGGAGCCGAACCACCGCATGATCGGCGTCGGCGCTCCAGGCACCAATGACATTGTCCTGGCCGAATACCATTACGATCCGAGCTACTCGGAAGTCACGCACACGACGCCACGTGTCATGAACGTGTCGACCGGCGGCGTGCGCTCGCTCTTCAAGGACCGCCCCGCCCCGCCGGGCAAGGTCAAGGGCTGGGTGATCGACGAGCTCGGCCAGGCTCGGGTCGGGTATGGCACCGATGGCCCGAACACGATCGTCTACCTGTCCGATGCGAAGACCGGCCAATGGCGCAAGATCGCCGAGTACGAATCGCTGAATGCCGACTTCACGCCCGAATACATCGACGAAAAGGACCAGCTGTTCGTCTCCGTGATCAATTCGTCGACGGGACTGTCCGAGATTCGCAAGTTCGACTTTGCCTCGGGCAAGCCCATGAAGGACGCCCTGATCGCCCTGCCTGGCTTCGACGCGGAGGACGTCTCGCCCATCACCGACCCGGGCAACAACACCGTGCATGGCCTGCGCCTGCTGACCGATGCCCAGAGCGTGGCGTGGTTCAGCCCTGCCATGCAGAAAATCCAGCAGAAGGCCGACGCACTCCTGCCCGGCCGCGTGAACATGCTGACCTGCCGCCCCTGCGCCAATCCGAAAACGGTGCTGATCTACTCCTACTCCGACACGACTCCCGGCGACTACCTGCTGTACAAGGCCGCCGAGGACAAGTTCGAACGCGTCGCCGAGGTGCGTCCAGGCCACCGTGCCGACCTGATGGCAAACAAGGAGCTGTACCGCGCCAAGACGCGCGATGGCGCCGACCTGCCTCTGTGGATCACGAAGCACGAGTCGGCCAGCGGTCCGCGTCCTGCCGTCGTGGTCGTCCACGGCGGTCCGTGGACCCGCGGCAGCGAGTGGCGCTATGACGCCGAGGCGCAGTTCCTGGCCACCCGCGGGTATGTCGTGATCGAACCCGAATTCCGCGGCAGCACCGGCTTCGGCTACACGCACTACCGCTCCGGCTGGAAGCAGTGGGGCCAGCTCATGCAGGACGATGTCGCCGACGCGCTGAAGTACGCCGTCGATAAAGGCTGGGTGGATCCGAAGAAGGTCTGCATCGCAGGCGGCAGTTACGGCGGTTATTCCACGCTGATGGGCCTGGCGCGCCACAAGGACCTGTACAAGTGTGGCGTCGCCTGGGTCGCCGTCACCGATCCGCGCCTGATGTTCACCGTCCACTGGTCCGACATCAGCGACGACGCCAAGCAGTACAGCATGCCGAAGATGATCGGCGACCTCGAGAAGGACGCTGCCATGCTGAAGGCGAACGCGCCGATCGAGCTGGCGTCCAGCATCAAGGCGCCCGTGCTGCTGGCGTACGGCGGCAAGGACCGCCGCGTGCCGCTGGTGCATGGCGAGAAGATGCGCGACGCGCTGTCGAATGCCGGTGTCAAGCCCGAGTGGGTCGTGTACGACGACGAAGGCCATGGCTGGGCCCGCACCACCAACCAGATCGACTTCTGGCGCCGAGTGGAACGCTTCCTCGGCCAGCACCTGAAGTAATGGAAGGCCTTGCCGGGGCGCCCTGCCCCGGCAATTTGCGCAACAGGCGAGCCGTTTTGGCGCGCCGGCGCATCGGTTTGGCGCAGTTGGGGGCGTTTTCTGAATACAATGTCGGATTCAGAAACACACCGGAGCCCAATTTGAACAGCATTTCCCAACGTGCAGCAGCCGCCCTCGTATTAGCCTGTGCCACCGCCGGCGCCAGCGCCGCAGACTGGAGCGATACCGCCATCAGCTATCGCTACGGCACCCAATTCGCCGAGCCATTCAACCCGGCGGACATCAAGAAGCACATCTTCGCGCTCACGCACGCAAGCGGCTACAAGTACGGCAGCAACTACTTCAATGTCGACCTGCTGCAGTCCGACAGCAACGATCCCGCATCGCTGAACCAGACTTCTGGCGCGCAGGAAGCGTATGTGGTGTACCGCCACACGCTCGACATCGGCAAACTGCGCGGGCACGACATCAAGTTCGGCCCGATACGCGGCGTCGGCGCCACCTTCGGCTTCGACTGGAACACCAAGAACGATGTCGGCTACAACTCGCGCAAGCGCATGCTGGTGGCAGGACCGACGCTGATGTGGGACGTCCCCGCGGGCTTCTTCAACACGAGCCTGCTGGCTCTCCACGAAAGCAATGCGCCAAGCGGCGCGTTCCCGCCCATCTCGAACGTCACGGGCCGCTACACCTATGACGTCCACCCTATGCTGAACGCGGTGTGGGCGATCCCGTTCGGCGAAGTGTTTTCGTTCGAAGGCTACGCCAACCTCATCGGCAAGAAGGGCCGCGACGAAGTCGGCAACCCGACCGGCGTCGAGACCAATATCGACATGCAGGTCATGTACGACGCCGGTATCGCCATGGGCCTGGGTAAGAACAAGTTCCGGGTAGGCGTCGAGTACCAGTACTGGCGCAACAAATTCGGCAACACGGGGGCGACCACGGGCGGCAAGGGTCATATCGCGCGCACGCCGATGATCCGGGCCGAGTACCACTTCTAAGCACAGCCAATGACAAAGCCCGCCTTCACCGGCGGGCTTTGTCCATGCGCGACGACTATCGCGCGCCGGCGCGCGCCAGCATGCGCTCCGCCCGCCTTGCCGGATCAGGGTGGCTCGATGTCAGCGGGTTGCTGCGGCCGGCATCCAGTTGCGCCAGCTTGTTGAACGCCGATGCCATCGCACGCACGTCGTGCTTGTGCTTCTTGAGGAAGTCGAAGCCGTAATCGTCGGATGCCATCTCGTCGGCCTGCGAGAACTGGGCCTGCAGCAGCTTCTTGATCGTATCGGCGTTGGCCGCGTACTTGTTGCCCGTTGCGGCGGCAGCCTTGGCGGCGCCGGACATCACGAGCGCCTTCTGCATCTGCGATTTGGAATGGCCAAGCTTGGCATGGCCGATCTCGTGCCCGATTACGCCGCGCAATTCGTCATCCGTCATCATGTCCATCAGGCCGGAGAACACGCGGATGCTGCCGTCGGGCGTCGCGAACGCGTTGACGTCGGGCGATTCGTACACCGCGAAATTCAGCTGCAAGCCATCTTCGTTCTGCAAGCCCGCCGTGAGTTTGGCGAGCCGCTTTGCATATTTGCTGCCGGCGGCCGCCATCGGCGCTTCCTGGTCCATCTGGCGCACTGCGAGGCGCGAGCTTTCCATGATCTCTGCGTCGGTGAGCGTGGCTGCCTTGACCATGTCCTTGCCGGCCCCGAACAGCCCGCGCAGGTCGTTCGCAGACACGCTGACGCTCAAGGCTGTGATGACTCCGACGAAAACAAAGCGGTGGATACTGTGCATGAGTTCTCCCTCGATGAGATTGGCCGAAGGAAACGATGACACAGTCGACATGCGATGTCCTTGCGCGGCAGCGCCCTGCCGGTTGAGGCCGCGCAAGGCTAAAAGACCGGGCTGATGAACCACTGGTCATAGCGATTCTGCTACCATCGGTGCTCGACAATTCACCGAGGTGCCGGAGGTGCATGTGCTTGTGATTCGCTCGACAGTCCTGATATGTGCAGCCCTCACAGCCACCTGGGCGGTGGCCGCCGAGTCCCCGCCTGCATCGCCGGCGCCTTCGCCGCCCGGCGCCGAGATGTTCTTCGCCAATTATCCCAACCAGAGCGTTTCGCTGTCTCCGTCCGGCCGGTTCATCGCGCTCGAGAGCAGCATCGATGGCGGCGCCATCAACCTGAAGGTGATCGACCTGGAGGGAAAGGAACCGCCGCGGATCCTCACCCAGTTCCAGGAGTTCGACGTCGTCGACAGTTACTGGCTGAGCGACGAATGGCTGGTCTTTGCCACGCGTGAGGGGCGGTACGTCAACGACCTGAGCGGGAGTGGCCAGTGGTACGTCAACCGCGCCGGCACCAAGACCAAGAAGATGAACTCCCCGCTCTCGGACATGGAACTGTTGGCGTACCTGGAGGACCGGAAATTCACCGATCCGGACAAGGCGATGCCGAAGCCGCCCGAGCGCCTGACCTCCACGATCTACGATAACCAGGAACTGCGCCGCGCCGGCACCATCCGCAAGGATGGAAGGACGCGCCACTACTGGCTGGACCGCCATACAAAAACCTGGAAGAAGATCGGCGACTTCGCATGGCTGAACGAAGAATTTACCCTCGGGTTCGTGAACGAGAAGGACGAGTTGTTCGTGTACGCGATCAACCCGGCCACCGCATTCAAGGAACTGCGCAAATTCGATTTCGCTACGGGCAAGCCGGCGGCGGAAGCCGTCCTCGCCTTGCCCGGGTTCGATGTGGCGTCTGCAAGGCCCATCCGTGATGAGGGAAGTAATGTCGTGCATGGACTGCGGGTCGTCACCGATTCGCCGGCGGTTGCCTGGTTCAATCCGAAACTGCAGGCGATCCAGCAAAAGACCGACGCGCTGCTGCCCGGCAGGGTGAACGCGCTTTACGCGAACTCGTATGCCGATCCACGTACCGTCCTGATCTATTCCTATGCCGACCGCACGCCCGGGGATTACCTGCTGTACCGGGTCGAGCAGGACCGGTTCGAGCGGATCGCCGCTGCCCGCCCGGAGATCAAACCGGAACAGATGGCCAGTCTCGAGCTGCACCGGATCGCTGCCCGCGACGGGGCCGACCTGCCCGTCTGGGTCGCCAAGACCGATGGAAACACGCCCCGACCGGCAGTCGTGCTCGTTCACGGCGGTCCGTGGGTACGCGGCGGCACCTGGACCTGGGACCCCGAAGTGCAGTTCCTTGCCACGCGCGGATATGTGGTGATCCAGCCGGAATACAGGGGCAGCACGGGGTACGGGCAGAAACACTACCGCGCGGGCTGGAAGCAATGGGGCCAGGCCATGCAGGACGACCTGGTGGACGCGCTGCGCTTTGCCGTCGACAAGGGCTGGGTAGATCCACAGCGCGTGTGCGTTGCGGGGGGCAGCTTCGGAGGTTATGCGGCGCTGATGGAACTGGCGCGGCGCAGCTCGATGTACCGCTGCGGCGTGGCATGGGCCGCGGTCACCGATCCGCGTTACATGTATGAGATCTTCTGGTCCGACATCACGGACGCCACTAAGGAGCATATGTTTCCACATCTGATCGGCGACCTGGAGAAAGACGCCGAGATGCTCAAGGCGAATTCGCCGGTGGAACTCGCAGCGCACATCAAGGCGCCGCTGATGCTGATGTATGGGGATTACGATTACCGGGTGCCGATCGCCCACGGGAAGCGGCTACGGGAAAAGATGCAGGCCGCGGGCATCGAGCCCGAGTGGGTCGTCTATGACCGCGAGGGCCATGGCCTGGCGCGCAAGAAAAACCAGATCGACTTCTACAAGCGCATCGAGCAGTTCCTGGCGAAGCACCTCAAATAACCGGCGCAGAAAGCAAAAAAGCCCGCTGACGTTTAGTCAGCGGGCTTCTTCTTATAACTAGCCTGACGATAACCTACTTTCACACTGGTTGCAGCACTATCATCGGCGCAAAGTCGTTTCACGGTCCTGTTCGGGATGGGAAGGGGTGGG
>NZ_JBHUJS010000008.1:0-809 GCF_042683405.1 Pseudoduganella sp. GCM10020061 | reverse complement strand
TTCCCTCACGGTACTGGTTCACTATCGGTCGATTACGAGTATTTAGCCTTGGAGGATGGTCCCCCCATGTTCAGACAGGATTTCTCGTGTCCCGCCCTACTTGTCGTACGCTTAGTTCCACGTTTCGCATTTCGTGTACGGGGCTATCACCCGCTATGGCTGCCATTTCCAGAGCATTCCACTATGCGCTACGCTACAACGTACAGGCTCTTCCCATTTCGCTCGCCACTACTTTGGGAATCTCGGTTGATTTCTTTTCCTGCAGCTACTTAGATGTTTCAGTTCGCCGCGTTCGCTTTGCATACCTATGTATTCAGTATGCAATGACCTAAAAGGCCGGGTTTCCCCATTCGGAAATCTGCGGATCAAAGTGTGTTTGCTCACTCCCCGCAGCTTATCGCAAGCTACTACGTCCTTCATCGCCTGTAATCGCCAAGGCATCCGCCATGTGCACTTAGTCACTTGTCCCTATAACGTTAGCCCCTGTCGCCAGGGAACGGTACAGAATCAAGCAAGTTACTTCATTTACTACAGTGTTTGATGAGTTTTACTACTACCCTAAGTGTGAACCTTTCGATTCACGCTTAATAAAACTTTACTTCTTCCAGATTTTTAAAGAACGAGAACTACATTGTTTATTTAAACAATCTACCTAGATTTCAACTAGATTTCTTAAATAAACAAAGTAAGTATTTGGTGGAGGATGACGGGATCGAACCGACGACCCCCTGCTTGCAAAGCAGGTGCTCTCCCAGCTGAGCTAATCCCCCTTGTGGCTTTTGCCGTCTAAAAATCATCCGGCTTT
This sequence comes from Pseudoduganella sp. GCM10020061, assembly GCF_042683405.1. NCBI lineage: Bacteria > Pseudomonadati > Pseudomonadota > Betaproteobacteria > Burkholderiales > Oxalobacteraceae > Pseudoduganella > Pseudoduganella sp. GCM10020061. Next base: position 4 of record NZ_JBHUJS010000008.1, on the reverse strand, counting down.
GCCG
>NZ_JBHUJS010000007.1:0-44008 GCF_042683405.1 Pseudoduganella sp. GCM10020061 | reverse complement strand
AACCCGCACAACCAAACCTCGAATTCTTGCTTCCGCATGGCCAAGTCCTCCAGAAGAGCTACTTGGTTTGACCGGATGCTTGCTTTCAGGTTCCACACTTAACGTGGACATAGCCAAAAAAAATGCCGCCCCGAAGGGCGGCATTGGTTGTCGAAGCTGCCCGGCTTGCGCCGGGCTTGTCCAACGCGAGTATTAGAACTCGTAGGCTGCGGTCAGGCGCACGCGGCGTGGGTTCTGCAGCGACAGTGGCTGCAGGTACGCTGGGCGTGGGGTGTTTGCAGCCGAGATTTCGCCGCGTTCCTGCACGGAAGTGACGCCACGTTCGTTGAAGATGTTCAGCACATCGATCTGGAACGACAGGCCCTTCTGCCACTTCGGCTCGTACACAGCCTGCAGCGACAGGTCACGGGTCCATGGCAGACGGCCGCGCGAACCGCGTGGGTTCAGCTTGCTGCCGCAGTAGAACGACGATGCGCCGTAGTACACGGACACGTGGTCGAGGTTACCGGTGTAGTAGCCGAAGCAGTTCAGCGGACGACCCGATTGCAGCAGCAGGTTGGCGCCGATACGCAGTTCCGGCAGGACCTGGTAGGAGCCCCACAGCTTCAGCGCGTGGCGACGGTCGTTCGGCAGGTAGCCGTAGGAACCTTCAGCCAGGCCTGGGTAGTCCCAGTCCTGCGAGATGCCTGCGTCGTCCTGGCCGATGTCCGACTTCACGTAGCCTTCGGTATTACCCTTGCTGAAGCTCAGCACGTACGAACCTTGAACGGTCCAGACGCCATCCCAAGCGCGCTCGAAGCTGAACTCCAGGGCGTTGAACTTACGCTCTGGTTTCGGGAACTTCAGCGCCGCTGCAGGGATCGTGATCAGCTTCAGGGTGCCGTTGCCGTCGATGTCGATGTTCGCCTTCAGGTCGCCGCCCGGGTTGTACAGGAAGCAGTGGCCGATTGCGCCACCGATTGCATCTGCCTGGTCCTGGGTGTAGCCGTTGGCCAGTGCCCAATCGATTGCGCCTTCGTCGTTACACACGTCGTCCATCACGGACTGCAGGCGGCGGTGGGTGAACTTCAGGCCCACGGTCCAGCGGTTTGCCAGTGCCTGCTGTGCGCCCAGGATGAACTCGTCCTGGTACATCGGCTTGATGTCAGGATCGACCACCGAGCGTGGATCGCCAGCTTCGCCGTTCGAGGTCACCAGGCGTGGGCCCAGTTGCGCGCCCAGGCCAGGGTTCTGCTGTGGAGCAGGACCGAAGGCGCCGGTGAAGGCGTAGTAGTCGGTGTAGTCGCTCTCGGCGCCAGCCAGACGGACGTTGGTGTTCGACATGACAGGGATGTAGTAGCGGCCCAGGTTTGCGTACACCTTGGTCTGCTGGTCACCCTTCACGTCCCACACCAGGCCCAGGCGAGGCGCCCAGGTGTTCTTCACGTCGATGAACGAGACGCCGTTGGCGTTCAGGTTCTTGAACGACTCGTTACGGATACCGAGGTCAGCGACCAGGTTCTTGGTGACCTGCCAGCTGTCCTGCACGTACCATGCCGAGTTCTTGGTGGTGAAGATACCGCCGTTTTCGAAGTGGCGCATTGCCACCACGTCCATCGGCGCGCCGCTGTTGTTGACGTAGCCGTTGTTCAGCTCACCGCCGGCAGCCAGCGGCTGCACGGAGACCTGGAAGCCGCCCGATGCCACGGTGCCGTCCACCACGTCGTACTGCTCGTGGTCGAGACCAGCACGCAGGGTGTGCGCGCCCAGCGACCATTCAGCGTCGAGGCGATACGCTTCGCGCTTGTCGTTCGCGTTCGGGTCGGTGATGTTGACCACGGTTGCGCAACCCTTGTGCTGGGTCGGGGTGGTACGCACGTCGTCGATCCACATGCACGATGCGGTTTCGATGTCCGACTTGCGGTTGTACTTGCCGACGCCGTACATTGCCGACATGGTCAGGTCATCGGTCAGCCACGAGGTGTACTTGGCGATGACGTTGGTGCCGCCGTTGGTGAAGGTGTCGGTACCGATACGCTCGCCTTTGGCGGTGTGGTACGGAGTGACCTGGCGCCAGGTGGTGATTTCGTCTTCGGTCTTGTCGCTGAAGCCGGTGATCTCGAACGTGTTGCTGTCGTTGATGTTCCAGTCAACCTTGACGAGGCCCTGTGGCGAATTCGACTCCATCTCTTCCTGGGTCGTATTGGCGAAGATCTTGCGCTTGTAGTTCGAACCCTGAACCAGGCCGAATACGAACAGCTTGTCCTGGATGACAGGACCGCCGAGCCACAGGTTGGACTTCAGGTCGTCGGTCTGGCCTGGACGCTTGTGCAGGTGCCAGCGGCCGTCGGACGTCGACTTCTCGGTGTACACGGAGGAACCTTCCAGGTCGCCCGCTTGCCAGATGACGTTGACGCCACCCTTCCACTCGTTGGTACCACGCTTGGTGGTCACGGACAGCACGCCGCCCAGCGAACGGCCGTATTCAGGACCGTAGCCGCCGGTCTTGACGTCCTGCGCTGCGATCGCGTCGAATGGCACCTGGTTGAATGCCACGCCGTTCAGGTTGTTGGTGACGTTGAAGCCGTTGATGTAGTACACGTTTTCCGCTGGCGATGCGCCGCCCAGCGATGGAACGTTACCGGCGCGCGAACCGCTCTGGCCGATACGCGAGTCGCCCGGCACTGCGCCCGGGGCCAGCAGTGCAACTGCGGTCACGTCACGGGTCACAGGGATGCGGTCGATCGCTTCCTTGTTCAGGACCATCGAGGATTCCGGCGACTTCACGTCGATGCGCGAAGCGCGGCCGGTCACGACCACTTTCTGGCCAGCCGATGGACCAGCGAACATTGCGCCGGTTGCCACGCCTGGGCTCACGGTGACGGCCAGCTCTTCGCTGGTGCCGTCGGCATAGGTGGTCTTCAGTACATAGCTACCTGGCGGCAGCTGGGTCACGTTGAACGAACCATCGGCACCGACCGTCACGCGGCGCGAGAAACCGATCGCCTTGTTTTCGACGGTGATGACCGAACCGGCAGTCGCCTGGCCCGAAATGGAACCGGCCTGGGCCTGCGCGTAGGCTGGTGGAGCGATCACTGCAGTCGCGAGACCGGCAGTAAACGCGACCGACAACGCGTGTACCAATACAGTTTTTCTTAGCATTGTATTTCCTTTTGATGAAAAACCCTGATGAATCAACGTCCCTGGCGTCTCCAAAACCTGCCAGAAACCAACTAACTATCCAAACCTCATTGTGGTGGATTGTTAAGTCACAGATGGAACCATAGTCATATGAGCAATGTCAAACTGCAAACTCCCATTTTTGGTACGAACGCAACAGTTACACTTTTCCGACAACTTCCGGGGAACAAATAAAAAAAGCCGCCCCGAGGGGCGGCTTTTCCTGCAGATCAGGGTCCGGCGCAAGGCCGGAACCAGGCCTGGCGGCTTAGAACTCGTACTGCGCGGTGAAGCGGAAGCGACGTGGGTTCTGGATGCCGATCGGCTGCTCGTAGGTCGGGCTCCAGGAACCGATACCGGTTTCAGCAGCTTCTTCCACGGAGCGGACAGTGCGCTCGTTGAACACGTTCAGGGCGTCGACCTGGAAGGTCAGGCCCTTCATCCACTTCGGCTCGTAGGTAGCCTGCAGCGACAGTTCACGCATCCAGTCGGTACGGCCGATGGTGCCACGCTCGTTCAGCTTGCCATTGCACCAGAACGAAGCGGAACGGTACAGGATCGACACGGAGTCGATGTTACCGGCGTAGTAGCCGAGGCAGTTACGTGGACGGCCCGACTGCACCAGCACGTTCGCGCCAATGCGCAGTTCCGGCAGCACCTGGTACGAACCGAACACCTTGAGGGTGTGGCGGCGGTCGTTCGGCAGGTAGCCGTAGGAACCTTCCGCCAGGCCCGGGTAATCCCAGTCCTGCGAGATGCCGGCGTCGTCCTGGCCGATGTCCGACTTCACGTAGCCTTCGGTGTTGCCCTTGTTGAAGCCCAGCACGTACGAACCCTGGACGCTCCACTTGCCGTCCCATGCGCGCTCGAAGCCCAGCTCCAGTGCGTTGTAGGTACGCTTTGGCTTAGGGAACTTCAGGTACGAAGCAGGGATCACGACTTCGGTCAGGTTGCCGTCGCCCGCGAGGTCGACGTTCGCCTTCAGGTCGCCGCCCGGGTTGTACAGGAAGCAGTGGTCGACGGTACCGGCGATCGCATCGATCTCGTCGGCGTCGTAGCCCTGGTCAGTTGCCCAGTTCGCGGCGCCTTCGCCGTTGCAGACGTCGTCCATGACCGACTTCAGGTTGCGGTGGGTCAGCTTGGCCGACACGGTCCAGCGGTTGCCCAGCGACTGCTGCGCGCCCAGGATGAACTCGTCCTGGTACATCGGCTTGATGTCCGGATCGACCACGGTGCGCGGGTCGGCTGCGGTGCCGTCGCCGTTCACGGTGCGCTCGCCCAGTTGCTCGCCCAGTGCTGGCAGCGAGTAGCGGTCGGCCGAGAACGTGCCGCCGAAGCGGTAGTAGTCGGTGTAGTCGGTCTCGACGCCAGCCAGACGCACGTTGGTGTTCGACATCACAGGGATGTAGTAACGGCCAGCGTTGGCGAACAGCTTGGTGGTCTGGTCACCCTTCACGTCCCAGACCAGGCCCAGGCGTGGAGCGAAGGTGTTGTCCACCTTGATGAACGGAGTGCCTTCGGCGTTGAAGTTCTCGAACGATTCCGAACGCAGGCCCAGGTTGGCAACCACGTTCTTGGTGACTTGCCAGTTGTCTTCGATGTAGAAGGCCGAGTTCTTGGTGGTGAACACGCCGCCGTTTTCGAACTTGCGCACGGCCACGTACTGCATCGGCGCGCCGCTGTTGTTCACATAGCCGTTGGCGATCTTCGAGCCGGCTGCCAGGTTGTACACCTGCATCACAGCGCCGCCCGAGTAGGACGAACCGTCCACCACTTCATACTTCTCGTTGTCCATGCCGAAGCGCAGGCCGTGGGCGCCCAGGTTCCACTCGGCGTCCAGGCGGAAGGCGGTACGCTTGTCGTTCGCGTTCGGATCGGTGATCAGCGAGGTGGTCGCGCAACCGACCTTGCGTGCCGGCGAACCGAGGCGGTTCACGACGTACGGGCAGGTCAGCGCGGTTTCGATGGCCGACTGGCGGTTGTACTTGCCCACGCCGTACATGGCCGACACGGTCAGGTCGTCGTTGATCCAGGTGGTGTACTTGCCGATCAGGTTTTCGCCGCCGGAGGTGAATTCGTCGGTGCCGACTTTTTCGCCGCGTGCGGTGCTGTACGCCACTGGCGACTTCCAGGTGACCAGCGTGTCTTCGGTCTTGTCCGAGAACGCGGTGAATTCCAGGGTGTTGGAGTCGTCGATGTTCCAGTCAGCCTTGATCAGGTACTGCGGCGAGGTCGACTTGATTTCGGTCTGCTCGGTCACGCCGTAGGTCTTGCTCTTGACGTTTGCCGCCTGCACCAGGCCGAAGATGAACAGCTTGTCTTCGATGACCGGGCCGCCGAGCCAGAGGTTCGACTTCAGGTCGTCGGTGCCGCCTGGACGGTTGTGCAGGTGCCACTTGCCGTCGTTGACCGACTTCTCGCCATAGACGGACGAGCCGGTCAGGGACTCAGGCTGGTAAATGACGTTGACGCCGCCCTTCCACTCGTTGGTGCCGCGCTTGGTCGTTACCGACAGCACGCCGCCCAGCGAACGGCCATACTCGGGGCCGTAGCCGCCGGTCTTGACCTGCTGCGAGCCGATGGCGTCGAAAGGAACCTGGTTGAACGCCACGCCGTTGACGGAGTTGGTGACGTTGAAACCGTTGATGTAGTACACGTTTTCCGCTGGCGATGCGCCGCCCAGCGAAGGCACGTTGCCGCCGCGCAGGCTGGTCTGGCCGATGCGGCTGTCGCCCTGCGTCGCGCCTGGCGCCAGCAGCGCCACGGCGGTCACGTCGCGGGTCACAGGCACGCGGTCGATCGCTTCCTTGTTGAGGACCAGCGAGGATTCCGGCGACTTGACGTCGATGCGCGATGCGCGGCCTGTCACGACCACCTTGTTGCCGGCGGACGGGCCGGCGAATGCCGCGCTCGAACCTTCACCGGCCACAACCGTCACGGCCAGCTCTTCGCTGCTGCCGTCGGCGTAGGTGGTCTTCAGCAGGTAGCTGCCTGGTGGCAGCTGGGTCAGGCTGAAGGTGCCGTCCGCGCCGGCCGTCACTTTACGCGACAGGCCGATCGATTTGTTTTCTACCGTGATCACCGAGCCTGCTACTGCCTGGCCGCTGACCGCACCGGTCGTTTGCGATTGGGCGTACGCGGTGGTCGAAACGGCCACCGTGGCGAGGCCCGCGCTGAATGCGAGGGACAACGCGTGTACAAGTACAGTTTTTTTCAACATGTGATTCCTATAAATAAAAAGCCTCCCTGGAGGGAGGCAGGCGCCGCCGGGCAGGTGCCCGTGGTGAGCCGTGCTGGCCACCCCCGGGGCAGCCATTCATCATAGGAACATATCGACTAGATTTGTGTCAAATGCGCATAGATCAATACGCAGTTAAACAACAGCCTAGAAGGAACATGCTATTTTTAACCGAACATAAGTATGTTGTATTGATGACCTTTAGTCGCTGTAACCATCAATTCCAAGTTCGGAAATTTTGCGGGAAATGGTATTACGTCCCATGCCGAGTTTCGCCGCCGCTTCCAGGCGCCGGCCATGCGTGTGTTTGAGTGCGGCGCGGATCAGGGTCGACTCGAAACGCCGCGCCAGTTCTTCCATCAGCCCTTCCCTGCCGGCGTCCAGCATGCAGACCACTTCCCGCTCCAGCAGGGCGGCCCAGTCGCCGCCGCCCGCCTGCGCGCCTGCCGCGGCGGGGCCCGCGGCCGATTTCAGCAGTTCGGGCGGCATGTCGCCGACATCGACCACCTGCCCGGGCGCCATCACGGTCAGCCAGTTGCACAGGTTTTCCAGCTGGCGCACGTTGCCGGGAAAGTCGCAGCCTTGCAGGAAGGCGAGCGCGGCGGGACTGGTCTGCTTGGCCTCCACGCCGAGCTGTTGCGCGCTGCGCGCCAAAAAGTGACGAACAAGCAGCGGAATGTCCTCGCGGCGCTCGCGCAGGCTGGGCAAACGCAGGCGGATCACGTTCAGGCGGTGGTATAAATCTTCGCGGAAGCGGCCGTCGCGCACGCGCGCTTCCAGGTCCTGGTGGGTGGCGGTGATGACGCGCACGTCGGCGCGGATCGGCTGGTGGCCGCCGACGCGGTAGAAGTGGCCGTCCGACAGCACGCGCAGCAGGCGGGTCTGCAGCTCGAGCGGCATGTCGCCGATCTCGTCGAGGAACAGGGTGCCGCCCTCGGCCTGCTCGAAGCGGCCGCGCCGCATGGCCTGCGCCCCGGTGAAGGCACCGCGCTCGTGGCCGAACAGCTCGGATTCGAGCAGTTCGGACGGGATCGCGGCCGTGTTGATCGCCACGAAGGGCTGCTGCGCGCGCGGGCTGTGCTTGTGCAGGGCGCGCGCCACCAGTTCCTTGCCGGTGCCAGACTCGCCCGTGATCAGGACCGTGGCGCTCGACTGCGACAGGCGCCCGATGGCGCGGAACACTTCCTGCATCGCCTTGGCCTGGCCGAGGATCTCCGGAGCGGCGGCGGGACCGCTGTCGACCGCGGCCTCGCGCTCGCTCTCGGCCTGCGCGCGCCGGATCAGGCCGACCGCCTGGTCGATGTCGAAGGGCTTGGCGAGGTAGTCGAAGGCGCCGCCCTGGAAGGCGCCCACGGCCGAATCGAGGTCCGAGTAGGCGGTCATGATGATGACCGGCAGGCCGGGGTGGCGCGCCTTCACGGCCTGCAGCAGTTCCAGGCCCGATTCGCCAGGCATGCGGATGTCCGACACCAGCACCTGCGGGGCTTCCTGTTCGAGCGCGGCCAGCGCGTCGCGCACGTTGCCGAAACTACGGGTGGGGAAGTTTTCGCGGGCCAGCGCTTTTTCCAGCACCCAGCGGATTGAGGCGTCGTCGTCGACGATCCAGATTGGTTTCATAGGTTCGCTCAGTCACCCGTCGTCCCGGCAAAGGCTGGGATGACGGCATTACGGTAACGGCAGCAGGATGCGGAAATCCGTGCAGCCCGGCCGGCTCTCGCATTCGATCACGCCCTGGTGCTGGTGCACGAAGGTCTGGGCCAGCGTCAGGCCCAGCCCGCTGCCCCCTTCCCTGCCCGACACCAGCGGGAAGAAGATATGGTCCAGCAGCGCGTCCGGAATGCCCGGTCCGTTATCAATGATATGCAAGTCTAATGCCAGCGGATAGCGGACCTTGGCCAGCGTGACCTGGCGCGCCACGCGGGTGCGCAGCACGATGCGCGCGCCGCCGCCGGCGATTTGCGCCGCCAGCGCCTGCGCGGCATTGCGCACGATGTTCAGCACCGCCTGGATCAGCTGCGCCTTGTCGCCCCTGAACTCGGGCAGCGAGGCGTCGTAGTCGCGCACCACGTCGAGGCCCGCCGGGAACTCGGCCTGCACCAGGCTGCGCACCCGCTCCAGCACTTCGTGGATGTTGACGTCGCCGACGATGTGCGGCTGGCGGTGCGGCAGCAGCAGGCGGTCCACCAGCGTTTGCAGCCGGTCCGCCTCCTTGATGATCACCTGGGTGTATTCGGACAGGCCGGCTGCCGCGGGCAGCTCGCGTTCCAGCAGCTGCGCGGCGCCGCGGATGCCGCCCAGCGGGTTCTTGATTTCATGGGCCAGGTTGCGCACCAGTTCCTTGTTGGCCTGGCCCTGCTCCAGCAGCCGCTCCTCGCGGTCGAGCTTGAGCTGGTGCACGTTCTCGCGCAGTTCCAGCACCACCTGGCTGCCTTGCGCGCTGACCGCCGCGTGCACGTGCAGCGGCTCGCGGCCCGGGCGGGCGAGCGTGAGGTCCTGGCGGAAGTCGGTGGGCTGCTGCTCGAGCGCCTGCGCGCACAGCCTGCGCAGGCCGGCGGCATCGGTAAACAGCGACCACAGGGGCTGGCGCAGCAGCGCCCGGCTGGAGGTCTCGAGCAGGTTCTCGGCGGCCGGGTTGGCGTAGGCGACCCGGCCCTCTGCATCCACCAGCAGCACGCCGGTGGCCAGCAGGTCGAGGATGGTGGCGGCCTCCGGCTTGGTCGGCGCGCTGGAGGCCGGGGTGGTCATCGAATGTTGGAGATCTCGCGCTTGAGCGCTTCGATATTGCGCTCCGAGCGGCCGATCGCGTCGCGCAGGTTGGCCACGCGCTCCTGGTACTTGGCGTAGTTGCGCTCGTTGCCCAGGCGGTCCGGCTCGCCGTTCTTGTATTCGGCCTTGAGCTCGTTGAGCTTCTGCTGTTCCAGGCGCAGCTCTTCGTTCAGGATGCCGCGGCGGTCGTCGTCGCGGGCGCGCTGCTCGCTGGTGTCCACGCGCGGGAAGTCGGCCGGCGACGGCGCCGGCGCGGCCTGGGTGCGCGTGCGTGCCGGCGCCGGCTCCTGCGCGCGTGCCGGGGCCGGGATCGAGTCGGGCAGGTCGAGCGCCTTGCAGCCGCGCCGGTTGGTATCGGTCAGCTCCTTGCGGCCCTGCGCGTCCACGCACAGGTAGATCGGGCTCGCCGATGCGCTGCCCGCTGCGGCGAACAGTGCCAGTGCTGCAATCGATTGTCTGCTTGTCATTCGCATGTTTGCTTCGGGCATCAAAATGAACCAATTCCCGACTATACAACAGGGATGAAAAAAAGCGCGAGCAAGCTTACCGCCTGCCCGCGCCTTTTACATCCGGTTGCAATTACAGCGAGTAGTACATGTCGAATTCGACCGGGTGCGTGGTCATGCGCATGCGCTGCACTTCCTGCATCTTCAGCTCGATGTAGGCGTCGATCATGGTGTCGGTGAACACGCCGCCGCGGGTCAGGAACTCGCGGTCGCGGTTCAGGTTGTCCAGCGCCTCTTCCAGCGAGGAGCAGACGGTCGGGATCAGCGCGTCTTCCTCAGGCGGCAGGTGGTACAGGTCCTTCGATGCCGCCTCGCCCGGGTGGATCTTGTTCTGGATGCCGTCCAGGCCGGCCATCAGCAGCGCGGCGAAGCACAGGTACACGTTGGCCAGCGGGTCCGGGAAGCGCGTCTCGATGCGGCGGCCCTTCGGGTTCGCCACGTGCGGGATGCGGATCGACGCGGAGCGGTTGCGTGCCGAGTAGGCCAGCTTGACCGGCGCTTCGTAGCCAGGCACCAGGCGCTTGTATGAGTTGGTGCCCGGGTTGGTGATCGCGTTCAGCGCCTTGGCGTGCTTGATGATGCCGCCGATGTAGAACAGCGCGGTGTCGGACAGGCCCGCGTAGCCGTCGCCGGCGAACAGGTTCTTGCCGTCCTTCCAGATCGACTGGTGCACGTGCATGCCCGAACCGTTGTCGCCCACGACCGGCTTCGGCATGAAGGTGGCGGTCTTGCCGTAGCTGTGCGCGACGTTCCAGATCACGTACTTCATGTTCTGGGTCCAGTCGGCGCGCTCGACCAGGGTCGAGAACCTGGTGCCGATTTCGTTCTGGCCGGCGCCCGCCACTTCGTGGTGGTGCACTTCGACCGGGATGCCCAGCGATTCGAGGATCAGGCACATTTCCGAGCGCATGTCCTGGAACGAATCGACCGGCGGGACCGGGAAGTAGCCGCCCTTGACGGTCGGACGGTGGCCGGGATTGCCGCCTTCCATGACCTTGTCGGTGGACCAGGACGCTTCGTCGGAATCGATCTTCACGAAGCAGCCGGACATGTCGATCTTCCAGCGCACGGAGTCGAAGATGAAGAACTCGGGCTCAGGGCCGAAGAAGGCGGTGTCGCCCAGTCCGGAGGACTTGAGGTAGGCTTCGGCGCGCTTGGCGATCGAGCGCGGGTCGCGGTCGTAGCCCTTGCCGTCGGCCGGCTCCACCACGTCGCACTGCATGAACAGCGTGGTCTCTTCCATGAACGGGTCGATCTGGGCGGTGTTCGGATCAGGAACCAGCAGCATGTCGGACGCTTCGATGCCCTTCCAGCCGGCCATCGACGAGCCGTCGAAGGCATGGCCCGACTCGAACTTGTCGAGGTCGAAGTGCGAAACCGGCACGGTCACGTGCTGCTCTTTGCCGCGGAAGTCCGCGAAACGAAAATCGACGAACTTGACTTCGTTGTCCTTGACCATTTGCAGAACGTCTGCGGGTGTCCTTGCTGCCATTGGATATCTCCTGGTAAAAATGGGTGCCTACGATGACCGAACAATATGCAGGATCCGTGCCAGCTCTGCAAACAGCCTGTGCCTGCCGGGCTTCCGGTGCAAACAATGCTTGCCTGCGGGGCGCAAACGGCAGAGCTTATTCATTTCCGCGCACCAAAACGGTGCATTTTACCAAACAAGCACCATTCGGGGGCGCATCGATCATCCCCGCAGAGGTGAACTACGGTGCGTCAGGCACTGCTTTGGGTTCGGCGGGGAGCCCCTCGCTCGCGGGAACGGCGTGTTCCTTGCGCAGCACGGTGGCGCGGATGCGCTGGCGGACCAGGTTGATGTGGCTGCGCAGCCCGTACAGGACATCGGCAAACGCCAGCGGCAGGCTGACCCGGTTGGCGCCCTCCTCGATCTGGTCCAGGCGCTGCAGCAGGATGCGCGCCAGCTCGGCGCGGTCGGCGTCTGGCCCCGCCGCGTCGAGCTGCTGCTCGACCTTGCGCAGCTGCCCGTACCAGCGGAACACGCGCGAGCGCACCCGCCACACATACAACGGCGGCAGCACGCGCGACAGCGGAATCCAGAGCGCCGCCAGCGCCACCACGACCACCCACATCCGGTCGAGCAGGTTGGCCAGCCAGAAGCTCATGTAGCGCTGCAGGAACGGCGGCCCGTCCTTGTAGAACTTGGACGCCGCGCGCGCCACCGGGATTTCGGTGAACTTCTCGGACGGGAATTCGCCCTGCCGCTGGAACCAGCCGGTGCCGCCGTGGATGCCGCTGGCGGCCTGCACGAACAGCTGCACCAGCGCCGGATGCAGGTCGCGCCGCGCGACCAGCGTGGCGGTCGGCGCGATCAGGTGGTAGTCCTGGGCCGGCAGGTCGCGGCCCAGGTCGACGATCCCGCGCGGCAGCAGCACGTGCGTCAGGTGCGGCAGGCGGCGCGTGTACGCCTCGGCCTGGGAAAAATTAAACAGGCGGATGCCGGGCGTTTGCAGCAGCATCTGGATCAGCGGAGACTCCGGCGCCGACGAGAACACCAGGCCGTCGATGCGCCCTTCCAGCAGCTCCACGGTGGCGGGGGTGTTTTCCAGCGCGCCGATGGTGAGCTGTCCGGGCTCGACGCCGTTACTGTCGAGGATTTCGCGGAACAGCTTGGGCACGCCGGTGCCCTCCGGCCCCAGGTTGATCTTCAGGCCGCGCAGGTCGGTGAGCTGGTCCACCTTGGCCGAGTCGCGCAGGAACAGCCACACCGGTTCGGTAAACAGGCTGCCGATCGAGATCAGCTGTTCCTTCGCCTTCTCGTTGCCGGTCGCCGAACCGCTTTGCACGAAGGCGATGTCGGTCTTGCCGTCCAGGAGGCGCTGCAGGTTCTCGGCCGAGCCGAGCGAAGGGCGCAGCGTGACCTTGATGCCGTCGCGCGCCAGTTCGGCGGCGTACTTCCTGGCGAATTCCTCGTAGGCGCTGTTGAACTGGCCCGTGGACAGCGTGACGGTGCGCGGCGGGGTCGGATCGACCAGCAGGTAGGCGAGGTAGCACAGCACGGCCACCAGCGCCAGCATCGGCGCGGAGGTGGCGAGCAGGTCGCGCAGGGAGAACTGGGTGAATTTGCGGATCTTGGTCATCGTGCGGCGCAGTTTTTTCATGCTTGACACCATGCCAATAAAAACCCGCCAGCGCAAGCGTGCGGTCGTCCCCGCGCAGGCGGGGACCCATGCCCAGGTTCCGAAGCGGGGAGCGCTAGCGGCCCGCAGGCCCGGGATGGGTCCCCGCCTGCGCGGGGACGACGGGGTGGCTTACCTCGCGCACTGGGCCAGGCGCGGCTGGCCGGGGGCGGCCGGCGGCGGCGTTTCGATCATCGGCATCAGCGACGGCGCCAGCGTGGTGAGCAGCTGCACCGGCAGCGTGCTGGTGAAGTCGTAGTCGGCCGCGCTCGGGCCGGCCACGTACGCGGTCATGCTGCCGAAGAAGCGCTCGCCGATGTTGAAGACGAAGGTCGCCGACCGGTTGACGAAGCGCGACTCGATCAGGCGCCCGCCCGGCGCGTACACGTCGAAGCGCTGGTCGCCGGTGCCGGTCTTGCCGCCCAGCGCGATGACGGTGCCGTCGGCCAGCGTGAACGAGGACTTGGCGCGGCGCGCGGTGCCGTCCGAGACGACCTCGCGGATGGCGTCCGCCACCACGCGCGCCACCGCCGGCGACAGCACCTGCTGGCCCTTGGCGCCTTCGCGGTTGCGCACCATGGTCTCGTAAGGCGTGCCCTTGGCGAAGTGCAGCGACTGCAGGCGGCGCACCGGCTTCTTCACGCCTTCGTTGACGATGATGCCCATCAGCTCGGCCAGCGCGATCGGGCGGTCCGCCGAGGCGCCCAGCGCGGTCGCGTACGACGGCGTCAGCGAGTCGAACGGATAGCCCATCTTCTTCCACTGGCGGTGGATCTTCAGGAAGCCTTCCATTTCCAGCAGACCCTTGATGCGGCGGTCCTGCGCGTGCTTGCGGCTGGTCTTGAACAGCCAGGCGTAGACTTCCTGGCGCTCCCTGGTGCTGGCGGCGAACACCTCCGACAGCTTGGCGCCCTGGTGGGCGCGCAGGTAGCGCACCAGCCACAGTTCCAGCGGGTGGATCGAGGCCACGTAGCCGCGGTCCGCCAGCGACATCTCCTGCACCGAGTACTGCGTGTACATGCGCTCGATGCGGTCGGCAGGCAGCTCGTTGGTCGCCACGTTCTCGTTCAGGAAGGCGCCGAACTGCGCCAGCGTCGCTTCCGGCCACACCGTGCGGTGCACCGCGGCCAGGCGCGACGGCGTCGGACGGAAGCTGGCCAGCAGCGTCTTCTCGATCTCGGCCGCCGGCTTGCCCTTGTATTTCTGGTAGAAGCGGGTCAGGAACTCCTTGCCTTCCTTGTCGGCGAAGCGTGCCAGGTACTCCTTGCGGCGCGGGTCGTTCGACGCTTCCAGCAGCGAGGCGGTGGAGCCCGGCGTCTCGAACATGTAGAAGTACACCACGTCGCGCATCAGGCGCACGAACACCAGGTTGGTGGACTGGCGCAGCGCTTCGCGCACGGTCATGATCTTGCGGTTGTCATCCTTGTTGAAGTTACCGAAGGTGTGCAGGCCGCCGCCGGTGAAGAACGCCTCGCCCGGGCTGGCCGAGTACTTGCGCTCCAGCGCCGCTTCCAGCATCGCCTTGAGGTCGCGCTTCGACGGGTCCTCGATCGCGCCGAGGTAGTCCAGCGCCCAGCGCGACAGGTGGTCGTGGCGGTCCACTTCGATGCCGCGCAGCTCGGCCGCCGGACGCGCCGCGTAGCGCTTGTGCAGCTGGTCGATGATGTCGAGGTAGGTCACCAGCGTGCGCAGCTTGGCGGTGGAACCCAGGTCGAGCTTGGCCCCTTCGTTGATGTCGAGAGGCTGGTCGAAATTATCGGTCTGGACGCGCAGGTAGTTGGCGTCGCGGCCGCGCTCCAGCAGCGTGAAGCTGTACACCACCTTGGCCGGGTCGCCGTTGCCCAGCATGTGGCGGCCGGTCAGGCCGGCAGCCTGCGCCGCCTCCTGCGTGTTCAGCGAACGCAGCACACTGGTGACGGCCTGCTGCGCCTGCGCGTCGAGAGTGCTGGCCACCGTCAGGTCGAGGCGGTCCACGTTGTACAGGCGCGATTCGCCCAGCAGTCCGGCCAGGTGCGCGCGCACCGCGTTGGCGGCCTTGCGCGAGACGAAGGTGTTCGGAGCCGGCGGCGCGACACCGCTGCCGAGCGCAGGATGCAGGCGTACCTTGAGCGCGGCGTCGCGCAGCTTGGGCGTGATCACCCCGGCGTCGGCCAGCACGCGCAGGTGGCTGTTGGTCAGCTCTTCCAGGTCGGCTTCGCCCGCTCCAAGGTAGTGGCTCGGGCGGCGCTGCGCGATCATCAGGCTGAGCGCCTCCTTGAAAATCAATACGTCTTCAGGCGTGTCGAGCGGGCCCGTCAGGGCCTTGTTCACCTGCGCGAAATCGCGGCCGTACCAGACCCACATGCCGTCGCCGATGCCGTTGACTTCGCCGTAGCCGACCTTGGCCGACAGCGGCACGGTGTTGAGGTAATCCACCAGGATGCGGCGCCGCACTTCGGTGGTGTCTTCGCCGCCCTTGTAGGCGCGCAGCGTGGCCGAGACCATCTGCTGGATCTTCTCGCTGGTCGAGCTGGTGCGCCCTTCCGGCGAATGGCGGTATTTTTCGATCTGCGTGGCCAGCGTGGACCCGCCCGCGACGCGCTTTTCCTGGAACGTCACCGTATTGATCGACTTGTCGAACACGGCCTTGCTGAAGCGGTCCCACTCGACTGCGGGATTACGCTTGGGGTTCTTTTGGTCCAGCAGCTCGCGGTTCTCGATGAACAGCAGGCTCTTGACCAGCAGCGGCGGCGCCTGTTCGAAGGCCGGGTAGTAGCGCTCCGGGAAGCTCGATGCGAACAGCGGCTGCGCGCGGCAATCCAGGATCGACAGGCCGGCGCGCATCTTTTCCACGTACGGCGGATTGAAGCCCTTGTCGGCCAGCTCCACCATCTTGGGCGAGAAGCGGGCCTGCGCGGTGACCTCGAAATTGCGGTCGTTCAGGCGCTGCAGGTAGGACGGCAGGTTGGCGTAGCCGAGGCGCGTGTCGTACGGGCTGTTGATCGGATAGCGGATCGAATCGCTCGGCCCTTTCGCCACGCGGTAGGTAAGCTGGGTGGCCAGGTTGGCGAAATAGCGCGCCTGCACCGACGAGGTGCGCGCTTCGTTGATCACCCACCAGGTCACCAGGATCGACAGCGCCGACACCAGCACCAGCAGCAAATTGCGGGCATGGCGCGAACGGCGCGGCTTGGCCGGCGGCTCGTCGCCCGTTGGCGGCGGCGGTGGAGGCGGCATATCCGTCACCAGCTTCAGGTGGCGCGGGCGCGCGGGCGAGTCGGTCGGGGAATCGGGGTTGCGCTGTCCATAATTGAGCGACGCGGCACGGGCGCGCAATTTGCGCATGGTGCGGACAACGATGCGGGGCCGGCGGAAGCGGCGGTTACTTTCCATGATGGCTAGGTTACCAAGCGTTCGAGTGCAATCCGAGGATTCAAGCTTTTGCCATCGGTGCTACTGCTGTAATTGGTTAAAAAAATGGGTGCCTGTATATGTACTGCGCTTGCCTACCATTCCACCACAAGCAAAAGGAAGGCACGATCCGCAGCGCAAAAAATTGCACGATGGATCGATTGGTATCGCAAAAAAACAACGAGTTGTTAGTGCTTTCGCACGGCTTCGTAGGACAGTGCCTACGCGCGTCACACCGGTAGTACCGTCCCCGGCTGTTCAGGCCTGCTCCCCGCGCGCAGCGCGCAGCTCGGCCAACGCCTGCAAACAGTAATACTCGAACCACAGTCCGGTAAAAATGAACACCACCACGTACAGCCAGATCGAGGCGGCCGCCAGGAACGGGAACAGCACGAACGACAGCACCGCCCCGCCGACCCACACCAGGCCCGGGATCGCGCCGGCCGCGCCGGAGATCATGCCGATGGCGAGCAGCGGCCGCTTGTGCAGCTGCATGATGGTCTTTCGTTCCTCGTCGCTGGCGTGGTCGGCCAGTGCGTCGTAGGTCACTACGCGGTAGGTCAGCCAGCCCCACAGGATCACATGCACCGCCACCGCCAGCGGCGGCACCGCGTACAGCGGCAGCGTGGCCACGAATAGCAGCACGAACACGGCGAAGGTCGCGAGCGCGATCAGCGCGCCGCCGGCCAGTGAGCCGCCCTTCTTGCGCACCAACTGGGGGTACTGGCGGGTGCCGACATGGTGGACGATGGCCGGCATCGCGGCCACGCCCATGAACACCAGGGCGGTGAGGATCATCAGCGGCAGCAGGAGCATCATCGCCAGCAGCGGCACCAGCACCGCTTTCAGCGTGCCCAGGCCGATGCCGGCGAGCGTGTCGCCCGCGGTGCGGAACCAGCCGTATTCGGTGAACAGTGCCTGCAGCGCGTCGATGGCCGGCTGCAGTCCGAAATACAGCACCACGCCCCACAGCACCAGGGACAGCAGGAACGGCACCGCCGACAGGAACAGCATGCGCGGATGGAACTGCGCCGCGAGCGCCCGGCCGTAGGCCACGCCGACCGCACGCATCAGCTCCGCTTCCTTTGCGCCGGGCAGCCGGTCAGGTCCGGGGACCGTCCGGCAGGGACAGTGCCCATGCTGGCGGATAGCGCGTCGTGTCGATGAAGGTGCATTCGCATGGCCGGTGAGATGAAAGCGCCATTCTAATGGCAGCGGCACGGGACTGCACGGCCCCGCATGGCGCTTTGATGTCGCTTCGTCTACAATCGTCCATCACGCTGATTTATAAAGGAAAAGCACATGTCCACGACCACCACCGCATCCGGCCTGCAGTACGAAGACACCGTCGAAGGCAGCGGCGACCAGGCCAAGGCTGGCCAGAACGTCACCGTCCACTACACCGGCTGGCTGCGCAATGACGACGGCAGCCAGGGCAGCAAGTTCGACTCGAGCCGCGACCGCAACGACCCGTTCCAGTTCAAGCTGGGCGCAGGCCATGTGATCCGCGGCTGGGACGAAGGCGTCGAAGGCATGAAGGTCGGCGGCCAGCGCCGCCTGATCATCCCTGCGAGCCTGGGCTACGGCGCGCGCGGCGCCGGCGGCGTGATTCCGCCGAACGCCACGCTGATCTTCGACGTCGAACTGCTGGGCGTTTAAGACCGTGAAGGCGGCGGCGCTCGCGCTCCTGCTGGCCGCGACGGCCATGCTGGGCGGCTGCACCGCCGTCGTCGTCGGCGCGACCGTTGTCGGCGCGGGCGTCGCCGTGGCCAGCACCGCCGTCAAGGGCACGGTCCTGGTGGGCAAAGGCGTCGTCGGCGCCACCCAGGCCGTCATCCCCGATGACGACGAGGAAAAGGACGACGACTGAGGTAGTGGATGGCCTCTACATTCCTGGCTTGTTATTAGGATAAGATGGGGAATTCACCATTCAGACCACGGGGGCTCCATGACTTTGCAAGAACAGTTTGAACAGGCGCAGGCCGAATCGAAGAACCTGCCGGAACGTCCGGACAACATGACGCTGCTGAAGATCTACGCACTGTTCAAGCAGGGTTCGAGCGGCGACGTGCAGGGCGAGCGCCCGGGCATGACCGACTTCGTGGCGCGCGCCAAGTACGACGCCTGGGATGCGCTGAAGGGCACCTCGCAGGAGGATGCGATGCAGCAGTACATCGACCTGATCGAAGAGCTCAAGGGCTAAAACAAACGGACCGCAAGCGGTCCGTTGTTGTTTGTGGCTGTCCCCCGAGAGGGAGCGCACCCGGCTTTCTTTAGCCGAATACCTTGTCCATATTGTCGCGGATCTTCTGTTCAATCGGACCAGAAAACGCGCTCATGAACATTCCCAGCTTGAGCTTCATCTCGACCTGTTCGGCCGTCAGCGCCAGCGTGCCGGTGACGCCGCTGCGCTGGAAGTGCAGGACATCGCCGTTCCACTGGCATGCCAGATCGTACTCGGCCTTGAGCTTGTCGGCCACGCGTTGCGCCGCTTCGCGCGCCTGCGAGGGCGCCAGTTTGTGAGGATGAACGATGTTAATGTGCGACATGTGCTTCCCTTCCTGTCTCTTAAGGGCGACATGATGCCACCATCGCCTCCCGGATGCCAGCGCCGCGGCCCGCGACTTTGTAAAAGTTGATGTCAGTTACGGCGCTTGCGCCGGCGCAAGTCTTTCCTTCGCCAAGGCGCGACGATGCAATCTCGCTACCACAGGAGGTTCTATGGATACCCGCGTCCTTGTACCGCTGGAGACCGTGACGGTCGAAGCGCCTCCCACCCCGGTCAGCTTCGTGCCGACCCCGACCGCCACGTACCGCCAGCACCGCAAAGCGGTCAAGCTGACGGTCGAACCGGGCCGCCCCACCAATGTCGAGCAGCCGCCGGTCCCCCTGCCCTACGCGTTCGGCGCGCGCGTGCTGATCTGGAAGCAGGACCCCTCGGTCGAAGAGATCGGCACCCGCAAGGCCTTCCTGCACGGGATCGTGCTGGAGGGCCCGCGCGACGCCCGCATTGCGTCCGGCGCGCCGGGCATCGCGCCGGTCAGTCCGAACGCATTCGGCGACTTCGTGATGACGCCGGGCACGCCCCAGTTCGATGCGGTGCACACCTTCGCGGTGGTGCGCCAGACGCTCACCATGTACCAGCGCGCGCTCGCCGCGACCGGCAGCGACTCGCCCATCCCGTGGTACTGGAACTCGGAGGAGAACACCGACCCGCTGCAGATCTACCCGTACGGCCTGTCGAACGTGATGAACGCGTACTACAGCCGGCACGAGAACTGCCTCAAGTTCGGCGACTTCGTCCCGACCGGCAGCAAGTCGCGCGTGTACACCTGCCGCTCGTTCGACATCGTCGCGCACGAGACCGCGCATGCGGTGCTCGACGGCCTCAAGCCCAACTGGCTGCTGGCCGACCAGCCGCCGCAGACGGGCGCCCTGCACGAAGCGTTCGGCGACCTGACGGCGATCTTCCTCACCCTGTCCCAGCTCGACCAGTGCGAGGCGGTGATCGCGCAGACCAAGGCACGCATGCACGACAAGACCTTCCTGGCCGATATCGCGGAGCAGTTCGGCCTGGCGCTGGGCCGCCCGAACGGCCTGCGCAACGCCGACAACGACATCACGATGGAAGAAGCGGGCACCGAGGTGCACGGCCTGTCGCAAGTGTTCACCGGCGCCGTCTACGACATCCTGGCCGACGCCTTCCACCAGGAGCGCGAGCCGGACCGGCACGACGACGCCGCGGTGCTGCACCGGGTGGGCGAATACCTCAAGGGACTGGTGCTGCGCGCCCTGATGCAGGCGCCGGACGAGCACGCGACCTTCGCCGACGTGGCCAACGCGATGCTGCAGCTGGCGCGCGAGGACGGCAAGGCGGAGGACTACCTGGGCTTCATCCGCCAGCGCTTCGTGGTGCGCGGCGTGCTGGCCGAACCGGCCCCGGACGCCGATCCGGGCGCCGCCCTGGCGCCTGGCGTGCAGGACGCGCCCGGCGCCGTGCAGGACCGGCGCGCCTGCTGCGGGACCATGAACCTGGCCGAGTATTATCAGCTCGACAATGTGCTGGACGAGGAACTGCGCGCCTTGCAGCGCTGGTGCGCCGCGAACCGGCGCACGCCGCCAGCCCCGCCCGAGCCCCCGCCGGAGTGGCCGGAACCTGTGTAATACCGAAGGGACAGTCCCCTTGACGGCTGCCAGCGCCGCATTTGTTTATTTGGATTGTGTATAAGCGCGATTTGTGAGAAGCGGCGAATTGCCTTAAAATACAGTGCTTTGCTACGGTCGGCCCACCCCCTGCGCCGCCCAGCCGTGCCAGCACCCCAAAAATATCAAGATAGGACTGTTATGACCCACGTTGTCACCGAATCGTGCATCGCATGTCGCTACACCGATTGCGTCGATGTATGCCCGGTCGATTGTTTCCGGGAAGGCCCGAATTTCCTCGCCATTGATCCGGACGAGTGCATCGACTGCGCCGTGTGCGTGGCGGAGTGCCCGGTCAACGCGATCTACGCGGAAGAAGACGTGCCGTCCGACCAGCAGCAGTTCATCAAGATCAACGTCGAGCTGGCACGCCACTGGCCTTCGATCACGAAGACCAAGGCTCCGCTGCCCGACGCGGAGAAATGGAAAGACGTCAAGGACAAGCTGGACCAGCTGGTCCGCTAAAGCGCGAACCGGGGACTGTCCTACTGGGACTGTCCCCTGCCTTTTGCGTCCGACACCAGGGACGCCTCCGGTTCGCTCAAACTCATCAAGGATGTAATCGCATGACACTCCCACACGACGCAGCCACGCTCGCTGCCAACAGCACTTTCGAAGGCGCCATCGAAGCCGACGCCGTCATCATCGGCGCGGGCCCGGTCGGCCTGTTCCAGGTATTCGAACTCGGCCTGCTGGAGATCAAGGCGCACGTGATCGATTCGCTGGCGGCCGTGGGCGGACAGTGCGTGGAACTGTATCCGGACAAGCCGATCTACGACATCCCGGCCGTGCCGGTGTGCACCGGCCAGGAACTGACCGACAACCTGCTCAAGCAGATCGAGCCGTTCGAGCCGACCTTCCACCTGGGCCAGGAAGTGACCCATGTGCAGCGCCGCGAAGACCAGCGCTTCAACGTCGAGACCTCGGCCGGTACCCGCTTCATCACCAAGACCATCTTCATCGCTGCCGGCGTCGGCTCGTTCCAGGCGCGCACGATCAAGGTCGAGGGCATCGAGAAATTCGACCAGACCCAGCTCTTCTACCGCGTCAAGGACCCGGCACTGTTCGAAGGCAAGAACCTGGTCATCTGCGGCGGCGGCGACTCCGCGCTGGACTGGGCGCTGAACTTCGTCGGCAAGGCCGAATCGGTCGTGCTGGTGCACCGCCGCGAGGACTTCCGCGCCGCGCCGGCATCGGTGGCCAAGATGAAGCAGCTGTGCGAAGAATACGAGATGCAGCTGATCATCGGCCAGGTCACCGGCTTCGACGAGAAAGCCGGCCAGCTGACCGAAGTCAAGGTCACCGGCGCCGATGGCGTCACCCGCCGCGTGCCGCTGGACATGCTGCTGGTGTTCTTCGGCCTGTCGCCAAAGCTCGGCCCGATCGCCGAGTGGGGCCTGGACATCGAGCGCAAGCAGCTCAAGGTCATGAACACGGAAAAGTTCGAGACCAATGTGCCTGGCATCTTTGCCGTGGGTGACATCAACACCTACCCGGGCAAGAAGAAGCTGATCCTGTCCGGTTTCCACGAGGCAGCGCTGGCAGCATTCGGCGCCGCGCCGTACATCTTCCCGGACAAGAAGATCCACATGCAGTACACGACCACGTCGCCAAAACTGCACAAGATCCTCGGCGTCGAGACCCCGGTCTTCGATTAAGCAGCGCGAGGCCAGCCAACGCCTCATGACCCTGTCAGACAACGCCCCGCCTGTGCGGGGCGTTTGCTTTTGTGTGCCCCGTTTAACGCACAGGCATTGGGCGCGCATGCTACAACTGAACCATTCGGCAACGTTTCCGGCCCCGGGCTTAATAATTTCCAGCAAGCCCCGAATTAGTAGTAGAGTTGCGGAAAAAAATATTAACCTGGCGCATCAAAACCGTTGCAGTACAGGCCGGAAAAACTAGTGGATCGGAACACCTTTATGCTTTACCAACTTCATGAAATGCAGCGCACCATCCTGAACCCGCTGATGCAGTGGGCGGACGCGTCTGCCAAGCTTTTCTCGAATCCCGTCTCGCCGTTCGCGCACACCCCGTTCGCCCAGCGTATCGCTGCCGGCTATGAGCTGATGTACCGCCTCGGGAAGGATTACGAAAAGCCGGCGTTCGGCATCAACGCGACCGAGATCGCGGGCGAGCCGGTCGGCATCCTCGAACACGCAGTCGCGGTCAAGCCGTTCTGCAAGCTGCTGCACTTTAAAAAAGACATCTCGGACAAGCGCATGGCCGCGCTCAGGCAGCCCAAGGTGCTGCTGGTGGCGCCGCTGTCGGGCCACCACTCCACGCTGCTGCGCGACACCGTGCGCGGCCTGCTGCCGAAGCACGACGTCTACATCACCGACTGGACCGACGCGCGCATGGTGCCGATGTCGGCCGGCCCGTTCCACCTGGACGACTACGTGTTCTACGTGCAGGACTTCATCCGCCAGCTCGGCCCGGACCTGCACGTGATCTCCGTGTGCCAGCCGACCGTGCCGGTGCTTGCCGCCATCTCGCTGATGGCCAGCGATAACGACCCGCTGCTGCCCAAGACCATGACCATGATGGGCGGCCCGATCGACCCGCGCCGCTCGCCGACGCAGGTGAACACGCTCGCCACCGAAAAGCCGTTCTCGTGGTTCGAGAACACCGTGATCTACTCGGTGCCGGCGAACTATCCTGGCTTTGGCCGCAAGGTCTATCCGGGCTTCCTGCAGCACGCCGGCTTCATCGCCATGAACCCGGGCCGCCACGCGCAGAGCCACCGCGAGTTCTACAACCATCTCGTGCGCGGCGACGACGATTCCGCCGAGAGCCACCGCCAGTTCTACGACGAGTACAACGCGGTGCTGGACATGCCGGCCGAGTACTACCTCGACACCATCAAGACCGTGTTCCAGGAACACCTCCTGCCGCGCGGCGAATGGTACGTGGGCGGCAAGCAGGTGCGCCCGCAGGACATCAAGACGGTCGCGCTGTTCACCGTCGAAGGCGAACTCGATGACATTTCGGGCGCCGGCCAGACCCAGGCCGCGCACGACCTGTGCAGCGGCATCCCGGCCGACATGCAGCAGGACTTCGTGGCTCCTGGCGCGGGCCACTACGGCATCTTCTCGGGCCGCAAATGGCGCGAGATGGTCTGCCCGAAGATCACCGACTTTATCCAGAAGCACCGCTAACGCAAAGGGACCGTCCCGGGTCCCCCGATCGTTAGCAAGTCCACCGACAACGCCTCCTCCCAGGAGGCGTTTTCATTTCGCCCGGCGCAGCCCCGCCATTCCCGCGTCCGCTGGAATGACAGGCATGTTTTAGCGGATAATGTCGCTTTGCCACCGCGCCGCGCCCCAAGTGTCCACACCGCTCGCCGACCAGATCGAAGACCTGCTCCCGCAAACGCAATGCACCAAGTGCGGCTACGCCGGTTGCCGTCCCTACGCTGAAGCGATCGCTAACGGCGAAGCCGACATCAACCAGTGCCCGCCCGGCGGCATCGAAGGCGTCGGCCGTCTCGCCGCGCTTCTCGGCCGCAAAGTCATCCCCATCAATCCGGCCAACGGAATCGAACGCCCACGTCCGGTCGCCTTCATCGACGAATCCCTGTGCATCGGCTGCACCCTGTGCATCCAGGCCTGCCCGGTCGACGCGATCATGGGAGCGGCCAAGCAGATGCACACCATCCTGCCGTCGCTGTGCACCGGCTGCGACCTGTGCGTCGCCCCCTGTCCCGTCGATTGCATCACGATGATGCCTGTGACCGGCGAGCGCACCGGCTGGGCTGCCTGGTCGCAGCAGGATGCCGACGCGGCGCGCGAACGCCACGACTTCCGCACCCTGCGCCTGAAGCGCGAGCGCGAAGAGAACGACGCGCGCCTGGCCGCCAAGGCCATCGAAAAGCTGCGCGCGGTGAATGCGGAAGACACCAACACCGCAGAAGAGCTGGCCGAGAAGGAGCGCAAGCGTGCCATCATCGCCGCCGCCATGGAGCGCGCACGCCTGAAGGCGGAAGCGGCGAAGGGCGGCCAATGAATCCGGCAAAGCGCGCCGAGATCTTCCGCCGCCTGAAGGAAGCGAATCCCGAGCCGAAGACCGAGCTCGAATACAGCACGCCGTTCGAGCTGCTGATCGCCGTGCTGCTGTCGGCGCAGGCCACCGACGTCGGCGTGAACAAGGCCACGCGCCGCCTCTACCCGGTGGCGAACACGCCGCAGAAGATCCTCGACCTGGGCATCGACGAGCTGACCAGCTATATCCAGACCATCGGCCTGTACAAGACCAAGGCGAAGAACGTGATGGCCACGTGCCAGATCCTGGTCGACAAGTACAACGGCGAAGTGCCGCAAACGATGGAGGAGCTGGTAGAACTGCCCGGCGTCGGCCGCAAGACCGCCAACGTCGTGCTCAACACCGCCTTCCGCCAGATCGCGATGGCGGTCGACACGCACATCTTCCGCGTCTCCAACCGCACCAATATCGCGCCGGGCAAAACGGTGGAGATCGTCGAACAGAAGCTGTTGAAGTTCGTCCCGAAGGAATACCTGATGGACGCGCACCACTGGCTGATCCTGCACGGCCGCTACACCTGCATCGCGCGCAAGCCCCTGTGCTGGAACTGCGTGATCGCCGACCTGTGCGAGTACAAAGCCAAGACTCCGCCCCCGCCCAACGCGCTCCCGCCCGTCGTCCCGGCCCAGGCCGGGCCCCATACCGAGACAACGAAGTCCAGACGCAGCACGCGCTGACACCGGCGCACTTTTGGCGGAATCGCCCATAACGTGGCCGATTCCGCCAGTTCAGCTTCGCTGGCAGATGGTGTGATATCGTCACGCATCTTTGTCCATACGGAGGCCCGCCCACATGGTTTCGCTCCCGAAGTTCGCTGCATGCGCCCTACTGCTTTGCTTCGGCATTCCAGCCAGCGCGGTCGTCGTCCGGCACGATGTGGACGAGGCCAAATACCGCGCGAAAGAATCGGCCATCCCCGCGCTGGCCGATATGCCAGGCGAAGGCCACGGTGTCCTCATTGCGCCGCGCTGGGTGGTCACCGCCGCGCACGCGATCACCTGGCAGCACCAGCCGATCAGCGAGATCGTATTGCTCGGAAAACCGCGGTCGGTGAAGCGTGTAGTGATCCACGCCGGGTATAAGCCGATGCCGCATGTGCCCTCCAAGGGGGACATCGCTCCGTTCATGAAATTCATCACCGACCGTGACGATATCGCGCTCATTGAACTGCACGAAGCGGTGACCGATGTGGAACCCTTGCCCCTGTACCGCGCCACCGATGAAGCAGGAAAGCGTGTGACCTTCTACGGCAAAGGGGCCACCGGCGACGGCATAAAGGGCCTGTCGCCCCATGCGCCGCACCGCACCGTGCTTCGCATGGGAGCCAACCAGGTCAGCGCGGTCGTGGGCCACTGGCTCGAGTTCAGCTTCGACAATGGGCCCGATGCGCTCCCGCTGGAAGCCTTTACCGGGGGCGGCGACAGCGGCGGTCCGCTGCTGATCGAATCCGAAGGCCGCCGCTGGCTTGCGGGACTGGCGTCACACGCGGTCTGCGAGGGCGACATCGCGGACTGCCAGCCTGGCTTTTATGGATCACGGGGCCGCCAGGTGCGCATCTCCGCCTATGCGGACTGGATCGAGCGCACCATCCAGTCCAAGTAATCTTCATTGGCTCTCCCGGATTTCGGGAAGAACCTCCCGGCATTGAGCGCGCACAAAGGGATCGCTTTTTGGCGGAATCGGCCATGTTTTGACCGATTCCGCCATTTTTGCGGCTAGAGCAGGACGAGGTTGTCGCGGTGGATAAGCTCAGGACCTTCGACGAAGCCCAGGATGGATTCGATCTCGGAAGACGGCCTGCGCATGATGCGGCGCGCTTCACTGCTGGTGTAGTTGGTCAGGCCGCGCGCCACGGGCACGCCGCCCTCGCTCACGCAGGTGATGACCGCGCCGCGGCCAAATTCGCCATCGACAGCGACCACGCCGACCGGCAGGAGGGACTTGCCGCCATGCGTGAGCTTTTCGATGGCGCCAGCGTCCAGCACGAAGCGGCCGGCGGTTTGCAAGTGGTCCGCCATCCACTGTTTTCGCGCATTCAGCGTGCCGGTCTGCGCGAGCAGCTGCGTGCCGATCGCCTCGCCCTGCGCAAGGCGCGTCAGCACGTTCGGCTCGCGTCCCCATGCGATGACGGTGTGCGCGCCTGACTTGGCCGCGCGCTTCGCCGCCAGGATCTTGGTGAGCATGCCACCCCTGCCGATGCTGCTTCCTGCGCCACCGGCCATCGCCTCCAGCGCCGGGTCACCGGCCTTCGCTTCGCGCACCAGCTGCGCCGATGGATCCTTGCGCGGATCGGCGCTGAACAGGCCGTGCTGGTCGGTCAGGATCACCAGCGCATCGGCTTCGATCAGGTTGGCCACCAGCGCGCCGAGGGTGTCGTTGTCGCCGAACTTGATCTCGTCCGTGACCACGGTGTCGTTCTCGTTGATGACGGGGACGATCTTCATGCGCAGCAGCGTGGACAGCGTGGAACGCGCATTGAGGTAGCGCTCGCGGTCGGCCAGGTCGGCATGCGTGAGCAGCACCTGCGCGCTGCCGATGCCATGCGAACGGAAGCTGGTTTCGTAGATCTGCGCGAGGCCCATCTGGCCGACGGCGGCGCAGGCCTGCAGTTCGTGGATGTCGGTGGGACGCTGGTCGAAGCCGAGGCGCAGCATGCCTTCGGCGATGGCGCCGGACGACACCAGCACCACTTCCTTGCCCATGCGGCGCAGCGCAGAGACCTGCGCGGCCCAGTTGGCGATGGCGGCAGTATCGAGTCCTCTGCCCTCGTTGGTCACGAGGGAGGAACCGACTTTAACGATGATGCGTTTTGCTTTGTGGAGGACGGATGTCATTGGCGTCGCGCGGTGCGTTGATCGGCGCGGGCCGCAGCGCCAGCAGCAGCAAGCCGCACGCGATTTCGACCACGCTTACAACCAGCAGCGGACCCTGGGGCAGTCCGATCACGCTTGCCACGGCCAGGCGGCCGGCAGGTTGCGCGAGCAGGAACATCGCGGTCAGGTCGGTCAGCAGCGGCTGGTCGCCCTGCTTCACCGCGCTCAGCGCCAGCACCGCGGTAGCGAGCCTGACGCCGACGTAGATGGCGTAGAACTGGCTGTAGCCATTCACGCCCACGAGAAACAGCCCCATGACAGCGGCCACGCGGTCCGGATCGAGCAGCGCAACAAGCGCCGAGAGCGAACTCGCAGTGGCTACCGCATGCAGCACATGCTTGCGCAGCGCCGCTTTCGTCATGCCGGTTTCACGAAGTAGTTTAATCGATAACCTTGAAGCGCGGATCGTCCGCATCGATCGAGCTGATCGCGCGCGCTTCTTCGGTAATCGTGGTCTCTTCGGCGCGGTGTTCCAGCGCGCGCTTTTCTTCCAGGTGCTTGTAGATGGCGTTCACCAGCTCCGGGCAGCCTTCGTGGCTCAGCGCGGAGATCTCGAACACCGGGCCCTTGAATCCCATGCGCTTGACGAAGTCCTTGACGACCTTCTTGCGATCGTCTTCCGGCACCACGTCCAGCTTGTTCAGCACCATCCAGCGCGGCTTTTGCGCCAGCGACGGATCGTACTTTTCCAGCTCCTTGACCAGCGCCTTGGCTTCCTTGACCGGATCGACGTTCGCATCGAACTGCGACATGTCGACGATGTGCAGCAGCAGGTTGGTGCGCTGCAGGTGCTTGAGGAACTGGTGGCCCAGTCCCGCGCCTTCCGCCGCGCCTTCGATCAGGCCGGGGATGTCCGCGATGACGAAGCTCTTTTCGTGCGACACGCGCACCACGCCCAGGTTCGGATGCAGGGTGGTGAACGGATAGTCGGCGATCTTCGGCTTGGCGTTCGACACGGCCGTGATAAAGGTCGACTTGCCCGCGTTCGGCATGCCCAGCAGGCCCACGTCCGCCAGCACCTTCAGCTCCAGGCGCAGTTCGCGGCGTTCGCCTTCCTTGCCCTCGGTCTTCTGGCGCGGCGCGCGGTTGGTCGAGGACTTGAAGTGGATATTGCCCCAGCCGCCCTCGCCGCCCTTGGCGAGCAGTTCGGTCTGGCCGTGTTCGGTCATGTCGGCGATGATCTCGCCGTTGGTTTCATCGACGATCAGGGTGCCGACCGGGATGCGCAGCGTGATGTCGTCCGCGCCCTTGCCATAGCAGTCCGAGCCGCGGCCCGGTTCGCCGTCCTTGGCGCGGTGCACCTTGGAGTAGCGGAAGTCGACCAGCGTGTTGATGTTGCGGTCTGCCACGGCCCAGATGGAACCGCCCTTGCCGCCGTCGCCGCCGTCAGGACCGCCGAACGGGCGGAACTTCTCGCGGCAGAACGATGCGCAGCCGTTGCCGCCATTGCCGCCGATGACTTCGATGCGTGCTTCGTCGATGAACTTCATAGTATTTTTTACCGCTTTAGAAAACGAAAAAGGCCCTACCGTTGGCAGAGCCTTTCAGTGGAAGGCTTGCGCCTTACAGGATACAACAGGTCGTGCTATCAGGCTGCTACAGCTTCTGCTGCAACGACGGTCACGTACTGCTTGGAACCGATGCCCTTTTTGACGAACTTCACAGTGCCGTCAACCAGCGCGAACAGGGTGTGATCCTTGCCGACGCCCACGCCAGTGCCTGGACGGACCGGGGTGCCACGTTGACGGATGATGATGCCGCCAGCGTTGATCGACTGGCCGCCGTAGACCTTAACGCCAAGGCGTTTTGACTCGGAATCGCGGCCGTTGCGGGTAGTACCGCCACCTTTTTTGTGTGCCATTTAGTGCTCCTTGATTGCTGAATGTCGGATCGCGGCGATTAGCCGTTGATCGAAACGACCTGGATTTCGGTGTAGTTCTGGCGATGGCCCTGGCGTTTCTGGTAGTGCTTACGACGGCGCATCTTGAAAATGCGGACCTTGTCGTGGCGACCCTGGGAAACAACCTTCACCAGTACCGATGCACCGTCAACCAAAGGCGCACCAAACTTGATGGTGTCGCCTGCGCCTACTGCGAGGACTTGATCGATGGTGAGTTCGGAACCAATGTCAGCCGGTATCTGTTCTACTTTAAGTTTTTCGCCAGCGACAACTTTATACTGCTTGCCACCGGTTTTTATGACCGCGTACATGATTTGAAACCTCATCAAATGTTAATCGAGACCCACGGCTTGACGCCGGGGAACCGCAGATTATACATGGGATGGGATTTCGAGTCAAAAGGCTTGTTAAGCCGCACGAGTTCGTGGTATGTCGACAACTCAGCCCGCCGCCCCGGCACCAAACCGGCACTCGGCTGGACAAAGGCGTCGGCCTTGGCATGGTTCCCGCCGAGGAAATGACCAGGCCTGCTTAGCCGTAAGTATTGCCATTGTCGTATAATCGCGGCACTTAACGATACCGCAGGTCCCGCCTTGTCCGCCGCCAACACCACCGCCCAGAACAACATTGCCCACGCGATCGCCGCCGACATGGAGGCCGTCAACGCGGTGATCCGCCAGCGGCTGCATTCCGAGGTCAGCCTTGTCAACCAGATCGCTGAATATATCATCAGCGCGGGCGGCAAGCGCATCCGGCCGGTGCTGGTGCTGCTGGTAGCGAACGCCTACGGCTACCGCGGCACCGCCCACCACGAGCTGGCGGCAGTGGTCGAATTCATCCACACCGCCACCCTGCTGCACGACGACGTGGTGGACGAATCCTCGATGCGCCGCGGCCGCCAGACCGCCAACGCCCTGTTCGGCAACGCCGCCTCGGTGCTGGTGGGCGACTTCCTGTACTCGCGCTCGTTCCAGATGATGGTCTCGCTGGACAATATGCGCGTCATGCGCATCCTGTCGGACGCCACCAACGTCATCGCGGAAGGCGAAGTGCTGCAGCTGCTGAACATGCACGACCCGGACGTGACCCAGGAAAGCTACCTCAAGGTCATCCGTTCCAAGACCGCCAAGCTGTTCGAAGCGGCCGCCCAGCTGGGCGCGCTGATTTCCGGCGCCACCGACGCGCAGATCGAAGCGGCCGGCGAGTTCGGGCGATCGCTCGGCACCGCGTTCCAGCTGATCGACGACGTGCTCGACTATGCGGGCGATGCGTCCGAAATCGGCAAGAACGTCGGCGACGACCTGCGCGAAGGCAAACCTACCCTGCCCCTGATCTACCTGATGGAGCACGGCACCACCGCCCAGCGCGAGCTGGTGCGCAGCTGCATCGAAAACGGCGACGAAGCCCAGTTCGACGCGGTGCTGACCGCCATCACGCAAAGCGGCGCGCTCGACTACACCCGCCGAGAGGCGGAAGTGGCCGCCCAGCGTGCCGCGGACGCTATCGCCGACCTTCCGGAAAGCGTCTATAAGCAATCCATGTTAAGACTCTGCACGTTCGCAGTTGACAGGAACCACTGAGAAATTGCAGAATTAGAATTATTGATTCGTAAGCACACCGTCGGGGTGTAGCTTAGCCCGGTAGAGCGCTACGTTCGGGACGTAGAGGCCGGAGGTTCGAATCCTCTCACCCCGACCAGGATGTTCTCACAGCAAAGCCCCTCATCGCAGGGGCTTTTTGCTTTGGCGACCCGGAACCGGCGCGGACCGAGTTGCTGGACTGCCAACGCTGCCGGAGATTTTGTTCGCTCCGGCAACCTCCATGGCCACCGCAGGGACTAGAATCTCAGGTTTGCCGTAATTCCCTGTAGAAATCTTGAGCCCTTCTGAATGAGCAAGACCAAACCATCGCCGGTGCGGCGCGGACGAGGCACCGCGCAGCCCGCACGTCACGCCAACACGGCATCCCTCCTGATTGCGATCCTGTCCATGCTGGTTACGATGGCCCTGGTCGCAGCCGGCTCCATCGATCTGTCGCCTTACCTGGGGGAACCTGCGGCCACTGTGCGAGACATCGCGATGTGGCGCTCCGGCGAATATCTCTTCTTCATCGGAACGACTTACCTGTCGCTCCTGCTGCTGCGCCAGAACAGGTGGTTGCTGGCGCCCCTGGTGTTCGGCGCCGGCGTGGCGTGGGCCAGCTACCATGGTTCGATCATGGACTTCGTCGGCAACCTGGGCGGCGACTCGCTGTCGGAAGCGCAGCACTTCGACCTGGCAGAAGCCCGCTTCTGGCTCGAGACGCTGGGCGCGACGATCACCTCCGGCTTCGACTGGGAAGTCATGGGGTATTACATGGCCGCCGGCGTGGCCAGCTACCTGGCGCTGCGCTACCTGTTGCGTCAGCTGCCGATCACGGCGCGCTTATACTCCCACCTCAAACTTGCGCTGGCCGTGGTATTGATCGGGACGGCGCTCTATCAGTCCCTCAGCAATGCCGTGAAACTCTTCATGGAGAACACCCAGGCGTATTCGGGAACGATGAAGAACTTCCAGCACGCGGCGCCGGTCCTGGTCCCGGGCGACAAAGGCGTGGACCTGCTGGTGTACGTTGGCGAGTCGACCGCCGCCATGAACATGGGCATCTACGGATACCCGCGCGACACCACGCCAAAGCTGCAGAAGCTGCGCGACACCGACAGCAACCTGCTGGTCTTCCACAACGTGTTCTCGACGCACAGCCACACCAGCCCATCGCTGCTGGAAGCGCTGTCGTTCGGCATCGACCGCAACGAGTACTACCTGCCCATCGAAAAGCGCAAACGGCTTTCCATCGTCGACCTGCTGGTGAAAAACCGCATCGCTACCACGCTCACCAGCAGCCAGGGGCAGACCGGCACATGGAACATGGCGTCGTCGATCATCTTCCAGCGTGCCCGCTCGACCTACAGCAGCAATACCCGCGCGATCGGCAACAACGACTGGAAGCTGACCAAGCCCTGGGACCACGAATTCTTCCAGCAGAAGATGGACACGGTGTTCGCCGGGCCGGACTCGCGCACGCAGGTGGCGTTCCTGCATTCGTACGCCGGCCACGGCGGCTATTTCGAGAACATCCCGCCGGCATTCCACAAGTACCTGGACGATGGTTTCGGCGCCGGCCCCGTCAAGGACGCGCCGGGCTCAGTGCATGACGGCGTGGAGAAGTATGATGCGGCCATCCGCTACATCGACCACTCCGTCTCGCAGTCGATCGAGTATGTGCGCAAGCAGTCCAGGCCGATCGTGTTCGTTTATTTCGCGGACCACGGCGAGTCCGCGTACACGGGCCGCGCGCACGATTC
The DNA here is from genome assembly GCF_042683405.1 of Pseudoduganella sp. GCM10020061. NCBI lineage: Bacteria > Pseudomonadati > Pseudomonadota > Betaproteobacteria > Burkholderiales > Oxalobacteraceae > Pseudoduganella > Pseudoduganella sp. GCM10020061. Next base: position 11,446 of record NZ_JBHUJS010000007.1, on the reverse strand, counting down.
GTCGCAGTTCATCCACGAGATGGCGCGCATTCCGTTCATGGTCTACTTCAACGATGCCGCGCGTGCGCGCATGCCCGCTGCATACCGCAAGTACCGCGCGCTTGCGGCAGCGGGCCGCGACGCCACCCTCGAGCAGCTGCCCTCCACCCTGCTGGATCTCGCCGATATCCGGATCCGCCCCGACCAGCGCGGCAAGCTCATTGAAATGCCGGTGATCGGCGAACATGTCCGGCATCCACCGATCGTGGTGCGCGAAACCGCCACCGGCGTGACCTATGTGAACATCAACCCGGCCGGCGCCGCCGCACCGGCCGCCGCACATGCAGTCGATCACAGCGACGATGCGACGCGCCTGTACACCGCGTCAAAGAACAAAGCCAATGGCGCGAGCCGCGTGTGCGTTCCCGGCGTCGACACCATCGACAAGCTGGTGAGGAGCCGGATGGTGGCAAGCTGCATCGAGATCACCGTGGCAGCGAACGGCGACGGCAAGCTGACGATCACCAGCGCGGACGGCAAGGACACTGGCGTGCGCCTCAAGGACGTGCTGAAGGTGATCGGCATGAACCGCATGGGCTTGTGGATCCGCGCGCCGGAGCTGCGCAGCGGCGCCTCGTGCGACACGCTGGCCACCCAGCTGGAGCAGGAAGGAAAACCGGGCAAGTCGATCCTCGTCGATTTCCCGGCCGGCTCGCATGCGAATGCGCCTGAACTCAAGGCCTGCTCGGCCAGGCTCGTGGGGATGGGCGTAGCGACCCTGTACCGCGTGGACGACACGGACGCCTTGCCTTGTGCGCGCGCCGTCGCGGCGGACCGCAAGTCTGCCGACGCCCCGGTCTGCGCCGGCCTGCGCGAGGATCTCGAAGCGGCCAGCCGCAGCAAGCTGTTCACCGACATCGGTTTCGATCACGAGGCAGCGCCAGCGATCGGCGCCCTCACGGCCGCGAGGTCGTTCCGGTGGAATACCTGGAACGTAGCGCCGGCCGGCTACTCGGCCGCCATGTCGGAACGCTACGCGATGACGATCCTGGGCGTAGTCGAGCGCCCCGCCCAGACTGCCGTCGGCGCCTCTGAATAAATGGGGACAGACCCCATTTCCAAAATGGGGACAGACCCCATTTTGTTATCGTCGGATGCCGCGGAAAATGGGGTCTGTCCCCATTTTGGTGGTGGAAATGGGGTCTGTCCCCATTTTGGTGCTAGCGGATGGTGAGGCGGGCCTTCATCGTGGGATGCAGGGTGCAGATGTAGTCGACGTCGCCCTTCCCCCGCACGACCATCGACCACGATTTGCCGCTGCGGATCTCGGGTGAACTGAACGCCGGCTTGACCGAGGCTGCCGTGTGCGGGAACGGATCCTTGTTGGTGAACGTCACGGTGTCGCCCGCCCGCACGGACAACGTGCGGGGCTTGAACTCCATCGCGTCGATGACGATCATGTGCCGCTCGCCGGCGGCGACCGGCGCGCACACATGCATCAGCGCCAGCAGGAGCAGGGAGTGCGCGCGCATGACCGCCCTTACTTCATGGACGACTGCATGTGCTTCGCATGCTGCAGGTGGGCGTCGATGGCAGGACGCACCTTCACGATCAGCGCCTTGAGCTCCGCGTTCTTCGCGTTCGGGATCAGCGTCTTGTCGATCGTGTCCAGCACCGCCTGGTGGTAGGTGACCTCGTTATCAACATAGGCCTTGTCGAAGTGCGCGCCGCTTAGCTTGTTCAGCTTGTCCATGGTGGCGCGGCCGCCGTCTGTCAGCGAGTTGCTGGTGGCATTGTCCTGCGGCGTGACGCCGAGCTTCTTCACCAGTGCGGCCGCCTGTTCGTTGACGCCGGTATGGTCGGTGACCATGCGCTGGCCGAAGTCGCGCACCGCCTTGGTCGAGCCCTTCTTCCTGGCGAGCTGGCCCGCGTTGATATCGACGGTGTTCGCCGCGACGACGATCGCCGCGATCTCGGCGTCGTTCGGGGCCTGTGCATGGGCGGTTCCGCCGAGGGCGAGTGCCAGCGCTGCAATGAGGATTGCCGGTTTCATTATCAAAGTCTCCTTCTCCATGTTGAAAGGCGCACGGGCGACATGCCCTTACGCGTCACCTTGCCCGTCGCGCGCCAGCGCAGCCAGCGTGCCGGCCACGATACGGTCGCAGCGGGCGCCATCGAAGCCGAATGCGTCTTCGACGGCAAAATCGAACTCGCGCTGGAGCGCCTCGCGCAGCATGCTGCGGGCGCGGAAGAAGCGCGTGCGCACGGTCGCCTCCGGAATGTCGAGGATGGCCGCGACTTCCTGCGCGCCCAGCTCTTCGACGGCGCGCAGCATGAACACCGTGCGGAACGATTCCGGCAGCCGGTCGATCTGGCGCTCCAGCAGGAGGCGGAACTGGGCGCGCTGCGCCTGCTGTTCCGGTCCGTCGTGCGATGGCTGGTCCTGCATGCTGGCTCCCTGGTCCTGTTCGTCGCCGCTGGCGTGAAGGTCGATCACTTCCGCCCTGCGCGCCAGCTTGCGCGAGCGCGCGATCGCCTCGTTCACCACGATGCGGGTCAGCCAGGTGCGCAGGGTGGCATCGCCGCGGAACGCGTGCAGATGGCGGTAGGCCTGCAGGTAGGTCTCCTGCAGCACGTCCTGGGCCTCGGTGTCGTCGCGCAGGATGCTGCGCGCGGCGCGGAACAGCACGCGGTTGTAGCGGCGCATCAGCATCTCGAATGCGCCGGGCATGCGCGCACAGACGGCGGCGGCGAGGTCCTGGTCCGAGAGGGGCTGGGCGGGTGTGGCGGAGGCTGGAAGCATGGCTTGTCCTTGTGTCATCGAACCATTGGATGAACGGAATGATGCGCGCGTTCCCAAAAAAGCGAAAAAACTTTGAGCGCGTGCGAAGAAGGGGCGGTCCCCGGCTTGTCAGCCGGATTTGGCGGAATCGCCACATTTATGGCGGATTCCGCCAAAAGACGCGTGAACGATGCCCTGGTCGACCATGGGCGGGAGGGATGCGGACTAAAGGATCAGGGGACGGTACTACCCGCTCAGCGGCCTGCAGGGGACAGTCCCCGGCGCTACTGGCCGTTGGCAGCCTTGAGCAGGCAGGTGGACAGGCGGTCGAAGTGCGACAGCGCGGCAGGCGTCAGCTCGACCTGCTTGCGGCGCGCATCGTCGGTATCGGTCAGCGTGACCCAGCCCTTCTCGCGCATCGACTTCAGGCGCGAATGGACGGTGGCAGGCGCACCGAATTCGCTCACCGCCATCAGGTCGCGCACCGACAGGCGCGTCTGCTCCTGGCCGGCCCGGGCGACCAGCGCGAGGATGCGCTCTTCGAGCGGATCGAGCGCGGGCAATGCGGGCAGGCCGCGCAGCGCTTCGGTCAACTGGAGGAAGCGCACGTAGATATCGGCAGGACGGGAACGGCGTGTCATGGGCAGCTTTATACCATTATTTTTTTAATCCGGAAGCTTTTCGGCTATGCTGTGCGTGCCCAAAATTAGAGGAAGTATTCATGTCCCAGCCAGCGCCTGAGCACCAGACCCGCTTTGAAGTGGCGATGGTGCTGTTTACGGTCGTGATCTTCATCGGCACGCTGGCATTGAATGAACTGCTGTTCGCGACCCTCGAGTTCGGCCCCGGCATCAACTGGATCTACCTGCCCGCGGGCGTACGCCTGCTCGCCCTCCTGCTGTTCGCGGAAGCAGGGGCCGTCGGCATCCTGCTCGCATCCTGGATCGTCTGCTTCTTCTGGCTGTTCCCCGACGATTACCTGCGCTCGTTCGTGGGCGGCATCGTCGCCGCGGCCGCGCCCTACCTGTGCTACCGCGGCGCCCAGGCCTGGTTCGGCATCAAGCCGTCGCTGGCGAACCTGACCCCGCGCCGGCTGCTGTTGTGCGCGATCGCGTACTCGCTGGCCAGCCCCCTGCTGCACCACCTCTGGTTTGCCATGCACGGCGACGACGTCGACCTGCTGCAGGGCCTGGGCGCGATGTTCGCCGGCGACCTGGCCGGCACGCTGATCGTCCTGTACGCCGCGAAGGCGCTGCTGACGCTGGGAAGGCGCAAGCGCTGACGCGCGATTACGGTGTCGGGAAAACGCCGACGCAGCACATTTTCCATGGTGTATTGCTGCCAAGAACTCGGCTAGAATGCTTCGTCTCCACCCAGCCATATCACTCTCGGATATATGTACAAGATCTCAATCGCACTGCTCGCCGCAGCGCTGGCCCTGCCTGCTGCCGCTTCCACGCCGATCACGCTGGACCAGGCCATGGCCGACCCGGACTGGATCGGCGCGCCTGTCGAAAACGCATGGTGGGGGCTGGACAGCCGCGCCATCTATTACAAGCAGAAGCGCGCCGGTTCGCCGCTGCGCGACACCTGGGTGGTCAGCAACGGCAAGCCGCGCCTGGTCTCGGACAGCGAACTGGCCGACATGGACAGCAACCTGGTCATCTTCAACCGCGAGCGCACGCGCGCCGCGATGGTGCGCAACGGCGACCTGTTCGAGCGCGACCTGAAGACCGGCCGCCTGGTGCAGCTGACCCGCGGCGCTTCCGTGCGCGCGCTGCCCCAATACTCCGCCGACGGCAAGGCGATCCAGTTCCGCCTGGGCCACGACTGGTACAGCTGGGACCGCGCCGAGCGCATCACCGCGCCGCTGGCGATGCCGCGCGCGACCAAGGACCCGGCCGCAGCGCCGGATGACGACGCGCTGCGCGCCATGCAGCTGCGCCTGATCCAGACCCTCCAGCGCCAGAAGGACGAGCGCGACGCCCTGCGCGCGCGCAGCGAGCAGGAGCGCCAGGCCGACCCGACGCGCGCGCCGGCCCCGATCTACCTCGGCGACAAGGTCGTGATCCAGGCCAGCTCCCTGTCCCCGAACGGCAAATGGCTGCTGCTGGTGACCGCGCCGAAGTCCGGCGACATGGGCCGCGTCGGCAAAATGCCGCGCTACGTGACCGAATCGGGCTACGAGGAATTCGACGACCAGCGCACCCGCGTCGGCCGCAACATGCCTGCGCCGCACACCATCAAGCTGGTGGAACTGGCAACCGGCAAAGTGCGCGACCTGTCGTACGACGTCCTGCCGGGCATCGGCGAAGACCCGCTGGCGCAACTGCGCAAGGCACAGAAGATGGATCCGCTCAAGGGCAACCGCGCGGTGCGCATCGAAGACAACGGCGACGCCATCACCTGGGCTGCCAACGGCGAGAACGTCGCCGTCATGGTGCGCTCGGTGGACAACAAGGACCGCTGGATCGCGACCGTCGACACTGCAGCCGGCGCGCTGAAGCCGGTACACCGCCTCACCGACAACGCGTGGGTCAACTGGAGCGGCGAGTCCGACTTCGGCTGGATGCCCGACAACCAGACCCTGTGGTACCTGTCGGAGGAAAGCGGCTACTCCCACCTCTACACCCACAACAGCGGCCGCGCGCGCGCCCTCACCTCCGGCAAGTGGGAAGCGACCGGCGTGCGCTGGGCCGCCGACGGCTCGTCCGCCTGGTTCGTCTGCAACCGCAAGGACCCGGCCACCTACGAGGTGTGCGAAGTCACCGCCCGGGATGCCAACGTACGGGAAGTGACCGCGATGAATGGCGGCGTCGAGCGCTTCGCCCTGTCGCCGGACGAGCGCAAGCTGCTGGTCGCCTTCTCCTCGTCGTACATGCCGGTGCAGATCGCCACGCAGCCTAGCCACGGCGGCAAGGCGACCCAGCTGACCGACACCCGCACCGCCGAGTACAAGGCGCGCGAATGGGTGCAGCCGCAGTACGTCCAGGTGCCGTCGTCGGCCGGCGGCGACCCCGTGTGGGGCAAGCTGTACAAGCCAGCCAATATGGAAGCGGGCAAGACCTACCCGATCGTCCTGTTCGTGCACGGCGCCGGCTACCTGCAGAACGTGAGCAAGCGCTACCCGAACTACTTCCGCGAGCAGATGTTCCACAACCTGCTGGTGCAGAAGGGTTACATCGTCCTCGACCTGGACTACCGCGCCTCGAAAGGCTACGGCAGCAAGTGGCGTACCGCCATCTACCGCCAGATGGGCCATCCTGAGCTGGAAGATTACGTCGATGGCACCAAGTGGCTGGTCGCCAACCACCAGGGCGACCCGAAGAACGTCGGCATGTACGGCGGCAGCTACGGCGGCTTCCTGACCTTTATGGCGCTGATGCGCGAACCGGAGATGTTCAAGGCCGGCGCTGCGCTGCGTCCCGTCACCGACTGGACCACCTACAACCACGGCTACACCGCCAACATCCTCAACACCCCGGACATCGATCCGGAGGCGTACAAGAAGTCTTCGCCGATCGAGTATGCGCAGAACCTCAAGGGCCACCTGCTGATCTCGCACGGCATGGTGGACGACAACGTGTTCTACCAGGACTCGGTGCGCATCGCGCAGCGCCTAATCGAGCTGAAGAAGGACAACTGGGAAATGGCAAGCTACCCGCTGGAGCGCCACGCGTTCACGCAGCCGGAGAGCTGGTATGACCAGTACCGCCGCATCTACCAGCTGTTCGAGCGCACGCTCAAGCAGTAATCAGCGACAGCGAAACCGCCCCCTGACCGGGGCGGTTTTTTTATGAGGACAGTGTTTTCAGGAGGGTTCGCAATGGTGCAGGTAAGAGCGTCGCATGCTGGCGATGTGGCAGCGCTGGTGGACATCTGGCGACGGTCGGTGCTGGCCACGCATGACTTCCTCTCGCCGGAGCATTTCAGGGAGATCGAACGGATCGTGGCCGAGGCGTACATCCCGCAGGCGCCGCTGTGGGTGGCGTGCGATGACGCGGCCGTACCTGTCGGCTTCATGGGCCTGACCGGCAGCCATGTGGACGCGCTGTTCGTCGATCCGGATGTGCGCGGCAAAGGCATCGGCAAGACACTGCTGGCGCATGCGCGCGCAAGGTGCGGTCCGCTGACGGTGGACGTCAACGAGCAGAACGCCCAGGCTGTGGGCTTCTACCGCAAGATGGGATTCCATGACACGGGCCGCTCCGCGCTCGACGGGGACGGCAGGCCGTATCCGCTGCTGCACATGGCGATGGGCGCCGGCTGACTGTCATCCTTCGCGTGCGCGGAGAGCGGCGCGGCTAGTCGCCAGCGGGTTCGAGCCTGAACAGCTCTTCGACGCGGGTGCCGAGCACCTGCGCCAGTTTCAGCGCCAGTACCGTGGACGGCACCATGCGCCCGGCTTCGATCGCATTGATGGACTTGCGCGTCACGCCCACCATATCGGCCAGGTCGGCCTGGGTCAGGTCGCGCATCGCACGCTGGACCTTCAGCGTGGTGGACAGGCGCTCTTCCATCACCGGTCGTAGGCCAGCAGGCTGGCAAGCACCACGGCCGCGCCGGTCGTCACGCTCACCGCGGCCATCACCACCAACGGATAGGACGCAGGGAAGGACGCCAGCGCGAACGCCAGCACGGGCTGCACCACGAGCACCGCCAGCAGCCCGTTGCGGTACGAGAGGCTGAGGCTGTGCTGGCGCAGCTCGTCGTCGCGGATCGCCTTCATCGCGGCGGGGTGCTGCGCCGCCAGCTTGCCGCCGCGCGAGCGCAATCCCACTGCAGCGAACACGATGGCGAGCGGCAGCAGCGCCGCCACGTTCCCGGTGATCTTCGATCCAGGGTGGATGGCCAGCGCCACCGCCGTCACGCCGAGCACCAGGATGAAGGTGAGCGCGATCCACAGGCTGCGATGCGAATAGCTGACGAGGGCTTCGGATACGTTGGCTTTACTGGACTGCATGGCACACCCCTGAGTGGTTTGAATGAGCACCCAGTGTAACACATGCAACCCATAATGCAACCCATCGGTTACATTAAGAAGCCCGTCCCTTCCCGGCTAAGCGGTGAGGAAATCGTAGAGCGTCAGCGCGACCACCTTGGTCGCCTTGCGCAAGTCTTCCAGCGCCAGCTTCTCGTCGGCCTTCTTCGCGTTCGACTCCGGCACCGTGCGCGGACCGGCGCCATACAGCACCGCAGGGATGCCGGCCTCTCCGTACAGGCGCGCGTCCGCATACAGCGGTGTGCCTTGCGCCGTGATCTCCTCGCCAATCACATCGCGCCCGTTCTGCTGCAGGCGCGCGACCAGCTGCTCCTGTCCCGGCAAGGGCCGCAGCGCATGCGACAGCAGCAGCCGCCGGATCTCGACCGAAATACCGGGCAGGCCCTGGACCGCGTTCTCGATCAGCGCGCGCACGTGCGCCTCCACCTGCACCGGATCCTCTTCCGGGATCATGCGGCGGTCCATCTTCATGACCACTTTGCCCGGGACCACATTGGTGTTGGTGCCGCCGTCGATGCGCCCCACCAGCATGGTCGGCGAATCGATGCCGGGTACGCCGGACTTGATCTTCTTCAGCCTGGGCAGCTCGTCGTAGATCGCGTTGAGGATCCTGGTGGCCGCCTGCAGCGCGTCGTGGCCCGTCTCCGGCATCGCACCGTGGCCGGACTTGCCGTTCACCATGATCTCCAGTTGCAGGCATGCGTTGTGCGCGGTGACGATGTTGTAGCTGAAGCCGGCGGCGATGACGAAATCGGGCCGCGTCAGCTTGTGCGACAGCAGCCAACCGGGGCCCAGCAGGCCGCCGAATTCCTCATCGTAGGTGAAGTGCAGTTCCACGCCGCCGCGCAGCGGCACGCCGAGCGCCTCCAGCGCGCGCACCGCAAAGATATAGGTCGCGAAATCGCACTTGGATACCGCTGCGGCGCGGCCGTAGATGTAGCCGTCTTCCACCACGCCCCCGTATGGCGGCCTGGTCCAGCCTTCGCCAGGCGGCACCACATCGCCGTGAGCGTTGAGGGCGATGGTCGGGCCGCCGGCATCATAGGGCCGGCGGATGATCAGGTTCGTGATGCTCTCCATGCCGTAGTCGCGCACCTCCTGCTGCGGCACCGCGTGCCGCTCCGCGCTCCAGCCGAAGGCCTCGACCATCCCGGCGACCGCCTCCGCGTGCGGCGCGTTGTTCCCCGGCGGCGTATCGGTCGGGATGCGGATCACGTCCTGGAGGAACGCGACCTCCTCATCGAAATGCGCGTCGATCCACTGCGCCAGCTGTTCCTTGTTCGTCATTCCTGCTTCGCTCCTGCTTCGTACCACGCGGCGACTTGTGCGCGCTCGGCATCGGTCATGTTGGTGAGGTTCGCCAGCGGCATCGCCTTGAGCTGCACCGTCTGCTGGTAAATGCGCTGCGCGTTCTGCGCGATCTGATCGGGCGTATGCAGCATCACACCGGATGGCGCGGCTGCAAAACCTGGCTGCGTGGGCTGGTCCGCGTGGCACGACACACAGCGCTGCGTGATGATCTGGCGGACCTGTGCGAACTGCGCGCGGCTGTCGTTCGCAGCCTGTGCTGCCTGCGGCCTGGCCGGCGCCAGCACCACGGCCAGCGCAAGCAGCAGCGCCACGCCGGCCGCCGGGTACTTCCACTCCACGCGGCCCTTGTGGCGCAGGTTGAAGAAGTGGCGGATCAGCACACCGGCCAGCATGATCGTTCCCAGGATCGCCCACGCATGCGGATGGCGGTAGGTCATCGCAAAGTGATTGCTGATCATGATGAACAGGACCGGCAGCGTGAAGTAGTTGTTATGCACGCTGCGCTGCTTGGCCTTGATGCCGTGTACCGGATCCGGCTGCGCACCGGCCATCATCGCATTGACCATCTTGCGCTGGCCCGGAATGATCAGCATCAGCACGTTCCCGACCATCATGGTGCCGATCATCGCGCCCACGTGGATGAAGGCCGCGCGGCCGCTGAGGTAATGCGTGAGCACGTAGGCGCTCGCGAGCAGGAAGCCGAAGATCACGGCGCCGAACGCCACGTCGTGCTTGCCGAGCGGGGAGCGGCACAGCAGGTCGTACACCGTCCAGCCGACCAGCAGGCTGCCGAGGCCAATCGCGTTGGCCTGCAGGCTCGTGAGATCGGCGACCGAGCGGTCCACCATCATCGCCTGCGCATTGAAGTAATAGACGATGAACAGCAGCGCAAAGCCGGACAGCCAGGTCGAATAGGCCTCCCACTTGAACCAGTGGAGCTCCTTGGGCAGGCGGCTCGGCGCCACCAGGTACTTCTGCGGATTATAGAAACCGCCGCCGTGCACTGCCCACAGCTCGCCGGAGACGCCCTTCTGCTCCAGGTCCGAGCCGGGCGCCGGCGGGCGGATCGAATTATCGAGCCACACGAAATAGAACGACGCGCCGATCCAGGCGATGCCCGTGATGATGTGGAGCCAGCGGAAAAGGAGGTTCAGCCACTCCAGGGCGTAGGGGATCAGGTATTCCATCGGGGTGGGCAGAGTTAGCGAATTCTCCGACGATAGCGCGATTGGCAGACGCACAACATGAAAAATCGCGTATATTCGACATACCGCATTTCATATATCTTTCGAATGGCCAGCCTGCCCCAGCACCTCGACCTGCACCTGATCCGCATCCTGTACCTGCTGCTGGTGGAGAAGAACGTCTCGCGGGTCGCGCTCAAGCTGAACCAGCCACAGCCCTCCATCTCCGCCTCGCTGCGCAAGCTGCGCGAACTGACGGGCGACCCGTTGCTCGTGCGCGGCGCGCGCGGCATGGTGCCGACGCAGCACGGCGAGAGCCTGCTCAAGCCGGCCAAGCGCATCCTCGACGAGACCGAAGCGCTGTTCGTCAAAAAGACGCCATTTGTGCCGGAAGAAGAAGAGCGCAGCTTCCACATCGCCGCGCCGGACTACCTGGACAGCCAATTCCTGCCCAACGTGGTTGCCGCGTTACGGCGCGGATCGCCGCGCAGCCGCATCGTCATCCACTCGCTGGGACCGGGCGTCGACTACAACCGCATGCTCTCGGACGGCGAACTCGATCTCGTCATCGCCAACTGGGACGAGCCGCCGGCGCACCTGCACATCTCCAAGCTGTTCGAAGACCCGATCGTCTGCACCATGCGCGCCGACTGCCCGTACGCGCGGCGCACCAAAGCCGACGCCATGACGCTGTCCGACTACCTGTCGCTGCCGCACGTCGCCCCGTCGCAGATTTTGCCGGGCTACCATGGCGTCATCGACACCTTCCTCGAGCGCCAGGGGCTGCGCCGCAACGTCGCCGTCGAATCGGCCTACTTCGGCCTGATCCCGCACATGCTGACCCAGACCAACCTCGTGCTGACGACCGGCCGCCAGTTCATCCGCTCCTACGAAAAAACGCTGCCGCTCAAGACCTTCGCCGTGCCGGTCAAATTCCCGCCGATGCGCTTCTACCAGCTGTGGCACGAGCGCGTGCATTCCGCGCCCGAGCACAAATGGCTGCGCGACCAGGTCAGCGCAACCGCCGCCGCCCTTACCCAGCCGTAACACCACCCTCGGGGTCAGGCACGGCTTCCCCCTGGTGCCTCGTATATTGATACCGCCTGCAATTCGGCAGATACTTCTGCTGTTTTTCCGGTCGGGCAGAGTCACACCGATGGTGCTTAAGGCTGCGAGCCTGTGGGTCAG
>NZ_JBHUJS010000006.1:0-244503 GCF_042683405.1 Pseudoduganella sp. GCM10020061 | reverse complement strand
CTGCCGAACTACCTGGGATGGCGCTGGGCACTCGACAAGCATCGCATCGAAGATCCGCTGGTGATGTTGCGCGCCACAGTTGGCGTGTTCCCACACTTAACGTGGACATAGCCTTTTTTATTGCGTGGCCGCTTACTGCGCCGCAGCCGGCGCCGTTGCAGGCGCCGTCACCGGACGCTTGATCTTGACGTTGGCCTTCTTCTTCAGCGCTTCCAGGTAGCTGTAGGTTTCCTGTTGCGCGACCACGTTGCTGATCTGCTGCGCTTCGGCCTTGCGGCGCTCGACGTCAGGCGCGGACTGCTGCACCTTGTTGATGCGGTACACCGCGTAGCCCTGGCCCGGCACCTCCACGCCCACGTAGGCAGGCAGCTTGCTGACATCGGCCTTGAGCACGGCGATCGCGCCCACCTGGTTGAACGGCGGCTGCTGGGTGCGAGTCACCAGCTTCGGCTCACCGAATCCGGTGGCGTCGCCCGATGCCTTGACGCCGGCCAGCTTGGCTTCGCCGGCAGCTTTCGCCAGGCGCATCGCCTCTTCCTGCAGCACGCGTTCGCGGATTGCCGGGGCCACTTCAGCCAGCGGACGCACGGTCGCTGGCTTGTACTCGACGATGCGGCCCGAGACCAGCGTGCTTGGCGCGACTTCAATGGCTTCCGTGTTGCGCTTGTTCTTGATCGTGTCTTCCGAGAACAGGGCCTGCAGGAACTTGGCGTTGTTGTACGGCGCGGTGCCGCCAGCCTGGCTTGGGGTACGCGAGACATTGCTTGCGGTCTGTACCTGCACGCCCAGCTTCTCGGCGGCTGGCTTCAGGCTGTCCGACTGTTCGTACACCGTGTTGGTGAAGGCCTCGGCCAGCTCGGAATACTTGCGGCCCGATTTCTGGTTGCGCAGTTCGGTCTCGATCTCGCCCTTCACTTCTTCCAGCGGGCGCACGGTGGCCGGCTTGATCTCGGTGACGGTGATGATGTGGTAGCCGTACTCGGATTCGACCAGGTTGCTAATCTCGCCCTGCTTGAGCGCGTAGATCGCGTCTTCCACCGGCTTGACGAAGGCGCCCTTCTCGGTCACGCCCAGGTCGCCGCCCACTTCAGCCGAACCCGGATCCTGCGAATTCTCGCGCGCCAGGCGGGCGAAATCGGCAGGGTTCTTGCGCAGCTGCTCGAGCAGTGCGGCAGCCTTGGCGCGCGCAGCGGTCTTCTCGGCGGCCGGCGCCTCGCGGCTGGCGTTGATCAGGATGTGGCTGGCGCGGCGCTGCTCTTCGGTCGCGTAGCGCTTCTTGTTCTGGTTGTAGTAGGCGGCAATTTCAGCGTCGGTGACCGACACTTGCGGCGCCACGGCTGCACTATCGAATACGACGTATTCGATGGTGGCCTGCTCGGGCACCTGGAACATCGCGGCGTTCTTGTCGTAGAAGGCCTTGACCATCGCGTCGGTCACCTTCACCTGCGAGGCGTATTGCGCGGCCGGGAACAGCAGTTCCTGCGCTTCGCGCTCCTGTTCGCGGATGTCCGACAGGCGGTTCGCAACCGTGCGTGGCGCAAAGCCGGTGGACTCGATCGAGCTGGTCACCTGTTCCAGCGCGAGCTGGCGGCGCACCATCTGGTCGAGGCCTGCCGTGGTCAGGCCCTGCTGGGCGGCGACGCTCTTGTACTGGTTCACGTCGAACTTGCCGTCTGCACCCACCAGCGTCTTACCGTAGAACGCGGCCAGCGTGGCGTCGTCCACGCTCATATGATTCTTGTCGATTTCGACATCCAGCGCACGCTGGGTGATCAGGCCGTCGAGCACGCGCTGCTTTTCTTCCGGCGTATCGACCATCTTCGGATCGAACTGCGCGCCGAGCGCCTCGCGATAGCGGTCGATTTGCGAGCGCTGGGCTTCCTCGAACTCGATCTGGCTGACCTTGCGGTCGCCGACGGTGGCGATCGTGTCAGCACTGCTGCCCGAATCGTAGGTGTTGAGGCCGACCAGGACGAAGGACGGGATGATGAGCACAAGGAGCAGGCCCATCATAAATTTCCTGTGGGTGCGAACAGTTTCAAACATGGGCAGACAATTCTGTTGAGTGAGTCACATGGAACAAGGCGAACCGCGGTCCGCCTCCAGGATGCCCCTTCGGGCAGTGTCCGAAAGTGGCGCTGGAGTATAGCATGCTGAAGATTTGCATTCCAATTAAGTAAGACACACGTTCCCCGCCTCGGCTAAGATAGCGGCTGGACACCAGATGACCCGAACGATGGCAGAACGACAATCAGGCAAATCCCACTCGATCCTGGTGATCGAGGACGACGACCATATCGCACAGATCCTCAAGTTCATGTTGCAGCGCCAGGGTTTCCTGGTCACCGTGGCGGCCGATGGCGCCGTGGCCCGCAGCCATATCCAGGCGTCCCCTCCTCCCGAGCTGGTGCTGCTCGACGTGATGCTGCCGCACGTGGATGGCTTCGAGCTGGTGCGCGTGATCCGCGCGCAAGCCGGCTGGGAGAACACCCCGGTCATCATGCTGACGGCGAAGAACCAGGAGCCTGACATCGTGCGCGCGCTCGACGCCGGCGCGAATGACTACATGCTCAAGCCATTCCAGCCCAACGAGCTGCTGGCGCGCATCCGCCGCTACCTGCGGACCGTGCCATGACGCCGGCCAGTCCCGCCCCCGACAACGGAGTTCTCGCCCTTGGCCGTCCCCAGCGCTGACCCGGTCCTGCTGGCAGCGTGGTGGACCGGCCTGGGCGCGTTTGCGCTGACGCTGGCCCTTGCCTTGTCGATCCTCGCCTTGCGCGTGGCGCTGCTGCGCAGCCAGCGCCGCTACCAGCGCGTGGTCGAAGTGTGGCGCCCTGTGCTGGCTGCGGCCATCGCGGGAGACGCGCCGGGCGAGCTGCCGGTCCTCACAGCCAAGCGCATGCGACCGTTCCTGAAACTGTGGATCCACCTGCACGCCTCCCTGCGCGGCGGAGCCACCGAGCAGCTGAACGAACTCGCGCGGCGGCTCGGCTGCGACGCCTACGCGCGCAAGCTGCTGGCAAGCGGCCGCCGCGGCGACGTGCTGCTGGCGATCCTGGTGCTGGGCTACATGCGCGACGCCGCGGCCTTCGGCGCGCTGGAGCGCAAGCTGCACAGCGCCAGTGGCGTGGTCTCGATCAATGCTGCGTGGGCCCTGATGCAGGCGGCCCCGGAACGTGCGGCGCAGGCCGTGGTGGATGCCGCACTGGCGCGCCCGGACTGGGCGCAATCGCGCGTGGTGCTGATCCTGTGCGACGGCGGACCGGCAGTCGCGCAAGCCCTGGTGTCCCGGCTGGAAGGACTGGACACGGCGCAGTTGCCGGGCGCCCTGCGCCTTGCCGAAGGCATCCGCGCCGTCCTGCCGGTAGCGCTGCACAGGCGGCTCCTGGCCCAAGGGGACGAAGCCGTGCTGGTGGCGGCGCTGCGGCTGGTGAACGATCCTGCCCTCCTGCCGGAACTGCGTCTGCTGGCCCGCCACCCGCAGTGGCGCGTGCGCCTGCACGCCGCCCGCGCGCTGGGCCGCACGGGCGCGCCGGAAGATGCTCCCCTGCTGGTGTCGCTGCTCGCGGACCGCGAATGGTGGGTGCGCCTGCGCGCCGCGGAGGCGCTGGCCGCCTCGCCCTACCTGGACATGGCCACCATCGAACACATGGCCGCGCAGACGGGCGACCGCTACGCAATCGACATGCTGCGCCAGGTGGCGGCGCAAGGAGTGGCGCCATGACGATTGTCCGCTTCCTGATCGAACTGACGACGTGGTTCGTGCTGGCCTACTTCATTGCGCTCAATCTCGGCTACCTGGTGCTCAACCTGGTGTCGGTGGTCTCGCTGCGCCGCCGCGCGCAGGAAATGCTGCTGGAGGACCTGCCCCAGATTTACTCTGGCCTGGAGCCGCCGATCAGCATCCTGGTGCCGGCCTATAACGAAGAAGCCACCATTGCCGCATCCGTGCGCTCGATGCTGCAACTGACCTATCCGCAGTTCGAAGTGGTGGTGGTCAACGACGGCTCGGCCGACGGCACGCTGGAAGCGCTCAAGCGCGAGTTCGACTTGCACCCGCACCCTGAGGCCTACCGCGTGCAACTTGCAACGCAGCCGGTGCGCGGCATGTATGTCTCGGCACGCTACGCCAACCTGCGCGTGGTGGACAAGGAAAACGGCGGCAAGGCCGATGCGCTCAACGTCGGCATCAATGCCTCGCGCTACCCGCTGTTCTGCGGCGTGGACGCCGATTCGGTCCTGCAGCGCGACAGCCTGCAGCGTGTGGTCAAGCCCTTCCTGTCCGATTCCAGCGTGATCGCCACCGGGGGCACCGTGCGGATCGCCAATGGCTGCGAGGTGCGCGGCGGCTTCCTGACCAAGGTGGGCCTGCCGTCGAATCCGTGGGCCATGTTCCAGGTGGTGGAATACCTGCGCGCCTTCCTGTTCGGGCGCCTGGGCTGGTCCGCCATCAACGCCATGCTGATCGTATCGGGCGCATTCGGCGTCTTCCGCAAGGACAAGGTCATCGAAGCCGGCGGGTACCTGCCACGGTCGATCGGCGAGGACATGGAACTGGTGGTGCGCCTGCACCGCCTGATGCGGCAAAAGCGCGAGCATTACAAGATCGTGTTCGTGCCCGATCCGGTTTGCTGGACCGAGGCGCCGGAGGACCGCGCCACGCTGCGCAACCAGCGCATCCGCTGGCAGCGCGGCCTGGGCGAAAGCCTGAGCGCCAACTGGGGCCTGATGTTCAGCCGGAATGGGGGCGCGCCCGGCTGGATCGCCTTTCCCTTCCTGATGCTGTTCGAGTGGCTTGGGCCCCTGGTGGAGCTGGGCGGCTATGTGTTCATGGCGGTCGGGTTCGCATTGGGCTGGATCTCATGGGAGGCATTCGCGGCCTTCCTGTTCGTCGCGATCGGGCTGGGCATCCTGCTGTCGGCCTCCGGCCTGCTGCTGGAAGAGATGTCCTTCCACATCTACCCCAAGGGGGCGCAATTGCTGCGCCTGGGACTGGTGGTGGTCCTGGAGAACTTCGGCTACCGCCAATTGAACAGCTGGTGGCGCCTGGTCGGCCTGTATCGCTGGGCGCGCCAGTCCGAAGCCAAGTGGGGCGCAATGAAACGGCGCGGCAACTGGCAAAGCCTGCCGCCGCCGTAACGTTCCTCAGCCCGGCAGGATCACGTAGAAAGAAGTGCCCTTGCCTTCTTCGCTGTCGAAGCCGATCGAGCCGCCCAGGTCCTCGACAATGCGCTTGGTGATCGCCAGCCCCAGGCCGGTGCCGCCGCGCTCGCGCGAGTCGCTCGCGTCGGCCTGCGCGAACTTCTGGAAGATGGTCGAACGGAACGCAAGCGGGATCCCGCGGCCGTTGTCGGCCACCACGATGCGCACCCCCGATTCGTGTGGTTCGGCGCGCAGCTGCACTTCGCCGCCCCGCTGCGAGAACTTGATCGCATTCGACAGCAGGTTGGCGAGCACCTGCGAGACGGCATCGGCATCGGTGCGCGCGCGCAGGCCGTCAGCGCAGCGCGCCGCCAGCGTCACGCCGTGCTCCTGCGCGAAGGCCTGCATCGACGCGGCGGCCGATTCCACCAGCGCGCACACATCCTGCTCGCCGATGTCGTAGGCGACGCCGCCCGCCTCGATCTTCTCGATATCGAGCACATTGTTCACCAGCCGCACCAGCCGCTCGCAGCTGGCGTTGGCGATGCCGATCAGGACGCGGATGTCCTCGGGCAGCTCGCCCGCCATGCCGTCGTTGAGCATCGACAGCGAGGCGCTGATCGACGTCAGCGGCGTGCGCAACTCGTGCGAGACAGTGGAGATAAACTCGTTCTTCAGCTGCTCGATCTTGCGACGCTCGGAAATGTCATGCAGGAAGGCGCTGACGAAGGTCTGCCCGCGGTCGGACAGCATGCCCACGGACAGTTCGACCGGGAATTCGCGGCCCGCGCGGTCGATCACGGTGCGCTGCAGCCTGCCGCTCACGTCCAGCCGGCCCGACTCAAGCGCCAGGTAGGTCTGGCGGAAGCGGGCCCGCAGCGCCTCCGGCAGCACGAGGTCCGGCAAGGAGGCGCCGATCGCTTCCGCTTTGCTCCAGCCGAACATGCGCTCGGCGGCGGCATTCCATTCGATCACGCGGCCGGCGAGGTCGGTCGCAACGTAGGCATCCTGGGCCGTCTCGACGATCGTGCGCACGCGTTCCTGCTCGATACGCACGACCTCGAGGGCGCTGGCCAGTTCGCGCGTGCGCTCGGCCACGCGCTGTTCCAGCGATACGTTCAGTTCCGCCAGCGCGTCCTTCTGCTGCACCAGTTGGCCCACCAGGTCCGATAGCGCGCCGGACAGGCTCTCCACTTCGCGGAACGAGGCGGACGATGCCGGCAGCAGCAAGGTCTCCCCTGCCCCCATGCGCTGCGATGCCTGCGCCAGTTCGACAATCGGCTTGGTGATGCGGCGCGCGGTCACGAATCCCATCACCGTGAACAGCGCGGCGACCGCCATGCCGCTCCAAAATGCTTTTTGCTGGATCTGCGCCACCGGCTCGTACGCCGTCTTCAGTTCCTGGCGCACCAGCACTTTCCATCCAAGCCCCGGATAGTCGGCATAGCCCTGGCTTTGCGCATAGCCGACCAGGTAGCGTTTGCCGTCAGGCCAATCCTCGACCATGTAGCCGTTGCCGCTGCGCGCGGCGTGCACGCTGCCCAGGTCCAGCCTGGTGTCGCGCATGCCCTCGGGTCCGAGCAGGACGGTGCCGTCGGCGCTGGCGATCAGGGTTTCCAGCGGACGGCGCGATGCATGCACGAACACGGAGCGCTCGACTTCGCGCGCCCAGCTCCACGACAGGTGCGTACCCAGCACGCCGGCTTGCCGGCCATGCTCGTCCACATAGGGGAAGGCGACGTCGACGAAGCGTTTAGGCTCGTTCGAGGTCGATGGCAGGAGTTTTGCGAGCAGCACCGCGTCGTGCACGTCGCCGAGGTGGACGCCTTTCAGCGCATTGTGGAACCATGGACGCTTGCTCACGTCCGCGCCTTCCAGCATGGCGCCGGTGGCGACTTTCACGGTGCCGTTCATGTCGGTCAGGCCGATCCAGGCGTAATACGGATAGGTTGCGCGGATGCTTTCGAGGACGCGGCGCTTGGCCGCAGCAGGCACGCGGGACGATTCGATGTCGGACCGCTGCGCCATCAGCCGCACCTCGCGGTAGCGCTCGTACATGCCGCGATCCAGTTTGTCGACGGCCTGTCCGGCAATCGCCGCCAGGCCATTGCCGATATTGACGCGCAGCGCTTCCGACGCCGCCATCCCGATTACCTGCACCAGCACCAGCGTCAGCACGATCGACAGCAGCGAGAACCACAGCGACAGGTACGATCCGAGACGGGGTTTGCGGGAGGCGGGGCTGGTGGACATGGACGCGCGCGGGATTGAGGACAGCGCATCATACAGTGCGGTGGCTGGCGCGGCGCGGCCGGATAAAAAAAATGGCCCGCGCGAGGCGGACCATTTTCTCTTTCTGGCGGAGCGGACGGGACTCGAACCCGCGACCCCCGGCGTGACAGGCCGGTATTCTAACCAACTGAACTACCGCTCCAGAAACTTGTGCTACTCAGCGATGAGGCATCGCTGAAAGACCATTAGTTTACAGCATCTTTCAGCGCTTTACCAGCTTTAAATTTAGGAACCTTCGCCGCTTCGATCTGGATGGCTTCCTTGGTGCGTGGATCGCGGCCGACGCGCGCTGCGCGCTCGCCCACCGAGAAGGTGCCGAAGCCCACCAGGGTCACGCTGCCGTCGTTGGCGAGCGTGGTGGTGACTGCGTTGAGCATCGCGTCCAGTGCGCGCGTTGCCGATGCCTTGGTGATGTCCGCCGACTTGGCGATCTCTTCGATCAAATCTGTTTTGTTCACTACGTATCCTTGGGAGAAAAACTGCAGGGCGTATTAGACTCGGCGCGCGCAATTCGTGTCAAGCGTGGCGCCGAAAATGCGACAGCGCTGGACGCATCGTCAAGACCGGGGGACGGTCCCTTGCGGGGACAGTCCCCCTTCGATGCTAGCGCAGGACCGCGATCTTGGACTTGGCGCCGCCCTTGTACGTGGACAGCGTCAGCGCGCCATGCTTCAAGTCGCCGGCCGCATCGAACTCGATGGTGCCGGTCACGCCCTGGTAGCGGATGCGCTTGAGCGCAGGCAGGTATTTGGCAGGCTCGGTGGAGCCGGCCTTCTGCATCGCCGCAGCCAGCACCATCACCGCATCGTACGCGTACGGCGCATAGGTCTGGATGTCGCTGTTGTATTTCGCCTTGAAGCGCGTGACGAATTCGCGCATCACTTTTTCCTGCGGACCGTCGACGCCGCCCGCCTCCGCACACATCACATTCCCGTCGCCCATGCCGGCGCCGGCCAGGCGTGGCAGCGCTTCGGTGCAGATGCCGTCGCCGCCCATGAAGCGCGTGGTGATGCCGAGCGATTTCATCTGGCGCAGGATCGCGCCCGCGCTGGCGTCCATGCCGCCGAAGAAGATCAGGTCGGGCTTGTTGGCGCGGATCGTGGTGAGGATCGCGGTGAAGTCGGTTGCCTTGGCATTGGTGAACTCGCGCTTGGCGATCCTGACGTCGCGATTGCGCGCCTTGGCCGCTTTCACGAACTGGTCGGCCACGCCCTGTCCATACGCGGAGCGGTCGTCGATCACGGCGATGTGGCGCGCGCCCAGCTTGTCGACAGCATAGCGACCGAGCGCCGCGCCCAGCATATTGTCGTTGGCGACCACCCGGAACGCGGTCGGGAACTTCTGCTTCGTGTACGCGGGCGTGGTGGCGGAGGGCGAGACCTGCGGGATCCCGGCCTGGTAGTAGATGCGCGATGCGGGCACCGTGGTGCCCGAGGTGACGTGCCCGACGACGCCGTTGACGCGCGCATCGACCAGCTTCTGCGCGACCGCGGTGCCCTGCTTCGGATCGGCGGCGTCGTCTTCGCTTTGCAGCTTGAACGTCACCTTCTTGCCGCCGATGGTGACGTTACGCGCGTTCAGGTCTTCGATGGCCAGGGCGGCGCCGTTCTCCAGTGCCTTGCCGAGGTGGGCGATTTCGCCGGACAGCGGACCGGCCAGGCCGATCTTGACGGTTTCCTGTGCGTGGGCCAGGCCGGCCAGCGTGCACAGGGCCAGGGGAAGGAGGTGTTTGAATGCGGTCATCGGGCAAAGTCGGGTGATCGGTGAATGCAGAACAATAACATGAGAGCCCGTGCCGTGGTGACTGTCCATCCGGGACCGTCGGCGCGCGTCGCCGGCGTGGCGGAATCGCCCCATTCATGGCCGATTCCGCCACCGCCGCGGTCGCTCCCTTCGGGGACAGTGCCCATAAAAAAAGCGCCCGGGTGGGCGCTTTTCGAGGGGATGCGAAGGCTTAATGCTTGACGACGTCGTTGGCGCCGTCGGCAGGCGCCGGCACCGGCACCGCCGGCGCCGTTTCGACCACCGGGGTCGGCTGGCGTTCCAGCGCGACTTCCAGCACCTTGTCGATCCAGCGCACCGGCACGATCTCGAGCTTGTTCTTGACGTTGTCCGGGATCTCGGCCAGGTCCTTCACGTTCTGCTCGGGGATCAGCACGGTCTTGATGCCGCCGCGGTGGGCTGCCAGCAGCTTTTCCTTCAGGCCGCCGATCGGCAGCACTTCGCCGCGCAGGGTGATCTCGCCGGTCATCGCCACGTCCGCACGCACCGGGATGCCGGTGAACACGGACACCAGTGCGGTGGTCATCGCGATACCTGCGGACGGACCGTCCTTCGGCGTCGCGCCTTCCGGCACGTGGATGTGGATGTCGCTCTTCTCGAACTGGTCCGGCTTGATGCCCAGGCGAGCGCCGCGCGAACGCACCACGGTGCGCGCCGCTTCGATCGACTCCTTCATCACTTCGCCCAGGGTACCGGTGCGTACAATGGCGCCCTTGCCCGGCATCTGCACCGCTTCGATGGTCAGCAGGTCGCCGCCCACTTCGGTCCATGCGAGGCCGACCACCTGGCCGATCTGGTTTTCCTTCTCGGCCACGCCGAAGTCGTAGCGGCGCACGCCCAGGAACTTGTCGATGTTCTTGTTGGTGACCACGACCTTCTTGTCGCTCTTCTTCAGCAGCAGCATCTTGACGACCTTGCGCGCGATCTTGGAGATCTCGCGCTCGAGCGAACGCACGCCGGCTTCACGGGTGTAGTAGCGGATGATGTCGCGGATGGCCGATTCGGACACCGAGATCTCGTCTTCCTTCAGGCCGTTCGCCTTGATCTGCTTCGGCAGCAGGTAGCGCTGCGCGATGCTGGTCTTCTCGTCCTCGGTGTAGCCGGACAGGCGGATGACTTCCATCCGGTCCAGCAGCGCCGGCGGGATGTTGAAGGAGTTCGAGGTCGCCACGAACATCACGTCGGACAGGTCGAAGTCCACCTCGATGTAGTGGTCCGAGAACGTGTGGTTCTGTTCCGGGTCCAGCACCTCGAGCAGCGCGGACGACGGGTCGCCGCGGAAGTCCGCGCCCATCTTGTCGATCTCGTCGAGCAGGAACAGCGGGTTGCGCACGCCGACCTTGGACAGCGACTGCAGCACCTTGCCCGGCATCGAGCCGATGTAGGTGCGGCGGTGGCCGCGGATCTCGGCTTCGTCACGCACGCCGCCGAGCGCCATGCGCACGAACTTGCGGTTGGTGGCGCGCGCGATCGACTGGCCGAGCGAGGTCTTACCGACGCCCGGTGGGCCGACGAAGCACAAGATCGGGGCCTTCAGCTTGTCCACGCGCTGCTGCACCGCGAGGTATTCCAGGATGCGTTCCTTGATCTTTTCAAGGCCGTAGTGATCCTGCTCGAGCACCTTCTCGGCGTTCTCGAGGTCGTTGTTGACCTTGGACTTCTTCTTCCACGGCAGGCCGACCAGGGTGTCGATGTAGTTGCGCACCACGGTTGCTTCGGCCGACATCGGCGACATCAGCTTGAGCTTCTTGATTTCGGCCTGGGCTTTTTCCAGCGCTTCCTTCGGCATCTTGGCAGCGACGATCTTCTTTTCGAGCTCGTCGATGTCGGCGCCGTCTTCGCCCTCGCCCAGTTCCTTCTGGATTGCCTTGACCTGTTCGTTCAGGTAGTACTCGCGCTGCGACTTTTCCATCTGGCGCTTGACGCGGCCACGGATGCGCTTTTCCACCTGCAGGATGTCGAGTTCGCCTTCCAGCTGGCCGAGCAGGTGCTCAAGGCGCTTGGCGACGTCGAAGATCTCCAGGATGACCTGCTTCTGCTCGAGCTTGAGCGGCAGGTGGGCGGCCACGGTGTCGGCCAGGCGGCCGGCGTCGTCGATGCCGGCCAGCGAAGCCAGGATCTCGGGCGGGATCTTCTTGTTCAGTTTGACGTACTGGTCGAACTGCTGGACGATCGCGCGGCGCATCGCCTCGACTTCGGAGTCGTCGCCGATTTCCGATTCCAGCGGGGTCAGGTCGGCCACGAAATGGGTCGGCGAATCACTGATGTGGTTGATACGCGCACGCTGGGCGCCTTCGACCAGCACCTTGACGGTACCGTCAGGCAGCTTGAGCATTTGCAGGATGTTGGCCACGCAACCGATCTCGTAGATGTCGGAGGCGGATGGCTCATCCTTGGCGGCCGCCTTTTGCGCAGCCAGCATGATGCTCTTGCCCTGCTCCATTGCCGCTTCAAGTGCCTTGATGGACTTCGGACGGCCAACGAACAGGGGGATCACCATGTGCGGGAACACCACTACATCCCGCAGCGGCAACAGTGGCAGCGTCGTTTGCTCGGTTAATTTGGAAGTTGTCATGGCGTACCTTATAGAAAACGTAGTTCAGATGTTGGCGCAAAGCGGTGAATCTCAAGACCGCGCGGCAGGAATATTTCCTGATGTCTATTGAGCTACATCAACGAACCAAAATGATCTAAAAGAAAATAAAGCGAGATTCAAATAAAAAAGCCACCACACGGCTGTCGCCGCGAGTGGCTTTTCGATTGAAGCCGTTTTTTCTTCTCTTATTGCGTTTGATTGTACCGCCGCGCGCGGCTCACACAAGCCATTTTGTGTGTGCGCGCGGCAAATTTTTTAGTTTTCCCCGGATGCTTTTGGCGTTTCGCTGTAAATCAGCAAAGGTTTCGCGCCATTCGTGATCGTATTTTCATCGATCACGACCTTTTGCACATTCTGCTGGTTTGGCAGCTCATACATGACGTCGAGCAACGCATGTTCCAGGATGGAACGCAGGCCGCGCGCGCCGGTCTTGCGCGCCAGCGCCTTGCGGGCGATCGCGTGCAGTGCGGCCGGGCGGATTTCGAGTTCCGTCCCTTCCATCTCGAGCAGCTTGGAGTACTGCTTGATCAGGGCGTTCTTCGGCTCGACCAGGATCTGGATCAGCGCCTCTTCGGTCAGCTCGGACAGGGTCGCGACCACCGGCAGGCGGCCGACCAGTTCCGGAATCAGGCCGAACTTGATCAGGTCTTCCGGCTCCGCGTCGTGCAGGATCTCGGCGTTGGAACGCTCCGTCGGGCTCTTCACGCTGGCCGAGAAGCCGATGCCGGACTTTTCCGAGCGGTTCTGGATGATCTTGGCCAGGCCGTCGAACGCGCCGCCGCAGATGAACATGATGTTGGTCGTGTCGATCTGGACGAAATCCTGGTTCGGATGCTTGCGCCCGCCCTGCGGCGGCACCGAGGCCATGGTGCCTTCGATCAGCTTGAGCAGCGCCTGCTGCACGCCTTCGCCGGAAACGTCGCGGGTGATCGACGGATTGTCGGATTTGCGCGAAATCTTGTCGATCTCGTCGATATAGACGATGCCGCGCTGCGCCTTTTCCACCTCGTAGTTGCAGCTTTGCAGCAGCTTCTGGATGATGTTCTCGACGTCTTCGCCCACGTAGCCCGCTTCGGTCAGCGTGGTCGCATCGGCAATGACGAACGGCACGTTCAGCATGCGCGCCAGGGTCTGGGCCAGCAGGGTCTTGCCCGAACCGGTCGGGCCGACCAGCAGGATGTTCGACTTGGCCAGCTCGACGTCATCCTTCTTGCCCAGGTGCTTGAGGCGCTTGTAGTGGTTGTACACGGCCACCGACAGGATGCGCTTGGCGGTCTGCTGGCCAATCACGTACTGGTTCAGCAGCTCGGCGATTTCCTGCGGCGTCGGCAGGTCCGACTTGGCGCCGCCCACCGCTTCCACGTTCGAGGTCTCGTCGCGGATGATGTCGTTGCACAGGTCGATGCATTCGTCGCAGATGAAGACGGATGGACCGGCGATGAGTTTCTTGACCTCGTGCTGGCTCTTTCCGCAGAACGAGCAGTACAGGAGCTTTTCACCGCTGGAGGATTTTTTGTCTGGCATAGATGCTGGAATTCGTATAGTTGCAATAAGGATACTGCAGGGGAACCGCGCCAATGCGCTCGAGCCGGGCGCGGAAAACCGATAGGTTCACATCCTACCCGAAATAAAAACGAAACGCCCGAACGTTGTCGCGTCCGGGCGTCGTTTCGAAGAATCAGGACCGGCGCATCAACCGCGGTGCGTCAGGACCTTGTCGATCAGGCCATAGTCAACTGCTTCTTCGCCGGACATGAAGCGGTCGCGCTCCGTATCCAGGTGAATCTGCTCGGTGGACTTGCCGGTGCGTTCCGCCAGAAGCTTGTTCAGGCGGTGGCGCAGGTACAGGATTTCCTTGGCCTGGATCTCGATGTCCGACTGCTGGCCTTGCGAACCACCGGACGGCTGGTGGATCATGATGCGCGACTCGGGCAGCGAGAAACGCTTGCCTTTCGCGCCGGCGGCCAGCAGGAAGGCGCCCATCGAGGCCGCCATCCCGGTGCACAGCGTGGAGACGTCCGGCTTGATGAAGTTCATCGTGTCGAAAATCGCCAGGCCCGCCGAGACGGAACCGCCCGGCGAGTTGATGTACAGCGAGATGTCCTTGTCGGGATTCTCGCTCTCCAGGAACAGCAGCTGGGCGACGATCAGGTTGGCCATCTGGTCGTTGACCGGGCCGACGCAAAATACAACACGCTCTTTCAGCAGGCGCGAATAGATGTCGTAGGCGCGTTCGCCACGGCCGCTCTGCTCCACGACCATCGGCACGAGGCCGAGTGCCTGGGTATCCAATGCTGGGTTACGGTTCATGCGTGTCTCTTTCCTTATCAGGGGAAGACGGGCATTACGCCTGCGCGTTGCTGCCCATCAGTTCGTCGAACGGAACGTCCTTGACGCTCACTTTGGCTTTGCCGAGCACGTAGTTAACGACGTTTTCTTCCAAAACAAGTGCTTCGATGTCGGCCAGGCGGCGACGATCTGCATAGTAATACTTCAGCACTTCCTTTGGATCTTCGTAAGATTGAGCAAAGTCTTCAATCTGCGACTTGACCTGGTCGGCGGTGGCTTGCAGCTTGTTCTCTTCCATCAGCTGGCCCAGGATCAGGCCCAGGCGCACGCGGCGCTCGGCCTTGGTCGCGAACAGTTCGGCCGGGAACGGCATGTTCTTGACGTCCATGCCGCGCTGCGACATTTCCTGGCGGGTCTGCTCGGCCAGGCGCTGCGAATCCTGTTCCACCAGCGCCTTCGGCACTTGCATCTCGGTGTTCTTGACCAGAGCGTCCATCACGGCTTCTTTATTGCGCGCCTTGACGCGGCCCTTGACTTCGCGCTCCAGGTTGACCTTGATGTCTTCGCGCATCTTGCCCAGGTCGCCGTCGGCCATGCCGAGGGACTTGGCGAATTCTGCGTCGACTTCCGGCAGGTGCGCCCACTCCAGCTTCTTCAGGGTGATGGTGAACTCGGCGGTCTTGCCGGCCACGTCCTTGCCATGGTAGTCCTCAGGGAAGGACAGCGGGAAGGTCTTGGACTCGCCCACTTTCAGGCCCACGGTCGCGGCTTCGAACTCGGCCAGCATGCGGCCTTCGCCCAGCACGAAGGTGTAGTCGTCAGCCTTGCCGCCTGGGAATTCAACGCCGTCGATCGAGCCGACGAAGTCCACGGTCACGCGGTCGCCGTTGGCAGCGACCGGCTCGCCGCCGGTGCCGTGCTCGCCTGCTTCGCCCTTGGTGTGGTAGTGCACGCGCTGCTTGCGCAGGATGTCGATGGTCTTTTCGATTTCGGCGTCGGTCACGTCGGTCTTGACTGTCTCGATCTCGAGCTTGGACAGGTCGCCCAGCGAGATTTCCGGATAGACTTCAAAGGTCGCGTCGAAGGACAGCATGCCTTCCGGTGCGTCCTGCTTTGGTTCGATTTTCGGGAAGCCGGCAACTTTCAGCTTCTGCTGGGTGGCAGCCTGGTTGAATGCGCGGCCGACCATGTCGTTCAGCACATCCGATTCGATCTGGTAGCCGTACTGGGCTGCGACCATCTTCATCGGCACTTTGCCCGGGCGGAAGCCAGGAGCGCGCGCGGTCTTGGCCTGCGCCTTCAGGCGCTTTTCGACTTCCTTGCGGACTTCAGTTGCAGGAAAAGTAAGCGTCAAGCGACGTTCGAGACTAGCCTGGGTATCGACTGCAGTTGCCATTATTGAATTCGTCCAAAAAAATAATCGGTTCGTGGTGCGAGGAGGGGGACTCGAACCCCCACACCATTGCTGGCGTCAGGACCTAAACCTGGTGCGTCTACCAATTTCGCCATCCTCGCGGAAACCCGCTATTTTAACGGAAAATTTTGCCAGATTGGACTTTTTTGAAACATGGCGTGCGCTCGTCGTACCCGCGTCCGCGGGTACGACAAGGCATCAGAGTTTGAAGCGGGAGCGCAGGCGCTTGCCGAGCCCCCTGCCCCGCAGGCTCAGCCCGCGCGTGCGCGCATAGTTGGGCGAACCGGGCGGGCGCACGTTGAACCAGGCCGCGTACAGCGCCGGCAGGAACAGCAGTGTCAGCGCAGTCGCCACGATCAGCCCACCCATGATCGCCACCGCCATCGGTCCCCAGAACACGGAACGCGACAGCGGGATCATCGCCAGCGCGGCGGCTGCCGCGGTCAGCACGATCGGGCGCACGCGGCGCACCGCCGCTTCCACCACCGCGGTCCACGGCTCGGCGCCGCCCTTGATGTCCTGTTCGATCTGGTCGACCAGGATCACGGAGTTCCGGATGATCATGCCGAACAGCGCGATCACGCCCAGGTTGGCGACAAAGCCGAACGGCCGCCCTAATATCAGTAGCGCCAGCGCCGCGCCCGCGATGCCCAGCGGCCCGGTGAGGAACACCATCAGCGCGCGCTGGAAGCTGTGCAGCTGGAGCATGAGCAGCGTGAACACGATGAAGATCACCAGCGGCACGTTGGCCGCGATCGACGCCTCGGCCGCCTTGCTGTCGGCGGCGGCGCCGGCCAGGCGGATCGAATAGCCGGCCGGGAGCCGGGCCACCAGCGGCTCGAGCTTTTCGCCGACCTGGGTTGAAACGGTCGGTCCCTGGATGCCGTCCACCACGTCGGACTGCACCGTGACCGCCCATTCCCTGCCCTCGCGCCACACCACGCCCGGCTCCCACGCAAAGTGCGGGCGCGCCACCTGAGACAGCGGCACGAAGCGTCCGGATGCGGTCGGGATGCTCACATCCTCCAGCCGCGCGATGGTGGAACGCTCGTCCACCGGCTGGCGGATCACCAGGTCGATCAGCTCATTGTCTTCCCTGAACTGGCCGACGCGCGTGCCCGACAGGACCGTGTTCACGGTGCGCATGACGCTCTGCGTGGAGATGCCGAGCGCGCGCAGCTTGTCCTGGTCCAGCTCCATGCGCAGCACCTTGACCGACTCGTTCCAGTTGTCGTTCACGCCGACCGCGTTCGGGTTGGCGCGCATGATGTCCTTGACCTGGTCGGCCAGCAGGCGCACCTGCGCGATGTCCGGGCCCTGCACGCGGAACTGCACGGGGTAAGGCACCGGCGGGCCGTTCGGCAGCAGCTTGACGCGGCCGCGCACCTCCGGGAAATCGCTCTTGAACAGCGCCGTGATCTTCTTGCGCAGTTCTTCGCGCCCCTGCAGGTCCCTGGGCAGCACCACCAGTTGCGCCACGTTCGTCTGCGGGAAAATCTGGTCCAGCGGCAGGTAGAAGCGCGGGCTGCCGGTGCCGACGTAGCTGGTCACGCTCTCGACTGCCGGTTCCTTGGCCAGCAGGCGCTCCAGCTTGACCGCCTGCGCCTCGGTGGCGCGGAAGCTCGATCCCTCGGGCAGCCACATCTCGACCATCAGCTCGCGGCGGCTGGAATCGGGGAAGAACTGCTTTTCGATGAAGTTGAAGCCGAAGATCCCGAGCGCGAACACGCCCAGCGACAGCACGATCGTCGTCTTGCGCCACTCGACGCAGCGGTTCACCAGCGCGCGGAATTTCTCGTAGCCGGGCGTGTTGAACACGTCGTGCTCTGATTCGCCATCCTTGTGCTGCTTGACCTTCAGCAGCAGGAAGCCGATGTACGGCGTGAAGATCACCGCCGCCAGCCACGACACCAGCAGCGCGATGCAGTTCACCGAGAACATCGAGAAGGTGTATTCGCCGGCGGCCGACTTGGCCAGGCCGATCGGCAGGAAGCCCGCCGCCGTGATCAGGGTCCCGGTCAGCATCGGCATGGCGGTGGACGTGTAGGCAAAGGTGGCGGCCTCGAAGCGCGACAGGCCTTCCTCCATTTTGCGCACCATCATTTCGACCGCGATGATGGCGTCGTCCACCAGCAGGCCGAGCGCGATGATCAGCGCGCCCAGCGAGATCTTGTGCAGGTCGATGTCCAGGATGCGCATGAACAGGAAGGTAATCGCCAGCACCAGCGGGATGGTGAGCGCCACCACCAGGCCGGGACGCACGTCGATGCGCAGCGGCTTGGTGTGCAGGCCGAGCGCGATGAAGCTCACCGCCAGCACGATCACCACCGCCTCGGTCAGCACCTTCATGAATTCGCCGACCGATTCGCTCACCACCCTGGGCTGGTTGGATACGCGGTTGAGCGTCAGGCCGACCGGCAGCTTGGACTGGATCTCGGCCACCTTGGCATCGAGCGCCTCGCCCATCACGATGATGTTGCCGCCCTTTTCCATCGAGATGCCAAGGCCGATCACTTCCTGGCCATTGAAGCGCATCTTCTCGACCGGCGGGTCCTGGTAGGTGCGGCGGACCCGGGCAAAGTCGCCCAGGCGGAACGTGGTGCCGCCCGCGCGCAGGACCATGTCCTCGATATCCTTGAGCGTGTCGAGCGCCCCGGTGACGCGCACCTGCAGGTTCTCGCCCGGCGTGACCAGCACGCCGGCCGCCTCGACGCTGTTCTGGGTCGCGATCTGGCCCACGATCTGCTCGAACGGGACGCCCAGTTGCGCGAACTTCTTGTGCGAGAACTCGATCTCGATCTTTTCGGCCTGCACGCCGAACTGCTCGACCTTGGCCACCGAGCGCACCTGCAGGAACTGCTGGCGCACGTAGTCGGCATACTCCTTCATCTCGGCATAACTGAACCCGTCCGAGGACAGCGCAAAGATCGAGCCGTAGGTGTCGCCGAATTCGTCATTGAAGAACGGCCCGATCACGCCCTGCGGCAGCGTGCCGGCGATGTCGCCGATCTTCTTGCGCACCTGGTACCAGGACACGGCGGTCTCGCGCGGCGGGGTCGATTCGCGCAGCTGCAGGATGATGAGCGTCTCGCCCGGCTTGGAATAGCTGCGGATCTTGTCGATGTACGGCGTTTCCTGCAACTTGCGTTCGAGCTTGTCGGTGACCTGTTCGGCCATCTGCACGGCGGTCGCGCCCGGCCACACGGCCCGCACCACCATCGCGCGGAAAGTGAACGGCGGATCCTCGTCCTGCCCGAGCCGGGTGAAGCTGAGGATCCCGCCAATCAGCAGCGCGGCGATCAGGTAGCGCGTGAGCGGGATGTTGTCCAGCGCCCAGCGCGACAGGTTGAATCCCCTCATTGCGCCGCTCCAGCCATCACTGCGCGCGACGAGGCGGTCGACACCGGCGCGGGCACGTCGACGCCCAGCACCTTGACCTTCTGGCCTGCCTTGAGCTGGTGCACACCCGCGGTCACCACGGTCTGGCCGGGCTGCAGGCCGGAGGTCACGACCAGCTCATTGCCGCTCGCCCCCGCCACCTCGACCGGGACCAGCCTGACGGCGCCCTTCTCGACCACCCACACGGCGCTCTTGCCATGGTCCTGGAACAGGGCCGACAGCGGCAGCTTGATCTGGTTGCCGGCCGCGCGGTCGTAGAACTGCACGCTGGCGGTCATGCCCAGCTGGACGAAGGCGGGAGCGTCGGGCAGCGCCACGCGCACCGCGTAGGTGCGGGTCAGCGGGTCGGCCACCGGCGAAATTTCGCGGATGCGGCCGCCGAACTGCTGCCCCGGATGCGCCCACAGGCGCACCGAGACGCGGGCGACGTCGCGCAGCGACTGCACGCGGTTTTCCGGAACGCCGATCACGACTTCCTTTTCACCGGCCTTGGCCACCCGCACCACCGGCGTGCCGGGCGAGACCACCTGGCCTGCCTCGGCCTCCACTGCCGTCACCACGCCGTCGATGTCCGACACCAGCGAGGTATAGCCGGCCTGGTTGGACTGGCCGCGGAACGCCGCCTGCGCCGCGCGCAGGTTCGCCTCGGCCGACTGGAATGCGGCGCGGCGCGCGTCGAGCACCGCCTGGCTGACGAAGTTCTGGCTGCGCAGTTCCGTGTAGCGCTTCAGTTCGGCCTGGGCCAGGTCGCGGTTGGTGCGCGCCGCCTCCAGCGCGGCGCCGGCCTGGCTGGCTGCCAGGCGCAGGTCCTGCGGGTCGAGCTGCATCAGCACCTGGCCGCGCCGCACCGGGGCGCCCACGTCCACCTTGCGCTCGGTGATCTTGCCGCCCACCCGGAAGCCGAGGCGCGACTCGATGCGCGCACGCACCTCGCCCGAGAACTCGCTGGCATGCGCGACGTCGCCGCTGGCGATGGTGATCGCGCGCACGGGACGGATGTCTTCGGTTTTCGGCGCTTCCTTGGCGCAACCGGCAGCGAGCGCGGCGGCCACGAGCGCGAGCATGGCGCCCGGGCGCAGGATTTTGAAGGCGGACACGGTGTTTTCCTTTACTATGCGTGGGCTCCGGGGTGCCAACTCAACAATAAAACACACCGCCGGGAGGACTAACTGACTTTCTGGTTAGTAATTATATCTGTTTATCGTTCACCAAAACTGACGATTAGTTCTAGTTTCCTGCATGCCGGTCGACCACTACGAAAACTTCCCTGTCGCGTCCTTCCTGCTACCGCGTCGCCTGGTGCCGGCCGTCGAGGCGATCTATGCGTTTGCCCGCAGCGCCGACGACATTGCCGACGAGGGAGACGCCACGCCGTCCCAGCGCCTCGCCGCGCTCGAAGCCTATCGCAGCAAACTGGACCTGATCGCGGCGGGCAGCATTCCGGACGACCCGATATTCGCACGGCTGGCGCATGTCGTGGCGCAGTACCGGCTGCCGCTCAAGCCGATGCGCGACCTGTTGTCGGCATTCTCTCAAGATATAGAAACGACCCGTTACCAGACCTATCAAGAGCTGTGCGGGTATTGCGCGCGTTCCGCCAATCCCGTGGGATTGCTCATGCTGAAGCTGTACGGCGCCGACAGCGGGCGCAACGTCGCGGACTCGGACGCGATTTGCACGGCCTTGCAACTCATCAATTTCCTGCAGGACGTGGAAGTCGACTGGCGCAAGCAGCGCATCTACCTGCCGCTCGAGGACCTGCAGCGCTTCGGCGTGAGCGAATCCGATATCGCGCTGGGGCGTGTCGAGGACGCGTGTCGCGCGCTGATGGCATTCGAAGTGCAGCGGGCGCGCGCGCTGATGCTGTCCGGCGCGCCGCTGGCCGTGCGCCTGCCGGGCCGCATCGGCTGGGAGCTGCGGCTGGTGGTCCAGGGAGGACTGCGCATCCTCGACCGGATCGAACGGGCCGGCTTCGACGTGTTCCGGCACCGCCCCGTGCTGGGGCCGCGCGACTGGGTCGCCATCGGCTGGCGCGCCCTGCGCATGTAAAATAGCGCCTTTGACCACAAACGAAGAACCAGGTCCTTCATGTCCCCGGACGATTACTGCCAGCAGAAGACCGCGCAAAGCGGCTCCAGTTTTTACTACAGCTTCCTGTTCCTGCCTCCCGAACGCCGCCGCGCCATCACCGCGCTGTACGCCTTCTGCCGCGAGGTGGACGACACGGTGGACGAATGCACGGACCAGGGCGTCGCGCGCATCAAGCTGGCGTGGTGGCGCAACGAGATCTCCAGCATGTACAAGGGCACGCCCGGCCATCCAGTGACGCAGGCGCTGCACCGGCACGTATCCGCGTACGGCCTGGAGCAGGAGCACCTGCAGGCGATCATCGACGGCATGGAGATGGACCTGGACCAGACCCGCTACCTCGACTTCGCGGCGCTGCAGAAGTACTGCTGGCGCGTGGCGAGCGTGGTGGGCATCCTGTCGGCCAGCATTTTCGGCGTGACCAATCCGCAGACCCTGAAGTACGCGGAAAAGCTGGGCCTCGCGTTCCAGCTCACCAACATCATTCGCGACGTCGGCGAAGACGCGCGCAAGGGCCGCATCTACCTGCCGGTCAGCGAACTGCAGCAGTTCGACGTGAAGGCGGCGGAAATCCTGAATGCGCGCCACAGCGACAAGTTCGAGCGCCTGATGCAGTTCCAGGCCGAACGCGCGCAACGCCTGTACGACGAAGCGTTTGCGCTGCTGCCGAAGGAAGACCGGCGCGCCCAGCGTCCCGGCCTGATGATGGCGGCGATCTACCGCACGGTGCTCGACGAAATCGAGCGCGACGGCTTCAAGGTCCTCACCCAGCGCACCTCGCTGACCCCGATCCGCAAGCTGTGGCTGGCGTGGAAGACCTATGTCCGCAACTGACGGCATTGCCGTCGTCGGGGGCGGCTGGGCCGGCTCCGCCGCGGCGCTGACGCTGGCGCAGGCTGGCCGCAAGGTCACCCTGTTCGAGGCGCAGCGCACCCCCGGCGGGCGTGCCCGCGCGGTCGAGGTGCACGGGCACATGCTCGACAACGGCCAGCACATCATGCTGGGCGCGTACCGCGAAACGCTGCGCCTGATGCGCCTTGCGGGACTCGACGCCAGACATGCCCTGCTCAAGCTGCCGCTGCAGATGCGCTATCCGCCGGGCCAGGGCATGGACTTTGCCGCGCCGCGCCTCCCTGCCCCGCTGCACCTGCTGGGCGCCCTGCTGCGCGCACGCGGCCTTGGCCGCGAGGACAAGCTGGCACTGGCGCGCTTTTCGTCCACGGCGCGCTGGATGGGCTGGACGCTGCACACCGATTGCAGCGTGGCCGAGCTGCTGGACCGTTTCGACCAGACCGCGCGCATCAACCGCCTGATGTGGCATCCGCTGTGCCTGGCCGCGCTGAACACGCCGCCCGAGCGCGCCTCGGCACAAGTGTTCCTGAACGTCCTGCGCGACAGCCTGGGCGCAAGGCGGGCCGCATCCGACATGCTGCTGCCGCGTACCGACCTGACCAGCGCCTTCCCGGCCGCCGCATTGAATGTGGTGCAGTCGCGCGGCGGCGCGGTCCACTGCGCAACGCGGGTCGACCGCGTCGCCCCCGCGTCCGGCGGCGGTTGGCAGGTCGACGCCAGCGGCAGCGCGGTCGGTGGCGCGCTGTCCGCGCAGTATGCCGGCGTGGTGCTGGCCGTCCCGCCCGGCGCCGCCGCCGCGCTACTCGATCCGCTGGCCGCAGCCGTGGAAGCGGTCGCGGAGCTGGCCGCACAGCTGCGCGCCTTCGACTACGAGCCGATCACCACCTGCTACTTCCAGTTCCCGCCGGCGATGCGCCTGGCGCGGCCGTTCTTCGCGCTCGAGGACGCCCCCGCGCACGGCCATTTCGCCCAGTTCGTATTCGACCGCGGCCACGTGGACCCCGGCCATGCCGGGCTGCTGGCTGCGGTCATCAGCTGTTCCGCCGATGCTGCCGCGCTGCCACAGGAACAGCTGGCCGCGTCCACCGCCGCCCAGCTCGCGGCCGCGTTTGGCGATCCTGCGCTGGCGCAGCCGCTGTGGAGCCGCGTCATCACGGAAAAGCGCGCCACGTTCGCGTGCACGCCCGGCCTCGCGCGGCCCGCGAACGCGACCGCCCTGCCAGGCCTGGTGCTGGCGGGCGACCACACGGCCAGCGCCTACCCGGCCACGCTGGAGGCGGCGGTCCGCAGCGGCGTAGAGGCCGCAAAGTTGCTGGCGGCGCTCCGGTAATCGGCCCGATGACCCACCTGTCCCTGCAATTTTGCAGCCTGTCGCATTCCCGTGGCTGCGCGCGGGCCGCGCCAGTACAGTTCCATCATCGACAACGGCGTGGACAAACGGGACCCCAAATGAACATCTTGCAAACGATACGACTGCTCGCGGTACTGGCGCTCGTGATTGCGAGCACGGCTTTGATTGTCAATATGCTAACCGCGGAGGCGCTCGAATTGCGCGCGCTGACGCAGATCGGCCTGTACCGGGCCTGAGGTAAGACGGAGTAACGATGGGCAGACTGGAATACATCGACGCGCTGAAGCGGGCCCTCGCGGGCCTGCCGACCGATACCGTGGCGCGCACGCTGGCCTATTACGAGCAGCGCTTCATCGATGGACTGGCCGCCGGCCGCAGCGAAGACGAAATCAGCGCGGATCTGGGCGACCCCAAGCAGATCGCAATGACCCTGCGCGCCAACGCGCACCGCGAGTCGCTGGAACCGGCCAAGGCGCGCCCTTCCGTGCTGCGCATGGCCGCCACCACGGTGGGGCTGGCCGTGTTCAACCTGTTCATGGTGGTCCCGGCAGCGGTGTTCGCAGCAATCCTGGCCGCCATCTACGCCGTCTCGTTTGCGCTCTATTTCGGAGGCATCGTGGTCACCGCGAGCGGCCTGGCTGGCGCCAACGAAATCGTCTTCAGCAGCCCGAATGTGTATTACGAGGACGGCCGCGAAGTGCGGCGCGGCGAACTGACCCGCGTGACGATCGGCCACGACGGCGTGAACGTGCACAAGGAGCATGGCGGGAACGCGAACCCGGACGACGACGTCAGCGCGCCGTCGCGCGTCATCCGCCATGAGGAAACAGTGGCCGGCCGCGGCATCCGCATCTACACCGACCTCGACACCCATTCGCGCACCACGCAGTCGCTGGTCGGACTGGCCATGGTGGCCGGCGGGATCGTCGTGTTCCTGCTTTGCCTGGTCGTTTCGAACTACGCGTTCATCGGCCTGCGCCGCTACTTTGACATGAACCTGTCCCTGATCCGGGGCGGGTAGGAATAGGAAGCAGATTGTGCGTACATTGATCAAGACCGGTTTCACGCTGCTGGTAGTGGCGTTCCTGCTGATTTCGGCCGGCTATGGCGCGCTGCGCGTGCATGGCATCAACGCGCCGGCCAACGCGGAAGGCCGTGTGGTGGTGAGCGAGCAGCGCCCGATCAACCGCGATGTCACCAATATCGAACTGCGCGGCCCGATCAGCATGACCGTGCGGCGCGGCGATACGCCTTCGCTGACGGTGCGCGGCGAGCAGCGCCTGCTGTCGAACATCGCCACCGTGCAGGAAGGATCGAGCATCCAGATCCACGTGTCCGGCATGCTGCTCTACCACCGCAACAAGATCGAGGTGGACCTGGTGCTGCCAGCGCTGGAGCACCTGGAAGTAGCGGGTTCGGGCACCCACAGCGTGCGCGGCTTCGGCGGCGAACGCATCGAAATTAACAAGCGCGGCTCCGGCCGGCTGGTGTTCGACGGTCGCTATCGCCAGGTCGTCGCCAGCGCCTACGACAGCGGCGCCACCGAGATCAACACCGGGGATACGGACAAGGTCGCGCTCGAAATGGTTGGCTCGGGCGAAATGACGGTGATCGGCAGCTGCAAGACCCTGCGTGCCGAGCACTCCGGTAGCGGCGAGCTCGATGCGCAGCACCTGGCCGCGGACGAGGCCGTGCTGGAACAGGCCGGTTCGGGCAGCGCCCGCATCTTCGCGCGCCGCAGCGTGGTCGTGACGACCAACGGCGGCGGCGACGTGGAGGTGCACGGCAATCCGAAGGACCGTACGGTATCGCGCAACGGTTCCGGCGACGTCAACTTCCGCGACTGATCCAGTCCAGCGCCGCGCGCCCTGCCGCGCGGCCGCTGGCGAAGCACGCGCTCAGCAGGTAGCCGCCGGTCGGCGCTTCCCAGTCGAGCATCTCTCCCGCCACGAACATCCCCGGCAGCGCCCGCAGCATCTGGCCGTCGAGCGCTTCGAAGCGCACGCCGCCACCGCTGCTGATCGCTTCCTCCACCGGGCGCGCGCGCTCGAGCACAAGCGGCAGCCGCTTGATGG
Source organism: Pseudoduganella sp. GCM10020061 (assembly GCF_042683405.1). NCBI lineage: Bacteria > Pseudomonadati > Pseudomonadota > Betaproteobacteria > Burkholderiales > Oxalobacteraceae > Pseudoduganella > Pseudoduganella sp. GCM10020061. Next base: position 219,223 of record NZ_JBHUJS010000006.1, on the reverse strand, counting down.
CGGCGGCCAGCTTGTCCACGTCGTCGAAGTCCTGTTTCGGCAGGCACTCGCGCAACAGGCCCGCCTTGACGCCCTTGATGCCGAGCCGTCCCTGCAGGTGGCTCGACATCGAGCGCGAGCCGCGCGGACGCGAGACTTCCTCCAGCACACGCTGCGCCGTGTGGTCGGGGCACAGGTCCAGCCACACTGTGGTCTTTCCCGCGGCAGCGATCTGGTCGCGCAGGCGCGCCGACAAGGCATACACCAGGCTGCCCTCGATGCCTGTCGCAGTGACCACAAACTGGCCGCGCCGCCATCCGGCGCCCTCCGCCTGCATGGCGACCGTGATCAGCGGCTCGCCCGCGTGCCGGGCGCTGAAATGCGCGCTCCAGTTCACGTCGAAACCGCAATTGGACGGCACCAGCGGCGCCGCGTCGACGCCGCGTGCGCGCAGCAGCGGCAGCCATGCGCCGTCCGATCCGAGCCGCGGCCAGCTTGCTCCGCCCAGCGCGAGGACCGCGGCACCGGGCGCGATCGCCATCCTTCCCTGCGGCGTCTCGAATGCCAGCGATCCGTCATCGTTCCAGCCAATCCAGCGGTGGCGCATGTGGAACTGGACGCCGGATTCGCGCAGCCGGTGCAGCCACGCGCGCAGGAGCGGCGCCGCCTTCATGTCCGTCGGGAACACGCGGCCTGACGTGCCAACGAAGGTATCGATGCCGAGCGCGTGGATCCACTCGCGCAACTGGCCCGGCGTGAACTGGTCCAGCCATGCCTGCACCTCGCCGGCGCGTACGCCGTAGCGCTGGACGAACGCGCCGAAATCCTCGGAGTGCGTGATGTTCATGCCGCCCTTCCCCGCCAGCAGGAACTTGCGGCCGACCGACGGCATGGCGTCGTACAGGTCGACGCGCACTCCCGCTTGCGCGAGCACCTCGGCGGCCATCAGGCCGGCCGGACCGCCGCCAATGACGGCTGCGTGGCGGGGAGTATTCTGGGGCGTCATCTGCGTTATCACGGGAGCTGGAAGGAGCCGCATTGTAGTCGAAAACGGCATGTGTAAAGTTTGCTTGACATGCGGCCTGCTTGCGTCTAATGTAAAGCATACTTTACACACAGGAGATGGCGATGCGGGAGAAAGATGCGGCACGGATGTACAAGCGCGAAATGTGGTCGTCGCTCGCGCTCTACGCGGTCATACTGATGCTGGCGATCCGCTTCGGCCGCCCGATGCCGGAAGGCTTGCTGCGCACCGTGGTGCTGGCCAGTCCGATGATCGGCTTCGGCGCGGCCTTCTGGGCGATCGTCCGGCATTTCGCGCGCATGGACGAATACATCCGCCGTACGCAGCTGGAGAACATCGCGATGGCAGCAGGCATCACGGCCGGACTCTCGTTCACCTACGGCTTCCTGGAGACGGCGGGCTTCCCCAAACTGTCCATGTTCTCCGTCTGGATCACGATGGGCGGCGCATGGGCCGGGATCAGCCTGCTGCGCTGCCGGCTGCTGGCGCGATGAAGAACATCGTGCGTGAACTGCGCGCGGAAAAAGGATGGAGCCAGGCGCACCTGGCCGACCTGCTGGAAGTGTCGCGCCAGACCGTGAATGCGATAGAAACCGGCCGCTACGACCCCAGCCTGCCGCTCGCCTTTGCGCTGGCGCGGCTGTTTGAACAACCGATCGAATCGATCTTTACCGACGAGGAGCACGCATGAAAGCTGCACTGACACTTGCCGCCGCACTGACACTGGGCATCCCCCTCACGGCGCAATGCGCCGCCCCCACGCCGTTGCGCTTCGCCTCCGCTCCCGCGCCCGCCGAACGGTTCGAGGTCGGCGGCATGCTGGTCGAACGCCATGGTGAACGCGGCAGGCCGATGATCCTGGTGCCTGGCCTGGCCAGCGGCGCCTGGGCCTGGCAAGGCATGGTCGAACGGTTCAAGGGCGACCATGTGCTGTATGTGGTCACGCCGGCCGGCTTCAGCGGACGCGCGCCGCTGCAGGGCGACCTGGTCGCGGCAACGCGGCAGGCGCTGAAGGACCTGATCGTGCAGCGCGGCCTCAAGGCACCGGTGCTGGTCGGGCACAGCATGGGCGCCACCCTGGCGATCATGCTCGCGCAGGACGAGCCTGCGCTGGTGGGCGGCGTGGTGGCAATCGACGGCCTGCCGGTTTTCCCGGGCACCGAAGACGTGCCGAGGGAGCAGCGCGCGCAGATGGCGGCGCAGGCGAAGGCCAGCGCAGCGGGCATGACGCCGGCCATGTACGAGGCGCAGCAAAAGAACTACATGCGCACCATCGGCTCCATCGACATGGCGCGCGCGGACGATATGGCGGTCATGTCGTCGTCCAGCAACCCGGCGGTGGTGACCGACACCATGGCCAGCCTGCTGGCGCTCGACCTGCGCGACCGGCTGGCCACGATCAGGGCGCCGGTACTGGTGATCGCGCCCTACTATGCACCGGACGTGGCGCAGGAGAACATCAGCATGGAACAGAAACTGGAGTACTACAAGACACTGATGGCGGGCACGCCCAAGCTGACGGTAATGCCGGTGTCGCCGGCCCGGCACTTTGCCATGATCGACCAGCCGGACGCCGTCGCCAGCATGATCCGCGACTTCGTCAAGACTTTGTAACCTCAGCCGCCCGTCACGGGCGGGAAGAACGCGATTTCGGCGCCGCTTTCGAGCGGCGCGGTCTCATTGCACATCGCCTGGTTGCAGGCCATGCGCAGCGCGCGGTTGCCGCCCAGTGCTTCTTCCCATGCGCCGCCGCGCCGCACCAGCAGGTCGCGCAGCTCCCCGACCGTGGATATGCCTTCCGGCAGCGACAGGCGCTCCTCGGCAGTGCCAAGCTGCTCGCGCACGCTGGCGAAGAATTTGACCGTCACGTTCATCCGAGCAGCTCCGAAAACGGAATGAAGCGCACCAGGTCTCCCCGCACGACCGCCTTGCCGGGTGGGTTGTCGACCAGGCCGTCGGCCCATGATGTCGATGTCAGCACGGCCGATCCCTGGTTGGGGAACAGCTCCAGCGCGCCATCGTCGTTGACGCGGGCGCGCAGGAACTCGTTGCGTTTGTCCGGCCGCGGCCAGTCGAATGCTGCCGGCAGCATGAACGAGCGCGGAGCGCGCACCGCAGCGCCCTGCATGGCCAGGATGAACGGGCGCACGAACACGAGGAAGGTGACAAAACTCGATACCGGATTGCCAGGCAGGCCGAGGAAGAACGCTTTGCCGACCTGGCCGAACGCGAGCGGCTTGCCCGGCTTGACCGCAATCTGCCACATGTCCAGCCGCCCTTCAGCTTCGACGGCAGGCTTGACGTGGTCCTCCTCGCCGACCGAGACGCCGCCGGAAGTGATGACCAGGTCGCAGTTGGCGCAGGCCTCGCGCAGCGTGGCGCGGGTCGCGTCCAGCGAATCGGGCACGTTGCCGTAGTCCGCGATCGTGCAGCCGAGGTTTTCCAGCAGCGCGCGCAGCAGGAAGCGGTTGGAGTTATAGATGGCGCCGGGCGGCAGCACGCCGCCGGGCGCGTCGCCCGGCATTACCAGTTCGTCGCCGGTGAAGAACAGGCCAACGCGCAGGCGGCGCCGCACGCTCACCTGGGCCAGGCCCACCGATGCCGCAAGGCCCAGTTCCTGGCTGCGCAGCCGCACCCCGGCCGGCACGACTACGCTGCCTGCGCGGATGTCCTCGCCCCGGCGGCGGATCCATTCGCCCGGTGCCGGCGTGTGCTTCACGGTGACGCTCGCGCCGTCCGCCGACAGTTCGCACTGCTCCTGCATCACGACCGCGTCCGCGCCTTCGGGAATCAGGGCGCCGGTGAAGATGCGCGCCGCGGTGCCCGGTTCGAGGAAGGCGCCGACGTGGCCCGCCGGGATGCGTTGCGCCACCCGCAGCGTGGCCCCGCCGCCGGCGCAATCGGCTGCGCGCACCGCGTAGCCGTCCATCTGGGTATTGTCGGCCGCAGGGACGTCGATGGTCGAATGCAGCGCCTGCGCCAGGATGCGCCCATTCGCCTCCAGCGTCGGCACGGTCTCGATGTCCTCCACGGGGCGCGCCGCGGACAGCATGGTGTCGAGCGCATCGCGCACCGGCATCAGTGGCTTGGGTGTGTAGCTCATGTTTTACAGGCCCGTTTGGCTGGCGATGAACTCCTTGATGCGCGCGACGTCGGTCGGCATCACCACGAAACGCTGCGGCAGCGCCTCGATGCCTTCGAAGCCTGGCGGACGTTCGGCGTCGGTGCCGATCGCTTCAAGGATCGTTTCGTTGAACTTGGCGGCCAGCGCCGTCTCCAGCACGATCATCGGCACGCCGGTTTCGATATGCTCGCGCGCCACCTTGATGCCGTCGGCGGTATGCGTGTCCACCGTGATGCCGTAGTCGTCGAACACGTCGCGGATCGTGGCGATGCGGTCGGCATGGGTCGAGCGGCCGGACTCGAAGCCATACTGCGCCACGTGCGCGAACTCGTCGCCATCGCTGCCGGGGCGGCCGGAGAGGTCGAATCCGCCATCGGTGTCCACCTTCTCGAACAGCGCCCGCACGCGCGCGCTGTCGCGGCCGACCAGGTCGTACACGAAGCGTTCGAAGTTCGACGCCTTGGAAATATCCATCGACGGGCTGCTGGTGTGGAAGGTCTCGGCAGCCTTGCGCACCCGGTACACGCCGGTGCGGAAGAATTCGTCCAGTACGTCGTTCTCGTTGGTCGCGACGACCAGCTTGTCGATGGGCAGGCCCATCATGCGGGCGATGTGCCCCGCGCAGATGTTCCCGAAATTCCCCGACGGGACCGTGAACGAGACTTTCTGGTCGTTGGCCGTGGTCGCCATCAGGTAGCCGCGGAAGTAGTACACCACCTGCGCCACCACGCGTGCCCAGTTGATCGAGTTGACGGTGCCGATCTTGTGGCGCGCCTTGAATTCGAGGTCGTTGGAAACCGCCTTGACCATGTCCTGGCAGTCGTCGAACACGCCTTCCACAGCGATGTTGTGGATGTTCGGGTCCTGCAGGCTGAACATCTGAGCGGTCTGGAAGGCGCTCATCTTCTTGTGCGGGGACAGCATGAAGACGCTGATGCCGGCCTTGCCGCGCATGGCGTATTCCGCAGCGCTGCCGGTGTCGCCGGAGGTGGCGCCAAAAATGTTCAGCTGCGCGTGCTGCTTGGCCAGCGCGTATTCGAACAGGTTGCCGAGCAGCTGCATGGCCATGTCCTTGAACGCCAGCGTCGGCCCGTTCGACAGGGCCTGCAGGATCAGGGTCTGGCCGCCTTCGTCGTGCAGCACGCGCAGCGGGGTGATGTCGGCGGCCGATTCGCCGGGCCGCGCGTTGCGGTATACCTCGGGAGTGTAGGTCTTCTGCGTGAGCGCGCGCAGGTCCGCATCGGGGATGTCGGTGGCGAACTTGCGCAGGATCTCATAGGCCAGGTCCGCATAGGACAGGCTGCGCCAGGCATCGAGTTCGGCCGCGGTCACCTGCGGATACTCAAGCGGCATGTACAGGCCGCCGTCGGGGGCCAGGCCGCCCAGCAGGATGCCGGTGAAGCTCTTGCGGGACTCGGGATCGGCCGGGTTGGCGGCGCGCGTCGAAACGTATTGCATGGGCGGGTCGTCCGGTAGCTGCTTGTCGAACAGCTATTGTAGCGCGACGGGGCTGCGCTGTCGGAGACCGTCCCCAAGGGGGACAGTCCCCTTGTGGTCAGCAGGCCGGCTGGTTGACCGAGATGACGTGGATGGTGGCCAGGCCGCCCAGCGAGGTCTCCTTGTACTTGACCTGCATGTCGGCGCCGGTCTGGCGCATCGTCTCGATCACGTTGTCCAGGCTGACGAAGTGCGTGCCGTCGCCCTTGAGCGACAGCGATGCCGCGGTGATCGCCTTGATCGCGCCCATGCCGTTGCGCTCGATGCACGGGATCTGCACCAGGCCGCCGATCGGGTCGCAGGTCATGCCCAAATGGTGTTCGATGCCGATTTCGGCCGCGTTCTCGATTTGCGCATTGGTGCCGCCGAGCGCTGCGACCAGGCCCGCCGCCGCCATCGCGCAGGCGACGCCCACCTCGCCCTGGCAGCCCACTTCGGCGCCGGAAATCGAGGCGTTACGCTTGCACAGCATGCCGATCGCGGATGCGGTCAGCAGGAAGTCGCGCAGGCCCGCTACCGGATTGCTCGGGTTGCAGTCCTCGGCGTAATAGCGCAGCACCGCCGGGATGATGCCCGCAGCGCCATTGGTCGGCGCCGTGACGACACGGCCGCCGGCCGCGTTTTCCTCGTTGACCGCCATTGCGTACAGCGTGACGTGGTGCAACGCGTCGTGCGGCAGCTGGTTGGCGCGGTCCGATGCGGTGGCGCACTGCGCCTGCTTCCACAAGTCGGCCGCGCGGCGTTTCACATTCAGCCCGCCCGGCAGCTGGCCCGGCGTGACCAAGCCGTGCGAGATGCAGTCGTTCATGACGTGCCAGATGCGGTCCAGGCCCGCGTCCAGCTGCTCCCGGCTCATGCGCGCTTCCTCGTTCGCGCGCAGCATGTCGGGGATGCGCAGGCCGCTGTCGCGTCCGAGCGCAAGCAGCTGGTCCATCGTATCGAACGGGAATGGAATCGGGGCGCCGCCAGCAGCAGCTTCCGCCTGCGCTTCGCCCGCGGCGCGAATGAAGCCACCGCCGATCGAATAGTAGGTCTTTTCGAAGATCGAACCGTCCGCGCGGGTCAGCGCAAAGCGCATGCCGTTCGGGTGCTCCGGCAGCGACTCGGACTTGTGGAAGCCGAGCACGAACGGCACTTCCCTGCCGCCCAGCAGCCGGATGCGGCCGTCCAGCCGCACCTCGTCGACCTTGTCGTCGGCGCTGTCAGGATCGGTGTCCTGCGGCGTTTCGCCGAGCAGGCCGAGGATCACGGCCTTGTCGGTGCCGTGGCCCACGCCGGTCAGGGCGAGGGAGCCGAACAGGTGCGCTTCCACGCCCGTCGCGTTATCCACGCTGCCCGCTTCCAGCAGGAAGCGGCGCGCGGCGACCATCGGGCCCACGGTGTGCGAGCTCGATGGTCCGATACCGATCTTGAAAAGATCGAAAACACTCATGTCCATCAGTTTGTCTCCGGTTTCTTATTATTGTTGTGTTGATCGCGGGAGCTGCTTACGCAGCCTTGCCCAGGCCGACGTCGATGTTTGCCAGCATGTCGGCAACCATCTCTTCGACACCGATACGGGCCTTCCAGCCCCAGTCGGCGGTCGCGCTGCTATCGTCCAGGCTCTTTGGCCAGCTGTCGGCGATCGCCTGGCGGCTGTCCGGCGTGTAGGCGATGCGGAATTCCGGACGCGCGCGGGTGATGGCCTCGGCCAGCTCGCGCGGGTTGAACGACACGCCCGCCACGTTGTACGACGAACGGATCTTCACCTGCTCCGCCGGCGCATCCATCAGCTCGATAGTAGCGCGGATTGCGTCGGGCATGTAGATCATCGGCAGGGTCGTTTCAGGGCCGAGGAAGCAGTCGTAGCGCTCGCCGCGCAGCGCCGAGTGGAAGATCGCGATGGCGTAGTCGGTGGTGCCGCCGCCCGGAGGCGACTTGAAGCTGATGATGCCCGGGTAGCGGATCGAGCGCACGTCCACGCCGTATTTGCTGAAGTAGTACTCGCACAGGCGCTCGCCGGCCAGCTTGCTGATGCCGTAGATCGTGCTCGGGTCCATCACCGTGTACTGCGGCGTATTGACGGACGGGGTGTTCGGGCCGAAGGCGGCGATCGACGAAGGCCAGAAGATCTTCATCGGCTTGCCCGCTTCCTTGCGCTCGCGCGCGATCTCGAGGATGTTCAGCAGGCCATCCATGTTCAGGGTCCAGGCCTTGAGCGGCGCTTTTTCGCCGGTGGCCGACAGCATCGCGGCCAGCTGGTACACCTGCGTGATGTTCTCGGTGGCGACGATGCGCTCCAGCGCTTCCTTGTCCAGCACGTTCAGCTTGACGTAGCGCGCGGCGTTGTACAAGTTGGTGTCCGAAATGTCCGAGGCGATCACGTTGGCCGCGCCGTGCTGCTGCGCCAGCGCTTCGACCAGTTCACTGCCGATCTGGCCGTTGGCGCCGATGATGAGGATACGTTCCATTATTCTGCTTCCTTAGTTCTTGATGATGCCCAGCTCGCGGCCGGCTTGTTCGAATGCCGCCAGTACGCGGTCCAGTTGTTCGCGGGTGTGCGCCGCCGAGAGCTGCACGCGCACGCGCGCCTGGCCCATCGGCACCACCGGGTAGAAGAAGCCGGACAGCAGCACGCCCAGCTCATACATGCGGGCGGCGAATTTCTGCGCGACCGGTGCTTCGAACAGCATCACCGGCACCACCGGGTGCGTGCCCGGCTTGATGGTGAAGCCGATGCGCTCGATCTCCTTGCGGAAGTAGGCGGTGTTTTCGTGCAGGCGGTCGCGCAGCTCGGTCGACTTGCTGATGCGTTCCAGCACGGCCAGCGAGGCGCCGGCGATCATCGGGGCGAGCGTGTTCGAGAACAGGTACGGGCGCGACTTCTGGCGCAGCATCTCGATCACTTCCTTGCGGCCGGAGGTGAAGCCACCCATTGCGCCGCCCAGGGCCTTGCCCAGCGTGCCGGTGATGATGTCGATCTTGCCGACCAGGCCGAAATGCTCGTGCGTGCCGCGGCCGGTCTTGCCCATGAAGCCCGATGCGTGCGATTCGTCGATCATCGTCAGCGCACCGTATTTCTCTGCCAGGGCCACGATCTTGTCCAGCTGGGCGATGGTGCCGTCCATCGAGAACGCGCCGTCGGTCACGATGACCTTGTGGCGCTTGCCGGCTGCGGTGGCGTCCTGCAGCTGCTTTTCCAGGTCGGCCATGTCGTTGTGCGCGTAGCGGTAGCGGCCGGCCTTGCACAGGCGGATGCCGTCGATGATCGAGGCGTGGTTCAGCGCGTCGGAGATAATCGCGTCGTTCTCGTCGAACAGCGGCTCGAACACGCCGCCGTTGGCGTCGAAGGCCGCCGCGTACAGGATCGTGTCTTCGGTGCCGAGGAAGTCGGACAGCGCCTTTTCCAGCTGCTTGTGCACGGTCTGGGTGCCGCAGATGAAGCGCACCGACGACAGGCCGTAGCCGTACTGTTCGAGCGCGGCGGCGGCAGCCTTCTGCGTCTCGACGTCGCCGGACAGGCCCAGGTAATTATTCGCGCACATATTAATGAGCGTGCGGCCATCCTGTGCGGTCACTTCCGCGCCCTGGCGCGATGCGAGCACGCGTTCAGGCTTGAACAGCCCTTCCTGGGTCAGCGTGTCGAGTTTCTGTTGGAGGCCGCTATAGAATGCCTGGTCGCTCATGGTTTCCTCGTGCGTGAATGGTCCGGCTTGACCGGGGGTTGGCGAATGCTGTACCGTGGGGCCGTTCGACAAACAAAACATATTCAGTATGTCGAACACAGATTCAATATATTGAATATTACCCGCAGCGCCACCACTTAGCAATACACCCAGATGAATAAACCGCTCACGCTCAACTCCCCGCCAGAAGTCGGCGCCACGCTGCAACGGCTGCGCCTCGCCCGGGGGCTGACGCTGGAGGACCTGTCCCGTATTGCAGGGGTATCGAAGTCGATGCTGTCGCAGATCGAGCGGGAAAAGGCCAATCCTACCATCGCCATCACGTGGCGGCTCGCTAACGCGCTGGGCGTGGACATTAGCGAACTGCTATCGTCGGAAGTGCGGGTGACGGAAACCATCCGTGTGGTCGATGCGCACGAAACCCCTACCCTGCCCGGCACCCACGCCGGCTACTCGCTGCGCATCCTCGGTCCGATGGACCTGGCCGGCAAGTACGAGTGGTACGAGCTGACGCTGGCGCCCGGCGGCGAACTGACCTCGCAGGCGCACGACCCGGGCACCAGCGAGCACCTCACGGTCATCAACGGCACGGTCGAAGTGGAGGTGGGCGCGGAAAAGAAGAAGGTCCGCCACGGCGGCACCGCACGCTATCCGGCCGACCAGAACCACTCGATCCGCAACCACGGCAAGACCGAGGCCAAGGCGCTGCTGGTCGTCGTCCACCGCTAACGCACCCGGGGCAGTCCCGCGGGGACCGTCGCCGCCTCTGCGCCGAAGTAGCGGGCAATGCAGAGGGTTCCGGCGGTCGCCAGGATGTGCTTGATCGTGTGTCCGCTCAGCGGGAGCGCTGCAAACACGGCGTGGTCGGCCAGCTCGAACCCCTTTGCCGCGGCATAGCATGCAATCGCCGCCGCGTACGCCGTCACCTCCGGCCGGCGCGCACGCACCACGTACATCACGGCGGGAATCGCGACCAGGGGCGCCGCCTGCAGCAACAGGTACGGGCGCAGATCCCCTGTCAGCCCCCACCACGCGACACTGCCTACCGCAAATGCGACAAGGAGGCCGTTGATGCAGCGCGGCGCCGCGAGATGCCGGCGCGCGACGGCGGCCAGCAGCCCTGCGCAGGCCAGCGCGATCGGCAGGCGGTCGAACAGCAGGCGCGTGTCGTCGGGCGCCAGGTGGTACCAGGACGACCCGGCGGCAGTGGCGATCAGCGCGGCAAAGAACAGGCCGTAGGAGAAGCGCACGTCGTCCAGATGCGGCAAGGCGCGGGCACGCTGCACCATGGCGAGGCCATGGATGCCGACCGCAAGGAAGCCGAGGTTGGACAGGACATCGGCCGCGTTGGCGATGCCCAGCAAAGAACGCTGGTCGGCAAAAGCGTGGTAGTCGTCGAGCTGCGGGATGGGGCCGGCAACCAGCATTGCCAGGGCAATGGCGCAAAGCAGCGTGGCGGGAAGGATGAACGGGCGGGTAAACATGGCATTCCTTGGGAAGAGAATGCCGGCGAGTTTGCCTGCGTCTGGCGTGTGGAAGAAGTGATATCCGGAGCGTGCATTCGGGCTGCACCCGGCGTAGCGCAAGGCGATACTTGCGGTCTGTCCCTGCGCGTTTGGCGGAATCGGCCATATCGTGGCTTTTTCCGCCAACTGCCCAATAAAAAAGGCAGCCCTTTCCGGGGCTGCCTTTCGCGCGCTACAGGGCGGGAACCGTCCCTGGCGGGACAGTCCCCAGCCACGCTTACTTAGAGGCGCCGATTTGCGGCGCTGCGGACAGGTCCATCTGCAGCGCGCGCGACAGGAAGCCCCACTTGTCGGCGACTTCTTCGATCTGCTTGGTGGTCGGCTTGCCGGCACCGTGGCCTGCCTTGGTCTCGATGCGGATCAGGACCGGCGCGGCGCCCGACTGCGCAGCCTGGGCCGCGGCAGCGAACTTGAAGCTGTGCGCCGGGACGACGCGGTCATCGTGGTCGGCCGTGGTGACCATGGTCGCCGGGTAGCAGGTGCCCGCCTTCAGGTTGTGCAGCGGCGAGTACTTGACCAGCGCCTTGAACTCGTCCGGGTTCTCCGACGAGCCGTAGTCCGAGGTCCATGCCCAGCCGATGGTGAACTTGTGGAAGCGCAGCATGTCCATCACGCCCACTGCCGGCAGCGCTGCGCCGAACAGGTCCGGACGCTGGGTCATCGCCGCGCCCACCAGCAGGCCGCCGTTGGAGCCGCCGCCGATCGCCAGCTTCGATGGGGAGGTGACCTTGTTCGCCACCAGCCACTCGGCTGCGCCGATGAAGTCGTCGAACACGTTCTGCTTCTGCAGCTTGGTGCCCGCTTCGTGCCACGCTTCGCCGTATTCGCCGCCGCCGCGCAGGTTGGCCAGCACGTACACGCCGCCCATTTCCATCCACGCCAGGTTGGCCGGCGAGAACGCCGGGGTCAGCGAGATGTTGAAGCCTCCGTAGCCGTACAGGTAGGTCGGGTTCGAGCCGTCCAGCTTGAGGCCCTTCTTCGACACGATGAACATCGGGACCTTGGTGCCGTCGCGGCTCGTGAAGAACTGCTGGCGGGTCTCGTAGTCGGCCGGGTTGAAGTCGACCTTCGGCTGGCGGAACACGGAGCTCTTGCCGGTCTTCATGTCGTAGCGGTAGATCGTGGTCGGGTTGGTGAAGCTGGCGAACGAGTAAAAAGTCTCGCTGTCGCCGCGCTTGCCCGGCAGGCCGCCGACGGTGCCGATGCCCGGCAGGTCGAGGTCGCGCAGGTGCTTGCCCTTCAGGTCGTACACGCGCACCACGCTCTTCGCGTCAGCCAGGTACTCGGCCACGATCTTGTTGTCGATGATGTTGGCGCCGGTCAGCGTGTCCTTCGATTCAGGGACGATGACTTTCCAGTTCGACGGCGCAGGATTGCGCGTGTCGATCGCCACGATGCGGGCGCGCGGCGCGTCCTTGTCGGTGGTGAAGTAGAACACCGGGCCGTCGTTGTCGATCAGCGACCACGATGCGCTGAATTCGTCGATCAGCGGCGTGACCTTCGAATCCTTCTTGGTCAGGTCCTTGTAGAACACGCGGTACTTCGGCGCGGTGCCCTTGGTGACGGTAATGACCAGGTAGCGGCCGTCGTCGGTGACGTCGCCGCCGAAGCCCCACTCCTTCTCGTCGCGGCGCTCGTACACCAGCGTGTCGGCGCTTTGCGGCGTGCCGATCTTGTGGAAGTACAGCTTCTGGTAGTAGTTCACGTCTGCCAGCTTGGTCGCCTCGTTCGGCTCGTCGTAACGGCTGTAGAAGAAGCCGCTGCTGTCGGCCAGCCATGCGGTGTTGGAGAACTTGACCCACTTGATGTGGTCAGCGGTGTCCTTGCCGGTCTCGATGTCGCGCACGCGCCATTCGTTCCAGTCGGAGCCGGAAGCGGCGGTGCCGTAGGCGAGCAGCTTGCCGTTCGGGCTGACAGCCATGCCGGACAGCGCGACGGTGCCGTCGGCGGCCAGCTTGTTCGGGTCGAGCAGCACGCGCGGGGTGTCCGACAGCGACTTCATGGTGTACAGGACCGACTGGTTCTGCAGGCCGTCGTTGCGGCTGTAGAAATAGCGGCCGCCTTCCTTGTACGGCACGCTGTAGCGCTCGTAGTTCCACAGGCTGGTCAGGCGCTTCTTGATCGCCTCGCGCTGCGGGATCTGGCTCAGGTAAGCCTGGGTCACCTTGTTCTGTTCTTCCACCCACGACTTGGTGTCGGCGCTGTTGGCGTCTTCCAGCCAGCGGTATGGGTCCGCGACGGTCGTGCCGTGGTAGTTGTCGACCTGGTCGACCTTCTTCGATGCCGGATAGGCGAGCGCGGGCGCGACGCCTGGCGTGCAGGCCGCCTGGGCGAAGGCGTTGCCGCAGAAGGCAGCGAGCAGGCTGGCGACCAGCGTTGCTTGTCTCATTTGCATATTGTTTGTCCTGGTGTAGAAAGTTAAACAGGCTTATGGCCGAGCTGGATGATAGCGCGAAAAGCAGCCCGGCTGGAAGAATGGGGGGTGGTTGCCACTGCCGGCGCGGAGAGCCGGCCGGCGGTCAGCCGGCGGCGCCAGCGGCGGGGATATGGGCGGCGTGCCAGCGGGACGCCATCTGGCGGCCCTGCTCCAGCTGCGCGGCAGTGAGCCGCTCTTCGGCCATTTGGCGGCCGGCGATGGCGGTTTCGTCGCCGCCCTCCGCCGCCAGCAGCATCCACATATAGGAGACGGCGGGGTCGCGCTGCACGCCGCGGCCCGCGTTGTACATGCTGCCCAGGTTGAACTGGGCCAGGGCATGCCCCTGTTCGGCGGCCCTGGCGTACCAGAACACGGCCAGCGAGTCGCTCTGCTCGACGCCCTGCCCGTTCGCGTACATGGCGCCGAGATTGTTCTGCGCGCTGGGGTCGCCCTGCTCGGCGGCGCTGCGGTACCACAGCGCGGCGCAGGCTTCGTCCTTGTCCACGCCCTGTCCGGTGGCGTACATGACGCCGAGGTTGAACTGGGCGTTCAGCGCGCCCTGCTCGGCGGCGCGGCGGTACCAGGCCAGCGCGCGCTGCATGTCGCGCCCGGTGCCGCGGCCATTGCCGTACATGCTGCCCAGGTTGTACTGCGCGCCGATGTGGCCTGCCTCGGCGGCGCGCGTGAACAGGTCCAGTGCGCGCTTGTCGTCGGCCGGCACGGCGCGGCCGCTGGCGACCAGCATGGCCAGGTCGAACTGCGCTTCGCAGTCGCCCTGGCCGGCGGCGCGCTCCAGCCAGCCGAGCGCGCGCAGCGGATCGGCGGAGACCCCGCGCCCGTCCGCATAGGCCTTGCCGAGCAGGCGCTGGGCCACGGCATGGTCCTGGACGGCGGCCTGGCGCAACCAGCCCAGCGCCATGATGTCGCTGCGGTCCACCCCCAGCCCTTCCGCGTACATGCGCCCGAGGTTCAGCTGCGCGCCCGGCTCGCCCTGCAGCGCGGCCTTGCGCAGCCATGCCATCGCCAGCGCGTGGTTGAGCGGCACGCCGTTGCCCGCCAGGTAGCATTCGCCCACCAGCGCCTGGGCGCTCGCAACGCCCTGGTCGGCGGCGCGGTAGAACCAGTTGAATGCCTGCTGCGCGCAGGCGGCGACGCCGCGTCCGTGGCGGTACATCTGGCCCAGGTTCTGTTGCGCCGAAGCGTCGCCCTGCTCGGCGGCGCGTCGGAACCACCGTGCCGCCTGCTCGTCGCACTGGCGCACGCCCACGCCATCGCAGTACATCGCGCCCACGTGGTTCTGCGCGTAGGCCAGGCCCTTGCGCGCGGCCTGCATCATCCATTTGAACGCGCGGGAGTCGTCGCGCTCGACGCATTCGCCCTTGCGGTACAGCAGTCCAAGGTTGAACTGGGCGTAGGGATTGCCGCGTTCCGCAGCGTTGCGGAACCAGACAAGGGTCTGGTGGTGCTCCGGCGTCGTGTTGGGGCGGCCCATGGCAAGGTCTCCGGCTGGATTCAGGCGGACTGGGGGGTATTGATAAAATTGTAATTGGACGGCGTCCACGGTGTTTTGAGTGCGCACAAGCGATGGGTTTCGCTGTTCGCTGCGGCGCTGGCATTGCCGCCCGGGGCCGATCGCAGCCGCCTGCGAATATATTTCTTTCTACCCAGTGTTGTTTCTGGGTGGAAAGATGTTGCCACAAGGAATCACGCCCCTTATCATGGCCGGATGCCTACCCTGACCGCGCCAGCCATCCACCTGCCACCTGACGACAGCGGGCGGCGCGGGACGCGCAGGGTCACCTCGTATGATGTCGCGAACGTGGCCGGGGTGTCCCAGTCGGCGGTATCGCGGTGCTTCAAGCCGGGCGCCAGCGTGTCCAAGGCCACCTACCAGCGCGTGATGCAGGCCGCGCGCGAACTCGACTACATTCCGAACGCCGCCGCGCGCAGCCTGTGCACGCGCCGCTCGAACCTGGTCGCCGTGATCCTGTGGGAACAGGCCATCCTGAGCCACCCGGGCATCGTGACCGAACTGACGCAGCAGTTCGCGCGGCGCGGCATGCGCGCCGTCCTGTTTACGCTGGCGAGCGAGGCCGACATCGACGGCACCCTGGCCGCGCTGTGGCAGCACCAGGTCGACGGCGCCATCGTCGCCGCGCGCCTGGGCGAGGCGCACATTGCCGAATTCACCCGTCGCGCGCTGCCTTTCCTGCTGTTCAACCGCCCCGCCGGACACGAGGTGAATGCAGTCGCGTGCGACCACTACGCGGCCGCGCGCACGCTGGCTGCCCGCCTGGCCAGCGCCGGCCACAAGCGCTTTGCGCTGGTGAGCGGCCCGGCCGACTCCAGCGTGGCGCAGGAACGCCTGCGCGGCGTGTGCGAGCGCCTGGCCGAACTCGGCCTGCCGCGTCCGCTCGTCGTGGCCGGCAATTTCGATTACGCCAGCGGCGCGCGCGCCATGCGCGAGATCCGCGCACGCAGCGAAGCGCTGCCGGACGTGGTGGTGTGCACCAACGACATGATGGCGATTGGCTGCATCGACACCGCGCGCACCGAGTTCGGCCTGTCGGTCCCGTGCGACCTGTCCGTCACCGGTTTCGATGGCAGCGCCTCGTCCGGATGGCTCAGCTACAACCTCACCACGATGCGCCTGCCCATTGCCGAGATGGCGCTGGCGGCGGCGGAGATGTTCGCCGGCCTCATGGCAGGCGGCGCGGCGCCCCAGCAACGCCTGTTTTCCCCGGTGGTCGTGGACGGCACCACCGCGCGCCTCGGCCCCGCCGCCTAGCCCGCCGTTTTGACACTTATCAAAAAGCGCCGAAGCAGTCGGGCTTCGTATCGGACAGCGCTGGACCGTGCCCGCGCTCAGGACTACGCTGGCAGCATCCGATGCACGGAGGCCTGCCATGTCCTACAAGACTATCCTCGTCCACGTCGACGGCTCGCGCCATGCCCAGGCGCGCATCGAGCTTGCCGCCAACCTGGCTTACGCATGCAAGGCGCACCTGGTCGGCGCGTCGATGACCGGCCTGGCGCGGTTTGTCTATCCCGATCCGTCCATGCCCCTCGCGGTCGACCTGATCGCCACCCAGGTCGAACTCATGAACGAGCGCGCTGAGGCGGCCATCGCCCGCTTCGACGAGATCGTGCGGCGCACGGGAATCGAAACCTACGAACACCGCAAGGTGGAAGATGAGCCGGACACCGCGCTGGCGATGCAGGCGCGCTACGCCGACCTGGTGGTGGTCAGCCAGAGCGATCCCAGCGATCCGGGCACGCGGCTGGTGAGCGCGCTGCCGGAATACGTAATGCTCAACAGCGCGCGTCCCATGCTGGTGGTGCCGCACGCATCACCCCCTGCCGAGATCGGGCGTCACGCGCTGGTGGGCTGGAACGGCAGTGCCGAGGCGGTCCGCGCCATCACCGGCGCCATTCCGCTGCTGCAGCGCAGCCGGCAAGTCACCGTGGCCGTGTTCAATCCGGGCGAAAGTTACGGCATCCACGGAGAGGTGCCGGGCGCAGACATCGCCACATGGCTGTCCCGCCACGGTGTGAAGGTGCAGGTCATGGCGCAGGAGACGCAACTGGACATCGGCAATTCGCTGCTATCGATGGCGGCCGACCTGGATTGCGACCTGCTGGTGATGGGCGGCTACGGCAGGCCGCGCTATCGGGAACTGCTGCTGGGCGGGGTGACGCGGACCGTGCTGGAAACAACCCATGTGCCGGTCCTGATCGCACACTGAGCCGGTTTGGTGCCGGAGCTAGTCGCCACTGACGACGACGCAGTCACGGCCGCCGCGCTTGGCCGCGTACAGCGCCTTGTCGGCCGCTTCGATCAGCGGGGCGGCCTCGCTCAGCCGTTCCCTGTCGAAGCTCGCCACGCCGATGCTGAGCGTGATATGCGGCCGGATGGCTGCCGGCGCATGCGTGAGCGCCAGCGACGCCACGTGCTCGCGCACGGCGTTGGCGACGGTGCGCGCCTGCTCCGCCGACGTGTCGGGCAGGATTGCCGCAAACTCTTCGCCGCCGTAGCGCGCCGCCACGTCGGCGGGCCGCTTGAGCGTCGCCGCCAGCGCCTGCGCCACCGTGGTCAGGCAGCTGTCCCCCTGCTGGTGGCCAAAGTGGTCGTTGTAGGCCTTGAACGAGTCGATATCCATCAGCAGCAGCGAGAGCGCGCTGCCCGAGCGCTGCGCGCGCCGCAGTTCGCGATCCAGTGCAACATCGAAATAGCGCCGGTTGGCGATGCCGGTCAGGCCGTCGACATACGAGCGGGCGCGCAGCGACTCCGCATGGTCGAGCAGGCGGCGCTCGCGTTCGGCGGTGCCGCTGACGTCACGGATCTCGATCAGGCAGAAGCGCTCCTTGCCCTGGTCAAACGGCGTGACGGAGATGGACTGTTCGATGCGCGCGCCGTCGAAGCTGCCCGCCTCGCGCAAGGGGAACGGCGGGTTGCCCGGGGCCTGCGGAATCCTGGTGGCGAGGCCGCTGGTGAGTGCTGCCAGGACCGCCATCTCGACCGGGGAGCCGCGCAGCTCCGGGAACACCGCCAGCAGCGCATTGCCGCGCACCCGCGCCGCCGACCGGCCCGAGCGCGGCACCATCCAGGCGTTCCACAGCACGACCCGCTGATCGGCGTCGAGGACGAGGATGCCCGCGTTGAGCAGGTTGAGCGCGAGCGCCGGCAGGCCGGCAAGGGCGGACGCTTCCGCGTCGCTGAGATCGTGTTCCATCGTTGGTCGCAAACCCTGTTTGTTGGTTGCAGCATTGTACGTTGGAACACAGCGGCAGAATACATCAGCCGCGCGGCGCCCCCTCCAGGATGGTCGCCAGCCGCGCCCCATCCCAGCCCTCGCCAGCCAGGACCATCCGCGTGGCGAGCGCCTCGCGTACGCATTCGTCCACATCGGCACCGAGGTGATGCAGGCACTTGTCGCGCACCTCCACATGCACGAGCGGGTAGCGCCTGCCGAGTGCGCGCCACAAGGCATGGGCGCCCGCGGACTGGCGCGCCCCGCTGATCAGGCAATGCCCGGCGTCGAGCCACCACCGGTAAACCGCACTTGCGATACCGCGCCGCTGGTAGTACGGCGCATACTTCGAATGCGGCGCGCGCAGGTGGCGGTCGGCGCGCCGGTTGATCTCGATAAGCCGGTTGAACACCGTATATCCTGCCAGGCAGCGGCGTGCCGTGTCCTCGGCGTAGACGTAATGCTCGCCGTCCGCCTGCCGGTACCGGAACACAAGACCGGGGAAGTCGATGTCGAGTGCCGGCAGGCCGTGCAGCAGGTCGCCGTTACGCGACATGCGGCGGTACGTTTCGTCAAGGTCCTGCTGCAGCGCGCCCGGATGCTGGTGGACGTCGATGCGCAATGCCTTCGGTTCAGGCCGGGGCGCGAACAGCCGTGCGACGCGCCTGGACAGCATGCGCCAGGGCTGGCGCGGACACCCGGAAACTGGCAGGCGGTCGAGGTAGGACGCAGCGGCGCTCACTGCCCGCTCCACCATCCGCTCAGCAGGCGCTCCGGCCGCGCGCTCGCGCACACCTGCGCGCTCACGTTCCAGGCATCCATCTGCACCGTCAGGCCGGCGTAGATGGCGTGCCGCGCTCCGGCCCGGATTTCGCCGCCCGCGTGCAGGCTCTCCCCTACCTTGATGGCGCCATCCGCCGTGATCGGCCCGGCGGCCTTGATACCCCAGTTCGTTTCGAGGTGCTTGCCGCAGACAATCCCGCCGCCGCACTCGATCCCGTGGCCGGTGCGGATCAGATCGCGTCCGCTGATCGGGCCGGCGCTGCGGATTCCCTTGCCGCAGACGATCGCGCCATCGACGTCCAGCCCCTCGGCGACGATGCAGTTGCCCTGCACCTGGAGCTCGCCGCCGCAGACGATCGAGCGGCCGCAACGCACATCGCCGCGCGCCCGGATCGCCCCGCGGGATTCGATGCCCCAGCGCGCTTCGATGCCCTCGGCTGCATCGATTCGGCCGCTGCAATAAATACCGCCGCCGGCTGCCAGGTCTCCGCCGCAGGTAATGAAAGCGGCGCGCACGCCGCCTCCCGCGCGGATCGAGCCGCCCGTGCGCAGCACGGTATCCACAGCGATATTCCCCTGCACTTCCACGCTGCCCGCGAATACCAGCGCTTCGGCCTCGATGTGGCCGGCGGCCAGCACCTCGTTGGTCGGCCCGAACTGCGATAGCAGCCAGCAGGCGTCGTCCACCCGTCCGTCCGCGACCAGGGAATCGAGCAGCGGCTGATAGTCGGCGCCGTTCTCGTAATGGCGCAGGAACCAGCGCAAACCGCTGGCGCAAGGCTGCTTGGCGGCGACGAACTTCTTCGTGATTTCCATACTTCGCTACTACCTCGTATGCCGCTCGCGCGGCCGGTGATGCTACAGGAGCGGAAACGCGGACGCGCCGGCGCCGGCCATCATTGCGGCGCCGACCAGCGCCATGAACCTGCTGTCGCGCGGATTGTTCTGCCGTTTCTCCTGCCAGGCGGTCCAGAACAGGCACACGCCAATTGCACCAAACAAGGTGGCTGCTTCGATCATTGCTTCATCCCTTTGCGTTGACTGTGACTGCGGCGCGGCACGCGGGCCGCGACCCGGAAAGTATCGGCCATTGCGACCGGCTTGCCTATTCGCGATCGCGCGTACGGGTTTCCCCTACCGCCAGCCGCCGCACCGCGTAGTACAATCGGCTGGCGCAGCTGAATGGCGCGCGGACCAATCCCTCGCAGGCTCCAGCGCACGCTGTGTGCCGCCTTTACACTTCAAGCGAAACCTTATGAAAGACCTGCCGGACGCGCGGTCGATTTGGCACGGCTGCCTGTTCATCGCAGCCTACGTGGTGTGCGACATCCTGAGCGGCCCGGAGGCGCGTTACCAGACCATCGCGCCGGTCTGGCATCCCGCCGCGGGTCTCGCGGCCTGCCTCGCCGCGCGGCGCGGACTGGCGTCCACCTTCGCGCTGCTGGCCGCCGCACTGCTGGCCGCGACGATCACCCCGGCGCTGCCGTCGGACCGCGCAATGTCGCTGCTGGTCGGCCTGTTGCCTGTGCCGGTGTATCTGGCGGTCGGCCTGTTCATGCGCCGCTACCTGCCCGGCGGCGCCTTCATTGCCACGCATCGCGGCATGCTGATGTGGGCGGCGGCGGCGACGCTGGCCAGCCTGGCGGCGGCATGCCTGTACGCGAGCGTGCTGCACGGCCTGGGCAGCGCGGCGCGCGGCGCCTGGACCGATACCCTGACCCGCTACACGATCGCCGAAGTGGCGGGCATCCTGGTGACGGTGCCAGCGGCCTGCATCCTGCTGGACCGCCAGCTGCGCGCCGACTACCTGCGCCGGATCCTGCAATGGGACACCGCCGCCTATACCGCACTGACCGCGCTGGTGCTGTCGGTCGCCCTGCAGCGGCCGGCGCCGGAAGCGCTCACCTACTACCTGCTGATCCTTCCGCTCGCCTGGGCGGCCGCGCGGCAGGGCATGGCGGGCGCGCTGACCGCCGTGCTGGTGCTCGAAGTGAGCGTGACGGTCACGGCGCTGCGCCCGATCGCCTACCCCGCGCAGATGCCGGACGTGCAGATGCTGGTGCTGACGCTGACGCTGTCCGGCTTCCTGATCGGCATCGCCGTCGACGTCGCGCGGCGCGCCAGCGATGAGCTGCGCCAGTCGCTGCGCCTCGCCGCCGCCGGCGAGATGGCCGCGGCGCTGGCGCATGAGCTGAACCAGCCGCTCACGGCCTTGTCGGTCTATGGCAGCGCGTGCCAGCGCCTGGTCGAGCGCAATGGCGGCGATCCGCTGCTGCAAAAAACGGTCGCATCGATGGCGGCCGAATCGCAGCGCGCATCGAACGTGCTCAAGCGCCTGCGCGAATTCTTCCGCACCGGTTCGCTCACGCTGGAGCGCCTGTCGCTGCCGGAGCTGATCCATGCATCGGTGGCGCCGTTCCTGGCGCAGTCGCGCGCCGAACACGTGTCGCTCCAGGTGAATGCGATCCCCGACGTCGAACTGACCGGGGACCGCATCCAGCTGGAGATCGTGCTGCGCAACCTGCTGTCGAATGCGCTGCAGGCGCTGGCGGACCTGCCGGAAGGCGCGGACCGGCGGCTCACGGTCGATGCCGGCATCGACGGCGCGCAGGTGTGGATACGCATCGCCGACAATGGCCCCGGCATCGCGGACAAGATCCGCGCGCGCTTGTTCGAGCCGTTCATGTCGATGAAATCGAGCGGCCTTGGACTGGGCCTGGCCATCAGCAAGGCCATTGTCGAGACGCACGGCGGCACGCTCGCTGTGGAGCCGGGCCGGCACACTGTACTCAGGATCGCATTACCCGCACAATGGCGGATCGAAGGAGGAAAGTAGGCGGTATGTCGCACACAAACACGGTGTTCATCGTCGATGACGACGCAGCGGTCAGGGATTCGCTCGGCCTGCTCCTCAGCCTGCACGGCTACCGGACCGCGTTCTATGCCGACGCCGATGCGTTCCTGCGCGCCCTCGACGGCGCCATGCGCGGCTGCGTCCTGCTCGATATCCGGATGCCCGGGATGGACGGGCTGACCCTGCAGAGGACACTGGTGGAGCGCGGCTGCGCGCTGCCGGTCCTGATCATCACGGGACATGGCGACGTGGATTCGGCGCGCGCCGCGTTCCGGTCGCAGGCGGTGGATTTCCTGGAAAAGCCGCTGCAGGAAGAGCAGCTGGTCGGGGCCATCGAGGAGGCGTTCGCGCGCCAGTCGAATGCGCGCGGCCAGGGATCGGAAGAGCGCGCGGACTACGCCCGGCGCGAGGCCACGCTCACTCCGCGCGAGCGCGAAGTGATGCTACTGGTGGTGGCCGGCCGCCACAATCGCGAGATTGCGGCGGACCTGGGCATCAGCGTGCGCACCGTCGAGGTGCACAAGGGACGGATGATGGAAAAGCTGGGTGCGGCAACGATCCCGGACCTCGTGCGCCAGCACCTGCAGCACGCCGGCTAGCAGGCATGGCAGGCGGCCTCCTCCCGCTCCGGCTGCGCGACCACTTCGATGATGCGGATCTCGTCCACATCGCCCCCGGGGCGCGGCAACCGGGCCCGCGCCCCTTCCGACAGCCCGAGCAGGGCGCTGCCGACCGGCGCGAACACGGAGACCCGGTTCCTGCCGTTGATATCGTACGGATAGACCAGCGTGAGGCACAGTTCGCGCATGTCGACGGTAAAGCGCACGGTCGAATTCATGGTGACCACATTGGGCGGCATGTCGCACGGTTCGCGCACCTGCGCGCTGTCCAGTTGCCTGAGCAGCGCGCGGATTTCCCGCCTGGCCGCCGGCGGCAATGAATTGAGCAGGTGCTCCAGGCGGGCCAGGTCGGCAGACGACACGATGATGTTCGATTGCTTCTGCATGTTAACCTCGTCATTCAATTCAAACATAGGCGTGGCGAGCCAGCAGCACGGCGGCGCTCGCCACGGCGACCAGGATCGCCACCATCAGGACAAGCAGCCGCCATTCCTCGCGGCGCGCCAGGATTTCCCGCACGCGGCGGCGCTTGTCGCGCACCTGCATGTATTGCTGCGCCTGCGCGCCGACGTCGCGGCCGAACGGATAGCGAAAATTCCTCATGTGTAATCTCCCTGCCGGAGGCCGGATGGCCGGCCAATGAATCGAGTCCCTGCCGCACGCCGATGACGAGGCAGGGAAATGGTGGTCGGGATGAGCTCGGCGAACAGTCCGGGCGGCGCAGGCGCAGCCCTGGGTGTTCGCCGAGCCTAAGTGAGGCAGGCTGGATGGGAGACGCTGCGGCCCGGCAATCTGACGGTCGCATCGCAGCGCATCA
This sequence comes from Pseudoduganella sp. GCM10020061, assembly GCF_042683405.1. Taxonomy (NCBI): domain Bacteria; kingdom Pseudomonadati; phylum Pseudomonadota; class Betaproteobacteria; order Burkholderiales; family Oxalobacteraceae; genus Pseudoduganella; species Pseudoduganella sp. GCM10020061. Next base: position 196,167 of record NZ_JBHUJS010000006.1, on the reverse strand, counting down.
AGGTTTCGGTTGGCAGGGTCATCGTCGGTGGTGGAGTCGTTGTCACGGACAAGTATCGCCGACCGGACGCGTTAGCGAATCCGGCGACCCCGTACGGGTTCCCCGCATGCGCAGACGGCATGGTTTATGACGCCAGGAAAACAAAAAAGGCCTGCAACTGACGTTGCAAGCCTTTTGAATTCTGGTGGGAAGTGCAAGTTTCGAACTTGCGACCCCTGCAGTGTGAATGCAGTGCTCTACCCCTGAGCTAACCTCCCGAAGCGGGGCGTATTATGACACAGGTTTTCCCTGCCGTCACGTTACTTCCGCAGAAACTTCATACGAACGCCAAATACTGGTGCCTTTGACCTGCTTGTCGAGGCCTTTCAGCAGCTCGTCGTGGGCCGCCGCTTCGTCCGCGCTGGCCTGCACGACGATGACCTCGGCCAGCGCAACGGCGTCCAGCGACACGCCTTCCACCACGACATCGGCGTCCAGGTCCATGGTCAGGCTGTTCTGGCCGCGGGTCATCGCCAGGTAGACGTCGGCCAGCAGCTCGGCATCGAGCAGCGCCCCGTGCAGCTTGCGGTGGCCGTTGGAGATGCCGTAATGGTCGCACAGCGCATCAAGCGAGTTGCGCTTGCCTGGACGCATTTCCTTGGCCGTGACCAGGGTATCGATCACGTTGCTGCAATGGCTCACGAACTCGGGCAGGCCCAGCATCTTGAACTCGTGGTTCAGGAAGCCCAGGTCGAACGGCGCGTTGTGGATGATGACTTCGGCGCCATCAATGTACTCACGCAGCTCGTGCACGATTTCCGCGAACTTGGGCTTGCTGCTCAGGAACTCGGTGGTAAGACCGTGCACGGCAAGCGCTTCCTCGTGCGAGTCGCGCTCAGGATTGATGTACCGGTGAAAATTATTACCGGTCAGCATGCGGTTCCTGATCTCGACGCAACCGATTTCGATCACGCGGTCGCCGTTGCGCGGGTTGAGGCCGGTGGTTTCGGTATCGAGGACGATCTGGCGCATGGACTTATTCTTTTAGAGAAACTTACTGACGGATGGCAGTATAACTGCGGACCGTCCGGGCCGCCACGTTATCGGCTGTGCTCTCGGCAACATACAACACCGGTTGACAGCGAGCGGATTCCGTCATTCCATACGACGTTCGATATAGGGAAAAGTTCGACGGAGGCTCGGCATGGTCCCCGCGTTCGCGGGGACGGGTTAGCGGACGGTGTCGACGCCGCGGTTGGCCAGCTTGTCGGCGCGCTCGTTGCCGGGGTGCCCGTTGTGCCCGCGCACCCAGCGCCAGTCGACCTGGTGCTGTTGGCGCGCCGCGTCCAGCTCCATCCACAAGTCGGCATTCTTGACCGGCTCCCTGGCCGCGGTTTTCCAGCCGCGCGCCTTCCAGCCGTGGATCCACTCGGAGATCCCCTTCTGGACATACTGGCTGTCGGTGTGCAGCACGACTTCGCACGGACGCTTGAGCGCGGAGAGCGCCTCGATCACCGCGCGCAATTCCATGCGGTTGTTGGTGGTGTTGGCTTCGCCGCCAAACAGTTCTTTTTCGGCCCCATCGGCCACCAGCAGGGCGCCCCACCCTCCCTTGCCGGGATTGCCCTTGCAGGCCCCGTCCGTGTAAATCTCAACCTTGGTCATTGCTACTTCCTGTTCGTTGCCGGCACCGCTTGCGGCGCCTTGGCTTTTTTCTTGTTCCATGCAGGACCGACCAGTGTCATTCCTTTGACACGCTTGACCGCCTGCACGATATACACCGCGCCGAAATACGGCCACCAGCGTTGCCCGGCGCGCTCCATGAAGCGGCTGCGCTGCAGCCAGTGCGCACTGCGGTAAGCAGGCGCGTAACAGCCATAGCTGGTGCGCGCCGGCGCAAGGTTGAGCAATTTTAACCAGTCTTTCATACGCGGCATAGAGATGAACTCGCCCTCGGCCGGCAAATAGGGATTGCGGATGGCGCGTCCCGTGTACTGGCGCGCGCCCCACAGGCTGGCGGGATTGAAGCCGCAGATGATCAGCTGGCCGCCGGGAATCAGGACCCGCTCCACCTCGCGCAGCACCTGGTGCGGCTCTTCGGCGAACTCGAGCACATGCGGCAGCACCACCAGGTCCAGGCTTTGCGAAGCGAACGGCAGGTCGGCGAAATCGAGCGCGACCGCGACCTGCCTTCCGCCCTCGACGTCGGCCAGCTGCTCGGCGGACGAGGTGTGCGTGGCTGCCTGCCATTTGTGCGGCATGCGGTTGGCGGCCAGCGCATCGATCTGCGGCACACCGACCTGCAGCGCGTTGAAGCCGAAGATGTCGGCCGTGAGCTCGTCCAGGCTCGCCTGTTCCCACGCGCGCACGTAGGCGCCCGGCGCGGTCCTGAGCCAACCGTCGAGCGCTATAATGGATTTCTGCGATTCCGCGCTGTCCATGCCTGCCTTTTTCCTGTTGAACCTGAATACATGACGACTATACCGCGCAGCGAACCAGGCGTCCTTACCATACCAGCTTTCCACGACAATTACCTGTGGCTGGTTCATGATGGCAAGAACGCTGTGGCGGTCGATCCCGGCGATGCAGCCGCGATCGCCGCTGCGCTCGACGCCCACAGCCTTGAACTGACCGCCATTCTAACCACCCATCACCATGCCGACCATGTGGGCGGGGTGCGCGAGCTGGCGCGGCAGTGGGATGTGCCGGTGTACGCGCCGCTGCACGATGCGGTGGCCGGTGCGACGGTGCGACTGGCCGAAGGCGACCGGGTCGTGCTGGACCGGCCCGCCATCGCATTCCGGGTGCTGGATGTGCCGGGCCATACGCGCGGGCACATCGCCTACGTGCGCGAGACGCAGGGCGCGCATTGGGTGTTTTGCGGCGACACGCTGTTTGCGGGCGGCTGCGGGCGGCTATTCGAAGGCACGCCGGAGATGATGCTGGCGTCGCTGGGCAAGCTGGCGAGCCTGCCGGACGACACGCTGGTGTACTGCGCGCATGAGTACACGCTGGCGAACCTGCGCTTCGCGCTGGCGGTCGAGCCGGGCAATGCGGCGCTGCAGGCGCGCTACGTACAGGCCGAAGCGATGCGTGCGGCCGGAGAGCCGACCGTGCCGTCGACGGTGGGACTGGAGCGCGCGACCAATCCGTTCCTGCGCTGCGATTCGCCGGAGATCCGCGCGACGCTCGTGCGCGAGGGGCGGATCGGCCCGCAGGCGGGGCCGGTGCAGGTGTTTGCGGCGCTGCGCGAGTGGAAGAATACCTTCTGATTTCTTAGGGGGGGGGGTATGCGGTCCGGAATCGCTTGCCGGCGCATACCCCCCTGCTTTTTTCCGCGCCAGGCGGCACAGGCGGATACTCCGGGGGAGTATCCGCGCGACGGTCGGCGACAGCGTCAGATTTCTTCGTACAGGGGCAGCGTGAGGAATTCGGCGAATTCCTCGGAGGTCGACATCTGTTCGAAAATCTGCGCGGCGCGCGGATAGGTCGGGCCGTGGCCGTCCGGGGCCACCTGCTGCACCTTGGCCAGCTCCTCCGGGATCATCGCGCGCACCATCTCGGCCGTGACCTTGCGGCCGTCGTCCAGCACGCCTTTCGGCGAGCGGATCCACTGCCACACCTGCGAACGGCTGATCTCGGCCGTCGCAGCGTCCTCCATCAGGTTGTGGATCGGCACGCAGCCATTCCCCGCCAGCCAGCTGCCCAGGTAGTGGATGCCGACGTTGATGTTGTAGCGCAGGCCCGCTTCCGTGATCGGCGCTTCGGGCTTGAAGTCGAGTAGCTGCGCGGCCGTCACTTCCACATCCGGCCGCTGCTTCGCGATCTGGTTCGGCGCGTCGCCCAGCACTTTCGTGAACTCCTCCATCGCCAGCGGAACCAGCCCCGGGTGCGCCACCCAGCCGCCGTCGTAGCCGTCGGTCGCGTCGCGCGCCTTGTCGGCGCGTACGCCGGCCATCGCCACCTCGTTGCGCTCCGGGTCGTTCTTGATCGGGATGAGCGCCGCCATGCCGCCGATCGCCGGCGCATTGCGCTTGTGGCAGGTCTTGAGCAGCAGCAGCGCGTAGGCGCGCATGAACGGCGACGTCATCGTCACCTTGGGGCGGTCGGCCAGGCAGAAGTCCTTGTCGCGCTTGAACTTCTTGATGCAGCTGAAGATGTAGTCCCAGCGGCCCGCGTTCAGGCCCGCGCTGTGTTCGCGAAGCTCGTACAGGATCTCGTCCATCTCGAAGGCGGCCAGGATGGTTTCGATCAGCACGGTGGCCTTGATGGTCCCGCGCGGCAGGCCCAGTTCGTCCTGCGTCATCACGAAAATGTCGTTCCACAGGCGCGCTTCCAGGTGCGATTCCATCTTCGGCAGGTAGAAGTACGGGCCGGCGCCGCGCGCCAGCTGCTCTTTCGCGTTATGGAACATGAACAGGGCGAAGTCGAAGATGCCGCCGGAGACGCGCTTGCCATCGACCAGCACGTGCTTCTCGTCGAGGTGCCAGCCGCGCGGCCGCACCACCAGGGTGGCGACCTTGTCGTTCAGCTTGTAGCTCTTGCCGCCCTGCTCCAGCGCGATGGTGCCGCGCACCGCATCGCGCATATTGATCTGGCCGGTGACCTGGTTGTCCCAGTTGGGCGTGTTTGAGTCCTCGAAGTCGGTCATGTAGCTGTCCGCGCCCGAGTTCAGCGCATTGATGACCATCTTGCGCTCGACCGGCCCGGTGATTTCCACGCGGCGGCACTCCAGCGCCTTGGGCAGCGGCGCGATGGTCCAGTCGCCCTCGCGGATGTGCGCGGTCTGGGGCAGGAAATCGGGCCGCTCGCCCGCGTCGAGGCGGCGCGCGCGCTCCTCGCGTGCGGCCAGCAGCTGCTGGCGGCGCGGCTCGAACGCCCGCGACAGCTTCGTGACCAGTTCCAGCGCCGCCGGCGTGAGGATCTGTTCGTAGCCAGGTTTGATCTCGCCCGTGATGGTCATGCCGGCCGGGGTATCGATTGCCATGTGCTGCTCCTTGAGGTGGGAAGATGTTGTTTTATGCAGTATATTCACGCTGAGTTATCTAAACGAGACAAATAATCACATCATTTGTGCGGATTTGTATCAAATCAGGGGGAAGGCATGGGTCAGTTCCGACAGATTTCCACGTTCGTCGAGGTAGTGGCGCGCGGCAGCCTGTCGGCAGCGGCGCGCGCCGAGGGCATCGCGCCGGCGATGATCGGACGCCGCCTGGACGCGCTCGAGCAGCGGCTTGGCGTCAAGCTGTTGCAGCGGACCACACGCAAGCTGGCGCTTACCGACGAGGGCGCCGCCTTCCTGGAGGATTGCAAGCGCATCCTCGCCGAGATGCAGGAAGCCGAGGCGGCAGTCGCCGAGCGCAGCGCGCGCGCGACCGGGCACCTGGTCATCTCCGCCCCGGCCGGTTTCGGCCGCCAGCATGTGGCGCCGCTGCTGCCCTCCTTCCTCGCCGAACACCGCGACGTGACGGCGAACCTGAACCTGAGCGACCGGCTGGTCGACATGGTGGGCGAAGGAGTCGACGTGGCGATCCGCATCGCCAGCCTGGAGGATTCGAACCTGGTCGGCGTGAAGCTCTCCGATAACCGGCGCGTGGTGGTCGCTTCGCCGGCCTACCTCAAGCGGCGTGGGGTGCCGAAGACGCTGGACGATCTGCAGCGCCACAACTGCCTGGCCATTTCCAGCGAAGGCAGCCAGCGCGGCTGGACCTTCCGCGACAACGGCAGGATCGTGACGTGCAAAGTGGCGGGCAATATGCAGTGCAACGACGGCGAGGTGCTGCACGACTGGGCGCTTGCAGGCAAGGGCCTGGCGTGGCGGTCGATGTGGGAAGTGGGCGCCGAGATCGAGGCGGGCAAGTTGCGCACGGTGCTCGACCAGTTTGCGGCGCCGGGCAACGATATCTATGCGGTCTTTGCGCAGCGCCGCCACCTGCCGCTGCGGATACGGGCGTTCGTGGAGTTCTTGCGGCGCACCTACGCGCGTCCCGGCTACTGGCGCCGGGCGTAGGAAGGGGACTGCCCCCAGGCCGCTGAGCGGGCAGTGCTGTCCCCCGGTCTTCAGCTTGCGCAGCGGTACTGCCGCGCAGGGAGCACAGGCAAAAAAAAATCCCCGGCAATGCCAGGGATTTTTCGTCAAACAATCAGCTGGGCTGGATTACAGCGGCTGGATGTTCGATGCTTGCTTGCCCTTTGGACCGGAGGTCACTTCGAAGGACACGCGCTGGTTTTCTTGCAGCGACTTGAAGCCGGCGCTTTGGATAGCCGAGAAGTGGGCGAACAGATCTTCACCGCCTTCGTCCGGGGTAATGAAGCCGAAACCTTTAGCGTCATTGAACCATTTTACGATGCCAGTTGCCATTACTAATTTCCTATTTCAGTTTAAATATTAAGATCGTGTAAGAAAGCAAGAAAGGAATGACAGACAACCTGCACTACCACCTCGAATCCAACGATCCCGCATTATACTCAAATAAATCAGAAAAACAGCAGTGCACGCAAAAAAGTTCGCCCTGTTTATGATTTATTTGCCTACGTACGATAAATATATGACAAAGCAGGCCCGCACGTTTGATTTTAATCAAACGTGCGGAAGGCAAAATCTTTCCAGACGGAATTTACTTTTCGGCCTTGGGGCTCACTTGGTGCCGAAGATGCGGTCGCCCGCGTCGCCCAGGCCCGGCACGATGTAGGCGTGCTCGTTCAGGTGCGAATCGAGCGAGGCGACATACATCTTCACGCCCGGATGGGCGTCCTGGAACACCTGCACGCCTTCCGGCGCGGCGACCAGCGCCAGGAAGATGATCTGTGCGTCGGTCACGCCGCGCTTCTTCAGCACGTCCACCGCATACACGGCCGAGTTGCCGGTGGCGACCATCGGGTCGCACAGGATGAAGGTGCGCTCGGACAGGTCCGGCAGGCGCACCAGGTATTCCACCGGCATGTGGGTGTCCGGATCGCGGAACACGCCGATGTGGCCCACGCGTGCCGACGGCACCAGTTCCAGCAGCCCGTCGCTCATGCCGATACCGGCGCGCAGGATCGGCACCACTGCCAGCTTCTTGCCGGCGATGACGGGAGCGTCCATCGTGACCAGCGGCGTGTCGATCGAGCGCGTGGTCAGCGGCAGGTCGCGCGTGATCTCATAGCCCATCAACAGCGTGATCTCGCGCAGCAGCTCGCGGAAGGTGCGGGTCGAGGTGTCGCTGGCGCGCATGTGCGACAGCTTGTGCTGAATCAGCGGGTGGCTCAGGATGAAGAGGTTCGGGAAACGGGAATCTTGTTTCATGGTGGTGTGGTAGGTGGTCGTGGACGCTGGCGCGCATTATCCCATGCACATCGGGTGCTGTACAAAAAAGTCGGACGTCAGGCCAGCGCCCGCGCCACGATGGCGGCGGCGTCCACGCCTGCGGGCAGCGCGCCGAACGCGCCCCCGGCCGGCCGCGCCAGGCGCGACGCGACAAAGGCGCCCGACACGAAGCCGGGCGCGTGCCGCAGCAGCAGGCCGGCCTGCACCGCGACCACCATCCGTTCGGCCAGGTCGCGCGCGGCGTATTCGCTGGCGCTGCCCAGGTCCGCCAGCAATTGCTCGCAGTGGCTGTCGTAGATGGCGTCCAGGCCCGCTGCCAGCGCCAGTTCTGCGCCCAGCGCATCGGCCACGGCGGGCGACCTGGCGAAGGCGCGCAGCACGTCCAGGCACATCACATTGCCGGAGCCTTCCCAGATCGAATTCACCGGGAACTCGCGGTACATGCGCGCCAGCGGGCCGTCCTCCACGTAGCCGTTGCCGCCCAGGACTTCCATCGCTTCGGCGCCGAACGCTGGGCCGCGCTTGCAGATCCAGTACTTGCCGGCGGGCGTGAGCACCCGCGCAAGCAGCGCCTCGGCCGGGTAGCTGGCGCGGTCGAAGCTGCGCGCCAGCCGCATCGCGAACGCGGTCGCGGCCTCCGATTCGAGCGCCAGGTCGGCCAGCACGTTCTGCATCAGCGCATGCTCCGCCAGCGTGCGGCCGAACGCCGAACGCGTGCGCGCATGGTGGACCGCATGGGTCAGCGCGGCGCGCATGATGCCGGCCGTGCCGACCACGCAGTCCAGGCGCGTGTGGCTGGCCATCTCCAGGATGGTGGGGATGCCGCGGCCCGCTTCGCCCACCGGCCAGCCCACCGCGCCGCAGAACTCGACCTCGGCGGACGCATTCGAGCGGTTGCCCAGCTTGTCCTTGAGGCGCTGCACGCGGATCGCGTTGCGGCTGCCGTCCGGCAGATAGCGCGGGACGAAGAAGCAGCCCAGCGCGCCGTCGCCCTCGCCCGCCTGCGCCGTCACTAAATGGGCATCGGCCTGCGGCGCCGAGAAGAACCATTTATGGCCGACCAGCGTGTGCGCGCCCTCGCCCATGTCGCCGAAGCGGTCGCGCGCTTCGTGTTCCGGCATCGGCGTGGCGCGGGTGCTGTTGGCCCGCACGTCGGTGCCGCCCTGCTTCTCGGTCATGCCCATGCCGACCAGCGCGCCCTCCTTCTCGTCCACCGGCAGCGAACGCGGATCGTAGCGGCGCGACAGGATCTTGGGCAGCCATTGCTGCGCGATCGCCGGCGCAGCATGGCGCAGCGCAGGCACGCACGCGTAGGTCATGGTGACGGGACACTGCGCACCGTTTTCCACCTGCCCGAACAGGAAGAAGCGCGCGGCGCGCGCCACCTGGCGGCCTTCCTGCGTGCCCTCCCATGGCGAGGCGTGCACGCCCTGTTCGATCATCTGCTGCATCAGCGCGTGCCAGGAAGGATGGAATTCGAGTTCGTCGATGCGCCGTCCGGCGCGGTCGTACTGCAGCAGCCGGGGCGGGTTGGCATTGGCGAGCCGTCCCAGGTCGAGCGTTGCCGCACTTCCCAGGCGCGCGCCAAGCGCCGCAAGTTCGCCGGTGGCCCAGCCCGCGCCCTCCCGTTCCAGCGCCTCGCGCAGCGCAGTGTCGCAGGCGAACAGGTTAACGCCCTCGAACGGCTGCGGCAGGTTGAATGGCGTGTGGGTATCGAACTGGCTCATCGCAGGGCTCCCGGTTTGTCCGAAGCACAATAGCACGGTCGTGCCGCGTCGTAAAACCGTCCCGTTTCCCTTGGCTGCCGCGCGTCCTTTTGAGGCAAATCAAAGCACCGGCGCATGGGCCGCCAAGCTTGCTGTTTTGGTGCGATTTGGAAATCTTTCGGTGCTAGAGTGGGTCACGTTCCGTCATTTGTGCCGTGGGAAACCACGCCAGTCACATGCGTACCCCTGACCCCGCGTTGCCTGCCGCGCGCTGCGGCGAGTTCGATGCCCTGCTGGACGCCGCCGGCGACATCGCCGCGCGGCTCGACGGCGAGGGGCGCATCCTGCGCGCCAGCACCAGTCTGCGCGAACTGCAGGGCGCCCCGGAGGTAACGCTTGCCTCGCTGGTCGCGGCGCCCGACCGCAGCGCCCTGCGCCAGGCCATCGCCTCGGCCATGCTGGAACCGGGCAAGGCCATGCTGGCGGAAGCGCGCATCCAGATCGGCGGTCGCGAAGCCTGGTTCGAACTGCGCCTGACCGCCTCCATCAACGATGCAAGGGAAAGCAGCGTGTTCGCGGTCGGGCGCGACATGACCGCCCAGCACGCGACCGAAGAACGGCTGCGCCACATGGCGACCCACGACAGCCTGACCGAGCTTCCCAACCGCCTGCTGCTGGCCGACCGCATCCGCATGGTGATCGCTTCGGCGCGCCGTTCCGGGCAGGGCTTCGCGGTCGCTTCGATCGGCCTGGATGGCTTCAAGAAGGTCAACGACGGCCTCGGGCTCACGGTCGGCGACGCGGTGCTGCGCATGGCCGCCGCGCGCCTGCGCAAGACGCTGCGCGACAGCGATACCCTGGCGCGCATCGGCGGCGACGAATTCGTCGCGGTCCTGCCGGGCACCTGCAACGCACAGCAGATCCGACTGATCTCGGGCCGCCTGCTCGCTTCGCTGCAGCCGCCGTTCGATGTCGAGGGCCACACCATTTATGTCGGGGCGACGATCGGCGTGTCGGTCTATCCGCAGCATGCGGAAGACGAGGTGCGCCTGGTGGCGCTGGCCGACAGCGCGATGTCGCGCGCCAAGCTGGCCGGCAAGGGCAAGTACATGATCTACAGCGCGCGCGAGGTGCCCGGCGCACCCGCGCATGACATCTCGCTGGAAGCGGCCATGTTCCAGGCCGTGCGCGAGGGCGAGTTCCTGCTGTTCTACCAGCCGATCGTGGACGCGTCGAGCCGCCGTATCGAAGGCTTCGAGACACTCATGCGCTGGCGCCATCCGGCGCTGGGCATGGTGCCTCCGGTGCGCTTCGTGCCGATCGCCGAGACCAATGGCCTGATCAACATGCTCGGCGCCTGGGCACTGAAGGCGGCCTGCGTGCAGCTGCTGCAATTCCAGGAGGTGGCCGGCCGTCCGCTCTACATCTCGGTGAACATCAGCCCGCGCCAGTTCCGCAGCGATAAATTCCTGGACGTGCTGGACGAGGCACTGGCCCTGTCCGGCCTGCCCGGCGCACAGCTGGTGCTCGAGATCACCGAGGGCACGCTGATGGTCGACCCGGTGCACGCCGAGGCCATCCTGGCCAGGATGGCGGCGCGCCGCGCCCGCATCGCGATCGACGACTTCGGCACCGGCTACTCGTCGCTGGCCTACCTGAAGCGTTTCCCGATCTCGGTGCTCAAGGTTGACCGCGCCTTCGTCAAGGACCTGCTGGCATCGGCCAAGGACGGCGCCATCGTCAACGCCGTGCTCGACCTGGCACGCCATCTCGGCCTGTCGGTGGTGGCAGAGGGCGTGGAGACCGGGCAGCAGCTGGAATACCTGGAACAGCGCGGCTGCCAGTTCGTGCAGGGCTACCTGACCGGCAAGCCGATGCCGGCCCACGTGGCGATGGCCGCGCTCAAGGAGAACCTGTACGCCGAACTGCTTCCCGCCGAACTGCGCGCGAGGATCGACTAGATGGCAGCCACGACGACCACCCCGCCCCGTCCCGACGCCACGCTGGCGCTGCTGTGGGAGCGCATTCGCCGCAACGGCGACATGCCCGGCTTCACGCGCGCGGTGCGTTCGATCCTGGGGGCGATGCGGGGCGAGGCTGACCCGGAATTCAACATGACGCAGACGGTGCTGTCCGACCCCATCCTTACCCAGAAGGTGCTGCGGCTTGCCAACAGCGGCATGTACGCGGCATTCGGCCAGTGCATCAACACCGTGTCGAAGGCGGTGCTGGTGCTGGGCACCGATGCGATCGGCCACCTCGCGCTGGGCCTGAAACTGATCGAGGAGCTGTCCGCCACTTCGCCCGGGACGCAGGCGGCCCATGAGGAGATGGAAAAGGCGATCCTGGCCGGGATGGTGGCGCAGCAGGTGGCTACCCGCGCCGACATGCGCGATCCGGAGGAAGCGGTGGTCTGCTCGATGCTGCACATGCTGGGCCGGATGCTGGTCACGTTCTACCTGCCCGAGCACTGGACCCGGCTGGTCGACGCCGCCGGCCAGGGCCGGGAGGAAGCTGCCGCTCCGGCGGTGCTGGGCCTGGCGCTGGAAGAGATCGGCCGCGCCGCCGCGCAGCGCTGGGGCCTGCCGCGCAACCTGCTGGCGGGAATGCGGGTGGTGGATCCGGACCGCGAAGGTGCCGAGATGTCGCACGAACGCTGGCTGGCCGCGGTTGCCACCATGGCGTCGCAGTGCGCGGCGCCGCTATGGGCCGACGACGCCGGCGCCGCCGGGCAGGTGCGCGCACTGGCCGGGCGCTTCTCGCGCCTGGTCGGGGTGGACACGGACGTCATCATGGAGGCGGTGTCCAAAGCGCGCCTCGCCGCCAGCGACGACCTGGTGCTCGCCCCGCTGGCGCGTCCGCAGGAGAGGCGCAACAAGGCCGACGACGCCGCGCGCCGCCGCGCCGAATGCAAACGCATCCTGCGCTCCGGCGTATCGGACATGCGCGACGTGCTGGCCACCGCCAGCCCGGGACAGATGATGACGCTGGCGCTGGAGACTGTCTACAAGGGCCTGCCTTTCGCGCGCGCGGTGGCGTTCCTGCGCAACCGCCGCGAAAAGGCCTACGCGGCGCGCATGGGCCTGGGCGACGGCGTGCGCGAACTGCTCCCCGCGATGTCCTTCCCGGATGCCTATGCGGCGGACGTGTTCCATGCCGCCCTCGACAGCGACCGGGCCATCCTGATCGACAATGCGCGCGATCCGCGCTTCTCGGCCAGGCTGCCGGGCTGGTGGAAGGAGACCCTGGCCGATGCGCCAAGCTTCATCATCCTGCCGGTGTGCGTGCACGGGCAGGCCGCAGGTTTCCTGTACGGGGAATGGGACAGGCAGCTGGCGCCGGGGGAACTGGGCCAGGAAGAATTCGCCCTGTTGAACGACATCCGTACGCTGGTGGCGCGCTCGGTGGAACGCCGCCAGCAGATGGAACTGGCGCCGCGCGCACTTGCCTGACGCTAGCTGCGCCCCTGCCAGCGGAACGAAAAGCGCGCGCACAGCAGGCCGAGCGTCGCCAGCACGCTGGCCGCGTAGTACACGCCGGACGGCCCCAGCTTCTCCCAGCACAGCGACATGAACAGGCCGCCGGCCGATCCCCCGACGCCGTAGGCGATGCTCATGTACAGGGCCTGGCCGCGCGCCTGCAGCGGCCCGGCGAACCACTTCTGCATCGCCACGATGGCGCTCGAATGGTGGGCCGCGAACGTCACCGCATGCAGCAGTTGCGCGAACAGCAGCACCGCAAACCAGCCTGCGCCTGCCCCGATCAGGATGAAGCGGCCGGTCGCCACCGCGAACGCCAGCATCATCAGCCTGCGCGCGCCCAGCCGCGCCATGACGGCCGACTGGAAATAGAAGAACCCGATTTCGACCAGCACGCCGACCGACCACATGGCGCCGATCACCGGTTTGCTGTAGCCGATCCGCTCCAGGTACAGCGAGTAATAAACGTAGAGCGAGGTATGGGCCGCGACCATCAGCGCGGTGCTGGCAAAAAAGGCGGCGACGTCGGGCTGGCGCAGCACATGCAACACCGGCACGTGGCCCTTCGGCCGTTCGATGGCGGCCGCTTCACGCACCTGCAGCGTGGCCGCCAGCACGAGCAGCAGCAACGCGCCCGCGATCCACAGCAGGCTTTCCACTCCCCACCATTCGAGCCCGTAGCCGGCGCCCGTCACCGCCAGGATGAAGCCGATCGAACCCCACAGGCGCACCCGCCCGTAGCCGGACAGGTCGCCGCGCATCTCCGACAGCAGCTGGGCTTCGGCCAGCGGCACCATCCCGCTGGTAAACAGGTTGAGCAGCACCATGACCGCGAACAGGGATGCGAAATCGTGCGCGAAGAACAGTCCCGTGAACGCGAACAGCGCGGCCACTGCGTTCGCGCGCAGCACCAGGATGCGGCGGTGGCTGCGGTCGGCAACCCAGCCCCACAGGTTCGGGCCGATCATGCGCATCACCTGGATCAGCGACATCAGCACGCCGATCTGGCCCGGACTCATGCCGCGCGCGGCAAAGAACAGGCTGGCGTAGGTGGCGAAGGTGCCCGCGTGGGCGTAATAGCTGAACAGGAACTGCGCGAATTTCGGCGACTGCGTGGACATCGGGCGTGAAGCTGTAGGCGCGGCGCCGGCACGGGCGCCTCGGTTAGAAAAAAAGTCAGGCGATGCGCGGGGTATCGACGCGCACGTCGGCGCATTGGGCGCGGTGCATCAGCGCGTGGTCGATCAGCACCAGGGCCAGCATCGCTTCGGCGATCGGCGTCGCGCGGATGCCGACGCAGGGATCGTGGCGGCCGAAGGTCTCCACCGTCACCGGCTGGCCCGCCTTGTCGATCGAGCGGCGCGGCGTGCGGATCGACGACGTCGGCTTGATCGCGACCGACACCAGGATGTCCTGGCCGGTCGAGATCCCGCCCAGGATGCCGCCGGCGTTATTGCCGACGAATCCGTGCGGGGTCAGCTCGTCGCCATGTTCGGACCCGCGCTGCGCCACCGAGCGGAAGCCGGCGCCGATCTCCACGCCCTTGACCGCGTTAATCCCCATCATGGCGTAGGCGATGTCGGCATCGAGCTTGTCGTAGATCGGCTGGCCCAGGCCGACCGGCACCTGGCGCGCCACCACCTCGATGCGGGCGCCGACCGAGTCGCCGGCGCGGCGCAGCTCGTCCATCGCCGCCTCCATCCGCGCCAGCAGCTGCGCATCGGCGGTCGGCGCGAAGAAAGGGTTGGCGTGCACGTGCTCCCAGCCGTCGAACGGCACCGCGATATCGCCCAGCTGGCTCATGTAGCCCATGACTTCGGTGCCGTACTGCTGGCGCAGCCACTTGCGCGCGATGGCAGCGGCGCCGACCACTGGCGCGGTCAGGCGCGCCGACGAGCGCCCGCCGCCGCGGGGATCGCGGATGCCGTACTTGTGCCAGTAGGTATAGTCGGCATGGCCGGGACGGAAGCTCTCGGCGATATTGCCGTAGTCCTTGCTGCGCTGGTCTTCGTTATGGATCAGCAGTGCGATCGGGGTGCCGGTGGTGCGGCCCTCGTACACGCCCGACAGGATCGACACGGTGTCGCTTTCCTGGCGCTGGGTCACGTGGCGCGAGGTGCCCGGCTTGCGCCGGTCGAGTTCCGGCTGGATGTCCGCTTCGGCCAGCTCGAGTCCCGGCGGGCAGCCGTCGATCACGCAGCCGATGGCCGGTCCGTGCGATTCGCCAAAGGTGGTGACTGTGAAGAGCTTGCCAAATGAATTGCCGGACATGGGAGGAGCGGGAGAGGTGCGAAAAAACCAATTCTACCAGTCGCTGCGCGGCGCTGCCGGCGACCGTCCAGTGTTGTTTTAATTCTCCGCTACATCTTTTTATTTCTCTACTGTTGACGTTCCGCATATACTTCAGTCACACAGCAGTAGTGAGTTTGTGTGAGTATGTATATATCCCCGGAGAAGCAATATGGCAGCACCCTCCCCTATGCCGGGGCAGGACCACGATCAGCTGGTCTTCCTGGACGAGGAAGCAGTGCCGGCGACAGCAAGCGGGGGTAGCGTGTGGCGGGTCCTGATCGTCGACGACGACGAGGACGTGCATTCGACCACCACCTTTGCGCTGGGCAGCCTGGAAATGCAGCACCGCCCGCTCGAGTTCCTGCACGCGTATTCCGCGTCAGAGGCACGCCAGCTGCTGGGCCGCGAACGCGATATCGCCGTGGTCCTGCTGGACGTGGTGATGGAACGCGACGACGCGGGCCTGGCGCTGGTCCGCCACATCCGCGAGACGCTCGGCCTGCACGAGCTGCGCATCATCCTGCGCACCGGGCAGCCCGGCTACGCGCCCGAGATCGACGCGATCCGCGACTACGACATCAACGATTACAAGACCAAGTCCGAACTCACCCGCATCAAGCTGTACACCGCGGTGACTGCCGCGATCCGCTCGTACGAGCAGATCACCGCGATCAACCGCAGCCGCCAGGGCATGGACCGCGTGCTGAATGCCTGCACCGGCCTGATGGCCCTGAACGGCGCCCGGGACTTCGGCGCCGGCGTGCTGGAACAGGCCTGCGGCCTGCTGCGCGCCACCCCGTCCGGCGTGCTGTGCGCCAAGGAGCCGGCCGGCGACGGACACCTGCTGCATGCGCTGGCTGCGGCCGGGCCGCACGCGGCGCTGGGCGGCGGCCTGCTGACGGCCGTGCGCGGAGGCGCGATCCACGCGGCACTGGAGCAGGCGTTGGGCGAGCGGCGCACCATCGTGCGCGACGACAGCATCACCCTGTACATCCGCGGCAAGAGCAAGCGCGAGTTCGCCGCCCACCTGCCGGTGGCACAGGCCCCGGGCTCCGTCGAGCTGCGCCTGCTCGACATCTTTGCCAGCCACGTGGCGGTCGGCCTCGATAACGTGGAGCTGGTCAGCCACCTGCACAACGCCGCTTTCTACGACCAGTTGTCCAAGCTGCCGAACCGCGCACGCCTGGTGGAACTGCTCGACGGCGCCATGCTGGCGCCGGCGCGCGCCCGCACCACGCTCGCACTGGTGGATATCGACGACTTCGCCGAGACCAACGACGCCCTTGGCCACCACTTCGGCGACCTGCTGCTGGTCGCGGTGGCCGGCCGCCTGCAGGCACGCCTGGGACTGAACCTGGTGCTGGCGCGGATCGGCAGCGATACCTTTGCCGTGCTGGGCGACGCCTCCGCGGTCAATCCGGAACGCATCCTGCCGCTGTTCGACATCCCGTTCACGCTGGAAGGCCAGGATGTCCAGATCTCGGCGACGCTGGGACTGGTGCGCCTGGGCGAGCACGAAGGCACCGGCGGCGACGCGCTCAAGGATGCCGACATCGCACTCAAGCGCGCCAAGAGCCAGAAGCGTTCGGGGCATTTCTATTTCACGCGCAGCATGGGCGTGGAGATCCGCGAGCGGGTCAGCATGATGCACGCGCTGCGGGCCGGCTTTGCCGGCAACGAGCTGTCGATCGTGTACCAGCCGCAGATCGACCTGGAATCGCGCCGCACGGTCGGCGCCGAGGCCCTGCTGCGCTGGCAGACGCGCGACGGCCAGTTCATCTCGCCGGACCGCTTCATCCCGATCGCCGAATATTCCGGCCTGATCATCGAGATCGGCGAATGGGTCCTGCGCGAGGCATGCCGGGAACTGGTGCGCCTGCGCGCCTGCGGGCACCGCGACTTCACCATCTCGATCAACGTGTCGCAGGTCCAGTTCCGCCATCCGTATTTCCTGCACATGCTGCAGCGGGCGCTGGCCGACACCGGCGCGCCGCCGCAGCACATCGAGCTGGAAATCACGGAATCGATGGCGATGGAAGAGCCGGACCTGCTGATCCGCGTGCTCGCGCAGGTCAAGCAGACCGGCGTGTCGATCGCGATCGACGACTTCGGCACCGGCTTCTCGTCGCTGTCGCACCTGCAGCGCCTGCAGGTGGACCGGCTCAAGATCGACCGCACCTTCGTCACCGAGATCACGGGATCGGCGCGCGGCAGCAGCATCGCCGAGATGGTGGTGCAACTGGGTCGCAACCTCGGGCTGTCGATCGTCGCCGAAGGCGTGGAAGACGAACGCCAGGCGCAGGTGCTGTCGGCGCTCGGTTGCCCGCTGGCGCAGGGCTTCCTATTTGCCAAGCCCCTGCCCGCTCCGGCGCTGGCCGACTGGCTGGCGACCGCCGTCCCCGCCGGATAGGCGCGTGGTCCGGGCAGCGGCCCGGCCCCCCCGCCTTCGGCGGACTGCCGTGGAATAAAAAAAAACCGGCGGCTGCCGGTTCAGTCTTCCTCGTTGGCCGTCTCGGCCGGCCAGTCGCGGATGTAAGCCTTGAGCATGCGGTTCTCGAAGCTCTGCGCCTCCAGCACCGCCTTCGCCACGTCGTAGAACGAGATCACGCCCTGCAGCGTCTTGGCATTCATCACCGGCAGGTAGCGCGCGTGCTTCTCGAGCATCATGCGGCGCACCTCGTTCACTTCGGTGTCGGGCGTCACGGTGATCGGGTGGTCGTCCATGTGCTTGCGCACGGTGCCCGTGCCCACGCTGCCGCCGTTGTCGTGCAGCGCCTTCATCACTTCGCGGAAGGTGAGCATGCCCACCAGGTCCCCGAATTCCATCACCACCAGCGACCCGATGTCCTTTTCCGCCATCAGGCTGGCGGCATCGACCAGCGGCATCTCGGGCGTGGCCGTGTAGAGGATATTGCCCTTCACCTGGAGGATTTCAGAGACTTTCATGGGGGTCACCTTGTCTTTATAGCAGTGCTGATCGACTGTAGCCTAAGCGTAGCAAAAAATCCAGCTTTGCGCTCGCGCAAGACGCGCCGGGCGGGGTTACATGCCTGGCAAACGGTGCTACGATGCGCCATCTCCATCACCCGGCACACCTATGAGCGGACCCCGTTATCCCGGCTTCGACACGCTGGCGCTGCATGCCGGCGCCGCGCCCGATCCAGCCACCGGCGCGCGCGCCACGCCGATCTATTTCACCTCATCGTTCGCATTCCGCGATTCCGATCATGCCGCTTCCCTGTTCAACATGGAGCGCGCCGGACACGTCTATTCGCGGATATCGAATCCGACCAACGCGGTCCTGGAAGAACGTATTGCCGCCCTCGAAGGCGGGGTCGCCGGGATCGCCACCGCGTCCGGCCAGGCCGCGCTGCACCTGGCCCTGGCCACCATCGCCGGGGCGGGCTCGCACATCGTCGCATCGCGCGCGCTGTACGGCGGCTCGCACAACCTGCTTGCCTACACGATGAAGCGCTTCGGGGTGGAGACCACCTTCATCGATCCGCGCGACCTCGACGCGTGGAAGGCCGCGATCCGGCCGCAGACCAGGGCCCTGTTCGGCGAAACGCTCGGCAATCCCGGACTGGACGTGCTCGATATCCCGGCCGTGGCCGCGCTTGCGCACGACCATGACCTGCCGCTGATGGTCGATTCCACCTTTACCACGCCTTACCTCCTGCGCCCGTTCGACCATGGAGCCGACCTGGTGGTCCATTCCGCGACCAAGTTCCTGTGCGGGCACGGCACCGCCATCGGCGGCCTGCTGGTGGACGGCGGCACGTTCGACTGGCAGCAGGCGCACGATCGCAGCGGCCGTTTCCCCGAACTGTGCGAACCCTACGAGGGCTTCCACAACATGGTGTTCGCAGAAGAGTCGACCGTGGCGCCGTTCGCGCTGCGCGCGCGCCGCGAAGGCCTGCGCGACTTCGGCGCGGCCATGGGGCCGCACGCGGCCTTCGCCATCCTGCAGGGTGTCGAGACGCTGTCGCTGCGCATGGAGCGCCATATCGCCAACACCCGCAAGGTGGTGGAGTTCCTGGTGTCCCACCCGGCCGTCGCTTCGGTTTCCTATCCGGAACTGGACAGCCACCCGGACTACGAGCTTGCCAAGACCCTGCTGCCCAAGGGCTGCGGCGCGGTGTTCTCGTTCAATCTCAAGGGCGACCGCGCAGCGGGCCGTCGCTTCGTCGACAGCCTCAAGGTGTTCACCCACCTGGCCAATGTCGGCGATGCGCGTTCGCTGGTGATCCACCCTGCTTCCACCACCCACCTGCGGGTGCCGGCGGACCAGCTGGCCGCCTCGGGCATCGCCGAAGGCACCATGCGCCTGTCGGTCGGCCTCGAGTCCGCCGACGACCTGCTCGAAGACCTCGGGCGCGCGCTCAAGGCCGCGCAGAAAGGAGCCTGAGATGATGATTGATGGCGCTTACTGCTATACGGGCGGCCGCCCGTTCGATCCCGCGCTGCCGGCCGTGGTGTTCATCCACGGCGCGCAGAACGACCATTCGGTGTGGGCTTTGCAGAGCCGCTATTTCGCGCACCACGGCTTCGGCGTGCTGGCGGTCGACCTGCCGGGCCACGGGCGCAGCGCCGGGCCGGCGCTGGATACGGTCGAAGCGATGGCGGACTGGCTGCTGTCGGTGCTGGACCGCGCCGGCGTGCAGCGCGCGCTGCTGGCTGGCCACAGCATGGGATCGCTGATCGCGCTCGAGGCGGCATTCCGCGCTCCCGGCCGCGTGTCCGCCCTGGCGCTGGTGGGCAGCACCTATCCGATGCGGGTTTCCGAAGCACTGCTGGAAACCTCGAATAACGACGAGCCGTCCGCGATCGACATGGTCAACATCTGGTCGCACTCGACGCTGGCGCAAAAGCCGTCCTGCCCGGGGCCTGGCTTCTGGACCATGGGCATGTCGCAGCGCCTGATGCAGCGCATGAGCGCGCGCAATCCCGCACACCTGTTCCACACCGATTTCACGGCCTGCAACGCGTATGCGAACGGCGAGGCGGCAGCAGCCAGCGTTGACTGTCCGGTCCTGCTGCTGCAGGGGGCGCGCGACATGATGACGCCGCCGAAGAGCGCACGCCAGCTGGCGGCCGCGCTGCGGCAGTCCAGGATCGTGACGGTGGATGCGGGGCACCAGATGATGGCCGAGCAGCCCGACGCGGTGCTCGACGCCCTGTATGGCTTCGCACTCGGCAGCAAGGAGACGACATGACCAGCGCGACCCGCTTTGCCAGTTTTTCGGAGTTCTATCCGTTCTACCTGTCGCAACACCAGAACCGCCTGTGCCGCCGCGCGCACTTCATCGGTTCCTCGTCCGCGCTGGCGGCGCTGGTGCAGTTCGGCGTCAGCCTCGATGCGGCATGGCTGCTGTTCGCGCTGCTGTCCGGCTACGGCGCGGCCTGGGTCGGCCACTTCTTCTTCGAGAAGAACAGGCCCGCCACCTTCAGCCACCCGCTGTATTCCTTCATGGGCGACTGGGTGATGTACTGGCAGATGCTGACCGCCAAACTGAGCTGGTAGGAATCAGGGCGGCGCGGGGCGCCTGAAGTGGGCCGACAGGGTCTGCTCCAGGCCGCGCTCGACCGCTTCTTCCACCTGGCGCGCCAGGGCGCCGGTGTCGAGTTCCAGCGCCGAGCGGGCCTCCTGCCTGCCGCCCTCGCCGCCGGCGAACGCAAAGATCCGGTAGACATCGGCCACCCGCACCTTGTCCGGGTTCACCAGCAGTACCCAGTGGTCGAGGTCGTAGCGCATCTTGCGGCGCCATGGACCGTGCGCCGGCGCCGGAGCGCGTACGCGCCCCACCCAGCCATGCGATTCCATCTGCTGCAGCAGCGCCGTCATTTCCTCGTAGCCGATCCGGGTGTGCTTGCGGATCATCGACGAGGCGACCAGCGTGCTGTCGCCCAGCTCGCGGCTCGCATACATCACCTTCAGGATCGCCATCGCGTCGACGAACTCGCTCCCCGGCACCGGCTTGTGCCACCAGCGCTCGTACTTCACCACCGGCAGCGCGGCGGTGATCAGCGCGCCGACCAGGGTGATCAGCCAGGACACGTAAATCCAGAGCAGGAACAGCGGCAGCGCGGCCAGCGCGCCGTAAATAATGGCGTAGGTCGGGAACTGCTTGATGAACACCGCGAACAGGCGCTTGGCGATCTCGAACGCCAGCGCCGCGGCCAGGCCGCCCCAGACCGCATCGCGCCAGTCGACGTGGCGGTTCGGCAGCCACATGTACAGGAGCGTGAACGCGCCGGTGGTCAGCAGCACCGAAAGCGCCGTGTACAGTACCGCGCCCAGGTAAGGCAGCGATTCGAGCAGCCCGCTGGTCGCGACGTACAGCTGCGTGGTCATGGTCAGCGACAGCCCGATCAGCAGCGGGCCTAGCGTCACCAGCGCCCAGTAGATCATCACCCGCTGCGACAGCGGGCGGGGACGCTGCACGCGCCAGATCTGGTTGAAGGCGCGCTCGATCATGCCCATCATGGCCGTGGAGGTAAACAGCAGGACCACCGCGCCGATGGTGGACAGGCGCGTGGCCTTGCCCGCGAAGGCCGTGAGGTTGGCAACGATGGTGTCGGCGATCGCCTTGGGCATCACCGACTGCACGAAGTACGCTTCCAGGGCTGCGCGGAACGCGGTAAACACGGGGAAGGTGGTGAAGACCGCGAACACGATCGTGAGCAGCGGGACCACGGCCAGCACGGTGGTGAAGGTGAGGCCGCCCGCAACCTGGGGCAGGCGCTCTTCCGACAGGCGGCGGTGCGCAAAGCGCACCAGGTCGACGACTTCGCTCCAGGTCAGTCCCCTCGCCACGTCCATGCCATGCGCCAGGACGCCGTGTCGGTGCGGGTGGGGAGTGGCCGGTTCATGATGCATCGGTGGGTCATCGCGGCCGTTAGCCGGCCTTGTCAGTTTGAAAGCGCCCTATAATACCAATGATGAAAGCATCCAACCCGATTATTCTCGTATTGTTCTACTCGCGTCACGGCGCGACCCGCAAACTGGCCGAACTCATCGCCCAGGGCATCGAAAGCGTTCCCGGTATCGACGCACGCATCCGCACCGTGCCGGCCGTGTCCACCGTCGCCGAAGCGGTCGAGCCGGACGTCCCGGCCAAGGGCGCGCCGTATGTCGAACGCTCGGACCTGGACGAATGCGCTGGCCTCGCGCTCGGTTCGCCCACCCGCTTCGGCAATATGGCGGCAAGCGTGAAGTACTTCCTCGACGGGACCGCGACCGAATGGCTGTCCGGCAGCCTGACCGGCAAGCCGGCAGTCGTATTCACCTCCACCGGCAGCCTGCACGGCGGCCAGGAATCGACCCTGCTGTCGATGATGATCCCGCTGCTGCACCATGGGATGCTGGTCATGGGCCTGCCCTATTCGCACCCGGAGCTGATGACGACCGAATCCGGCGGCGGCCCGTACGGCGCCTCGCACTGGGCCGGCCTGGATAACAACCGCCCGATCAGCGAGGACGAAAAGAAGCTCGCGGTCGCGCTCGGCCGCCGGCTTGCCGAAACCGTCGCCCGCCTCGAAGGAGTCCGCTGATGGATGCGCAAAAAGTCTTCCATCGTGGCGCCGTCGCCAGCATGGCCCTGCTGATCGCCTGGCTGGTGGCTTGGGAAACCGTGGTCGCGCCGCTGCGCCCGGGCGGCAGCCTGCTGGCGCTCAAGGCGGTGCCGCTGCTGCTGCCGCTGATCGGCGCCATCCGCCGCGACATCTACACCCTGCAATGGTCTTCGATGGTCATCCTGCTCTACTTCGCCGAAGGCGTGGTGCGGGCCTACAGCGACACCGGGCCGCTGTCCGCGCTGATGGCCTGGGGCGAAGCGGTGCTGGTGGTGGTGTACTTCACCTGTACCCTGCTGTTCCTGCGGCCTTACAAGAAGGCCGCGCGCAAGATGGCCAAGGAACTGCTGGAACGCGTCAACGGGACAAAATGAGCGACTCCTTCCTCGACACCTGCTGCGCGATCGTCGGCGACGGGCACGTACTGGCCGATGTGGCGGGCATGGAGCCTTTCCTCACCGACTGGCGCGGCCGCTTTACGGGCCGCGCGCGCGCCGTGCTGCGCCCGGGCAGCGTCGAAGAGGTGGCGGCGCTGGTGCGTGCCTGCGCCGCCGCCCAGGTGCCGATCGTGCCGCAGGGCGGGCGCACCGGCCTCGTGCTGGGCAGCGTGCCCGACGCCAGCGGCGAGGCGGTCGTGCTGTCGCTGGCGCGGCTGAACCGCATCCGCGCCGTCGATCCGGCGAACCGCACCATGACCGTCGATGCCGGCTGCCTGCTGCAGCAGGTGCAGGAAACCGCGGCCGTCCATGGCTGCCTGTTCCCGCTGTCGCTTGCGTCCGAAGGAAGCTGCACCATCGGTGGCAACCTGTCCACCAATGCGGGCGGCACCGCCGTCCTCCGCTACGGCAATGCGCGCGACCTGTGCCTCGGGCTGGAAGTAGTCACGCCGTCGGGCGAGGTCTGGGACGGCCTGCGTGGCCTGCGCAAGGACAACACCGGGTATTCGCTGCGCGACCTTTTCGTCGGCGCGGAGGGCACGCTGGGCGTCATCACCGCAGCGGTGCTCAAGCTGTATCCGCAGCCGCGCGGTTCGGCCACCGCGCTGGTCGCGCTGGCATCGCCGGAGGCCGCGCTGGGACTGCTCTCGCGCCTGCAGGACGAGTGCGGCGCCGGGCTCACCGCATTCGAACTGGTGTCCGACCTGTGCATGCAGCTGGTGGCGCGCCATTTCCCCGCGCTGCCGCAGCCGTTCCGCGCGCCGTCGCCGTATTACGCGCTGGTCGATGTGGAAAGCAGCGAGTCGCAGGAGCACGCCACGCAGCTGCTGGAACACAGCCTCGGCGCAGCGCTCGCGGAAGACGCTTCGCTCGAAGCCGTGGTGCCGTCGTCGGTGGGACAGGCGCGCGACCTGTGGCGGCTGCGCGAGCACATTCCGCTGGCGCAGGCCGCAGAGGGCAAGAACATCAAGCACGATATTTCGCTGCCCGTATCGCTGATCCCCGCGTTCATCCGCGACACCGCCGCCGAGTTGCAGCTCGGCTTCCCGGGCTGCCAGCTGGTGTGCTTCGGCCATCTGGGCGACGGCAACTTGCACTTCAACGTCGCTCCGCCGCCGGGCGGCGTGGACGAGGACTTCCTGGTGCACCAGCACGCGGTGAACCGCATCGTGCACGACAGCGTGGCCGCGCACGGCGGCTCGATCTCGGCCGAACACGGCATCGGCGCGCTCAAGCGCGGGGAACTGGAACGCTACAAGCCGCCGGTGGAACTCGACATGATGCGTGCGATCAAAGCCGCGCTGGACCCGCTCGGCATCATGAACCCCGGGAAGATACTCTAGGGGGACACCATGCTGCGCGCCGCGACCATCCTGCTCTGCCTCACCGTCTCCAGCGCCGCAGGCGCGCAAGTCTTCAAATGCACCCACAATGGCAAAGTGACCTACTCCGAATCGCCCTGTCCCGGCGCCCGGGTGACGCAACTGGAGGTGCCACCGCCCGCGCCGGCGGCCGCGCCACAGCCCGCTCCGGAGGCCGAACTGCAGCGCCAGAAAGCGCTGGCAGACCAGCTCGGCGCGGAGCGCCGGCAGCGCGAAGCGCAGCATGAACGGGTGCGCGCACGCATGTTGCGCGATGCGGCGCAGCGCCACCAGCGCTGCGAAAAGCTGCGCCTGCAAAAGAAATGGGCCGATGACGACGCACGCAACGCGCGCGACAGCGACCAGTCGCGCATCCTGCGCCGCAAGGCCGACCGCGCGGCCGAAGCGCTGAAGGTCGAATGCCCCGGCTGACCCTCCTCTGGCGCTGGATGCTCGCGGGCGAGTGGCGCGCGCAGCCCATGCGCGCGCTGGTCGCCGTGGCGGCCATCGCCGTCGGCGTTGCGATGGGGTTCGCGATCCACCTGATCAATGCAGCCGCACTGAACGAGTTCTCCGCCGCCGCGCGCAGCCTGTCCGGCGAAGCGGACCTGCGCGTGGAGGGCCGCGAGGGCGTCTTCGACGAAGCGATCTACCCCGACCTGGCGCAGCGCGAAGGCGTCGCCGCTGCCAGTCCGGTGCTCGAAGTGGCCGCCGCCCTGCCCGGCCAGCAAGCCCCCCTGAGGATCATCGGCATCGATGCCATGCGCGCGACTGCCGTCTCGCCCGGCCTTGTCGGCGTGCCGGCCAAGGGCGCCATGCTCGATACCATGGCCGACGACACGCTGTTCCTGTCGCAAGCCGCATCGAACCGGCTCGGCGTCAAAGCCGGGTCCAGCCTGGCCGTCCTGAGCGGCACCCGGGAAGTGGTGCTGCGCGTGGCCGGCACGGTGCCCGGCGCGCGCACCGGCCAGCGCCTCGGCGTGATGGACATCGCCGGCGTGCAGTGGCGCTTCGACAGGCTCGGCAAGCTGTCGCGGATCGACCTCAAGCTCGCGCCCGGCATCGACACCGCGCGCTTCATGGCGAGCCTGTCGGCGGACCTGGAACGGCGCGCGCCGGGCCGCTTCGTGGTCACCGATGCCGCGCTCACGCAGGAAAGCCGCGTCGGCACCATGAGCCGGGCCTACCGCGTCAACCTCACCGTACTGGCGCTGGTCGCCTTGTTCACCGGCGCCTTCCTGGTGTTCTCCACGCAGGCGCTGTCGGTCATCCGCCGCCGCAGCCAGTTTGCGCTGCTGCGCGTGCTGGGCCTGGAACGCCGCGCACTGCTCGCCCAGGTACTGGCGGAGGGCGCTGCACTGGGCATGATCGGATCGGCGCTGGGCATCGCGGGCGGCTATGGGCTGGCATATGCGGTGCTGCACCTGTTCGGCGGCGACCTTGGCGGCGGCTACTTCCCCGGCGTGCAGCCGCAGGTGCACTTCGCTCCCGCGGCGGCGCTCGGCTATTTCATCCTGGGGACGCTGGTCGCACTGGCCGGCTGCGCTGCGCCCGCGCTGGAGGCGTCGCGCGCGGCGCCGGCGGTGGCGCTCAAGTCCGGCGCCGGCGACGCTGCGCTGAACCGGCTGTCGCGCGCCTGGCCGGGCCTGCTGCTCCTCGCGGCCGGCGCGCTGCTGACGCAGGCGCCGCCGGTGGGCGGGCTGCCGCTGTTTGCCTACATCGCCATCGCCCTGATGCTGGTCGGCGCGATCGCCCTGATGCCGCGCATTGCCGCCGTGCTGTTCCGGCTGCTGTCGCGCACGAAGCCCGGCGGCGCGGTTGGGGGACTGGCGCTGGCGCGCCTCGCCAACGCCAGCGGGCAGGCCTCGATCGCGCTGGGCGGCGTGCTGGCCAGCTTCAGCCTGATGGTGGCGATGGCCATCATGGTCTCCAGCTTCCGCGACTCGGTGGACGCCTGGCTGGTGCAGGTGCTCCCGGCGGATGTGTACATCCGCAGCGCTTCCGGCGGCGCCACCGCGGCGCTTGGTCCTGCCGAACAGCAGGCCATAGCCTCGATCCCGGGCGTCGAACGGGTGAACTTCCTGCGCATGCGCCAGCTGTCGCTCGACCCGGCCCGGCCGCCGGTGGCGCTGCTGGCCAGGCCGATCGATCCCGGCAAGCCTGGCGACATCATGCCGCTCACCGGCGCGGCGCTCCCGGTGCCGGCCGGAGCCATGCCGGCCTGGGTCTCGGAAGCGATGCTGGACCTGTACGGCACGGCTCCCGGCCAATGGCTCGAGCTGCCGGTCGGCGGCGGCATGCGCCGCTTCTTCGTTGCAGGCGTGTGGCGCGATTACGCGCGCCAGTTCGGCGCGGTACAGATCCGGGCCGAGGACTACCAGGCGCTCACGGGGGACCGTGACGCCACCGATGCCGCCGTCTGGCTGCGCGAGGGCGCAGCAGCGGGCACGGTCATGGGGCAAGTGCGTGACCTGCCCTTCGGCAAGCAGCTCGAGCTGACCGAACCGGGCGAAATCCGCGCCATGAGCCTGGCGATCTTCGACCGCAGCTTTGCCGTGACCTACCTGCTCGAAGCCGTGGCCATCGCGATCGGCATGTCCGGCGTCGCGGCCACCTTCTCGGCCCAGACGCTGGCCCGGGCGCGCGAATTCGGCATGCTGCGCCATGTGGGCCTCACCCGCGGCCAGGTGCTCGGCATCCTTGCTGCCGAAGGCCTGCTGCTGGCCGTGCTCGGCGTGGCTTGCGGCTTTGCGCTTGGCTTTGCGATCAGCCTGGTGCTGGTGTTCGTGGTGAACCCGCAGTCCTTCCACTGGACCATGGAACTGCACCTGCCGTGGATGCTGCTCGCGGCGGTGGCGGCCGCACTCGTCGTGGCCTCCGTCGCGACGGCGCTGGTGTCCGGGCGCTTTGCGCTGTCCGGCGGCCCCTTGCGCGCGGTGCGGGAGGACTGGTGATGCTGCGCCGGCTGCTCCTGCCGCTGTTGCTGCTGGCCGCGCAGTGGTGCGCGGCGGCGCCCGCATTCGCGCCCGTGACGCCCGGTCAGCCGCTGGCCTTCCCGCGCGACTACGGCGCCCATCCGGCCTTCAAGACCGAATGGTGGTACGTGACGGGCTGGCTCAAGACCACCAGCGGCAAGCCGCTCGGCTTCCAGGTCACGTTCTTCCGCAGCGCCACCGGCCTGGCGCGCCACAATCCGAGCCGCTTTGCCGCGCGCCAGCTGGTGATCGGCCATGCGGCGCTGTCCGATCCGGCGACCGGGCGACTGCTGCACGACCAGCGCAGCGCGCGCGAAGGTTTCGGGCTGGCGCAGGCCAGGGTCGGCGACACCGATATCCGCCTGGACGGCTGGACCATGCAACGGGGCGCGGACGGCGCCTACAGGGTGCGGCTGCGGGCCCGCGAATTCAACCTCGACCTGCGCTTGACGCCCACCCAGCCCGTGCTGGTCCAGGGCGAAGGCGGCTTCTCGCGCAAGGGACCGAATCCCGCGCAGGCCAGCTACTACTACAGCGAGCCGCATCTGGCCGTGAGCGGAAGCACGTCGCGCGGCGCGGTGAGCGGGACGGCCTGGCTGGACCACGAATGGTCGAGCGAAGCGCTGGACCCGGACGCCGCCGGCTGGGACTGGGTCGGGCTGAACCTCGACGACGGCTCGGCACTGATGGCTTTCCAGATCAGGAGTAAGCAAGGTGGTAAACTATGGGCCCATGCGACCCTGCGCGACGCCGCAGGCAGGGTGTCCCGATTCGCGCCCGGCGAGGTGGTATTTACGCCGCGCGCGCACTGGCGTTCGCCGCGCACCAATGCCGAGTATCCGGTCGCGACCGAGCTTCGCACCGGTTCGGCGACCTGGCAGATCAAGCCCTTGCAGGACGACCAGGAGCTGGACTCGCGCCGCTCCACCGGCGCCGTCTATTGGGAAGGTGCGGTCACGGTGGAACGCGAAGGCAGGCGCGCAGGACAGGGATACCTTGAAATGACGGGTTATGTCGACCCCATACAACTTTAAGAACAAGCAGCAGAACCAATGACCAATAGCTCCACCGCGCAGGACCAGGACCGCAAGGGCAGCATTTCCAGCCTGTTTGGCCTCGCGCCGTTTTTCCGCCCCTACCGTGCCCAGGTGATCTTTGCCTTGATTGCGCTGGTGGTGACCGCCGCGTCCACGCTGGCGATTCCCGCCGCGTTCAAGCAGATGATCGACCAGGGCTTCGGCGCCGCCGCCGGCGCGCACGGCATCCAGAACGTGAATACGACCTTCCTGACGCTGTTCGGGCTGGCCGCCCTGCTGGCCACCGGCACCGCGGCGCGCTACTTCACCGTCTCCTGGCTGGGCGAGCGCATCACCGCGGATATCCGCAACGCGGTGTACCGCCACGTGCTGCGCCAGAGTCCGGAATTCTTCGAAACGACGCAGACCGGCGAAGTCCTGTCGCGCATGACCGGCGACACCACGCTGGTGCAGACCGTGGTCGGCACCAATGTCTCGCAGGCGCTGCGCAATACGCTGATGTTCCTGGGTGGCCTGGTGATGCTGTTCGTGACCAGCCCGCGGCTGGCGTCGATCATCATCGGCCTGCTGGTGCTGGTGGTGCTGCCGATCGTGCTGTTCGGCCGCCGCGTACGCAAGCTGTCGCGCGACTCGCAGGACCGCATCGCCGAAACCTCCGCGATGGCCGGCGAGATCCTGAATGCGATGCCGACCGTGCAGGCCTACACGCACGAGCAGATCGAAACCCGGCGCTTCGGGGCCGCGATCGAGGACGCATTCGTTACCGCGATGCGCCGCATCCGTGCCCGCGCCACGCTCACCATGCTGGCCATCCTGCTGGTGTTCGGCGCGATCGTGTTCGTGCTGTGGCTGGGCGCGCACGCGGTCCTGGAAGGCACCATGACCGGCGGCGACCTTGGCCAGTTCATCCTGTACGCAGCGATTTCCGCCGGCTCGGTCGGCGCCCTGGCCGAAGTGGCGGGCGAATTGCAGCGCGCCGCCGGCGCCGCCGAGCGCCTGCAGGAGCTGATGGCGGTCCAGTCGCCGATCCAGGAACCGGCGCATCCGGCCGCCCTGCCGCCGCGCTCCGCCGACGGCGCGGCGATCGGGCTGCGCGACGTGAACTTCTCCTATCCGTCGCGCCCGGAAACCCTTGCCCTGTCGCAGCTGACGCTCTCGATCCGTCCCGGCGAAACCGTGGCGGTGGTGGGACCGTCGGGCGCGGGCAAGACCACCTTGTTCCAGCTGCTCCTGCGCTTCTACGATCCGCAGTCGGGCGCGATCACCCTGGACGGCGTCGACATCCGCACGCTCGCGCTGCACGACCTGCGCGGCGCCATCGGCATCGTGCCGCAGGACACGGTGATCTTCTCGGCCAACGCGATGGAGAACATCCGCTACGGCCGCGCGGACGCGACCGACGAGGAAGTCATCCAGGCTGCACGCATGGCGGCCGCCCACGAATTCATCGAACGCCTGCCGCAAGGCTACCAGTCCTTCCTCGGCGAGCGCGGCGTGCGCCTGTCCGGCGGACAGCGCCAGCGCATCGCGATTGCGCGCGCCCTGCTGAAGAACCCTTCCCTGCTGCTCCTGGACGAAGCGACGAGCGCGCTGGACGCCGAGTCCGAACGCCTGGTCCAGGGCGCACTCGAGACGGCGATGCAGGGCCGCACTACCGTGATCATCGCGCACCGCCTGGCAACCGTGCAGCGCGCCGACCGCATCATCGTGATGGAAGACGGCAAGGTCGTCGAAACCGGCACCCATGCGGAGCTAGTCGCACTGGGCGGCATCTATGCCAACCTGGCGGCGCTGCAGTTCCACTCCGTCCATGTGACGCATCAGGAGGCGCAATGAACGCCGCCGGCCTGCAACGCGCCTGCCATACGGTCCTGCCGGGGCACCGCGCACGCTCGCCGGCCGAGATGTTCGCCCTGATGTCCGCATGGTGCGCCGACAACGGCATCGAGCACGATGTGTACGGCAGCGGCGACGCGATCCAGTCATTCGAGCGCAAGGTCGCGGACCTGCTGGGCTTCGAGCAGGCGGTATTCTGCATCACCGGCACGATGGCGCAGGTGACCGCGCTGCGCCTTGGCTGCGAAGACCGCGGCTCCCGCCTGGTGGCCCTGCATCCGACCTCGCACATCCTCGTGCACGAACGCTCCAACTACCAGCTGCTCGGCCATTTCCAGGCATTGCAGGCGGGCGACCGCTACCGCCCGTGGACCGTCGCGGACCTGGCCGCGATTCCGGACCGCCTGGGCGCGGTCGCGATGGAAGTGCCGATGCGCGAGATCGGCGGCCAGAACCCGGCATGGGAAGAGTTGGAAGCGATCAAGTCGCACTGCCGCGCGCGCGGCGCGCACCTGCACATGGACGGCGCGCGTTTGTGGGAATGCGCGGCCGCGCTTGGCCGCAGCGCGCGCGAGATCGCGGCCGGTTTCGATTCGGTCTATGTCTCGATGTACAAGGGGATCGGCGGACTGGGCGGCGCGATGCTGCTGGGCGACGCCGGCTTTGTCGCGCGGGCCGCCGAATGGTTCCGCCGCACAGGCGGGAACGTCATCCACCGCACGCCCTACGTCGCCGCAGCCGCCATGCAGTTCGACCAGCGCCTGGCCGCGATGCCGGCCTGCTTCGAGCGGACGCAATGGCTGTACGGATTGCTGCGCGAGTTCCCGGCCATCCGCGTCAATCCGGCCAGCCCGCAGGCCAACATG
The DNA here is from genome assembly GCF_042683405.1 of Pseudoduganella sp. GCM10020061. Lineage (NCBI taxonomy): Bacteria > Pseudomonadati > Pseudomonadota > Betaproteobacteria > Burkholderiales > Oxalobacteraceae > Pseudoduganella > Pseudoduganella sp. GCM10020061. Next base: position 165,315 of record NZ_JBHUJS010000006.1, on the reverse strand, counting down.
CTGCACCTGCACCTGCCGGTCTCGCGCGAGCGCGCGCTTGCGTTGCGCGACGAGCTGGCGCGCGAGCACGGCATCTGGATGTTCACGCGCGCGTCGCACGCCGCGCTGCCAGAGACGAGCTACGTCGAGCTCTACGTGGGCGACAACCTGCTCGATATGGCCGACGACACCGTCCGCCACGCCTTCACCCTGCTCGACGCCGCGCTGCGGTCCTGACGCTCGCCCGCGCGTTCAGCCGCCAGGCGATGACATGCCCGCGGCGCGCATCAGGAAGCGCAGCAGCAGCGCCACGACGCCCAGTGCGGCGACGCTGGCCAGCCAGATTCCCGCCATCCAGGCCAGCCGCACCAGCCACTCCTTGCGCCTAGTGGTAGTGCTCATCGCCCGTCACCTTGCCGCGGAAAACGTAATAGGACCATGCCGTGTAGCCCAGGATCAGCGGCAGGATGAACAGCGTGCCCACCAGCGCGAAGCCCTGGCTCTGCGGCGGCGACGACGCCTCGCGGAACGAAATCAGCGGCGGAATGATGTTGGGCCAGATGCTGATCGCCAGCCCCGTATAGCCCAGGAAGATCACGCCCAGCGCGCACATGAACGGGGTCACGCGCGGCTCGTGCTTCAGGCTGCGCACCAGTACCAGGATGGTCAGCCCGAGCAGCAGCGGCACCGGCGAGAACCAGATGATATTGGGCAGGCTGAACCAGCGCTCGGCGATGCGCGCGTCGCTCAGCGGCGTCCAGATGCTGACCACGGCAATCGCAATCAGCAGCGCCCAGGTCACGGGCCGCGTAAGCTGCACCATGCGTTCGTGCAGCGGCCCCACCGTCTTCATCACGAGCCAGGTGCTGCCCAGGAGCGCATACGCCAGCACCACGCCCAGCCCCGTAAACAGCGGAAACGGTGCGATCCAGTCGAGCGGCCCGCCCGCATAGACATGGCCGCGCATCGGGATGCCGGCCACGAAGGCGCCCAGCGTCACGCCCTGGAAATAAGCGGCCGCCACCGAGCCGCCGATGAAGGCCTTGTCCCAGATGTGGCGCTCCCTCTCCGGCGCCTTGAAGCGGAATTCGAAGGCGACGCCTCGGAAGATCAGCCCGAGCAGCATCAGGATCAGCGGCAGGTACAGGGCGCTCAGCACGACCGAGTACGCCAGCGGGAACGCGGCCAGCAGGCCGGTCCCGCCCAGCACCAGCCAGGTCTCGTTGCCGTCCCAGACCGGCGCCACGGTATTCATCATGACATCGCGCTCATGCCGGTCCTGCACGAACGGGAACAGGATCCCGATCCCGAGGTCGAAACCATCCATCACGACGTACATCATCACGCCGAAGAAGATGATGATCGCCCAGATCAGTGGCAGGTCGATTCCCATGATTAGCTCCTCTCGCCAGGTTGTCCGTCCAGGTCGTCCACCGACATGTGCTCCTGCGCCGCCGAGATCGGGCGCATCTGCTGGCGCGTGCTGCCCGGACCGCCCGGCGTCGGCTTGCTGCCTTCGAACGGCACCGGCCCTTTGCGGATCAGCCGCAGCACGTAGCCGGTGCCGATGCCAAACACGGACACATACACGATGATGAACAGGCCCAGCGTGAACGCCACCGGTTCTGCGGCGTGCGCCGATACCGCCTCGCTGGTGCGCATTACGCCGTACACCACCCAGGGCTGGCGTCCGACCTCGGTGGTGAACCAGCCGGCCAGGATCGCCACCAGTCCGGCGCCTCCCATGTAGGTTGCCGCGTGCAGGAAGGCGCGGTGGCTGTACATCCTGCCGCCGCGCCGCAGCCACAGGCTCCAGAAGCCCAGCAGGATCATCAGCACGCCCAGCCCGACCATGATGCGGAAGGCCCAGAACACGATGCCCACGTTGGGCCGGTCCTCGCGCGGGAAGTCCTTCAGCGCCGGGATCCGCCCGTTCCAGTCGTGCGCGAGGATCAGTCCTCCCAGGCGCGGTATCTCGACTGTCAAGCGGTTGCGTTCCTGCTCCATGTCGGGCAGCGCGAACAACACCAGCGGCGTGCCCTCGCCCTGCGGCAGGTGCTCCCAGTGTCCTTCCATCGCGGCGATCTTGGCCGGCTGGTGCTTGAGCGTGTTCAGGCCGTGGAAGTCGCCCACCAGCGCCTGGATCGGCGCCACGATCGCCAGCATCCACATCGCCATCGACAGCATGGTGCGCACGCTCTTGTTGTCGTTCCCCTTGAGCAGGTGCCACGCTGCCGAGGCGCCGACCAGCAGCGCGGTCGCCAGGAAGGCCGCGATACTCATGTGCAGCAGCCGGTACGGGAACGAGGGATTGAAGATCACGGCCAGCCAGTCGACCGGGATCATGCGGCCCCCGACGATGTCGTAGCCCTGCGGCGTCTGCATCCAGCTGTTTGCCGCCAGGATCCAGGTGGCAGAGATCAGCGTCCCGAGCGCCACCATCCCGGTAGCGAACAGGTGCAGCGCGGGCCCGACCCGGTTCCAGCCGAACAGCATCACGCCGAGGAAGCCGGCCTCCAGGAAGAAGGCGGTCAGGACCTCGTACGCCAGCAGCGGGCCGGTCACGCTGCCGGCGAACTCGGAGAAGGCGCTCCAGTTGGTGCCGAACTGGTAGGACATCACCAGCCCGGACACCACGCCCATCCCGAAGTTGACCGCGAAGACCTTCAGCCAGAAGTGGTACAGGTCGCGGTAGCGTTCCTGCCGGGTGCGCAACCAGCACACCTCGAGCACGAACAGGTAGGACGCGAGCCCGATCGTAATCGCCGGGAAGATGATGTGGAACGAGATCGTAAAGGCGAACTGTATGCGCGCCAATTCCAGTGCAGTGAACCCAAACATCGCAGCCCCTTCGTTTGTTGTTGTTCGGTGGTGCCTGTCCTGCTACGCCGCCTTTCGCATCAGGGTGGCGGCCAGCCGTCCCAGTGTGGCGACGGCGTCCTCGCTGCGCGCGTCCCACGGATGGCCGTAGTTCAGCCGCACGCAATTGCCGAAACTGCGGTGGGCGGAGAACATCGGCCCGGGCGCCACGCTGATGCCGAGCGAGAGCGCCTGCCGGTGCAGTTCCAGCGCATCCACATTGCCAGGCAGCTCGACCCACAGGAAGTAGCCGCCGCCCGGCCGCGTGGCGCGCGTCCCGGCCGGGAAGTGCCGCGCCACCGCCTGGATCATCGATCCCTGCTGCACCGACAGCGCATGGCGCAGCTGGCGCAGGTGCTTGTCGAATCCGCCGCGCACCAGGTAGTCGGCCAGCGCGGCCTGCGCCGGCGCCGATGCCGACAGCGTGGTGGTCAGCTTGAGCCGGGCTACCTGCTGGGTGAAGCGTCCTGCCACCGCCCATCCTATCCGGTATCCGGGCGCAAGGCATTTCGAGAAGGACGAGCAATGCATGACCATGCCGCCGCTGTCGAACGCCTTGGCGGGAGGTGGCCGCCGGTTGCCGAAGTACAGCTCGCCGTAGACATCGTCTTCGATCAGGGCGACGCCATGCTGGCGCAGCAGCTCGGCCAGCGCACGCTTTTTCTCGTCCGGCATCGTGCTGCCGAGCGGGTTCTGGAAGTTCGTCATCAGCCAGCATGCCTTGGGCTGGTGCCGCGCCAGGGCCTGCGCGAGGTCGTCCAGGTCGATGCCCTCGCGCGGTGGGTCTTGACCTCGACCGCGTTCAGCCCGAGCCGCTCGAGCGCCTGCAGCGCCGCGTAGAACGACGGCGCTTCCACGACAACCGCGTCGCCTGGCCGCGCGACCGCCTGCAGGCACAGATTGAGGGCCTCCAGCGCGCCGTTCGTGATGACGATTTCGTCCGTATGCACATGGACGCCGTCGGCCAGGTAGCGCAGCGCGATCTGGCGCCGCAGCTCGGCGTTGCCGGGCGTGAGGTCGTCGACTGTGCTCCAGGGATCCATCTGCTGGACGGTCGATGCCATCGAGCGCGCCAGACGTGGCAGCGGGAACAGCAAGGGACTGGGAAAGGCCGATCCGAACGGCACCACGTCCCGGGTGCGGGTGGCCTGCAGCACGTCGAACACCAGGTTGCTGACATCGACGCTGGTGCGGCCGCCGTCGGGATGCGACGCCAGCTCGGGTTCCGGCGGCAGCGCCTTGCCGCCGCCGACCACGTAGTAGCCGGAACGCTCGCGCGCCCGGACCAGCCCGCGCGCCTCCAGCAGGTAGTAGGCCTCGAACACCGTGGAGGGGCTGACGCCGCGGCTCGCGCTGGACTGGCGTACCGACGGGAGCCGGTCGCCCGGCTTCATCACGCCCGTCCTGATCGACTGGGCGATTTCTTCGGCGAGCGCTTCGTAGCGTTTCATCGGGCGTGCCGTCACGTCACCGCATGCACCACCGCCAGCAACGCGCCGATGAACAGCCCGGCGCCGAGCAGCGCGCAGACCAGCACGTACACGGGGTTCATGTTGCCGACGTCCTGGTCGAAATCCTTCTTGCGGCGCAGGCCGATGAAGGACCAGGCCACTGCCTTGAGCGTGTCCGGCAGCGAGCGCATCTTGGAGTCTGGTTTGCTGTCCATGGTTGACCTTAATAGGAGGGTTTGGAACATCGCTTCTCCCATCCATTGTCCATGGTACCGCACAAACAAAACAGTGGCAGGCGGCGTGCCGATTTGCGGATCAGTTGGCATGGCGCGGAGGCGCCGCATAGTCGCACGGCAACTGATATGGAAAAACATCGCTGTACTGCTACTGTTCATCTTGCAGCCGCCAGAGGACAATGGCGGGGTATCAACTCAGCAGGACATTCGCATGTGCAGAGATCTATTCATTGCGGCGGCGCTGGCGCTGGCCGCGCTGCCGGCCGCCGCCCAGTCGCAGCCCGCCGTCCGGGTCGAGGACACCATCGCGCAGCGCGCGGCTGCGTGCACTGCCTGCCACGGCAAGGAAGGCCGCGCGACGCCGGACGGCTACTTCCCGCGCATCGCCGGCAAGCCGCAGGGCTACCTGTACAACCAGCTGGTCAATTTTCGCGAGGGTCGCAGGCGCTACCCGATGATGACCTATATGGTCGCGCACCTCTCGGACGCCTACCTGAACGAACTGGCCGCCTACTACGCCAGCCTGCATCCGCCCTACCCCGCGCCGGCACCGGTCAAAGTATCGGCCCAGGTGCTCGAGCGCGGGCGCGCCCTGGTGCTGAACGGCGACCCGTCGCGCAATATTCCGGCCTGCGTGGCCTGCCATGGGCAGCAGCTCACCGGCGTCAATCCGGCCATTCCCGGCCTGCTCGGGCTGCCGCGCGACTACCTGAATGCGCAGTTCGGCGCGTGGAAAACGGGCACCCGCAAGGCGGCGGCGCCGGACTGCATGGCGCAGATCGCCGCCAGGCTCACCTCTGAGGAAATCAGCGCGGCCTCGGCCTGGCTGGCATCGCAGCCGCTCGCCGCCGACATGCGCCCGGCCGCGGCGCCCACTACCAAGCTGCCCCTCCCGTGCGGCACCGTCACCCCATGAAGAAATCAACCCTGATCAAGCGCATCCTGCTGGCCGTCGTGGCGGTGCTGGTCCTGCTGCCCGTATCCATCGTACTGCTGGAAATAGCGAGCGAACCCGGCGCCGACCGGAAGGCGGCCGCGCCGGCCGACCCGGCCGCGCAGCTGCGCCGTGGCGAGTACCTGGCGCTCGCGGGCAACTGCATGGGCTGCCACACCACGCTGGGCGGCAAGGTCAATGCGGGCGGCCGCGCCATCGAAACGCCATTCGGCGTGATCTACACGACCAATATCACGCCCGACCGGGAGACCGGCATCGGCGACTGGAGCGCGGACGACTTCTGGCGTGCGATCCACAACGGCAAGTCCCGGGACGGCAGCTTCCTGTATCCCGCCTTCCCCTATCCGAGCTACACCAAAGTGACCCGGGAAGACTCGGACGCGATGTACGCCTACCTGCGCAGCATGCCTGCGGTGCGCCAGCCGAACCGCGCGCATGGGCTGCGCTTCCCGTACAACAACCGCATCCTGCTCGCGTTCTGGCGCCACCTCTACTTCATCCCCGGCGAATTCAAGCCGCAGGCGCATCGCGGCGCCGAGTGGAACAGGGGCGCCTACCTGGTGCAGGGCCTGGGCCATTGCGCCGCCTGCCATACAGCGCGCGACGCCCTGGGCGGCACCCTGGCCGGGAACGACCTTGCCGGCGGCATGATTCCGATGCAGGACTGGTATGCGTCGTCGCTCACGTCCGAGACCGGGACCGGCGACTGGAGCACGGAAGAGATCGCCGACCTGCTGCACACTGGCGTTGCGCAGCGCGGTGCCGTCTTCGGCCCCATGGCCGAAGTCGTGGCGCGCAGCCTGCAGCACCTGACCGCCGCGGACGCGCGCTCCATGGCCGTGTACATCAAATCGCTGCCGCGCACGCCATCGGCCACGGCAAGGACGGCAACCGTCGTTCCGGCCGCCGCCGAAGCGATGCTCAAGCAGGGAGCGCAGCTCTACAAGGACAACTGCGCGCAGTGCCACGGCGCGGATGGCAAAGGCGTCCCGAGGATCTATCCGCCGCTGGCGGGCAACCGCTCGCTGGCCGACGTCTCGGCAATCAACCCGGTCAGGATGGTGCTCAACGGAGGCTTCCCGCCGAGCACGGGCGGCAACCCGCGGCCGTACGGCATGCCGCCGTTCGGCGTGGCGATGAGCGATGCGGAAGTGGCGGCGGTGGTGTCCTTCATCCGCACCAGCTGGGGCAACAAGGGCACGCTGGTCAGCGCGGACGAGGTCAGCAACAGCCGCGGCGCGCCGGTCGACTGAGCGGGTTTGGCGGAATCGGCCATAACTGGGCCGATTCCGCCAAAACGCCTACACGGCGATGGGCGCGGCGATGCCCGGATGGGGATCGTAGCCCTCGATCTCGAAGTCCTCGAACCGGTAGTCGAAGATCGAATCCGGCTTGCGCTTGATGACGAGGCGCGGCAGCGGGCGCGGCTCGCGCGACAGCTGCAGCCTGGCCTGCTCGATGTGATTCGAGTACAGGTGCATGTCGCCGATCGAATGCACGATCTCGCCCGGCTCCAGCCCGACCTGCTGCGCCACCATGTGCGTCAGGAAGGCCAGGCTGGCGCAGTTGTACGGCACCCCGAGGAAGGTGTCGCCCGAACGCTGCGTCAGCATGCAGCTCAGCTTCCCGTCCGCTACCCAGAACTGGTACATCACATGGCACGGCGGCAGCGCCATCTTGCCCGCCAGCGCGTTCGCGACCGGGCTTTTCTTCTCGTCCGGCAGGTAGGCCACGTTCCAGGCATTGATGATGTGGCGGCGGCTGTTCGGATTGTTGCGCAAGCCCTCGATCAGGTTTGCCACCTGGTCGATGGTCTCGCCATGCTCGCCCTTCCATGCGCGCCACTGGGCGCCGTACACCGGCCCCAGCTCGCCCGATTCTGTCGCCCACTCGTCCCAGATGGAGACACCGTTCTCCTTGAGGTAGCCAATATTGGTGCTGCCCTGCAGGAACCACAGCAGCTCATGCAGGATCGAACGGATGTGCAGCTTCTTGGTGGTCAACAGCGGGAAACCCCGGCTGAGGTCGTGCCGGTACATGCGGCCAAACACGGACAGCGTGCCGGTCCCTGTCCGGTCGCCCTTTTGGATGCCCGTTGTCATGATTTCGTTCAGTAGTGCAAGGTACTGCTGTTCCACAGGCGTCTCCCGAGTGCATTCATGCTTTCCAACAAGTTAGTTATTTTACTCTTTTGTAAGCCGTTTCTTACAGTCACACGGCGAGGCAACCGATAGGTAGAGAGCGATGTTATTTGGATAATCTCCCGATCACACGCGACTCATCGGAGAGAGCCGAATGGCAATAGCACAAGAAGAATACGCAGTCGTGGTGGATAGCGGAGCCGGTGAGCCGCTTCACTACACTGACGGATGCAAGTCAGCAGCAGACGCCCTGGAGCGTCTGAAAGCAGGAGAGAATGCACTCGACGCGGCTATCGCAGCCGTTCAATCCCTGGAAAACGATGGCCGCTTCCATGCCCGGGGCGGCGCCGTACTGTCGTCCATCAAATTAGCAAGGAACCCTGTACTGGTGGCGCGCGACGTCCCGACGCCGGTTGCAGAGGTGTTTCAATGACCCGGGATAGCGAAAGAAAGCTTGGCCACCTGGTCATCATCGGGGGCCACGAAGACCGCGAGGGCGACAAGGCCGTGCTGACCCGCTTCATGGAACTGGCCGGCGGCACGGACGCGAAGATTGTCGTGATCACCGCCGCCAGCGGCGAGCCGGACGAGATGTGGAAGGTGTACGACGACGCATTCTCCGACCTCGGCGCCAGGAACCGCGAGCATCTCCACATCGAGTCGCGCGAACACGCGAACAACCCGGACGTTGTACGCAAGGTGGCTGCCGCACAAGGCATCTTCATGACCGGCGGGGACCAGCGCCGCCTGCTGTCGATCCTCGGCGGCACCGCGATCGACTCTGCCATGCACGAGGCCTACTGCCAGCGTGGCGTGTGCATTGCGGGCACCAGCGCGGGCGCGTCGGCGATGTCCGGCCACATGCTCGCGTCGGCAACGGGCCTGGGCCAGCATGAGAAAGGCGCGGTCAAGCTTGGCGCGGGCTTCGGGCTGGTCCAGAAAGTGATCATCGACCAGCACTTCTCCGAGCGCGGCCGCCTGCCGCGCCTGCTAACGGTGATCGCGCAGAACCCCTACCTGATGGGCGTCGGCATCGACGAGGACACCGCGCTCGTGATCGGGCAAGGCACCGGCCTCGAGGTGGTCGGCTGCGGCACGGTCACCATCGTCGACTGCCGCCAGATGATCTCCGATATCGCCGAAGTGCGCGAAGAGGAGTGCCCCGAAATCCTCGACGTGCGCCTGCACCTTCTGCCCTCCGGCACCCACTACGCCCTGACTGGCGAGCGCGAACAGGACAGCGCAGTCCCCGTTCCCGTCGCCGAATTCCTGAACAACGTAACAAAACGGATTTCCTGACCATGAAAATTGTTGAACAACGCTTCCTGCGTGGCCCGAACCTGTACGCGAACAAGCCATGCATGCTGGCGATCGTCGATCTCGAATCGCTGCATGATGTCGCCTCGACCCACATTGACGGATTTACCGACCGGCTGATCGCCCTGATCCCGTCGCTGTACGAGCACCGCTGCTCGGTTGGCCACGCCGGCGGCTTCATCGAACGGCTGCGCGAGGGCACCTACATGGCGCACATCGCCGAACACCTGACGTTGGAGCTGCAGTGCCTGGCCGGGAACGAAGTGGGCTATGGCCGCGCGCGCGAAGTGCGCGGCAAGCCCGGGCTGTACCGCGTGGTCTGCGCGTACAAATCGGAAAAGGTGGTGGCAATGGCATTCGACATTGCGCTCGACCTGATCCGCGCGCTGGCTGCCGGCCGCGAGTTCGACCTGCCTGCCCGCATGGCGGAACTGAAGCGCCTGGCCGAGCGCTGCGCGATCGGCACCAGCACCGCCGCGGTGCTGGAAGCGGCGCGCAAGCGCGGCATTCCGTGCCAGCGCATCACCGAGGACGCCAACATGTTCCAGCTGGGCTGGGGCGCGAAGCAGCGCCGCATCCAGGCCACCACCACGAGCGGCACCAACAGCATCTCGGTGACGATTGCCAGCGACAAGCAGCTGACCAAGACCTTGCTGCAGCAGGCCGGCGTGCCGGTCCCCGAAGGCGAAACCGTGACCGAACTGGCCGATGCGCTGCGCGTCGCGCGCCGCCTGCCGGGTCCCGTCACCATCAAGCCGCTCGACGCCAACCAGGGCAAGGGCGTGACCACCACCTGCAATTCGCCGGTGGAAGTCCAGGCGGCCTTCGAGAACGCGCGCCGCTACAGCCGCTACGTCATCGTGGAGCGCTACCTGCGCGGCTGCGACTACCGCGTGCTGGTGGCCGGGAACAAGGTGGCCGCCGCCTCGTGGCGCCGTCCGCCTTCGGTCACGGGTGATGGCAGGAACACGATCCGCGAACTGGTCGAGATCGAAAACAGGAATCCCGCGCGCGGCGCGGGCCACACCAACGTGCTGACCAGGATTCCGCTGGACGATCTGGCGGTGCAGGAAGCGCGCAGGCAGGGATTCGAACTGGACGACGTGCCCCCTGCCGGCGTGACTGTCGCACTGCGCGGCAATGCGAACCTGTCCACCGGCGGCACCGCGGAGGACGTGACCGACCTGCTGCCGCCATCGACCCGCGCGCTGTGCATCCGCGCCGCGCGCACCATCGGGCTGGACGTGGCCGGCATCGACATCATCTGCGAGGACATCTCCAGGCCGCTGGCGGCCCAGGGCGGCGGCGTGATCGAAGTGAATGCCGCGCCAGGCATCCGCATGCACCATTACCCGAGCAGCGGCACCCCGCGCGACGCGGCGGCGGCGATCGTCGAATCGCTGTTCGGCACCGGCAACGGACGCATTCCCACCATCGCGGTGACGGGCACCAACGGCAAGACCACCACCACCCTGCTGGCGGCGCACGTGGGCCGCATGGCCGGCATGTGCACCGGCGTCACCACCACCTCGGGGGTCTACATCAACGGCGAGATGATCAGCGAAGGCGACTGCACCGGCTACCACTCCGCGCGCGCCGTGCTGGCGTCGCCGGAAGTCGAATTCGCGGTGCTGGAGACCGCCCGCGGCGGCATCCTCAAGCGCGGCCTGGGCTTCGACCGCTGCGACGTGGCCATCGTGCTGAATATTTCGGAGGACCACCTGGGCATGGACGGGGTGGACACCATCGAGCAGCTGGCGCGCGTGAAAGGCGTGGTGGCCGCATCGGCCAGCCGCGCGGTGGTGCTCAACGCCGAGGATGACCACTGCGTCGCGATCGGCAAGGAACTGCGCGACGGCGTGGAGATCCTGTACTTTTCGCTCGACCCGGACAATCCGGTCCTGCTGCGCCACCTCGAGCGCGGGGGCCGCGCCGCCTACCTGCAGGACAACTCGCTGGTGTACGCGGACGGACAGCGCCATCATGCGCTGCTCGACGTGCGCACCATGCCGGTGACCCTGCACGGCCATGCGCGCTACAACATCGCCAACGCGCTCGCCGCCGCGGCAGCCCTGTTCGCGGCGGGCTTCGAAGTCCATGCGATCGAACGCGGCCTGTGCGACTTCGTCTCCGACGGCCGCCACAATCCGCTGCGCTCGAACGTGTTCGACGTAAAAGGCGTGACCGTGATCGTCGACTATGCCCACAACCCTGCCGCCTACGCGGCGCTGGCCGAAACCGCCCGCACCATGACCGCCGGCCAGCTGGTCGGCGTGGTCGCGGCCCCGGGCGACCGGCGCGACCAGGACCTGGTCACGATCGGCATGACCTGCGCGGCCGGCTTCGACGAGATGGTGGTGTACGAGACCGAGAACCGCGGCCGTCCCGATGGCGAGACCGCCGCCATGATCATGTCCGGCGCGCGCCGCAGCATCATCCAGCCCGACAACCTGCACTGCCGCCTCGACGTGCACGAGGCGATCCGCTACGGCCTGTCCCTGTGCCAGCCGGGCGATGTGCTGGTATTCGGCTGCGGCTCCTCGCTGTCGGAACTGATCGAGGCGGTGCGTCCGGATTCGCCGGAGATCGCGGAACGCCTCACCGTCGAGACGACAACTTGATCAACGCGCCGGAAGGAGGCCCGTTTGGAAATCGAAAAATACTTCGAGAATATTGAAATCCACCCGGCCAATGCGGCGTTCGCGCTGGGCGTCGCCATCCTCAGCTTCATCGTCATCCACACGCTGCTTGCGCTGGTGCGCAGGCGGCTGTGCAAGCTCGAGGACCGCAAGGCCGACCGTCCCGCCGCGCAGCTGATCAAGGCAACGCTGGCCCGCACCAGCAATGCCGCCGTCATCGCCACTTCGGTCCTGATCGGCGTGTCCATGCTGGAGCTGCCCGTGCCCTGGGACGCGCGGGTGCGCAACCTGTGGTTCATCGCGCTGGGCGCGCAGCTGGCCATGTACGTGTCGCATGCGATCGATTTCTCGGCGCGGCGCTACTTCCGCCGCCGCACCCGGTCGCCGGACTCGCCGGCCAGCGTGGCGCAGACGCTCACCATCTGGGCGCTCAAGACCAGCCTGTGGATCATCTTCTTCCTGGCGATGCTGTCGAACCTGGGCATCAACGTCACCACCTTCATCGCCAGCCTGGGCATCGGCGGCATCGCGATCGCGCTGGCTGTGCAGAACATCCTGGGCGACCTGTTCGCCTCGCTCTCGATTGCCGTGGACAAGCCATTCGAGGTGGGCGACTACATCGCGGTGTCCGACTTCTCCGGGACGGTGGAGCATGTCGGCCTGAAGACCACGCGCGTGCGCGCTGACAGCGGCGAGCAGGTGGTGATCGCCAACGCCGAGCTGCTGAAGAATACGGTGCGCAACTACAAGCGCATGAGGGAGCGCCGGGTGCAGTTTTCGCTGCGGCTCAATCCGGGCACGCCGCTCGAGCTGGCCGAACAGGTGCCGGCCGCGCTGCGCGAGGTCGTCGAGCGGCAGAAGCAGGTGCGCTTCGACCGCGCGCACCTGAAGACGCTGGACCTGAACTGGATCGAGTTCGAGCTGGTGTACTACATGCTCGACCCCGCCTATGCGCGGTTCATGGATACCCAGCAGGCGATCCTGCTAGGGGCGCGCAAGGTGTTCGATGAGCTGGGGGTGACCATGACGCCGGCGGCCACCACGGTGGTCATGCAGCCGGACCCGGTTGCGGCCGGCCTGCAGCAGGTGCGTACCCTGCCCATGCGCAGCCGCTGAACCCGAACGGGGACTGTACCCGGGAGCCTGGAATCAGGCGATGGAGGCGGCGATGCGCTCGGCGGCGGCCGGATCGGGCAGGCGCAGGGCTTCCACGAACGTGGCCAGGCTGGTCCCGCAGGCGAACACCATGACGTCGCCAGGCACGCACAGCGCCAGGCCGCGCCGGATCGCATGGATATCGATCCACTCCTCATGGATGACGGCTTTCCCGCCGCCCGCGCGCGCTCCGCGCACCAGCACTTCCACGGTGCCGCCCATCGCGCGCCCGCGGCTTTGGGATTCGTACACGACGATCTGGTCGAAGTCGCGTGCGCATGTGGCGCCGATGTCCTCCAGGTCGCGGTCGCGCCGGTCGCCCGGCGCGGTGACGATGCCCACCAGCTTGCCCCGCGCGAGCGCACGCGCCATCGCCGCCAGCGCGGCGTAGGCTGCCGTGTTGTGGGCATAGTCCACCACCACCGTCACGCCCCTCACATCGAAGACATTGGTGCGCAAGGGATTGCTGCGTCCGTCCGAAACAAAGGTCGACAGGCCTCCGGCGATGTCCGGCTTGGCAAAGCCTGCGCCCATCAGCGCGGCAGCGGCGGCCAGCGCATTGGCGATGTTGTAGCGGGCACGCCCGTCCAGCGTCACCGGCATCTGTTCGACTCGCAGCAGCTCCTCGTGCAGCGTTCCATCGGCCACCACCAGAGAGCGGTCGTCCAGGTACACGGCGCGCCCGCCCAGGTCCAGGTGGCGCAGCAGGACCGCGTTGTCCGGGTCCATCGAGAAGTAGATGATTTCCACGCCCCGCGCCACGCGTGCAGCCATCGCGACGCACTGCGGGTCCTCGGCATTGAGCACGGTGGCGCGCGAGGCCGAGCGCGCCACCACGCCCTTCACCTCAGACAGGTCCTCGATCGTGTCGACGCCCTCCAGGCCCAGGTGGTCGGCCGAGATGTTCAGCACCACGCTCACGTCGCAGCGGTCGAATGCCAGCCCGCGCTTGAGGATGCCGCCGCGCGCCGTCTCCAGCACTGCGAAGTCCACCGTGCGCGAGGTGAGCACGTCCATCGCCGACCAGTACCCCGTGCAGTCACCCTGCACGATGCGTTCGCCGTCGATGAATACGCCTTCGGTCGTGGTCACGCCCGTCGTGCGGCCGGCCATGCGCGCGGCGTGGGCAATCAGCAGCGTGGTCGTGGTCTTGCCATTCGTGCCGGTGACCGCAATGATGGGGATGCGGCCATCGCCGCCCGGCAGGCAGGCCTGCACATCGTCGCGCGCCGCCCTCGCCTGCTGGCGCCCCCAGCCAAACTGCACCTCGCCGCCCTGCAGTTCGATCACGGGGATATGGCGGATGCGCGCCTGCGCGATCGCCGTGGCGATACCGGGCGCGCGCCGGTTGCGCGCGGCAATCGCCGCCAGCAGCTCTCCATGCAGGGCCAGCGGTCCGTCCTGGCCCGCCTGCGCCAGCTCCAGCGCGATGTCGAGCGCCCGTTCCGCCACTTCCTCGTCCTGGAAACCGCACACGATCCTGAATTGCTGCTCGCGTCCCGCCACCTGGCGCACGCATCCCAGCGGCGCCGGCACGCCGGCCAGCGACTGCAGTTCGCCGATCAAGCGCTGTACCGACTCGGCGGACGCGCGGGCGTGCGCCGGACCGGCCATGGTATCGACCAGCGCGAGCATGCAGGGGGTGGATGCGTACAGGTTGGGGCCGCGCAGGAAGCGCAGCTCGATCAGTTTCATGAGATCGGGTTCCTTCGGATCAGGTTGCGGAAGACGTCTTCGAGCGGCTGCGGCACGTCGCTTCCCTCCCCGCCGGCCTGGAAGCGGGTGCCGGCAGGCAGCAGGTGCAGGCGCACGTCGACCAGTTGCGGGCAGGAGCGGTCCTCGGCGTCGGCCACGTTGGAAATCATGTTGCGGCCGTCCACGATGGTGACGGCGCCGGCGCCCAGCACCTCGATGCCGCCGCCTCGCTCGATCACCAGCGCCGTGTTCTCGTCGATGCCGATGCCTTGCAGGTAGGGGTTCTGCGCCACCACCGTCAACAGGCGCGACAGGCGGTGCCGCTCGGAGAAGTGCTGGTCGATCACCACGCGCTGCACAAAGCCCAGTCCCGCCGCCAGGTGCACCGATCCCAGTTCCGGGTGCAGGCCGACGGCGCCCGCCGCCAGCATGTGGCCGGACATGGCCGAAGCGCCCGCGCTGGTGCCGCCGATGCAGGCGCCGCGCAGCTTCAGCGCCTTGTGCATGGCCGCATCCAGTTCCGTGCCGCCGATGGTGGCGAGCAGGCGGCGCTGGTCGCCGCCCGTCATGAAGATGCCGCTCGCCTGCCCCACCGTCTCCGCCAGGCCCTTGTCATTGGCCTGGGCGCGGGTGGACAGGTGCACCGGCAGCATGTTCGTCACGCCCAGGTCGGCAAAGGCCCGCTCGTACACGGGCCAGACGTCGCGCGGGATGCTGGAGGCGGCCGTGATCACGGCGATGCTGCAATCGCGCCCGCCGGACAGTTCAATGAAGCGCGACAGGATCGGCTTGTCGTCCTCGCGATCCTCGCTGCCTCCCACGATCACCAGGTGGCCGTGGGATGCGTCCTGTTCCTTTTCCATGGGGGCTTAGGCCTCGAGCAGCCGCGAGAACATGCGCGTGGCCATCAGGCCGGCCGCCGTGTGGTGCGTGGACGGGGCCAGCAAAGGCAGGAGGATGGCCATGATGTCGGCCTTGCTGCCGGCCGACGCCACGCGCTCTTCGAGCAGGTGCAGTTCGTTCTTGTGTTCCGCTTCCTGCGCATGGTGGCGCAGCAGGCTGCGCGGCATGCGCTCGTTGCGCGGCCGGTGCGGGGCCAGCTCCTCCATGCTGCGCTGCTGCACGCGGAAGCTGCGCGAAGGCGCTTCCGGGCGGCTGGCGATCCAGTCGCGCAGCACCTGCTGCTCGTAGCTGGAGAACACGCCGAACATCTGGGCACGCTCGCCGTGCACCAGGCCCCAGAAGCGGCTGTTCTCGACCGGCTCGCCGCGCTTGATCCAGCCGGACGACTCCATCGCCCGCAAAAAGCCCGGCACCTGCGCCGGATCGGACAGCCAGTCATTGACCGAACGCCCCTCGACCCGGCAGTAGTCCGAATGCATGTTCTTGCCCACCACGGATTTCGCCTGCAGGATCGCGCACAGCTCGCGCTCGATATCGAACGAGGCGATCACCGAGGTGGTGCCCGCGCCCAGGTCGTTCAGCCGGTAGCCGTCCAGCACGCGCTGCAGGAAGCCGGCGCGGTCGCCCACCAGCGGCAGCAGCTGGCGCAGCGCCTGCACGGCCTTCTGCGCATGGCCGTTGGCGGCATTGTCCACCGTGACGTGGAGCGTGAAGTAGTACGGGTCGATGCCCAGCTCGTTCAGTTCGTACGAAGTGATCAGCAGGTGCAGCGGCAGCTGCTCGTAGCCGAGGTTGTAGCCGATGATTTCGGGCAGGTAGCGCCTGGCGTCGTGGCCTAGGGCCAGCTGGATCGCGCCCTGCACGAAATAGTGGTCGGGCAGGTCCTGCCACTGGTCGCAGCCATGGGTGGACAGCAGCTTGCGGAAGATGACCACGTGGTTCTTGTCCGGGATGCCGTCACCGAGTTCTTCCAGGTAGGTGCGGATCAGCGGATGGAAATCGGGATTGGCCCACTGCTCCAGCAGGCCGTAGAGCCAGGCGCCATCCACCAGCTTGGTGGGCGCGACATGGCGGATGAAGGACAGCGCCGCGGACCGGGTCGGGAAATACAGGCGCGGCGCGCCGCCCTTGCGCGAGGCGAGGTAGGCGCGGTACTGCTCGCCCACGTCGTCGGTGCGCTGGGCGATCCACCCGCCGAGGGTGGAGAGGTCGTCCGGAATGTCCGATGGAAGGGTCTGCGCTTCGGCCAGTTTGCGGTCGAGGAAGTCGCGCGCGGCGTCGCGCGCCGCGGCCGGATCGGCCTCCAGCGCGAAAAACAGCGCGCGCTCGCCCGCGGGTAGCGTGGCAAGCGCAGGCGCTTCGTCGATCGTTTCGACTTCAAATCGTTCCATCAGCTCATCCTTTGTCTTAACAAGATGATTATGGTGGCGCGCGTTTCAGCAGAGAATCGGTACGCAGGCTGTTAGCATGTAAGAAAGGGATTACACCGCTCGAGCGGACGGGACGACCCGTTATAATGGAGCCGACTATTAACTGGATGCCATCTTTATCTTGACTACCGAATACCTGCCCATGCCCCTGCTGTCGATCGTCGTCGCCGTGGACAAGGCGGGCGGCATCGGCGTCGACAACAAGTTGCCATGGCACCTGCCGGAAGACCTGGCGCACTTCAAGCGCGTCACCTCGGGCCACGCCATCATCATGGGCCGCAAGACTTTCGATTCGATCGGCCGGCCGCTGCCCAACCGCCGCAATATCGTCATTACGCGCAACCGCGACTGGTCGCACGAGAACGTGCTGGCGGTCGGCTCGCTGCAGGAGGCGCTGCGGGAGGTGATCGGCTCGCCCTCCTTCATCATCGGCGGCGCCCAGATCTTCGCCGAGTCGCTGCCCATGGTGGAGCAGCTGATCGTGACCGAGATCGACAAGACCTTCGACTGCGACACCTTCTTCCCCCGGCCGGATCCGGCGCAATGGGTCGAGACCGCGCGCGAAACGTATTACTCGGAAGCGAACGCCTGCGACTATGCGTTCGTGACCTATACCCGCCGCCTGTAGCCGTGCCCAGCAGTGCGACAGCCGCTGCCGGATCGCGGTTAGGCTGGTTGAAATTTTTTCACCGGATTGCAGGCATTTCTGCGACAATCCGCATCCTGTTTTCTGGTGCCGTGAGCGCGAGCCTATTGTGGGCTTGCCTCATGGCGCTTTGCTTTGGAGGCTTGCCATGAAATTCCGTTTTCCCATTGTGATCATCGACGAGGACTTCCGGTCCGAGAATACCTCCGGCCTGGGCATCCGTGCGTTGGCCGCCGCGATGGAGAAAGAAGGCATGGAAGTCGTCGGCCTGACCAGCTACGGCGACCTGTCGCAGTTCGCCCAGCAGCAGTCGCGCGCGTCGGCCTTCGTGCTGTCGATCGACGATGAAGAGTTCGGCGAGGGTTCGGTCGACGAGACCAACTTTGCGCTGGCCGCGCTGCGCGAGTTCGTGCGCGAGATCCGCCACAAGAACCGGGACATCCCGATCTATATCTACGGCGAGACCCGCACCAGCCGGCACATCCCGAACGACATCCTGAAGGAGCTGCACGGCTTCATCCACATGTTCGAGGACACCCCGGAATTCGTTGCGCGCCACATCATCCGCGAAGCCAAGTCCTACCTCGACGGCCTGGCGCCGCCGTTCTTCCGCGCGCTGGTCAACTACGCCAACGACGGCTCCTATTCCTGGCACTGCCCGGGCCACTCGGGCGGCGTGGCGTTCCTGAAGTCGCCGATCGGCCAGATGTTCCACCAGTTCTTCGGCGAGAACATGCTGCGCGCCGACGTCTGCAACGCGGTCGAGGAACTCGGCCAGCTGCTCGACCACACCGGCCCGGTCGCCAAGTCCGAGCGCAACGCCGCCCGTATTTACGGCTCCGACCACTGCTACTTCGTCACCAACGGCACCTCCACCTCCAACAAGATGGTGTGGCACTCGACCGTCGCCCCGGGCGACATCGTCGTGGTCGACCGTAACTGCCACAAGTCGATCCTGCACTCGATCATCATGTGCGGCGCGATCCCGGTGTTCCTGATGCCGACCCGTAACCACCTCGGCATCATCGGCCCGATCCCGCTGGAAGAGTTCACGCCCGAATCGATCGCCCGCAAGATCGAGGCCAATCCGTTCGCGCGCGAAGCCGTCAACAAGAAGCCGCGCATCCTGACCATCACCCAGTCCACCTACGACGGCGTGGTGTACAACGTCGAGACCCTGCGCGAAATGCTGGACGGGAAAATCGACACCCTGCACTTCGACGAGGCGTGGCTGCCGCACGCGGCCTTCCACCCGTTCTACACCAACATGCACGCGATCCACAAGGACCGCCCGCGCGCCAAGGAGTCGATGATCTTCTCGACCCAGTCCACCCACAAGCTGCTGGCCGGCCTGTCGCAGGCCTCGCAGGTGCTGGTGCGCGAGTCCGAGACCGTGAAGCTCGACCAGGACGCCTTCAACGAGGCCTACCTGATGCACACCTCCACCTCGCCGCAGTACTCGATCATCGCCTCGTGCGACGTCGCCGCGGCCATGATGGAAGCGCCGGGCGGCACCGCGCTGGTCGAGGAATCGATCACCGAGGCGCTCGACTTCCGTCTCGCGATGAAGAAGGTGGACGAGGAATTCGGCGACGACTGGTGGTTCAAGGTCTGGGGTCCGGACACCTTCTCCGAGGAAGGCAATGCCGTGCAGGACGACTGGATGATCCGCGCGGAAGACACCTGGCACGGCTTCGGCAAGCTGGCGCCGGGCTTCAACATGCTCGACCCGATCAAGGCCACCGTGGTGACGCCCGGCCTGTCGCTGGACGGCCAGTTCGGCGAGACCGGCATCCCTGCCTCGATCGTGACCAAGTACCTGGCCGAGCACGGCGTCATCATCGAGAAGTGCGGCCTGTACTCGTTCTTCATCATGTTCACCATCGGCATCACCAAGGGCCGCTGGAATACGCTCGTGGCGGCGCTCCAGCAGTTCAAGGACGACTACGACAAGAACCAGCCGATGTGGCGCATCATGCCGGAGTTCGCAGCGGCCAATCCGATCTACGAAGGCGTCGGCCTGCGCGACCTGTGCCAGTCGATCCACACCTTCTACAAGAAGTACGACGTGGCGCGCCTGACCACCGAGATGTACCTGTCGGACATGATCCCGGCCATGAAGCCGTCGGACGCTTTCGCCAACATGGCGCACCGCCAGATCGAGCGCGTCTCGATCGAGGAGCTGGAAGGCCGCATCACCGCGATCCTGCTGACGCCATACCCGCCGGGCATCCCGCTGCTGATCCCGGGCGAGCGCTTCAACAAGACGATCGTGGATTACCTGCGCTTCGCACGCGACTTCAACGAGCGCTTCCCCGGCTTCGAGACCGACGTGCACGGCCTGGTCAAGCGCGAGGTCGACGGCAAGCGCGGCTACTTCGTCGACTGCGTCAAGCAGTAGAAGTCCGGGACTGTCCCCTGACAGTCCGGTAGCTTCGCACACCAGGGCCTGTCGCCGCGACGGGCCCTTTTTCCATCCGCTGCGTGGCGGAATCGCCCCATTCATGGCCGATTCCGCCAATCCGGCGTACCGCGCTCAGCCGGCAGCGCCCTGCCTGCGGGTGCGCGTCTTGAACACGAATTTCACCAGCTCGAACCAGCCCAGGCAGGCGAAACCGGACAACACCGCCCAGGCCAGCGCGTGCCGGTCCACGGCCGAAAAGTGGAACACCTCGCGCAGGAACGGCACCGACAGGACCGCCATCAGCGCCGCGAAGGTGCCGCCCAGGATCCACCACTGCGCACGGTTGGGGATGCCGATGAGGGTGAAGAACGAATGCACCAGCGACCGGTTGGCGACGATGAGGCAGGCGCTGCCGATCACCTGGACGGTGAATGCCAGCGTGCGCGCTTCCTCCACCGGCATGGCGTCCCGGAGACCGCCGAAATACGTCGCCGCCACAGCCGCCAGCAGCCCCGCGCCCTGGAGCACGGCCAGCAGGATGCTGTGCGGCCCGAACAGGCGGTCATGGATGCCGCGCGGCGGCCGCTGCATGATGTCGCGCTCGGCCCCCTCCGTTTCGAACACGATCGCGCAGGTCGGGTTGATGATCATCTCGATAAAGACGATGTGCACCGGCGCGAACGCCAGCGGGGTTCCCAGCACCAGCGGCAGGATCGTCATGCCGGCGATCGGGATGTGTACCGCGACGATATAGGTCATCGCCTTGCGCAGGTTGTCGTAGATCCTGCGGCCCAGCCGCGCCGCGTGCACGATCGAAGTGAAGTCGTCGTTGAGCAGCACCAGCGAGGATGCCTCCCGGGCCACGTCGGTGCCGCGCTCGCCCATGCTGATGCCGATATGCGCCGCTTTCAGCGCCGGCGCGTCGTTGACCCCGTCGCCGGTCATCGCCACCACTTCGCCGTTCGATTTCAGGGCATTCACCAGCCGTAGTTTCTGCTCGGGGAGGATGCGCGCGAACACGTGCACTCCCTGCACCGCAGCCCGCAGCGCATCGTCCGGCATCGCGTCCATGTCGGCGCCGGTCATGACACGTTCGCTCGGCAGGCCGGCCTCCTGCGCGATGGTCTGGGCCGTCACGGGATAGTCCCCGGTGATCATCATGACGCGCATCCCGGCCTGGTGGCATTCGGCCACGGCGCTGCGCACCTGCGGACGCAGCGGGTCCGCCAGGCCCACCAGCCCGAGCCATTCCAGGTCGAGCCCGTCCTGCCCCGGCGGCCACGGCGGAGCCGCATGGCGCGCCCTGGCCACCCCGATCACGCGCATGCCCTGCCTGGCAAGCGCCTCGACCTGCTGCAGGATGTCGCCGACCCTGGAAGCGGGAAGCCTGCATGCGCGTGCCACCGCTTCCGGCGCGCCCTTGGTGGCGACGGCATAGGCGCCGTCGGCCGTGCGCCACACGTGGGTCATCGCCAGCAGCTGCTTGGTCAGCGGGTACTCGTGCACTAGCGACCAGCCGGCGTGCTTGCCCGGTCCCGCCGAGCACTCCGCGTGGAAGCGGTGGAAAGCCTGCTCCATAGGATCGAAGGGATTCGACTCGCTGGACAGGACTGCATACTCGATCACTTCTTCCGCCGGCCCGGGAAAGCCATTCCCTTCAAGTCCGGCCAGCACCGGACCGGCGCCGGCAACGACGGATTTCACCGTCATGCGGTTCTCGGTCAGGGTGCCGGTCTTGTCGACGCACAGCACGGTCGCCGATCCCAGCGCCTCGATCACCGCGGTGCGGCGGGTCAGCACGTGGTTGCGCGAGATCCTCCACGCGCCAAGCGCCATGAACACCGTCAGGATCACGGTGAATTCCTCGGGCAGGATCGACATGGCCAGTGTGATGCCGGCCAGGAGCCCGTTCAACCAGTCGCCGCGGAACCAGGCGAACAGCACGACGACCAGCAGCGACACGGCCGCCCCAAGCAGCGCGAAGCGCTGCACCAGCGTCCTGATCTCGCGTTGCAGCGGGCTCGGTTCGGCCGTCTGCGCCTGCAGCGAACGCCCGATCTTGCCGATCGCCGTGGCTCCGCCGATCGCATCGACGCGCACCAGGCCACCGCCTTGCAGCACCATCGAACCGGAATACACCCGCTGCTCAGGCCCGGCATCGCCCTCGCCGGCGGCTTCCTTCGCGACCGGGACCGACTCGCCTGTCAGCAGCGATTCGTCGATCAGCAGGTCGTGCGATTCGATCACCACGCCGTCGGCCGCGACCCGATCGCCCTCCTCCAGCACCAGCGTGTCGCCCGTGACCACTTCGCGGCCGGGAATCCGGGCCTGCCGGCCGTCGCGCAGCACCAGGGCCCTGGGACTGGACAGGTCCTTGAGCGTTTCCAGCACGCGCTCGGTGCGGCGCTCCTGGACGATGGTGATCCCCATCGTAATGAAGACGAAGCCGAGCAGCATCAGCGCGTCGCTGCGGTCGCCCAGCACCAGGTAGATTGCCCCTGCGCCGATCAGCAGCATGAACATGGGTTCGCGCACGACTTCCAGCACGATATGAAACACCGTGCGCCGGCTCTTGGCCGGAAGCTCGTTATAGCCGTCCAGGCGCAGCCGTTCTGCCGCCTGCGCGGCGGTCAATCCGGGGGTAGTGTCCTTCACGCCCACGGCATGCCCCTACAGCTCGATGCGGAACGACATCGTTTCGATGTCGGCCGGGGTGATCGTAAAGCCCAGGCCGGCGACCAGGTTCAGCACGCGCGAGTTGTGCGCCAGCGCCTCGCCGGTCACCTCGCGAATGCCCCGGGCGCGGCAATAGTTGAGCAGCTTGGTCATCAGGATGCGTCCCAGGCCCTGCCCCTTGAGGTCGGAGCGGACCACGATCGCAAACTCGGCGACGATATTGTCCGGGTCGGCGATGGCGCGCGCCTCGCCCAGCAGCTCCCACCCACCCTGCCCGTCCTCGCGCGCGGCGATGAACGCCATTTCGCGGTCATAGTCGATTTGCGTAAAGCGCGCCAGTTGCGATGGCGACAGGGTCCGCATGCGCACGAACATGCGGTAGCGCACGTCCTCCGGATCGAGCGACTGGAAGAAGACCGCATACTGCGGCGCGTCTTCCGGCTGGATGGGACGCAGCAGGACCTGACCGCCCTGCCAGGGCACCCGCTCCTCCAGCTCGTCCGGGTAGGGCCGGATCGCCAGCCGGTCGAAGCCGCTCGTTCCCGGCGCGGTGCGCTCCACCCGCACCCGCGCGTCGAGCGCCAGCACACCGGCGCTATCGGCGAGCAGCGGGTTGATGTCGAGCTCCAGCACGCCCGGCAGATCGGTGACGAGGTGCGACACCCGGATCAGCACATCACAGATGGCGTCCATGCTGGCTGGCGGCCGGTTGCGGTAGCCCGCCAGCAGGCGCGCCACGCGGGTACGGGAAACCAGCTCGCGCGCCAGCGCCATGTTCAATGGCGGCAGCGCGACCGCATGGTCGGCGGTCACTTCGACCGCGATGCCGCCCTGCCCGAACAGGATGACCGGGCCGAACACCGGATCGCAGCTCGCGCCCACGATCAGCTCATGTGCTTGCGGCCGCCGCGCCATGGCCTGCACGGCGAACCCTCGCAGCCGTGCCTGCGGGAGCAGCGCCTGCACGCGCTGCTGGATGGCCAGCACCGCATCGCGCACAGCTTGTGGGGTATCGAGGTCGAGCACGACCCCGCCGACCTCGGTCTTGTGGGTGATATCGGGCGACAGCACCTTGACCGCGACCGGGAATCCGATCCGTTCCGCCAACGCGACCGCCTCGCCGCCGTCCGCCGCGACGCCGGTGGCCACGGTGGGTATCCCGTAGGCCTCGAGCAACGCCTTGGCCTCGGGCTCGGTCAGCATGTCGCGGCCGTCGTCGAGCGCGGCCTGCACCAGCGCCTGCGCGTGCGCCCGGTCGGCCCGGCTGCCCGCGGGCGCGGCCGGCGGCACCTGCACCAGCAGCTCCTGGCTGCGCCGGTACTGCACGATCTGCATGAAGCCGGCCACCGCCTCCTCCGGGGTGTCGTAGGTGGGAATTCCCGCGGCCGAGAACATGTGGCGCGCCTCGGCCAGCGCGTCGCCGCCCAGCCAGCACGAGATGACGTTGCGCGGGCCGGCGGCCGCCAGCGGCAGGATCGCGCGCGCAATGTCGGCGCTCGGCACGACCGCGGTCGGCGCATGGATGAACAGGAGCGCATCCCACTGGCTGTCGGTGAGCAGGATCTCAAGCGCCGCCAGGTAGCGGGCGGCAGGCGCGTCGCCGATGATGTCGACCGGATTGCCCCGCGACCAGGTCGCAGGCAGGACCTCGTCGAGCCGGCGCACAGTGTCATCCGCAAGCCGCGCCAGGCGGCCCGTGCTGCCCACCAGCGCATCGGTTGCCATGACGCCGGGGCCGCCGCCGTTGGTGATGATGGCCAGGCGGTCGCCGGACAGGGGGCGCGCCCGCGCCAGCGTTTCGACCGTCCCGAACAATTGCGCCGTCGAGTCGACCCGCACCATGCCGGCGCGCCGGATCGCCGCGTCGTACACGTCGTCCGCACCGGCCATCGCGCCGGTGTGGGAGGCCGCCGCGGTGGCGCCTTCCGGCACCCGTCCCGCCTTGACCACCAGCACCGGCTTGCTGCGCGCCGCCGCCCGCGCGGCGGACATGAACTTGCGCGCGTGCCTGATGTCCTCGATGTACAGCAGGATCGCCGCCGTCTCTGGGTCTCCGGCCAGGTAGTCCAGCATGTCGCCGAAGTCGATGTCGGCACTGTCGCCCAGCGAGACGAACGCGGAAAAGCCGATCCCGCGCGAGCCGGCCCAGTCGAGCATGCCGGTCACCAGCGCCCCCGACTGCGAAACGAAGGCGATCTTGCCCGGCAGTGCACTGGTATGGGCGAAACTGGCATTCAGGCCGATGCGCGGGATCAGCAGGCCCACGCAGTTCGGCCCCAGGATGCGCAGCAGGTAGGGCCGGGCGGCTTCGAGCATTTCCTGCCTGAGGGTCTTGCCGCTGCCTTGCACTGTGTTGCCCAGGCCGGTCGAGATGACGATCGCGGCCCTGGTCCCCCGCTCGCCCAACTGCCTGATGAGCGAGGGCACGGTTGCCGCCGGAGTGCAGATCACGGCCAGGTCGGGCGCCTGCGGCAACGCGGCAATGCTGGGATAGCACTTGCGCCCGGACAAGGTCTCGTATTTGGGATTGACCGGCAGCAGCTCGCCATGGAAGCCGGCGCCGACCAGGTTGCGCAGCACGATCTGTCCAACGCTGCCCTCCCGGGACGAGGCGCCGATGACCGCGACCGCGCCCGGCTCGAACATGGACCTAAGATTCCTCACGCTCATCGTGTTCCCCCTATCGCGCTCCCGCCGCGCATCGATCCCGCTATCATGAATCGCGTCGCTTCACGTCCGGCGCCTTGAAAGCGGGTCCGCCGGCGCTCAACGCCAATGTACACCAAGGCTTTGGAGGAGATGCCATGGGCTACAGAACAATTCTCGTCCACGCCGACCTCTCGGCACACGCCGCGTCCCGCATTGCGCTGGCGGCCCGGCTTGCCAATGCGCACCAGGCCCACCTGATCGGCGCGGCCATGACAGGCATCTCGCGCTTTACCTATCCCGGCCCGACGGACCTCGGCCGCACCGTCATCGGCGGTTACGTGGACGCCCTGTACGACCAGGCCGCGCGGGCGCTGGCGCAGTTCGAGCAGGTGGCCGCCGCGTCGGGCGCGACGTCGTTCGAGACGCGGCTGGTTGCCGATGACCAGCTGGGCGGCCTGGTGCAGATGGCGCGCTTCTGCGACCTGCTGGTGCTGGGCCAGACCGACCCCGCCGCTGCCAACCCGGAACCCCTGGGCGACCTGCCCGAGCGGGTCATGCTCGATGCCGCGCGTCCGGTGCTGCTGGCGCCCTGCGGCGGCCACCCAGGCCCGCTCGGCGGGACCGCGCTGATCGGATGGGACGGCAGCCGTGAATGCGCCCATGCCGTGACCGGCGCGCTGCCCCTCCTGCACCGGGCCGCGCGCGTCGTCGTGGGCCACTTTGCCGAGGAGGAGGCCGAGGAACGTGACGTCCAGTCCTCCGAACTGCTCGCCTGGCTGGGCCGGCACGGCCTGCAAGCGGAGCTGGTGGAACGTGATGGCCGCCGCGATGTGGGCGCGGGGCTCAAAGCCCTCGCGGCCGAGATCGGGGCGACGCTGGTGGTCATCGGCGGCTTCGGCCATCCGCGCTTCCGCGAGCTGCTGCTGGGCGGCGTCACCAAATCCCTGTTCAGGTCCACCACCGTGCCCCTGCTGGTGGCGCACTGACGCGAACTGCTCCGTGACCGGCCACACCGATCGCATGCCCCCACGTTGCCGCGACCATGAACGCGCAAACTCAACCGGAACGACGGCTGCTGTATTCAGCCCGCGGGCTGTCCAAGACCTACAGCATGGGCGAGGTGCCCGTGCTGGCGCTGCGCGGTGTCGACCTTGACCTGTTCGAGGGCGAGTTCGTCGTCCTGCTGGGCCCCTCGGGCAGCGGCAAGTCCACCCTCCTGAACATCCTGGGCGGGCTGGACACGCCGTCGGCCGGCACGCTGGACTTCGACGGGCAGCCGCTGCCGTTCGCGGACGACGCCGCCATGACCCTGTACCGGCGGCGCATGGTGGGGTTCGTGTTCCAGTTCTACAACCTGATTCCCAGCCTGACGGCACGCGAAAACGTGGCGCTGGTAACCGATATCGCCGAGCGCCCGATGGCGCCCGATGCCGCGCTCGCGCTGGTCGGCCTGGCGGCCCGGCTGGACCACTTTCCCGCCCAGCTGTCCGGCGGCGAGCAGCAGCGCGTCTCGATCGCGCGCGCGATCGCCAAGCGCCCGCGCGTACTGCTGTGCGACGAGCCGACCGGCGCGCTGGATGCCGAAACGGGAACGGTGGTGCTGGACGTGATCGCCCAGGTCAGCGCCGAACTGGGAACCACCACGGCAGTCATCACGCACAACGTGGTGATTGCCGCGATGGCCGACCGCGTCATCCACTTCCGCGACGGCATGGTCGCCAGCATCGAGCCCAACCTGCACAGGGTGTCGGCCAGGGAGCTGCGCTGGTGAAGGCGCTCGACCGCAAACTGTTGCGCGACCTGTGGCACATGCGCACGCAGGCGCTGGCGATCGCGCTGGTGCTGGCCTGCGGCGTGGGAACCTTCATCATGTTCCTGTCCACGCTCCAGGCCCTGCGCGTCACCCAGCAGGCCTATTACCAGGAGAACCGCTTTGCCGACCTGTTCGCCACGCTCAAGCGGGCACCGGAATCGCTGGCCGTGCGCATCCGGGACATCGACGGCGTGGCCAGCGTCCAGACCCGGGTGGCGGCGCAGGTGCGGCTGACGGTGCCCGGCTTCGGCGAACCGGTCATGGGGCTCATGGTTTCCGCGCCCGAACCCGGCGCGGCCGGCCTGAACGCGCTCTACCTGGCAGCCGGACGCCTGCCCGATGCGAACCGGCCGGACGAGGTCGTGGTCAGCAAGCCATTCGCGCAGGCCCACCAGCTGGGCATGGGCAGCCAGCTGACGGCGCTGCTGAACGGGCGCCAGCAGCGCCTGCGCATCGTCGGCACCGCGCTGTCGCCCGAATTCATCGAACAGATGCGGCCGGGCGCCGCCACGCCGGACTACCTGCGCTTCGGCGTCATGTGGATGGGCCGGCGCGCGCTGGGCGAGGCCTACGACATGCACGGCGCCTTCAACGACGTGGCGATCGGGCTGGCGCCGCAAGCCGACAGCGCCGCCGTGATCACGCGGCTCGACCGCCTGCTGGCCCCGTATGGCGGGCTGGGCGCCTACACCCGCAGCGACCAGCACTCGCACCGCTTCCTGACCCAGGAACTGGACCAGCTGGGCACACTGGCCACGCTGTTCCCCGCGATCTTCCTTGGCGTCGCGGCGTTCCTTCTGCACGTGGTGATCGGGCGGCTGGTGGCGACCCAGCGCGGACAGGTCGCCAGCCTCAAGGCGTTCGGCTACCACGACCGGGCGATCGCCTGGCACTACTTCAAGCTGGTCGGCATCATCGCGGCCGCCGGGATTGCCATCGGCATTGCGCTGGGCACCTGGCTGGGGGCGGGCCTGGCCGGCGTGTACCAGGACTTCTACCACTTCCCCTACCTGCACTTCACGCTCCCGCCCGGCCTTGCGCTGGCCGCCGCCGCCATCAGCATGGCGTCCGCCGCTGCCGGCGCGGCGCTGGCAGTACGGCGCAGCGCCTCGCTGCCGCCGGCGCAGGCCATGCGACCGGAAGCGCCGGCCCGCTACAGCGTCTCCTGGATCGAGCGGCTGGGCGCGCGCCGGCTGCTGTCCCAGCCGGCCCGCATGATCCTGCGCCACATCCAGCGCGGACGCTGGCACTCGCTGCTGACCGTGCTGGGCATTTCGCTGGCCGGCGGCATCATCCTCACCAGCCTGTACCAGCGCGATACCGTCACCTACATGCTCGATGTGCACTTCCGGCGCGCGCAGCGCGACGACCTGGCCCTGCTGTTCAACGAGCCGTCGGCCAGCCGCGCCCGGCATGAGCTGGCCGCCCTGCCGGGCGTGCGCGCGGTGGAGGTGTACCGGGTGGTGCCGGTGCGGCTGCGGTTCGGCGCGTCCAGCTACCGTACCGCCTTGCGCGGCACGGAAAACGGCACCGATCTGCAACGCCTGCTCGACAGCGAACTGCGCGCGGTGCGGCTGCCGCAACGCGGCCTGCTGCTGACCGACTACCTGGCCACCATGCTCGGCGTGCGGCCCGGCGAGCGTCTCGTGGTCGAGCTGCTGGAAGGCCGCCGGGCCGTGCGCGAAGTGGTGGTGGCCGGCGTGGTCAAGGAGTACTTCGGCGTTGCCGCCTACATGGAGCTGCAGGCGCTCAACGCGCTGATGCTGGAAGGGCCGCTCATCTCGGGCGCCTATCTCGCGGTGGACCGTACCGCCCTGCCCGGCCTGTACACGCGCCTCGCGCGCATGCCGCGCGTGGCCAGCATCGCCCAGCGCGAGCAGGAGATCCGCAACTTCAACCGGATGATGGAGCAGACCATGCTGTATTTCAGCTCGATCGCCACCGCGTTCGCCGTCACCATCGCCTTCGGCGTGATTTACAACAGCGCCCGCATCGCGCTGGCGGAGCGCAGCCACGAGCTGGCCAGCCTGCGCGTGCTCGGATTCACGCGCGCGGAAATCGCCTACATCCTGCTGGGCGAACTGGGCCTGCTGACCCTGGCGGCGCTGCCGGTGGGCCTGCTGCTGGGACGGGCGATGTGCTACTACATCGCGCACACCATGCAGAACGACTTGTACCGGGTGCCGGTCGTACTGGAAGCGCGCACCTACGCATTTTCGATCGCCGTGGTGCTGGTCTCGGCAATCCTGTCCGGACTCGCACTGCGGCGCAGGATGGACCGCCTCGACCTGCTCGCGGTCCTCAAGAAGGCGGAGTAGACATGGACCTGCAATGGCGGCGGCGGTTGGTGGTGGGCGGCGTGGCGCTGGCGCTGGCGCTCGTGTTGTTGTACGGCTTCTATCCGCGTCCCCTGATGGTGGAAACCGCCGCGGTGGTGCGCGCGCCGCTGCAGGTGACGGTGGAACAGGAAGGACGCACCCGGGTCGTGGACCGGTATGCGATCGCCGCGCCCGTCGCCGGCTATGCGCGGCGCATCCCCTTCGACGCCGGCAGCATGGTGCAGGCCGGCACGACGCTGGTAGAACTCGAGCCCGTGCGGGCGCCGGCGCTCGACGCGCGCAGCCGGGCCGAGGCGCTGGCCCGGGTGGCCGGCGCATCCACCCAGGCCGCCGCGACTGCGCAGGTGCTGGCGGCGGCGCGCACCGAGGCCGCGCTGGCGAAGCAGGAACTCGAACGCGTGCGCGGCTTGCGCAGCGCCGGCTACGCCAGCGCCGCCGCGCTCGACCGCGCTGCCGCCGATGCCGCGCGCAGCGCCGCCCAGATGCGCAGCGCCGAATTCAACGCGGCCACCGCACAGCACGCGCTGGCGGCCGCGCGCACCGCCCTGATGTACGCGGCGGCGCCTTCCAGCAGCGGGCTGCTGGCGGTGCGCTCTCCGGTGACCGGTCGCATACTCAGGATTCCCAGCAAGAGTGAAGGTCCGGTCGGCGCCGGCCAGGTCCTGCTCGAAATCGGCGATCCGTCCTCGCTCGAAGTGGAAGTGGACCTGCTCTCTGCCGACGCGGTGCGGGTGCGGCCCGGCACGCGCGTGGTGCTGGAACGCTGGGGCGGCGCACAGCCGCTGCAGGGGGAAGTCAAGCGTGTCGAGCCGGCCGCCTTCACCAAGCTGTCCGCGCTGGGCGTGGAGGAGCAGCGCGTGTGGACCATCGTGGCGATCCGTTCGCCGCGCGCGGTATGGGAGCGGCTGGGCGACGGCTACCGGGTCGAGGCCAGTTTCATCGTGTGGGATGCGCCTAACGTGCTGCAGGTGCCGGCCAGCGCCCTGTTCCGCCATAGCGGGCAATGGGCCGCCTACGTGGTCGAGTCGGGGCGCGCGGTCAGGCGCCAGGTACGCCCGGGGGTCACCAATGGCCTGCAGACGCAGGTCCTGTCAGGCCTGGCACAGGGCGACCTCGTCGTTGCACACCCGGACGACCGGATTCGCGAAGGCCTCCGGGTGGACGGCGAAACGCCGCCCTAGGCGACAGGTGCGGCACGCGCCGCGCCGCGCTTCAGGCCTTCGGCAGCGTGACGCCGTGCTGGCCCTGGTATTTCCCGCCGCGGTCCTTGTACGAAACCTCGCACACTTCGTCGGACTCGAAGAACAGCACCTGCGCGCAGCCTTCGCCCGCGTAGATCTTGGCCGGCAGCGGCGTGGTGTTGGAGAACTCCAGCGTGACGTAGCCTTCCCACTCCGGCTCGAACGGCGTCACATTGACGATGATGCCGCAGCGCGCGTAGGTCGATTTGCCCAGGCAGACCGTCAGCACGTTGCGCGGGATGCGGAAGTATTCGATGGTGCGCGCCAGCGCGAACGAGTTGGGCGGGATGATGCACACGTCGCTCTTCACGTCGACGAAGGAATTCGAATCGAAATTCTTCGGATCGACGATGGTGCTGTTGATGTTGGTGAAGACCTTGAACTCATCGGCGCAGCGGATATCGTAGCCGTAGGACGAGGTGCCATACGAAATGACGCGGCGGCCGTCCACGCTGCGCACCTGCCCCGGTTCGAACGGCTCGATCATGCCGTGTTCCTGCGCCATGCGGCGGATCCATTTGTCGCTCTTGATGGTCATCGATAAGGCCTGCGTCTGGTTAAAGTTGCCGAAGATTCTACGCGAAAAGCAGGCGCGAAACCATATCCGCGGTGGCCTGGGCTGCCATGGCCGGATTCTCCATCGGGAACAGGTGCCCGCCCTCGACGATCATGAAATTCCCGCCCACCAGGGCCCTGGTGGCATCCAGCCCGGCCTGGCGCGATTCGACCGACTCCGTTCCGCCGATGAAACCGATAGGCACCGGATACGGTTCGCGCAGCAGCCTGCCGAGGTGGTGCGGCAGGGAGCGGTACACGGCCGTCTCGACTTCGCGCGTGAAACGCAGCTGCACGCCTTCGGGATGCGGCACCAGGCCGTGCTCCAGGTAGTCGTCCAGCACGCCGGGCGCCCAGGCTGCAAACATGTCCTTGCGCGAGAAGTGCTCGAAGGCGGCGGCGCGGTCGGGCCACACATTGCGGCGCCGGACCGAGTACCTGGCCGGCGTGTAGCGGTCGGCCCAGGCGCTGTTCTTCAGCAGGCGCCAGGCCAGCGCGCGCCAGCCGGCCACCAGTGGCGAATCGAGCATCACCACGCAGCGCACCAGCTCCGGCCGCTTCTTGGCCGCCATCATCGACAGCATGCCGCCCAGCGAATGCCCGACCAGCACCACCGGCTCGGGATAGCCTTCCAGCTCATGGATCAGCTCCGCCGACAGCGTGCGCCAGCCGTCTTCGACCGGAAAGCGCGGGTCGTGCCCGTGCATGTCCAGCGCGCCGACCTCGAAGCGCTCGCGCAGGTGGTCGAAATACTGCTTGTAGGTGCCGGCGGGGTAGCTGTTGGCATGGGCGAAGTGCAGCGGAAGCTTGGTCATCTTGGCGTCGGTACCCGCGAGTCATTAACGTGCTCGATTGTAACGCCTGCATCGCCTCCAAGTGTGGAGGAAGCCCTCGGATACCAGTAGCGCGCATGGGTGGTCCGGTATTCGCTGGCCTGCACGCCGCCGCCAAGGCGCAGCGTCAGGGCGCCGGATGCATCGGTGCGCAGCCGTGCGATCCCCATCTGCCGGTAGCGCTCGTAGACCTCGGCCTTCGGATGGCGGTAGCGGTTGCGATGCCCCACCTGGAAGAGCGCCAGCCTCGGCCCGACCGCGCGCAGGAACGGGATGGTGGAAGATGTGCCGCTCCCGTGGTGCGGCGCCAGCAGCACTTCGGCGTCGATCCGGGCGCCCGATGCCACCAGCGCCGCTTCCTGCGCCGCCTCGATGTCGCCGGCCAGCAGCAGGTCGTCTTCGCCGCTCGAGATGCGCAGCACGCAGCTGAGGGCATTCGGCTTGACCTCGTTGCGCCCGTAATCGGAACCGGACGGATGCAGCACCGTGAACACCACGCCGTCCCAGGTCCAGCGCTGTCCGGCCGCGCAGCGCACGTGCTTCCGCGCCGCGCGGACGGCCGGATGGCCGGGCGGGAGCGAGGACAGCAGCCAGCCGGTGTCCACCCCGTCCAGGACGGACAGTGCGCCGCCCACATGGTCGGTATCGCTGTGCGAGACCACGACGCCATCGAGCCGGGCGATGCCGCGCCCTTTCAGGTAAGGCAGCAGCACGCGCTGGCCGGCATCGGAGCCGGGACCGTAAGCAGGCCCGGTGTCGTAGAGCAGCCGGTGATGGCGCGTTTCGACCAGCAGCGCCATCCCCTGCCCCACGTCGAACGCCGTCACTTCCACCTGCCCCGGGGCCGGCCGGATGGGCGCGGCTGCCAGCAGCGGCAGGCAGGCAGCCGCGCCAAGCCAGCGCAGCGGCCAGCCACGCGGCGCCAGCAGCCATGCCGTCCCGATCACGGCGCAGGCGAACACAAACGGGCCGGGCGCCGGGGCACTCCACACGGCGAAGGGCTGGCGCGACAGCACGGTGAGCAACTGCGCCAGCATCTCGATGCAGCCGTGCGACGCGCCCAGCAGCCAGCCGGACAGCACGGGCGGCGCGATGCTGCCGGCCAGTGCCAGCGGAGTGGCGGCCAGGCTGATGAGCGGGATCGCGACCGCGTTGGCGATGGGACCGACCAGCGACACCTGAGAAAACAGCAGCATGGTAAGCGGCACCAGCCCGAGCGTGACGGCGTACTGGGTGCGTGCCGCCAGCCGCAGCGCGCTCCACGCTCCGGGCGTGGCCCGGGCGCCGTCCCGTCCCGAGGTGGCGTGCAGGATCGCGGCGACGGCGCCGAACGACAGCCAGAAGCCCGCCGCCAGCACCGCCCAGGGGTCGAGCAGCAGCACCACGCCCAGGGCGGCCGCCAGCACCTGCGACATCGACGCCATGCGGCCCGCCCATACCGCTGCCGCCACCACCGCCATCATGTAGAGCGTCCGCTGGGCGGGAATGCCGAATCCCGCGAGCAGCACATAGGCCAGCGCGGTCAGCACGCCCGCCAGCGCGGCCACCTTCTGCGCAGGCAGCACCAGCGGCAGGCGCGCGCCAGTGAAGAACGAGCGCCGCCACAGCCAGGAGGCGGCAAACGCCGCCAGCCCGGCGACCATGGTGATGTGCAGGCCCGAGATGGACACCAGGTGGCCGATCCCGGTGCGGTTGAACACCGTCCAGTCGGCCTGTTCGATCGCGCGCTGGTCGCCTACCACCAGCGCCACGACGACACCCGCGTAGGCCTTGCCGGGCAGTGCTGCGCGGATGCGTTCGCGCAGCAGCCAGCGCGCGCGGCCGACCGCGTTCGCCAGGCTGGGCACGAAGCCGTCCAGGCGCCGGTTGTCGCGCGACACCCGGACGTAGCCCGTGGCGCCGACGCCCTGCTCGAGCAGCCAGGCTTCGTAATCGAAGCCGTGCGGGTTGGCGTTGCCGTGCGGCCGTTGCAGCCGCACGCGCAGCTGCCAGCGCTGGCCTGGGACCAGGGCCGTGCCGGGCCCGCCATCCCGATCGCCATACCAGGCCAGCGACACGCGCGCGGGGAGCTTGCCGCTGTCGTCCTCGACCCGCAGGAAGAAGCGCACGCCGCCATCGAACTCGTACGGCAGGCTGTCCACCACGCCGGCGACGGTCATGTCGCGCCCTTCATCGGCCGGATCGAGTTGACCGGACATCGCCGCATGCGCCAGCAGCGCCGCCCAGCAAAAACCGAACGCGGCACCCGCGCCGATGCCGCGCCATCGTTCCCGCACGAACAACGCGCACAGCAGGCCCGCGCCAGCGCAGGCGGCGAGCAAGGCCGGCGCCGGCAGGCTGGCGCACGACTGCAGGGCCGCGATACCGCAGGCGAAGGCCAGGATGGCGCTGCGCATAGGCACTCCGTGAAGGTTTGAGCTAAGACGTTGCCTGAAGGCTAGATGTGCGGTTTGCGGCGACGCAAGGCGGCGCAGAAAGAAGAAGCCCTGGCGCGCGGGGCACCAGGGCAGGCGCGCGGCAGCGCGCCGGGAGAACCGGTCAGATGAACGTTGCGCTCCAGCAGAACTAGACTAATGCAACGTTCGTGAGGGAATTATATTCACCACGTTCAATTTCATACCCACAACATTTCCTATCGCGCTCATTGGCACGATAGAAATATTCTTAGAATCAAGAGCTGCTTAGAGGAAGGGTGTTGCGGCGAGGCGAGGCAACGCGGCGTGGGCGTTCGCGCTCGTGGCAAGTGCGATGTCGCCGCTGCTGGTTCCCCGCAGTTCGGCCAGGACGGCGCCGACCGCAGGCAGCTGCTCCGGGCTGTTGCGCGCCGGGTGGACCCAGGCGGGAGCGATATCGGGCGCATCGGTTTCCAGCACGATGGCGTCGAGCGGCAGATCGGCCGCCAGGCGGCGGATCTGCAGCGCGCGGGTAAAAGTCATCGCGCCGCCGAAGCCGAGCCTGAAACCGAGGTCGAGATAGGTGTGTGCCTGCTGGAAGCTGCCGTTGAAGGCATGCGCGATGCCGCCGGGCGGGCGCACCTGCCGCAGGTGCTTGAGCACCATGTCCTGCGATCGCCGCACATGCATCAGCACCGGCAGGCCAAACTCGCGCGCGATGCGCAGCTGCTCGCGAAAGAAGCGCTCCTGCTTCTCGCGCATCGCAGGCTCGCACAGCATGGGGATGAAGAAATCCAGTCCGATCTCGCCGACACCGACGAAGCGCGGATCGCCCAGCGCAGCTTCGACCGCGAGCCGCAGCGCCGCCAGGTCCTCGTCGGCGGCCTGCGGAACGTAGATCGGATGGATGCCCAGCGTGTAGCAGGCGTTCGGGACCGCATGCGCCAGCGCACGCACGGCATCGAAATTGGCCCGTTCGACTGCCGGAATGACGATCATCGACACCCCGGCCGCCTGCGCGCGCTGCGCCACCGCCACCGATTCGCCGCCGAATTCGTGCGCGTCGAGGTGGCAGTGGGTGTCGATCCACATGGCTAGGCCGGCTGCAGGCCGTTGTCGCCCATGCGCAGGGTACGGTCGCAGCGCCGCGCCAGGTCCTGGTCGTGCGTGACGATCACGAACGCGGTGCCGAGCGTCTGCGACAGCTCCAGCATCAGTTCGAACACCGAGGTGGCGGTGGCGTGGTCGAGGTTCCCGGTCGGCTCGTCGGCCAGCACGCAGGCAGGTTGCGTAACCAGCGCGCGCGCCAGCGCCACGCGCTGCCGTTCGCCGCCGGACAGCTCGCCCGGCACATGGCTGGTGCGCTTGCCCAGCCCGACCCGCTCCAGCATGGCCTGGGCCCGCTCCAGCGCCAGCTTGCGCGGCTCGCGGCGGATCAGCAGCGGCATCGCCACGTTCTCCAGCGCGGAAAACTCGGGCAGCAGGTGGTGGAACTGGTACACGAACCCGAGCAGCTTGTTGCGCGCGTCGCCGCGGCGCGTCTCCGACATCTGCGCCAGGTCCTCGCCCATCAGCGTGACGCTGCCGGTGGTGGGCACGTCGAGGCCGCCCAGCAGGTGCAGCAGCGTGGACTTGCCGGAGCCGGATGCGCCCAGGATGGCCACGCGCTCGCCGCGGTAGACCGCAAAGTCGATGTTGCGCAGCACCTCGACCGCGTACTGGCCCTGGGTGAAGGTCTTGCCAAGGCCGCGGCAGGCCAGCACGGGCGCGTTCGTCTCATTCATAGCGCAGCGCCTCCGCCGGTTTCACGCGCGAGGCCGACCAGCTCGGGTAGAGCGTCGCGGCGAACGCCAGCGCGACGGTCATCGCGCCGATCGTCCACACGTCCGCCCAGCGCAGGTCGGACGGGATGGTGGTGTTGAGGTAGATATCCTTGGCCAAGAATTGGACTCCCAGGAGGTTTTCGATAAAGGGAACGATCACGTCGATGTTGAGTGCGACCGCGACGCCGCCCGCGATGCCGATCGCGGTGCCGGACAGCCCGACCAGCGCGCCCTGGACCATGAATATCTTCATGATCGACCGCGGCGAAGCTCCCAGCGTGCGCAGGATCGCAATGTCGGCCTGCTTGTCGGTGACGGTCATGACCAGCGACGAGACCAGGTTAAACGCGGCGACGGTGACGATCAGCGCCAGCACCACGAACATCATCTTTTTTTCGATCTGGACGGCGGCGAACCAGTTGGCGTTCAGCTTGGGCCAGTCGCGCACTTCCACGTCGCCCGGGAACAGCTTGCGCAACTGCTCCGCCACTTCCGGCGCACGGCGCATGTCTTCCAGCCGCAGGCGCAGCCCGGACGGTCCGGCCAGGCGCTCCATGCGGCGCGCGTCATCCAGGTGCACGAAGGCGAAGGCGGCGTCGAACTCCGGATGGCCCGATTCCAGGATACCGACCACGCGGAAGCTGCGCATGCGCGGCAACACCCCGGCCGGCGTGACCTGCCCCTGCGGCAGCGCCAGCGTGACGCGCGTGCCGATGTCGGCGTCCAGCGCCTGTGCCAGCGCGTATCCCAGCACGATATTGAATTCGCCCGGGCGCAGGTCGGCCATGCTGCCACGCCGCACCTGGCGCGCCACGTCGGACACCTTGCCCTCCTCGGCCGGCAGGATGCCGCGCACCACCGCCGGGCGCATCGACTTGTCGCGCACCAGCATCGCCTGGCTTTGCACATACGGCGCCGCGCCGACGACTTCGGGATGGCGCAGCGCGGTCGCCGAAGCGTCCTGCCAGTTCTCGAGCGCGCCGGCCTGGTTGATCACCTCCACGTGCGCCAGCACCGACAGCATGCGGTCGGTGACATCCTTGCGGAAGCCGTTCATGATCGACAGGACCACGATCACCGCGCCCACGCCAAGCGCGATGCCGGACAGCGAGATCAGCGAAATGAAGGAGATGAAGCTGTTGCGGCCCGCGCGCTTGCCCGAGCGGGTGTAGCGCATCCCCACGACCCATTCGAACGGCTTATTCATAGCGCAGCCCTTCCGCCGGGTTCACGCGCGCGGCCGACCAGCTCGGGTACAGCGTGGACACGAACGCCAGCGCGACCGAGACGGCAGTAATCGAGGCCACATCGTCCCAGTGCAGGTCGGACGGCACG
Source organism: Pseudoduganella sp. GCM10020061 (assembly GCF_042683405.1). Classification (NCBI taxonomy): domain Bacteria; kingdom Pseudomonadati; phylum Pseudomonadota; class Betaproteobacteria; order Burkholderiales; family Oxalobacteraceae; genus Pseudoduganella; species Pseudoduganella sp. GCM10020061. The sequence continues at coordinate 127,848 of NZ_JBHUJS010000006.1, read as the reverse complement.
GTGCTGATGAAATAGATCTCCGGATTGAGGATCTGCGCGCCCAGCATGCTTTCGATGGCGGGCACCACCACGTCCAGGTTCAGCGCCAGCAGCACGCCCATCGCCACGCCCGCCAATGCGCCCATGGCGCCGGTCAGCGTACCCTGCACGATGAATATCTTCATGACCGAGCGCGGCGAAGCGCCCAGGGTGCGCATGATGGCGATGTCGGCGCGCTTGTCCGTCACCGTCATCACCAGCGTGGACACCAGGTTGAACGCGGCCACGGCGATGATCAGGCCGAGGATGATGAACATCATGCGCTTTTGCGACGCGACTGCGGCGAACCAGGTCGCGTTGAGCGCGGTCCATGGGCGCAGCCAGATATCGCCGGACATCGTCTGCGCCAGCTCGCGCGCCACCGGCAGCGCATTCATCGGATCGGCCAGCTTGAGCCGCAGTCCGGATGGGGCGGGCAGCCCGGCCAGCATCTGGGCGTCCTCGATATTCACGAAGGCGAGCGCCGAGTCGTACTCGAAGTGGCCGGCCTGGAAGATCGCGGCCACCTGGAACGGGCGCACGCGCGGCATCGCGCCTTCCTGCAAGGCCTCGCCCTGCGCGACGGCAATGCCGACGGTGTCGCCCAGGTCGACGCCGAGCGAGCGCGCCAGCTCCCGGCCCAGCGCCACCTTCATCGAGCCGGGCTGCAGCGCATCGAGCCGGCCAGCCTTGACCTGCGCCGCCACTGCCGACACCTGCACCTCCTCGGCGGGGGCAATCCCGCGGATGGCGGCCGGGCGCATCGTATCGTCGCGCAGCAACATGCCTTGCGCTTCGACGAATGGCGCCACCGCCCTCACCTGCGGATTGGCCAGCGCCTCGCGTGCGGCGCCACGCCAGCCCGGCATCGCGCCGCTGCTGTCGAATACTTCGACGTGCGCCAGGATGCCCAGCATGCGTCCGGCCACTTCCTTCTGGAATCCGTTCATCACGGACAGCACAACGATCAGTGCTGCCACGCCCAGGCCGATCCCGGCGACAGAAATGAAGGAGATGAATGAAATGAAGCGCTGTCGCCTGCCCCGCTTGCCGGCGCGCGTGTAGCGCAGCCCGACCAGCCATTCATAAGGCAGCTTGTTGGCAATTCCCATAGATATCGACAGCGTTGTAAGAGACGCGCAGTGTGCCATACAACATCGTTTTCTGTCAGGTTTTGCAACAGTGCACGACACACAATACCCGGCGGGCAAACTAGCGCCACCGGCTTTTTGCGGGCCGTACCATTTTTCCTCGCCTGGAAAAGGAGACACAAAATGGCACTGTCATTACTCAACACACGAGGATGCGAGATCGACCAGCAGCGCTTTACCTGGCGGGAACTGGTGCAAAAGCCCATCAGCAAGCTCGATGACGATGCATTCACCCGCGTTCGCATCATCCTCATGAACGGCGTCGAGAACGAGGCCCTGCGCTTCGGCCACATGGCGGCGCGCTTCAATGCGGAGCTGCGCCTGCCGCTGGCCCGGGTGCGGCGTGCCGAGCAACACCAGGCCACCATGATCAACTGGCTGCTCGGCGCCGACCATTCCCCGCTGGAAACCACGATCGGCTACGAGCAGGTGGCGATCGAGCTGACCGCCTCGGTCGCACAGCATGAGCCCGATCCCTACCTGGCCCAGGTGTACCGGTTCGGCCTGCTGGAGGATTTCGACCACATGTACCGCTACGCCGCGCTGCTCGACCGGCTGGAGGGCAAGGACGCCAACAACATCCTGCAGAGCTACACCGACATCCTGCCCGGCCGGCCTACCGCGGTCGAGCACCGGGCGCCCGAGGACGACCTGCGCCGCCACTACGACGCCGGCCGTGCCCAGTTCCTGACCAAGCTGCACGCGATCACGCTGGTGGCCGCCGAATACCAGACGCACGACTACTATATGAATATCGGGCCGCTGTTCTCCGACCCCATGGCGCGCCAGCTGTATGCCGAGATCGCATCGATCGAAGAGCAGCACGTGACCCAGTATTCCTCGCTGCTCGACCCGTCCGAATCGTGGCTGGAGCAATGGGTGCTGCACGAAGCAAACGAGGTCTACAACTACCATAACTGCCTGGAGCAGGAAACCAACACCCAGGTCAAGGCGATCTGGGAACGCTTCCTCGACTACGAGCTGGGCCACTTCAACCTGGCCTGCGAAATGCTGGAGAAATACGAGAAGCGCGATCCGGCCGAAATCGTGACGTCCGACCTGCCGCAGCCGATCGAATTCAAGAGCCACCGCGAATTCGTGCGCCAGACCCTGCTGGCCGAGGCCAACCTGCGCGCCAACGGCACCGAAATCGTCAACCAGGCCAACGAGGGCATGAGCTCGGTCGCCTACCGCAATCACATGAACTCCGAAGGATCGCCATCCGAACAGGTGGCAGCCGGCTACATCTGGCGTCCGGGGACTGAACTGAACCGCAAGATCGCGGTCACGCACTAAGGAGGCGGCAATGGAAAAGGAACGCATGGGCATGAACCGGACCGGCATCCAGATGTCGCCGGCCGACGCCCGGAAAATGCAGGACATGGTGCCGGACGTGGCCGAAATCCCGGGCGACGCCGCTCTGGCGGCCGCGCGCGGTCCCTACATCGCGGAAGCGGATGCACTGGGTTCCGTGCCGCTGCCTGGCACGCTGCGCGGGGCGGTCTCCACCGGCGCAACCCTGCTCAAGGGTGAGCGCCCGCAGCTGCTGGTCGACAAGCTGGGCGAACGGCTCGCCTTCGAACGCACCGGCACGCGCCTGTACGACGCGTTGATCAACAAGTGCGAAGTTCTGCTCGACGACACGATCAGCATGACCCTGGAAGACGTGCGCCGCATCCGGGGCGACGAGGCGCGCCACATGGCGCTGGTGGCCGACGCGATGGAGACGCTGGGCGCCGACCCGACCGCCGTCACGCCGAGCGCCGACCTGGCGGGCATGGAGGCAATGGGCCTGGTGCAGGTATTGAACGATCCGCGCACCACGCTGGCGCAGTGCCTGCACGCGATCCTGACGGCGGAGCTGTCCGACCGTGCGGGCTGGGAGACCCTGATCGCCCTGGCGGACGCGCAGGACCTTGACGACCTGGTCGTCCAGTTCAGCGACGCCCTCGACAGCGAGCGCGAGCACCTGGCGATGGTGGAGACCTGGTACGCCGAGTCGATCGGCCTGACCTACGGCGATGTCACGCTGGACGCCGGCGCCGGGTCGGAAGACCAGCTTCCCAACTCCTAGCGATGGCGGTTTTTTGGCGGAATCGCCCCTTTTATGGCCGATTCCGCCAACTTGCCGAAATAACCTGGTTCTGACGGTTTTTGGCGGAATCGCCCCATTTATGGCGGATTCCGCCAACTTGCCGAAATAATAATGTTCGTTTTTCGGGGCGTCCGGGGCTGCCCTTGAGGCTTCCCAGCAATATCTTTCCATTGCGCACGCGGCTACAATGGCGCGATGAGTCACACAACGCTTGTCCTGCCCTTCTCCCTGCCTCCCAAAGAAATCGCGCCCGACCTGGCCCGCCACCTCAAGGCGCCCGCGTTGGCCGGGCTGCTTTCCAGGACGGCAAGCGAGCAAGCCACGCCCGGACCGGGCACCGTCCGCCAGCTGCCGCATGAATTATGGTTGTCCCGAGTGCTCGGCTCCGGCGGGGAGGCGCCATCGTTCGCCCACGCCGCCATGCACGGCTATGGACTGGACCCCGCCGACGGCCTCTGGTTCATCGTGCACCCGGCCCACATCGAGATCGCCCGCAGCCACCTGCTGCTGAACGATGTGCGCAAGCTGGCGTTGTCCGAAGAGCACTCGCGCGCCCTGTTCGAGACGGCCCGGCCGTACTTCGAAGAATCGGGACTCACGCTCGCTTACGGCGACGCGGCCACCTGGTTCCTGCGCGCGGACGACTGGCGCGGCCTCGATACCGCCTCGCCGGATGCCGCCGCTGGCCTGGACATCTCGTTCTTCATGCCCGCCGGGGAAGCGGCGAAACGCTTTCGCAAGCTGCAGAACGAAATCCAGATGCTGTGGCACGACCATCCGGCCAACGCCGCGCGCGAAGCGGCAGGCCAAACTCCCGTCAATGCGTTCTGGCCCTGGGGCGGCGGCGGTGACGCCGTTGGCGTCGTGCCCGTGCATGCCTGCGCTGCGCAGCCATGGCTCGATGCCCTGTCGGCCGGCACCGGCGGCGGCAAGGTGGACTCCGCCGGCGACTGTCCCGCCGATGCCATCGTCTATTGCGACCACCTGAGCGCCGCCGCCATCGCGGGCGACTGGTCGGCCTGGATCATCGCCATGGAAGAACTGGAACGCGACTGGTTCGCCCCGACGCTGGCCGCATTGCGCTCCGGCGGACTGTCACGCATCACGCTGGTCCTTTCGGGCCGCGACCAGCTCCTGGAAACCATCACCACCCGCTTCGCGCAGCGCAAATTCTGGCGCCGCGCCACCCTCGACAGATTGTTGAAATGACCCGCATCACGACCCGACCCAGCCCATTCCGCACCACCGAGCTCCTGCGCCAGGGCGGCGTGCACCCGGTGCTTGCGCGCCTGTACGCCGCGCGCGGCCTGGCCGACCCGCGCGAGCTGTCGAGCGAGCTGGCGTCGCTGATCGCGCCCGCCGGGCTGCTCCACATCGACAAGGCCGCCGAATTCCTGGCCGACGCGATCGCAGCCAACAAGCGCATGGTGATCGTGGCCGACTACGACTGCGACGGGGCCACCGCCTGCGCCACCGCGCTGCGCGGCCTGGCGGCCATGGGCGCCATCGTGGACTACATCGTCCCGAACCGCTTCGAGTACGGCTATGGCCTGACGCCGGAGATCGTGGCGCTGACCGCGCGTGAGAAGCAGCCGGATATCATCATCACCGTCGACAACGGCATCGCCAGCATCGAGGGCGTGGAAGAAGCCAGGCGCCGCGGCATCGAAGTGGTCATCACGGACCACCACCTGCCGGGCGACGCGCTGCCGGACGCGCGCGTCATCGTCAATCCGAACCAGCCGGCCTGCGGCTTCCCCAGCAAGCACCTAGCCGGCGTGGGCGTCGTGTTCTACGTGTTGCTGGCGCTGCGCGCGGAGCTGCGCCGCCGCGGCGTGTTCGACGCCCAGACCCAGCCCAAGCTCGATTCACTGCTCGACCTGGTGGCGCTCGGAACTGTCGCGGACGTGGTCAAGCTGGACTCGAACAACCGCATCCTGGTCGCGCAGGGCATCAAGCGCATGCGCGCGGGCCGCATGCACGCGGGCGTGGCCGCGCTGTTCCGCGTCGCCGGCCGGCAGGCGCGCACCGCCTCGCCGTTCGACCTGGGCTTCGCGCTCGGTCCGCGCCTGAACGCGGCGGGCCGCCTGGAGGACATGAGCCTCGGGATCGAATGCCTGGTCACCGACGACGAGGGCCGCGCCTGGGCCATCGCGCAGCAGCTCAACGAGATCAACCTGAAGCGCCGCGAGATCGAAGCGGAGATGCAGGACGCCGCGCTGGTTCACCTGGACCGCTTCGAGCCGGCCAACCGCAGCACCATCACCGTGTTCGACAACACCTGGCACCAGGGCGTGATTGGCATCGTTGCCTCGCGCCTGAAGGAGAAATTCTTCCGTCCGACCATTACGTTCGCGCCCGGCGGCGACGGCATGATCAAGGGGTCGGGCCGCTCGATCCCGGGCTTCCACCTGCGCGATGCGCTGGACCTGGTGTCCAAGCGAGCGCCTAGCCTGATCGAGCGCTTCGGCGGCCACGCGATGGCGGCGGGCCTGACGCTGCGCGCAGAAGCGTTCGACGCGTTCTCGGCAGCCTTCGAGGAAGTGGGCCGCTCGTGGCTGAGCGAACTGCAGCTCGAACGCGTGATCGAGACCGACGGGCCGCTGGAGGATGGCTACTACACCACCGAGTTCATCGAACTGATGGATGGGCAGGTATGGGGACAGGGATTCGCGCCGCCGGTGTTCTGCGACGAGTTCCGGGTGGTGAGCCAGCGCATCCTCAAGGAGCGCCACCTCAAGCTGCTGCTGGAGCGAAACGGCGCGCGCTACGACGCCATCTGGTTCGGCAATACCGCGGCAGTCGGCGAGCGGGCGCGGGTCGCGTTCAGGCTCGATGCCAACGAATACAACGGCGTCACCAAGGTCCAGCTGCTCGTCGAGCACGCCGAACCGGCCTGATTCCGGGGACTGTCCCTCCGGGACTGTCCCCCGACTTTCGTACCGTAGTCGCTCAACAAAATAAAGGCCGGGGACAGTCCCGCAGGGACAGTCCCCTCGCACCATCGGTTTACTTGCGCGGTCCGCAGAACGGCTCGCCCTTGTCGAACACGATCTTCCACTTCCCCGGCGCGACCAGCCTCCAGATCGAATTGAAGCGGGCGATCTGCTTTCCCGCTGCGTCATACACCGGCCCGCTGCTCAGCGCCAGGTTGCCCGATGCCAGCACTTCCACCGTGTCGGGCTCCCACGAGAACGGCGCGTCCTTGCCGTCGTAGTACGGCTTCCATTTGGACGACACGGTCTCCTTCCCGACCAGCGACTGCTTCCCGTCAAAGAAGATCGCCTCCTCCGAGAGGAAACCGACGAACGCCGCGTGGTCGCGCGCCTTCATGGTCGCGGCGAACGCGCGCTCGGTGTCGGCGACCTGCTTCTTCAGCTCGTCGATGGTGGAAGCCATGGCGGCGCCAGCGACGAGGACGGTGAACAGGAATACTGCCAGGCGACTGAACATGATCTACTCCTCCGAAGTATTGTCAGTCTGCAATTCTGCCATGCCGCGCCGCGCTTGCCCACCTTTCGAAATCGGAGTATAAATACTCCATTAGAGGAGAGATCGCGCCATGAACCTTGCCCAAGCCTATCCACGGAGCCGCTTCCAGCCGGACTCGCTGGTCGACCTGACTTCGCGCGCGGAGCGGGAGCGACTGTCCGCCTCCGCGCTGAAAGGCTTCTTTCGTCTGATGCAGGCCTGGCACCTGCGCGACGAGGACGCGCGTGAGCTGCTCGGAGGTGTCTCTTCGAGCACGTATTACGAGTGGAAGAAGAACCCCGACCGCGTGCTGGAAGTGGACCGCATTACGCGCATCTCCTACCTCATCGGCATCTACAAGTCCCTGCACATCCAGTATGGCGACAAACTGGCGGACGAGTGGGTGTCGCTCGCCAACTCCAACAGCATTTTCTCGGGGCGCACTCCGCTGCACTACATGATGGCGGGCGGACTGCTGGCGATGCAGACGGTGCGCTCCCTGCTCGACGCCCGGCGTGGGGGCCTGTGAATTGGTGCTGAAGCTTACCGCCTTGCGCCAGTTCGACACCATTCGCCTGATTCCGTCCCGATTTGCCGAGCGCGAGGACTCCGTACTGTCGCCGCTCGCTGAAACAGAGGCCGATCTGCGCGACCTGTTTGACCTCGACAATGCGACCAGCAATCGACGGCGCGGCGAGACCGGCGCGCTACCCGGCATCGGTGTCGAGGAACTGGTGTTTGGCGTCCCGAATTTCCGCATGATCAACGCCGCGTTCACCTATACCCGGCCGGACGGAAGCCGCTTCAACCAGAGCGAGCGTGGCGCGTGGTACTGCGCGTTCGAAAGCGAGACCGCGCTGGCCGAAATCATCTTCCACAAGACCGTCGAGTACCAGGAAATCAACCGTTTCGACGACAGCGTCAGCTACCAGGCGATGCTGGCCGACTTCAACAGCACGTTCCACGACCTGCGCGGCGTGCGCGGCGGCGCCCGGTACCTCAAGCCGGACAGCTACATCGAATCACAGGCGCTGGGCCAGGAGCTGCTGGAGAAAGGATCGATGGGTATCCTTTACCCGAGCGTGCGGCGCAAGAACGGCAATTGCCTGGCTTGCTTCCGCCCTGCCCTGGTCGGCAATGTTCGCAAAGGCCAGGCGTATCGGTTAACATGGGCGGGTTCACCCCAACCTATCGTAGAAACAGAGTAGTCAATGAAGCTGAAGCCGGAAAAAGACGTCGAACTGCATGACAAGATCAACAGCGAAACCGCGCGCATTCCGTGGGTCGAGCTGGAGCGCCATTTCGCGCAAGGTAACGTGGTGTACGTCAGCGAAGAGCTGGACCTGATCGAAGTCGCGGTGCGCATCTCGCACGACGACAAGGAAAGCATCCAGCGCTGGATGGCCGAGGGCAAGGTCGCCAAGGTCTCCGACGAACAGGCCCAGACCTGGGCCGTATCCAATTCCGAGCTGTGGACCTCCGTCGTCAGCCCCTTCGTGCTGGTTCAACCACAAAAGAACCGGCTCCACTAAACGCAGCACGCGAAAGGGCTTACCCCATGGCCAAGAAGAAAGAAGGACTCGACGAAGAGACGCTAGCGCTCATCCACTGGTGCATCGAGGTGGAAGGATTCCTCGTTGCCGGCGGCGCGACCGTCGAACAGGCGCAGGAACACATCGAAGAGCAGATCGAGTGGTTCACGGACCAGTTCTACAACGGCCTCACACCCGAGGAGGCCGCCAGGGAAGCCCTGGCCTGACCCCATCGTCCCCGCGCTCGCGGGGACCCATACTGGGCCGATAAGGCCCGGCAGCGTCAGCGCGCCAGGTCAAGCGCGTAGACCGAGTAGCCCTTCCCCGACCCGTCGTCTTCCTTCAGCAGCGACACATTACCCAGCCCGGCGTCCCGCGCCACCTCCAGCACACCCGGCGCCGACCGGAACACCACCGGCCCCGCCGTCTTCACTTTGGCAAACGACCAGCTGCGCTCCTGCGCCATGCGCTCGCGCGGCAGCGACCTGACCTTCTTCAGGTAGGCGATCAGCACGTCGCGGTTGGTGTCGGGCGAAGCCAGCAGCGTTTTGCTGCCGTCCAGCCCGGGGAAGCTGCCGCCGCCGCTTGCGCGGTAGTTGTTGGTCGCGACGATGAATTCCTGGCCCGCCTCCACCGGTGCGCCCTTGTAGCGCAGCTTGGCGATGCGCGCGCCGGCCGGCTGCGTGACATCGATTTCGTACGCCACGTCCTTCGACGTGAGCATGTCGAAGTTATAGCCGGGGAAGCCGGAATTGATCAGCTCCTGCGCCTCGGTCCGGGCCGGATCGATGCGGTTGAAGCGCTCGGCCGACTTTTCCAGCCATGCCTTGAGGCCCACGCCATCCACTTTCACCGCGTATAGCGAATTCGGATACAGGTACAGGTCCGCCGCGTTATTCAGCGCCAGCGGCCCTGCCTTGACGTCGGTGTAGTCGGTGACGCCGGCCGCGCCGGTCTTGAACGGCGCCGACATCGCCAGCACCGGCAAGCCCGCGTGCTGCGGCAGGTTGGCCGCGACATACGCCGCCACATAGTCCGCCTGGGCCAGGTTCACTACCGAGATCGCGGACGTGTCGCCCACATCGGCAAAGAAGGTCGACATGCGGTAGCCGGACGAGCCCACCGGCGTTTTGACGTAATCGATGGTCGCCTCGTGCTCCCGCTCGATGAGACGGGCGATCTGCTCGTCCGGTGCCTGCCCTTGCGCGGCCCGCGCCTCCACGCGCGTCTTGTCCTGCTCGACGCGCCATGCCTTGCCGTCATGCCTGAGGTGCAGCGCAATCACGCCGAGGTGCTTGCCCCACAGGCTGGGCATCACGGTCGGCACGCCGTGCACCGTGCCCCTGACCTTGTCCACGCCCGGCAGGTTGAACTGCGGGACCGTGCTGGCAGGATTCGGGAACACCTGGTGCGAGTGCCCGATCAGCATCGCGTCGATCTTCGCGCCCGGCACTTGCGCCAGGTGCCAGTTACCGTTTTCCATCTTCGGCGAATAGTCGCTGTTGTCCAGTCCCGCGTGCGAGATGGCTACCACCAGGTCGGCGCCCTTGCGGCGCATCTCCGGCACGTAGCGCAGCGCGGTCTCGCGCAGCCCTTCCGTATAGACCTTGCCCTCGAGGTGGCGCTTGTCCCACGACATGATCATCGGCGGCGCAAAGCCGATGATGCCCACCTTGACCGTCGCCGTCACCGGCTTGCCGTTGGCGTCCCGCGCGGACACCTTCTTGTGGATGATGTGATACGGCGCGAACAGCGGTTTTTTCGTCCGGGCGCTGTACACGTTGGCCAGCACCTGCGGGAACGCCGGGCCGGCGCACGGTTTGGCCGGCTTCCTGACGCCGGCAACGTCGAACTGGCGGCCCGTGACCTGTCCCAGGTAGTCGAGGCCGTAGTTGAACTCGTGGTTGCCGATGCCGCTGCCTTCCACGCCCAGCTTGTTCAGCGCCTTGTAGATGGCGATGGTCTCGCCGCACTTCACCGGCTTGACCAGCGCCTGGTAGTCCGCCAGCGCGGTGCCCTGGATGGTGTCGCCGTTGTCCAGCAGGAGCGTGTTGGCGAACTCCTTGCGTGCCTGGGCGATCAGCGTGGCGGTGCGCTCCAGCCCGAACGAGGGGTCGGCAGCCAGCTTGAAATAATCATAACTAAGCACGTTCGCGTGCAGGTCGCTGGTTTCCAGCAGCGCCAGGGTGGCGGTGGCGCCCGGCTGCACTGCGCAGGCAGGCACGGTGGCAAACAGGGACGCGACGGCGGCGCTGACGATTCGATAACGCATGGGAGAGCCCTTACTGGAAAGTGGCTTGCATCATAAGCGGCCCGCAAGGAGCAGGCAAGACCGGTGCTGGGGTATAATCTAGGGTTCGATTCAACCAGATAACTAGACGCCACGACCATGGAAGCTGAACGCATCAACGCCCTCTCCAACCTGCTGTCCGACCTGACCGGTCGGGAAGCCGAACTTCGGAGGTATCTTTGACTTCGATAAGAAGTCGGAGAAACTCGAACAGGTAAGCCAGGAACTCGAAGACCCGGCCGTGTGGGACAACCCCAAGCACGCGCAGGAACTCGGCAAGGAAAAGAAAATGCTCGAAGGCGTGGTCCACACGCTGGAGAAGGTCGGCGCCGACCTGCGCGACGCGCGCGACCTGTTCGACATGGCGAAGGAAGAGCAGGACGACGATACCCTGGAGGCGATCTACGCCGACTCGGACGAGTTCAGGAAGATCATCGAGGACATGGAGTTCCGCCGCATGTTCTCCAACCCGATGGACCCGAACAACTGCTTCGTCGACATCCAGGCAGGCGCCGGCGGCACCGAAGCCCAGGACTGGGCATCCATGCTGCTGCGCCAGTACCTGCGCTACTGCGAACGCAAGGGCTTCAAGGTCGAGGTGCTGGAACAGTCCGACGGCGAGGTCGCGGGCATCAAGACCGCCACGCTGAAGGTCGAGGGCGAATACGCCTACGGCTACCTGCGCACCGAGACCGGCGTGCACCGCCTGGTCCGCAAGTCGCCGTTCGACTCGGCCAACGGCCGCCACACCTCGTTCTCGAGCGTGTTCGTGTATCCGGAAGTGGACGATTCGATCGAGATCGAACTGAACCCGGCCGACATCCGCATCGACACCTACCGCGCATCCGGCGCCGGCGGCCAGCACATCAACAAGACCGACTCCGCGGTGCGCCTGACGCACGCGCCGTCCGGCATTGTGGTGCAGTGCCAGAACGACCGCTCGCAGCACCGCAACAAGGCCGAGGCGATGGACATGCTGAAGGCGAAGCTGTTCGAACTCGAACTGCGCAAGCGCATGAGCGAGCAGCAGAAGCTGGAAGACTCCAAGACCGACGTCGGCTGGGGCCACCAGATCCGCTCCTACGTGCTGGACCAGTCCCGCATCAAGGACCTGCGCACCAACGTCGAAACCGGCAACACCAAGAACGTGCTGGACGGCGACCTGGACGACTTCATCTCCGCCTCGCTCAAGCAGGGCATCTAAGATGAGTGACGTGAAGCGCGCCTTCATCTTCGACATGGATGGAACGATCGTGGACAACATGGCGTTCCACACCAGGTCGTGGATCACCTTCTTCGAACGCCGCGGCCAGAAGATCGACGCGGACGAGTTCTTCCGCGCGACTGCCGGCCGCCAGGGCAAGGAGATCATGCGCACCTACATCGGCGAGCATCTCACCGATGAGGAAAACAAGCGCCTGAACGAAGAAAAGGAATCGGTCTACCGCGAGCTGTACAAGCCGCACCTCAAGACCCTCGACGGTTTCGACGACCTGGTGGCGGAGGCGCGCAAGCACAATGTGTCGCTGGCAGTGGCGACCTCCGCGCCGAACGCGAACATCGAGTTCACGCTCGACGGCCTGGACCTGCGCCGCCACTTCGACGTGATCGTCGGCGCGGCCGATGTCGCGCGCGGCAAGCCGGAGCCGGACGGCTTCCTGCTCGCTGCCCAGCGCTGCGGCGCCGCTCCCAAGGACTGCATCGTGTTCGAAGACGCGCCGCTGGGCGTGGAAGCTGCGCGGCGCGCCGGCATGCGCTGCGTGGTGCTGACCACCACCCTGCCCGCCGAAGCCTTCGCCTCCTTCGACAACGTGATCCACATCGCCACCGACTTCTCCGAGCTGACCACGCTCGAACTGTTCGGCGACTGAACCAGATATCAAAACAAGACCTTCATCATGACTAACGAGAATACGGAAAACACCGCCGAACACGCCGTCATCCCGGCGGACGAGAACAAGATCATGGCCGAGCGCCGCGCCAAGCTGGCCGCGATCCGCGACAAGGGCGTCGCTTTCCCGAACAGCTTCCGCCCGCAGCACAAGGCAGCGGACCTGCAGGAGACCTACGGCGGCCGCACGCGCGAAGAGCTGGAAGCCGAGCCGGTGCCGGTGGTGCTGGCGGGCCGCATGATGCTGCGCCGCGAAGCCGGCAAGAAGGCCGCCTTCGCCACGCTGCAGGACGCCTCCGGCGTGTATGCGAGCGGCCGCATCCAGGTCTACATCACGCTCGATAACGCCGGCGCGGAAGCGATGGAACTGCTGCACGGCGCCGACCTGGGCGACATCCTGGGCGTCGAAGGCACGCTGTTCAAGACCAAGGTCGAGGAACTGACCATCAAGGTCAGCAAGCTGCACCTGATCACCAAGGCGATCCGCCCGCTGCCGGACAAGTTCCACGGCCTCGCGGACCAGGAAACCAAGTACCGCCAGCGCTACGTGGACCTGATCATGAACGAAGAGACGCGCCGCACCTTCAAGGCGCGCACCGCGGCGATGTCGTCGATCCGCCACTTCATGGAAAAGCACGGCTTCATGGAAGTCGAGACCCCGATGCTGCACCCGATCCCGGGCGGCGCCGCGGCCAAGCCGTTCATCACCCACCACAATGCGCTGGACATGGAAATGTTCCTGCGGATCGCGCCCGAGCTGTACCTCAAGCGCCTGGTCGTGGGCGGCTTCGAGCGCGTGTTCGAGGTGAACCGCAACTTCCGCAACGAAGGCGTGTCGACCCGTCACAATCCTGAATTCACGATGATGGAGTTCTACGCGGCGTACACCGACTACCTGTGGATGATGGACTTCACCGAAGCCGTGATCCGCCAGGCCGCGATCGACGCGCACGGCAGCGCCGTGCTGACCTACGGCGGCCGCGAGCTGGACCTGTCCAAGCCCTTCCACCGCCTGACCATCGTCGGCGCCATCAACAAGTACGCGCCGCACTACACGGACGCGCAGCTGACCGACGCGGAATTCATCAAGTCCGAACTGCTGAAATTCGGCGTCAAGCCGTTCGCGACCGCGGGCCTGGGCGCGCTGCAGCTGGCGCTGTTCGAAGAGACTGCGGAAGCGCAGCTGTGGGAGCCGACCTTCATCATCGACTACCCGGTGGAAGTGTCGCCGCTGGCGCGCGGCTCGGACGCGCGTCCTGGCATCACCGAGCGCTTCGAGCTGTTCATCGTGGGCCGCGAGATCGCCAACGGCTTCTCGGAGCTGAACGATCCGGAAGACCAGTCCGCGCGCTTCCTGGCGCAGGTGGAAGCCAAGGACGCAGGCGATGAGGAAGCGATGTTCTATGACGCCGACTACATCCGCGCACTGGAATACGGCATGCCGCCGGCCGGCGGTTGCGGCATCGGCATCGACCGCCTGATGATGCTGATCACCGACTCGCCCAACATCCGCGACGTGATTCTCTTCCCGCACCTGCGCCGCGAAGACTAAAACCAAAAGCCCGCTGCATTGCGGGCTTTTTTTTCGGCTGATTCGTTCAGTGTGCGATGTAGTACACCGCTGTGACTGTCGCAATATTCACAGTGAGTACGAGCCCGACCATCCTCCAGGTCTGGGCATGCAAGGCGGAGAAGAGATCGGCGCTGAGCTTGTGCAAATCTGCGCGCAGCCTTGCCTCGATGGCCAGCATTTCCATGCGCAGAGCCGCTACCTGCCCCCGCACTTCCTGCACCTCGACACGCAAAGCTTGCATCTCGACACGCACACCCTGCAGGTCTTCTTTGGTGGCGTAATGGACAAGGATGTCTTTGTCGGTTTCCATGATAAGCATCCTGCGCCGCACTGCTGACAGGGTCAAGCAAGCTCAAGCATGTTCTTCAGCGTAGGTTGAGATGCTCATCGGCCAAACTACTCCCGAATCACGACATCGACGCGGCGGGAGGCTGTGTTCGTGGCGCCCGTGCCGGTGGTCTCGGCAGGTTTTTCGAGCAAGGTGCGTTCCAACGGCACACCGGCTGACACCAGCGCCTGCTGTACGGCTTCGGCGCGCTGTTTCGCCAGCCGCGCGTTGGCTTCGGGATCGCCAGTGGGATCGTTGAAGCCGGAGATGACCGCGGTCGTGCCGGTGTTGGTATTCATGTACTCGATCAGTACTGCCGCCTGGGCTGCGAAATCGCCTGCCACGTCCGCCTTGCCGGTGTCGAAGTAGACCTTGAGGACGGGGACCACGCCGGCGGGCGTTGCCACAACCGCGGCTCCCGCCGGCTCGGCCTCCACCGTCGGCGTTGGCGGCGCTGCCGGTGCGGCAGGCGCCGCCACTTCGGGCACCGGCCGCATGTCGGTGCGGTCCGACCGGTCCCGCATTGCCCAGTAGCCCAGCGCCAGCACGACAAGGATCGCGCCGATCACCCAGGGCAGCCAGCCGCGCGACTGGACTTCCGGTTCGATGTGACGCGGGGTTGGCGTGGGCGCCGCAGCCGTCGCCGCCCATGCCGTCCGGTTGCCGATGAACGCGTCGGCATCTCCCGGCAGCGTGGCCGGTACGGTGCCGCCGCTTGCCAGCCGTCCCACCAGTGCGGGCACCGCATAGGCCAGCGCCGCAAGTACGGTATGGCGGTCCAGGCCGAAGCGGCTTTCCAGGTCCGGCACCAGCCTGTCGTCGTCCATGGCCACCTCCAGGTCCTGCGCTTCGACGGGGTCGGCCTTGTCGGGAGAAGCAAGCCAGTCGTTCACGCCGTCGGCCATGCCCGCGGTACGCAAGCGCTGCACGAAACCCGGCAGTCCGCCCCGCGCGGGATCGCTGATGCGGGCCAGCAGCATCTGCAGGAAAGGACGCGCCTTGTCGCCCAGGTTGAATCGCTGGGCGAGACCATTCACGATGTCATCGAACATGGCTGCTACTCCTCGTCGGTTATATAGATGAGCAAGACGCGCGACATCACCGCCTGTACGACGCGGCAGCCTTTTCATCCTAGCGCGTAACGCGCCGAGTGCAAGCCCAAATAAAAAGGGACGCCTTTCCGGAGCGCCCCTCATGCGATGCCGACGCGTGGTCAGGTAATCACACGGTAGCAAGGCACATAGGCCTTGCCCGGCAGCTTCATGCGGCTCTGCTCGACGAAGGAAGACAGCAACACGTCCATCATCCCCATGATCTGCTTGTCCCCGTGGATCTCGAACGGGCCATGCTGCTCGACCGCACGGATGCCCTCATCTTTCACGTTGCCGGCGACCACGCCCGAGAAAGCGCGGCGCAGGTTTGCAGCCAGCAGGTGCGTGTCCTGCTGCATGTGCAGCGACAGGTTGCGCATGTTCTCGTGGGTCGGACGGAATGGTTTCTGGAACTCATGGTCGATCTTGAGCAGCCAGTTGAAGTAGTAGGCGTCGCCGCGCGACTTGCGGAACTCGCGCACGGCACGGATACCCTTCTGCATCTCCTGCGCCACCGCCGCCGGATCGTCGATGATGATCTTGTAGCGCTCCTGCGCGCGCGGCCCCAGCGTGCCCGCGATAAAGGCATCGATCTGGCGGAAATAGTCCGCCGCGGTCGATGGGCCGGTGAATATGACCGGGAACGGCATCTCGGCATTGGCCGGATGCAGCAGGATGCCGAGCAGGTACAGGATCTCTTCGGCGGTGCCGGCGCCGCCCGGGAACACGATGATGCCGTGGCCGGTGCGCACGAACGCCTCCAGGCGCTTTTCGATGTCCGGCATGATCACCAGGTCATTCACGATCGGGTTCGGCGACTCGGCCGCGATGATGCCCGGCTCGGAGATGCCGAGGTAGCGGCCGCGCCCGAGGCGCTGCTTGGCGTGGCCGATGGTGGCGCCCTTCATCGGGCCCTTCATCGCGCCCGGGCCGCAGCCGGTGCAGATATCCAGCTCGCGCAGGCCAGCTTCGTAGCCGACTTCCTTGGTGTAGTTGTATTCGGCGCGGTTGATCGAGTGGCCGCCCCAGCACACCACCAGATTGGGGCTCAGTTGCGGGCGCAGCACGTTCGCGTTGCGCAGGATGTGGAAAACGGAGTCCGTAATGCCTTCGGATGAATGCATGTCGAACTTGGGGTTTCCGATTACTTCGTTGCTGACGAAAATGATGTCGCGCAGACAAGCAAACAGGTGCTCGTGGATGCCCTTGATCATCTTGCCGTCGACGAAAGCGGTCGACGGCGCGCCTCGGATATCGAGCTTGATGCCGCGCTCGCGCTGGATGATGCTGATCTCGAATGACTTGTAGCGCTCCAGCAGCTCCTTGCCATCGTCGATGGTGCTGCCAGTGTTGAGGACCGCAAGCGCGCAGTTGCGGAACACCTGGTAAAGGCCGCCCTGGCTCGTGTCGAGCAGCTTGGCGACTTCTGTCTTGGACAGGATTTCGAGGTGGCCTTCCGGGGAGATAAGGGTATCGACAACGTCGTGATTCATAAAACACATTCCTTTAATCGATGACAATCAGGCCAGCGACCCCACTATACCATTCCGGCAAAGAAGAGAATTTCAACTGTGTTTACCGTCGGCACGAAAGTTGACTTACAGGATGGAAATTGGCTTAAAATGCACCGCGCACTTGATTTCCCTCAACGAATCAATGCGTGAAACCCGTTTCGTATAACTACATAAATAGGAGAAGCCGCATGAGCGGTGCAGCCACCACAACCAAGGAAGCAGCACTTCCTGAATTCAAGCAGGTAATGGGTCACCCGGCGCCGCTCTGGATGCTGTTCATGACCGAATTCTGGGAGCGTTTCGCGTTCTACGGCATTCGCTGGGCACTCGTGCTCTACATCGTCGCCCAGTTCCACGGCGGCGACCCGTCCGGACAACAGTCCGCGAACCTGATCTACGGCTCCTACCTCGCACTGGTGTACGCAGGCGCCATCTTTGGCGGCTACGTGGCCGACAAGATCATTGGCTACCAGCGTTCGATCCTGATCGGCGCGCTGTTCATGTCCGCCGGCCTGTTCATGATCACCCTGCCCGACCCGCAGATCTTCAACCTGGGTCTGGCCACGATCATCGTCGGTAACGGCCTGTTCAAACCGAACATCTCGACCATGGTCGGCAAGCTGTACTCGGTTGCCGATACCCGCCGCGATTCCGGCTTCACCATCTTCTACATGGGCATCAACGCAGGCGCGTTCATCGCTCCGATCCTGACCGGCTGGTTCGCCGAGCAGCTGTGGGGCACGCCTGACATGCCAGCCTATAAGGTCGTGTTCTTCGCGTCCGGTATCGGCATGCTGATTTCGCTGGTGTGGTTCTACTTCGGCCGCAAGAACCTGCAGGGCATCGGTGCACCGATCGAAGGCGCAACCGGCTCGGGCCGCGTGATCGCCACCGTCGTCGGCGCGCTCGTCGTGATCCCGCTGGTGTACTTCCTGCTCAACATGGGCGCGGACAAGCTGATGTACATCCTCGGCGCCATGTTCGTCGGCCTGTCGCTGATGCTGCTGGTCGAAGGTATCAAGAATGGCGAAGTCGCTCGCGACAAGACCATTGCGATGCTGATCATCTTCGCCTTCAACATCCTGTTCTGGATGTTCTTCGAACAGGCAGGCAGCTCGTTCACCTTCCTGGCCGACAAGATCGTCGACCGCGAGATGTTCAACTGGGTGTTCCCGGTCGGCTGGTTCCAGTCGGTGAACTCGATCGCGATCATCGTGTTCGCACCGATCATCGCCTGGGTGTGGGTCGCCATGGGCCGCCGCGATGCGAATCCATCGATCCCGCGCAAGTTCGGCCTGGGCCTGATCTTCAACGCGCTGGCATTCGGCCTGCTGATGATCGCCCTGTCCACGATGGTGGACGGCTTCGGCAAGATCCCGTTCTGGACCCTGTTCATGGTCTACACGATCCAGTCGATCGGTGAACTGTGCCTGTCGCCAATCGGCCTGTCGATGGTCACCAAGCTCGCTCCGGTGCGCCTGGTCGGCTTCGGCATGGGCGGCTGGTTCCTGTCGACCGGTATCGGCAACGCGCTGTCGGGCATCTTCGCCTCGCACGTGTCGGGCGAGTCCGGCATGACCACCGCGTCCGCGCTGGACGGCTACACCTTCGGCTTCTGGGCACTGCTCGGCGCCGGCGTGCTGCTGTTCCTGATCGCACCGCTGATCCAGAAACTGATGCACGGCGTGAAGTAATCCTGTCGCGCTTCACAAAAACGGCGGCTTCGGCCGCCGTTTTTCGTTTACCCTCATTCGCCGCGAACGGTGGGCCTTCAGGCCGGCCTCATCATTGTTGCCTGCGCTACCGCTATAATCGGCGTTCGCGGGCGCTCGCCCGATAGCAAGAGGTAGCCGTGCATCACATCCGTCCCAACCGCCCCCGCGGATTCATTCTCCTCACCCTTCTCGTCATCGTGCTGCTGGTCGGAGCCGGCATCGCCCTCGCCATCTCTTCGCTGGTGCCCAAGCTGCCCTCGCTCGACGTCATCACCGACTACAAGCCCAAGATCCCGCTGCGTGTGTACACCGCCGACAATGTGCTGATCGGCGAATTCGGCGAGGAGCGGCGCGACTTCATTCCCATCGCGCAGATCCCGGAGCAGATGAAAAAAGCGCTGCTGGCGATCGAGGACGCCCGCTTCTATGAACATAACGGGGTGGACTGGGTCCGTGCCGGCGGCGCCATCAAGGGGCTGCTGACCGGGAAAGGACTGTCGGGCTTCTCGACCATCACCATGCAAATCCCGCGCAACTTCGTGATCTCGCGCGAGAAGAAGCTCGAACGCAAGGCCGTCGAGATCATGCTGGCCTACAAGATCGAGGAACAGCTCACCAAGGACCAGATCCTGGAGCTGTACATGAACCATATGTTCCTCGGCCAGCGCGCCTACGGTTTCGGCAGTGCCGCGCGCATCTACTTCAACAAGCCGCTGGCCAAGCTGTCGCTGGCGGAGATGGCGATGCTGGCCGGCCTGCCGCAGAATCCCTCGTACCACAACCCGGTGTCGAATCCGAAACGCGCGCGCCAGCGCCAGCACCAGGTGCTGGCACGCATGCGCGCGCTGGACTACATCACCGAGGACGAATACCGCAAGGCGCTGGCCGAACCGCTCAAGATCAGCCGCCGCGGCCAGCAGTTCACCACCCATGCGGAGTACGTCGCCGAACTGGCGCGCCAGCAGGTCTACGCGCAGTACAAGGAAGAGGCCTACACCAAGGGCTTCGTGGTGACCACGACCATCCGCAGCGCCGACCAGAACGCGGCTTACGCCGCCGTGCGACGCAACGTGACCGAATTCGACCAGCGCCGCGGCTACCGCGGGCCGGAAGCGCGCATCGACCTGCCGGAACCGGGCCCGGAGCGTGACGACGCCATCGACGAAGCGCTGCAGGAGCGCCCGGCCAGCGACGGCTTCGTGCCGGCCGTGGTGCTGGAGGCCTCGCGCAAGCGCGTGGTGGCCGAGACGCTGGCGGGCGATACGCTGGAACTGGAAGGCGATGCGCTGAAATTCGCCGCGAAGGCACTCTCGCCGGAAGCGTCGGCCTCGCTGCGCATCACGCCCGGCGCGGTGATCCGCGTGTCGCAGGACGCGAAGAAGCGCTGGTCGATCGCGCAGGTGCCGCAGGTGGCGGCGGCGTTCGTGTCGCTCGATCCCGACACCGGCGCCTATCGTGCGCTGGTCGGCGGCTTCGACTTCAACCTCCAGAAATACAACCACGTGACGCAGGCCTGGCGCCAGCCCGGCTCCGCATTCAAGCCCTTCGTCTATTCGGCGGCGCTGGAACAGGGCTTCTGGCCCGGGACGATGATCCTCGACGAGCCGCTCGACATGCCCGGCGAGGACGCGGGCGAGACCTGGTCGCCGCGCAACGACGACGGCGAATTCGAAGGCCAGGTCACGCTGCGCCGCGCACTGGCGCGCTCCAAGAACGTGCCGACGGTGCGCCTGATGCGCGCGGTCGGCGTGCAGCAGGTGCACGAGCACATGGAACGCTTCGGCTTCGAACCGTCACGCCACCCGCGCAACCTGACCATGGCGCTGGGCACCGGCGCCGTGACGCCCCTGCAGATGGCGGCTGCCTACTCCGTCATCGCCAACGGCGGCTACCGCGTCAATCCTTATCTCGTCTCGAAGATCACCGATGGCGCCGGCAACGTCATCATGGAAGCGAAGCGGCCTGCGGTACGCCAGGAGAGCGCACGCGCGATCGACCCGCGCAATGCCTTCATCATGGACAGCATCCTGCGCGACGTGACCGTGTACGGCACCGCCGCCGCGGCGTCGCCCGCCCTGGGTCGCAACGACCTGGCCGGCAAGACCGGCACCACCACCGACACGGTGGACGGCTGGTTTGCCGGCTACGGCGGCGGCGTGGTGGCAGTCGCGTGGATGGGCTATGACGAGCCGCGCTCGCTGGGCAGCCGGGAATACGGGTCCACGCTGGCCTTGCCAATCTGGATCGACTACATGAAACGCGCGCTGGCGGGCGTCCCGCCGCGCATCCCGGCGCCGCCGGAGGGCCTGGTGCAGGAAAACGGCGAGTGGATGTATGCGGAGAACGCGGACGGCGCGGCTATCCGGCTGCTCGACATCGCGCCGCTGCCCGAAGCGGCGGCGGAGGAAGAGCTGCCCGCCGAACCGGCGCCGGAACCCGTCATGCCACCCGTCACACAATAAGCGCGCCGGTGCGGCATCGTGCTTGGGAACAATGTACACTTGTTTCCAAGAGAATAACTTTGTCGCCCCATGTCCCTCGCTCGATCCCACGCCGGCCTGGCGGCGCTGTTTGCCGCGACCTGTGCACTGGCCTTCGGACTGGCTGCAACCATGTATGGCGTGCGGCTGGAACAGACGCTGGCGCAGGTGGAAGCGTCGCGGCTGCGCTTCACGCTGGCCGACCTGCAGACCGATTTCGAAAAGAGCCTGGACCGGGGCTTCGCGATCGACCGACTGGCCAATGCGCAGGCCGCGCTGGACGCCGAAGCGCGCCAGGATCCCGACATCCTTTCCCTGACCGTGCTGGGGGCGAACGGGCGCCGGCTGTTCCACACGGGCGAGCCGCTGCCCCCGGCGTCACTGCGGCAGGGCGCCGGCTTCCAGCGCGGCCCCGATGCCATCACCGCCGCGACCACCCTCACCTATAACTACGGCGTTCGGGCCGGGACGCTGCTGGTACGCTACTCCAACCGCGCCCACGACCAGATCATGCGCGCGCTGGTGCTGCGCCTGGCGCTGGCCGCAGCCGCGCTGACCGTGCTCTCGACAATGGCTTTCGTGGCCGGGCTGCGCACGCTCGAACGGCGCCGCGCGGCGCTCGGCGCGCAGGTGGACAGGGCCGTGGGCGCCAGCCGCATCCCGGCCGGCACCGAAACCGAACTGGCGGAACTGGTTGACAAGGTCAACCAAACCTCGGCCACCGCCCTGGTCGAACTGACGGCCGCGCGCCATGTGGTGTCGCAGCCGGAGGCCGCGCGGTGATGCAGCTGGCGCGCCGCGGTCCCGGACTGTACGTGCCGGCGGTGCGGCGCGTGCTCGCCTGGCTGGCACTGGCCATCCTGGTGTGCCACGCTGCGCTGTCACTGTATGCGCAGGCACTGGCCGACGAGTTCCTGGTGCCGGCGCTGCAGAGCAAGGCGCAGAACACCGGCCTGGCGCTGGCGCGCAACCTCACGCGCGCCATGGCCTCCGGCGTGCCTTGGGAGAAGGTGGAAGGCATCCAGCAGTACTTCGACCAGACCCTGGCCGACAATCCCGACCTGGCCTACATCATCCTGGCCGACAACGCCGGCAAGCCGCTGGTGCGTTCCGGCCGCGGAGGCGAGGTGCTGGCGCCGGAACAGTACGTCACCTCGGTGCGCAGCGTGGAGCGGCGCTACGTCTCGTACGCGCAGGTCCACGTCGGCGTGGACCGCCGCTTCATCAGCTCGCGCATGGCGGCCGCGCGCATCGACGGGGCGGTGATCGCATTCGCCAGCGTGCTGCTCGCGCTGGAACTGGCCTGGTTCGCGCTGACGCTCAGGTTCGTGGCCCCGCTGCGCCAGCTCGCCGAGCTGCTCGGGCGCATGGGCAGCGGCGACTTCCGCTACCGCGCCGGTCCCGGCGTCATGACCGAAGCGGCCAACGCGATGCAGGCGCGCCTGAACCAGGCGTTCTTCGAACTAAACCGCATGCCTGCCGCGCTGCGCCGCAAGTCGCTGCACCCGGCGATCCGCCAGCTGCGCGTGAGCTACCGCTTCGCCGAGGGCGGCTTCGCGCGCGACCTGGTGCGCGACCGCAGCATTGTGATGCGCCTGCTTGCGTTCCTGTTCCTGTTCGGCGAAGCGCTGTCCCGGACCTTCCTGCCTTCCTACGCCGCCGCCCTCGCCAGTCTGGCGCCGTTACCGCTGCCCGGTGCGCTGGCTCAGGCGCTGCCCGCATCGGCGGCATTTGCCGGGCTGGTGCTGGCATCGCCAATGGCGCGCGACTGGCACGCGCAGTTCGGCGCACTGCGCACCTACGCTGCCGGCGCACTGGTCGCGGGCATCGGGTTTGCTGCCTGTGCGTGGGTGCCCGACTACGCCGTGCTGGTGATCGCGCGTGCCACGCAAGGCGCGGGGTTCGCCATGATGCTGCGCGCCTGCACCCGCATCGACGCGCACAGCCAGGAGCGCCGCAATGCCAATGCCCGCCTGGCGATGGTTGCCGCCGCGCTGCTGGCGGCGGAAACCTGCGGCCCGGCCCTTGGCGGCATCCTGGCCGAGGCCACCAGCGCGCGCACGGTGTTCGCGCTCGCGGCAGCATTGATGCTGCTCGCCGTCCTGGCCGCCTTGCCTCTGCTGGAGGGCCGCCCTGCCCGCATGCAGCGCGCGCCCGTTGTGCTGCTGCCGGCCCCGCCGCGCCGCGCGGATGCGGGACACGACCACATGCTGCTCTTGATGTGGACCGTGGCAAGCGGCTCGCAGCGTTTCCTGTTCGGCGCCCTGTTCGCATTCGCGGTCCCGTCGTGGCTGATCCTGATGCGCCATGGCCCCGCGGGCGCGGGCCGCTACTTCCTTGCACTCGGCGCCGCGCTCGCGCTGGCGGCCCTGTTCGCGCGCCTGCGCGCCTGGCGCACCTCGTCCTACTGGCTGCTCGGCCTGGTCGGCTGCGCGCTGGCCATCGCCGGGTCGCTGCCCTTCGCCGGCCAGGCGGCATATCCTGCGCGCCAGCTGGCCGGCCTCCTGCTGCTCGGATTCGGCGCGGTGCTGGCGGGCGGCGCGCAGCTGGCGATCGTCTCGCGCAGCATGCGCAGCGCCATGCTGCGGCGCGGCGACATCGACACGCCGCCCGCGCTGGTGTTTGCCGAGGGCCTGGCCTTCGTCGCCGGCCCGCTGTGCGCGGCCGCACTGTTCACGCTCGCCGGTCCGCGCAAGGCCATGGTGGCGCTGGCGTGCCTGGTTGCCGCAGCCGCGGCGCTCACGGGCCTCAGTGCCTATTTGCTCTCGCACCGGAGCCCACGATGACGGCGCGCCGCACCTTCCTCGGCGGCGCCCTGGCCCTGGCCGCCATGCCTCTGGCGGCCGCCCCGCGCCGCGCGCGCATCTGCATGATCCTGCCCGGACCGGAGTCGGCGCTGGAGCGCGGTTTCCGCGCCTACTTCGCCGAACTGCCGATCGACGCGGAATTCACCATGCGCGAGGCCGGCGCCGGCATGGTGCGCATTCCCGCAATCCTGCGCGAGGCGCGCTCGCGCGGCACGGACCTGATCTACACGTCCGGCGCCGCGGTTACGCTTGCGGTGGCCGGCATCCCTCCCGCCGATCCGGCCCGGCACGTCACCGACATCCCCGTGGTGTTCGCCGGCTTGTCCGAATACGATGCCCCGGCCCTGGCAGGACCGGAGCGTGGCCGCAACGTGACCGGCACCACGGCGGAAGTTCCGCTCGACCAGCAGGTGGCGGCCATGCGCTCCTATCGCCCCTTCAACCGCATCGCCGTGATCGCCAACCCGGCCAGCGAAGGCGCGATGCGCACGGTGGCGCGCCTGCGCGCGCTCGGCGCCCGCCATGGCTTCGAGCTGATCGAGCGGCATCCGCCGCTGGACCGCAACGGCGCCCCGATCGCCAGCAGCCTGCCCGCACTGGTAGCCGCCATCGCGCGCCAGGGAGCCCAGGCGCTCTATACGGGCAGCGAACAGTTCATGGTGGACCACCGGCGCGCGGTGATGCAGGCCGCGACCGCCCACCGCCTCGCCACCTTCTCCCCCAACGAGCAGGTGCTGCGCGACGGCCAGGCGCTGTTCGGACTCGCGGCCGGCCTGGAGAGCCTTGGCCGGCTCACGGCGCGCAAGGCCGCAGCCGTGCTGCTGGGCGGCGTGGCGCCTGCGCAGGTACGCGCCGATACGCTGGCGCGGCCTTCGCTCATCATCAACATGTCGGCCGCCGCCGCACTCGACCTGTATCCGCCGATGGCCATGCTGGCCCGCGCCGAAGTCCTGCGCCACGCGCTCGGGTAGAATTGCCGGAATGCTAAAAGGACTGATCTCGCGCCTGTTCGGACGGCGCAGCGACGCCATTGCGCCAGCCGACACGCGGGCCAGCGAGCCCGTGCGGCCGGCAGCAGTGCAGGCGCAGGGCGTCCGCGCATCGGCCGGCGACATCAATGCGGCGTTTTACTGCCTGGTGGCCGGCGACCCACACGAGGACGTACCTGCCGCGACCGAACAGCTGATCCTGGAGTCGCTGCTGCGGCTCGTGAAGGCCCCCGATAGCGCCGCAAGCCTGGTCCCGCGCGTACCCGCGGTGATCCCGCCGCTGCTGCGCAGCCTGCGCGACACCAGCCTGTCCGGCTCCGACCTCGCGCGCCAGATCGCCCAGGACGTGGTGCTGGTAGGTGAAGTCATCCGCGAAGCGAACAGCTCCTACTACTCGCCTGCCACGCCGGTGCGCAACCTCGAAGCCGCCGTGCTGATGCTGGGGCAGAACGGCCTGCGCATGCTGCTGGCGCGCGTCGCCTTCCGCCCGGTCATCAGCCAGCAGAGCGGACGCCTCGCGCGCCTGTCGGCCCCGCCGATCTGGGCGCAGGCCGAAAAATGTGCGCTCGCCGCCAGCATGCTGGCCTACGAGCATGGCGCAGAACCGTTCGAAGCCTACCTCGCCGGCCTGATGGAGAATGTCGGCCTGATCGTGGCCTTCCGCATGATCGACCAGGGTTTCGGCGACAAGGCCGTGCTGCCCGGTTCCGCGCAGTTCTGCCGCGGCCTGTTCGGCTATGCGCGCATGATCTCGGCGCGCATCGCGATGCTGTGGGACTTTCCGCCCAACGTGGTGACGGCCATCGCGCAGGCGGGCGAAGCGGACGGCCCGCCGCTGGCGCAAGCGCTGGGCAAGGCGGACCGCATCAGCAAGCTGCGGCTGCTGGCGGACAGCGGGCGGGTCGGCATCGACGCCGCGCGCGCGGGCATGGACGCGACCGAATTGCAGTGCTTCGACAAACTCAAGGACAAGGAACCCGGCTGATGCCCTTCCAGATCGAACATAAACTCGTGATCGGGGTAGCCTCCAGCGCCCTGTTCGACCTGTCTGAATCGCACAGGGTCTACCTGGAGAGCGGGCCGGAACAATACCGCCGCTACCAGGAACAGCACATCGACACGCTGCTGGGCAAGGGGGTGGCCTTCCCCTTCATCCGCCGCTTCCTGAGCATCAACAAGTGCTTCCCGCGCCAGTCGCCGGTGGAGGTCGTGCTCCTGTCGCGCAACTCGCCGGAGACGGGCCTGCGCGTCATGCGTTCGATCGCCGCCTATGGCCTGGACATCACGCGCGCCACCTTCATGACCGGCAAATCGGCCTTCGAGTACCTGCCCGCCTTCAACGCATCGCTGTTCCTGTCCGCGAACGAAGAGGACGTGCGCAAGGCGATCGACGCAGGCTACTCGGCCGGCCTGGTGCTGCCCTCCCCGATCGCCGATGAGGACGAGGACATCGAACTGCGCGTGGCATTCGACTTCGACGGCGTGATCGCGGACGACGAATCGGAAACCATCTTCAAGAGGAACAACGACCTCGACGAATTCCACGCCCACGAGACCACCCATATGGCGCGGCCGCACAGCCCCGGGCCACTGGCGGACATGTTCCAGCGCCTGGCGCTGATGCAGCGCATCGAAGAGCGGCGCGCGCGCCGCGATCCTGGCTACCGCAAGATCCTGCGCATCGCCATCATCACCGCCCGCAATGCGCCCTCGCACGAGCGCATGGTCAACACCCTGAAAAGCTGGGGCGTCTCGGCCAACGAAACCTTCTTCCTGGGCGGCATGGACAAGTCGCGCGTGCTGTCGGTGTTCCGTCCGCATATCTTCTTCGACGACCAGCTGACGCACCTGCGCCCGAGTGGCGCCAACGTCCCGATGGTGCATGTCCCGTTCGGCGTGGCCAACCGGCGCGCGAACAACGCCTGAGAGGACCTTGTCATATAATTGACAACTCCCCGATTCACACTCGCCAAGTCCCTGCATGCCCTTCGATTTAAAAAAATCCCTCCCCAAGCCCGGCCACCGATTCGCGCTGCCTGCCCTGCACGGGTCGGCCGACGCGTATGCGCTCGCGCAGGCCGCAGTGGAGCTGAAATCGAAGAAGCAGATGCTGGTGGTGTTCGTATCCCAGGCCAGCGACGGCCAGCGCCTGCTGGATGAAATCCCGTGGTTCGCCGAGGACAAGCTCAAGTGCTGCCTGCTGCCGGACTGGGAAACGCTGCCCTATGACGCGTTCTCGCCGCACCAGGACCTGGTGTCGGAACGCCTGGCGACGCTGCACGAAATCCAGAACGGGCAGTGCGACGTGCTGGTCGTCCCCGCTACCACCGCGCTGGTGCGCCTGGCGCCGCCGTCCTTCCTCGCGGCCTACACGTTCTTTTTCAAGCAGGGCGAAAAGCTGGACGAGGCCGCGCTCAAGTCGCAGCTCACGCTGGCCGGCTACACCCACGTCTCGCAGGTGATGTCCCCGGGCGAGTACTCGGTGCGCGGCGGCCTGATCGACCTGTTCCCGATGGGCTCCGCGCTGCCCTACCGCCTCGACCTGTTCGGCGACGAGATCGAAACCATTCGCACATTCGATGCCGACACCCAGCGCTCGCTGTATCCGGTGCGCGAGGTGCGCCTGCTGCCGGGCCGCGAATTCCCGATGGACGAGGCGGCCCGCACGGCGTTCCGCAGCCGCTGGCGCGAGCGTTTCGAAGGCGATCCTTCGCGCTCGGTCGTGTACAAGGATATCGGCGCGGGCATCGCCTCGGCCGGCATCGAATACTACCTGCCGCTGTTCTTCGAGCAGACCGCAACTCTGTTCGACTATCTGCCCGAAGCGGCCAGCCTGGCGTTCGTGGGCGACATCGAGGCGGCCATCCGGCGCTTCTGGAGCGACACCGAGTCGCGCTACAAATTCCTCAAGGCCGACCGCGAACGTCCGCTGCTCGAGCCGTCCGAGCTGTTCCTGGGCGACGAGCAGTTCTTCGTGCAGGCCAAGCCGTTCGGGCGCTGGGCGATCGGCAAGGCCGACGAAGGCGAACCGTCCGCGATCACCGCGCCAATCCCGAACATCGCGGCCAACCGCCGCGCCGACGACCCGCTGGTCAACCTGCGCGCGTTCCTGATGCAGCCGGGCCGGCGCGTCATGATCTGCGCCGACTCCAACGGCAGGCGCGAGACGCTGCAGCAGTACTTCAACGAGTACGACCTGCCGACCACGCCGGTCGAAGGCTTCGAAGGCTTCCGCGTCTCGTCCGCGCGCGTAGCGCTAGGCGTGTCGCCGCTGCAGTCGGGCTTCATCCTGCTGGGCGACGACGGCGCCGAACTGGCTTTCATCACCGAGAACGAACTGTACGCGGGCGGCGTGCGCCGCACCGGCAAGAAGAAGCAGGAGGCGGTCACCCAGGTCGAATCGATGGTGCGCGACCTGTCGGAACTCAAGATCGGGGACCCGGTGGTGCACGCCAACCACGGCATCGGCCGCTACATGGGCCTGGTCAGCATGGACCTGGGCGAAGGCGAGACCGAATTCCTGCACCTCGAATACGCGCGCGACACCAAGCTGTACGTGCCGGTATCGCAGTTGCACGTCATCTCGCGCTATTCCGGCGCCTCGCCGGAGGACGCCCCGCTGCACTCGCTCGGTTCCGGCCAGTGGGAAAAAGCCAAGCGCAAGGCCGCCGAACAGGTGCGCGACACCGCGGCGGAACTGCTCAACCTGTACGCACGCCGCGCCGCGCGCCAGGGCCACGCGTTCGAATATTCCGCGCACGACTACGAGGCATTCGCCGAAAGCTTCGGCTTCGAGGAGACGCCCGACCAGCGCGAGGCGATCAACAACGTCATCCGCGACATGACCTCCGGTAAGCCGATGGACCGGCTGGTCTGCGGCGACGTCGGCTTCGGCAAGACCGAGGTGGCGCTGCGCGCCGCCTTCATCGCGGTCATGGGCGGCAAGCAGGTCGCCATCCTGGCGCCGACCACGCTGCTGGCCGAGCAGCATGCCGCAACCTTCGCCGACCGCTTCGCCGATTGGCCGGTCCGCATCGCCGAGCTGTCGCGCTTCCGCACCGGCAAGGAGATCAACAACGCGATCAAGGGCATGGCCGACGGCACCGTCGACATCGTGATTGGGACCCACAAGCTGCTTTCGCCGGACGTGAAGTTCACCCGCCTGGGCCTGGTCATCATCGACGAGGAACACCGCTTTGGCGTGCGCCAGAAGGAGGCGCTCAAGGCCCTGCGCGCCGAGGTAGACGTGCTGACGCTGACCGCGACCCCGATCCCGCGCACGCTCGGCATGGCGCTGGAGGGACTGCGCGACTTTTCCGTCATCGCGACCGCGCCGCAGAAGCGCCTCGCGATCAAGACCTTCGTGCGTAGCGAAGACGGCTCCATCATCCGCGAAGCCTGCCTGCGCGAACTCAAGCGCGGCGGCCAGATCTACTTCCTGCACAATGAGGTGGACACGATCGCCAACCGCCATGCGATGCTGGAGGAACTGCTGCCCGAGGCGCGCATCGGCGTCGCGCACGGCCAGATGCACGAGCGCGACCTGGAGCGGGTGATGCGCGATTTTGTCACGCAGCGCTACAACATCCTGCTGTGCACCACGATCATCGAGACCGGCATCGACGTGCCGACCGCGAACACCATCATCATGCACCGCGCCGACAAGTTCGGCCTGGCGCAGCTGCACCAGCTGCGCGGCCGCGTCGGGCGCTCGCACCACCAGGCCTACGCCTACCTGCTGGTCAACGACGTCATGAGCCTATCGAAGCAGGCGCAGCGCCGCCTCGACGCGATCCAGCAGATGGAAGAACTGGGCAGCGGCTTCTACCTCGCCATGCACGACCTGGAAATCCGCGGCGCGGGCGAGGTGCTGGGCGAGAGCCAGTCGGGCGAGATGCTGGAAGTGGGCTTCCAGATGTACACCGACATGCTGCAGGAGGCGGTGCGTTCGCTCAAGGCAGGCAAGGAGCCCGACCTGGCGGCGCCGCTCGCCACCACCACCGAAATCAACCTGCACGTGCCGGCGCTGCTGCCGTCAGACTTCTGCGGCGACGTGCACGAGCGCCTGTCGGTCTACAAGCGCCTGGCGAACTGCAAGACGCTGGACAAGGTGGACGACATGCAGGAAGAGCTGATCGACCGCTTCGGCAAGCTGCCCGACGCCGTCAAAGCACTGATCGAGACGCACCGGCTGCGCATCCTTGCCACCAGCGCCGGCATCGTCAAGATCGACGCGCATGGCGAGGCGGCCAACCTGCAGTTCATGCCGAACCCGCCGATCGACTCGATCAAGATCATCACCCTGATCCAGAAGAACCGCCACATCAAGCTCGCCGGCCAGGACAAGCTGCGCATCACGGCCGCGATGCCGGACCTGCAGGCGCGCGTGAACCAGCTCAAGCAAACCATCAAACAACTCGTCAGCTGAACATGAACCTGGTCCTGCAAGGCCCGCGCGCCGACGCGCAAGTGCTGGAGCGCGTCGCCGCGCTGGCCAGTCCCGCACGAGTCACCATGCTGGGCGCCCATGCACTGCGCGCGGAAGGCGCGGACGACAGCGCAGCCACCCGCCGCGCCGTCGGCGAGGCGGCCGGCGCCGCCCAACTCGACGCGACCTTTATCGAAGCGGGCCGCACGCTGTCGGACTTCCGCCTGCTGGCGATGGACATGGATTCCACGCTGATCACGATCGAATGCATCGACGAGATCGCGGACATGCAGGGACTCAAGCCCCAGGTCGCGGCGATCACCGAGGCGGCGATGCGCGGCGAACTCGATTTCGCCGCCAGCCTGACGCGGCGCGTGGCGCTGCTGGCGGGACTGGATGCATCGGCCCTCGAGCGCGTGTACGACGAGCGGCTCGCGCTATCGATGGGCGCCGAGGCGATGCTGGCCGGCGTCAAGGCAGCGGGCCTGAAGACGCTGCTGGTGTCCGGCGGATTCACCTTCTTCACGGAGCGCCTGAAAGAGCGCCTGGGCCTCGATGTGGCGCACGCCAACGTGCTCGAGGTAGTGGACGGCAAGCTGACCGGCCACGTCGTGGGCGGCATCGTCGACGCCGACGCCAAGCGCGACACCGTGCTGCGAACCTGCGCCGGCATGGGCATCGACCCGCGCCAGGCAATCGTCATGGGCGATGGCGCCAACGACCTGAAAATGATGAAGGCCGCCGGCCTGTCGGTCGCGTTCCGCGCCAAGCCGGTCGTGCGCGAGCAGGCCGATGTCGCGCTCAATTACAGCGGCCTTGACGCCATCCTCACCATCCTCGGTTAGCGCGGCAGTCCCCGTCCCCTGGCGGAATCGACCAATTCATGGCCGATTCCGCCAAAAAGCCCTAGTGGTTGCGTCCGTCGTAGTGCTGGACAGGGATGCTCTCGAGCTCGATGCCCTCGAGGCAGCGGATATTGATCGCCGCGGTCTCGGACCCGTCCGGGGACTTGCCTTCGCCATACGGGTGAATCCCGCACACGCCGCAGAACTGGTGCTTGATGACGTGCTTGTTGAACAGGTAGGTGCTGGCGTTCGATGCGGGCGTCAGCAGGCGCAGGCTGGTGCGCGGAACGAACCAGAGCAGCGATCCCTTGCGCTGGCACATGGAACAGTTGCACGACAGCGCGCCGCCGATCTCACCTTCGACCTCGAATGCGATGTTGCCGCAATGACAGCTTCCCTTGTAGTTCATGTTTCACGTCTCCCCGACAGGTGTAACAGCTTGTTAAAGCGCGCGCCCGGTGCAACCCGATTCCTTATAGTGTTGGATATCTACCGGAGCCTCGCCATGAAATCCCTGATCATTATCGCATCACTCGCAACGCTGGCAGGCTGCGCAACCCAGCAGCCGACCGCCTATCAACAGCCGGCCGATCCGCGCGAATGGCGCACCGTGTCGGTCACCAACGTGGACCTGCCGCCAGGCGCGCCGCGCCCCGACAATTACACGTCCCGCTACGTCGAGTCGATCCCTGCAGCGCCACCGGGCAACAGCGTCACCTACAGCTCGGCCGGCACCGTGCCGGTCTACACCTATGGTCCGGGCGGCTATGTGCCCGCGCCGGTTGTCGTTGCCCAGCCTTACTACAACCAGCCGCAAGTCTCGATCGGCCTTGGCTTCGGCATCGGCCGCCACGGTTTCCTCGGGATCAACCAGCATTTCGGCGGCTACCCGTACGTGGCGCCGTACAGCTACTGGCCGAGCAGCAGCTTCATCTTCTCGTCGCGCCATTACAGCGGCTCGCGCTTCCATCACGGAGGCCGGCACCATGGCGGCTACCGCAGGGGCGACGGACGCCGCGGCCACCGCTAGACAAGCTGGCAACACACATGGGCGGCGGCTGCTACAATCGGCTGGAAGATAAAGGAGCCGCCCCATGAACACCGTCGTCAACGATATTCCCCTCGAAGGCAGCAAGCAGGCCGCTCGCCTGCTCTACATCGGCCACGCAGTGACCTTCCTGTTTTCGCTGGGCCTGCTGAACCTCATTCCGCTCATCATCAACTACATCAAGCGCCCGGAAACGCAGGGGACGTTCGTGTATTCGCACCACGGCTGGATGCTGCGCTCGTTCTGGATCTATATCGCGCTCGTGATGGCCGGCGGCATCATGTTCGTGACCATCCTCCTGATCCCGGTCGCTTGGCTGGTATGGGTCGGCGCGTGGATCTGGTACGCCTACCGGCTGTTCAGGGGATTTATGGACCTGAACAGCAACAAGCCCATGCCCTGAGGCCCAGCTTGCCGGCTTGCCATGCTGCGCAAATGCAACATTCCTTGCTTTAATGCATTAGTTTTCTGGCGTAAAGACATACAATCTCATGGTTGTGGATCTGTCTTAACGAGAAAACCGGAAAATGATGAAATCAGTACAGCAGGAAGTGGATGAGCGCAGCAACCTAACGGCGAACAACAAGTTCGAACTGCTGTTATTCCGCCTGGGCGTCGATGCCCATGGCGACCGGGCCGAACTCTTCGGCATCAACGTATTCAAGATTCGCGAGATCGTGGCGATGCCGGAGATCACGGCCGTCGCCGGCTCGCTGCCGCACGTGCTGGGCGTCGTCAACCTGCGCGGCCAGATCATCCAGGTGCTCGACCTGCCCGCCATTGCCGGCTGCACGCCGAAAACGGGGCTGAACATCATGCTGGTCACCGAGTTCGCACGCACCACCCAGGCCTTCGCTGTCGAGTCGGTGGAAGACATCGTGCGCCTGAACTGGAACCAGGTCATGACCGCGGAAGGCAGCACGGTCGGCGGCATGGTCACCTCGATCGCCCGCATCGAAGATGGCGAGAACACGCGCCTGGCGCAGGTGCTGGATGTCGAAACGATCCTGCGCCGCATGAACCCGTCCGACACGCCGGACGTCGATCCCGGGACGATCGGTCCGAAGCTGGAGCTCAGGGCTGGCACCATGGTGCTGGCTGCGGACGATTCGATGGTCGCGCGTGCGATGATCGAACAGGGCCTCACCGCACTGGGCGCCGACTTCATCATGGTCAAGTCGGGCAAGGAAGCGTGGGACAAGCTGAACCAGCTCAACGACGCCTGCGAGAAGGAAGGCAAGGCAATCACGGACAAGGTGGCCCTGGTGCTGACCGACCTGGAGATGCCGGAGATGGATGGCTTTACGCTCACGCGCAGCATCAAGCAGAGCCCGAAGTTTGGCGCACTGCCGGTGGTGATCCACTCGTCGCTGTCGGGCACCACCAATGAGGACCACGTGAAGTCGGTGGGCGCGGACGCTTACGTGGCCAAGTTCAATACCGACGACTTCGCGGACGCGATCCGCCGCGCGCTGCGCTGACCGCCTCATCCCCGCAAACGTCAACCGTCATCCCCGCGCAGGCGGGGACGACGGATGCGGTGCGCCGACTCAGAGAACGCCGAGGGCCTGCTCGATGTCGGCGATCAGGTCGGCCGGATCTTCGAGTCCGACATTGAAGCGCACCAGCGTGCCCTGCTTCCAGCTGCTGCGAATGGCTGCGACGCGATAGGGCATCACGAGGCTGTGCGCCCCACCCCAGCTGTAGCCCAGCTTGAACAGCTTGAGCGCATCGACGAAGCGGTCGGTCTGCTCTTCCGTGTAGCCGGGATCGAACACCACCGAGAACAGCCCGCCCGCGCCGGTAAAGTCGCGCTGGAAGAACTCGTGTCCGGGGCATTCCTCGAACGCCGGATGCAGCACCCTGGCGATTTCAGCGCGGCCCTTCAGCCATTGCGCCACCGCGCGTGCGCCCGCATCGTGGGCTTCGAAACGCAGCTTCATCGACGGCAGGCCGCGCATGACGAGGTAGGCGTCGCCCGGCGACACTCCCAGCCCCAGCCGCATGTGCGCATGCGCGATGCGCTCGTTCAGCGCGGCGTCGCGCGTGATCGCAGCGCCCATCAGCACGTCCGAACCACCCGACTGGTACTTGGTCAGCGCCTGCACCACGATATCCACGCCGACGTCGAGGGCCTGCAGGCCCAGGCCAGCCGACCAGGTATTGTCGATCGCGACCGGCACGCCCTTGCCGTGCGCGGCTGCGCAGATGGCGCGCAGGTCCGGCACTTCCATCGTCACCGAACCCGGCGACTCGGTCCAGACCAGCCTGGTGTTCGGCTGGATCAGTTCCGCGATGCCGCTGCCGGCCATCGGATCGTAGAAGCGCGCCGTGATGCCGTAGTCGCGCTGCAGCCATTTGCCCAGTTCGCGGCACGGATTGTAGGCGTTGTCGGGAATGAACAGGTCGTCGCCGCTCTTGAGCATGCCGAGGATGACCATCGAAATGGCCGCCAGCCCGCTCGGGGCCAGCAGGCAGTACTTGCCGCCTTCGATCTCGGCCAGCCGCGCTTCCAGCGTAAAAGTGGTTGGCGTGCCGTGCAGGCCGTAGGTATAGGCGTTCTTCTCTTTCCACTCGGTCGAGCGCATCGCCGCGACGTTCGGGAACAGCACCGTCGATCCGTAGTGGATCGCGGGAGGAAAAGCGCCAAACCCTTCCGGCGCAACGTAATCGCTGTGGAGGATGCTGGTCTGGCGCCCTTTGGTCATGCCACGGTACCCCACAGGTCGTGCGCGTCAGCCTTGGTGATGACGACGTCGACGAACTCGCCCACCGCCAGCTTCTTGCCCGGCACGAGCGAGCGGCGCACGTGCACCACGCCGTCGATTTCCGGCGCATCGGCAGCGGTACGGCCGATCGCCTCCTTGCCGCCCACTTCGTCGATCAGCACGCGCATGGTGCGGCCGACCTTGGCCTGCAGGCGCTTGGCCGAGATCTCTTCCTGCAGCAGCATCACGCGGGCACGGCGCTCTTCGCGCACTTCGTCCGGCAGCTGGCCAGGAATGTCGTTGGCGGTCGCGCCCTCGACCGGCGAGTAGGCGAAGCAGCCCAGGCGGTCGATTTGCGCTTCCTTCAGGAAGTCCAGCAGGTATTCGAATTCCTCTTCCGTCTCGCCCGGGAAGCCGGCGATGAAAGTGGAGCGGATCGTCAGGTCCGGGTTCATCGCGCGCCAGGCCTGGATGCGCTCGAGGTTCTTCTCGCCGCTGGCCGGACGCTTCATGCGGCGCAGGACTTCAGGGTGCGCGTGCTGCAGCGGCACGTCCAGGTACGGCAGTACGTGGCCGTCGCCCATCAGCGGGATCACCTGGTCGACGTGCGGGTACGGGTACACATAGTGCAGGCGCACCCACGCGCCGTACTGCTTTGCCAGTTGGCCCAGCGCTTCAGTCAGCTGCGTCATGTGGGTCTTGACCGGGCGGCCGTTCCAGAAGCCGGAGCGGAACTTGACGTCCACGCCGTAGGCGCTGGTGTCCTGCGAGATCACCAGCAGTTCCTTGACGCCGGCCTTGAACAGGTTCTCCGCTTCCAGCATCAGGTCCGCGATCGGGCGCGACACGAGGTCGCCGCGCATCGACGGGATGATGCAGAACGAGCAGCGGTGGTTGCAGCCTTCCGATATCTTCAGGTAGGCGTAGTGTTTCGGCGTGAGCTTGACGCCCTGCTGCGGCACGAGGTCGAAGAACGGCTCGTGCGGCTTGGGCAGGTGAAGGTGCACGGAGTTCATCACTTCGCCCACTGCGTGCGGGCCGGTCACGGCCAGCACCTTCGGGTGCACCTTGGTGATGATGTCTTCGCCGGACGCATCCTTCTTCGCGCCCAGGCAACCGGTGACGATCACCTTGCCGTTTTCGGCCAGCGCTTCGCCGATGGCGTCGAGCGATTCCTGCACGGCCGCGTCGATGAAGCCGCAGGTATTCACGATCACGAGGTCGGCACCGTCGTAGGTCTTGGCGGTCTCGTAGCCTTCCGCGCGCAACTGGGTCAGGATCTGTTCGGAGTCGACCAGCGCCTTCGGGCAGCCGAGCGACACGAAGCCGACCTTCGGCGCGGCGCCCGGGGGCGCGACCGGCAGCGTCAGCGGCGCGGGCGCAGCCTGTTCAGCGGCCGGCGTGGATGGCGTTTGGGACGGAATACGGCGGATTTCATGCATAGTAAGAGGACCACGAACATTCAGGGCAATCCTCTATTGTACCTTGGGGACTGTCCCTGCGGGACTGTCCCCTGCCTTTTGGCATGCATGACAACGATAGGGAGTGTCCCTACGGGACTGTCCCTCGACTCTGGTCTTGTGGGCGGATCGACGAAAGTCCGGGAACGGACCCGCAGCCGCTGAACGGGCAGTCCAGTCCCCTTCTTTGCTACTTCTTGTCGGTGGGCGGCGGGGTCACGCCCGGGAACGGGAACGCGCCGAACATCGCCTTGCTTTGGTTCTGCATCTGCTCCTGCATCTGCACGAACAGGTTCTTGCTCTGGTCGATGTAGTTGTTCATCATGCCCTGCATCATCGGGCCCTGGACGTTCATGAACTGGGTCCACATCTCCGGGCTGAACGGCTTGCCCTCCAGCGCGCCGGCGGCGGTGCTGGTGAACTTGTTCTGGATGTCGGTGAATGCCTGGACGTTCTTTTCCAGGTACGAGCCCATCATGCCCTGCATGGCGTGGCCGTAGTAGCGGATGATCTGCGCCAGCACGCCGCTGGAGAACATCGGCGCGCCGTGCGCCTCTTCTTCCAGGATGATCTGCAGCAGGATGCTGCGGGTCAGGTCTTCGTTGGTCTTGGCGTCGACGACCATGAAGTCGTCATTGTCGAGCACGAGTTGCTTCACGTCCGTCAACGTGATGTAGGAACTGGTTTGCGTGTCGTACAGACGTCGGTTCGGATACTTTTTGATCAGGCGTTCGTTGCTTTTCTTAGCACTACTCATCTCGTGTCCTGTATTGCGCCGCAGCGCAGTTGCTGGAAAACCGTCGAAAAGGCGGCGCAGGCCCCCTCGTCACCAACTGTTTTTCGCCCTTCTACGCAGCGAAAAACCAGAAAATACCATGTCCGGGGCGGGTTGGCACCACATATTGCACCGCACCCCGAAAATTTCCGGTATTAACCAGCTCTTACCTTGACGTAACTACCCGGTGCATCTTCCAGCGGCTTGTACTTGCGGTTGCCAAACTTGGACGGGGCCTGGATGTCGCCGCCGCCGTTTTCGGCAAGAAACGCGGCCCACTCCGGCCACCAGCTGCCTTTTTTCTCGGTCGCACCTTCCATCCACTTGTCGGCCGACAGCGGCCTGGCGCGGCCATTGCCGTTGACCCAGTAGCTGCGCTTGTTCTTCGAGGCCGGGTTGATCACGCCCGCGATATGGCCCGACGCGCCCAGCACGTAGCGGTTCTGCTTCGGATTGGCGCGGTTCAGGATCTGCATCGACGCGTAGGCCGCCTGCCACGGCACGATGTGGTCTTCGCGCGAGCCGTAGATGAAGACCGGGATGTCGATCGCGCCCAGGTCGACCTGGGCACCGGCGACGGTCAGCTTGCCCGGCTCCTTCAGGCTGTTTTCCAGGTACATATTGCGCAGGTACCAGCAGAACATCGGCCCGGGCAGGTTGGTCGCGTCAGCGTTCCAGTACAGCAGGTCGAACGCCGGCGGCTCCTTGCCCTTCAGGTAGTTCGACTGCACGTAATTCCAGATCAGGTCATTCGGACGCAGGGCGGAGAAGGTGGTGGCCAGGTCGCGTCCCGGCATCAGTCCACCGCTGCCCAGCTGCTGCTCGCGCAGCGCGACCTGGATCTCGTCCACGAACACATCCAGCACGCCCGTGTCGGCGTAGTCGAGCAGCGTGGTCAGGAGGGTCAGGCTGGCAGCTGGCTTTTCGCCGCGCGCCGCCAGTACCGCCAGCGCGGTCGCGATGATGGTGCCGCCCACGCAGAAGCCGAAGGTATTCACCTTGTCCTTGCCCGAGATCTCGCGCGCCACCTTCAGCGCGGTGATCGCGCCGTCTTCCACGTACTGGTCCCAGGTCACCCCGGCCATCTCCTGGCCCGGATTGCGCCACGAGACCAGGAACACGGTATTGCCCTGCTCGACCGCGTAGCGCACCAGCGAATTCTCCGGCTGCAGGTCGAGGATGTAGAACTTGTTGATGCACGGCGGGACCATCACCAGCGGCACCTCGTGCACGGTCGGCGTGGAAGGCGCGTACTGGATCAGCTGGAACAGCTCGTTCTCGAACACCACCTTGCCCGGCGTGGTCGCGACATTGCGGCCCACTTCGAACGCCGATTCGTCGGACTGCGAGATGCGGCCCTTCTGCAGGTCGGCCAGCATGTTCTGCAGGCCCTTGGCGAGGCTTTCGCCGTTCGTCTCCAGCATCTTCTTCTGCGCTTCGGGATTCGTGGCGAGGAAGTTCGCGGGCGACATCGCATCGACCATCTGACTGACGGCGAAACGGATCTTCTGCTTGTCGCGCGGCGCTGCCTGCACGGCATCGACCATGCGCGTCATGAATTCGGCATTGAGCAGGTAGGAGGCGGCGCTGAAGGCCGATACAGGATTTTCCGCCCACTCGGGCGCCGCGAAGCGCTTGTCTTTCAGCTCCGGCGTTTTCGAGGCGATGAAATCCTGCCACAATGCCGCTGCCTTTTGCATATACTCCGCGCGGATCGCGTCCAGCGCGGCCGGATCGATCCCGGCGTTCAGTTCCTTGAGCATGCCGCCGAATGGCGCCGCGCCGGCCTGGGGCAGCTTGAGCCAGGGTTGCCATGTCGACGGGTCGGCGAATTGCTGCATCCATGCGTGGGTCATCGCTTGGGTATCCCGCATCATCTGTGTTCCGTCCATAGAAAGAGAAGAATCGTATGTTGATAGTTGCAGTTGCCTGGATCTACGTGGTCGGACTGATGGCGCTGACCGAACCGACGGTTGTTGCCGGAATTATGACTTTTTTAAGCTACTGCGTGTTGCCCCTGTCAATTATTTATTACATTTTCGGCCGCAGGAGAAAGCCGCGCCGGCCGCCTGCACCGCCGCCCGCGCAGGACGGCAGCAGCGGCCCGGAGTGAATCAGCGCAGCCAGACGAGCGTGGCCTGGCGGCCGGTGACGTGGTCGCGCCGGTACGAGTAGAAGGTCTCGCGCTCGGTGTAGGTGCAGTGGGTGCCGCCGGCGACATCGGTGACGCCTTCCGCGGCCAGCGCAATGCGGGCCAGCGCATAGATGTCGGCGAGGTATTTTCCATCGTGCTCCTGGTGCGTGGCGAAGCATTTACGGACCGCTGCGCCCTCCCCCCATCCAACCGACATGAACGTGTCCAGCACGTCCTGGCCGACTTCGAACTGGCCGGGACCGATCGCTGGCCCCATCCACGCGACGATGTCTGCGGCCCCGCGCGCGCGCATCTCGCCTACCGTTGCGCCCAGCACGCCTGCAGCGAGCCCGCGCCAGCCGGCGTGCGCCGCGCCGACCACCTTGCCGGCAGTATCGGCAAGGATGACGGGCAGGCAATCCGCCGTCATGACGGCGCACACCACGCCATGTTCGGTTGCGACGCTGGCATCGGCGCGCGCCGGTTCGCCGGCCAGCACCTTCGCCGCGTCGGCCACGGCGGCGCCATGCACCTGCGAGAGCCACGCGGGCTGTCCCGGCAGGAGGTGCTGCAGGCGCTCGCGGTTGCGGTACACCGTGTCGGTGTCGTCGCCGCAGTGCAGGCCCAGGTTGAAGCCCCCGCCGCCGCGTCCGTCGTCGTACGGGCCGGTGGAGAAGCCCCCACAGCGCGTGGTCGACAGCGCCGCCACGCCTTTGGGCATGGACGGCCAGTGCGGCACCAGGACGAAGGGATTACTCATCGTAGTCGTCGTCGAAATCGCCACCGACGTAGCTTTCAGGATCGTAGTCGTCCGGCAGGTCCTGCGGTTCCTCGATGCCGGCGCGCGCGATCAGCTCGGCGAAATCGTCCGCCAGCGGCACGGTCCATTCGCACGGTTCGCCCGTGCCCGGGTGGACCAGGCCGAGGCGGCGCGCCTGCAGCGCCTGGCGGTGGAAGAACGGCGCCAGGTGCGGTTTGCCGTACACGGTATCGCCGACCAGCGGGAAGCCCAGGTGCTGCATGTGCACGCGGATCTGGTGCGTACGGCCGGTCTCCAGCCGGCAGCGCACCAGGCTCACCGGGCGGCGCTCCAGGTCGCCCTGCGCCAGGCGGGCGTAGTGCGTGATCGCCGGCTTGGCGGTCAGGCTGGCGGTAACGGCCATCTTGACGCGGTCCTTCTGGCTGCGGCCCATCGGCGCATCGATGGTGCCGGACAGGTGCGGGGTGCCCCACACCAGCGCGTAGTACTCGCGCTTGACGGTGCGCGCCTGCAGCTGGCGCACCAGGTCGGTCTGCGACGCGAGCGTCTTGCCGACGACCATCAGGCCGCTGGTGTCCTTGTCCAGGCGGTGCACGATGCCGGCGCGCGGCACCTTGAGCAGGTCCGGGCAGTGGTGCAGCAGGCCGTTGAGCAGCGTGCCGGCCCAGTTGCCGGCGCCGGGATGGACGACCAGGCCGGCCGGCTTGTTGATCACGATGATGTGCTCGTCCTCGTGGACGATATCGAGCTCGATCGGCTCGGGCTTGTAGGCTTCGTCCTCGGGCGCTGCCTGCGGCAGGATGACCACCGTTTCGTCGCCGTACACGGTATCCTTGCCGCGCGCCGGCTTGCCGTCCACGGTGACGTGGCCGCTGTCGATCCACAGCTGCAGGCGGGCGCGCGAATACTCGGGCACCAGGCCGGCGATGACCTTGTCGAGGCGCTGACCGCAGGCGTCCGGGGTCAGCTCCAGCGTGATCGGGGAGGCGCTCGCCTGCGGGCCGGCGGCGGCAAAATCGCCCTCCAGGTCCTCGTCAAGATCGAGCTCGTTTGGCAGGTCGGCCGGAATCGGCTTCGTAGTTAAGTTCACAGCTGTCCCATAGGCTATAATCAGCCTTCGTTGAATCTCGGTTAAAACGTTTTCTGCACAAATCTATGCAAAAGAATTTGAAAGTAGTGGTTGCAACGTGCGTCCTGCTGGGTCTATCCGCTTGCAGCCTGTTGCCGGAAAAAGCCGATGAGACCCGCAATTGGCCCGCGGAGAAATTATACTCGGAGGCGCGCGACGAGATGACTGCGGGTCAGTATGAATCCGCCGTCAAGCTGTTCGAACGCCTGGAGTCGAGCTATCCGTTCGGCACCTACGCCGCTCAGGCACAGATGGAAATCGCCTACGCCTGGTACAAGGCCGGCGACCAGGCCGAGGCGCTGGCCGCGGTCGAGCGCTTCATCAAGCTGCATCCGAACCATCCGCAAGTGGACTACATGTACTACCTGCGCGGCCTGATCAACTTCAACGATACGGTCGGTTTCCTGAACGTCATCTACACCCAGGACCCGACCGAGCGCGACCCGAAGGCCACGCGCGAGGCGTTCGCCGCATTCAAGGTCCTGGTCGACAAGTTCCCGAATTCGAAGTACACGCCCGATGCCATCGCGCGCATGAACTACCTCGTCAACGCGATGGCGAGTTATGAAGTGCACGTGGCGCGTTACTACTACCGCACCGGCGCCTACCTCGCCGCGCTGAACCGCGCCCAGGGCGCGGTGCGCGACTACAGCGACGCCCCCGCCATCGAGGAAGCGTTGTTCATCATGATCCGCTCGTACGACAAGATGGGCATGGCGGACCTGCGCGACGATGCGCAGCGCGTGTTCGTGCGCAGCTTCCCGAACAGCCGCTTCCTGCAGCCGGAAGCGCAAAAAGAGTGGTGGAAGTTCTGGAACTGAAGTACTGAGGGGACTGTCCCGCAGGGACGGTCCCGCTGCTGCTCAGGCGTCGACGCGGCGCCGGAACAGCCAGGTGGTGTCGGTCGATTCGCCCTTTACGAACGCGTAGCCGTCCAGGTCGAACTTCTTGAGCTTTTCCGGATTGGTCACGCCCTTGAGCGCCGCATAGCGCGCCATCATCCCGCGCGCACGCTTGGCGAAGAACGAGATGATCTTGTACCTGCCGTTCTTGTAGTCCTCGAATACCGGCGTGATCACCGGGACGCCGAGCAGTTTCGGCCGGACCGACTTGAAGTATTCTTCCGAAGCCAGGTTGACCAGCGCCTCGGCGCCCTGCTCTTCGATATCCGCGCGCAGCAGGTCCGTGATCGCCTCGCCCCAGAACGCATACAGGTCCTTGCCGTGCCCGTTCG
Organism: Pseudoduganella sp. GCM10020061; assembly: GCF_042683405.1. NCBI lineage: Bacteria > Pseudomonadati > Pseudomonadota > Betaproteobacteria > Burkholderiales > Oxalobacteraceae > Pseudoduganella > Pseudoduganella sp. GCM10020061. The sequence continues at coordinate 85,382 of NZ_JBHUJS010000006.1, read as the reverse complement.
CCAGGCGCGTGCCCATTTCGAGCCGGTGCGGCTCGATCAGGTCGAAGGGGCGCAGCAGGCCATACAGGCCTGACAGGATGCGCACGTGCTGCTGGGCGTAGTCGAGCTGTTTCGGCTTGAGCGAACGCGCCTCGAGGCCCGCATAGACGTCGCCGTCGAACGCCAGCACGGCCTGGCGCGCATGATCGTCCTGCCCCGTCCACGACGCATAGCGGCCCACGTTGAGCACGGCCAGCGCGTCCGACAGGTCCATCAGCTCGGACAGCGCGGCGGGCGACAGCATGCGCAACTTGTCGATCAGCTGCGCGGAGCGGTCGAGGAATCGGGGCGTGGTGGAGAGCCTGGTTTTGACGGGTGTTTCGAAGTCGAGGGACTTGGCCGGCGACAGGACAATCAGCATAAAGAACGTAATGAACGACACAAAGACCGACATCATACCCGCCCCGCAGCGCATCGTGCTGGACACCAACGTCTGCCTCGACCTGTTCGTGTTCCGCGATCCGCGCTGGGAGCGCCTGCTGGCTGCACTGGAGAGCGGCGCGGTGGAAGCGGTGACGCGCGCGGACTGCCGCGACGAGTACCGCATCGTGCTGCACTACCCGCACCTGCCGGTGGACGACGCCGGCCGCACGCAATCGGCGGAACGCTTCGATGCGCTGATCCGCGTGGTCGAACCGGCGCAAAAGCCGGTGCGCCTGCCGGTCTGCACCGACAAGGACGACCAGAAATTCCTGGAGCTGGCGCGCGACGCCGGCGCGCACATCCTGATCACCAAGGACAAGGCGCTGCTCAAACTGGGACGCAAGACGGCGCAGGCGGGCCTGTTCCGCATCATGGTGCCCGAACTGTGGATCAAGGAAGCCGGCGGCTAAGGGCGCGCTGGCATACCCCCCTGTTTTTCAGCGCGATGCCGAAAACGCGGCGATACCCCCCTTATATGGACAGCCTGACGGAAAAACGTCGGATACTCCCCCTGCGTCATTCCCGCGGACGCGGGAACCCATGCCGGATCAGCGCCGCACCTGCTCCAGGCGCCGCTCCACGAAGGTACGCAGGTCCCCCGTCAGCGCTCCGCTCGACAGCGCGCGCGCATACGCATCGGCCGCCTCGGCTGCGCGCTTCTCGGCCTGCAGCGAGATGCCCAGGCCCATCCACCAGATGCCGTTACCCGGCTCGCTGCGCACCGCCGCCTGGTACTGCTCGATCGCCTCGCGGTGGCGTGCGGCGCGCTGCAGGGCGCCGGCCAGGAACCCTTCGTAATCGGCATCGCCCTTCGCATACGGCAGGCTGCGCTGCAGCGTCTCGATGCCGGTGCCGCCATGCTCGATCTGCAGGCGCGCCAGCAGCATCGCCATCGCCGGCTGGCGCGGATCGAGCACCAGTCCTGCCTGCAGTACGCGCATCGCATCCTCGCCGCGGCGCGCTTCGATCAGCAGTCGCACCAGCGTCTGGCGCGCAGCATCATGGCGCGGCTCGGCTTCCAGCGCATCCTGCAGGCGTTCGATGGCTTCGCGTACGCGGCCTTCCTGTAGCGCAGCGGTCGCACGGCGGTAGTCACCCTCGGCGCGCTGCTGGGCCGACATGACGCGCCCCTGCACCGGCGCGGGCGCTGGCGTCTCTTCGACAACCACCGCTTTCGCGCGCTTCGCGGGCGACGGTGCAGGTGGCTTGGGTGCGGGGCGCACAGGCTCCGGCGCCGGCTCATCGAGCACGGCTTCTTCTTGCGCAGGTTGCTGGACCGGCGCCCGTTGCGGCGCAGGCGCCTGCACTTCCGGCTGGGGCGCGGGAGCCGCCTGGACGGCCGCCGCCACTGGAGTCACTGTTGGCATCACAGCTGGAGTCGCGGCAGGTCTGACCGCTGCGGGCGCTGCCGCGTTGACCATCATGACGGAGGGTTTCTGCGGAACCGGCACGGCGCTCTGGCGTTGCTCATAGAAGCGCCACGCCGCGATGCTGCCCGCGATCATCAGGCCGCCCGCGAGCACCGCCGCGATGCTGGTGACGATCGTGCTGGCCGACCTGCGGCTGGCGCGGGCCATCGGCTTGATCACGGGGTCCGCGGCGCCGCCATGCTGGACCCGGCGCGCGTCCAGGTCCTGCAGCATCTTGTTAATCAGGCTCATCGAGTCAGCGCCCAGGCGATCGAGCCTCCCGCAACCAGCAGCGACAGCAGTCCCGCGGCCCACGGCCACAGCTTGCGCTTTGCCTCGATGGTGTCGTTCGCAGCTGCCGTCACGTGGCCGGCCGACACCTGCTGCTTGCCCTGGCCGTACGCCACCATCAGCGACTTGTGCGCGAGGATGTTCACCAGGCGCGGCACGCCCTGGCTGGCTGCGTACAGTTTGGTCACGGCGCCGCGCGTGAACAGGCGGCTGCCGGTGAATCCGGCCACGCGCAGGCGGTGCGCGAGGTAGTACTCGATGTCGTCGCGCGAGAGCGGGCCGAGGTTGTACGAGAAAGTGATCCGCTGCGCGAGTTGACGGATCGAGTTCAGTTCGAGGTTGGTGTTCAGCTCGGGCTGCCCGAACAGGACGATCTGGAGCAGCTTGCGCTTTTCCGTCTCGAGGTTGGTCAGCAGGCGCAGCGCCTCCAGGCTCTCGACCGGGATCGCCTGCGCCTCGTCCAGGCACAGGACCACCTGCTTGCCGTCAGCCGCCAGGTCCATCAGGCGCTGCGTGATCGACTTGAGCAGCTGGTGCTGGTCCACGTCCTTGTCCAGCCGGATTTCCAGCTCGTCGGCCAGCGCCAGCATCAGCGTGCGCGGCTCCAGGTAGGGATTGGGGATGTAGGCGGTGACGAAATGATCCTCCAGCATCGCCATGAACTTGCGGCACAGGAGCGTCTTGCCGGTGCCGACTTCGCCGGTGATCTTGATGAAGCCTTCGCCATTGCGCGCGGCGACCAGCAGCGTGTTGAGCGCTTCCTGGGAATGCGGTGCGGTGAAGAAGTAGCTGGTGTCTGGAGTGATGCCAAACGGCGTTTCACGAAGTCCGAAGTGCGCTGTATACATTACTGGGCGTTCCTTCCACGCGGGTTCAGCGCCTCGATGCGGCGCGAGGTGTCCAGCAGGTTGTCGTTCCAGCTGGCGCTGCCCTCGACGATGGTGGGCTTGATCAGCACGACCAGCTCACGTTTCTGGCTGACGCGCGACTTGTTGCCGAACAGGCTGCCAATCACGGGACCCAGCCTGGACGATCCTGGCACGCCGGCCATGTCGTCGCTGGCGGACTGGCGCATCAGGCCGCCGATCGCCACCACCTGTCCATTCTGGCCGCGCACGATGGTGTCGATCTCGGACGTATCGGATGCAGCCAGCGGCAGGCTCATATTCCCCAGCGTACCCAGGTTGACCGTCTTGTTGACCGTGCTGACCTGGCTGACCGAAGGGTGTACGTGCAGCACGATGTTGTCGTTCTCGTCGATCTGCGGCGTCACATCGAGTACCACGCCGGAGAAGAACGGCTGCACCGTCACGCTCGGAATGACGGTGTTGCCACCTGCGTTGGTCGTGGTGGTGGTGGTAATGCCCGTGACGAAGAATTCGTCCGTACCCACCTTCAGCAAGGCCTTCTGGTTGTTCACGGCGGCCACGCGCGGGCTGGAGAGCACGTGCACGGTCCCTTGCGACTCGAGGAAGGACAGCAGTGCGGCAAAATGCTGGGTCTGGAAAGCCAGGCCGAATAGCGCGTTGGCGCCCTGGTTGGCCAGCGACAGCGTGGAACCCGGCACCGCCGACAAGGGGCCGGAAGTCAAGGTGCCGCCGGTCGACAGTTGGGAGCCCGGGTTGATCATGCCGCCGGACCTCGCTCCGTTCCCGCCGGAGAAGGTCCCGAACGAGGCCCAGTTGATCCCGCTCTGGTACGAATCGTTCAGCTCGACCTCGAGGATCTTCGCTTCCAGGATCACCTGGCGGTCCACGGCGAGCTGGGTCGCTTTGAGGAACTGGTCGACGTTGCGCAGTTCGTCCGGCATGGCCTTCACGACCAGCACGCCCGACTGCGCGCTCACGACCACGCTGCGGCCCGGCTCCTTGCCGACGATCGCCTCGATCGCTTCCTTCAGGTCGCCCCAGAAATCGTTGGACGAGGTGGTGCGCACCGCGGAGCTGTCGCTGCGGTAGTTCTGCTGGCCGTTCGGGTTGTTTTGGTTGTTCTGGTTGTTCTGGTTCTGGCCGGGCGGCTGCGAACCGCCGGTGCCGTTCTGCTGGTTCAGGTTGGTGCCGTTCGGGTTGTTGTTCTCGACCGCGGTCCCGACCGAAGTGGACGATACGCGCAGGTTGGACGCGCCCTGGCGCATGCCGACCAGGTAGTTCACGCGGTACATCCGCGTCTGCATCGTCAGCGGACGGATGTAGATGCGGGTGCCCTCAATCGTGTAGTCGTAGCCGTACAGGTCGCGCACCGCATCGAGCGCCTCGGTCAGCGTCACATCCTTCAGGTTGGCGGAGATGTTCCCGCTGACCTGCGGGCTGACCAGCATGTTGTAGCGGGTGCCCGCGACCAGGGAATTGAAGAACTGCTGCGCCGGAACGTTATTGAAAGCGACGTCGAAGCGTTCGTCCAGCGCCTGGCGCGCCTTCGGCATCTGTTGCGCCAGCTCGGAGACCGGAGGCAGCAGCGCCCTGGAGACGGCTTCGTCGAGCTGCACGGTGGGCGCCGGCCTGGCCGCTGCCGACACTTCATCGCGGATCGCGTCGTACGTCGATGTCGGCGAGGTGGTGGCACATGCGCTGAGCGCAAGCGCCGCTACCAGGCTGGACGTCAAAAGAAATGTTCGCATGGGTATCCGTCTATTCTCTTATCGTTGCCCCTGCCCGGCTGCGCCGGGTGAGGCTGGGTACAACTTCAGTGTCTCTCTTGCGCTGCCTCGCACCAGCACCACCTGCGTCGGCGTGATGCTTGCGACAACCGCGCCGCGATGCTTCTGCCCGAGGCGTACGGTCTGGCCGTCGATCACCGCCACCCTGCGCTTCGACGAGATCAAGACCGACTGCAGGCGCGGCGCGACAGGCGCCTCCAGCTGCTCGTGCGCGCCAGACGCGGACTGCCGCAGCGAGACGGGCGGCGCGGTCGGATCGCGCATCTGCGCGATTGCCGGCAGCGCGCATGCCATCCCCAATACCAAGCATACAGGACGGCGCATCATAACTTCATCCAATCTTTTTCGAGGCTGAGCGTAAACAGCGTCAGCGTCAGGCGCGTGCGGGGATGGTTGCTCGCATCGAGGCGCGCGCGCCCCCAGATCAGGCGCACCGGCATCGCCTCCAGCTGCGACAGGTAGTTGACCATATCAACGTATCCACCCTCCAGCGTCAGTTCCACGCCGTGGCGATACACCAGCTCGGGGAGCTTCAGTTCCGGCGGCGCCGGCTCGCCTTCCGCCGGCTTGGCCGACCCGGCCTGGCTGCGGGCGATCCACGCGGCAGCCATCATTTCCGGCGGAATCGGTGCGGCCGGCACGGACACCGCGCCTGCCTGCGGCGCGGCAGGGTCGCCCGTCGGCAGCGCTTCGGACAGGCCGGTCACAGGCAGCGTGCGCAGCGACACCAGCTTGAGGCGGCCGTTCGAGCGCAGGATCGTTTCGAGCAGCGATGCGATGCGCTCCGGTTCGACCAGGCTTTCCTGCATGGTGCGCAGGTCGCTGCTCAACTGGCGCACTTCGCCCTGCAGGACCGCAAGGCGCGCGCGGTTGACGGCGTCCGGGTCGAGCGAGGATTTGCTGGCCACGTCGCCGATCTGGCTTTCGATCTGGGCGATGGTCTTCTGCTGGCGCGTGATGTTCTCGGACAGCGTCTCCTGACGCTCGAACATCGGACTGAGCACCATCCAGTACGACAGGAACACCACAGCGGCCAGCACCGCCGCGAACAGGATGACCCGTTCGCGCAGCGACATCGCGTCGATGCGGGTGGAGATGCGGATCCAGTACTGCTTCATCCCTCGGCCCGAACGGGCTCGGCCCGCAGCTGGAATTCGACAAAGGGCACCGATGCCTGCGCAGGCGCGGCAGCAGCCCCCGGCTCGGCGGGCTGTGGGGTGGTAATGCGCAGGCTGCCGAAGGTGCGCCCTTTCAGCACGGGTTCACGCGACAGCAAGTTGATATAGCCCGGCACCATGCCCGCATCGACCGCGCGTCCCTCGATACCGATATTGGTTCCCGCGCCATCGATCGACACGCCCGTCAGCCACAGGCCCGGCAGGTCCTGGCGCGCGAACGCGCGGAAGTAGGCAGCATAGCCATGGGTATTGCCGAAGGCGCCGCGTTCGAGCACGCCGCCGACGTCGCGCAACGCCTTGAGCTGCATTTCCATGATCGCGATCTGCGCTTCCAGCTCCACGCTCTTCTTGCGAGGCGCCAGTTGTGCGCTGGCGTTCTGCAGGCTTTGCTGGCGCTGCTCCAGCTGGCGCGTGACCTGCGCGGCCTGCTCTTCCAGCTCGGCCTCGCTGCGCTGGCTGTACCAGGCCAGGGCCGCGATCCCCACCACCAGCACGCCAAGCGCCTGCGCCATCGCCAGCGCGGTGAAGATCTTGCGCTGCTTGAGGAAGACCGGGTTGAAGAGGTTGATCTGCTGGCTCACAGCTTGACCTCCTCGTAGCGCAGGGCAGCGCCCAGCGTCAGGAAGAACTTCTGCTGCATCGCCGGATCGGCCAACAGCGGGGCCGACGCGATATCGAGCGTGCTGGCCAGGTCGAGCGTTTCAACCGGCACGTACAGGTTGCTGGTGAGGTAGGCCGCCAGGCCGTCGGCGTTGAACGGCGCCAGCACCAGCTTGGCCACGTTGATGTAGTGGTACTGGCGGTCGAAGTGGTCGAGCGAGCGTTGCAGCTCCAGCGTGACGCGGTCGAACACGGCGCTGCGCCGTTCGTAGTCGCCCTCGACCAGCTGGGCCACCGGCACGTCGATGCGGCGCGACAGGTACAGTTCGCCCCGGTAGGTCACCGTCAGCAGGCCGCCCTCGTCGGTGAACGACAACATCGCCAGTCCCCTGCCCTCCGGCTCGACCAGCGCGGCGATATTTCGCTGCGCCATGTCGGGAATATCGATGACGGTCACGTCGATGCGCGCGTCGCCGAACAGCTGCATGCGCTTGCGCACCACGCTGTTGCGGGCGGCCACGGCGAACATGTTGTGGGTGCGGGAAGGCGCGTTCGGCTCGACCGGCACGTCGAGCACGTCGATTGTGGCATCGTCGACGTGGAAGTCGAGCATGTCCTTGAGGCGCCAGCGGATCGCGGTGCGCAGCTCGTCCGGCGGCACGTTCGGCGCTTCGACCGACAGCAACTGGTATTCACGGGCACCCAGCAGGGTGCTGCACTGGTAGCGCGCGGCGTGCAATTCCTTGCCGATCCGTTCCAGGTTGTCCGCGGTGGCGGCCCCCTCGAACCACTCGCATGCGGCAACGATCGGCGATCCGGACGCGGGACGGGACACGTACGCAGCGCTCACGCCGTCTGCGTGAAATGCCAGCGTGAGCCACCCGTCCGTGATCTTAGCTTTTCGAAAAAATTGCATGCGCAGTCAACTTGAGCAATTCCAATCGAGAATTGCTGATTAATTGCTTGATTATATTGGGAAACATGACAAATTCATACAATTTGTTTCCCCGTATCTCATACCCATGATGACTGTCGGAAAAAGACGTCAGTACACCTCGCGGATATAGTCGACCGGCGCTTTTTTGACGCCGAAAACGATCTTGCCGGCGGTACTTGGCAGCCACGGGATGCCGTTCACCTTCATGAGGACACTCCCCGCCGCCCCCGGGGGGCGCAGCCGGAAGGTCCCCGCCCCCGATTCGAGGGCGAACCCCGCCGCCGACGCTGCCGACAAGGCGGTGGCGCAGTTGGCGGCAAAACCGCCGGTGCAGCCCGAGAACTCCAGGTTGGCGGCTGTCGGCGTGACCACGCTGGCCATCGCGGTGAGCGCCAGGCTGTCGGTAATACTGTTCTCCCAGCGCGCGCCGCTCCAGTATTGCGCACGTACTTCGACCGGCAGATTGATCAGGTCGGAACCGTAGGCGTTGGGCACCAGCAGGCGTCCGGCGACAATGTGGATGGGCCCCTCCTGCGAACCGGCGCCGATGGCCGATGTCACCGTGCTGTCCGCCGCCTCGATGGCGCGCAGGTAAATGGTGGTGGGAGGAACCCAATCCAGCGCCCCGTTCGTTCCCCGTGGGGCGGTGCTGGTGAAGGCGTTGGGGAAGGTGTATGCGGGCGTCGCCACAGTCGCGGTGCCGTTGTCGAAGGCGGTCGCCGCGACCGTCGGATTGGACAGCACCGAGCCGACCGGGCTGGCCGGCGGGTTCTGGGATCCCGAACCATTTGCGCTCCATGCGCTCAGCGTGACCTGGCGCGCAAACCTGCCATTGTAGTTGGCGGTGATGGCATTGGCCGCATTGCGCGCGCTGACCTCGACCTCGAACGGCTGTCCCGAGTAAGCCGCGCCGACGCCGGCAGGACATGCCATGGAGGCCGGACAGGTTGGCATGGGCTCGTCGGTCACGGTATCGAAATGATGGGGGAAGAAGCGTCCCACGTTGACGGACTCGCCCGGCACGTCGCCGCTGTTCAGGTAGTTCGCGCTGGCGATGCCGCCGATCAGGCTCAGGATGCCGACCTCCGGCCAGGAGAAGTTCGCCCCGGATGCCTGACCCGCCGTGATGGCGCCGAAGCTGCCCGAGATTCCCGGAATATTGGTCATTTCCGCGAACACGGCGGAAGTGGCCGGATCGATGGCGCCGCTGCTCACCAGCTTGAACGTTTCCGGCACGAGTTCGCGCCCGAAGTTCGGGGTGACGGCGTTCGTGGCGGAGCGCGCAGAGATCGTCATCGAGAACGCTTCTCCCGCGCGAACGAATTTGGCGCCGGTGGGCGTCGTCGCGGCCGGGTTGGCTGCCGAGGTGCTGGTCTGCAGGATGTTGCTGAGCACGATCTTGTCCGGTTTGACGACAAATGCACTGCTGCTGCCCATGTTGTTGTTGTCGTCCACCATGTACAGCTGCACCTGGCCGACGTCCTGGTACCGGAAACTGTACGCGACCGAACTGCTGGCCAATCCGCCGGCAAAGGTGACCGCCGAATTGCGCGTGCCCACGGGCTTGGTGCCGTTCGGCGCGCAGACCGTCATGGGATTGCGCGCAGTGAAGGTCGGTACCACGTTCGCTGTCGTCGCCGGGTTAATGCAGGACAGGCCAAAATAGAAGTTCACCGTCACGGCCTGGTTGTTATGCAGCTTCTTGGGCCGGCCATTGGTATCGAGCGCCGTGATGTAGATATTGGTGGCGTCCGTTCCCGCGACCAGCGTATCCCACTGATACAGTTTGCATGGCTGGTTCGCATCGGAAAACGCCAGGCCGGGCGTGCACGGGGCATCGGTAAAGACGTAGTCGCCGGCGGCGCCGCCGGTCACGACCGTGGCGGTGCTGTTTTCCTCGTTGTTGTCGAAGTTCTGTCCGGTCGCCGTGGCGCTGTTGCTGATGATCGGCGGACTGACAGTCGGGCGCACGGTAATCGTGATCGGATTGGTGACGGCGCCTGCAGCCAGCGTGCCTGCCCGCGTACATGTCACCAGCCTGCCGCTGGTCGTGCAGCTCCAGCCGGTCCCCGCCACCGAGACGATGGCCAGTTCCGGAGCGATCATGTCGGTGACGACGATGGGTCCGGGCTCTGTGTTGGGCCCGTTGTTGGTCACGCGGATCGTATAGCTGTTGTTGACGTTCAGCGTCATCATCTGGTTCGCCACCGTCATCGTCGTGGCCAGGTCCGACACCGGCACGTTAGGCACCGCCACCACTTCCGAATGCAGCAGCACCAAGTCCTGCCCCGACTGGTAGCGCGTGGTGGCGACGGTCTGGCCCGCCTGGATGGTGGGATAGGCAACCGTGTAGGCATCGAAATCGATGCCGTAGGATGCCGCATCGTTATTGATGTTGCTCGATGAGTTGAACTGGTTGTAGCGCGGATTGCGAGTGTCGTACAGCTCGACCTCGTTGAAGAACAGGTCCTCCGCGTTGGTGTTGCCCAGCGTCGAGTCGCCCTCCCACGTGATGTGCCCGATGCGGCCGGTGGCGCTGCCCAGCGGGTTCGGAATGCGGAAGTTCGACAGCGACAGGATCACGTTGCTGTAGTAGGTCGGCTGGAAGCCTTCGTAGACGTTCAGGACGCGGAACGGTTCGCTCGCGTGCGAATACACCACCAGCAGCGCGAAGCCGCCGGTGACGCCTTCCACCTGGCAGTAGGCACTCTGGGTATCGACGGTCAGGCGGCGGAAGCGGTAGGTGCCGTTGCCGCGCGATGCCACATAGCTCGTCACGTCGGCAGCACCGCCAAAATAGCTGCGGCCGTTCGCGGTGACCCGGTACTGGCGATTGACAGGCGCGTTGACCGTCGTGTTCTCCAGCGCCACGCTGTAATCCGGGGTGGCGCCGGAACCCGCCCAGTACAGGATGGCGCGCAGCACGGTTGCGCCGCTCGGGATGCCCGACAATGTTGCCGACACATAGGTATTCTGGCTCACCACCGAGCACGGGCTGGTCTGGTTGCTGCCGGTACGGATGGTCTTCTGCGTCCCCGTAAAATTCACGTTGCCGGCGAAGCTCTCGTACAGCGAGACGGGCGTCTGGGCCTGCGCGATTGCGGCCAGTGCGACCAGGATCAGGGCAAGGAAGGTGCGAAGCAAAATCATTCTCCGAATCGGACATCGACCACGCGCTGCACGTAGTCGGCCGTCACCGCGGCGTTGGGGCAGCCACCGGCTCCCGGCGGGTTGCAGGCGGTAGCGGTGACGCGGTAGCGGTTGATGCCCGCCTGCGTCACCTGCGTGCAGTTGACGGTCACGCTGAAGCCCGTCAGCGACGTCCCGGCAGGCATGGCAAACGTCGTCGATGGCGCACACGAGTTGACGATCCTCTGCTGGTAGATGCCCCACTCTGCGCCGGCGCGTGCGGCCAGATAGGCGCGCACACCCATTACGTCGAGCGCCGTGGTGGCCTGTTGCGCGCGGAAGATGCTGACCATGGCCACGCCGAGCCCGGCCAGGACCACCAGAAGGAAGACGGCGGTCACCAGCCCGATGCCCTGCTGGCGGCGCGTGGGAATGAAACGCGCATTCATGGCGTATTGTCCACGTGGACCTGATGGGTCAGTGTCATCGGGCCGTCCGCGCCGCCCGGCTTTTGCAGCGTCAGCGTCACCACCACCAGCGCCGTCCTCGTATTGGCGAGGGATACGTAGTTGAACTGGCAGCCGGTGACCCAGTTCGCGGCAAGCGCGCTGACACCGCCCGCGGGCGCCGTTGCGATCGAGGGCACGATCGCATAGCCGGAATGGCGGCGCAGTGTGCCCGAACCGTTTGCTCCGGGCGCGCAGACATAGCGCACCGGTCCGCTCACGACCTGGAAGCGCCCGCTGGGAGACGGCATCGGCGGCGCCTGGTTCCCGAATGGGTTGGAAGCGAGGGTGACAACTTTGCTGGCCGCGTCCACCGATACCACGGCGGCGCTGTTGCCGCCTGCGTAGGCGTCGGCCGGCGAATAGCCCGGACCGAGGTTGAACACCACCACGCGGTCACCGGAGACGATCGCCTGTTTGCCGCTGGGGACATCGCCCACCAGGGTAAAAGTGGTATTCGCAGGACGCAGGAAATCCAGTACCGGCAAGGCAGGCGACGCCCCGTCTTCTTCCCTGAGATAGCGTCCGCCCGTGCGCGTGGCCAGCATTTCGATGCTGCGGCCATCGCCGGAGACCCGCACCGAGTTCGGCAACGCGATGCGGATGTCGCGTGCGATGCGGCGCATGACCGTATCGGCCAGGTCGGACATTTCGGCGCGGCCCACGGCATCGCTGTAGCCCTGCGCCGGCGCGCGGATGAAGACCGCGACCATGGACGCGACGATCCCCAGCAGGACGATCGTCACGATCATCTCGACCAGCGTGAAGCCAGGCTGCGCGTGCCTAGATGACTGGCGCATGGCGGGTCCTGTAACCGTCGAGGACAATGGAGTTGGCGCCGTCATAGGAGACCGCCACCCGGATGTGCAGCACGGCGGTATCGGCGGATGCGCCGCCCCCACCAATGCCGCCCAGCGTCGTGGGCGTAATAGTCACCGTGGCGCTATAACCGGTGACATTGAATGCGCTGCCGGTGGCGTCGATGATATTCTGGCCAGCCATGAAAACCGTGCTTGGCGTGCCGGACCCGCCGACATAATCGTTGACATTATCAAAGGGCCGCGAATTGCCCGCCTCCGGACCCCAGTTTTCCGCGATCGCGCATTCAAAGGCATTGGTCGCATTATTTGCATCGGGCGAGGCCGGATCGCATACCGTGAAATCGGCCATCTGCACTTCTTCCATCAGGCTTTCGGCAATCATCAGCGCCTGCTTGCGGCGCAGCGGGTCCGCGCTCTGCGCCGTCGTGAGGCTCATCACGCCAAGGATCCCGGCTACCGCTATCGAGACAATCACAACAAATACGATCAGCTCGACCAGCGTGACGCCCAACTGGCGGCGCTTAGTGGACATAGCCGGTTTCCCGCTCGATGGTGACCGTCTGAGGCGCTTCACCGCCAGTAATGGTAATGATGAAGTTAGCGAACGTAGAGGTGTCGGACGCCGTGGAGTCACCCGAAGCGAACGGCCGCCCGACAGCATTGAAGAACATTGCAGGTGAAGTCGATGTCATCGCCAGCGCCCCAGGGGTGCCCTCGCAGAGCCAGGAAGTGTTGGCGCACGCGGTGACGGTTGCTGTGCGCTTACTATTGCCCATCGCAGCAGAAACCACCGGCTGGGTACACGCGGCGTCATAACACAGGGCTGCTCGCGATGCGGACACGGCAAGAAACACGGCTCGATTCTGCGCGATGGCCAGTTTCTGGCCGAACTGTGCGAGCGATTTGATTTCCTGGGAAAACGATAATGCAGTGAATTGCCGGGTGTCCTGAAAGCGGGAAACGGCAACCGTGGAGATAATACCAATGAGCACGATTACAACAATCAGCTCAACCATGGTAAATCCAGCAGGGATTGCTCGACGCATTCGAATCTGTTTTCCAAGTAAAACAGGCCAAGACACCGTTGTGTCTTGGCCTGTTATTCTACGTGCTCTGGCTTAATCGCAGTTCGCGGTGGTCAGGCCGGAGACAGTAACCGTGCCGTCCGCTGGAACGTAGGTGATCTTGCAGTCAGCATGGCCTGCATCCGGGGTGACGTCCGCGCCAGCGACAACATAATCGCCCAGGCCGGCTTCCGCCATCACGGTTGCGGCGTCCGGGTAGCTCGCCGTCCCGGTCGCAGCGGTCTTCGCATACTGCATTGCCGCCGCAGACTTGATCGAACCAGCAGCAGCCTGCATCTTGGCGATGCGCGCTTCGGTGCCCATGTCAACGAACTTCGGCAGAGCGGTCGCGGCCATGATGCCCAGGATGACGATAACGACGATCAGCTCGATCAGCGTGAAACCGGCCTGCTTGGCGCTGGCTTTATATTTCATTTTCATTTTTCAGGTTCTCCAGATTTCTCTCAGGTTACTATTTATGTTTTCACTGCACCCGTAAAATTTCCGTAGAGAAACGCTTATTGAGTCTCCGCAGGATCAGTGAGCAAGCGTAGCGATTCTACATTGAATTTCAGCACCTTCGGATACTCCCGAGAAAAAATCTTTTCGTTAGAAAACACATATACCAACCAAGAATTACATTTATCAAAGTACCAGCTACCGCCTTCGATGACCCGGATATCCGGATCGCATATTTCCCCAATGTAATTACGCGGCTGGGGATTCATCAGTTGTATCGGGTTTCCGTGCTTTGAGCGAATCCGTGCCGGATGCGCCTTGCGCCCAAGCGCACGGTAGACTTCGTCCATGGCAAGCTCGGTGCGTCTGGCACTATTGATTGCCGCCAGCGTCCAACTGACCTCTGCTTGTTCGTACTGCTTGCGGTAATACATGACCCGGTCAATGAGCACGTAATAGAGGGATGACAGTACAAAGATGACGACCAGAAGTTCAAGCATCTTGAACAGCAGGAGTGACCGTAGCAGGCTGGTAGCGTTGTATTTGCGCGAAAGCGAACCCTTCATTTAGGCAGCGCAGCCTTCCCCATGTCCCACAGCGGCACAAAAATGCCCAGCGCCAGGATGGTCACCATCACGCCCAGGAAAACGATCAGCAAGGGTTCGATCTGCGCCGATAGTGTCTTCAGTTCGTAGTCCACTTCGCGTTCGTACAAGGCCGCGATCTCATCCATCAAGTCGTCAAGCGAGCCAGTCTCCTCGCCAACAGCGATCATCTGCAGCACGATCGGGGTAAATACGCCGGCGGCCACCGAGGTCCGCAGGATGCTTTCGCCACGTTCGACGCCGTCGCGCATCTGTTCGATGCGGGCCGAGAGGTAGGCGTTGTCCACCGTCTGCGACACGACCGTCAGCGCCTGGACAATCGGCACGCCGCTTTTGGAGGACAGGGCAAAGCTGCGCGCGAACCGCGCCATCGTCGCCTTCAGGATGATCTTTCCGGCGATCGGGATTTTCAGCTTCTTCTTGTCCCATGTGAAGCGCCCGGACGGGGTGGCAATCCAGGCCCGAACGAGGAAGAACGCCGCGATCGCGCCCACCAGCATCACCGGCCAGTACGTGGTGGTGAAGTTCGACGTGCCGATCAGGATCCGGGTCATGATCGGCAGCTCGACCTTGAGTGAGGCGAACACCTTGGTGAATTGGGGAATGACCAGCAGGTTCACCACGAACATTGCAATGACCATCGCAATCAGCACAAAGCTCGGGTAGCGCATGGCCGATTTGACCCGGTCGCGCATGTCGCGCTCGAATTCAAGATGATTGAACAGGCGCAGGAACACGTCGTCGAGGCGGCCGGTCATCTCGCCCACCCGCACCATGGACAGGTAGAAGTTGTCGAACACGCCTTCGTGGCGGCGCATCGCCGAGGACAGCTCGCGGCCCGAGTCCAGCGACTCGCGCAGGTCCTTGATCACGCGCGCGAAGGACTTGCTGATCGCCGACTCCTGCAATCCCGCCAGCCCGCGCATGATGGGCACGCCCGACTTGAGCAGGGTGTACATCTGGCGGCTGAACAGTTGCACGTCCATCGAGGTGGGCTTCTTCTCGGTGAGACGCTCCCACACCGTCATCTTGCCGTCCGAGACCGCGCGCTTGGTTTCGCTGATCTCGATCGGCGTCACGCCGGTGCTGAACAGCTGGTCGGCGACCGCTCCGCTGTCGGCGCCTTCCAGCACGCCCTGCATCAATTCGCCGCGCGCGTTGCGTCCCTTGTAGGCGTAGAAAGGCACCGATCAGTCCTCGAGCTGGTTACTGATGCGCATCGCCTCGGACACCGTGGTCCTGCCCTGCACCGCCAGCTGCACGGCATGGCGGCGCAGCGTTTCGCCGCGCATCTCCGCGTGCGCCGCTTTCAGGAAGTGGGTCGGATCGGGATGATTGGCAGCGTCCACCACATGCGACGTCATCTCGAGCAGTTCGTACACGCCCGTCCTGCCGCGGTAGCCCATGCCGTTGCAGTGCGAGCAGCCTTTCCCGTACTGGAAGCGCGTGGTGGCGGCATGCTCGTGCAGTTCGGAGCGCAGCCATTCGCGCTCGGTCGGCGTCGGATCATATTCGGTGGTGCAGCTCTCGCAGATCACGCGCACCAGGCGCTGCGCCAGCACCGCCTGCAGCGAGCTGCCGACCATGTAGCGTGGCACGCCCATATCCATCAGGCGCAGCGGCGTGCTGGCGGCATCGTTGGTGTGCAGCGTGGACAGCACCAGGTGGCCGGTCATCGCGGCGCGCAGGCCGATCTGGGCTGTCTCCTGGTCGCGCATCTCGCCGACCAGCACGATGTCCGGGTCCTGGCGCAGCGCCGAGCGCAGCACCTTGGCGAAGGACAGGTCGATCTTTTCGTTGACCTGCACCTGGTTGATGCCCGGCAGCCGGTATTCGACTGGGTCCTCGACCGTGATCAGCTTCTTTTCGACCGAGTTCAGCTCCGCCAGCGCACTATATAAAGTGGTGGTCTTGCCGCTACCGGTCGGCCCGGTCACCAGCACCAGCCCGTTCGGGCGCGCGACGATCGAGCGGAAGCGCTCGACCAGCGTGCGCGGCATGCCGATGGCGTCCAGCCGCAGCGTCATCCCGGCCTGGTTCAGCAAACGCATCACGACCGACTCGCCGTACTGGGTCGGCATGGTCGAGATACGAACGTCGATGCGCTGGTTGCGCACCTTGATCACGAAGCGGCCGTCCTGGGGCAGGCGTTTTTCCGAGATGTCCAGGTCGGACATGAGCTTCAGGCGCAGCGCCAGCGGCGTGGCGATCTTGATGTCCGCCTCGGTCTGCAGGTGCAGCACGCCGTCGATGCGGAAGCGGATCTGCAGGCGCGCCTCCTGCGGTTCGATGTGGATGTCCGATGCGCGCACCTGGGTGGCGTCATCGAACACCGATTGCAGCAGCTTGACGATCGGCGCTTCTTCGAGGTTGGTGTTGCCGGCCAGCGCTCCGAAGTCGACGTAGCTGTCGCCCAGGTCCTGCTCCAGCTCGCGCGCAAAGTCGGTGATTTCCTCGGTACGGCGGTAGATGCGGTCGATCGCGGCCAGGACTTCGGTTTCGTTCACGACGGCCAGCTCGATGTTCTGTTTCACCAGCCTTGTGATCTCGTCGTACGCGAACAGGTCGGTCGGGTCGGACAGGCCAACCAGCAGCGAACCGCGGCGGTCTTCCAGCACGATCGCGCGGAAGCGGCGTGCAGCCGTTTCGGGCAGCAGGCGCACGACGTCCGGGCTGGTGTTGTAGAACTTGAGGTTGATGTAAGGGATGGCCAACTGCCGCGCCAGTGCGCCGGAGATTTGCTCCTCGGTAACAAACCCGTTCTCGATGAACACGCGGCCCAGCTTGCGCCCGCTGCGCTTTTGCTCCTGCAGCGCTTGCGCCAGCTGCTCTTCGGACAGCAGTTTTTGCTGGACGAGGATCTCCCCGAGGCGAACTTTTTCTGGCCTAGCCATACCAACCCTTGGACGAACGGCGCGAGCGCCTTGTTTTTCTAATTGAATGCCAACGGTCATTCTATTCCAGAACACATCGCCCCGGCCAATCGTGTTGTCGTAATGCATTCAATTCCGCTAGAGTCGGCAGGACCACTTTGACCACATCGCCATGAACGCCACTGTCCTCAACTTTTCCGGGGTTGCCAAGGAGTACGGAGGCGCCCGCGTGCTCGACGCCGTCGACCTGCAGGTCGGCGCCGGCGAATGCGTGGCGCTGGTCGGCGTCAACGGGGCCGGCAAGACCAGCCTGTTGCGCTGCCTGCTGGACTTCACGCGCCCCGATGCCGGCACCATCGAGATCTGCGGCATCGACCACCGCGACAGCGCCTCACGCTCGCCGCTGGGCTACCTTCCCGAACGCTTCGCGCCGCCGTACTACCTGACCGGCCGCGACTTCCTGCGCTACATGCTACGGCTGCACGGCCTGCCCTATGACGAAGCGGCCGCGCTGGCCCTGCTGGGCGAGCTGGAACTCGAGCGCGGCGTGCTCGACAAACGGGCCCGGCAAATGTCCAAAGGGATGGCCCAGAAGCTGGGACTGGCCGCCTGCCTGATGGCCGGGAAGCAGCTCTATATCTTGGATGAGCCGGCAAGCGGGCTCGACCCCAAGGCGCGGGCACTGGTCAAGCGCCAGTTCCGGCGGCTGCGCGAACAGGGACGCACCGTGTTCTTCACCTCCCACGCGCTGGCCGACGTGGAAGAGCTGTGCGACCGGGTCGCGATACTCGACCGTGGACGGCTGCTGTTCACCGGGACGCCATCCGATTGCAGGGCGCGCTACGATGCAAGCTCATTAGAACAAGCCTTCCTGCGCTGCATTCACTAGACCCCCGCCATGTACCTGGACCACTTCGGCCTTCGGGAACCGCCGTTCGGCATCACGCCGAACCCGGACTTCTTTTTTGAAGGAAATATGCGCGGGGAGCTGCTCGAGGCCCTGTGCTGCGCGATCGAGGCCGGCGAAGGCTTCGTCAAGGTGACCGGCGAGGTAGGGAGCGGCAAGACCATGCTGTGCCGGATGCTGGAACACCGGCTGGCGCCGCACATCGACATCATCTACATCGCCAACCCGACCCTGTTGCCGCGCGAGGTCTGCCACGCGGTGGCCAGCGAACTGGGGCTGCACACCGCGGGGCTGCGGCTGGACGAGGCGATCCGGCTGGTGCAGGCGGACCTGATCGCGCGCCACGAGCGCGGCCGCCAGGTCGTGCTGCTGGTCGAGGAGGCGCAGGCCATGCCTCTCGAGACCCTGGAGGAGTTGCGCCTGCTGTCGAACCTGGAAACATCGCGCGACAAGCTGCTGCAGATCGTGCTGTTCGGGCAGCCGGAGCTGGACCGCCACCTGGACCTGCCGCACATGCGCCAGCTGCGCGAACGCATCACGCAAAGCTTTTCCGTACCGCTGATGCCGGAGCCTACGGTGTACGACTTCCTCGCGTTCCGCCTGCATGCCGCGGGCTACCGCGGCGAGCGCGTGTTCTCGGTCGGCGCCACCCGCTGCATCTCGCGCGCGGCGCGCGGCGTGGTGCGCCGGATCAGCATCCTGGCCGACAAGGCGCTGCTGGCGGCCTATATCGACGACGCGCGCCGGGTCGAACTGCGACACGCGCAAGCGGCGCTGCGCGACAGCCCGTTCCGGCCGCGCGCCGCGCTGCCGCGCATGGGCGCGGCGCTGCTGGGCGGGGTGCGCTGGCTGGCGCCCGGTGCGCGGCACGATTGAGGGCGGCTCATTTGCTGAAGAGTTGTTTTTCAGCCATTATCAGGACATGGTTCATATGATCAAAAAGACATCTCTCGCCTTGCTGGCCTGCCCGCTGTTTTCGGGCTGCGTCACCACCACGTTGCCGGGGTCGATGGCGCACGTGAGCGAAGCGCCACGCGTGGGCGGCACCATTCCCGACGTGGCCCAGTCGGCCCCCCTGCCTCCGCCCAAGGCCGCGCCGCAGGTGCAGACCTACAGCGTGAGCGTGACCGGCGTGCCGGTGCAGTCGGTGCTGTTCGCGCTGGCGCGCGACGCCGGCATGAATGTCGATGTCCATCCGGGCATCCAGGGCGAGGTGACGCTGAACGCGATCGACCAGACCCTGCCCCAGCTGCTGCACCGCATCTCGCGCCAGGTGGACATGCGCTACCGGATCGAGAACGGCACGCTGGTGGTCGAGCGCGACACGCCCGAGTGGCGCAACTACAAGATCGACTATGTGAACATGGCGCGCAGCACCAACAGCTCCATCAATATCGCCACCCAGATTTCGACCACCGGCGGCGGACCGCAGCAGTCGGGCTACGCGTCGCAGACCCAGGGTTCGCAGCAGTCGCAGCAGCAGCCGTCCTACGGCGGGCAATCCACCGGATCCGGCAACAACAACTCGACCACGGAAGTGGTGAACCGCTCCGAGAACAACTTCTGGGCCAACCTGGAGCGCAACGTGCGCGACATGCTGCGCGATTCGACCCTGGCCGATCCGCTCACCGCCATCAATGCGCGCACCTCGCCCACCCAGCAGGCGCCGTCGCAATCGTCCGCCCAGGCGCAAGGCGCGCAGGGCGGCACCGCGCAGCAGCAGCCCGGCACCTTCCAGCCGGCCGCGCCGCCGCTGCAAACGACGCCGCCGGAAAACGTCATCGCGGCGTTCGGCGGCGCATCGGGTACGGCCGGCACGCGCGAGCGCGACCTGTCTTCGGTGATCATCAATCCGGAGAGCGGGCTGCTGACGGTGCGCGCGACCGGGCGCCAGCACGAGAAGATCCAGGAATTCCTCGACATCGTGCTTTCCAGCGCGCGGCGCCAGGTGCTGATCGAGGCCACCGTGATCGAAGTGCGCCTGTCGGACGATTACCAGCAGGGCATCAACTGGAGCCGTCTGGGCTCGGGGGGACTGAACCTGACGCAGGGCCGCATCGGCACCCTGCCCTCCGGCATTGCGATCGGGTCGACGCCCGGCATCTTCACGCTCAACTACCTGAATCCGGAATCGGCGCTGGGCAATATCAGCACCGCGGTGCAGTTGCTCGAATCGTTCGGCAAGGTCAAGGTGCTGTCCAGCCCCAAGATCAGTGTCCTGAACAACCAGACCGCCATGCTCAAGGTGGTCGACAACAATGTCTTCTTCACGATCAAGGTAACCCCTGCGGTGGTCGGCACGAACGGCGTGATCGCCACGCCGGCCACTTATGAATCCAAGCTCGAAACGGTGCCGGTCGGCTTTGTGATGAGCGTGACGCCGCAGATCGCGGACACCGACGAAGTCACCCTGAACGTGCGTCCGACGATCACGCGCGTGGTCGGCTTCGAGCAGGACCCCAACCCGGCGCTGGCCGCCGAGAACGTGGTCAGCCGCGTGCCGGTCATCCAGGCGCGCGAAGTGGAGTCCGTGCTCAAGGTGTTCAGCGGCGATATCGCGATGCTGGGCGGCCTGATGCAGGATTCGGCGGACAATACCCGCGACGGCATCCCGCTGGTCAGCCGCGTGCCCCTGATCGGCAACCTGTTCTCGTACCGTAACGAGACCAGCAGCAAGACCGAGCTGGTGATCTTTATCCGCCCGGTGGTGGTCAAGAGCGCCAGCGTGAACGGCGACTACCGCAACTACCGCTACCTGCTGCCGAACGAGGACCGGATCAACCAGCATCCGTATTCCGAGCCGGCCACCGATCCGCGCCGCGTGAAAGGGCAAAAGCCATGAGCCTATTGATGCAGGCGCTGAAGAAGGCGGAGCAGGCGAAGCGCAGCCACGCGGGCGAAGATGACCTGGTCAAGCCTTCCGAGGAATACGACGAGGTGCTGGAACTGGCGCCGCAGGAGCCGCTGCCGCGCAACCGCCGCGCGACCGACCCGGTAAAACTGGACGTTCCCGCGGACGCCGCCGACTTCAGCCTGGAACCGATCGATCCGCCGGCGCCTGCCCACGACGCCACCCTCCCCGACCTGCCCGTCCCCAACTGGAACGAGCCGCAAGATCCGGCCGATATTGCCGACGCCATGCACACGGCGGTGCCGCCCGCCGCCAGCGAGCCGCCCGGCGAAGGCCCGCCGACCGCGAACGCACGCAAGCCGGTGCCGCCGCAAGCGGGTGCCGCACGCGCTGCACGCGCAGAGGCGGCGCGCCAGCGTTCGCGCACCGGTACGCCCCCGCCTGTCCAGCCGCCACGGCAGGCGCCGGCGGCGCCCATGCGCGCACCCAATCCGCGCACGATGCGCCTTGCCGCGCTGCTGGGGATCCTGTTCCTGATCGTGGCGACCTTCGGCTACCTGTACTGGCGCGCCGTGTATGGCCCGGGCTCCAGCAAGAACCTGCCGCCGGTGCCGATGCCAGGCATGGCCGGCAGCACCGCGATGCCGGCGCAACCTGAAAGCGGCGCCATCGTGGTCGCCCCCGGCGCTGCCCCCGCCTACCCGGCGGCGCCCGGCTACGAGGCGCAGGCCTATACCCCGCCGGACATGTCGGCAGCGCCGGCCCAGCCTGTTACCGCCGCCCCCGTGCCAGCGCCCGCCGCCGCTGGCGCGCCTGTCCCGGCCCCGGCTCCGGTCCAGCAGCAGGCGCCGGCAGTGGCCGCCGCCCCGCAAGCAGTGCCGCCGCCAACTCCCGAACAAATGCAGGGCATGACGCCGGAAGACTATGCGCGCATCGACCGCCAGGCGGCCGAAGCCGCCGCGGCGGCGAACCCCGGTGCGGCTTCCGGCGTAACCATCACGCCTTCCACGACGCCGCCGGCAGTCCCGCAAGCACCGGCATCTTCCGGCGTCACCACTTCACCGGTCGCGGCCATGCCGCCCACCACCAGCGGCAACGCACCGGTGCAGGTACAGCAGCGCACCACGTCCGGCGAGGTCAACCCGGCGCTGCAGTCGGCCTACGCCGCGCTGCGACAGGGCGATATCGACGTCGCGCGCGAGCAGTACAACGCCCTGCTGCAGACCGACCCGCGCAACCGCGACGTGCTGTTCGGCGCCGCCGCGATCGCGTTGCGCGACCGCCAGCCGGAACGCGCGGCCGACATCTACGCGCGGCTGCTCGATGCGGACCCGAACGATGCCGACGCACTGGCCGGACTGGTTGCGATCCGCCAGGCCGACCCGGTCCAGACCGAGGCGCGCCTGCGCCGCATCATCAACCTCAACCCGGAAGCCGCATCGGCCCTGTCGGCGCTGGGCCACCTGTACGCCCGCCAGGGGCGCTGGTCCGAAGCGCAGCAGCAGTACTTCAAGGCCTATGCGGTGACGCCGCAGAGCGCCGAGAACGCGTTCAACCTGGCCGTGGGCCTGGACCGGATCAACCAGCCCAAGCTCGCGCTCACCTATTACCAGCGCGCGCTGGCGCTCGCGCCGGGCGGCGCGGCCGGTTTCAACACCAGCGCCGTGGCCAACCGCATCCGGGAACTCGGCGGGCGGTGAGGGACGAGATGGCGGAGCAGAACCACCACCCCAAGATCCCGCTTGGCAAACTGCTGATCCAGAAAGGCGTCATCAGCGAGGACCAGCTGCGCATCGCGCTGATCGAGCAAAAGCGCACCAACGAACCGCTCGGCAAGCTGCTGATTTCGCTCGGCTTCGTGACCGAGGCGACGGTGCGCGAGGCCCTGTCCGAGAACCTGAAGCAGCAGAGCGCCGACCTGACCAACCTGGTGGTGGATGCGATCGCGCTCCAGCTGATTCCCAAGGACGTCGCCAAGCGCTACCGGGTGTTCCCGATCGTGTACGAACGCGATACGGACAACCTGATCCTGGCGATGGCCGACACCAGCAATATCGTGGCGCTCGACCAGATCAGCGCCATGCTGGTCAAGGGCATCACCATCACCCCCATTTTGGTGGGCGAGACCGACATCGGCCGCGCGATCGACCAGTACTACGGCTTCGAGCTGTCGATCGACGGCATCCTGCACGAGATCGAGACGGGCGAAATCAGCTACGCCAGCCTGACTTCCACCTCGGACGAGTACAGCCAGCCGATGGTGCGCCTGATCGACGCGCTGCTGGCCGACGCGGTGCAGAACGGCGCCTCCGACATCCACTTCGAGCCGGAGCAGAGCTTCCTCCGGATCCGCTACCGCATCGACGGCATCCTGCGCCAGATCCGCAGCCTGCACAAATCCTACTGGCCGGCGATGGTGGTGCGCCTGAAGGTGATGAGCAACATGAACATCGCCGAATCGCGCGCGCCGCAGGACGGCCGCATCTCGATCAAGTTCTCGGGCCGCACCATCGACTTTCGCGCTTCCGCCCAGCCGACCACCCACGGCGAGAACTTCGTGCTGCGCGTGCTGGACCGCCAGAAGGGCCTGGTGCCGCTGGAAGGACTCGGCCTCGCGCCCGAAGAGCTGCACCTGCTCAAGGTGCTGATCGCCCGTCCGGACGGCGTGATCCTCGTGACCGGACCTACCGGCAGCGGCAAGACCACCACGCTGTACTCGATCCTGAACCACATCAACACCGAGAACATCAACATCATGACGCTCGAGGATCCGGTCGAGTACCCGATGAACATGATCCGCCAGACGTCGGTGAACGAGGCGGTCAAGCTGTCGTTCGCGGACGGCATCCGCTCGATGATGCGCCAGGACCCGGACGTGATCCTGGTCGGCGAGATCCGCGACCGCGAGACCGCGGAGATGGCATTCTCGGCCGCGATGACCGGGCACCAGGTGTATTCGACCCTGCACACCAACTCCGCGCTCGGCTCGGTCTCGCGCCTGCTCGACATCGGCATCGTGCCCGACGTCATGGCCGGGAACATCATCGGCGTCATCGCGCAGCGGCTGGTGCGGCGCCTGTGCCCGCACTGCAAGCAGGCGCACCTGGCCGACGACATGGAGCGGCGCCTGCTGGGGCTGGCGCAGGAGGACCCGCCCGCCACCATCTACCGCGCGGTCGGTTGCGAGAAGTGCAGCCGGCATGGCTACAAGGGCCGCATGGCGATCATGGAACTGCTCAAGGTAACGCCCGAGATCGACGAGATGATCGCGCGGCGCGCCTCCACCCGCGAACTGCGCAACTTCGCCGTGGCGCACGGTTTCCGCACGCTGGTCGACGACGGCATGCGCAGGGTGCTGGAAGGCGCCACCTCGCTCGACGAGGTGTCGCGCGTGGTCGACCTGACAGACAGGCTTGCGTGATGCCGCTCTACGCCTTCCGCGCCATGGACCTCGCCGGCCACATCGTGCCGGGCGCGATGGACGCGTCCAACAGCGCCGACCTGGAGATGCGCCTGCGGCGCATGGACCTGGACCTGATCGATTTCCGCCTGTCCGCGCAAAAGGACGTCGCATTCGGCAAGCGTCGCGTCAAGCGCGCCGACCTGATCAACTTCGCCTTCCACATGGAACAGCTGACCGGCGCCGGCGTGCCGATCCTGGACGGGCTGGCCGACCTGCGCGACAGCCTGGACCACCCCCGCTTCCGCGAGATCGTCACCGACATCATCGAGAGCATCGAGGGCGGCCAGCCGCTGTCGGTGGCGCTGGGCCACCACGACGAGGTATTCGACAGCACCTTCACGAGCCTGGTGCGGGCAGGCGAGAGCAGCGGCCGGCTGGCCGAGGTGTTCCGCAACCTGACCGAGAACCTGCGCTGGCAGGACGAGCAGGCGGCGCAACTCAAGAAAGTGATCAGCTATCCCCTGCTGGTGCTGGTCGTGGTGCTGGGCGTGATGTTCTTCCTGATGACGGTGCTGGTGCCGCAGCTGACGTCCTTCATCGCCAACATGGGCGGCGAGATGCCGCTCCATACGCGCGCGCTGATCTTCGTCTCCAATATCTTCATCGACTACTGGTACCTGATTATCGGCGTGCCGATCGTGGCCACGTTCGCCCTGCGCGCCTGGCTGCGCCGCAGCGAGGAAGCGCGCCTGGCGGCCGACACCCTCAAGCTGCGCATTCCGCTGATCGGCCCCGTGCTGCACAAGATGATCCTGGCGCGCTTCGCGACCTTCTTCGGCCTGATGTACGCGTCCGGCATCACCATCCTCGAATCGATCCGCCTGTCCGAGGGCATCGTCGGCAACCGCAAGATCGCCGCCGCGCTGGCACGCGCCAGCCAGCTGATTTCCGAGGGCCAGGGCGTGACCGGCGCCTTCCAGCAGACCGGCATCTTCCCGCCGCTGGTGCTGCGCATGCTCAAGGTCGGCGAAACCACCGGCGACCTTGAAGGCGCGCTTGGCAATGTCAGCTACTTCTACAACCGCGAGGTGAAGGAACTGATCGACCGGGTGCAGTCGCTGATCGAACCGGTCATGACGGTGGTCCTGGGCCTGATGCTGGGCTGGATCATGCTGTCCGTGCTCGGCCCGATCTACGACACAATGAGCACACTGAGGACCTGACGGACATGCTCGCCAAACAACTCTTCCTGATCACGAGCGACGCGCTGTGCGCCTACCAGTGGGAGCGCGGCCGCCTGTCCGATCCGGAACTGTTCACCAATGACCGCGCAGGCCTGGACGCCTTTGCGCTCTACCTGCGGCGCGAGCCGGTGCGCCCGGCCTACGTGATCGCCGACATGGTGGAAGAAGAGTTCCATCGCCAGTTGCTGCCGCACGTGCGCGGCGCGGCGCGCCGCAGCATGGTCGAGCGGCGCCTGCAGCTGCTGTTCCGCGACACGCCCTTCCGGATGGCCCTGCAGCAGGGCCGCGATGCGGCCGGTCGGCGCGACGACATCTACCTGTTTGCCGCGCTGACCAATCCGTCGCTGGTGCAGCCCTGGATCAAGGCGATCGAGCACGAGGGGATTCCACTGGCGGCAGTGTATTCGGCCACCTTCCTGTCGCTGCTGCTGGTGCGGCGCCTGGCGCTGGTGCAGCCGCACCTGCTGCTGATTACCCACGAAGCGGGCGGACTACGCCAGACGTACTTCCAGGGCCGCTTCATCAAGTTCAGCCGCCTGACGCGCCTGGCGCCGGACGATACCCTGGCGCGCGAGGTGGCCGAGGAAACCGAACGCATGCGCCAGTTCCTGACCAGCACCCGCCTGACCGGGCGCGGCGACATGCTGCAGGTGGTGGTGCTGGCAGGCGCCGCGGACATCCCGGCGCTGGAGGCGGAGTGCCGCGACGAGCCGGAGATCTCCTTTCATTTCGTGGACATGGAGACGGCCGCGGTGCGGGTGGGCGCCGACTCGGTGCCGCAGCATGCGGACCGCCTGATGCTCACGCTGGCCGGCAAGCGCCCGCCGGCATCGCACTTCGACACCGGCCGCGCCGGCCGCCTGTTCAAGCTCTGGCAGGCGCGGCTCGGCCTGTACACGGCCAGCATTGCGACTGCTGCCGCGGGCCTCCTGTGGACCGTGGTGAACGCCTGGCTGGCCGTTTCGTACTCGGGCGAGACCAGCCGGCTGGCGGCGGCGACGCCGCAGCACGAGGCGCGCTACAACGAAGTCATGGCGAGCGTTCCGCCGGTCCCAACGCGCACCTCCAACATGCGCGCGGCGGTCACCATCGACGCGATGATCCGGGCCCAGGGCCCGCGGCCCGAGCCGCTGGTGGCCATGCTCAGCGCGGCGCTGGAGCGCGCGCCGGCGGTGCGCCTGAATGCGCTGGAGTGGCGCATCCGGCAGGCGCAAGGCGGCGCACCCGCGGCCCGGGATCCGACCGCGATGGGCCAGCCGAGCGAGGCTGCGGCGCAGCTGTACTCGGCCGACATCGGCATACCGCTGCGCCCGCCCCAGACGCTGCGCATCGACGGCGAGATCGACGTGCCGCAGAACGCCTCGCGCGAGGTGCTCGCGGCGATGAACGCATTCGCGGGCGACCTGGCGCGCAACCCGCGCATCGCGGTCGAGATCCTCAATCCGCCGCTGGACGTGCGCCCCAATGTGCGCCTGTCCGGCAAGGCGGGCCTCGATGCACCCGGCGCCAAGCCGAAATTCGTCATGAGGCTCACATGGTTACCATGACGGGCGCCACGGCCCAGCGCGACCGCGCCACGGCGGCGGCGGACGCGCTGCGCGACGAATTCTCCTTCCTGCGCCGGCCGTTGCTGCTGTTCCTGGCCACGCTGGCCAGCGCCGTGCTGCTGGTCGGCGTGTCGGACTGGATCCGCTCCGCCCGCGCGCAGGAACTGGAATCCGTGCGCGCACGCCACGACCAGGCGCTCGCGCGCCTGCAGAGCGCGGAAAAAGAACTGCAGGAGATCCGCACCTACCAGCCGCGCTTCCTGCAAATGCAGGCTGCGGGCCTGGTGGGCGTGGAGAACCGCCTGGCATGGATCGAAACCATCGACCGTTCCCAGCAGATGCGCAAACTGCTCTCCGTCAGCTACGAGATCGAACCGCAGCAATGGGTCAGCCTGTCCGCGCCGATGGCGATGGGCGAGTACCAGCTGCGCGCCAGCCGCATGATGCTGCGCGCCGGCCTGCTGCACGAGATGGACCTGTTCAACCTGCTCGACGACCTGAACCACGCCGGCCTGTACACGGTGCAGGACTGCCGCATGCGCCGCACGGAAGTCCCGGCCGAAGCCGGGCTGTCGCCGCGCATCACCGCCGATTGCACGCTGGTCTGGGTGACATTGGGTCCGCCGCCCGCGCCGCCGGTCGCGGCCACGCCTACTGCGCCGGTGGGGACGCCATGAGGCAGCTTGCCGGCCTTCTCCTGCTCGCGGCCGCCGGGTATGCGGCAGCGCAGCCACCGTACATCGGCCGCCTGTTCACGACGCCGGACGAGCGCGCGGAACTGGATCGCCTGCGCGAGGCCGGCGGGCGCAAGGCAGCAGCTGCGCAGCCGCAGGCGCCGGCCGCCAGCGAACCGGCCGCGCCGCCGGCACCGCCGCCCCCGCCGGAGCCGATCGCGGTGACGGGCATCGTCACCCGCAGCGACGGCAAGTCGGTGGTC
Source organism: Pseudoduganella sp. GCM10020061 (assembly GCF_042683405.1). Classification (NCBI taxonomy): domain Bacteria; kingdom Pseudomonadati; phylum Pseudomonadota; class Betaproteobacteria; order Burkholderiales; family Oxalobacteraceae; genus Pseudoduganella; species Pseudoduganella sp. GCM10020061. The sequence continues at coordinate 57,503 of NZ_JBHUJS010000006.1, read as the reverse complement.
TGGATCAATGGCTCGCCGCAGTCCGGCCAGCCGGTCAGCACTGCCGCCGGCGGCACGCCGGCCGCGACGGTCACGCTGCCATCGGGACAACGGGCGACGGTGAAGGCCGGGCAGGCGGTGGACGTCACCACGGGAGCGGTTGGCGATGCGCGCCGCTGAGCGGGAACGCGGCCAGGTGCTGCTGCTCCTGGTGGCCATCCTCGGCCTGGGAGCGGCTTCGCTGTTCCTGGGCACGGTCGGCAAGCCGCGCCTGGAAGCGGCCCGCGAGCAGCGCACGCTGCAGGCGCTGCGCGACGCGCGCGAAGCGCTGGTCGGCTTTGCCACCACCCACGGGCGCCTGCCCCGCCCCGCCATCTCGGTGACCAACGGCTTCGAGCGCACCACGCCGTGCGCCAGCGAGGCCGCGTGTACCGGATTCCTGCCCTGGGCAACGCTGGGCGTGCGCCGCACGGACGCATGGGGCAAGCTGATTCGCTACAGCGTGACCCCGGTGTTCACCGAGTCGCCCGTGCAGCGCACCTCCGCCTTCGGCACCAAGACCGTGCTCACGCGGGGCGGGGGCGGCGCGATCGCCTACATCGCCGGCAATCCAAACTGCTCGCTCGCCAGCCCCTGCATGGCGGCAGTGCTGCATTCGGCCGGCCGCGACAACTTCGGCGTCAGCGACACCGGCGCGATCCTGGCCAATGGCGCCGCCGGCAACGTCGACGAGGCTGCGAACATCGCTGCGGTCCAGAACTTCATGCGGCGCCCGGCTACCGACGATCCGCGCATGCCCGGCGGCGTGTTCGACGACTTCGTCGACTACATCGACCCGCAGGTACTGTACGTGCAAATGACAAGGGCGAACGTGCTGCCATGAGAACCCTGACGCAACGTGGATTCAGCCTGGTGGAACTGGCGATCGTGCTGGTGATCGTGGGCTTGCTGATCGGCGGCCTGCTCACGCCGCTGGCCACGCAGTTCGAACAGCGCCGCATCTCGGAGACCCAGCGCCTGCTGGAAGAAACGCGCGAAGCGCTGGTCGGTTTCGCGCTGCGCAACGGCTACCTGCCCTGCCCCGCGGTCTCGGCGCAGAACGGCCTCGAGGACCGCAGCGGCGGCTACTGCACCGGCGGCAAGCGCCAGGGCTTCATTCCATGGGCCACGCTTGGCGTGCAGCGCGCCGACGGCTGGGGCAGAATGCTGCGCTACAGCGTCACGCCTGCCTTCAGCAACAGCCAGCTGTTGTTCAACCTCGGCACGCCGCGCGACATCACCATCGGCACCCGCGACGCGTCCGGCAACCTGGTCGCAGCGACCGGCATCGGCGACATCCCGGCGGTGGTCATGTCGCACGGGCGCAACGGCTACGGCGGGTTCAGCGAGCTTGGCGTGCCGGTCGGCGCGGAGATCGCGGGCAACGCGGACGAGCGCGCCAACGCGGGCCCGGCCGGCATCGCGTTCGTCAGCCGCACGCCAAGCGATGCCTCGGCGCCCGGCGGCGAATTCGACGACCTGGTGGTCTGGGTTTCCCCCAACATCCTGTACAGCCGGATGGTCGCCGGCGGCGTACTGCCCCGCTGACATGCACACCGCACTGGCCATCGCCGGGTTCACCATCGTCGAGGCGCGCCGCAATGGGCTGGCCTGGGTGTTCGCCGCGGCCGCCCTGGCGGCGCTGGGTGCGGCGCTGTTCGCCGGCACGCTGGCATTGACCGAAGTGCGCGCCATGCGCGCGGCCATCGGCGGGCCGGTGCTGCGCCTGGCCGCCGTGTTCATGGTGGCCGGCTTCGTCGCGACCAGCATCGCGCGCGAGAAGGACGACCGGGTGCGCGACGTGCTGCTGTCGCTGCCGATCACGCGGGCCCGGTTCGCGTGGGCGCGCCTGGCCGGTTTTTGCGCCGTCGCGCTCGTGGTCGGACTGTTGTGCGGCCTGGTCGCCCTGGCGTTCGGACCGATTGGCCAGGTCGCGCTGTGGACGCTGTCCCTGGCGTGCGAACTCATGATCGTGGCGGCATTCGCGCTGTTTGCCGCGACGGGACTGGCGAATGTGGTGGCGGCGCTCGCCGCAACGCTGGGCTTCTACCTGCTGGCGCGGATGGCTGCGGCGCTGCAGCTGCTGGGCCAGGAGCGCGCACGCAGCCAGCTGGAAACGATCGCCGCCGACGCGGTGTCCGCCGTGCTGCCGCACCTCGACGCCTTCGCGCGCACCGAATGGCTGGCCTACGGCGGCGCCGGCGCGGCCGACGCCGGGCACGCGCTGCTGCAGGCGGCCATCTACGTGGTGCTGCTGGGCGCCGCCTGTGCGCTCGACCTGCAGCGCGAGGACATCGAATGAGCCTGCGCCGTACCCTCGCCATCCTGCTGCTCGCGCTATGCGCGCAGCTGGCGTGGAGCACCTGGCGGCCCGCGCTGCGGCCCGCGCTCCGCGAACTTCCGGGCACGCCGGCGCCCGGCGTGTTGCGGGTGGCCGCCGGCGGCGACGAAGTGGCGCTGGCGCGCCTGCTGATGCTGTGGCTGCAGGCCTTCGACGGGGGCCCGGGTGGCGGCATGCCCTTCCGGGCGCTCGACTATCACGCCTTGCGCGGCTGGCTCACCGGCATCGCCGACCTGGATCCGCGCTCGCGCTACCCAATGCTGGCGGCAACCCAGGTGTACGGCGCGGTCGACGATCCGGCGCGGGTACGCGTGATGCTCGACTTCGTGCACGCGCGCTTCGTGCGGGATCCGGACCGCCATTGGCCCTGGCTCGCGCAGGCAGCAATCACGGCGCGCCACCGCCTGGGCGACCTGCCGCTGGCCCTGCGCTACGCGCGCGAGCTGCGCAGCAGCACCTCGCCCGGCGTGTTGCCGCTGTGGGCAACCCAGCTGGAGGCATGGTTCGCGCAGGACATGAATGAACTCGACAGCGCGCGTGCGCTGATCGGCGGACTGATCTCGAGCGGCCGCATCAGCGACCCGCGCGAACTGAGGCTGCTGGAACAGCGCCTGCAGGAACTGGAAAGGAAGGCGCCGTAGAGCGCGTCGGCAAAACGCGATTTCCTTTAGACTAGCCAACATTACGCTAGAGGATATGCATGAGGAAACAAATTACTCACCAACAAGGTTTTACGCTCGTCGAGATCGCCATCGTGCTGGTCATCATCGGCCTGCTGCTTGGCGGTGTGCTCAAAGGGCAGGCGCTGATCGACAGCGCCAAGGTCAAGAACATCATCCAGCAATCGACCTCGCTGTCGGCGGCGGTGAATGCCTACCAGGACAGGTATCGCGCCCTGCCCGGCGACGACATGCTGGCGACAACGCACGTGCCGGGTGCGCTCAACAATGGCAACGGCGACGGGCAGATCACGGAATACCTCGGCGCGCCGCAGCACCTCGCGCTCGCCGGCCTGATTACCGGCACCTACAACGGCTCGACCGATTTCATGACGAGCGCGCAGGGCGGCGCCGTGTATATCTATAACGACTCGGTGGGCGGGCGCGGCGGCAATGGCGTGCGCTTCGACAACCTGCCGGATACTTTCGCGCAGGAGCTCGACAGCAAGCTCGACGACGGCGTTGCCACCACCGGCGCTGTGCGCGCCACCCAGCCCTACACCAACGCCGGCACCATCATCCCGCGCACCGCCGTCTTCTTCTGACGCTGCCGCGTCGCGGCCCCTCGCGGTTGCGCTAGACGGCTTCGGCCTGGACGCCTTGCGCGATGAAGCGCTGCAGGTGATGGTCCGAGTCGCCCAGCGTCAGCTCGATCATCGACAGGCGCTTGAAGTGGTGCGCCGCAGGCAGCTCGTTGGTCACGCCCATCCCCCCATGCAACTGCACGGCCTGCTGGCCGACGAACTTCATCGCTTGCCCGACGCGGTATTTTGCGGCCGACACGGCGTGCCGGCGTTCCTGGGCGTTCGCCGATTCGGCCCTCACCGCCGCCAGCAGCGCCATCGAACGCGCCTGCTCCAGATGGATGTACATGTCCGCCATGCGGTGCTGGAGCGCCTGGAATTTGCCGATCGGGACACCGAACTGCGTGCGCGTCTTCAGGTACTCCAGCGTGGCGTCGAAGATCGCCTGCATCGCGCCCAAGCCTTCGGCGCACAGCAGCGCCGCGCCGTAATCGAGCGCGGCATCGATCAGCTCCCACGCCTTGTGCTGCGCGCCGACCAGGCTGGCGGCCGGCACGCGCACGTCGTTGAGCGTGACGTTGGCCGCACGCTGCCCATCGATGGTGCGGTAGCCCACGATTCCCAGCCCCGGCGCGTCGGCCGGCACCAGGAACAGGCTGATGCCTTCGGCGCGCCGCTGCGAACTTGAGGTGCGCGCCGAAACGATGAGCGCTCCCGCCTCGGCGCCGTGGATCACGACGCTCTTGCTGCCGTTCAGGACGTAGCCGCCATCGTCCGCCTGGGCCATGGTCAGGATGTCGCGCATATCGTAGCGCGACTGGCGCTCGCCGAGCGCGCATGCCAGTTTGAGTTCGCCGCCGGCGACGCGCGCCAGCGCATCCTCGTGGCCCCCGCCCAGCACCAGGAAGCGGGCGCCAAGCACGGTGGAAAAATACGGCTCCACCACCAGGGCCCGGCCCATCTCCTGCATCACCACGAACATGTCGACCGCGCTGCCGCTGAAACCGCCCTGCTGCTCCGGCACTGGCAGCGCCGTCATGCCCAGTTCGACCAGGCTGGCCCAGGCCGCGTCGGACACGCCCGACGGCGACGCGACGATATGCTGGCGCACCTCGAACCCGTATTCGTTCTGCGCCCAGCGCCGCAGCGCATCGCCGAACTGCCGCTGTTCATCGCTGAAGTTGAAATCCATGCCTTACCCCTTACAAGCCCAGGATCATCTGGGTGATGATATTGCGTTGAATTTCGTTCGAACCGCCGTAGATTGAGGTCTTGCGGAAGTTGAAGTAATGGGCAGCCAGCGGCGCGGCATCGTCGAAGTCCGCCACGCTGTGTTCGGCCTGGCCCTCCAGGTAGGCCACGTCGAATGGCAGGGCCTGCGGGCCGGCTGCCTCCATCGCCAGCTCGGTGAGCGCCTGCTGGATCTCCGTGCCGCGCACCTTCAGCACCGACGCCTCCGGCCCCGGCGCCTTCTGCTGCTGCGACAGCACGCGCAGCACCGTCATCTCGAGCGCCATCAGTTCGATCTCCAGCGCCGCGACCTTGGCCGCAAACAGAGGATCGTCCAGCAGCGGGCTGTTGTTCTTGACCTGGCGCCGCGCGAAGGCCTTGAGCGAGGCCAGCTCGCGCTTGGAGCGGCCCACCGCGGCGATGCCGGTGCGCTCGTGTCCCAGCAGGTACTTGGCGTAGGTCCAGCCGCGGTTTTCCTCGCCCACCAGGTTCCCGACCGGGACCTCGACGTTATCGAAGAAGACTTCGTTCACCTCGTGCTCTTCGTCGAGCATGATGATCGGGCGTACCGTGACGCCGGGCGAATGCATGTCGATCAGCAGGAACGAGATGCCCTCCTGCTTGCGCGCGCCGGCATCGGTGCGCACCAGGCAGAAAATCATGTCCGCATGCTGCGCAAGCGTGGTCCAGGTCTTCTGGCCGTTGACGATGTAATGGTCGCCCTGACGCTGGGCGGTGGTCTTGAGGGAGGCCAGGTCCGAGCCCGAGCCGGGTTCGGAATAACCCTGGCACCACCAGTCTTCGCACGACAGGATGCGCGGCAGGAAGTGCGCTTTCTGCGACTCGCTGCCGAACGCCATGATGACCGGCGCGACCATGTTCACACCGAACGGGAGCACGGGCGGCGTGGCGGCGCGGGCGCACTCCTCCTCGAAGATGTGGCGCTGCACCGGCGTCCATCCGGGACCGCCGTGTTCGACCGGCCATCCGGGCGCAACCCAGCCTTTTTCGGCCAGGATCTTGTGCCAGCGAACATAGTCTTCCCTGGCAAGGCGCAGGTGCGCGCGCACCTTGTGCTGCAGGTCGGCGGGAAGATGCTGCTCGAGGAAGGCGCGCACCTCGTCGCGGAACGCGAGCTCGTCGGCGCTGTAGTTCAGGTCCATGCTGTCTCCAGGTGGCGGTCGGCGAAAAGCACGATCGTTCGCGACTGATTCTACAATAGTTCCAGCCCTTCACAATACCGCAAAAATCAGGGGAAGGATGCGCACTGCCCCTGCGACACTGTCCCCTTTCCTTGCGGGGCGGGGTGAAGATCGGTGGACGGTCCCTTCCCGTTTTGGCGGTTTTGACTAATTCATGGCCGATTCCGCCAATTGATGTACCGGTGCGGGCGAAAAAAAAACCGCATCCTGGGATGCGGTTTCTTTACCGGCGGACCGTGCTTACGGGTTGGCGGCGCCGCGCCACGCCTGCGAGTATGGCATCACGCGCGATGCCATGCGGGCGTCGGTCTTGAGCAGCGCCACTTCGTCCGCCAGGATATTGGCCGCTTCGTTCAGCAGCACGTCCTTGGCGTTCTTGGCGGCCGCTTCCGCAGCCAGCTCGGCTTGCAGCGAGCGCTCGTCGCCCTGCAGGCCGTCGTCGGTGCGCGGCAGGCCACGCAGCGGCACGGCTTTCGCCACGTCCTTGGCCGTCGGCGGCGCCTTGGTCTTGCTGTCGGTGCCAACTTGCGGCTCATCCTTCGGCGCAACGACCGGCTGGGTGAACAGGCGTGCCTCGCGCTGCTTGGCGCGTTCTTCCTGGCGGTCGCGTTCCTTGCGGCGCACGGCTTCGTTCAGCGAGATCGAGTTCTCCTTGCGCTGCTTGATCAGCTCCGCGATGTCCTGCTTCAGGAACTGGAAGTCCTTGTCCTTGGCCACGCGCTCCTGGTGTCGCGCCTGCAGCGGTGCGATGATTTCCTTGATGTTACCGGACGGGACGTAGAACGCCGGCTTGATCGAGGTGTACGGCAGCGCGTTGTCGAAGCTCGCTTCGCCGAAGCTGTCCGGATCGGACATCGACGGCAGCGCGATATCGGGCGTCACGCCGCGCAGCTGCGTGGTGCCGCCGTTGATGCGGAAGAACTGCGCGATCGTCATCTTCAGCTCGCCATAGCGCGCGTTCTCGTTCTGCGCGAAGCGGTCCAGCGGCACCAGGGTCTGCACGGTGCCCTTGCCGAAGCTCGGCTCGCCGATGATGATGCCGCGGCCGTAATCCTGGATCGCGGCGGCGAAGATCTCGGATGCCGATGCGGAACCACGGTTGATCAGCACGCCCACCGGGCCGTCCCATGCGAGGCCGGCGCTGTTATCCGCTTCCACGTCCACCTTGCCGTCGCCGGTGCGCTGCTGCACCACCGGACCGCGGTCGATGAACAGGCCGGTCAGCTCGACCGCTTCGGTCAGCGAACCGCCGCCGTTGTTGCGCAGGTCGATCAGGACGTTGTCCACTTTTTCCTTCTTCAGTTCCGCGAGGATGCGGGCCACGTCGCGCGTCGCGCTCTTGAAGTCCTTGTCGCCGCGGCGGCGCGCATCGAAGTCCTGGTAGAAGGTTGGCAGCGAGATCACGCCGACACGGCGGGTCGCCGCGCCGTCCTTGACCTCGATCACGCTCTTCTTGGCGGCCTGCTCTTCCATGCTGATCTTCTTGCGCACGATCGGCACGATCTTGTGCTTGCCGTCCGGGCCGGCGTCGGCCGGCAGGATGTCCAGGCGCACGGTGGTGCCCTTCGGACCGCGCACCTTGGCGACCACGTCGTCGATGCGCATGCCCATCACGTCCACGATCGGGCCATCGCCCTGGGCCACGCCCATCACGCGGTCGCCGACCTGGATCTTGGCCAGCGCGGCCGGGCTGCCCGGCACCACCTCGCGGATCACGGTGTAGTCCTCACGCGACTGCAGGACCGCGCCGATGCCCTCGAGCGACAGGCGCATCGAGATATCGAAGTTCTCGGCCGTCTTCGGGCCCATGTAGTTGGTATGCGGCTCGATCGACATCGCATACGCGTTCATGAACATCTGGAACACGTCTTCGTTGTTCAGCTTGCGGATGCGCGAGGCGGTCGATTCGTAGCGCTTGTCGAGCATCTCGCGGATGCTCTTGTCGTCCTTGCCGGCCAGCTTCAGGCGCAGCCAGTCGTTCTTCACGCGCTTGCGCCACAGGTCGCGGATTTCTTCTTCCGACTTGGCCCACGGCTCTTTTTCGCGGTCGAACTTGTAGCTCTCGTCCAGCGTGAAGTCCGGCGTGGTCTTCAGCAGCTCGCGTGCATATGCCATGCGCGCGTTGAAGCGCTTCTGGTACACGTCATAGATCTGGAACGGAAGCGTAAGGTTTTCGTTGTTGATCGCATCGTCGAGCTGGGTGCGCGACGCGGCGAACTGGTCGACGTCCGACTGCAGGAAGAACAGCTTCTCGCCGTCCAGCGCTTCGAAATAGCGGTCGAAGATCTTCGCGCTCATGGCGTCATCGAGCGGCGTCGCCTTGTAGTGGTAACGGCCGAGCACCCGCGAAGCCCACACGGCTGCCTGGGTCTGGTCCGGCGTGGCCATGGTCCCGGCGCCAGCGGATTTCTCCGGAAGGGTGACGGCGAAGGCGGCGGACATCGCAACGGCGACGACAGAAAGCGCAAGCAAATTCTTCTTCATAAGTTTCTCCGGCGTGAACTCGACAATTCTGAACGGGGCGGCGTCACGCGTTCCGGCTCCGTTGAGAAATCATTCTACAGGATAGTGCAATGCGCGCGCTGAGCCTTAAGCCATTCTTACAAATTGAAACCAGGCGAACCCTGCCAACGCGATGACAATCCCGTAAGGCCATGACCGCACAGCAATTTTCCAGTCCGATGATGAAGGCCAGAATGACAGGAATTGCGGTGCAAGCAATAGCGTCAGCGCAAGATCGAACGGCTCGAACGTCCAGTTGCCGCGGGTGCGGTACCAGGCCGCGGCGACGGGGATGAGCAAGAGCAACAAAGGAGCCAGTGCCGACGGCGCCGCGTTGTACCACGTCACGCGCGACAGCGTCACCGAGCCGAGTTGCCATTGGCGGCCCGTACGTTTCGGAATCACCGTGAACGTCGTTGGCCGCGCACCCGTCGCCAGGCCGGCGATGAAATGCGACAGTTCATGGCATATGGTGCCGGCCAGCGTAAAAATAAAGAAGAAAGGATGGCTCGCCGAGAGCATCCGGATCAGGAAGGCGAGCGCAAAGGACGGGATGAGGTAGATCGCAACATCGGTGTACTGGCAGGCGGCAGCCGGGAGCAGCGCGCCGCAGGCCGATGCGAACATCGCCATGGCCGGGTATCAGGCCTGGTAGAAGCAGCGGCCGCAGGCCTGGCGGTAGCTCTCGTTGCCGCCGATGCTGACCTGTTCGCCGTCGCGAATGCGGCGGCCTTCGGCATCGACCCGGATGTTCATGGTCGCTTTCTTGCCGCAGGTACAGATGTTCTTGATCTCTTCGATGTCGTCCGCAAGCGCCAGCAGGTAGGCCGAACCGGGGAACGGGTCGCCGCGAAAATCACTGCGCAGGCCATAGCAGATCACAGGCACGCCGCGCACCTGGGCCAGCTGATGCAGCTGGCTTACTTGCTCCTTGGACAGGAATTGAGCTTCATCAACCAGGATGCAGGACACCACGGGAGCTTCTTCCAGGAAATTGGTTTGGGCAGTGAAGATGTCCACTTCGCGCTGCGGACCAAGGCGCGAGGTAATGCGGCCGACGCCGTAGCGGTCGTCGATGGCTGCGGTGTAGAGCTGGACCTTCTGGCCCTGCTCTTCATAGTTGTGCGCCACCTGCAGCAGTGCGGTGGATTTGCCGGCGTTCATCGCCGAGTAACGGAAATAAAGTTTTGCCACAGGGAATCCGCTGGTTTTGTTGTCGCAGGATTATACGGGGGACTGTCCCCTGCGGGACAAGTCCCTTCCATCACTGGCCGGGGTGGTACTTGCGCTCGAGGTTCTTCTCGATGTCCTCTTTATAGAAGAGGACGTCCTTGAACTGCGCCCGCGCATACATCCCGGCCTGGTCCGTGAAGTGCCTGGACGCCGGATTGCCGCTCTGGCCGCCGGCCAGGATGCTCTTGGCGCGTACCCTCGGCCCGAACTCGACCACGGCGACGAAGCTGTTGCCGCGCTCGCCGTAGATGCGGCGCGTGTTCTGCTTCGACGTCATGCCGAACGAGGCCAGCGAGCCCCAGTTCGCCGACGGGAACGGCACCGGGATGCTCGGCTTGGCATCGTCGAACTTGTGCTGGATGTCGCCGGTCAGGCGCTGGAAACGGTTCACTTCGCCCCACGGCGTCTTCCAGCTGCCGAAGTCCGCAGACAGCTTCGCGCTGGCGCGCACCAGCGATTGCAGGCGCTCCGCCGGACCGATGCGGGTGGAGATGAAGTCCACCACCGGCACTTCGGCCGTGCGCGCCGCGGCGTTCGCCCGGTCCACCATATCCTGCGCCCAGAAGATCGCCAGCGTGGTCGGCACCGATTCCAGCGAATAGCGCAGGTCCCAGCCGCGCAGCACGCCGACCTGCTCGCGCAGCTGCGCCTTGAGCGGATCGTTCTCGGGCAGCGCATCGTAGTCGCGGGCCAGCGCGGGCACCAGCGGCTCGAACGCGGCCAGGTAGGTGTCGTAGGCGGTGGCGATCAGGCTGTCGAGCGTCAGGTTCTTTGCCTGTCCCAGCACGCGCACCGCGTTGCGGCCGCGCGCGTTCTCCGGCAGCGACCACATATAGGCGGCGTAGTCGGCCTGCTTCGGGCTGTTCGGACCGGCAGCGGAGAACGGCCAGTTGTTGGTATTCTGGATCCAGCCGTTGGCCGGATTGAACAGGGTGATGGTCTCGCGCACCTCATGCAGTCCCTGCCAGTCGGTGGCCGGATTGCTGCCGTCGACCGGATGGCGCCAGTCGAAGCTGGCGTTGCGGCGCGGGACGAAGTTACCGTGGTAGTACGCGATATTGCCGTCCGCGTCCGCGTACACCGTATTGTTCGACGAGTTGGTCCGCAGCTGCATGACCTCGTTGAAGGACTTGTAGTCGCGCGCCTTGGTGCGCAGGTAGGACTGCATCAGCGCCTTCTGCGGCATATTCATCAGGCTCACCGACACCCACTTGCCGTCGGCCTGGCGCACGACCGGGCCGTGATGCGTGAAGTAGGCGGTGACCTTGCGCACCGCCATGCCGTCCGCGCTCTTGTACGGCAGCTCGATTGTCACCGCCTTCACCTCGCGCTCGCCGTCGCCGTACTGATAGAAGTGGCGGCCGCCGCGCTCCGTCACCGTCTCGAGGTATTCGTCGATCACGTCGCCGCCGCCGGAGGTGTGCATCCAGCCGGTGCGCTCGTTGAAGCCCTGGTAGATGAAGAACTGGCCCCAGGTCACGGCGCCGTACGCGTTCAGGCCCTCTTCGCTGACCATGTGGATCTCGGGACGGAAGTAGAACGAGGTGTGCGGATTAATCAGCAGCATGGCGCGGCCGCTGGCGGTGAGCCTGGGCGCGATCGCAAAGCCATTCGAGCCGCGCGGCTCGGCTTCCGGCTCGACCGCGGCGACCAGCGGCACGGGCAGCTTGCCGTAGAACTCTTCCAACTGCTTCAGGTTGACCGACTCGATGTCGCCGCCGATGCTGCCTTCGCTGAACGAAAACGCCATCCACGGTTCGAAGCGCGTGATCAGCTTTGGCTTCACTTCCGGATGCGTCAGCAGGTAGTGGTTGAGGCCATCGGCAAACGCGTCGGCCAGCTTGCGCAGCCACGCCGGGCTGCTGGCGTACTGCGCCTTCAGCTCTTCCGGCCGGATGAACAGCTTCATGCGCAGGTCGCGCCAGATCTCGGCCTCGCCCTCGACTTCCGCCAGCCGGCCCATCGCGTTGATGTAATTGAGCTCGACGCGGTTGAAGTCGTCCTCGGCCTGCGCATAGATCATCCCGAACACCGCATCGGCATCGGTCTTGCCGAAGACGTGCGGAATGCCCCACTTGTCGCGCATGATGGTCACGCGCTGGGCCAGCTGGGCCAGGCGCGCCGCCTCGGTCTGCGCCTGCGCATCCCTTGGCGCGGCGATGGCTGGCGTGGATGGAACGAGCGGCAGCAATGCGCCGGCTGCGAACAGCGCGGCAAGGCGGGACAATTTCAAGGGCATCTCCTGTTAGCGTTCTTGTAGTTGGTCCTTCAGGGCCGCGTTCTCCGCGGTGAGTTCGGTGACGCGCTGCTTGAGCGCGGCCACTTGCGCGCGCAGCGCATGCAGTTCGTCCTGCGGCGCCGCCGCTTCGGCTGCGTCGGGCGCCGCTTCCTTCGGTTCGCGCGGAGTGCGGGTCGCCATCTTCTGCTCGCGCACCTGGCGGGCCATCTGCTGCAACTCCTTGCGGCCGCCGGCAACGGCGGCGATCTGCACCGCTTCGGGCAGCGACGCGACGTTCGCCGCGGCGTTGATCGAGATGGTGCCCTGGCGGACGGCTTCCACCAGTTCCGGCGTCGCCGCCTTCTGGATGCGTTCGATCTGGCTGATGGTATTGGCGGAGACGCGCGCCTCGCGCGCCAGGTCCTCGCGCTTGATCACCGGCTTGGGCGCCTCGGCGGGCTTGGCGTCCTCGCCTTCCGGGCTGTCGGCCGGTGCCGGCGCGGCGGCCGGCGCGGTCCGGGCCGAGACGATGTCCTTCTTGCGCAATGCAAGCACGCCGCGCTGGTAGTCGGAGACGCTGCGGCGCGCGAGGTGGTTATCGATCATCCACAGCATCACGTCCTCGAGCGACGAGAAGCGGGTGTTCTGGACGGTCTTGAATTCGATCCCGTGCCTGGTGCAGATCTCGTAGCGGTTGTGGCCATCGATCAGCGTATCGCCCCACAGCACGAGGGCGTCGCGGCAGCCTTCGGCGAGCAGGCTGCGCTCCAGGGCGGAATATTCGGTCGCGGTAAGCGGGTCGACGAAGGAACGCAGTTCCTCGTTAATGATGATGTTCAAAGCTTGTTCCTTGGGTGGTACGGCGCGGCTGTAGAGCGCCGCACGCATCGTACACCAAGCAAGGGGCCGAACGAAAGCTTGACAAGGGAGACCCGCAACGGGTCGGGAGGAAAATTGGTGCGGCCACCCGGGGTCGAACCGGGAAGACTTTCGTCGGCAGATTTTAAGTCTGCTGCGTATACCAGTTTCGCCATGGCCGCCCGGCCGCGATTGTACTACGCCGGCTTGCAGGAGCGGTAGGGGCAACCGGTAAGCCGCGTCCGCGAGCGCCCCGTCCTTGCTCCTAGCCGCGCACCAGCCGGATGCGCGTGATTTCCGATGGCGCGCCGAAGCGCTTGGGCGGCCCCCAGTAGCCGGTCCCGCGGCTGGTATAGATCCACATATTCCCGAGGCGGTTCAGGCCCGCCACGTAGGGCTGCTGGAGCGGCACGAACAGGTTCCACGGGAAGAACTGGCCGCCATGCGTGTGGCCGGAGATCTGCAGGTCGTAGCCGGCATCCTGCGCCGCGAGCGCTGTGCGCGGCTGGTGTGCCAGCAGCACCCTTGCGCGCACGTCGCCGGGCGCGCGCTCTTTGGCGCGGAACGGATCGCTGCGGTGGCTGGGATCGAAATGGTGCGCGTTGAAGTCGGTGACGCCGGCGATCATCAGCGCATCCTCGCCGCGCCGCATCACGGCATGTTCGTTGAGCAGGACCGTCATGCCCAGGCGGCGCATCTCCTCGATCCACTCGCCCGCGCCGGAATAGTATTCGTGGTTGCCGGTGACGAAAAACACGCCGTCCTGCGCGCGCAGCCTGCCCAGCGGCGCCGTATGCTCGCGCAGGCGCTCGACCGGGCCATCGACGATGTCGCCGGTGACCGCGATGGCATCGGGATGAAGCTCGTTGACCTTATCAACGATCGCATCGATGTACTTGCGCTTGATGGTAGGGCCGACATGCACGTCCGATATCTGCACGATGGTGTAGCCGTCGAGCGAAGGCGGCAGGTTCCGGATTGGCACGTCCACATTCACCACGCGGGCGGTGCGGCGCGCGTTGACGAAGCCGATCAGCGTGACCGCGAGCGCCAGCAGCGGCACCGCGAGCGCGCTCAGGTACTCGAAGCGGGTGGACGGGCTGCCGATGACCGTCATCCCCAGCAGCGCGAGGTCGCGCACGAACGTCAGCACCAGCAGCGACGAGAACAGTCCCATCGTCAGCAGCCCCATCCAGGCCAGTCCGTCGGACAGGTCCCAGCGGCGCAGGCGCGGCGCCAGCAGGCCCACCGGGGTCAGCACGAATGAACCTGCCAGCAGCGTCCAGCCGGCGGCCCTGGCGCCATCCAGGGCGAGCGGCTCCGTCAGCCGCAGCCCGATGTAAAGATGCAGCAGCGCGAGCAGTGCGATCACTACGATCAAGCTGCGGTATCTGCGCATGTGTGTCCCTCGAACGATGTTTAAAAGACAAATGGGGACGGGACTACCGCGTGCAAGGGCTTCCGGCATGTGTAAATGCCCTGTTTCGCCGCGTTCTCATTTGTAAGATTCTGTATTTGCAAATGGCAAATGGCGAAACCGCGTCTATAGTTCACTCATGCCCCAGGAAACTACGTGACCATTCCGGTCTGGACTGAGGGAAAGGATGACACCATGTTGAACAAAAAATTCGTAGGTGCGGTACTGATCGCGGGTGCGGCCTTCTCCGGCTCGGCAATGGCCAGCGATCGCGGCTTTAACACTGTCGCAGGCGCCGTGATCGGTGCAGCGATCGGCAATGAAGCAGGTGGCCGCGAAGGCGCAGTGGCAGGCGCAGTGATCGGCGCTGCCATCGGCAACGCAGCAAGCAACGACCGCCGTTACGATGATCGCCGCTACGACAACGGGTATTACCAGAACAACGGCTACTACTCGAACAACGGTTACTACTCGAACGGCTACAGCAACTCGGGTTACTACGCCCCGTCGCGTACCTACTACGAGCCGGCGCCCGTGTACGTACAGCAGCGCCAATACTATGCGCCGGCCCCGGTGTACTACGAGCGCAGCTACCGCGCGCCGACCGTCGTGTACGTCGCACCGCGCGGCTACGGCCGCGATCACCACCACCGCCGCCACGGCCGCGGCTACGACAACGGCTACGGCTACGGTCGCTGATCTCCCTCTCCCAAAAAGCACCGTTCGCGGTGCTTTTTTTTCGCCCAGCAACATCGGGGGTCAGGCACCTGTATCAGTATCACATGCTGCTACCGGTGCCTGACCCCGTGGCGATGAAGGCAAATTTCTGTAGCTTCGGTATCGCCGGGTGATACTGAAAACTTTGCGCGAGGAATGGTCGAGGTAGCGGAATCTGCTACCGGTGGCTTTTCCGCGGCCCCCTGCTAGGCGCTGCCAACAGCAAGGGGGCGATATGCAGGCAGGCGATACGATCAGGTTGCAGCGCGGACAATATGAGCTGCGCGAAAGACTGGCGGGCTCGAGCTACGGGGTGGCGTGGCGAGCGCGCGGACCAGGGCACGAGGCGGTGCTGAAACTGGTGAACCGGGAGCAGATGCAGCAGGCGCGGCCCGAGCAGCGCGCGCACTGGGTCGGCACCGCACGCACGGAGATCGCATTCCTGCGCTCGCTGTCGCCCTGGGACGGCAGGCATATCGTGCGCCTGCTCGACAGCGGCGAGCATGAGGGCCTGCCTGTGGCGGCGCTCGAACGGCTGGATTGCGACCTGGCCCGGCACATGGACGACCTGCGCGGACGCGGCGAAAAGCCGTCGTTTGCGCAGGCGCTGGATTGGCTGGGACAGGTGAACCAGGCGCTGGCGCGGGTGCATCAGTATGGATGGCGGCATCTCGACCTGAAGCCGGGCAACCTGCTGCTGGATGCGTCGCGCTCGTCGATCCGGCTAGCCGATTTCGGCACCAACCGCCTGCTTTCGGAGCGCGACCCGCACCCGTATGCGGGAACGGCGAACTGGCAGGCGCCCGAGCAGTATTTCCCGGCCGCCGGCGACGGCTTTCACACCGATGCGCGCACCGACTACTTCGCCATGGGCGCCCTGTTCTTCTATCTGGTGACGGGTGGCGCGGCCCTGCGCTTTTGCACGGAGTGCGGGGACGCTTACCGCGCGCACCGCGGCGACGGTCCAGCGGCGGTGCTGGCGCGGCATGGCGGCGCGCTTCCGCCCACCTTGCACGAGGACGAGGCGGCGCGCTTTGCCGGCGAGGCCGCCCGCGGCAACGCCGGCGCGGGGGACCACGCGCTCGCGCTGCTGCGCGCCCTTACCCATGCCGACCGCGCACAGCGTCCCCGCCACGCGCTCGATATCAGCCGCATGATCGCTGCCGCCAGGGCGGCGGACCGCGCTGACGCACATGCTGCGCCGCGCTGGAGGATGTGATGGGACGCCGCTGGGACCTCTTCCACGCCACCGCGGCTGCACTTGCGCTGCTGTGCCTCCTGCAACTGGCCGCGCTCCTGCGCGCACCCGAGTCATGGATGCCCTCGGCGATTACCGTTTCGCTTCAGCGCGGCGAGGCGGTCACGCTGGGGCGCGACGAGCTTGCAGCGCCGCACGCGGCAGCGGGCCACATGACGCTGGGCCGCGATGCCGGCGGCCGCTGGTTTGTCGGCGCAGGCGAATCGGCGCCACCGGTCACGCTGATGACTGGCGACTCCTCCAGCCGCTCCGGCAGCATCGCGCTGGCGGGCGGCCAGCAGTTCACCATCGGCACGAGCCGGGTCGTTATCGCCTCCGAGCACGATGGCGTAGCGCAGTTCAGCGCAAATGGCGCGTCGTGGCGCTTCGATGGGGCGACGCTGTACCGCAACGACACAGCGCTTGCGCCCTGCCCGGACACGCCGCTGGCGGCGCGCGCCGTCGCCATGTGGAATCGCGCCGTGCCGCGCCTGCTCACCGTGGCGCGCCCGATGACGATCGGAGGCAATCTCCATTGCGGTAACCGCCTCGGAGTCCCCTATGTCGCGCCGGCCAGCGCGTCGGTGACCAGGCGCGACGGCGGGCTCGTGATCGCCCAGTCGAGCGAATCGACCGCGCCGCTGATGATGGGCAGCGCGTTCCCGCAGCCCCTTGCCCGTCTCACGCATCACCTGGACGGCGTCGACGCCCTGATTGTGGGCCGTACCCGCTTTGCCATCGAACAGTCTGGCGACGCGCTGGTACTGAAGCCGTCGCGCTATGTCACGCTGTATTCCGATCCGCAGGTCACCTTGCCTGGCCAGGTAGCGTGGACGTGGCGCCAGCGCGGCCTATGGACCATTCCCGCATCCGGCGCATGGATGCCGGCCCTCGCGCTACTGGCTCTGGCGGCATCGGCTGCCATATGGGCATTCCAGCGCGGGCACTGGCCGTTCGTGCGCCACACCGCCCGCCGGGAGCGGATTGCGGCAGGCGTGTCCCTGCTGGTTGCCATCTGCGGCGTGACCGCGCTCCTGCTGCAGCGTGCCGGCGCGCCACCGGGTGCCGGCGCCTCGTTCCTGCTCGCCAGCGCGGCGCTGTGGAGCTGCCTGCTGCTGCCCGGGCGGCTGTCGCTGGCGTGGGCTTCCGGACTGCTCCTGCTCGCAACCGGCCTGCTCGCCCAGCTGGAGCTTGGCCTGGGTGCATTCGATTCGTCCTGGCTGCGCCATTACCAGAAGACGTCCGCGCTGTTGTCGATCGGCCTGGGTACAGGTGAGTTCGTGGCCTTGCGGATGCGTGCCGGCAGCGTGCTCGCGCGGCAGGCCGTGGTGGAACTGGCGCTCGTGCTGCTGGCGTGCGGCGCGCTGGCTGCGCTGGCAATGCAGGTGCTGTTCGGCGACGAGACCGGCGTGTTCGACCTGCAGCCCGTGGAGTTCGCGAAGCTGGCGCTGACGGCGCTGACCGCGCATTGCCTTGCCGTCGGCCTGGGCTGGCACCACAGCGGCGGCGACACGTCACAGCGCTGGCGGCGCTGGCTGCGCATGGCCGCGCCGGTGCTGCTGTTCCTGGCGCTGCTGGCGGTGGCGCTGGTGCAGGTGGACGATTTCTCGCCCCTGATCCTGCTGCTGGTGTGGGGCGCGTCGATGGGCTTCGTGTTCTCGTTGGCCTCGCGCACGCGCTGGGCCAGCGCCGCGCTGGTGTCGGCCGCGCTGGCCGTGTGCGGGGCCATCGTGCTGCTGCGCTGGGGCGGCACGCTCGATCCGTCCGGCTGGTCGTTCTACGGCGACCGCTTCCTGGTGTGGCTGGAACCGCTGCGGCATCCCCACACGGGACAGCAATTGCTGATGGGAGCGCAGGCGATCGCGCAAGGTTCGTGGTTCGGGGCCGACAACCTGCTCGGCCTCGCCTCGCTCGGCGACGGCGCCGGCAGCGGGCTGGCGATTCCGGCGGTGCAGGACGATTTCGCGCCTTCCTTCTTCCTCAACCGCCATGGCCTGGCGGGCGCGCTGCTGCTGTGGTGCCTGCAGGCCGCCTTTTTGGCAGGGCTGTTCGCCACGGCGGCGCGCGCGTTCGCCGCCAGCCGCGCGGCGCGCGACTTCCGCCAGGCGTGGCTGGCACGGTTCCGCTGCTTTGCGTTGTGCGGCGGCGCGGCGTTCGTACTCGGCCACTTCCTGCTCTCGTGGGGAACCAACCTGGCGGTGTTCCCGATCATGGGACAGCCAATGAGCTTCCTGTCGGCCGGCGGCAGCCACCTGCTGTTTTTCATCTGCCCCCTGCTAGCGTTTGGAGCGATCAGTGCACAGTCATTTGAGGAGATTGAATCATGCCGGTCTATGTCCAACACGAAGTCCTAGGCAATATCAGCGACGTCTTCAACGCCGAGGCGATTTGGCAGGCGCCGGGCCTGGCGTTGTTCTCGCGCCGCCCGCTGCTGCGCGACCTGCTGGAACGCAGCCCGCGCGAACATCGGGGGCGCACCCCAACGCGCTGCTTTTCCCATGTCGCGCTGATGCTCCCGCAGGAGGATGTGGACGACGACCGCCACCTCACGCGTGGCGCACGCATGCGCGACCTGGTGGAGTCGCTCAAGGCGCTGCACCAGAAGGATTTCGGCGACCTGCTGGGCGGCGAGGAGGTGCGCTACGACGTGATCGGCACCGACGCGCTGCCGAGCGGCGCGATCGAAGTCAAGTTCGGCCACGCGGTCTATTTGCCCGCGCCGGGCGAGAAAATCCTGTACCAGGTGAGCGCCTCGCGCGACGGCGCCATCTGGAAGCCGGTATGCCCCGTGTACACCGGCCAGCGCCTGCTCGTGGTGGGGAATGAAGGGGAATCGGTCAGCCACGCGGTGCACGCCTGGCCTTTCGGCGACGCGGCGTCCGTCCTGGTCATTAACGACGGCCCCGATTCACCGGTCGAAGTGCAGGTCCGGCCGCGCAATGCACTCGACTGCTCCTACGACGCCATCGCCGGTTGCTACACGGTGAGCGCGCGCGAGCGGGGCCCGGACGGCAAGGCGCAGCGCGTCTTCCTGAAGATCACCCGCATCGCGGCGCCGGACCGCTCCGATGCCGCCGATCCCAGGAGCGCGACGGTGTGGAAGCTGCGCGGCGCGGAGCCGACCGTGGTGCCACCCGCGCCGAGGCAGGTGGAACAGGATGCGACCTTCGCTCCGGTCGCGCAACAGCGCGTGAGCCTGGTGGCGCTGGCGCTGCCGCGCCTGTCGCGCTACCGGGAAACCGGCGTGCAGCAGATGCGGGTCGCGCTGGACGCCCAGCTCAGGCTTGCCCGGCCCGGCGAGGCGGCCACGATCGGGTTCACGGTCAACGCCGCCGACGAGGTGTTCGCCGAGAGCGGCGACGGCTCCGGCCGGATCGATGGCCCGGCCACCTTGACGCCGGTCGAGGGACGCACGGTGCAGGTGCTGGCCCCGGCCAGTGCGATGGCGGAGCGCTATAGCGCCGTGCTGCGGCTGCCGGTCCCGCTCGAAGCACCGGTGAGCGGCGGCGCGCGCCTGACCTTCGGGCGCGGCAACGCGACACTGGGCCAGCTGCGCGTGCTCGATTCCTCGCGCTTTGTCGCCAGCGCCGACGGCAGGGATGCCGGCAGCGCGGACAGGATCGGGCTGTCGCGCAACGCGTTCTCGTTCGAGGCGGTGAAGGATGGCTACCGCATCGTGCGGCAAAGCCAGACGCAGGCGCTGTACCACCTCGACCCGTCCTTCGCCTATGTGGGGGCGATCGACAACGGGCCGGAAGGCGAGCCTTACCTCCTGCCGGCCGGCCACCACCTTGTCGCGGGCCATTACGTGCTGCGCTTCGACGCCTGAGGTGCGCCCATGCTGACACTGCACTACTCCACCGTCCTGGCCTGGATCGCGGCGTTCGTCCTCACGGTCCTGCTGGCGCGATTCCTCACGCCGCAGCGCTGGTGGCGCAACGCCAATGCGCGCGCGGGCGCGGTCCTCGTCATCGGCACCTGGGCGATCGGCACGCTGCTGGTTCCGCTGGCCGCCCGCGCCTTCCCGCCAGAGCCGGGACCACGCGCGGGCGAACGCTACGTCGTCTACCGCGACCTGAACCTGCGCAGCGGAACCGGGACCGGCGCCCTCCGTTTGGCGACCGTAACGGCGGGCGAATCCGTCACCGCGACCGGACTGCGCGAGGGCGACTGGTGGCAGGTGCGCACAGAAAAACAGCGCACCGGCTGGGCCAGCAGCCTGTGGCTGCGCCGGCCCCAGGAAGTGGGGTATTGATTGCCGAAGCGAAAGAGAGGCAAAACGCCATCTCATCGTGGCTTTGCCATTCCGGCAGTTCGGCTACAGTAGTGGAATCGATATCCTGTCCATATTGCGCCCCATGCCGACAGCCGCTGCCGAAACGCCGTTCACCCCGCGCCTGGACGTGGCTGCGCGCTCGGCCGCCGGTATCGAAGGCAGCACGGCGGAGAACCAGGATAACTACCTGCTGATCGATGCGGCTGGCCGCGCCCGCTTCCTGCGCGACGAGGCGGAGACGCAGCAGCGAGTGGCGGGCTGGCTGCCGGGGCATGCGCGCATCGCGGTGCTCGACGGGATGGGCGGACACGGACATGGGCGCGAGGCTGCAGAAGCGGCGGTCGCGGGCCTGCTGGAGATGGCGCCCTGCCACGACGGTGCCGAGCTGGCCCACCGGCTGGCGCGCCTGCACGGACGGCTGCAGCAGCAGTTCGGGACGGGCGCCAACGGACTGCGTCCGGGGACCACCCTCACGCTGCTTGAAATTCCCGAACACGGCCCGGCGCTGCTGTTCCATGTCGGCGACTCGCGGCTGTATGAACTGGACGGCGACCGCGTCTCCCCGCTGACCGTCGACCATGTGCCGGCCACTTCCTTCGTCCTGCAGGGACTGCTGGGCGAGCAGGAATGGTGGGCGCAGGTGCATGGAGAGCACCGCGCGCAAATCTCGCAGGCCTTCATCCTGGGGAATGCGCTCTCCGATCCGGCCGTGCTGTCCGATCCCCTGTACGAACTGGATGCCGAGGTCCTGCCGCCCTTCCTCGCGCATCTCGCGGACCGCCGGCCGGTCGAGCTGGAGCCCGGAAAAACCTACCTGTTGGCCACGGATGGTTTCTGGGCATGTGCGGAAGCGAACAGATGGGTTGCCCGCTGGCCGCGCATACTTGCTCAATCCGATAGCGCCAGGGACAAGGTGGACGCGCTGTTCGGCGAGATGAACGACCATCCGCCCGCGCAGCTACACCACGACAACCTGACCGCCATCGTGATTCGCCCGGTGTCTTCCGCGGCTGCGGATACGACTGCCGTGCCTTACCTGTAGCGTTTTGCCGAGAACGTCGCCATGCACAAGTGCCGCCATCCCGAGCATCCTCACTGCACCCATTGGGTGATACAGGGTGCTGCCGCGTGCGCGGGCGGTCACGCGCAACCGGCCGAGGGCCCCGGCGTCGCCGAGGCGCCGGAGCCGCATCCGGCCACGCCGGCGCTTTTGCCATTGGTTGCGCCTGCGGCGGGCGTGCCGCGGGGCGCGGACCTGGCGCTGGACGGCGCGCCGGCGCTTCCGCTCACCGGCTCCGCGGCATCGAGTTTCGACCTCATTTCCGCTCGCCGCGCCCCGGTCCAGGCTGCGGACGGCGCACCGGCCACAGGGGACCGGCGCCGCAACCTGCGCGGCCAGCCCGACCGGCGCGCGCAGGCGGGCGAGCACGCGCGGCCCACCCTGCACGTCAGTGGCTTCGATCCGCGCGCCGCCGGCGGGCGCCAGGCGTTGCGCCTCGAACTGCGCGGCATGCCGCTTGACGTCCCGCCGAAAATGGCCATGCGCCTGAAGTCAGCGCTGCTCCCGCCGGCGAGCACCCGTCACGACTTCGCACGCACGCGCCATGGCGAGTGGCCGTCGGCGGTCATCGAATTCACGTCGCGCGGCCGCGAGCACGGGCAATACCCGATCGAGGTCGAACTGCTCGCGCAGCGCGACGGCGCACCGCCGCGCCGATGGACCTGCACTTTGGTGGTGCTGGTGCCGCGGCCGGACGCCACGCTCACCGAGATCCACCAGACCTACCTGGCTACGCACAAGAACGTCCGCATCACCGCCGACGACGCCTCGATCGCGCGAGTCGGCGCACATGCGGGCGGCGGCCGGCTCGACATCGACGTCACTGCCCGCAACGCATCTATCGCCCAGCTGAACCTCGACGCCACCGGCAAGACCGACCTCGCGCTGCCGACCATCGCGTGGGACGAAGAACTGATCGAAACCGGCGTGGCGAACGTCGCCCATCCGCAGCCTGCGCAGGCAGCCTGCCTGGTCAACGCTGCGCCGGAAGCGGGCGCCGTCCGCCATACCCGCCTGTTTGCCTTCGACGAATGCGTCCTCGGGCGCCTGGACACGCTCACACCGATCGCCGACGTCCTGCTCGCACACTACGGCGAGCGCGGCCCCGACGCGGGCGGGCTGACGCGGCGCCTCTCGGCGCAGCACGCGGTACTGCGGCGCAGCCTGCACGGCTTCGACATCGAGGATGTCTCGCGCTACGGCCTGCTGGTCGATGGCGTCTGGCCCGGCAAACACGTGCCGGTAGCGCTGCGTCCGGGCATGCGCATCGAACTGACCGCCAGCGTGCGCCACATCGTCACGCTCGAAGTCACCGCCGTTTTTGCGCATGGCGTCGTCCTGCACCGCGCCGACGCTGGGCAGGCCGCCGAATGCTTCATCTTCCTCGCCCCCGACCGGCACCCGGGCCCTGCGCTCCCGCGCGGCTCCGCCATCCCCGCCATCTACCATGCGCGCGGCGGATTCTGGCACCTTGACCCGGGCACTGGCCGCGAAACGCCGCTGTGCGACGGCGCGCGCTGCGACGTCCTTGCCTCCCTGCCCGCCCACACCCGCTTCGCCGCCACCCCCTACCCCGAACTCGACCTCGAGCGCCCCGCAGCCCGTCCGCACGACCTGCAGACCCAGCGTTCGCGCGCCCTGCTCGCCTCCGTCTGATTCCTACAGCCTGATGCAGCCCCGTTCCTACATGGGGTCAGGCACTTTTATCAGCATCTTCCGAACGCTTTCTTCAGAAGATCCTTGGGCCGGTCGCCGTTCCCGCTCTGCGACACACCCGTGGGGTCAGGCACCTTCTTAGGAGACTCCTGACAGAAAAATGAAGAATACTCCGCACACCTGTTTCCCCTGGGCACGCAGCGCCCTCATTGCTTCACAACACGTCCTGCATTCCGAAAAACGCGATCAGGAAAGTCCGAATCCGGTGCCTGGCACCGCGTGCAACACGGAGATTCCTGAAAATGCGTATCGGTGGATTCCGAGAAAATCGCACCGCGTCATTGGGAAGAGGTGTTTTCCGAACGAGTGGGTCGGAAGGATCTTAAAAAGGTGCCTGACCCCGAGGGGGGTAAAGAATCCTAGGGGATGCGGAAAAAGGAGGGTATGTGCGTTGGAGCGTGCTGGGGCAGGATACTCTGGGGGAGTATCCGCGAGGATGGCGGGGCCGGCGAAAACGAGGGGGAGTATGCCGGCGGCGTCAGATGAAGACGAGGAAGATCAGGGCCAGGACCGCGACGAAGCCCGCTTCGAATCCAAGCACGGCCACCGGAATCTTGATGTTTTCTGGGATGCGCATGTCAGCTTCCTTTCAGTGAGATGTCAGGAATCTTCAGTGTACGCCGATCGAAAAATCGTGCGTTCAAGCGGACGCGCGCTAGAGGTCGCGGGCCACGCGGAAGCCGACAATGTCGTTGCACAGCGCTGCGGCAAAGCCGTTGCGCATGGCCGAGCGCAGGTAGCGCGGGCTGTACTGCCAGGAGCCGCCACGCAGGATGCGGCGGTTCGGGTCGCCGCCGGTTTCCCACGCGGCGCCGTTCGCCGGTGCGCCAACGTAGTTGTCGTGGACCGGGTCCTGTACCCACTCCCAGACGTTGCCGTGCATGTCGCACAGGCCCCACGGGTTCGGCGGGAACATGCCGGCCGGCGTGGTGCCGCGCCTGAATTCGCCACGCGGACTGTCGTTGTAGACGTAGTTGCCGTCGTAGTTGGCGAGGTCGGTGCTGATGGTGTCGCCGCAGCTGAACGCGGTCTTGGTGCCGGCGCGGCAGGCGTATTCCCACTCGGCCTCGGTCGGCAGGCGGTAGGCCTGCCCGGTGCGCCGCGACAGCCATGCGGCGTAGAGCTGGGCGTCGTGCCAGCTGACGCCGACGACCGGGTGGCGTTCGTTCTGCGCGAAGCCGGGAGCGCTCCAGTCCACTTCGCCGCGCCGCTTCCAGCCGGTGTCCTGCACGAACTGGCGCCAGTCGCTAACGGTCACGGGATGGCGGCCCAGCGCAAACGCGCGCTCGATGTCGACCCAGCGCGGCGGCGTTTCGCGTTCGAGCCAGGTGGGCAAGGCTCCCGCCTGCTGGGCCTTGCGGCGCTCGTGCTCCGGTGAGCCCATGCGGAAGCGGCCGGAAGGGATCACGACGAGTTCCGGCGCATGGCAGGCGCCGTCGAGGAAGGGGTCGCGCAAGGTGCCGTGCGGGGCCGGGCTGGCCGGCGCTGGCGCAGGCTCGGGGTGCGCAGCTCGGGCCATCTGCGGTCCTGTTCCGCGTACGGCATCCACGTCCGGATGGGACGCTTGACGTGGAACGGCTGCCGCCGTGCCGGATGCGTCAACCTGGGTTCCCGCCGGGAGCTTCCCAGCCCCCGCAACGGCGGCGGCGTTGGCGCGCGCCTGCTGGGTACGATAGGCGGCAGCGGCGCGGGCCTGCGCCGCCTTGCGCAGCGATTCCTCGCGCGCAGCCTGCGCGGCCGCGGCATCCTGGGCGCGGCGCTCCAGCAGCTGGCGGCGCAGCTCTTCCTTGCGGATGCGGCGCGCGGCTTCGGCTTCGGCACGCTCGCGCTTCTGCTGCTCCTTGCGCAGCCGGTCCTGTTCGATGCGCTGGGCCAGCGCGGCTTCGGCCTCGGCGCGGCGCCGGGCGGCCAGTTCGCGCTGGCGCGCCTCTTCGCGTGCACGGGCCTGCCGCCGCTGCTCTTCCAGCTCCTGTTCCGACGGGCCGTCAGCTCCGCGCAAGGCGTCGACCAGCGCGCGCACGGTCTGCAGCCGCACGTCCGGCTGCTGGGCGAATCCGCGCTGCAGCAGCTGCCATTGGCGCTCGTTGAGCGCCTCAGGGCGCGGGGCGTCCTGCAGGGATGCGGGAACGGAGCCCTCCAGCATCTGGTACAGCATGACGGAGACGGCATACACGTCCAGCGTGCGCGCCGGCGCGCGCCTCGACTGGCCCGCCTCGGGTGCACGATAGCCCTCGGTGCCGGAATCCTGCGGCGCCTCGGTCCGTGCGCCGATGCGCGCGCGCGATGCGATGCCGAAGTCGAGCAGCTTGACCTGTCCGTCCTTGGTCACGAACAGGTTGCCCGGCTTGATGTCGCGGTGGACCAGCCGGGCCTTGTCCCACGCATAGTCGAGCGCCTGCGCTACCGGTTCGAGAAGCGCCAGCGCCTGCCCGGCGCCCAGCTTGCCCTGCCGCGCCAGCAGGCTGTCGAGGTCTTCGCCGTCCAGGTGCTCCATGATGATGAAGTAGCTGGCAGTGGCAGGATCGCGCGCCCATTCGTACACGCGCACGATGTGCTCGTGCGCGAGCTGGCGCGCCTGGGTCGCCTCTTCGATCAGCAGGCGGGCGTGGCTTGCGCTGCGCGTGAGCTGCGGCGGCAGTATTTTGATGGCGACGGTGGCGCTGTGTCCCAGCTCGGCATGCGTGGCGAGGTCCAGCGCTTCCCACACCTGCCCCATGCCGCCGGTGGCGATCAGGCGTTCGAGCCGGTAACGCCGGTTTTGCGGGCCGATCTCCATGCCGGACATCAGGCCGATCTCGGTCGATCCCGCGGGGCTGGCCGAAGAAAGATGGATCGGCGTGAACGGGCCTCCCGGCGGCGCGTACTCCGCATCCAGGATGGCGTTCTTGCGGCTGTCGAACTCCTGCAGGCTTAGCAAGCCGTCTTCGTGCAGGGCGCGCAGCTCGCGGATCTTTTCCCTTGCCGTCAGCATGGTTCCCTTCAGTCGGCCGGGCGCAGGGCCGAAGCGGCGATCGCCGCCTGGGTGCCCAGCGCGGCCTTGTTCACGTCGTTCTGCAGTCCCAGCAGGCCAA
This sequence comes from Pseudoduganella sp. GCM10020061, assembly GCF_042683405.1. Lineage (NCBI taxonomy): Bacteria > Pseudomonadati > Pseudomonadota > Betaproteobacteria > Burkholderiales > Oxalobacteraceae > Pseudoduganella > Pseudoduganella sp. GCM10020061. The sequence goes on along the minus strand of NZ_JBHUJS010000006.1, from coordinate 31,164 downwards.
GCTGGTGCGCCCGGTCCTTGTCGGCCTGCGCGGCGGCGTGCCCGCGCTCGGCCTGCAGCCGCTCCTCGGCCATCGCCAGCGCCTCGCCTGCGGTAAAGCTGGCGGCGGCGCCGGCCACGCCGGCCAGGGCTTCCAGCTGCGCCGCCGACATGGAGGCGTGCACCTGGGTTTTCAGGTAGTCGGCCAGCGCGCCGGCATTCGCCGGTGCGGCCAGCGCGATCTTGGCGGTGTCGCTGGCGCGGCTCATGGCGTCCATGCGGGTGATTTCGTGCGCCTGCAGCTTGAGCGCATGCTGCCACGCTGCCTCCTGCTCCTGCATGCGCAGGCGATGGCGCCGCTCTTCCGCTTCAAGCGCGACCATCTGCTGCGCGCGCAGATGGGCGCTATCGGCCTGAATCGTGCGCAGCAGCTTTTCGTGCTGGGCGACGTCTGCCGCACGCGCACCCGCGCGCCGGATCCCGGCGACGTCTTCCTCCGCCAGCGCTTCCTTGCGCTCTTCGCCGCGCATCAGCTCGCGCTTACGATTGATGGCCTGTTGCTCGTCCCATTCGGCCACGCGCTCGGCCTCGCGCTTGCGCGCCAGGTTCGCCAGTTGCAGCGATTCGAGCGCCGCGCGCTGGCGCTCCAGCTCCAGGTCGCGCTCGTGACTGCGCAGCCGCTGCTCCGCCTCGCGCAGGCTGGCCAGCTCGGCATGCTTGCGCGATTCGTCTTCGATCAGGCGGGCCTGCTCCACCTTGTTGCGCACCTGCTGCTGCAACAACTGATGCGAGAACCGCTGGCGCTCCAGGATACGGGCCTGCTGCGCGTCGCGCTGCGCCGCCTCCATTTCGGTGCGCATGCGGATGCGCGCCATCGCCCGCACGTGCTCCCATTGCAGCGCTTCCGTGCCGCGCTCCGCTGCCGCCCGGGCCGCGTCGTGCTCAAGATCGGCCAGCACGGCGCCGGCGCCGCGGTCGAGCGCCTCCTTGCGGCTGTTCGCCTCGACGATGCGCCCGTACAGCTCGATTTCGCGCGCGCGCACGGCGTGCATGCGCTCGGCCGCCTTGAACGCGAGTTCGCGCTCGCCCACCGCCTGGTCCTGCTCCAGCTCCGCGCGACGGTAGCGCACGCGCGCCTGCTGCTCCTCGCGGGCGATGCGCTGCCATTCTTCCTCGTCGTAGAGCTGGTCCAGGTGCTTGCTGTGCTCCAGCTGCACGTGCCGCTCATCGGCTGCAAGCCAAAGGCTGCCGATGCGCTGGCGGTCCTGGTCGAATTTGTCGTGGCGCAGTTCGAGCGTGTCGACGCCGACGGCGGCGAGCCCGTATTGCGCCAGCAGCTGGGCCAGCGCGCTCTGGACGCGTTCGTCGAGCTGCGCGCGCAGGTCGCGGTTGGCGGACAACTCGCGCATCGAGCGGCCGGCGAGGAATTCGGAGGCCAGCTGGCGCACCGGCTGCTGCAGCAGTTCGCGCAGGTGCGCGTCGGTGATCGTGCCCGGCAGCGTCATGAAATGCCGCGCGAAGGCCGGCACCTGCTCGACCTTGATCCCGATCGAGAGCACGGCGCGCAGCTTCAGGTATTCGGACGTCTCCAGGTCGTCGAACTCGAAGCGCACCGGCAGCGGCATGGTGCGCGTGATGAGGATTTCGGCGTGCTGGTCGCGCAGCAGGTTGTTCAGGCGGGTGAAGAAGCCTTCCAGCTCGTACTCTCCCTGCGGCACCTCGGTGGCGTGCTGGCCCTGCAGGATGTAGGCACGCGTTGCCGCCGGCACCCGCAACGTCTTGACGAACAGCCCGGACAGCTCGCGCATGCCGAAAAACACCGCCAGCTCGTGCGGCGCGGCGATCCAGCGGTTGTCGCGCAGGACCGGCTCGTTGCGGGGCGCGCCCAGCGTCATGCCGCAGCGTTCGCAATAGGACGCCCCGGCACCGCTCTTGTGGGAGCAGCGCGCACACTTGGCGCCGCCAAATCCGAACATCGTGAACATATCGACTCCTGTTTCATTCGATGGCGGCGCACGGTCCGCCACTCAACAGTCGCTGGCCGATTCTAGCAGGCCATGCAATTTTCCCGAGTGCGCAAAACGAAGCGTGCGCACCTAAATAATCCCGATCCTGTCAATGCAGGCCAGGGTGGCGCCCCGCTCCCGCAGCGCGCCCGCGAATCCCTGTTCCAGTGCGTCCGTCCACGCGCCCGGCAGCAGCACGCGGTCGCCGCGTAGCGCCTCGCGCAGGATCAGCGCGCTTTTCGGTGCGACGCCCTCCACGTTCTCGACGCGGCCGGCATGCCAGCCGGTCGAGGCGCCGCTGGCGATGAGGCGCCCCCGCGCCGCGAACTCGCGCCCGCGCGCCAGCCGGTCCGCCATCACCAGCGCCAGCTCGTAGGAACGCCCGGCCAGCCGCGCTTCCTCGAAGCGCACCACGGTACGCCACCGTCCGAGGCCGCGCCCGTCGAAGTGGCGCGCGCCGCACAGCGCCTGGCGCACCGCCAGCTGCAACGCGGCGTCGGCCCCCGGCACCGAAATCGTGTCTTCCTCGTCGGTTCCGTTGGCCGCGCGCGGATGGACGCCCACTTCCACCCAGCACAGGCGGTCCGCGGCGCCGCCACTCACCACAGGGAACCAGGTGCGGGCGGTCGACACCGAGGCGGAAGGGTCGGGCCGTCCGTACAGTGCGCCCAGATGCGGAAGGCCGGCCGCACCGCCGCGCAGCACCTCCAGCCCTGCCGGGGCAGCAGGCAGGTCGCACCCGTCAATGCGCCCCAGCTGCCAGGCATTCGACCATCCATTGGCGCACGCCACCGGCACGGTGCAGATGCCCCGCGCGGTGCGGTCCGCCAGCACCGCCGCCAGCTCCCAGTCCCGTTCGTGCGGGCCGGGCGCCGTGTCGATACTGACCACCACCTGCTGGCGCGCATCGGAGGCGGGTTCGGTCAGCCGCGCGAGCCGCAGCACCTGCTGCATGCGCGCCGAAAGCGCGGGGTCTCCCGGCACGCTGCATTTGACGTCTGCCCGCCCGTCGCGCGGCCTGACGGTGGCCGTCAGCGTGGCCACCCTGCCCTGCGCCAGGACCGTGCGGATGCTGACCGGCGCCGTAGCTGGCCCGTTCATGCTTCCTCCGCCTCTGCCACACGGGACAGCCTGCGCCCGGCCAGCGCGCACTCGAGGTTCGAGACGATCCGGTCCGCTTCGTCCGCGGCGCCGCTAGCGCTGCCGGAACGCAGGCGCGCCAGCAGCGCCCATGCTTCGTCCAGCGCTTCGAGCGCCGCCAGGCTGGCCGCCGCGCGCCGCGCCCGGCCGGACGCGGCGAGCGGCTCGGCCGGCGCAGCAAGCGCGAACGCCGGCATGGTGTCCACCGCCAGCGCCGCCCTGTCGAGCCGTGCGAGCAACGCCTGCTGTTCCGTAAAGGGGACCTGGGCATCGGGCAGCGCCAGGCGCAGGCCCGACATCACACAGGGAAGTTCCAGGAACAGCCGCCGCAGCGCGCGTGCGTCCGCCATATCGCCGGACTCCTCGCCGTCGTGCAGGTGCAGGGCCGCGACCGCGCGCCGCGCCCACTGCGTGGCGCTGGCGGGCGCCTGCGCTGCCGGCTCCGCGCGCGCGGACAGGCGGGCGGCGAAATCCACCTGCGCGCCCAGGTCCACCGGGACGCAGTCGTCGACGATCATGCCGAAGCGCGTGTAGATCAGCTGGTTCACGCCGAGGCGAAACGCATTCCACTCGTCCAGCGTGGTGCACGGCGGCAGGAACAGCCGGTCCTGCGACAGTTCGCGCTGCAGCGCCGCCTCGACGGCCGCCCTCAGCATCCCCAGCTCCAGCCGTTCCGGCGCCTCGGACACCAGGAACAGGTCGAAGCGCTGCTGGATCACGCGCGGATCGGGGCTGTCGATGGCCAGCTCGAAGCGCAGGCCGGTCTCCGGTGCGCTCTCGTACGGCGCCACGTCGAACGCGTACGGCCCCGGATGGAAAATCCGCCCGCTCTCGGCGGCGCCGAATTGCAGGCGCTGCCCGCCGGCCACCCGCCGCAGGTTGCCGCGCTGGTCGAACACCAGGCCGACGCAGCCCGCAGGAACGCAAGTGCCGGCAGGCGCGGGAACGGCAAGCAGCGCGCCGCCAAGGCCGGACAAGTCCGGTCCCCGATGTGCGCCCGCGCGTCGGAAGAGGCTACGCATGGCTATCCCGCCGGGCTCACGGAGAAGCGCGCGCCGGCGTCCTGGAAGTGCGCAGCCGGCGCATCCGCGAACGGCCAGGGCGCCTCGCACTCGCCATCGGCGTCCAGGATCCCCTCCAGCACAAGCGTCCCATTCCCGTCCAGCACCCGCACGGGCGCGCGCGAGGCGAGCAGCCTCGCGGCGAACGGCGCGTCCGCGGCCACCTGCAGGATGGCCTGGCGGCGCCCGCCTTGCTGGGCGAAATGCAGCGTCCAGTAGCCGTCATCGGTGGACAGGCGCGCCAGTTCATCCGTGCTGGCAGCGGCGCGCAGCAGGCCTTCGCTGCCTCGCCACTGGGCGTCGTTGGCGGCGGTGCAGCGTGCGCGCGCATCGATCGAGAGCTGGCGGAAGCGCCGCAGCGTCAGCGGCGAGCCGGCCAGCAGTGCGCGCTCGGCTTCGGTGAGCGTGCGCGTGCCCGCGATGCTGGCGGCCAGCACCTCGTCCGGCAGCACCAGCGTATCGCCTTCGACGCGGCGCGACAGCAGCAGCCGTTCGCGCAGCTTCAGGTCAGACAGGTTCTGCTTCAATCGTTCCTCCTTGCGTAACGGCCGCCGCGTGCAGCCGGCCGATGGCCTGGTCGCGCCGCTTGCGCAGCGTCGGCAGCGATACCTGGTCGAGCGCCGCCAGCTGCTGCATCGTCGGCAGCTCGCCGGTGGCCGGATCGAGCCAGCCCGGCGGGTAGCAGTCGTCATGCGCGCCCAGCAGCTTGAGATACACCGCCAGCCGCACCGGCAGCGACCACGCCGACAGCAGCTGCGCCGTTCGGCTGGAGCGCTCTTCTGCAAGCCTCGCCATCTCCAGGAAGCGGGGGGGCAGTGAAACCGACGCCGCCAGGCGCATCTCTTCTTCCGTGGCCGGCGGCGGCGTCGCTGGATCGTCCGCGGCAGGCTCCTCGGGCGCCACGCCAAGCACGCGATCGAGGTCTTCCAGCCACGCGCCGCAGTCGGCGAAGTCCTGCGCCCAGTCGCAGTCGCGATTCGCGGACAGGGTTTCGTACTCGCCGATCTCGGCCAGCATGGCGCCGATCTTGTCCGGCTTCCCTTTCAGCGCATCGAAGCGCTTGGAGCGGGTGTGCAGGGGCCCTTCGCGCCCGCCGAAGCGCGCCAGCGTCTCGCTCCAGCGCAGGATCCATTCGGGCCGGCAGGCGCCGATCGAATCGAGCTGGCGCGTCTCGATCGGCACCCCGTCCAGCACGCGGCCAAGGATGGCGCCGACCTGATCGCGATGCTGTTCCCAGTGCCCGAACAGGCGCGCGATCTCGCCGTAGGCACTGTCGAGCATCCGGTAGGCATAGATGCGGTTCGGGCTGCACGGCCGCCCGCAAGCGGCCTGGTAGTTGTCGCTGTCGACCTTGTCGCGCAGGACCGCGTACATGTCGTTGAATTTCTTGCGCAGGACCGGTGCGCCATCGGCCCGTTCCCAGAAGTCGCCGAGCCGCGCCCGCTCCGCCGCCAGCGCCGCCGCGAGGGCTTGCCAGTCGCCGGGCCGGGCCAGCAGCTCGCACGCGAGGGCGAGCGCCAGTTCCGCTACGCTGTCGCCGTAGCTGTTCCCCGGCGTGGAGTAGCGCGTGCCCGCACGCCGCAGCTGCGCCGCCAGCGCGTCCACGTATTCGGGCAGGACCTCGTCCGCGCCGCCCGCCTCGCACAGGCGGCGCAGCTGGGCCGGGGCGAGCGCCGCCAGGGAGCATTGCCCCAGCAGCTTGCGCACCTGTTCCCATCCGTGCTCCTGGTACCGAGTTCCCGGCAAACGCATGATCGTCCGTCCTCGCGAGAGGCCGGCAGTGGCCGGCACACGGAAAAAGTGTGCCACACATTCCATTTACGCAAGTTCCGTTTGAGCAGGCTATTTTCCTTTCTCTTCGGGCCTATGCGGCCAGGCGCGCAGCAGCGCGGCGACGATCGGGGCGGCATGCGCGCCGCCGGTGGCGTCCGAGTGGCTGACGAAGGCGGCAAAGGCGAGCCGGCGCTGCTGGCCGGGCAAGCTGCCCGGCTCCAGGTAGCCGGTGAACCAGACGGTCGACACCGGGGTCCTGGTCCCGTTCGTCCCGACCGCGACGGTCGGCGCGGTCCCGGTCTTGCCGTGCAGGCCGCGCCGCACCTGCTCCAGCGCCGCGCCGCGGAAGGCGCCGGACGCCGTACCGCTGTCGACCACCCCTTTCATCCCCGCGCGGATGCGATCCAGGCGCACCGGCACGGGGTCGCCGGCGCGCTCGCGCGCCTCCTCGCCGTCAAGCGACAGCAGCATGCGCGGCGCGACGAAGCGGCCCTGCCCCACCGCCGCCGACGCGAGCGCCATCTGCAGCGGCGTGGCCTGCATGCGCAGACCGATCGTCATTTGACGCAGCTCATGGCGGGTGTCGATCGGGTCGATCCGCCCCGGCGTGGGCTGCAGCACGTCCCAGCGCTCCCAGTCGTAGGCGGCCGGCAGCAGGCCGCCGTCCAGCCGGATCTCCTGGCCAAAGCCGACCCGCCGCGCCATCGCCACGATCGGGCGCACCTCGTCCAGCGCCGCGTCTTCCAGCGGCTGCAGCGCGGGCGTGCCCCCTTCCGCGCGTCCGAACAGGCTGCGGTCCGATAATTCGCCGGCCCAGGCAAACCAGGTATTGACGCTGTAGGTCAGCGCCTCGGCAAGCCCGAACCGTCCCTCCGACGCGCGCCGGCCGAGCCGGTCCTCGCGGTAGTTGGTGATGCGGGCGCGCTGCGCATCGTAGGGGTAGCTGGCCTGCGCCGTGCGGAACGCAAAGCCGCGCCGCTGCGCCAATTGGTCGATGCGCTCCAGCGCCATCCCGCCCAGCAGGGCGTCGAGCTGCGCGTCGCTACGCGCCGCCGCTTCCAGCCCCAGCGCGCTGATCACCTTGAAGGTCGATCCCGGGCTCTGGTGCACGCCGCCGTCGTGCTGCAGCGCAGGCAGCCGGAACGGGCTGCGCGCCGGGTTGCTGCGGTCGAAATCGCGCGCCTCCGCCCAGTTGGCATCCGTGACCCTGGCGCCGCCTGCGCCGGCCGCGGCCAGCACGTCGCCCGTCTCGGTATCGAGCACCACGATCCCGGCCCGGCGGCCGGCGGGCGCCGGCCCGGCGCCGCTGCAGGCGCCGCCCAGCCATTGCCCTCCACGCATGCCGATGCAGTCGAGCGCCGACTGCGCGGCCGACTGCAGCGCCAGGTCGACCGAGAGCCGCGCCGTGTGCCGTCCACCGCCCTCGATGCGCGCCAGCATGCCCGAGACGCTGTTCGGCTGCCCCACGCGGTATCCCAGCAGCGCGCCCATGCCCGCCTCCAGCGCTGCCGGCGTGGGCCGGCCCGCGTTCCATAGCAGCGCGCCGTGGCGGTCCACGATCGTGGCATCCGCGGCCGCGCGGCTGGCCGCGCGCGGCAGGGGCTGGGCCAGGCGCCGCCACGCCAGGCGCCCATCCTCCAGCGCGATGTGGCGGTATGCTGCGTTGGCGGAGTCGGCCAGCGCAGCGAGCGCCAGCGGCTCGGCGGTCACGGTCAGCGCGCGTGCGCCGGGATCCATCTCCAGCTCCACGGCCTGCACCGCGTCGCGCGCCGGGCATGCCCGCCCGGTACACGCAGCTGCACGCCGCCGCAGCGTCGCGCCCTCCGCGTGCAGCACACGGCCCACGACCATCATCCGCACGGTTTCCCCGCCGCGTGCCGGCTGCGCCAGGCGCAGGACCAGGCGCGCCGTCCGTTCGCCCGACGCCGGCCATCCGGCCAGCCGTGTCCAGGGCGACCATGCCTGCGGCAGCTCCGCGAACAGGGCGCTGGCGGCAGCGGGCATCGCGCCGCTGGTGGCGGCGGCCATGCCGGCGACGCTGGCCTGCCAGTCGCCGTCCAGCGACGCCGGACGCACGCGCCACGCCAGCAGGCGCCGCTCGTCGTTGAATACCGCCACCTGGCGGCGCACGAATTCGCCGTCGGCCAGGTGGTACAGGCGCCGCATCAGGCGTGCCGACTCGGCGTCCAGCACCACGTCCCGCCATGGCGCCAGGTCGGCGGCGCGCGCCTCGCCGCCGGCCGCGCGCCACGCGGCCAGGTCGCGCGGCGCCAGCTCCACCAGGCCGTTGGCGCCGATGCGCACCAGGCCGTGCGACTGCAGCTGGCGGAACAGCGTTTCGTCCTCCAGGCCCGGCAGCGGTTCGCGCGGCACGGCATAGCGGCCCGGAGCGAGCCAGGCGGAGGCGGAGCGGCCGTCGGCCGCGAACGCGGCAGCCAAGGCGCGGCGCGCGCCCTGCGCCGGCCGCAGCAGCTGCACCACCAGTTCGCCGGCCGCGGCGCAGCGTGCCGATGCGCGCCGGCTGATGCGCAGGGCGCCCGTCTCCCACACCAGCCATCCCTCGCGGCCGAGGGCGCCTGGGCCTGCGGCAAGCGGCCTGCCGCCCCCCGCGTCGCCGATCCAGCGCGCTGCGCCTTCCCAGTGCACGATCAGCGGGGCCGGCCCTGCGTTGCCGCTCACCCGTACCGCAGGCACGTCCGCCGACGCTGCGCCGGCCAGCGCGACCGCGCGCGCGGCCACCGCCTCGCCGCCCGCACGCAGCTGCCCGAAACGGTAGCCGATCCGCACCGGCGCGATGCGCTGGCCGGACAGGTACTGGCACAGGTCCATGCGCTGCGGCGCGGCGCCATCCATGTTCGAGGCAACCAGCAGGGCGCCATCCCGGTGCTCGTGCAGGTCGATGCCTGCAGTTGGGCGCACATCGAACTCCAGTCCGGGCAGCAGGTGCTGGAAGGCGGCCGCCTGGTAGCGCGCGCCCTGCAACGGTGCGCCGGGCGGCGCGCCCGCGCTGGCTGCCAGGTGACTGGCGTGCGAGGCGATCACGGCGCCGCCGCACACGGCGAGCAGCAGCCACAGCACGCCGGCGGCCGGCAGGCGCGGGCCGCCACCCCGCGCGGCACGGCGCGTGCCGGTGCGCAGATTGCGTTCGCGGCGGCGCGCCACCTGCCATGCACGAAGACGCGCCAGCGCGCGCGTGATCCCCTTATCCATGCGTCCTCCTTGTCGCATGCGAAAAGCGGGGGGACGGTGAAAAAATCGGCGGCCAATGTTACGAAAGTGAAGCGGAGGTAAACCAATCGCGAACGGGGTTGTTTCATTTGTAAAAACTTGCATCAACGCTCTGTTTGGCAACCGTGCAGGGCTATATTGATCTCAACAAATTCCTTTTCTCAGGAGAACCAAAATGAAAAGCACCCTCGTCATTGCAGCCCTGTTAGCCGCCACCGCCGCCTATGCTCCCCTGCCGGCTGCTGCCCAGGTGGACGTCAGCATCGTGGTCGGCTCGGCCCCTCCGCCGCCGCGTTTCGAGAGCGTGCCTGCGCCGCGCAACGGCTACGTCTGGGCGCCCGGCTACTGGAACTGGGACGGCTACCGCCACACCTGGGTCAGCGGCCACTGGGAACGCGTGCGCCGCGGCTATCAATATGTGCAGCCCGAGTGGGTGCGCGACCGCGACGGCTGGCGCCTGTCCCGCGGCGGCTGGCATGCCGTCCCGGCCGGCTCGTACGACGCGATCCGCATCGCCCCGCCACCGCCGCGCTACGAGCCGGTGCCGTATCCGCGTGCCGGTTATGTGTGGGCGCCGGGCTATTGGGAGTGGCGCGGCAACCGCTACCAGTGGCATTCGGGCAACTGGCTGCGCGAACGCCGCGGCTACGCCTGGCATGAGCCCCAATGGGTGCAGCGCAACGGCCGCTGGTACTTCGAAGAAGGCCGCTGGGGCGAGTTCCGTGGCCGCGACCGTGACCGCGACGGAGTCCCCGACCGCATGGAACGTGGGCCCGACCGTGACCGCGACGGCATTCCGGATCGCATGGAACGCGGCCCCGACCGTGACCGCGACGGCGTGGCGGACCGCTTCGACCGCGACCGCGACAACGACGGCATCGTGAACTCCCGCGACCGCGACCGCGACGGCGATGGCACACCGAACCGGTACGACCGCAGGCCCGACAATCCGCGCCGTTGATGCCAGCGCGTCGCCCCGGCGCCGTCCGGGGTGACGCGTACGACATAACCGGCGGAAAAACGGTATCCTGCCGGCATGAACGACATCGAACTCCTCGCCTACAAATCCGAGCGCGCCGCCAGCCGCAAGCTGGCGCAACGCCTCGGCATTTCCCAGCACGACGCCCTGCTCCAGACCCTGACCCTGTCCGCCGGCACCGGCGGCCTCGAGGCCCTGCTCGACCAGCGCCGCGCGCTGCGCGATGCCGACGCGGCCCGTGCCCAGGCCAGGCGCGAGCGCAGCGCCGGGATCATGGCACGGCGCGCCTTGCGTGATGCCGCCGCCACGCCGTGGCGCGCATGGTTCGACGGCTCCGCGCGGCCCAACCCGGGCCGCTGCACAATCGGCGGTGTGGTCGCCGGGCCGCACGGCGAGCGCGCCGAGATCGCGCGGAACGCCGGTGAAGGCGACAGCAGCGACGCCGAATACCAGGCCCTGATCGCGGTGCTGGAACACGCGATCGGCATGGGCGCCGGCGCGCTCACCGTGTACGGTGACAGCAAGGTCGTGATCGACGACGCCACCGGTGTCGCGCACGACGCCGCTCCCGCGCTGGCGGGCTATCGCAGCCGCGTGCACGAGCTCATGGCCAGGCTGCCCGACGTGCGCCTGCGCTGGGTGCCGCGCCACCGCAACGCCGATGCCGACGCGCTCTCGCAAGGGGCCGAACTGCAGGCCTGATCCCAGTCGCGGTAAGATAGGCATCCGCACCGATAAGAATAGTCACCGCATGCCGAAATCGAGCTACCCGGGCGCCTCCGCGGCGCCGGCCGCCCTCGCACGTCCGGGCAACCTGAACTTCATCCTGGTCTGCGTGTTCATCGACATGCTCGGCATCGGCCTGATCATCCCGGTGCTGCCGGTGCTGGTCGGCGAGTTCGTGCAGGGCCGCGACCAGCAGGCCATGTGGTTCGGCGTGCTGACCATGGCCTTCGGCCTGATGCAGTTCCTGTTCATGCCCATGCTTGGCGCCATCAGCGACCGCATCGGGCGCCGCCCCGTCCTGCTGTATTCGATGGCGGGCATGTGCATCAATTTCCTTGCCACCGCCTGGGCGCCCAACCTGGCCGCCCTCTTCATCGGTCGCGTGGTCGGGGGCATGTCCTCGGCCAGCATCTCGGTGGCCTCGGCCTACGCGTCCGACATCTCCAGCCACGAACACCGCTCCAAGAGTTTCGGCAAGGTCGGCGCGGCGTTCGGCCTCGGCTTTATTTTCGGTCCCATGCTGGGCGGCGTGCTGGGCGAAGTCGACATGCGCCTGCCCTTCTACGTGGCTGCCGCCCTGTCCGGCCTGAACCTGGCCTACGGCTACTTCGCGGTGCCCGAATCGCTCGCCCCGGAGCGGCGCTCGGGCGCCATCGAGGTGTCCCGCATCAACCCGTTCGCAGCGCTGTCGCGGCTGGTGCGGCGCCAGGAAGTGCGCCAACTGGTGGTCGTCTACACGCTGGTGACCTTTGCCCAGACCATGCTGCACACGACCTGGGTGCTGTACACCACCTACCGTTTCGGCTGGTCCCCGCGCGACAACGGCATTGCGCTGTTCTGCGTCGGCCTGGCCGCCGCGGTGGTGCAGGCGGGCCTTCTGGCGATGCTGCTGCGCCGTTTCGGCGAGAAGCGGCTGGCAGTCTACGGCCTGGTCTCCGGCGCGGTCACCTACCTGCTGTACGGCCTGGCCACGCAAGGCTGGATGATGTACGCCTTCATCCTGTGCAACCTGCTGGCCTACGCGGCCGGCCCGGCGCTGCAGGGCATCATATCGAAGGCCACGCCGCCCGGCCAACAGGGCGAATTGATGGGATCCCTGCAGTCGATCACCAGCGCGGGCATCGTGGTCATGCCGCTGCTGGGCACCAGCCTGCTCGGCGCGGCCAGCCACCTGCCCGCGGGCGACTGGCGCATCGGCGGCACCTTCTTCGCGTGCGCCGCGCTGCAGGCGATCGCGGTGTGGGTTGCGGTGCGCTGGTTCCGCAGCCATCCGCACGGCGCAGCCACGCACAACTGATCCGGCGGCCCAGGCCGGCGAACACTGTCTCAGGAGGGCACTCTGCCGCTATAATCGGACCTCGATTGCAAGCGAGGGTTTCCTACCGTGTCTGACCGCATCAAAGTCCTGCCCCAATACCTGCTGCCCAAGCGCGCGCTGACGGAGTTCGCCGGCCGCGTCGCCGGCGCCAAGGGCGGCGCTTCCACCACGCGCCTGATCCAGTGGTTCGTCAAGAAGTACGGCGTGAACATGGACGAGGCGCTCGACCCGGATGTGCACAGCTACGCCAGCTTCAACGAGTTCTTCACGCGCCCCCTGCGCGACGGCGTACGCCCGCTCGCGGACGCGGACTTCATCTGCCCCGTCGACGGCGCGATCAGCCAGTTCGGCGAGGTGAAGGACCACCAGATCTTCCAGGCCAAGGGCCACAACTTCACCACCGCCGCGCTGGTCGGCGGCGACGACACGCTGGCCGCGCATTTCCAGCACGGCAGCTTCGCCAACCTGTACCTGAGCCCCAAGGACTACCACCGCATCCACATGCCGTGCGACGGCACGCTCACCCGCATGATCTACGTGCCGGGCGCCCTGTTCTCGGTCAACCCGACCACGGCGCGCGGCATTCCTGGCCTGTTCGCCCGCAACGAGCGCGTGGTCTGCGTGTTCGACTCGAAGGAGCACGGTCCCTTTGTCATGGTGCTGGTCGGCGCGACCATTGTCGGCAGCATGGAAACCGTGTGGCACGGCGTGGTGAACCCGCCGCGCGCGCGCGACGTGCGCGAATGGACCTATCCCGCGGGCGAGGTGGCGCTGCGCAAGGGCGAGGAAATGGGCCGCTTCCTGCTCGGCTCCACCGTGGTCATGCTGTTCCAACCTGGCGTCATTTCCTTCAACCCCGAATGGGGACCGCAGCGCTCCATCCGCCTCGGCGAGGCAATGGGCGTCAAGCCCGCCGCTTAAACCACCTCGCAGCAGCGCTCGGCCATCAGGTCGAGGAAGGCCCGGGTCTTGGCCGGCATCAGCCGGCGGCCCGGGAACACCGCCCAGCCGACCGACACCGGCAGTTCCCACTCCGGCAGCACCCGCACCAGTTCCCCGCTCTCGACCAGGTGGCGCGCGAACATGTACGTGGACGCCGCGATGCCGACGCCGGAACAGGCCACCCGCGCCAGCAGGTCGGGCGAATTGGCCACCAGGCGCGCGGTCAGCTCGCGCTGCCACACCGTCTTGCCGCGCTGCAGCGTCCACGGCACCGGGCCGCCGGTCCGGCGCAGCACGCACAGCAGGTCATGCTGCAGCAGCTCGTCCGGATGCTCGGGGAGTCCGCGCTGCGCGATATAGGCGGGCGATGCGAACAGGCCCTGGCGCTCGGTCAGCACCCGGCGCGCGGCCAGCGACGAATCGTCCGGCAGGTCGCCCATGCGGATCGCGACGTCGAAGCCCTCCGCCACCAGGTCCACGCGGCGCGGCGACAGGTCCAGTTCCAGCGCGACCTTCGGATAGCGCGCCATGTACTCGCCCAGCACGTCGTTCATGCCCAGGTTGGCGAAGTCCTGCGGCATCGAGACGCGCAGGCGGCCGCTCGGTTCGCCCTGCCGGTGCTGGGCCAGCGCGCCCGCCGCCTCGGTCTCGTGCGCCACGGCCCGGGCATGCTCCAGCACGATCGCGCCGAAGTCGGTCAGCACCAGCTTGCGCGTGGTGCGCTGGAGCAGGCGTTCGCCCAGCTGCGTCTCGAGCTGCGCCAGGCGGCGCGACACGGTTGATTTCGGCTGGTCCATGCGCTCGGCCGCCTTGCTCAGGCTGCCCGCCTCCACGATGCGCGCGAACAGCACCAGGTCATTCGGTTCCACGTCCATGATTGTCCCACTGGTTAAACAATGTTATCCATTTTAACGGCTTCTGCATTGAAAGTGAGACTGTTACAGTGTGTTCATCGTTACTCGCAACCAGACAACAAGGAAAGCCATGAACATCTTGCAGATCAATTCCAGTGCCCGCGCCACCGGTTCCGAATCCACCCGCATGGCCGACGCGATTGTCGCCAAACTGGCCGCCGCCCATCCGGAAGCGACCGTCGTGCGCCGCGACCTGGCCACCGATCCGCACCCGGTCCTGGACCAGGACGCGCTGAGCGCCCTGTTCACGCCGGCCGACGCCCGCACGCCGGAGCAGGCTGCGCGCGTGGCGCTGGACGACGCGCTGATCGCCCAGGTGCAGGCTGCCGACGTGATCGTGCTGGGCGCGCCTATGTACAATTTCGGCATGACCGTGCAGCTGAAAGGCTGGTTCGACGCAATCGCGCGAGCCGGCGTGACTTTCCGCTACACCGCATCGGGCCCGGAAGGCCTGCTGAAGAACAAGAAGGTGTACGTTGCGCTGTCGCGCGGCGGCATGCACCGCGGCGCCGTGACCGACACCCAGGTCCCTCACCTGAAGACCCTGCTGGGCTTCCTGGGCATGACCGACGTCACCTTCATCTACTCCGAAGGACACGGCATGGGTGAAGAAGCGGTGGCCAAGGCACGCGAAGCCGCCAACGCCGAAATCGCGCTCGCCGTAGCGTAAGTAACCGGGAACACAAGGGAGAACAGGAATGGACACGCAAGCCGAAACCGAAATCGCCGCCACCCCCGTCGTCCGCAGCCGGACCGTCGAGCGCCTGGTCGCCGGCCAGTTCGTTATGGATGGCGCTGGCGTCAGGATCAACCGGGTCCTCACCGGTCCGCTGCAACGCCGCCTCGATCCCTTCCTGATGCTCGATGCGTTCGGCAGCGACAAGGCCGGCGACTACATCGCCGGCTTCCCGTCGCATCCGCACCGGGGCTTCGAGACCGTGACCTACATGCTGCACGGGAGCATGCGCCACAAGGACAGCTTCGGCAACGAAGGCGTGGTCACGGATGGCGGCGTGCAGTGGATGACGGCTGGCCGCGGCGTGATCCACTCGGAGATGCCGGCGCAGACGGAAGGGCTGATGGAAGGCTTCCAGCTGTGGCTCAACCTGCCCGCCAGGGACAAGATGCGCGCCCCGTGGTACGCCGACATCCCGTCCGGCGACATCCCGCGCTTCACGCTGGAAAATGGCGTGACGGTGCAGGTGATCGCGGGCGCGAGCCACGGCGTGGCCGGCGCAGTGCAGCGCGACGGCACCGAGCCGGTCTACCTGGATATCGGTTTGCCGGCGGGAGCACGTTTCGAGCAGCCGCTGCGTGCGGGGCATAACGCATTCATCTATGTGTTCCGCGGCGAAGCGGTGGTGGAAGGCAAAGGCATCGCGGCGACGCGCATGGCGATCCTGGCCAACCAGCCGGACGCAGACGGCGTGCGCATCTCGGCATCCACCCCGACCCGTCTGTTGCTGATCGCGGGGCGCCCGCTGGGCGAACCGATCGCGCAGCACGGACCGTTCGTGATGAACACGCAGGAGGAGCTGATCCGGGCCGTGGAAGACTTCCGCGCTGGCCGCTTCGCCGGCTGATTCGCCCTGACTTTGCGGTTCAGCCTTTGAAAACCCGGCAATTGGCGCTATGCTGCGCCTTTTGCCGTCCCCGCCCTTCCATGCCGCTGCTTTACAAGATCCAGGACCTCCTCGCGCGCGTCAGCCGCGCATGCGGCTTCGAGAGCGCGGACCGGTTCCCGCCGGGCCAGTACTATCCGCGCACGCGCTGGAACCGCGCCTATTTCGACATCCCTTCCGACCTGAAGGCCGACGCGATGGAGCGCCGCATCTGCGACGCCATCGCCAATACGCCGTCGGTGTTCGCGCACATCGCCCACCCGACCCCGCGCATGCAGCAGACGCTGATCGCGATCATCGAGTCCACCATGCGCCGCGCCTGCGGCCAGCCGGTGAACCTTGCGGCCATGCTGATCAATGCCTATGCCAGCCCATACACGCCGGAAGCGAGGCCCGGCTTGCGCGGTGCGATCGAATCCACCGCCGGCCAGGAACTGTCCACGCGCACCCAAGTGCTGTTGCAACACCTGAACAGCACCTCAGGCGCGTTCGGGCTGACCATCGAGGCCTGAGCCGGCCCGCGCGACCGCCGGCACGTAACGCTCGCGCAGCTTCATGAAGGGCGTCTCCACCAGCAGGTGCAGGGCCAGGCCCGCCATCACGCTCGCGGCGAAGGAAGCCGCCACCGCCTGCCATTCGCCCGGCGCAAAGCCCGCGCGTGCGAGCACCGAGCCAAGCAGGATCATCACCTGCTTGTGGATCAGGTAGATCGCGTAGGACCACAGCGCCAGGCTTGCCGCGCCCGGCACGCGCAAGGTCCGCAGCACGGAACGCTGCGACACCGCGGCCAGCACCAGCAGTCCGAAACCCACCGCCAGCAGCGGATATCCGAACACGGTCACGCCCAGCCCGCGCGGCGAGGCGAGGAACAGCCACACCGCCAGCGCGCACACGCCCAGCCCCGCGGCGCCCGATGCATTGCCGCGCGCGCTGATGCGCGCCCACGCGTCCGGGTGGTAGTTGCGCAGCATCGCCAGCGCGACGCCCGCCACCAGCTCGTCCAGGCGGCACAGCGACGAGTAGTAGATGTATTTATAGTAGTTGTACATGCCGTAGCGCTGCCCGTCGACCACCTGCTCCCAGAGGATCCAGCGCGCCGCGATGCCAACGCCGACCACCATGGCCAGCGCCAGCCATGCCCGCGACATGGGCGGACGCACTGCGGCGAACGCCAGCGCCACCGCCGGCAGCACCATGTAGAACTGCTCCTCGATATTCAGCGACCACGCGTGCGAGAACGCGGTGCCCGGCGCCAGGTTGATGTTCTGGGTGAAGGTCAGGAAGCGCCACAGCTCGGGCATCTCCAGGCCGCCGCGGAACGCAGGCCACAGCGCGTACAGCGCCAGCACCACGTAGAAATTGGGCAGCGTGCGCAGGAAGCGGCGCGCGTAGAAGCGTCCCAGCGAGAAGCCGGCCTCGCTCCTGAGGGCGGCGAAGATCTGGTTGCCGATCAGGTAGCCGGACAGCGCGAAGAACAGGTCCACCCCGATCCAGCCCACCGTGCCGATGAAGCCGAACGTGTCCTCGTTGCTCACGAAGAGGACGTAATGCTGGAGCATGACCAGCACGATGGCGAGTGCGCGCAGCGTGTCGAGGCCGTGGATGCGTTCGGAATGCATGCGAATCGGTAGGGACGAAATGGCGCATCATGCCACGCAAACGCGGCAGGTTCCAGCAAGGCCTTCCGATCCGATAGAATATCGGGTCGCGGCCGCGACCGGCCTCGCGCCACATCACAAGGAATCCAGGCATGACCAGCAGCTACCAGACCCAGTTCAAGTCCATCAACTACACCGCGATGAAGCCGGGCGTGCGCCTGATCGTCACCGGCGCCGTGCACGGCAACGAGACCTGCGGCACCACCGCGATCCGCCGGGTCATGGAGGAGATCGACACTGGCAAGCTGCACATCGCCGCCGGCAGCGTCACCTTCGTCCCGGTCGTCAATACCAAGGCCTATGAACTCGGCCAGCGCGGCGGCGACCGCAACCTGAACCGCAACCTGTTCCCGAACGAGGCGCCGCAGGATTTCGAGGACCATGTCGCGAACTGGCTGTGCCCCCTGCTGGAACGGCACGAGGTGCTGCTCGACCTCCACTCGTTCAACGCGCAGAGCCAGCCGTTCGTCATGGTCGGGCCGCGCAACAACGGCGGCCTGCTGGAGCCATTCCGCCACGCCGAGAAGGAACGCGCACTGGCGCGCCGCCTGGGCGTCAAGCGCTTCGTGGACGGCTGGCTGCGCACCTACGGCCAGGGGGTCAAGCGCCGCAACAAGGGCGGCAGCGAGGAACTGAGCCTGCAACTGCGCTATGGCGTCGGCACCACCGAATACATGCGTTCCACCGGAGGCTATGCGCTGACGCTCGAGTGCGGGCAGCACCAGGACCCGCAGGCGCCGGAGGTTGCATACCGCGCCATCATGAACACGCTGGCGTTCCTGGGCGTGATCGACGCGCCGTCGCCGGACCCGATCCCGCTGGAGGACATGGAAGCGCTGTCGATGGTGGAGGTGCATGACAAGCTGGCCGATGGCGACACCTTCTCGCGCACCTGGTCCAGTTTCGACAAGGTGGCCAAGGGCGAGCAGATCGGCGTGCGCGCGGACGGCACGCCGGTGGTGGCGGAATTCGACGCGCTGATCCTGTTCCCGGACACGAACGCCAAGGCCAACCACGAGTGGTATTACCTCGCACAGGTGAACCGCCACTTCGACAAGTACATGGACACCTGAGCCGCACGGTCCCGGCTAAGCCTGGGATGACGCATTCGCAGCGATGACCTCTCAGATGCCGTACGCGAAGGGATCGCCGTCCTGCACGATCAGCTCCGCGCGCGCATTGACCCACGCGCGTCCCCGGATACTCGGCAGGACCGCATCGCCATCGCGCCGGTACCAGGCCTCGAACACGCTGCCGATGATGCTTTCCTGCCTCCACACGGCGCCTTCGGCCAGCAGTCCGTCCGCCGCCAGGCAAGCCACTTTCGCACTGGTGCCCGTCCCGCAAGGCGAACGGTCGTAAGCCTTGCCCGGACAGAGCACAAAGTTGCGGCTGTCCGCCGTCGGCGTGTTCGCGAAGATCTCGACATGGTCGATCAGCGCCCCGCCCTCGCCCGTGATGCCTGCGCGCTGCAAGGCGCGGCCGATGGCGCTGGTGTAAGCCGTCAGCGCCTCCGCATTCGACACGTCCAGCCGCATCCCCTCCGGCGCATGCGCAAGGAAGAACCAGTTGCCGCCCCAGGCGACGTCGCCGGTCACCGTGCCGTATCCGTCGACGCTCACCTGGACGCCGTGCTGCGTGCGTCGCGCGGGCACGTTGTCGATGGTGACGCTGCCGTCCGCATGCAGCAGCGCTTCCACTACCCCTGCGGGCGTATCGATCCGGTGCCGCCCCGGCCCGATGCGGCCGAGGAAGGCAAGCGAGGCCACCACGCCGATCATGCCGTGCCCGCACATGCCCAGGTAGCCCACGTTATTGAAGAAGATGATCCCGGCCACGCAATCCGGCGCGAACGGCTCGCACAGCAGCGCGCCGACCAGCACGTCCGAGCCGCGCGGCTCGCACACGACGGCGCTGCGGAAGCGGTCATGCTCGCTGCGGAACCGCGCCACCCGCCCGGCCAGCGGCCCGCCGCCCAGGTCGGGGCCTCCCGCGATCACGAGGCGGGTTGGCTCGCCTCCAGTATGCGAGTCGATGATCGAGATGGCGTGCATGGCGTCAGCCCGGCGTGACGAGTTTGAGTCCCACGATGCCCAGCACGATCAGGGCGATGCAGCCAAGCCGCAGCGCGCCCGCCGGTTCCCCCAGCAGCAGCATGCCCACGATCGCGGTGCCGACAGTGCCAATGCCCGTCCATACCGCATAGGCGGTACCCAGCGGCAGATTGCGCATGGCGATTCCGAGCAGGAGCACGCTCGCGGCCATCGCAACCAGGGTGATGGCCGATGGAACTAGCTTGGTAAAGCCTTCGGTGTATTTGAGTCCGACCGCCCAGACGACTTCGAGCAGGCCGGCGACCAGCAGGATCAGCCACGGCATGAACTGCCCCTTATGGAAGAATTTCGCGCACGAGGCCGGGCGGACGGCACAGCCGCACGCCATGCTGCGTCACCACGAAGGGGCGGTTGATCAGGGCCGGATGCGCCACCATGGCGTCGAGCAGGACCTCGTCGGTGGCGCTGTCGAGGCCAAGTTCGGCGTAGACAGGCTCCTTGGTGCGGACCGCATCGCGCACCGCCAGCCCGGCACGCCCGATCAGGCCGCGCAGTTCCTCCTTGGTCGGCGGATGGGCAAGGTAATCGATGATCGCAGGCTCGATGCCGGCCTCGCGGATCAGCTCCA
The DNA here is from genome assembly GCF_042683405.1 of Pseudoduganella sp. GCM10020061. Taxonomy (NCBI): domain Bacteria; kingdom Pseudomonadati; phylum Pseudomonadota; class Betaproteobacteria; order Burkholderiales; family Oxalobacteraceae; genus Pseudoduganella; species Pseudoduganella sp. GCM10020061. Next base: position 11,137 of record NZ_JBHUJS010000006.1, on the reverse strand, counting down.
GCGCGCCGCGCGAATTGCTGCAGCGTGGGTTGTGGTAGATGGTCGTCGTCATCCGCGCAACATACCGCACGGTGGCCATTCCGGCAAGGCTTGGGGCTGCGCCGGCAGCGGGGCTATAATGCCCGACTATTTCCTCATCGCAAGTATATGAACGAGAAGACCCATATCCTGCGTCCCGCCGAGCTGCCGCGCCTGGGCCAGCGGGTGTCGCTGCGTATCCTGAACATGATCGGCTGGAATGTACGGTTCAAGCCCCTGCCCGGCCCCTACGGCGTGGCGGTGGTCTACCCGCACACCTCCAATTGGGACGTGGTCGTGGGCCTGCTCGCGCGCTGGGCCGTCGGCCTGCCGTTCCGCTGGCTCGCAAAGGAAGCACTGTTTTCCGGCATCGCCGGCAAGACCATCGGCCCGATCCTGCGCAGCTGGGGTGCGGTCGCGGTCGAGCGCCGCTCGTCGACCGGCGCCACGCAGCGCCTGGTCGAGACGATGAAGTCCCATGAGTGGTTCTGGGTCGCGCTGGCGCCGGAAGGCACGCGCAGCTACGCGCCGAACTGGCGCAGCGGCTTCTATCATCTCGCGGTTGCCGCAAAAGTGCCGCTGCTGGTGGTGTACCTGGATTTCCCGAACAAGGAAGTGGGCGTGGTCGACTACGTGGACCTGACCGGCGACCAGCAGCGCGACATGGCCGCGATCCGCAAGGTCTACGAAGGCCACCACGGCCTGCATCCCGAGAACGAAGCGCCGATCCAGCTGGCGCCGCCGCGCGCGCCGCTCGAAGAGCGCCGCCACGCCTGATCCCGGTCGACGCCGGGTGGCGGAATCCGCCATAAAAGGTGCGATTCCGCCAAAAAGGGCCTGCCTGACGGACTCGGAAACCCGCGGCTGGACATTCCCTTTGGCCCATCCGTGCGACCGCGCACCGGTGCATGCAATAAGCTCGTTTGCATGAGCGCCCCTTGGACCGAACGATGCCGCGTCGGCTGCGCAGGATGGAGCCTGTCGCGCCACGATGCCCCCGCCTTCCCTGCCGAAGGCAGCCACCTCGAACGCTACGCCGCCGTGTTCACGGCGGCCGAGATCAATTCCTCGTTCTACCGCGAGCACAAGGCGCAGACCTACGCGCGCTGGGCCGCGTCGACGCCGGACGGCTTCCGCTTTTCGGTGAAGATGCCGCGCACGGTCACGCACGACAAGCGCCTGGCCGGCGCGGACGAGGAGCTGGCCCGCTTCGCCGAACAGGCAGGCGCGCTGCAGGACAAGCTGGAATGGGTATTGGTGCAACTGCCGCCGAAGCTGGAATTCGATGCCACGCTCGCCGCGCAGTTCATCGAATCCGCACAGGCGCACCTGCCGTGCGCAATCGCGCTGGAGGCGCGCCACGTCAGCTGGTTCGGCGACGAAGCCACCGCCCTGCTGGCGCAGCGCGGCGTCACCCGCGTCACCGCCGACCCTCCCGCCAAGGGCGTGAGCGTGCATGTGCCGACCACGGATGCCTACTATGTGCGGCTGCATGGTTCGCCGCGCATCTACTACTCGTCCTATCCGGACGCGTACCTGGCGCAGCTGGCGGAGGCGATGCAGGCGCACGCGCGCACCGTGGGCCGGGCGTGGTGCATCTTCGACAATACGGCAGGACAGGTCGCCGTAGGCAACGGCCTGGAGATGATGCGCAGGCTGGGTACCGCGGCGCGCTGATCAGCCCCGCGCCAGTTCGTCCGACGCCATGGCGGTGCTGAGGTAGATGTTCCCGGTCAGGCGCGAGCCGACGTCGCTGGTCTTGAGGCGGTCCATCACCGGTCCCTTCACTTCGGCCAGATGCAGGCGGATGCCGCGCCGGTCCAGCGTCTCGTTCCACTCGGCCAGTCCCAGCAGCGCGGTGGTGTCGATGCTGTTCACCGCCGACATCACCAGCACCAGGTCACGGGTGCCGGGGCGGCTGGCGATTTCCTCCTCCATCCGCGCGCTGACCGCTTCCACGTTCCCAAAGAACAGGTTGGCGTCGATGCGCATGATCAGCAGGCCGGGCACCGTCTCGGCCGGGTAGCGCTCGATATTGCGGAAATGCTCGGTGCCGGCAATGCGGCCCAGCACCGCGATGTGCGGGCGGCTTGCGCGCCAGATCAGCGTTCCCATCGACAGCACAACCCCGATCACCACGCCCTCCTGGATGCCTGCCGCCAGCACGCCGGCCAGCGTCGCCAGGAGCGCCAGCGCGTCGCTGCGGTCGTAGCGCCAGGCCGTGCGCAGCGTATCGAACTCCATCAGCTGGACCACCGCGACAATGATGGTGGCCGCGAGCACCGGCAGCGGCAGCAGCGACAGCCAGCCCGTGGGCGCCACCAGCGCGGCAGCGATCAGGACCGCGCTCAGCGTGCTGGCCAGCGGCGTCGCCGCGCCGGCCGCGAAATTGACGGCGGAGCGCGACAGGCTGCCGGTCACCGGGAAACCGCCCGACAGCGCGCTGCCCACATTGGCCGCGCCCAGCGCAAGCAGCTCGCGGTTGCTGTCGAGTTTTTCCTGGCGCTTTTGCGCCAGCACCTGCGCGCCCGACATGCTGACCAGGAAAACGATGAATGCGATCAGCAGCGCGGGCTGCAACAGCGCGCCCCAGTGGCTGTGCGATGTCGCCAGGTTCAGGCCCGGCAGGCCGCCCGGGACGTCGCCCGCGGTTGCGACGCCGAGTTCGCGCAGGCCGGCCAGCTCCACCAGCAGCATTCCGCCCAGCAGGACGAACATGGGCGCGAGCTTGGCCGCGACGGCCGCGCGCGACGGCAGCACCCCCATCCGCACCAGCGCCGGCGCCATCCCCGAACGCAGGACGACCAGCAGCACCAGCGCACCGACGCCGAGCATGGCCGAGGGCCAGTGCAAACCGGGAAGCGCGGCGCCGAACAGCGCCGGCAGCTGGCCCCACGCGATCAGGATGGTCGCGCCGGTCGTGAAGCCGCTCATGACCGGGCGCGAGAAGAAGTTGGCGAGGAAGCCCACGCGCAGCAGCCCGCACAGCAGCAGCACGGTGCCGACCATGAAGGCCAGCTGCCCTGCCAACACGCCGTACAGGCCGGAGCCCTGCGCGGCCAGCGGCGCGAGCGCGGAGGCGGTCATCAGCGAGACGATCGCCATCGGGCCGACCGACTGGGTCATGCTGGTGCCGATCAGCGCATAGCAGATGGCAGGGACGATGCTGGCGTACAGGCCGGTCACCGGCGGCAAGCCTGCGACCAGCGCATACGCCAGGCCCTGGGGGATCATCATCATCGCCACCACGACGCCGGCGCCGATGTCGCCCGCCAGCCAGTCGCGGCGGTAGTGTCGCAGCCAGTGCAGCATCTGCCCGTCCGAAGTCAAAAACGCAAGGTTACCACGCGGCATCGCCAACGGGGCGAGCGCAGTTTGCGGGACTGTCTTCTACGCCAGTTCGACCAGGTTGCGGCCGGCGCGCTTGGCACGCGCCAGTGCGCCATTCGCACGCAGCATCAGCTGGTCGGCCGATTCCTCCGGCTGCAGGGCGGCGATGCCGATGCTCAGGGTGACATGGTCGCAGCCGGGGAAGTCGAACGCCGCGACCGCGGCGCGGATCTTCTCCGCCAGCGCCAGGCACTCTTTCGCGTTGGTGTGGGGCGCGATCACATGGAACAGGTCGCCGCCGCTCCGGACCAGCATGTCCGAGCCGCGCAGCAGCCCGCCCACGATGTCCGCAAGCGTGCGCAGCGCGAGGTCGCCGCAGGCCGTACCGAAACGTTCATTCAGCGCCGCGAACTGGTCGATATCGAGCGCAGCCACGGCCAGCGGCGCCTGGTAGCGCATCGCGCGCCGGATCTCGTGGTCGAGCAGCTGTTCGCCGCTGCGCCGGTTCGGCACGCCTGTCAGGTAGTCGGTCGCTTCCAGGTGCGCCATGCGCGATCCGAGCTGCGCGCATTCGCGCTCGAGCTCCGCGATGCGCAGGGCCACGCCGGCCAGCGCAGACAGGCTGGCGAAAGTCGCGAAATCGTCATGCGAGAGCACGCGCTCGCGATTGAACATCACGCACAAGGACCCGCGCACGCTGCCATCCGCGCCAGGCAGCGGGAACGCCGCCACCATGCGCACCGCCTGCGCGTGCAGGCTCCCGGCCAGCTCCGCATCGCCCGATTTTTCGGGCACGTCCAGCAGCGTGACCTCGCCGGTCAGAGCCGACAGCACGCCAGGGAAGGCGCGGCCCTCAGGCTGCTGCTGCAGCATCGTGGTCCGGCCGAGGATGGGCTGCAGCGACATCCCCGCCTCGCCCGCCTGTGCGGCGACGCGCAGTTCGCCGTCCGTCCGCAGTTCGAACATGCTGACGTGTGCCACGCCGGGAAACGCCAGCAGCGCTTCGCACACGTTCTGCGACACCTGCCTGCCGTCTCCGCCGGTGCTCACCGCCTGCTCCATGCGCGCGCGCACCGCGAGCAGCTGGCGCAGCGCGGCGCCGGACAATGCCACGGCGGGCGGCTTCGCCACCGCAGCGGCCAGCGCATCGTTCGCGACCGGCGCGATTACGTAATCGACCGGGCCGAACGCGCGCAGCGCCTCGATCCAGCCCGCCTGCCGGTAAGGCACCACCGCCACCACGGGCGCACCGCGCCGGAGCGTGACGATGCGGCCCAGCGCTTCCAGCTCGGACGGCCGGTCGAAAAATTCAAGGTCCATGATGAGCTGGTCGACGGCATGCTTCACGATCGCGGTTTCCGCCGCCTCCAGGTCCGGCGCCATGAACAGGCGCGAGAAGTGTTCGCCGCAGGCCTGCTGGAACTGCTGCCGCCGCTCCCGCGAGGGACTGAGGAACGCGCCCACCGGACGCATTCCAGGAGCGAGCTGATCCGCCATGACTTTCTCCAAGGAAATATTTTTTCAGCAACTTAATTTCTAGTTTGCCATAGAACGGGGAAAGGGCGGCGCATATGTGTGCGAGCGCACTGTCATACATACGACGCGCGCGGAAACTCACCGGACAGACGAAGGAGAATGCGATGACACGAAACGAACAGCGTGCCGGAAACAATCAGGTGGAAGACGCCGCCAATAAGCAGCGCGCGATCCAGAGCCGCCAGGACCAGAAGGATTTCAGCGAAGGCAAGCAGGAGAAAAGCGACAAGGCAGTCCAGACCAGCGAAGTGAAGCAGCCCGAGCCACCGCTGGAACAGCCCCATCTCGTCAAGCCGGGCATCGAAGCGGAGATGCAGCTCAAGCCGCGCTACATGGCCGAACAATACAAGGGCAGCGGCAAGCTGGAAGGCATGTCGGCGATCGTCACCGGCGGCGACTCCGGCATCGGCCGCGCCGTCGCGGTGCTGTACGCGCGCGAAGGCGCGGATGTAGCGATCGTCTACCTGAATGAACACGAAGACGCCGACGAGACGCGGCGCGCGGTCGAGGCCGAGGGCCGCCGCTGCATCACGCTGGCGGGCGACGTCAAGGACGTGGAATTCTGCCAGGACGCAGTCGCGCAGACGCTCAAAGCATTCGGCAAGCTCGACATCCTCGTCAACAATGCCGCCTTCCAGGAACACGCCAGCTCGCTGCTGGACCTGACCGAAGACCGCCTCGACGAGACCTTCCGCACCAACATCTACGGCTACTTCCACATGGCGAAGGCCGCGCTGCCGCACCTGAAACGGGGCGCATCGATCATCAATACCGGCTCGGTCACGGGCCTCAAGGGCAACGCCAGGCTGCTCGACTATTCGAGCACCAAGGGCGCGATCCACGCGTTCACGATGTCGCTGGCGGCCAACCTGATCGAACAGGGCATCCGCGTCAACGCTGTGGCGCCGGGTCCCGTCTGGACACCGCTCAACCCGGCCGACAAGACCGAAGGCATCGAGTCCTTCGGCGGCGACACCACCATGAAGCGGCCCGCGCAACCGGAAGAACTGTCGCCGGCCTACGTGTTCCTGGCCTCGCCGGTGTGTTCCAGCTACATCACGGGAATCGTCTTGCCGATCACCGGATCGGTCGGCGAGTAATCCAAGGAGAAGCCCATCATGGCAAGAAGTTTATGGAAAGGCGCCATCAGTTTCGGACTGGTGCACATCCCTGTCGAAATGTACCCGGCCACGCGCGAGAGCTCGCTCGACCTGACCATGCTCGACAAACGCGACTTCTCGCCGATCGGCTTCAAGCGCTACAACAAGAGCACGCAGGCCGAAGTCGCGTGGGAGAACATCGTCAAGGGCTACGAGTACACCAGCGGCGAATACGTGGTGCTGTCGGACGAGGACCTGAAGCGCGCGAATGTCGAGGCGACCCAGACCATCGACATCCTCGCCTTCGTCAACGCCGACGAGGTGCCGCTGCTGTACCACAACCAGCCCTACTATCTCGCGCCCGGCAAGGGTGGCGACAAGGTGTATGCGCTGCTGCGCGAGACCTTGCGCTCGGCCGGCAAGATCGGCATTGCCAACGTCGTCATCCGCGTCAAGCAGCACCTGGCCGCGCTCGTGTGCGTGGGCGACGTGATCGTGATGGAGACGCTGCGCTACGCCGACGAAATCCGTCCTGCCGACGAACTCAAGATTCCCAAGAAGGGCGAGAAGAACGCCGCCATCTCGGACAAGGAACTGAAGATGGCGCTCGCGCTGGTGGAAGGCATGAGCGAGGAATGGAAGCCGGATCAGTACCACGACACCTACCGCGAAGACGTGCTCGCGCTGGTCGAGGAAAAGATCGCGCACAACGAAACGAAGACCATCACCATGCCGGGCAAGGAGCGCGAAAAGCCGGCGGCCGGCAACGTCATCGACCTGGTCGCGCTGCTGCAGCAGAGTATTGGCGCCAAGCCGGGCGCCAAGCCGGCCAAGGGTTCGTCGCGCAAGGCGGCCAACGACGAGCCGGAAGAGGAAGAAGAGGAAGAGGAAGCCGCACCGGCGCCGAAAAAGCGCGCCAGCGCGCCGCGCAGCACTGCGGCGAAGGCTGCCGCGCCCCGGCAGCGCGCCGCGGCCGCCGCCAAGCCGAAGGCCGTGTCGCGCACCAGCGCCAAGGTGCCGTCCAAGGCCAAGAAGACGGCGTGACTGGATGAGCGAATACATCGACCTGCTTCAATGGCCAGCGATGGCCGTCACCCTGTTCGGCGCTTACTGGCTCGCCTCCGGCCGGCCGGAGCGGCGCATGTTCGGGTTCTGGATGATGGTGCTGTCGAACCTGATGTGGATCGCCTGGGGCTGGTCGGACGAAGCGTGGGCGCTGGTCCTGCTGCAGGTCGGGCTGATGGCGCTGAACGTGCGCGGCATCCTCAAGAACGAACACGAAGCGCACCGCTAACGCGGCGGGCGGCGGGGGACTGTCCCTATTTCAGGCCGAGGGACTTCATGGCGGCGGTCAGGGTCTTCGCGCTGCCGGCATAGTCCGCCCACGGCTCGTTGCCCTTGTCCAGCCGCGTGTGCGCGTTCTGGATGTTCCACTGGTCGCCGGATCTCACCGAGCCCAGCTCTTCCCACGCGATCGGCACCGAAATCCCCAGCCCCGGCCGCACGCGCGCCGACCATGCGCCCGCCGTGGTCGCACCGCGCCCGTTGCGCAGGTAGTCGATGAAGATCTTGCCCACGCGGTTCTTGGGCCCGCTCTTGAACGCAAACCGGTCCGGCAGCGTCTTCGCCAGGTGCTGCACCACCGCCTGCGAAAAATCCTTTACCGTATCCCAGTCGTACTGCGGCTTGACCGGCACCACCACGTGCAGTCCCTTGCCGCCGCTGGTCTTGAGGAACGAGGGCAGCCCGAGCTGGTCGAGGAAGGCATGCACCAGCTGGGCCGCTTCCTGGATCGCCTTCCAGTCCACGCCTTCGCCGGGGTCGAGGTCGAACACGATCCGGTTCGGCTTCTCGTACGACCTGCACAGCGCGTTCTGCGTGTGGAACTCCACCACGTTCCACTGCGCGGCGGCCAGGATGCCCTCCACGCTGGTCACGTGAAGCATCGGCGGGTGGTCCGGGTCCAGCTCCTGCGGCATCTGCTTCACTCCGGGCAGCTTGGTCACATCCGCGTGCTTCTGGAAGAACAGCTCCCCGCCGACGCCGGCCGGCGCGCGCACCAGCGACAGCGGACGGCCCTTGAGATGCTCCATCATCAGCGGCCCGACCAGCGCGTAGTAGCGGATCAGGTCGATCTTGGTCGCGCCCGACGTCGCGTCGATCAGCCGTTCCGGGTTGGTGACCTTGATGCTGGGCGGCAGGTTGGTGGGCGGCGGTGTCCCCGGGGCGGCGCTCTCCTGCGCAACCTCCTCCATGTGCTTGGGCAGCTCGCGCCCGACTCCCTTGGCCTGCTTGTCCTCGCGCAGGCCCTGGAATACCGCATGCCGCACCGACCCGGTCTTGGTCCACTCCGCGAAACTTACCTCCGCGACCAGCTTCGGCTTGACCCAATGGTGCTTGCGGCCTGCCACCGTCTTGGGCGGGAACGGGCTTTCGTCGGTCTCCAGCGCCGACAGCTTCTTGTAGATGTCGCGCAGGGTCTTCTCGTTGAAGCCGGTGCCCACATTGCCTGCGTACTGCAGCTGGCCGTCCTTGTCGTACACGCCCAGCAGCAGCGAACCGATGCCCGTGCGCGCGCCCTGCGGATCGGTGTAGCCGGCGATGACGAACTCCTGGCGCAGCTGGCATTTGAGCTTGATCCAGTCCGGCGAGCGGCGCTCCACGTAAAGCGAATCGCGCTTCTTGCCGATAATGCCTTCCAGGCCCATCTTGCACGCCGCCTCCAGGATCTGCGCCGGGTCGGTCCCGAACTCGTCGGAGAAGCGCAGCCGGTCCGACCCCGCTTTTTCCAGCACGGCGCGCAGCACCTCGCGGCGCTCGACCAGCGGCACCTGGCGCAGGTCATAGCCGTTCAGGTAAGGCGCGTCGAAGATGAAGAAGACGATGTGCGCGGTGTTGGAACCGTCGAACGCCATCTGCAGCTTGCCGAAGTCGGGCCGGCCGTTCTCGTCGTGGACCACGATCTCGCCGTCGTAGAAGCCGTCCGGCAGCTTGGCGGCAACGATCGCATCGTGCAGCTGCATCATCTTGCGCGTCCAGTCGTTGCCGTTGCGGGTGAACAGGCGGACCTCTTTTCCCTCGACGCGCGCCAGCAGGCGGTAGCCGTCGAACTTGATCTCGAAGACCCAGTCCTCCGCCGACGATGGCGGCTTGTCGACAAGCGTCGCCAGCTCCGGATTCATCGTCGCGGGCAAGTCGGCCTTGACCGCATCACCCGGCATCGCTGCCTTCTTGCGCGCCGATTTCACAGCGGTGGCCGCAGGTGCGGCCTTCTTCGCGGTGGCCTTGGCGGCGGGCTTGGCGGTGGCAGAGGATGCGCTTTTTGCCGCGACCCTCGTCGCTGCGCCGTCGGCCGGCTTCGCAACTTTCGCAGTTTTTGCAGCGCGCTTTTTCTTGCCCATCTCGCCGGGCATCGGCAGCGCGGCGACGCTGTCGGGCATCTCATCGACCACCGAATACTCGGCCGCCGGGCGCGTGAAATCGTCCTTCTCCTTGATCAGCAGCCACGGCTCCTGTCTCTCGCCCTTGCCCTTCATACGCACCAGCACCCAGCGCCCGTGCATCTTGTGGCCGCGCATCTCGAACTTGAGGTTGCCCTTGCGGTAGCCCTCGTGCGGATCACCGACCGGATGCCAGGTGCCCTTGTCCCAGATGATCACCTTGCCCGCGCCGTACTGCTTCTCGGGGATCGTGCCCTCGAAACTGGAATACGAAATCGGATGGTCCTCCACATGCACGGCCATGCGCTTATCGTGCGAATCGTAGCTGGGCCCCTTCGGCACCGCCCAGCTCTTCATCGTCCCGTCCAGCTCCAGGCGGAAATCGTAGTGGAGGCGCGAGGCCCAGTGCTTCTGGATCACGAAGGTCAGTTCGTCGAGCGACTCCGTTCCGCCCTCCTCGGGCTCGCTGGTGATCGCGAAATTGCGCTTGGCTTTGTACAGCTTGAGGTGATCGCTTGGCGTAGGCATGGCAGTACCGGTTCGGGGGAGATGGGGAAACTCTATGGCGCGGCGGATAACTGGACTGTGCGCCAACGCACCGTGCCTCTGCGCGGGCGCGGCGGGCCGCCGGGTTATGATTCCGCATGCACAAAATCGTCTTCCTCGACCGCGCCAGCCTGGACGCGAATATCCGCTCGCCCTCGTTCCCGCATACCTGGACCGACTACGCCGCCACCGCACCGGGCGAAGTGGTCGAGCGCCTGCGCGGCGCCACCATTTGCATCACCAACAAGGTGCCGGTGCGGGACGCGGACGTTGCCCAACTGCCCGGCCTCAGGCTCATCGCGGTGGCCGCAACCGGCACGGATAACGTCGACGTCGACGCCGCGCGCGCACGCGGCATTGCCGTGGCCAACGTGCGCGACTACGCCGTGGAGACCGTCCCCGAACACTGCTTCATGCTGATCCTGGCCTTGCGGCGCAACCTGCTCGCCTACCGTGCCGACGTCGAAGCCGGCCGGTGGGAGCAGTCGAACCGCTTCTGCCTGCTGGACCACCCGATCCGCGACCTTGCCGGCAGCACGCTGGGCATCGTCGGCTTCGGCGCGCTGGGCCAGGCGGTCGCGCGCCTGGCCCGCGCCTTCGGCATGCGCGTCATCGTCACCTCCCGCTCCCCGGTGGCGGACGACAGCGTCGAACAGCTTGCGCTCGACGAGCTGCTGCGCCAGTCCGACATCGTCACCCTGCACGCCCCACTGACACCGGACACGCGCCACAAGATCGGCGCCGGCCAGCTCTCGCTGATGAAGCCCGACGCACTCCTGATCAACACCGCCCGCGGCGGCCTGGTCGACGAAGCCGCCCTCGCCGGCGCCCTCCGTGACGGCCGCATCGGCGGCGCAGGCTTCGACGTCCTCAGCGCCGAGCCACCCTCGCCCGACAACCCGCTGCTGCAATTGCGCCAGCCCAACTTTATCCTGACACCCCATTGCGCCTGGGGCAGCGCGCAGGCCATGCAGCGGCTCGCCGACATCCTCATCGACAACATCGAGTCCCTCGCCCCTTGATTTTTCTCAAACCGGGGGTCAGGCCTGCTTTCCCCCTGGTGCCTCGTATATTGATACCGCCTGCAATTCGGCAGATACTTCTGCTGTTTTTCCGGTCGGGCAGAGTCACACCGATGGTGCTTAAGGCTGCGAGCCTGTGGGTCAG